>NZ_QYTV02000009.1 GCF_003605385.1 Siminovitchia acidinfaciens | reverse complement strand
CTCGAGCAGCTTTTCCATTGTATCACACTCAAGTCAACTTGTCAACAATTTTTTATGATTGTTTTTTCTCGCTGTTTTGAGGCGACTTTTTTATCTTAACACAACCAAACATTTAATGTCAACATGTTTTTTGTGTTTTTTTTGCCGCTTACTAAGTTGCTAACCAGCGACGTCTACTAATATATCAAACAATAATAATCGTGTCAACATGTTTTTTTCACTTTATAACATTGCTCATACATTCCTGAGATGCTTGACTCTATCCGAAGTGGAACGATCAATCCTTTTTCAATTAAATAATCCAAAAGCGTCCTCAAGTTCGCACCATAACATTTAACCTGCGGATGTTGTTCAAACATTTCATACTTCCAAATTGGATTTTCATCCAGGACTTCTAATAAATGCTCAGTACTTTTTATCGTTTTTGAGTATATTAGAAATCCGCTTGCCAAAAAAACCAATTCCAGTCTTTTTTCAATCGGTTCTTCACTTGTAACGAGTTCCTCAAAAAGCTTTAATATTTCGGGTTCACTGCATTTAGTTTGTTTCCACAAAGCCGAGTCAATATAAGCCCCTTTTTCAATAAGAGTTAATCTGGCAAGATGATTTAATGATTTCACAAGGAAATCATACGCATCTAAGAATTGTCCACCATTAAAGAGGTCTTTACCAGTTGTATAAGCCTGAATCAATTTGGCAAACTCCAAGCCCATTTTCAATTTAATATCCTTTGATGGTATTTCCTCTTTTATCTTATCTATAAAACGGTCGCGTTCAAACAACACTTCACTGTCGTTCAATTGGAAGGGTTTTGAACGAAAGAGGCTCTCATCTATAATGTATAGACCAATGTTCATTCCTTGCAAATAAAAATGCCTGGCCTGTTCTTGGTTTTCCTGACCGGATGCCACGGCATAAATTATTACATCAAACATATCTTTTGCCGTCAATATTTCTTTTGTGCAGTCAACCAACAAAACAGCCTTTGTCGTTGGCCGGGAAGCGAAATAATTTACTATTGGACGAAAAAGTTCTTCCATGTTCCATTCCTCCAAAATAGCTGAATTGATTGACGCAATCATTTTTCTCTTGCTATCTTCTTCTATTTCGACGGAATTAATTGTTTTTCCTCCTTCTATAATTTGTTGCTTTTATGACAGCACTCTTCCCTCCCATTTATGGTATAGTTTATTTTTGGGAGGGCTTGAAATGGCTAAAAAATACTCAAATAAAATTAATAAGATCCGCACTTTTGCGTTAAGTCTCGTTTTTCTCGGGTTCATCATTATGTATGTAGGCATATTCTTTCAAAAGCACCCGATTGTCATGACCATTTTTATGTTACTTGGGCTGTTGGCCATCATCGGCAGCACTGTCGTTTATTTTTGGATCGGCATGCTTTCGACAAAGGCTCTTCAGGTGGAATGCCCAAATTGCGGAAAACCGACAAAAATCCTTGGGCGGGTGGACATGTGTATGCACTGTCGTGAACCATTGACAGTGGATCCGGAGCTTGAAGGGAAAGAATTTGATGAGGGTTATAATAGAAAAAAGAAATAAGAAAAACGCAAGCGGCTTGTAAACTCGAGAGTCTGGGCGCTGGCTGGCTTAGAACACCACGACTGGTGGGGCCGTCAGCCCTAGGACATCCTATCCGGCGGATCTGGATAAAGGAAAGCAACTTTAAATAAAATTTCTCATAGTTAGTTATACATTCTTCAAATAAAAAAATCGCCTTTTCGCAAGGCGATTTTTTTAATGTGTTTTTTTCTGGCTACACTCAGGACAAACTCCATAAATTTCCATACGGTGGTGACCGACTGAAAATCCTGTCATGTGAGCTGCCAATTGTTCAACTTCGTCCAGACCAGGATAATGGAAGTCAACGATTTTCCCACAATCTTCACAAATGATATGGTAATGATCGGTTGTTACAAAATCAAAGCGGCTGGATGCATCACCATACGTGAGTTCTTTCACCAGTCCAACTTCACGAAAGACACGTAGATTGTTGTATACTGTTGCGACACTCATATTTGGAAATTTGCTTTCAAGGGATTTGTAAATATCATCGGCAGTCGGATGTGACATTGACTGGATTAAATATTCTAAAATCGCATGACGTTGAGGTGTAATCCGCACTCCCGTTTTTTTCAACGTATCAATCGCATCTTTTAATTGTTCGTCTAACATCGCCATGCACCTCTTTTCTCATAAAAGTTTCATTCTCACTTTATAATCCTTATAAATAGTGTAATCCTTGAAAACGCCTTTTGTCAATGGTTTAGCCTAATTTTCATGCAACGTAAGTTCCATCGCTCCCAGTTTCAGGTTTACATACCTCGCGACAACGAAGAGCAAGTCCGATAAACGGTTTAAATACGACAGCACGAGCGGATTTGCACTGTCAATAGACACTGCACATCTTTCAGCTCTGCGCACCACAGTTCTCGCCGAGTGGAATGCAGCCCCAGCTGGATGCCCCCCTGGTAAAATAAAGTTTTTTAGTTGGGGAAGTTTTTCATCCCATCTATCGATTAACTTTTCCAGATCTTTTATATCTTCTTCTGAAAGCTTCCACTTTACTTCCTTTCCTTCGGGTGTGGCCAATTCCGCACCGACATGAAATAGAACCGTCTGTATATGGTGAAATGCTTTCTTTACCTCTATTATTTCCGATTTTTGTTCGTTTACTAAGAAGCTTAGAGCGAGGCCGATTGCAGAATTGGCTTCATCACACGTGCCGTATGCCTCAACACGCAAATCATTCTTGGGTATTCTTGTCCCATATACCAATGAGGTCATTCCCTTGTCACCAGTCTTAGTATAAATTTTCAATGCAGACCCTCCATCTTGTTTATTTATAATTATATTAACAGTACCACCGGAATTATAGATAAAAATTAGGCCACAATTAAATGGCATATGGGTCAGTTCGCCCTTTCAAAAAAAGAGGACTGCTTTCGCAGCCCGAATGAATTTATATTAACTGAGGAGGTATGCCCTGTACTATAAGCTATGTATTTTTATTAAATTGGAATGGACAAAAGCCGCTATCAATTGAAAAATGGGCAAAAACAAAAGCGCAAGCGCCTGTTCATTGGCGTACAGACTGTGCCGAAATGCTCAGACGCCTTGATCAGCCCCCGACAAACACAAGACGATTCCCGAGGAGGCAGTACTTCAGCCACGACAGGGGAGCTACTGATTTCAATCACATCGTGTAGAGCTTCCCTGAATCTGCTTCATGCAGCTTTGCGACGAGCTGAACAGTTAACTCCTCGAATAGTCGCGCAGGAGCACAATCTTCCTGAATTCGCTTCTTTGCAGGCTTATGATATCGAGCAGATGGCACTCGCAGCCGGACAACAGGGGGACGAAGGCCACCTCAGTTCGCCACATCCTGTCGCTTCGCTTGCACTAGCACTTCCTGTGCGTCGGAGCCATTAGGACCTCCTGTCCGTCGGAGCTGGACAATGCATTGTATTAAAAAAAGGTTATCTATAGTATGAAGCTTTGAAACGTAAAAATGATAAACGGCCTCATATTTCAGAAGGCCGTTTTTAAAGTTAATGTTATACGAGGTTTTCTTTTATGTATTCCAAAGCTTCGACCGCATGTCCTTTAGCCGTGACTTTTCTCCACTCTTTGACCAAAGTTCCTTCTTTGTCAATGATAAAAGTGGAACGCTCGATACCCATATATTCCCTGCCAAAGTTTTTCTTGAGCTTCCATACTTCATACAGCTCAGCAACTTCATGCTCCAAATCCGCCAAGAGTAAAAATGGCAGGCCATGCTTTTCAATAAATTTGTCATGGCTCGTCAATGGATCCGGGCTGACTCCTAAAATAACAACATCCAAGCCAGAAAAGTCTTCATGCATATCCCTGAAATCGCATGCCTGTACCGTACATCCAGGCGTCATATCCTTAGGATAGAAATATAGAAGGACATTCTTTTTTCCTCGATAGTCGGATAATGCTATTTCCTCTCCATTACTTGCCGGCAGCTTGAAGTCAGGTGCCAATTCTTTTTCTTTCACTGTCATGAAATCCGCCTCCTATTAATATCATCTTTTATTAGCCTACATAAATTCAGGCTGAAATTCAAATTTAGCCATTCAGTTTACTATCTTAGGAGGGATCAAAATCAATGAACGTGCGCACGACAAAGGCAGCGGGAATCGTATAGCCCAGCAAGGCTTCAATGATGGCAAGCATACGCCCTATTCCAACCGGGGCAACATCGCCAAAACCGACAGAAAATAGAGTAACTGCACTCAAATAGATGGAAGTTCCCAAATTTGAAAAAAACGACCTGCCGGCAGCCATGTCCGCCTCAACATCATTAAACACATGGAAACCTTTCATATCAAGCAGCAAATACAGTATGCCGAAGCCAATCATAATTACCACATATGTAAGACCCAAAAAAACAAAGTTCTCAAACGAAACCTCTTTATATTTGAATCGGGCGGGAAAAAACAACAGTCTTAGAGCCATGAAAATACATATTAATACCCCTAAAAACAGAGCATACCACATTGTCGCCACCGCCCTTCTCACTTGTCCCTCATCTTATTATTACGTGGATTTTTTTATTTATATGCGGCGGATTCTCATATACGGCTCTGTGGATTGCGATAAACCAGCCAGAGTAATACAATGAATAAAGTATTTAACACCAAAGGCGAATGGGTTGCTCCAACTTATCGGTTGAAACCCGGTCGGTTTTCTTGAAAAAGTGAACGATGTCCCTCATAATTACGTGGCGTTAGCCTTTTACCATTCCTTTTCAAGAAACAACGACTCCATCTGCCAAAATTAAGAAAAGCTTATGAAAAGCTAATTATGTAATCGCAAAAGTTTTTAAAAACCCAAATAAGGGAAATTGTACTCAAAGTATTAGAAAGGAATTAATTATTATGAAGCTTGGTGCCCGCATGTTGAAAACGGGAATTGCTATTACGTTGGCACTTTATATTGCACAACTTCTTAACATGCCTTCACCGATTTTCACAGGTATTGCTGCGATTTTTGCCATTCAGCCAACAATTTACCGTTCTTATCTGTCTGTTGTTGAACAGGTACAAGGGAATATTATCGGTGCTTTATTAGCCATTACATTTTACCTTCTGTTCGGTAGCCATCTGTTGATTGTCGGCTTGGCGGCAATTGTAGCCATTGTCATCATGGTGAAGCTGAAACTGGAAAACTCCATCCGGCTGGCACTTGTGACCATTATCGTCATTATGGAAGCGCCAGCCGAACAGTTTTTGTATTTTGCATCTTTACGAACACTCTCAATATTTATCGGTATTCTTGCGGCATTTCTTGTTAACTTCATCTTTCTGCCGCCAAAATATGAAACAAAACTGTTTCAGAGCATCTCAAGTGTTACAGAAGATATTTTAAAATGGATTCGACTGACAACAAGATTTGCCTCCGAGGATCAGCTGTTAAAAAAAGATATCGGCAGCATCAAAAAGAGAATCACTCAAGTAAATCAACTCTATTCGATGTATGAAGAAGAGCGTCGATATTTTAAAAAAACAGATCGTGCAAAACTGCGCAAGCTTGTGATCTACAGACAAATGATTCAGGTTACCCAAAAAAGTTTTGATATCTTGAAGCTCCAGCAAAAGTATGAAAACATTTTGCATAAGGTTCCCGAATCACTTCAGGTGGAAACCCGTGAAAGGTTCGATTACCTCCTGGGCTTTCATGAGCAGCTGCTTCTAAAGTATTTAGGGAAAGTCCGACAGGAAGTTGAGCTTGACGATGTCCTATTTGGGGAAAGTGACAGGGACCGATTGCGAGATTTATTTATTAATGAAATTCGTAAAGGCGACACTGAGGATGTGTTCCAGCCCTATCATTTAATGAGAATTTTATCCGGGATCATTGAATATGAGGAACAATTGGAGCAGCTTGATAAACTGATAAGGACCTACCAGACATACCACGAAAAAGAAAGCCAAGTACATGTAGATATCTAAGAAAAGCTCCAGGCGCCTGCCGATGGTGCCTGGAGCTAGACAAAACAAATCATAATACGAACATCTATATCGTCTAATTTAAAACTGGCTTAGTCACTAAAAACCAGCCGCGTATTCGAATGCGCGGCTGGTTTTCTATTGAGCCTATCCCGGTTCCCTAATGAGGACAAGGGGTTGTTTTGGCGAACGATCGAGTTCATAGCTAAACTTACATTGCGGGCATTGACAGGGTGCCAATTATCGGTTCCCTTAGACTATTTCTTAATATGACCAATTTCTAATTCAATTGCTGGACCTGGAACAGGTTGTAATAATGCCCTTTTTTCTCCATTAATTCTTTATGTGTTCCGACTTCCACTATTTGCCCATGTTCAATAAGTACAATCCTATCTGCATGTGTAATTGTTGACAGACGATGGGCAATGACAAAGGTGGTCCGGTTCTTTGCAAGTTCATCCAAGGCTTCTTGAATTAAGTGTTCACTCTCTAAATCCAAAGCGGAAGTTGCTTCATCTAAAATCAGGATTGGTGGATTTTTCAAAAATACACGTGCAATGGCTACCCGCTGCTTTTGTCCGCCCGATAGTTTGACTCCTCTTTCCCCAACTGTCGTATCATACCCATGTGGCAGATTCATGATGAATTCATGAGCGTTTGCCGCTTTGGCAGCCCTGATCACTTCTTCTTCAGTACTTTCCGGTTTTCCGAGCAAAATATTTTCTCTTACGGAGTCACTGAATAAAATATTATCCTGCAGCACCATACCGATTTTATCTCGCAGACTCCTGACCTTGAATTCCCGGATATCCGTGCCGTCAAGGAGAACAGTTCCCTCAGATACGTCATAAAATCTCGGAATCAAGCTTACAAGTGATGATTTCCCTCCACCGCTCATACCAACAAGCGCGATGGTCTCGCCCTCTTTTACATCCAGATTAATGTTTTTCAATACAGGCTTTTCATCCTTGTCATAGGAAAATGTCACATGATCGAATCGGATATTCCCGTTTACTTCTTTTACTTCAACGGCGGCCGGAGCATCATCTATGTCATATTTTTCATCAGCAAGCTCAAACACCCTGTCCATCGAAGCAATCGATTGTGTCAAAGTTGTCGATGAGTTGACGAGACGGCGAAGCGGATTGTAAAGCCGTTCAACATATCCCATAAAAGCGACCATCGTTCCAAGTGTCAAATTTCCATGAATGACCTGGTAGCCGGCATACGCAATCACAATTAGCGGAGCTATGTCTGTTATTGTATTTACAACAGCAAACGCCTTGGCTGTCCAATTTGTATGTTTAATGGCCTTTTTTAAAAAATTCGAGTTGTTTTTGTCAAATTGTATTTGTTCATGATCTTCAATTGCAAAGCTTTTGATCACCGACATTCCCTGAACGCGCTCATGCAGATAGCTTTGGACATCTGCAAGCGCCTGGGACCGCTCCCTTGTCAACTTGCGTAAGTTTCCAAAAAAATACTTAACCGAAATAATGTAGAGAGGAAAAACTGCCAGAGATACAAATGTGAGCGGAACGTCCAATGTCAGCATGATCACTATGGCAATGACAACCGTTGCTGCATCCAGCCATAAATTCATCAATCCGGTGATGACAAAGTCCTTTGTTGATTCAACATCATTGATGATACGTGAAATGATGTTCCCCGCCCGGTTGTTAGAATAGAACTTAAAGCTCAATTTTTGAATATGAGTAAAAAGCCGGTCGCGGATATCGTATAAGATTTTACTCGCAGTCCACTGGGCAAAATATTGCCGGTAATATTCAATTGGCGGCCGAAGGACAGCGAAAACGATAAGCATGATGACCATGATAATAAACAATTTATTTGTCTTTTCGTCTGCACTCATTTCACTTACTGAAATAATGTCGTCAATGACATATTTCATTAGAAAAGGAATCAATAGCGGAATAGCAAACTTAATAATGCCAATCAGCAATGTTCCGATAATTTTCCATCGGTATGGCTTTACAAATGCCATATATCTTTTAATAACCCCCATGCGGCGGTTCCTCCCTTATATTACAAAAAAGAATAAATGCGCGGGCAAACAAGACGATTCCCGAGAGGCGGTTTTTTAGCCAAGCTGCTGCCTGCAATCACATCGTGTGAAGCATCCTAAAAAATACTCCATGCATCTTTGCACGAGGTGAGCAAACCTTCATCAAGTAACCTGCGCAGCAGGAGCTTCTTGTGACCTCGAGGGGCTAGGCGCTAGAGCTGCACGGAGCATAACCCGCCAAGTAATCCGTAGACAAGGTATTTAAAGTTTCCTCAAAAAAATAAAACCTGTTGATAAAACGCCAACAGGAATATTTCAGTTCAGATATGTTAGGTACCGGTCGTACCATATATCGATAAATTCTGCGGAAAAAGGGCCTTTACGCTGGCGGATCCAGCGAACAAGCTTTTCTACATTTTTCTTTAAAATATGATCGATGACATCCGGATACCCCATAATTTTGCGGTTTTGCTCGTATTCGTCCTCATCAAGAAGAGTGAATGTCATATCTGGAAAGACTTTAACATCCAAGTCATAGTCAATATATTTTAATGCTCCCTTATCAAAAACATAGGGAGAACCGAGATTGCAATAATAATAAACACCATTATCCCTGATCATGGCAATAATATTAAACCATAGATCCGCATGAAAATAACAAATGGCGGGCTCCCTAGTAATCCATGTTCTTCCATCCGATTCTGTTACCGGCGTCCTGTCATTTCCCCCGATGATCGTATGGTTAGTGGCTTTAAGCACTTTTGTTTCTGCCCATATCCGGTGAATATTTCCATTATGCTTATAGCTCTGTATCTGGATATTTGATCCTTCCGCGGGAATGTTCATCGTTTCCCCTACTTTCTAAAAAAAGCAGAAGCGCCCCGATTTCAACTGTTATGATACCTGTTCTAATGAAGGCGGCAGGCCTTATCCCAGGCCGGGCTGGCTGCTAAATTTCAATTATTTTTGTTATATATGTATCGATATTATCATTATAACGGTTTCTGTTCGTTTTTAAAACCGATGCGCGTTTCCTTGCAAGAAAAGCGCAAGCGCTCGTCTAGCGACGTACAAACTGATCAGAAAAGCGGAAGCCGGTAGCTTAGGGGCGACAAGCGCTGGCAGGCTCAGAGCGCGACATCCTGTCGCTTCGCTTGCACTAGGACATCCTGTGCGTCCTGTCCGTCGGAGCTGGACGAAGCATATACCGATTAGTATCACAAGAGTATTATTGTACGATAAAAAACGGGAGGCTGCTCTCTACTGAAAGCACCCTCCCGTTTTTATGTTCATTACTACTGGCCTGCGTTTTTGCCTTTGCGGGCTTCAGCTTGCTGGTTTTGCTGTCTTACTTGTTGTGCATCTGTTTCGCTGGCGAATTCAGCACCGAATTGGCCTTGTGCACCTGATCCAGATTGTGCATTCTGTTGTCTTACTTTTTGTACGTTTGTTTCGCTGGCAAATTCAGTGCCGAATTGACCTTGGGCTCCAGCTGATTGTGCGTTTTGCTGTCTTACTTTCTGTACGTTAGTTTGTGATTGGTTTGGTTTTTTAGCCACAGTTCTCACCTCCACATACATTAGAGTATCCAGAGATGAAAGTTGTTATCCAAACTTTTTAATTGAAAAATTTAGGTCTATACCAATATGGAACGGCCGCCATCCACAATGATTGTTTGGCCTCTAATCATTGAAGCATCATCTGATATCAAGAACATAATTGTCTTGACGATATCGTCAATTTCCACCATGCGTCCTGCCGGGGTATTTTTGCGCGCATCTTCGAGAAGTTCTTCACGGTTCGGAAAATGTTTCAAAGCATCCGTATCGATGGCTCCCCCTGATACAGCATTGACCACGATATTTTTTGGAGATAATTCAACAGCCAAGTATCTTGTCAATGCTTCGACTGCAGCCTTGGACACCCCCACAGTTGTATAGTTCTCCAAATAACGAATTGATCCTAGAGAGCTTAGGCTCACGATTTTTCCGCCGCCGTTTCTCTCCATCAATTTCGCTGCTTCCTGAGCACAGAAAAGCAATGCTTTACTATTTATGTTCATTGTCCAGTCCCAGTGGGATTCTTCCAGTTCCATCGCAGGGCGTAATACGCCTGAGGCCGCATTGTTGATGAAAATATCCAGCCTTCCGAATTCCTCTTCAATTTGTTGGAACATCGACTTAATTTTATCAACATCACCGACATTTGCTCGTACGAGAAAAGCTTTCCTTCCCAGTTTTTCTATTTCCTCGACTGTTTCTAGCGCAGCTTTCTTGCTCCTTGCATAGTTGACGACGATATCATACCCTTTTTCAGCCAAAGCAAGTGCTGCTGCTTTTCCAACTCCACGGCTGCTGCCGGTTACGAGTGCTACTTTGTTACTCATATGTATCCACCTTTCAATTTACTCATTCATATTTTACATGGGAAATGGCCGCATGCAAAGTTACCGCTTTTGTTCCTTATATGCCCGCCAGATTTTCTGGTGGGAAACTGGGAATGCCAGTTCTTCAAGTTCCTCTTCAGTCACAAAGCGCAGGCTTCCATATTCATCAACTTCCCCGCTTTTCAACCTGCCCTCATATGCATCAATGGTCCACGTCAAGTGGGTAAAGACGTGGCGTACCTCAGTAAAAGAATGTTGTTCTATTGATGCATCCAGGAGATATTCCGTTGATAAAAAATCTTGCAGAGTTTCCCATGGATCAAGAAGCGGAACAATTTTCAAATTCGGGAATTCCCACAGATTAGCTAAAAGCCCTTCCTCAGGCCGCTTATTGATTAAAATCTTTCCTTCCTCATTTTTTAGAACAACAGCAAGAATATCTTCGTGGCGGGTTTTTTTCTTGCGCGTTTTTACAGGCAACTCCTCTTGAACACCATTTTCAAAAGCCTGGCAATGCTCTCTGACAGGACACAGCAGACAGGATGGCGATGTTGGAGTGCAAATGAGGGCTCCAAGTTCCATCAAGGCCTGATTAAAGTATGAGGGGTTGTCATGGTACATCAGCCTCTCCACTGCACTTTCAAAAACTTTCCGCGATGAGGATTTAGCAATGTCATCTGTTATAAGTAAAATTCTAGATAATACTCTCATAACATTTCCATCAACAGCTGGAATCGGCTTTCCATAGGCGATGCTAAGTACAGCACCCGCCGTATATGGACCTACGCCTTTAAGTTTTGAAATTTCTTCCTTCGTATCAGGTACTATTCCATTATATTCGCTCACAACTTCCTTGACGGCCGAGTGTAGGTTTCGAACTCTGGAATAGTAACCGAGTCCTTCCCAAATCTTTAGAATCGCTTCCTCATCGGCGTCTGCAAATGCTTCGATAGTTGGAAATTTTTCCAAAAAGCGGTTATAATATGGTATAACAGTATCAACTCTTGTTTGCTGCAACATCACTTCTGAAACCCATACTTTATATGGATTTTTGTCTTTTCTCCACGGCAGATCGCGTTGTTCCTCTTGAAACCATTGGACAAGATCACTTTGAAATTCGGTTATATTAATTAGATTTTCCTTTTTTGCTTTGTTCATATTGTCAATACTGTTTTTCACAGGTTATTCATCCTTTTTAACGGGAATAATTATAATGAGTTAATTCCGTTGCATTTCTTGCATAGGTAAAATATGATACACAAAAGTAGGCATGAAGAAAAGTGCAAGGCTTGCGGAATAAATGCAGTCTTATCTAAAGCCACTGGCTAAAGAATAAATTTTTTTACGAAATCCCTTCACAGAGGAGGACCCAGAATTGGACACAGCTACTCATGTAGTGATGGGATTTGCAATTGGCGGGCTTGCCACATTAGACCCAGTTGTGGCGGAAACCACTGTTAATACCCAGAGTGTGCTCGTTGCTGCAATCATCGGCTCGCAAATTCCTGATATCGATACTTTTTTAAAGCTTAAAAATAATGCCGTTTATATACGAAATCACCGAGGAATTACGCATTCACTTCCAGCGATTTTAGTATGGTCAGTCCTCGTCGCTTTCTTTGTAAATTTGATCTTTCCTGGATCGAATTTGATGCATCTTTGGATTTGGTCGCTCGTTGCAGTTTCGCTGCATGTTTTTGTTGATATTTTCAATGCATACGGAACCCAGGCATTACGGCCCATCTCTTCGAAATGGGTGGCGCTTGGGATAATTAATACATTCGACCCTTATATTTTCGGAATTCATGTCATTGGAATCCTAATTTGGCTTTTGGGCGGAAATCCAGGATACACCTTTTTAATCATGTATGTGATTATCGCTCTTTATTACGTGCTTCGATTCGTCATGCAGCAAATGGTAAAGTCAGCTGTACTTAAAACGGTTCCTGATGCTGACCGCATCATTATTGCTTCCACGATGTATTTTAACCAGTGGCGAATTGCAGTCACATCGAAAGACCATTTTTATGTGGGAAGGGCTTATAGAAGGTCCGTCACCATCTTTGACAAGTTTAAACGCATTCCGATTCCTGATACGGATATTATCCGCGCTGCCAAGAAAGATAAGAATGTTTCTGCCTTTTTATCTTTCTCCCCGGTCTATCGCTGGGAAATCAAAAAATATGACGATTTTACTGAAGTCCGGTTTATCGATCTCAGATACCGAAGCAACGGGCATTACCCGTTTGTTGCTATCGTGAAACTGACAGATGAGCTGGAGGTCATCACTTCATATACCGGCTGGGTATACAGCGAAGAAAAGTTAAGGAAAAAACTGCGTGTTGCTACTGATTGATACCAAGGGCAGCAACTTATTGAAAATGCTTCTCATTTCCTCCGTGAGCTGCTTATTCAGAAGCTTTTCTGTGGGCCCTCCAAGAGTAGCATGGACTTGAAACCCCTAGAACGCGAAGCGGCCAAGGAGGTTCAAGCAAGCCCGCCTGGAACGGAAATCAGCGGCTGCTTCTATGTGTGCACAATAATTAGGTTCAATTTATATAAACAGTGTTGAAAAAGAAGTCTTCTTTTTCAACACTGTTTTTTTTAGAAAAGCGCAAGGCGCCTGTTTATCGGCACTAGCACAAGGCGAATTTTGATGAGGGAGCTGTTCAGCCACCACAGCAAAGCAGCCTATTTCAATCACATTGTGAGAAACATCTCCGACAATGCTTCATGCAGCTTTGCGACGAGCTGAACAAGTCCTCGAATACTATGGCGAAGGAGCACAATCTTCCTGAATAAGCTCCCTGACAGCTTGTGACCTCAAGCCCCGATGGCGCCACATCCTGTGGCATCGGCAGGCTCAGGGCGCGACATCCTGTCGCTTCGCTTGCACTAGCACTTCCTGTCCGTCGGAGCTAGACATAACTTAACCTTGTTAGAAAATTCAGTCTGAATTAATATTTTCTTTAACTTCAATGATAGATATCATCTTCATCGTTCAACATATGTGCATATTTCGGATTAAGTGCAGCGAATTCGTGCAGTTTGTCTCCATATTGAATGACCCATGTTCTGACAACCTTCTCCGCAACAGCCTTGCCTTGATATTCTCTTCCTGCTTTTGCATAAGTTGTTTCGAAATCTTCCCAAAATAACTCTACCCATGTCCTCGCTCTTCCATATGATAAATTGGCATTTTTTTGCATTAGCAGGCTTGTTAGCCTTTCATAATAATCGTTCATGGAACTCGCTCCTTTTTCCAGTCGTATTTTTCGGACCATGAGTCAAAAATAATAATGCGGGTGTCATTTTACCGCATGTATAGGAGGCGAATGACCATTGCGTAATAAAGCAAAAGATTTCCCATATGGCAATACTCACCGGTTTGAGGGGGAACCACGTGCAAAACCCGAATACGGCTCCAAACGTCCGAACGGAACGACAAACACGAATCCACAGGAAAGAATGAGAGCATCCGGCGCAAGGGAAGACGAACGTAATCAATCATTATGATAAAGGAGGCTGGAACTTGCAAAAAGACAGGGATTCTCACATGAACCGTGCACTGACTCCATTTAACCGAGGATGGTACCGCCCTAATCATGACGGGTCGCAAGTCAACGGCCAAACACAGCAAAGCCAACAGAAAATCATATTAGAAATAGATGCAGTTAAAAGGTATAAACGGTGACCGTTTTCTCTCAATAAAAATAATGAGCACAGCGCCATTTACATCGCTGTGCTTTTTTATTTTAATAATGAAATCGGCAGCGCCTCTTCTTTTCCTGATCCGCCCAAACGGTAGCCCCAAGCAAACACACCATTCATGTAATCAATTTTAAAATAAACCCCCGGGTCGCCATCAATAGCATAAATTTCACCGGGCTTGAAGTCGTCCGGATTCAAAAGGTAGGCTTTGGCCATGACCGCTTTCCTTTCATATACAGCAAACTCATTAACCATGCCCATCTGCTCCGCTTTACGGGCTTTTTCCTTTACATCGGAAATTTCTTTATTCAACTCCTCTTCACTCATTTGGCTATATCTTTTTTCATTTTCCATTAGTTAGCACATCCTTCTTCGTCTTTACAAATCGTCCTCTTCCAGAAAGCGATTGATCAAACCCATAGTAAAACCTTTCCTGAATAGAGCCTGCTGCATACGTTGCCTGTATTCGTAGCCTGAATATTTTTTATTACGCCGCTTTGCTTTTTCCGCTTCGGTTTTAAGTGCTTCCCATTCTGTCTCCTCGTCTTTTTCATAATCGATTGCTCCCATTGCCGATTGTACTATGTCAGGAGGAAAACCCTTAATTGATAGTGAGTGTTCCAGCTTCTGTTTAAGCATTCGTTCGGAAAGCTTTTTATTCTGAGCAGCATATTTATTTCCCAACTGGATAGCATCCATAACCTGCTTTTCCTTATTATATTCAGTTAATGCTTCATTTATCTTTTGTTCAGTGATTCCTTTTTGTTCGAGCTCACGCTTTAGCACGAGCGGTCCTTTTTTTCCAGAATTGGCATATGTCCGCACGTAGGCTTTGGCAAATTCGAGATCATCAATATATTTCTGGCTGGTTAATTCTTGCAAAACAACATCAATGATCGGATCTGGCCATTCCTTTTTTTTCAGGTGAGCACTTATTTCAAGTGCAGAACGCATCCGATAAGATAAAAATTGCACCGCTGAATGATATGCCTTTCGGATCTCGTCCTCATGTTGTATCCGGGTTAGGTCATGGTCGGACAGTTCCTTACCCTTTGTAAGATGATATTTAATAAGCACATCTTCATCTACAGCAAAGGCATAAACATTATCGAGAAAAATATTGTAACGATTTTGGTTTTTCTTTTGGACAGATATCTTTGTGATAATGGGCACATTATTCACCCTCATATTTAACAGTTCACTTTATTTTATCATAAACAGGCGGGTTCGTGGCTGTATTAGAAAGACTCCATAAGGTAATGATGTTAATAATTACTTGGGAGGTGGTCAGGTTGAAGAAAAAGCAAGAATACAAAGCGAAAAATAAGCTATCGGCAACGCAGGAAGTACTTTACCAACGAGAGTTTAAGCGTGCGGACCAGGCAGGCGGATTTACAGAAAAAGGTCGAAGATAGCTTTTTTATGAGTGAAAAAAATTGTGCAGCAAATAATATGTAGACAGCCATGCTGTAAATGTTACAGAAAAGCGCAAGGCGCCCGCATATCAGCTACAAGCACAAGACGAAATTTGATGCGGGAGCTTTTCAGCCACCATAGCAAAGCTGCTTATCTAATTGCATCGTGAAAAACATCTTTGGATTTGCTTCTTGCAGCTTTGCGACGAGCTGAACCAGGCATCTTCGACTATGGCGCAGGTGAGTCCTTGCGGCTTGTGACCTTGAGCCGATGGCTCCTGCAGCTAGACATTACGTATTCATTGTTAAAGAGAGAATTTGGTGACACTTTATACTTTCTATAACATTTTAAAAAAGGAGTTTGAATATGGGACGCTCACAAAATCAAAAAGCCCGCGACAAAAACAAGCAAAAACTTCCGCAAGTTCCAAAGCAATTAAAGAGTGACGGACGCGATATCGAATTTTCCAAAGAGCTTGCGGACCAGGATGACTTAGAGGCATTGGCCAGGTCTGAGGCTGCTGATAAAAGAGCAAAACAGAAATAGGAAGGCGCGAATATGCCTTCCTTTTTTTAATGGCAGGTATCTAGCTTTTCTTTTTGTCTAGCTTCAGACTGCAGGGGTCGAGGTCGCTTCGGTCAGACACTAAAGTCAAAAAGCGACTTCACTGGATTGACCTCCGACGCACAGGATGTGCTAGTGCAAGCGAAGCGACAGGATGTCGCGCTCTGAGCCTGCCGGCGCTTGTCGCCCCTAAGCAGCCGTCTTCCGCATTTCTGCTCAGTCTGTACGTCGATGGACAGGCATCTACGCTTTTCCTATTGTCTAGCTCCGGTGCCTATCGACTAGCAGACTTCGCGCCTCCTCCTACGATAAGTCAACATCGGCTCCTACGTCGCCGTGTTTCCTTTATCTCGTCGAAGGCACTCCAGTCTGTACGTCGATGGACAGGCACCTACGCTTTTCCTATTCAATACTTCTCCATAGATAGAAAGAGGCATAACTTAAATAGGGATGCCATTCTTTGCTGTAATTTTCCATTTCCTCGTATGTAGGTTTTCTGTCTAGCTTATAGAGCCGCCTGATTGCATTTTGCAAACCAATATCCGCCATTGGAAATAGGTTTTTCCTTCCTAATCCAAATAATAAAAAGCTTTGAGCTGTCCAGGGGCCAACTCCTCTAATTTTTACTAGCTCTTTCACCACTTCTTCATCAGATTTTTGACCAATCTCTTCTAGATTTAATTCGCCGCTGACAATTTTCTTTGAAAGGTCGATAATATATTCAGCTTTGCGCTGACTAAACCGAAGGCTCCGTAAATCTTCCGGGTTTAATTGGGCGACTGTTTCAGGAGATGGAAAAAAGGGCACCCCCTCTATTTCAAAGCCGAAAGTTTTTACGAATTGTTCTGTAAGAGAGATTGCAAAAGACATGTTCACCTGCTGATGGATGATAGGTCTCACCAAAGCCGGGTATAGCGAAAAGTCCAGTATGATCGGTGTTCCAAAGTGGGTTTCAAAAATTTCATATAAGGTCGTCTTTGAAAAGTGCTGATGAATGTCGACAAGCGGCAGGTTCCATTGGAATGCCGAGGATACTTTTTCCATAACCTGATCTTTTGTCTGATGCCTGCTTCCTCTTATAATAAAGGAAGGCATTTCCGTTGTGCCAACAGCTTGAATGACGGCCACTTCAGGCTCCTTTTTGTAAATGGGAACTCGAATAAGACGTTTACCCTTATCAACAATGTTCAATGGATCCCTTGCAAGCCTATCTAAAGCCAGGTCAAAATGGTACGGTCCATCAATAACAGCGTTTTTTTCCCACATAAAACCATCATCCTTTTCGCATAAAGAAAAGCGCAAGACGAATTTTGATGAGGCAGCATTGCGACGAGCTCAACAAAGCTTCTTCGAATAAGCTATGGCGCAGGAGCACATTCATCCTGAATAAGCTTCCTGTGCGTCGGTGGCACTTGGACCTCCCGTCCGTCGAAGCTAGACATAACTTATACTTGTTTTAATTTGAAACCTTGAGCTAATTTTATACGATTTTATTTTAATAAAGGCAGCTCCATTCCCGGAACTGCCTTTATTATATTACACTGGGACTAATCTTCATAATTATGCTGGCTATTAATTTTACCATCTTGATCATGGATATATGCCATGGTCCCGGCTTCTTTGGCCAGTCTTTTGGCTTCCTCTACGGCTTCCGATTTGGAATCGGTTGTGCACTGCGGCTCGTCCACTCCTTCTTTTTTGACCGCCCAATTCCCTTCATCATGTGGCACCACATGAAATCTGGCTTCATCTGTACCTGCCCGCTCTTTAAAATATTCGTCGCGCTCATGCTTTGACATATGATTATCCTCCTCTTTTTTATTGTTTTAACACTTTACCCTCCCATTCGATATAAAAACATAAAAGCCCGGGAAGCCCGGGCTCAGTGAGAAATCATTGGATTTTTTATTTTTTCACGCATCATGTAGTCATCTAGACTTTTGAAGGAATACTCCTCTTTCTTTAAATCCTGAATGACCTTTTCTAATGCATCGGCATTGTCTTTCGAAACTGTATGGAGCAGTATCACCGCGCCTGGATGTATTTGTGCCATGATGTTGTCATAAGCATACTTCCATCCCTTTTGCTGATCTGTCTGCCAGTCTTTGAAGGCAAGTGACCAAAGAACATGGATATACCCCTGTTCCCTTGCAACACTTAAAGTCCTTTCACTTAAGATTCCGCGAGGAGGACGCAAATACTGCATCTCAGTCTGACCGGTTAGTGCCGCTGTCTTATCCTTCACTTTTTCCAATTCTTCTTGGATTTTCTCATCACTGATCCCGGTCATATCCGGATGACTCCATGAGTGATTGCCAATGATATGACCTTCCTTCACCATCCGCTTGGCCAGATCAGGAGCACTTTCCAAATAATGGCCGGTCACAAAAAAAGTTGCGGGTACCTTTTCTTTTTTCAACACATCCAATACTTTTTCTGTATAGCCATTTTCATATCCGTTATCAAAGGTTAAATACAAAACTTTATCTCTGGAATTGCCTTTATAAAATGCGTCGTACTTTCCCAAAAGGTCGTCATAAGCTTCGCCGGCCTCAGCCTGCTTCCCTCCGCTTCCTTTTTTAAATCCCCAATGAATCGCGCTATTGGATAAAGCCTCAGCAGTGGTCGCTTGAAAAAAAACAAGGAAAAAAAGTGGCAGCAATAACACCCGTTGTCTCATTTTCTTTATTCCGCCTTTCACTCTTTTCCTTTAGATTTTTCCATTGTGAACGATTCATCCGTGGTGGAGTTTTCCATTGTAAATTGAAGAGTGTTTGCTACGAGAGCGAGCGAACAACACTCTGATTCAGGCTAAACAAAAAAGGCCAGGCATTTGCCTGAACCCTATTGTCTTGCCTCAAAAGAAAAACTTAAGTGGTCCTGGATCGGTATCCAGGCGCCGATTTCCTGGGAAGTTACATTTTTAACAATAATCCTGTGCTTGGAACCCTTCATCACTAAGAAGACCTCCCCAAACGTGAGACTGCCCTTTTCATGGACTGCTGGTGCGAACGCATATAAATAGCCCATTCGGGTTGGGGGTATATTGTAAACCTGATGATGCTTCGTACCTCCGCCGACCGCCGTCTCAAAAGCAAGCGGCAATTTCACTTTTTCAAAGGCTTTTTGCTGCATCATTTTTTGCACATCTTCTGCCTGGACAACCTTGGCAGTGAGACCGCCTTTAATGATTTTTTGCGCTTCCTGGACATAATGTATTTGATAATTGCCTGTTCCGCCTCGGTTATCGTAGAAATTCGTGTTCACCTTTTGATATTCCCAATTAGGGGTTGTTTCTTCCGACTTATAATTCAAAGGCCATTCACCTAAAAAAATGGTTGCTTTTGTGCCAAATGAAAACGGCGACTTAGTCGCTGCCGATTCGTTCAGCATCCGAATAAGGTTCGGGTTTTCTATTTTAACCTTGGAAGACTTCAGCAATTCTTTGGCAAAATTGCTGGGCTGTAACCGGGGCAGATCTGGCGCGGGATTCGTAAAGGTGTTTTCCTTGCCAATATTGACGACAGAAGAAGGTACATCCAATCCCTTTTTCTTGGTATCTTCGTTTTTAGCTGTTGTACTTGCTGCAGGAGCCAGTAGCAAAGCAATAAGGACGAATGCCTTCAGGATTACTCGATGCCATTTCATGTTGTATATTTGCTCCTTTCCTTAAGCACTGTTATGTTATTTTTTCATAAACCTGAAGGATTATCCCCATTAAAGCAAATAAAATCCTATTCCCATAATCAAGTAAGCTGCAAGCATTGTCAGTCCCTCAAACCAATTTGACTCACCGTCATTGATAATGACTATGGAAAGCAATACTGCTGTTGCCATCGAAACTAATTCTGGAACAGTAAAAATAAGCGGCATCCTCTTTGGAAAAAATAACGATGCCAAGACTAGAATCGGCGCCACGAACATGGCAATCTGAAGCGTGGAGCCAATGGCAATTTCCACGGCGATTTCCAATTTGTTTTTATAGGCCATAATGATGGCCGAGGCATGCTCTGCCGCGTTTCCGACTATAGCAACGATGATGACCCCGATAAATAATTCAGACCATCCAAATTGCTCTCCAACAGCCGTAAATGTGTGAACAAGCCTTTCTGATACAAAGGCGACAGCCAATGTAGCAAGGGCTAGGATAATGATCGCTTTCCATTTGGACCATTCCGGTACTTCCTCTTCTTCCACCGCACCTTCTGACTCATGCTTTGTTGTAGGGTAAACACCCCGGTGTGTTACGAGTTTGAAAAATAGAGCAGCCATGTAAAGGATAATCATAATGATAGAAATACCGATACTTAAAGCCATCGTACTTTCATCACTCATGTTAGTGGTGAATAATTCAGGTATCATAAAAGCGACGATGACTGCAAACATCAGCAATCCGACATTATGACGCGCATCATAGACACTAAACATTTGCCTTTTGAATCTCAGACCACCTATGAAAAAGGACAATCCACCGACAAGCAGAAGATTACCGATAACAGATCCTGTCAATGATGCAAGTACTACGCCGATCAGCCCAGCCTTCAAGGCAAAAATGGAGATAATCAACTCAACTGCATTTCCGAAGGTGGCATTCAATAACCCGCCGATTCTCGGCCCCGCCACTATCGCAAGACTCTCAGTTGCTCTCCCCATAACTCCTGCCAGCGCAATAATTGTCAAACAGTAAATGCCGAACATCGCTGCACTCGGCCAATGCATCATTGAGCCAATCACAGACAGCGGCAATCCCACTGCAATTGCAATGATAAAAATCTTGTTTACCATAATCTACTGCCCCTCCTAACTAGAATGGACCCTTATCCTTCAATAACTTCAAATGTCTCAGCAACTTCAATTGAGCCTTTAACCGATTGAACCATCGAACAATTTTTTCTTGTGAGATCCATTGCTTTTTTGATCTTGTCCTCATGAAGGCCCCTCCCGATAATCTTGAAATGCAGGGAAACCTTTTCAACCCGGTTGGCTATCTCTTTATTTCTTTCGGCATCTGCCGTGATCTGAATATCTTGCACATCTAAACGCATTTTCTCCAATATGCTTCGCAGTATACCTCCGCTGCAAACAGCTAACGATGATACCAGCAGTTGATACGGCCGAAATCCATATTCTTCATCTCCTGATATGTCGAGTCTTCCGTATGGCAATTCCAAAAAAAACCCGCCATCTTTCATTTTAAATTCCAATTCCATATCCCCCTTCAATCATTAGGTTTTGTTTGTACAAAGGGATTATACCAAGTTTTTCCTTAACAATAATAATTAAACAGAACATGGCGACAAACTACGCTTGCACAGAACAACCTGTTCGACGTAGCTGGTGGTATTTTTACACTTAATTCTTTAATCACACTTACCTTGTTTATCCGAAAAGTAAGAGTTGATTTCTCCCCCGACCATAATAATAATGGCTGAAAAATAAAACCAGAGCATCATAATAATGATTGTTCCAATACTTCCGTACATAGCTGTATAATTTCCAAAGTTGGATACGTAAAAAGAGAATCCAAGCGATACAACAATCCAACCTAGACTTGCAAATATTGAACCTGGGATTGCGGTTACACACCGAATTCTTATATTCGGAGCCAAATAATAAACAGCGAGAAAAACCAAGAATAAAATAACCGGCGACAGAATCCATCGTATGGCACCCCAAATTTTCAAGAACTGATCCGACAGACCCAAATAAGAGAAAATAAACAAGCCAAGTTGTTTTCCAAATACAGGTAATAGCAAAGCTAGCATAAAAACAAATATCATTGCTATTGTAAGTACAATGGATAAGCCTCTGCTAACGATGAAAGAGCGTTTTTCCTCTACGTCATAAGCCCTATTCAACGACTTCATCAAGGCATTCATCCCCTTGGAAGCAGCCCATAGAGTAGCAATAAATCCAACAGAGAGCAGGCCGCTGCTGCGGTTATCCATGATTCCAGATATGGTTCTCTTAATCATTGTATAAGTTTCTTCCGGCGCAAAATCTTTGATCAAATGAAATATATCTTCCTGGGTTAGTGGAGTATAAGGTAGAAGGGTAAATAAAAAGATCAGCATCGGGAATAGAGATAATAGAAAAAAATATGATAATTGGGCGGCAAATCCCGTTACATCATTATCGCTTATTCTTTTTCTCATCTCTTTTGTGAAATCTATTACTTTATTCCTCTTTTTTCTAAGCCTGACTTTTTTCATTCCCATTTGCAACACCTCTTGGACCGCATTCTTGAACCATTGCTTTATATAATTACCTTTCTTGGTCCCTGCAAAACATTTTACCAATTGTAAAAATGACCTTGACAATTTATCTCATTTCCCAGAAGATTGGTATATAAATTATTCAAATATTATATATGGGGGGAGAATATGTCTGATAAGGTACTAGAGTTTCTTAATTATGTAAGCGGTTTAGTATGGGGTTTGCCGCTCATCATCCTGCTCATTGGAACAGGGATTTACTTGACCATCAGAATTGGCTTTCTTCAAGTAAGGATGTTGCCATATTCTCTGAAACTGGCATTCAGCTTCAAACAGGACAAAGGCTCTGAGGGTGACATTTCCCATTTCCAAGCACTAATGACAGCGCTTGCAGCAACTGTTGGTACAGGTAACATTGTCGGTGTTGCCACAGCCGTCGTATTGGGCGGACCTGGAGCTGTATTTTGGATGTGGATATCAGCATTTTTCGGGATGGCAACAAAATATGCCGAAGCCGTGCTAGCCGTCAAATACAGAATTGTTGATGCAAATGGCCAAATGTCAGGCGGTCCTATGTATTACCTTGAACGCGGACTTAAGCAAAAGTGGCTTGGCGTTCTGTTTGCAGTATTCGGAGCTATCGCGGCTTTCGGAATCGGAAACCTGGTTCAATCAAACGCAGTATCCACTGTTGTAAAAACTACTTTCAATATCAACGAATGGGTTACCGGTTTGGCGTTGGCCATCTTTGCTGGTCTCTCAATCATCGGTGGTATTAAAAGCATCGGAAAAGTTACCGCATTCTTTGTACCTTTTATGGCCGCATTTTATATCATCGGCGGACTTATCGTATTATTTTTGAACATTGACCTGATCCCAGGGGCAGTAGCACTTATTTTTACTGATGCATTTACAGGGAAAGCCGTTGCGGGGGGAGCCATTGGTGCTGTTATCCGTTACGGGGTCGCCAGAGGTATATTCTCAAACGAAGCCGGACTAGGTTCTGCTCCAATTGCAGCAGCAGCAGCAAAAACAGATTTGCCTGGTAGACAAGCGCTTGTATCCATGACACAAGTGTTTATTGATACATTAGTGATATGTTCTATTACCGGAATTACAATCGTCATGGGAGGCCTCTATGATGAAGGAGTAGCCGCAGGGGACTTGACATCTGCGTCCTTTGCCCAATTCTTAGGAAATACAGGCTCAATCATTGTTGCTCTTGGTCTATTATTCTTTGCTTCTTCAACTATTTTAGGCTGGTCCTACTACGGGGAAAAATGTTTCTCCTACCTGTTCAGTGTTAAGAGCGTCATTTATTACCGAATCGTTTTTGTTGCCATGGTCTTTGTCGGTGCAGTCACAACTCTCGATATTGTATGGACATTTGCTGACATCATGAACGGTCTCATGGCCATCCCGAACCTGATCGGTCTCTTGGGGCTATCAGGGGTTGTCATATATGAAACGAAAAGAACTTTGGAGAAGATCAAGGAAGAAAAAGTTGAAGCTAAAAAAGAAACTGCATAAGAATTGCTGCCTTCCTGATATACGGGAGGGCTTTTTATATTGACAAGCAACCCCTTGCATGGAATCATTATATTCATAAATATAGCCTTGAGAGGATGAACTCCGTGGATTTATCAAAAAACACCCCCGAGAATATTGAATATTTGCTTGGGCAAATTACAGAAAAGCTTCGTATGGTCAATACTGGTGCCATGAGGCCCGAAAGCATCAACAATGAAATGTACGAAGACTTACGTGATATTCATGAAATGGTTATGAAAAAAGAGCATTTTAGTCCAAGTGAAATGCAGGCTTTGGCTGAAGAAATCGGCAGGCTTAGAAAAGCGTAATGATCGACAGAGGGCCCAATATAAGGGTCTTCTTTTGTCTGTTCTTTACATGAATGAAAACGGATAAATAGAATAGGAAACTTAACGTTCCTGGAAAAAGGTGATATTGTTGAAAACGTTCGAACAGTCTCGGCTCTTGAAAAGCTTACCAAAACAGTTTTTCGCTTCACTCGTTCAAAAAGTGAACAAGGTAAGAGCGGAAGGCCATGATGTAATCAATCTTGGCCAAGGAAATCCTGATCAGCCAACTCCACAGCATATTGTGGAGCGTCTAAAGTTGGCTGCGGAACACCCCGACAATCATAAATATCCCCCCTTTCGCGGAAAGGCGGAGTTGAAACAAGCTGCGGCTGACTTTTATTTAAAAGAATACGGCGTTCATCTTGACCCGGAAAAAGAGATTGCTATTTTATTCGGAGGAAAGGCCGGGCTGGTCGAACTGCCCCAATGTCTTTTAGATCCCGGTGATATTATGCTTGTTCCGGATCCAGGTTACCCGGATTATTGGTCCGGTGCCGCGTTGGCAAAAGTCCATATGGAAATGATGCCTCTCAAAGAGGAGAACGATTTCCTTCCTTCTTTTAATGACATACCAAAGGAAATTGGAGATCAGGCAAAGATGATGATACTTAATTATCCGAATAATCCTACAGGAGCAGTTGCCAATGAGGATTTTTTCCGCCAGACAGTTGAATATGCCTCAGCTCGTGAAATCTGTGTCGTTCATGATTTCGCTTATGGCGGAATAGGATTTGATGGTAAAAAGCCCACAAGCTTTCTTCAATTAGAAGGAGCAAAAGAAACAGGCGTAGAGATCTACACATTTTCAAAAACATATAATATGGCGGGCTGGCGGATTGCATTTGCAGCGGGCAATGCATCCGTGATTGAAGCCATCAACCTGATGCAAGATCATCAATATGTCAGTCTGTTTGGCGCAGTGCAAGATGCAGCTGCAGAAGCTCTTTTAGGACCGCAGGAAGCTGCGGCAGAAATCAGTGCTATGTATGAAAAAAGAAGAGATGTATTCATTTCCAGCCTCCAGGAAATCGGCTGGGATGTTAAATCGCCCAAAGGCTCGTTTTTCGCTTGGCTAAAGGTTCCTTCCGGTTACTCTTCCCTGGATTTTAGCGACCTGCTCTTGGATAAAGCTCGAGTTGCTGTGGCACCAGGTATCGGGTTTGGAGAACATGGAGAAGGTTATGTCAGGGTCGGGCTTCTGACATCGGAAGAACGCCTGAAAGAAGCGGCTCTTAGAATCAAGGAATTAGAAATATTTTAAAATAAATCTGAAGCAGACGGAAGAGGCGTTTTCCGTCTGCTTTTGTATTTAGCGCAATTCATTTCGAGAAAATTGACTGGAGAGTAGACGGATTTAACGGAGAAACAGAGATTTGTCACACTGGCTGATTCGTTGCCGATCAGGGAAGAGGGCACGAGCAGGCATTTAAGCTATTTTAATCGTTTGAACCAAAACTGCACACATCAGTTTTTCTAGCAATGCTCGTTCACAAAAATTTAAGGCGTCAACATTTCAAGTAAGCTCAATTGTTATTTAAATATAGTAACAACCCTTGGTTTCCCAACTTTATTTCCCGAGAAATAAACCTTTGCAATAATATTAAAGCATAAATACTTAGGTGGTATAATTGTTTTTTTGTATTTTTTCATTTCCGAGAAATAGGATTATTTTATCAAAATAACAAATAGAGGATACAGCGTATATGTTGCTGTACCTCTATTTGTTTTTATCCTCTATATAAGGCTCTATCAGGACTTCTACCCTTCGGTTGGCTTCACGGCCTTTTGCTGTGTTATTATCTGCGATGGGCTGAAATTCTCCAAATCCTTTTGCACTGAACAACCGCTGATCCAGCTTTCCATCTTCCAGAAGCACCTTCATGAAGTTGACCGCCCTCATTACGCTTAATTCCCAGTTGGACTGAAACTCGGAATTCTTTATTGGGACATTGTCGGTATGACCGCTAATAATTACACTTCTCGGCAATTCCATCTCAAGTAATGTCGCAAGTTCTTTTGCCGTTTTTTTGTCCCCTTCCCTTACCTCGGCGCTTCCTGATTTGAAAAGCACGCTGTCATTTATTGTGATCAGTAATCCCTCAGAAGTTAACGAGGTGGAGAACTTATCTTGATAATTTTTCTCCTGAATATAGTTATCCACCTTTTTCTTTAATGCTTCAAGGATCTTTAAGTCTGCCAGCTCATCTGTAAACTGTTCCATCGGATCATTTTCAATTTCATCGGTTCCGTCCACCTGCTCTACAATTTCCAACGGTTCCTCGAATTCCACCGGACCGTCACCACCAACGAAAATACCGCTAAATACCCTTGATAATTGCTGGAACTTCTGCGCATCTACTGAACTGGCTGCGAATAGTACGATAAAAAGCGCAAGGAGCAACGTCATCAAGTCAGCATATGGAAGAAGCCAGGATTCACCAAGTTCTTCTTCATGTTCCTTCTTCCGTCTACGCCTGGACATTGGATACCACTTCGCTTTCATTCTGCAATTCTTTGCGCTGGGCTTCCGGAAGGTAGGAAGACAGTTTCTGCTCTATCATTCTCGGTGCCTCCCCTTCCAGGATTGATAATATCCCATCTACCATCATTTCCTTCAATCTTACTTCTTCATGTGACTTCCGCTTTAATTTATTCGCAAATGGATGCCATAAAACATAGCCAGTAAAGATTCCAAAAAGCGTTGCGACAAATGCAGCTGAAATGGCAGCCCCCAGTTCATCTGTGTTGTCCATATTCGCCAATGCGGCAATCAAACCTATCACGGCTCCCAGCACCCCTAATGTCGGCGCATAAGTGCCTGCCTGTGTAAAAATTTGTGCCCCAGCCGCATGCCGTTCTTCCATTGCATCAATTTCATCATGAAGAACTTCCCGTATGTAATCTGCGCTCTGGCCGTCGACAGCCATTAAAAGACCTTGCTTTAAGAATGGTTCATCGACTTTTTCCATTTCAGCTTCCAACGCAAGCAGTCCTTCTCTTCTTGCCAATTGAGCCATGTCCGAAAATAGAAAGATCAATTCCTTTGGTGTCGGCATCTTTTTTTCTTTAAAAATAATTCCAAATAGCTTAGGCACCCGTTTAATCTCGGATGATGGAAATGCGATAATGACACTCGCAGCCGTGCCCACGAAAATGACCAAAATCGCTGCAGGGTTCAGCAATGCTGCTATATCAACACCTTTTAAAACCATGCCCATCCCTATGGCAATGACCCCAAGAAAAACTCCAATCAACGATGTTTTATCCATTCGCTTCACCCTATACTAATAATATGTCTTATCTATAATATCGGCAGAAGCAACAATGTTTTAAGTGTTATTAATGAAGGTTTTTCTTATGGTTCTGTCGGATTCAATGATCTTAGTAAAATGGCCGGTTATCCTGTAGATTTCTTCCAATCCTTTGATGTAGGAGGATTTATATAGAATTAATATGTTTTTTTCAAACTGGAAGAATACTGAAGAACCTAATTTTGGTAAAGTACAGCGTAATTAGTCAAAAAACTTCTTCTCAATCTTATGTTCATAGCGTTTAAAAACAGAAGAGTTTGTTTTTATTCTTTTTTTGGAGAGCATACTATTATATTTCAATAACTTTTCGTTTAACTGCCTTCTCAACTCTTCAGCTTCCAATTTATCTTCTGAATGACGAATCAGATCTTCAATAGTCATCAATTCTTTTTTCGCATCCATCTCCTCCGGAGTAAACCCAGAGTTTTGCATAACTCTGTACGCCATCCTTAAATCGTCCGGAATCCCTTTCAATTTATCGGGAGGCAGCGGCTTCCCTTGTCCTGGAAGATTATCGAACTCTCCTTCCTCATAGGCTTTGCGAATCTTATCCTCCGAGATGTAAAAAAACTTGTCCATCAAATGCCTCCTTATATTTCATCGTTATTGTCTGTTATTTTAACAGGAGTTATTAATTTGTGCGTAGAACTTGTTAAGTAGATTTGAGAAAGAATTTCCACATATTGGCGTATCTTTGATTTTCAAATCCCGGGCTCCTCTATTGTCGAATTCGGAATTTTATCGTTTATAAATTCCCTCTTGCCCCCTTCTATTTTTTGTATTATTATTCAAATAGTAATGATTACGATTTGGACTTTAAAAGATTTAATTACCACATTATTTTATTTGTTTATTTCATGGAAAGGATTGAAGGGATGAGGTTAAGAATTTATATTTTTACTCTACTGCTTGTTGCAGCCTTCCTTTTAACTGGCTGCAATGAAAACCCGGCTTCCGATAAGGGAAAGACTAAAGACGCATTGTCGATATACACAACCGTCTTCCCCATCGAGGATTTCACGAAAAAAATTGGCGGCGAGCATGTAGAGGTCAAAAGTGTCTATCCTGTCGGTGCAGATGCACATACTTATGAGCCCACGATGAAAACAATGATGGACATCGCCGACTCAGATTTACTGATTTATAATGGAGCAGGACTGGAATCATTCATTGGTAAAATGGAGAAGTCGTTGAAAAATGAAAAAGTGGTAAAGATAGAGGCTTCCAAAGGTGTTCAATTACTGAGCAGTGAAGAGGAGCATGCTGAAGAAGAGCACGCTGATGACGACCATCATCATGATAAAGACCCCCACATTTGGATTGACCCGGAAAACGCCATAATCATGGCAGAGAATATAAAGAATGCGCTAAGCGATCAGATGCCATCGGCCAAAGATGACTTTGATAAAAACTATCAGGAATTAAAAACAAACTTGCAACAACTTGACAACGATTTGCGCACGACGATTGAATCGGCCGATCGCAAGGAGATTCTGGTCTCACATGCTGCTTACGGATATTGGGAGCACCGCTACGGTATAGAACAAATCAGCATTACCGGCTTGAGTACGGATAATGAGCCTTCCCAAAAACAGCTGCAAACAATTATTGAAAGAGCAAAAGAGCATGATATCAAATATATTATTTACAATCAAAACCCGGCTACAAAAGTAGCGGATACGATTCAAAAGGAAACGGGGACAAAAGCCCTCACCTTACACAATCTTGAATATATCACCGAGAAAGATAAACAAAACAACGAGGACTACTTCAGTATTATGGACAAAAATATCGGTACCTTAAAAGAAGCATTGTCTAAATAACAAAGAACCCAGGCAGCACAATTATCATGTGCCGCCTGGGCTTTTCTTTTTTATTTAGAAAGATTTTGGCTTATCAGTCGGATTAGCCAAAATCATCTTGAAAGTAAGCTTTCTTTTCAAATTAGAGTATGATATGTCTAGCCCCTGGCGCCATCAGCTCAAGATCACAAGCTGCCAGGAGGCTTATTCAGGAAGATTGTGCTGCTGCGCCATAGCTTATTAGAGGAGGCCTTGTTCAGCTCGTCGCAAAGCAACATGAAACATTTTCGGAGATGTTTCTCACGTTGTGATTGAAATAGGCTGCTTTCCTGTGGTGGCTGAAGAGCTCCCTCTCAAAATTCTCATTGTGCTTGTCGCCTAAGGCTGCGCGCCTAACGCTTTTCTTTAAACAGCAGCTTCCACTGTCTCCAATGCCATTGCTGGACCAAAGAATTCATAACGGATGTTTTCACCGGACACTCCGAGTTCACCCAGAATAGTTACAACTGCTTTCAAGAAAGGCACTGGTCCGCATACATAGCAGATTGTCTCTTTTGAAATTTTGTCTTCTAAAAATTCTTTTGTGATATAGCCAGTGAAGCTGTGGTCCCCTTCTGGATTTGCAGGTTCTTGATATCCATAATAGCAGCTTCCTCTTTGTAGTTTGCCAGCCAATTCACATGCTTCCTTACCAAAGGCATGCACCCCTTCGTTCCTTGCTGAATGAATGAATGTCACATCGCGGTCAGAATCATTTTTGACCAAAGTTTCAAGCATACTCATCATTGGTGTAAGTCCCACCCCACCGCTGATGAAGGCAACTGGTGCAGTTTCTTCCATATTTAATGTAAAGTCTCCCGCCGGAGCACTTGCTTCGATTGTATCGCCCACATTTAAATAATCATGCAGGTAATTGGAAACTTTTCCGTTCGGTTGGTAATCTGCTTCTCTTTTAACGGAAATTCTGTAATATTCATTTCCTGGTGCACAAGATAAGCTGTATTGACGGTTTAGTGCGTATTTTTCGCCAGGGATATTAACTTTGACTGTTATATATTGACCAGGTTCAAATGTTGGAAGTGGCTGCCCGTCTTTTGCTTTGAAGTAAAAGGAAGTAATGACGTCACTCTCTTTCACTTTATCGACGACTTCCAGTTCCTTGAAATCACTCCAGCCGCCAGCTTGAGCACCGGCCGTTTCATACATGTTTGCTTCAATATCGATGAACACTTGTGCGATCACGCCGTATGCTTCCGCCCATGCATCGATGATTTCTTCTGTCGCCGCATCACCAAGCACTTCTTTAATGGCTTCCAATAAGTGCTTTCCTACAATCGGATAATGTTCCGGTTTAACACCGAGACCGCGGTGTTTATGCGCTACCTGTACAACTGCTGGGAGAACACTTTCCAATTTGTCGATATTTTGGGCCGCTGCATAGACCATGTTTGCAAGAGCTGTTTGCTGACGACCTTGTGATTGGTTCGCATGATTAAAAATATTAAGTAATTCAGGATGGTTGTTGAACATGTTTTTGTAAAAAACGGATGTGATTGTAACGCCGTGAACTTCCAATACTGGTACTGTTGATTTGATAATGTCGATAGTTTTTTGTGAAAGAGCCATTTTGCATTCTCCTTTTAAAAGATGTATTTTAAATCTATCTTTAATTCAACTTTAATGGATTCAGGCAACAGCCACAATCCCTTTTCATGTGGTGTAAAAAAGCTGACAAAATCTCGACGCAATTTGTTCACAAAAGATGCATTTAAAATATATCTTTTATCTTCCCCTCTATCAAAGCACTGAAAATGCCTTTTGGAGTCCTAAAATGATATGATTAAAGTTGGTGATGTAAATAATGAGACTAACAAATTACACTGATTATTCTTTGCGTGTTTTAATATACCTTGCCTTGAAAAAGCCGGAGGAACTGGCAAATATTACGGAGATTGCAGAGGCATACGGCATCTCCAGGAACCATTTGACAAAGGTGATCCATGAACTTGGAAAAATGGGCGTCATCCATACGATCCGCGGGCGCGGCGGTGGAATAAAACTCGCACTGGCTCCAGAGGAAATCAATATCGGGGAAGTTGTCCGGAAAACAGAGGATGATTTCAATATAGTGGAATGTTTCAGTGAAGGTCCTTCACATTGTGTCATTTCCCCTGTCTGCGGCTTAAAGCATGTGCTCAATCGTGCCCTTTTTGCCTATTTGGCAGTTCTGGATGAATATACGTTGGCTGATATCGTGAAGTCACCGTTTGATTATCGTACTCTTCTTGGAATGGATCAATAGCTTCCTTTGGATTTATCTTCCTATCCTGCTAAAATATAAAAAACTACTTTTTACAAAGGAGAATGTATATGGCTGATTTCCAGGAAAAACTTGAAAGGTATGCAGAGCTTGCCGTAAAGGTCGGTGTGAATATTCAAAGCGGCCAGACACTTGCCATCAATGCAACGATCGATAATGCAGAATTCATCAGGCTTATCGTGAAAAAGGCATATGAAGCTGGAGCAAAAAATGTCGTTGTCAATTGGAATGATGACATTGTGACCCGCCTGAAATATGATATGGCACCTGATGAAACTTTTAATGACTATCCGCATTGGCGCGCAAAAGAAATGGAAGAGTTGGCGGAAAGCGGCGCAGCTTTCATGTCTGTCGTGTCCTCCGGTCCCGATTTATTAAAAGGAGTCGACCCAAACCGGATTGGCAATTTTCAAAAAGCAGCGGGAAAAGCGTTGAATAAATACCGCCAATACATTCAATCCGATAAAGTCAGCTGGACTGTAATTGCTGCTCCTTCGGAAGACTGGGCAAAAAAGGTCTTTCCGGATGCTCCTTCCGAAAAACGGGTGGCAATGCTTTGGGATGCAATCTTCAAGGCAACGCGGACAGACCTCGCTGATCCGATCCAAGCCTGGAAGAAGCATGACCAAAACCTGCACGAAAAAGTCGATTACTTAAATGAAAGGCGCTATAAAAAGCTTCATTATAAAGCACCTGGCACCGACTTGACGATTGAGCTTCCGAAAGGCCATCTATGGGTTGGTGCGGGAAGCATCAACGAACAAGGCGATGAGTTCATGGCCAACATGCCTACTGAAGAGGTTTTTACAGTACCTTATAAATATGGTGTAGACGGCACTGTTACCAATACGAAGCCGCTGAGCTATGGCGGAAATATTATCGATGGATTTACACTGACATTCGAAAAAGGCAAGATTGTGAATGTAAAGGCAGAAGAAGGAGAAGAGATTTTAAAGGGGCTAGTCGACACGGACGAAGGATCCCATTATCTCGGGGAAATAGCGCTTGTTCCTTTCAACTCGCCAATTTCCCAATCAAACATACTATTTTATAACACATTATTTGACGAAAATGCTTCCAACCATATCGCAATCGGAAGCGCTTATGCCTTTTGTCTGGAAGGTGGAAAAAACATGAGCCAGGATGAATTGGAAAAGAACGGGCTGAACACAAGCATCACCCACGTAGACTTCATGATTGGCTCCGATAAAATGGATATCGACGGAATCCTGGAATCCGGCGAAAGCGAGCCGGTATTCAGGAACGGTGATTGGGCGTTTTGATAGAAAAGTGGAGAGCGACGCTTAGCGACGTACAGACTGGACGACTCCTGACGAGATAAAGGAAACACGGCGACGAAGGCCGCCTCAGACCGCCACATCCTGTGGCTTCGGTGGCACTAGGACGTCCTGTCCGTCGGAGCCGATGTTGACTTATCGTAGGAGGAGGCGCGAAGTCTGCTAGTCGATAGGCGTTGGAGCTGGACAGAGGAAAAGCGGAAACGCCTGCCCATCGATATACAGACTCGATAATAAATTCATAAAATAAGAGGTTTGGCACTTATGCCAAACCTCTTTCATTTAATAATAGTCTATTTCAGTTTCCCAGCTATATCCTACTTCATCCAAATAACGATCCTCAAGCTCGTCCATTATTTGAGTGTCCATTGAATTTCTTCCGCCTGCGCTCCATGAAGCGAGTTGGTTTGCCTCAATAATTGAATCTTGATTCCCTTTGACAACCACAGAATTGTTCCACCTCTTCGTCACAGAAGAACCATCGGGATTGTACATGACTCTTTTTGACAGCTTATCCATTACGACATCTCCCCTTTATATAAAATATTCCAAAATACGAGGTGACCAGAGACGCCAAGAGTAAAAAAAATGGAAAAGCATATTCATCTATACCCTTTTATATAAATAATAAACACGAACTTTTAATTTTTTTGATGAATTAGTTTTACCACCATCTTCCAGTGATATAATGAGTAGCAGTTAAACATCATTGAGGTGAATATATTGGAACAACAGCAAAGCAAAAAAATGAAGGAATCACTGACTGTTAAAACGAGTCATGTGTCGCCTCCGGATACGAATCATCACGGGAATTTATTCGGGGGAAAATTAATGTCTGATGTGGATGATGTTGCATCAATAGCTGCCGCCAGGTTCTCTCGCAAACCTGTCGTTACGGTATCAACAGATTCCGTTGATTTTATTAAACCAATCCGGATCGGCGATGCTGTAACTATGGAAGCAATGGTCACCTGGAGTGGCAGAACTTCTATGGAAGTATTTGTAAAAGTGTTATCTGAACATTTAATAACAGGCGAAAAGTCAATTGCTGCTTTTTCGTTCCTTACTTTTGTCGCCTTGGATGAAGACGGCCGCCCAACCCCCGTCCCAAAGGCAGTACCCGAGTCAGAAGAAGAGCGCTGGCTGAATAAAACGGCTAAATCTCGGGCGGCACAACGACAAAAAAGGAAAACAGAAAGCAAGCAATTAGCAGATTTCTTCTCAAATATAACCTTATAATACAGGAATATAATGGATGATTACATTATCGCGATATTTTTACAGGAAGGTTAAATTTATATAACAGCCTCTGTCGAAGATAGAATAAATTCCTTGAATTATCAACGTTCGTGTCACCTTTTGACTCTTATTGTCTGTAACAATTTATTCCACCTGCTAATTACAGCAAGAAATATCCCTATAAATTGATTATACTTAGATGAGGATATTACAAGTAAAGGCAAGGTGGTACATATGTTTTCAACTACTGAAATCGGAATTGATCTTGGAACAGCAAATGTTCTTGTTTATACAAAAAATAAAGGTATTATATTGAATGAACCTTCCGTGGTGGCGGTTAATACAGATACAAAACAAGTAATTGCTATTGGAGCGGAAGCAAAAGAAATGATCGGTAAAACACCTGCCAACATTACTGCAGTCCGCCCGCTTCAAGATGGCGTCATTGCTGACTTTGACATAACCAGCCAAATGCTGAAGCATGTCATGAAAAAAGCGGGAAAAACGTTGGGCTTTGCCATTCGTAAACCTGATGTGGTTGTTTGCACCCCATCAGGAGCTACATCTGTTGAACGGCGAGCCATCCACGATGCCGTCAAATCATGTGGTGCAAAAAATGTACATCTGATTGAAGAACCTGTTGCCGCAGCGATAGGGGCAGACCTTCCAGTTGAAGAGCCTGTTGCTAACGTTATAGTTGATATCGGCGGGGGCACAACGGAAGTAGCTATCATTTCCTATGGCGGGGTTGTCAATTGCAATACTGTCCGTATTGGCGGGGACCTATTGAATGATAATATCATTCAATACGTAAGAAAAACATACAACTTATTGATCGGAGAGCGGACGGCCGAAAATATCAAAATAGAAATCGGGTATGCTTTGGTTAAACATACTGAGCAAAAAATGGATATCCGCGGTCGTGACCTTGTAACAGGCCTTCCTAAAACTATCCAGTTAAGTTCATTTGAAATCCAGGAATCATTGAAAGAGTCATTGCTTCATATTTTGGAAGCAATCCGAGCTACATTGGAAAATTGCCCTGCTGAACTGAGCGGCGATATCGTTGACCACGGTGTTGTCTTATCAGGAGGCGGTGCGCTTCTTAACGGTATGCAGGAATGGCTGAGCGATGAAATCATCGTTCCTGTCCATATTGCACCGAACCCACTGGAGTCGGTGGCAGTAGGTACAGGACGGGCCCTTAAATTTATTAATCAGTTACAGACAGTGAAGTAATAGGTTGAAAGAATAAACAAACAAACTATCTACCAATTGAGTGGGAACCAGAATCCTATTCCTTACCTCGGATTATCTGGGGACTCACTCAAATGTGACACTATTGAGTGATTATAATCAACGCCTTCGAAAAAGATGACAGTGTTTTTTCCAAGTCATCCCTGATAACACTGATGAGGGTTTGATAGTCGCTAGCAGAATTTCTCAGCAAAATGGTCCCTTGCTTCTTTCACCAATTGGTTTTCGTATAAAATGCAAATAAAGCCGCCAGGAAAATCATTTTCACAGATTTTCTAGGCGGCCTATTTTTTATTATTTTATTGTCTCTTCTTCCATTTCGATGTCTTCTTGTGCTCTTGAAGCACGCACTTCCTCAGTCAATGCATCGATGCTTCCGCGCACATTTCCTTTTCCGGACAAGTTTTCCAAAAGCTCTCTCACATCGATACCGGATGAGGCTTTCAGAGACTCCTGCATCGTCGCCATCAAGTTGGTAGCATAACCTGTCACTTTATTGGCTCCTCCTTCTCCCTGGCCGCCAGTGTCAACAACAGTAATTTTATCGATATTGCCAAGAGGCGCTGCCACTTGCTTCGCATATTCAGGAAGCATCTTCAAGACCATATCCAATACAGCTGCCTGGCCAAACTGTTCGAACGCTTCCGCCACTTTGCGTTTCGCTTCAGCTTCCGCTATTCCTTTCAAGCGAATAACTTCCGCTTCAGACTCCCCTTGCGCTCGCTCTGCATCTGCTTTTGCCACACCATCAAGACGAATGCGCTCAGCTTCCGCTTTTGCAGTAGCTTCCACACGGTATTGATGGGCGTCTGCTTCAGCCATCTGCTTTGCTTTATCCGCACTCGCCGCCTGCTCAACAGCATAACGGTCGGCGTCAGCTTTCTTCTTCACTTCAGAATCGTATTGACGCTCACGGCGCAGAATCTCTTTCTCTTCAAGCTCAATTTGCTTTTGACGTTCAATGATCTTAATTTGCATCTCATGTTCGGTTACTTCCTGTTTGGCACGCGCTGTTTCAAGATCGTATGCTTGGTCGGCACTCGCCCGCGCAATATCCTGCTCGCGGCGGTATTCCGCCATTTTCAGCTGGTTGACCTTTTCAGCCTCTGCTATTTCCGTCGCACGTTCAAGCTCCGCTTTTTTTGCTTCTTTCGCAGCTTCTGCCCGCTTGATCCGCGTTTCTTTTTCTGCATCCGCCGTTGCTATATCGGCATCGCGCTTTACCTGTGCAATCCGCGGCTTCCCAAGTGAATCCAGATAGCCATTCTTATCACGAACTTCTTTAATTGTAAAAGATACTATGACAAGACCCATTTTCGCCAAGTCCTGTGATGCGACACGCTGCACCTCTTGAGAAAATTTATCCCGGTTTTTATAGATTTCTTCTACTGTCATGGAACCAAGGATTGAACGAAGATGACCTTCCAATACTTCCTTCGCTTCATTCTCTCTTTCTTCTTTCGTTTTTCCTAAAAACTGTTCAGCAGCTGTTGCAATTTCGCCAATGGATCCACCGATTTTAATGATGGCGGTTCCGTCTGCCATAACCGGAACACCTTGTTCCGTATAAACTTCAGGGGTAGTGACTTCAAGCTTGCTTGACAGTAAGCTGAGAGGCTGCGCCTGTTGGAAAACCGGAAGTACGAAGGCACCGCCGCCACGGATGATTTTTATTTTATTCCCGGCATCATCCACATGAACATTTTTTCCTCCAAGATAGCTTCCTGTCACAATCAATGCTTCATCCGGTCCTGCCGTTCTATATTTGGTGATAAACACAGCAATAAGGGCAATAAGAATAAAAACAACTATTAATAATACAATCATTACACCAAAAGGCATCTATCATTTCCCCCCTCTTAAAATTTGTGTCAAATACATAAGCAGCACAGAATCAGGCCAACGAAGAGATTAGCCGCTTATCAGTTGGTGATCTTTTGAAATTCCGCGTTAAGTAAAATTCTTCTTGTATGGCACCACTAGCAATACACCATCTTTCACTTCGATCACGAGTATTTCAGTTCCTTCCGGTACCGCATTGTTTTCGAAGCTGGCTGCAGGCTTAGAAATCATCCCGCTGTAACTTTCAATTACCACTTCCCCAAAACCTTCCTCGGGTATGGTCAGAATCACCTTACCGATTCTACCCTCTAAAGATTTCTCCGTATAGCTCAATGACTGTTCCGCCGAAGACATGGGAACAAGTACGAATACGTTAAGAATAATGTCGAGCATTAGCGCGGCAAGCGCAGCGATCCCCATGATCAGAAAACTATTCATGGTGGTTACCACTTCAAGAATATATCCACCTGCGGAGAAAAAAGTTATAGAGGCCAAAATGAGAATCGGATTTAAAAATCCGGCCGCTTCCCCGATCCCCTCCAGAACATCTCCAAAGAAAAGATATAAAATCGTCAAACTTCCAGAGACAATCAACAAGATCAAATAGATGGTTTCAATTGATGTACCAAAAAGAGTCACGGCCATCCATCCCTTTTCAAAATTTTATGTAATTCTTTTATATACCCCACCTTTTCTCTATATATATCGCGATAATATTATTACGTTTTAATAAGTATTTAGTTTCATTTTTTTAGATTTAACCTTGGGCCGCATTCTGCATTGTATTTTTGGCAGTATCCTTTCGGCATAGGCGCACGAGTAAATAAACGAGGGGCGTATCCAAAATCGCAACTACAAACTTAAAGGAATATTGAGTTAAAATCAGGGCAAACAATGCGCTAGTAGGCATTGTCCCATAAAAAGCGATGGCGATAAAAATTGTTGTATCAACAAGCTGGCTCACCATGGTCGATGCGTTATTCCGAATCCACAACTTCTTTTCTCCGTGTTTCTTTTTCAAACGATTGAACACCGTCACATCAAGGTTTTGGCTGATAAGGAAAGACAGCAGGCTTGCCAATGTGACACGGAATCCGGCTGAAAATATCGTTTCGAATTCAGCCTGATTTTCATAAAAAGGAGCCGGCGGAAGTTTAATAGTGATATAGATAAACAAAATTGCGAGCATCTGCGTAACCAGCCCGGCCATGACAGTTTTCCTAGCAGCATTTTTTCCGTACACTTCTGTAATCGTGTCCGTAATTGGATAGGTAAAAACATAGATGATGACCGCAGCTGGCAATACAACCCAATTTCCGAAGCTGATTAGTTTCACTGCGAGTATGTTAGAAAGTATTAACAAGCCGACGAACGCTCCATTTAAATAATACAGCATTTTCGTCCTCTCCTAGCGGTTATCCACTTTTTCCGGATACATATCGTGGTTCATCAGACGGTTCTCAGCCATTTGTTCGAACTTCGTCCCGGGTTTTCCATAATTGCAGTAAGGATCGATGGACAGGCCGCCTCTTGGAGTGAACTTCCCCCACACTTCAATATATCTAGGATCGAGCAATTCAATCAGGTCGTTCATAATGATGTTTACGCAGTCTTCATGAAAATCGCCATGGTTACGGAAGCTGAACAGATAAAGCTTCAGCGACTTACTTTCAACGATTTTTTTATCGGGAATATAACTGATATACATTGTCGCGAAGTCCGGCTGATTCGTCTGCGGACATAGGGACGTAAACTCAGGGCAGTTGAACTTGATGAAGTAATCCCTGTTCGAATGCAAGTTATCTATCGACTCCAGCACCTGAGGTGAATATTCGAAAAGGTATTTTGTGTTTTGATTCCCTAACAGCGATAAATCTTTCAGTGTATTTTCATTTCTTCCAGCCATTAAAAAAACCTCCCAAAGTTCGCCGGATTGCGGAGGGAGGTTCAAAAAAACTGGCATGTAAAAAAGCCATATCACGTGGATATGGCAGTAATTTTTTAGCCATAGTTTTTTATAGAGGGTTAAACGCTATGAACCTCTCCCCATCCGGGCATTTATATTGATTTACATATCCCATCATACTTGAGGACAAGAGTAAAGGTCAACTGGCGTTTTTTTTGACTTTAAAGGGGACAGCAGTCAATATTTCTTTGTTTTCATCGTTTGCAAAACTTTTCACAATACGGTAGGTGCCTGGTCCCAGCGTAATTCCCAATTTTTCTATTGGAAGTATTTGTTCCGTGCTTCCTTCTTTTAAAATGAGGCCAATGTCTTTGAAGGTTGGAAAATCATAGAAGACCCTGTCGGAATACATGACCATAACCAGGCACCTTTCGCATTTTTATAAACGTAAAAAATTTCCGTAGGAGAAAAGATGAACGCTTGCATTCTCAATTTTCATATTCATCATTTGAACTGGGGCATGATATTCCTGTTGTTCCAAACCCAAAGTGACACCACTGTTTGTGTCGGCAAGAGCCTGAAATGGTGATGGCTCTGGTAAATTCGGACTGGCATCCTGCCGGTCGCATGCAGAGAAAAGCAACAACAGCAGCTAAAGTATTAGCATCATTACAATATTCCTAATCCTGCTTCCCCTTCAAATTCATTTATCAATGGAGGAAGCATGAATTGATGTGCATCAAGCTGTTTTTTTCACTTGAACTTCGATAAAATAAAAAAGCGAAGAAAACTTCGATTGGAGGAATTGTAACAATGTCCCTTTTAACTGAAATTCTTGATTTCAATAAAACTTTTACAGAAGAAAAAATGTATGAAGCTTATACAACAACAAAATTTCCCGATAAGAAACTTGTCATCCTCACATGCATGGATACCCGTTTGGTCGAGCTTTTGCATAAAGCAATGAACATGAAAAACGGAGACGTCAAGGTGGTAAAAAACGCGGGGGCGATACTTACCCATCCATTCGGGAGTATCATGCGGAGCCTGCTGATTGCTGTATATGAACTGAAAGCCGATGAAGTGTATGTCATTGGACATCACGACTGCGGAATGAGTGCCATAGAAAGCGAACAGGTCCTAGGAAAAATGCAGGAGCGCGGAATCAGTGAAGAAACCCTGAACATCATCAATAACTCCGGAATAGATTTGGATGAATGGCTGACCGGCTTTGACAGCGTGGAGGAAAGCGTTGAACACAGTGTCAACATGATCCGGAACCACCCGTTGATGGCAAATGAGGTCCCTGTTCACGGACTGGTCATCGATCCGGGGACTGGGAAACTGGATCTGGTCGTCAATGGTTACGAAACGAAGCCGGTGAAGTAAGGGGGATCCCCCGTTAAAAATGCTCCGTTTTTGGCGGATTGTGATTATACGTGGGTTGGAACGATTATACGTGGGTTGGAACGATTATACGTGGGTTGGAACGATTATACGTGGGTTGGAACGATTATACGTGGGTTGGAACGAACCCGAGCCAGCAAAGCCGGCCGGGTTCGTTCCATTTTATTTTAATGCGTCTATTTTTTCGGAAAATTGGTAGTCAAAACAGCGCAGGTAAAGCTCTTCCAGCTCCTGCATTGTGGGTACTTTCGGATTGTTGGCAGGACTCCCGCTGTCGATGGCATCCTTGGACATCTTTTCAACCGCAAATTTAAATTCTTGTTCATCAATGCCCCACTCCTGAAAATTAGGGATCTCCAAGTCATTACATAATTTTTTAACAGATTCTACCGCAATGTCTGCAGCTTCTTTGTCCGATAAATCCTTTTCTGATGTGAAAATTCTTCCTAAGTCTGCAAACCTTTCTATACAAGCTTCCTTGCTGAACTCCAATACCGCCGGCAAAAGCATGGCATTGGAATATCCATGCGGCACATGGAACAATGCACCAATCGGCCTCGACATCCCATGGACGAGACAAACAGATGCGTTGGAAAAAGCCATACCCGCTTGCAGAGAGCCCAGCGACATTTTTTCTCTTGCATCTATATTACTGCCATCGGTATAGGCATTCCGGATATTATTTACAATTAAACGCATCGCGGATAATGCGAGCGTATCTGTCATTGGATGAGCCCTTTTTGAAAGATAAGCCTCGATTGCATGGCACAATGCATCTATTCCGGTTGCTGCTGTTACATATCTTGGAGAGGATATACTCAAAACAGGATCGACAATTGCTGTTGCCGGCATGAAGGCCGGCTGTTTGATCATCATTTTAACTTGGTTTGATGTATTGGTAATAACTGTTACATCCGTCGCCTCAGAGCCAGTCCCCGCTGTGGTCGGAATTGCTATGTGTGGAATCGGCGGTTCCTTAGCCATTCTTTTTTCGCTTACATATTCGTCGATGCTGCCACCGTTTGAGGCAAGAACGGAAACAGCTTTTGCCGTATCAAGGCAGCTTCCTCCACCTAAAGAAATGATCAGATCACATTCGTTTTCCTTAAAGATATCCAACGCTGCTACCACAAATTCGTCTGTAGGTTCTGTCTCCACTCCGAGGTAAACGCTACTGCTCACTCCATGTTTTTCCAAAAAGGTGACGCACTGCTTCACATTACCAAGCTTTTCCATAACCTTATCCGAAATGATAAGGGCATTTTTACCTTTTAACGCAGCATCTTTTCCAACCTTCTTAAAAGAATTCTGTCCATATGTAATCGTTGGTGGTGTTCTAAAAATCGAAAATGAGTTCAATTTTTATTCCCTCCCCTTTACTCTATTGTACGAAAATTTCGAAATAAACACCAACATAGCTTAAAGTTCCGATAAGTCATGATACAAAATGTAACTGAGAAAGGCCCGGTAACACCGAGCACTAAAGTTTATCCCGGACTACCAGTCCCAACCGTCGCAGTCTTCTTCCCTCTCACCGCGGACACGGTTGCGGCCACACCTGCAATCGCATTCGCATTCTTCACGGCGGCGGCGTTCTTCCTCACGTACACCAGCAACTTCCCTACAAAAACAGACGAACCTAGCACGCCGCTCTCTTTCCCGGCGTCTTTCTTCCGCTCCAAGAACGAAATCTTCTTCAAAGTGCATCAACTTCTATCACTCCTTCAAATCTTATTAAAAGTCAGCCGACCTTTGCTAATAACATATTGAAAAAAAGAGAGTTGATTAGACAATCAATCTGGTATAAAAGAGGATTTTATTCCTGTGTATGTTTTTTACCTTACCAATTTCTCCAAGGGGGTGGTTCCATAGCAAGAAGAATAGAGCGTCGGTTTCCTAAACCGAACTCCATGTTCAGATTGAATCATTTGCGTGCACGGCGATCGAAATCAAATATTCCTCAAAATCCGAGACAGCTCTTTATCAAAATTTGTACTTTAAAACAATAGAATTTTGTATTATAATAAACAATGTGCTTTTTCTCATATAGACGTGGCTCCGTAGCTCAGAGGATAGAGCGTCGGTTTCCTAAACCGTGCGTCGCAGGTTCGATTCCTGCCGGGGCCGTACATATATAATCAAAAATAGCAAGGGTTTGAGAGGTTTCTCGCTCTTGCTGTTTTTTATAAGTAAGTCCAATAATGGATCAACAACGAGTCACCGTACTTAATGTCCCAGCATAACTTTTACACAAAACCAATTTTGTCTCGCCATTGCGGAAAAAATTCGCTCTTTTCATTCACCGCTTCTGTTTCCGGTCCGACATAACTCCTTCAGACAACACCTCACGATATTGCCCTAGATTAGACTTCCCGAGCTAGGCCAGTCTTCTCGGGGATGGACTTTCACTATCCGGAATTACACCATCTTTTATCTTCGACCATTCGTTTCATCGAAATGACGTCACCGTCGTATAAAGGAAGTGAAGGGTACTAGGTTGCCTAGTACCCTGTGCGACCGCCCGCCACGAAAATCACCGCATGGGCAGTAATAATATTAGTCATCATCAATTAAATAATCGGCTAAACTATCGTGTGGAGAATACACTTTACTTTTTGATGGCTCGTATCCTCTGCCTACCGTGCCTAAAAACCTAAACAGAGCAATAATCAAAGCTAAACGAATTAATATGCGTCTAATCCTACCTGATATATTTACATGCATAATAATGGAATCACTGTTAACATCCACCAATTTCCCAGTAAATGTACCATGAACTGTAATAACTCTAACTTTTTCCCCTACCAAATCATTCGCTTCGTGTATAAAATTACTCAAGAACATTCCCTCCTTCCCTTCCCATTACTTACATTAGATGCAAAATAGAATAAAAAGGTAATGGACAGCAGTACCACTGTATTAGTGGAATTAGAGAATGTAAAAAATAGAATCACCGAAGGCTGACACTAAACACGTAATCTTGTGCTTCGACCATAAAACCAAGCCTAGCCGAATCAAAAATGACTTTATTTCTGCATGCGAGACTTTCGCTCTACTCAATCACTGCCCCTGTTCCGGGTCCAACATAAATGTTTCGCTTGCCTCTGCTCGTATTGATTGTTACAACGTCCGGATATGGGTGATCGAGAATCTCATACGTCAAACCACCAAAGCGGGAAGGCGTTAAACTCCAATCGGAGTTCTTCTTGACCGGCAGAACGTTGAGTTTATAAGTTCGCCACGTTTCGGCGTCAGCAGGCAGATGTACTGTCCCTTTATGCCGGGCATTTGGCGGGCTATCTCTCATTTCCCGAAGCAATTCAAGGTTTTTTTCTGCCGAAAAGTCATAATTATCCACACCGAATTCTTTCGCAAGTTGACGACGATGAGCCGGACTCGAATCCATCCCAATACTTTTTAGGTAATCAACTATGCTATTTCCAGTATATGTGCCTGCGCCAGATGCCATCGGTTTACTAACATAATGGTCTACTCTCATTTTATTAAGCAGTTCCAGATTTTTGGAAACGGACAGGTCATAGTCTTCCACCCCGTATTCCTTGGCCAGCTGACGACGATAAGCCGGACTTGATTCTTTTCCTATGCTCTTTAAATAATCGACAATGCTGTTTCCTGTGTATCCGCTGGTTTTTGGTGCTGCCGGTTTGACTTCCGGCTTTGCTATTAGTTGGGATGCTGTACCTTTCTCTACATCTTTTTCGAATTGTGCCCTTGAAATCCCGAATTGCGCAAAATACCCGTATGGATCTGTATGCGTCGTACCTCCAATATGCTGCCGTATCCAATCATGGGATTTGATTCCCCTGTCGTAAACTCCTGAACCGGCATCTAATGTTCTCGGCAAGCCTGCATCATCTGCCAGCTTCCTCAGCAGCCAAATATATGCTGCATAGTCTTTTTTAAAAATATCCGGATCATTAGTGCGTGCGAGTTCAACTTGCGCATAAGCATATGGATTGGCTTTTGGCCCTGCGCCATATTGGAACCTTCCGACTGGAGCCAGCTGTACAATCCGCCCGCCGCTCCCCACAAAATGAGAAGTGAACGCAGTGCGCCAGTTGGCTGTCATGAATCTAACTTCATTTTCAAGCGAATTCGGACCGGTATTATTAAGGTTTCCGGACTCATGTGCAATAATAAATCTGCTTGAAGCCAACGGAATATCAGGCAGATCGGGGATGATTCTTTTCTCAATTTTATATTCCATTCACAAACCCTCCTGCTCATATTAAATGCGCCTGTCCGTTATACGAAAGGGCGAAAACCCTATTTAACCTGTTAGTTTTTTTAAAAAAAAAGCCCGTAGGGGCCTAATTAACCTTCAAATTTCCCAATCGGCTTAGTGGCAGGGCAGAAAGTACATTTTTTATCTTGAATTTTCTGATGCATTTTCTCTGACAGCAATAAGCCAAGATTTCCGTATTTGATAAAGAGATTACTTTAATAATTCGCTGTGTAATTTCCTGTTTTTCGGAAAAATAAATGATTTCCACATAATCTTTTGATAAAGCGGCCTGCTTAAAAAGATTAGTCATTCCCGCTCCCTCCAAACACTCGTTCCCCACAATTATATACAAACGTATTTTCTTTATGCATTGGTAATTAATTCTTGCGATAGCTAAAATCAGTTCAGGAAACAATAACTAAAAACAAAGGAGGGAATCCATTGGATAAGGAGTTGGAAAAAGAAAGTTTAAAGATAGCCGGCAGACACTACAAAAAAGAAGATTATCAAGGTAAAGACACGGTATCCAAGGGGCTCGCAACGACTCATGAACAGGTTAGTGATGTCTATATGGAAGGTCAAGTCACTCCTGTGATTGAAGATGTCGACGGAAAGGACATTCACATATCTAAAAGAATCTTTGATTGAAAAGGAGGCATTCCATGTCTGATAGAGGGCAATTTCAAAACGGCGACAACCAATACAAAATGCCAAATGCACTTCGCGGAAAAAGAAAAGCCGCGTATCGGGTCGGATACACAGCTAGCACTGGAAATGATACCGGCGGAAAAGACGAGCCGGGAAAAAGAACTGATTTATAAGAAGGAGCAATTGTATGCAGTGAAGTTCAAAATAACAAGAAGCTGTACTTACTAAAAATTTCCTATATCTATGAACCAACAATTATTGATTATTCCGCTGTTTTTTTCGCCTGAACACGGACGAAAAGTATGAAGAGAGAACATTCTCTGATTCCATTTAAACTGAAGGAATTGTTAAAAATTCTCCCGCTAAATGCAAGCAGATGGGCACCACACAGTCCATCTGCTTCATTTTTTGTCACCTCTTTTCAAACATTTTTTAAAGATTGATAGAAACCTTTGAGACTAATTGCAATATGGGCTATACTAATATCTAGTAAACGGAGAAACCTCTTCGCTTTTCATGTAATAGATGTTTGAAAAGCGGGCATTGTATTATTTGTGGTGGAGGGGATAAAATGCAAACAGGAGTATTAATCGGGATGTCCATCATCTTGGGTTTAGTAGCTGTATTTCTAGTATATTACATTGGTACTGCACTCGATTCAAGCGACTCGAATACAATAGATGAATTGCCTTCAGAATCAAAAAAATAAGTGACAAACACACCTCCTGCAATATTTGCAGGAGGTTTATTAATGTCTTAAATATTATAAAACACCTAAAATGCTAACATTCTTTATCCCATAACCGTTCTCGCATTTCAATTCATTCTGCATGTAGATAAACAGCCAATTCCACTTTTGCTCTGGAATAGATTCCGGACATGAGCATACATTTAAACAAGGAGGAATGCTCATGCAATTGTGGGTCACACTTGGTTTAGTAGGTGTTTTGGCTTCCATTGCCGGATTTCTCGTCTATTTTATCCATACCGTGTTAAATTACGATGATTCCCGTACCATTGATCCTCTGCCGCCCGACCAAAAAGATAGCTAAGGGACAACTTTCCTGTCAAATGACAGGATTTTTATGTTTAAACTTGAAAAATAGTGGTATTATATATGTATATTCAATGTTTTCGAACTATTAAATTTATTAGGGAGGAACTGCAAATGGATCTATCAATTTTAATCGGGCTCGTTATCTTTTTGGCTGTAGTAGCATTGTTTCTAGTGTTCTTTATCGGTTCCGCACTTAACTTTGAGGATGCAAAGACGGTAGACCGCCTCCCAGGCTCCTCTCCCGGAGACTATGAACAAAAAGCGGAGCTATGAATTTTAAAAAAACTCCTGCCCAGCGCAGGAGTTTTTTGAGCTTGTATAAAGTCTATGTTCTAATTTCGCTATCGCGGTGCGACTAGCACCCTTCGTTATCGTAGGTTGGAAACATAGTTTTGATACAATTCATTCAGCCTTTGAACGATGCGACCGTCCTTTCCAGGCAAGGATCTCCCTTCGAAAGCATTCACAGGAACAATCTCCTGAATGGAATTGGTAAAAAAGATTTCATCTGCTTCAGACAGCTCCACTCCTTTATACAGACCTTCTTCCGTCCGAATCCCCAACTCCGTTGCCAACCGTAAAATGAACTGTCTTGTAATCCCGTTCAATATCCCGGTTTCAATCGCCGGCGTCAATAATCTCCCGTCATTCACCCAGAATAGATTGGATGTAACGCCTTCTGCCAAAAATCCATCTTCGGACAGAAAAATCCCCTCTTTTCCAGGATCTGATCCCAGCTCTCGTTTAGCCGCCATATTATTAAAAAAATGGTGGGATTTTAACCTTACTTCGGTTTCAGGGGTATTACGGCGGATATTCAATAAAATTGCTTCCTTTTCTCGAAGCGGCTCAAGAGGCGGAAGTTCTTTTTGAAAAAAGATAATTGTCGGCTCAGTATATGGAGCTGTCTGCAGGCCGATTTCTCCCGCTCCTGCCGAAACATTCATTCTTATGTAGGAATCCTGTAATTGATTAAGCTCTGACAGTTCATCAATGAGGGACCGGACTTCCCTTTTTTGAAATGCCCGTTCAATTCCCATTTCCGCTAGCCCCGCATTCAGCCGCTCTAAATGTTCCTCGAGCAGGAACGGAACCCCACTGTATGTCCGAAACGTTTCAAAAACGCCCAGTCCATATAAATATCCGTGGTCAAAAGGAGAAATACGTGCTTTTTCTTTTTCAATAAAATTCCCATTCAAATACATATACATGTCAGTTCCAAGCCACCCGATCAATTTCAATAAAGTTCTTCAACAGCTGCTCTCCCGCTTCCGTCATAATTGACTCAGGATTGAATTGCACACCTTCCACTGAATAATCGTTATGTCTGATTCCCATAACTTCATCTTCCGAATTCCAAGCGGAAATACCCAAAGTTTCAGGGAAGTCTTCCCTACTAACAATCAGTGAATGATAACGCGTCGCTGAAAAAGGCTCTCGCATGCCGGCAAAAATACTTTCACCATCATGAAAAATATCAAATGGTTTTCCTGGCAGCAGGTTTTCCGTTTTGACTACTTTCCCACCGTAAGCTTCAGCAATGGCAAGGCAACCGAAGCCAACGCCGAGTATGGGGACCTTGCCTGAAAAAAAGCGGATCAATTCACATGTTATCCCTTCTTTAGCAGGCCTTCCCGATCCAGAAGAAATGACAATGTGATCGGGATTCAATTCTTCAATCGCCTCGATTGATATTTCGTCGTAACTTTTCACAACAATCTCTTTTTCAAACCTACCGAAAGCCTGAACGATATTATATGTAAATGAGTCATAGTGATCGATTAATAGAATCATGCGAAAGCCCCCTTTTTGTCTGCTTCATTTTTTGCATTCCAAAGAGCAGCTGCTTTCTTTAACGACTCTTTATATTCCGCTTTTGGATTGGAATCGATCACGATGCCCGCTCCCGCCTGTACATGACACATTTCGTCTTTGACTATCATGGTCCGAATGACAATGTTTAAATGCAAGTCTTCGTTAAAGCCGATCCAGCCCATTGTCCCTGTGTATACGCCCCGTTTGACAGGCTCGAGTTCTTCGATGATTTCCAGTGTTCTTATTTTCGGCGCACCAGTGATGCTTCCGCCGGGAAAGACGGCTTCGATCAAATCGGCTGAAGTCTTACCCTCGGAAAGTGTCCCGCTCACATGTGAAACGATGTGCATGACATGCGAATATTTTTCAATGACCATCAACTCATCCACATTGACACTTCCGAACTCACAGACCTTCCCCATGTCATTTCTTTCCAGGTCGACCAGCATAATGTGTTCTGCTTTTTCTTTTTCGTTAGACAGCAGCTCCTGTTCAAGCCGCTTGTCTTCGGCTTCATCTTTCCCCCGTGATCTGGTGCCGCCAATCGGCCTCGTTGCAACTTTTCTTCCGTCTTTTTTAATCAATAGCTCAGGGGAGCCCGAGACAATCTGGAATTCTGGTGTATGAAAGTATCCCATATACGGGGATGGATTCAACTTGCGCAATTCCTTATACACATTTATCGGTGGTGCTGCTAGGGTTTCCGACTGCCGAACCGTCAGGTTGACCTGGCTGACGTCGCCTTCCCTGATATAATCCTTTATTTTCTCAACCGCTGCTGCAAATTCCTCTTCTGTAAAAGAAAGCTGAGGTTTTTCAGCGGAAACCTGAAAATTAGACGAGCTCTTTGTAGGTGTTTCTGCCCCTTCTATCCAATCCGCTTTCAAGGCTGTTAATTTTTCTTTTGCCATATGTCTATTTAATGTCATCAGCCATAAACTTTGTTCTTCATGGTCAAAGACGGCCCACTCGTCAAAAACAAGAAAATAAAGAAGTGGCAGCCCTACATCATCCGCAGCTTTATACGGGAGCTTTTCAATACACCACGCATAGTCGTAGCTTATAAAACCAATGGCCCCTCCCTGGAAGTCAGGCAGACCAGGCTGAGGTGGGAAAGAAAATTGCTGCATCCACTTTTCAAGTGTTTGCAGCGGTTTCCCTTCCAGCAAATGAGTCTCCCCGCCCTGCCTTATTTCCACTTTTTGTTCATCTCCGTGAACGACCGCAAACGGTTTGATTCCCGCGATGCTGTATCTCCCTGTACGTCCGCTTTCCAACAACACGTGGTGTTCTTCCTTTGCAGTCAAACGCAAGTATGCTTGAAAGAATTTTTCTTGTTCAAATGATATTTTCTCAAAAATCACAGGCTGCTCCATTAAGTCAACACACTTCCTATCTCAATAAAAGGTTAGTCGGCATTTCTCAACACCGGTACGAAATAATAGGTTAATAAGCCGGTACCTATAACCGGAATTGTAGCGATACACAAAATGAGCTGGATATTAAAACCGAATTGTAAAAGCAGGGATGTACAGGCATATGATAAAGGTGTCAATCCCATGGCTGCAATCATTAAAAAGCTCATCACCCGGCCGAGCATTTTTTCATCCGTATTCGACTGCAGCATTGTCATGATCGGTACATTTGTAAAAGCCATCAATATTCCTACGGTTCCCATCAGCCCAAGAACAATCCATAATATATCGGCTACTCCAATGAAAAACATGAAAACACCAGCCGCTGTTACTGCTAGAATTGAAATTTTGCCCTTATGTCTCTTAATATTCATTATTCCAAACAAAGCGGATCCAATGATGGTACCGACCAAAAAGCTTGATTCCATCATAGAAAAGACCAACGCCTCGCCTTGAAAAACATGATCGGCGAGAATGGGGATTCCCATTGTTAACGGACCCGCAAGAAAAAAGTTCAGAGTGATTGCCAGACCAAAAATGGCAATCATAATCGGGGAATTTTTTACATAGACAAAGCCATTTTTCATTGACTGAAGGAACTTATCTTCTGAATTTTCCAAATCCGAGGAACGGCTATATTTGATTAGCAATGTAAGGATTGAAGCAAGAAGCGTAGCACAGGCCATGATTCCAAATGTTTGATAAAAGCCGAAAAGGCTGATCGCCAGCCCTGCAAAAAAAGCTCCTGCGATAGATGCTGATGAACTGGTAAACGTATAGGCCGAATTAGCTCGAGTCAGCTGATCTTTTGTCACAAGCATGGGCAGCAGGGAAGTCCTTGCCGGAACTTGCAGTGCATCTGTTATGCCAAAAATCAATGCAGCTGCTATAAAAATATGAATGGACTCTACTCCAGATTTTAAAGCAAACATGATTGTCAGGACAAGCAGCATCTCTATTAACATGCAAATAAAAATGATCCACGTTTTTTTTACTTTGTCTGCAATGACTCCACCAAAAGGCATAAAAATTAGCCGGGGCACCGAAGATGCGACGAAAATCAGTCCAAGACCGGTAGTCATCTGAAGCTGTTTCAATACGAACCACGACTGGGTAAAGACAAACATTGTAAAACTGACATTGGCAATAAATCCGGAAACAATCAGCAATAGGAACGGACTTCGTTTATAGAGCTGCAAATCCTTTTTGGCTTCTGACGATAGAACCGCCTGCATGTTGACTTCCTCCTATCTTTTCCTGTATGGAAAAACTTCGTACTGGAATACATACTCTGTTCCGCTGTCCGGCTGCTTTTGTTCAAATTCATCGAGCATTTCCTGCAGTTCATCCAGTTTTTCTTTTACTTTTTTTGTCTGCTCTTCTGACAGTTTAAGCTTTCTGAAGTCCGCTTCCGCCATAGAACTCCCTTTCATGACAGATACATCGATCGTTTCAAGATGTTCCGTTACCTTCTTTAGCGGTAAAAAGTAGCTTTCCAACACAGCACTGTGAAAGTCACCCGTCACTTCCGGGGAAATCAGCCCACTTTTTACATACAGGCGCCTCGCTATTGGTCTGTAAAACTTTTGAACAATGCCATTTTTTTCTTCAGTTCTTTCCACGACAACGAGTCCGTTCTTTTCAAGTTCCCTTAAATGGTAATGGATTTTTGAAGCCGGCATGTTCAGAATATCACCGATCATTTTACCTGTTTTCGCTTCATCAAAGGTTTCCCATAAAATTTGTATTCTTAATGGGTCCGCAATCGCCTTAACCTGATCAAGATTTTCTATTTGATAAGTTTGTAACATTCAATAAACCTCCAACGTTCAAATTTATTTAAACGTATTATAATATTTAAACAATGTTCATTCAAGAGGATACATAGCCTAAACGTTCGACAAAAAAAGCATCAACACCCGTGGCAAAACGGATATTGATGCCTGCTTTAAGGTTATTCTTCTTCATTTCTTCGACTTTTTCTAAATTGCTTCTTCCCTCTTTCGAATGCTTCCTTCGCCCTTTTCAAATCTTTCCCTTCCAGATAATAAGCCATCCCAGCCTGTCCAATCCCATAGGTTACAGCACCAGCGACTGCTCCGGAAATCATGTTTCCTGCAGCAGGGATCATTTTGGCTGCCGACCGGACGCCTTCCCTGACCACAAACGCAACACCGAGATTGGCTCCGACCGCACCGATAAATTCAGCGGCAGCCGCCCGATTGACTTCTCTTCCCGCAATATAGGCAATGGCCATGATCATCAAAGCCTGCAGGCCCGTTAGCAAAGGCATATCGGCAAACGGAATCGGTTCAACGCCGATAAGTACGGCCATGCCTGACATTGTTATGATCACTTTTTGGGCCGCTTTTTTTTTAGCTGAAACCGCCCTGGCTGCTTTTGCTGTTTTCAATTTGGCGTCGTTCGGCAGGATGTCAACGAGATAGTCCGCCAGTTCATCGACATTCCAGCGCATATCATAGACCATTTTCCCGGATTCATCAAAATCGACGTATGTACAGACAGGTATTGTTGTAATGAGAGGTATGTCATTTTCCGCAAACCGCTTTTCCATCAGCTTCATCGCTGCTTGGATGTTTTTCGCTTTTTCCGGATTGGCGTCCAGCGGCAGCTGTTTATAGTATGGTGGGTCGAGCTCGTCCACTTGCGTGACAACGCAAATGACCGGAACTTCGTACTGATGGATCTCCTTAATATATGCCCGCAATTTATTCAACTCATGTAAATCCTCTTCCACCCGAGCGTCTGTTTCCTTAGCCTTAATCAGAAACAGGAAGACGTCCGGCTGCTCCGCTTCCACTTCTTTCTCCAGTTGGGCAATGGCCGATCCGCTATCCGCGGATTCCAGGGGCCTTTCGCTCTCACCGAGCCCCCGTGAGTCAAGCAGTCGGATTTTCTTATCATTATCACTTGGATACCAAAGCCATTTTCCACGCCCGGTACCCGCCTGAACCGAACTGACCATTTGTTTCTCTTCTCCAAATAGTGCGTTGATAAGAGACGATTTCCCTGCTCCCCTTCTTCCAACGAGTGCAATCCGCGGTTCCCGCGCCTCCACCGTCAGCTCCTTCAATTCTCCAAGCTTGTACATCATTTTTTGCTTGGACTTTCCGGATAAAGGCAGCTTATCAATCTGATTTTTTATATTTGAAAAAACGGATCCGAAACCTTTTCCGTCACTCATCGTCATCCCTCCGCAGCTTCCATATGTATAAATATTTTCATTCGATAATTAGTCGCCCCTAAACAGGCGTCTTACGCTTTTCTCATTGTCCAGCGACTGACAGGAAGTCCTAGTGCAAGCGAAGCGACAGGACAAGGAAAGCTTCGGCAGCGTTACATCGCACGAAGGAAAAGCGTCAGCTTTTTCTAGGATGTCGCGTTCTGAGCCTGCCTAGCGCTTGTCGCCCCAAAACGGCCGCCTTCCGCTTTTCTTAATATCCAGCTTCAGCGCCTATCGACTAGCAGACTTCGCGCCTACGATAAGTCAACATCGGCTCCGACGGACAGGACGTCCTAGTGCCACCGACGTACAGGAAGTACTAGTGCAAGCGAAGCGACAGGATGTCGCGTCCTGAGCCTGCCGAAGCCACAGGATGTGGCGGTCTGAGGCGGCCTTCGTCGCCGTGTTTCCTTTATCTCGTTGGAGGCACTATTGTCTAGCTGCAACGCCTAGCCCCTCGAGGTCACAAGCCAATTCCCTGTGGTGGCTGAAGTACTGCCTCCTCGGGAATCGGCTTGTGCTTGTCGGGGCTGATCAAGGCGTTTCCGCATTTCGGCTCAGTCTGTACGTCGATGAACAGGCGCTTCCGCTTTTATATATATATCCCCCATTTGTATTCATTTGAACCTTTGTATTCCAGTTTTCCCGTCAAAAGCTTATAATATATGAAAGAAAGGTAAGGTGGATCATGGAACTGCTAGATTGGTCATACACGAGGCATTATAATATTAAAGCCCGGTTTGAACCTTTTGTTCATTCAACCGTCATCTTCAGACAGATTAAAGACTATTATTTCATATATACAGTTCATTGGTCAGATTCTGACCCTGTTGTAAAACGCCGTCATTTGGAAGAAATGGAATTACTGCTTAACCGTGAAATCGGTACAGAACATTCATATAAAAATAGATTAGCATATTCTGAGAGCAGACGGAGTGAATATAATGACCGTTCATCTTGAACCATCGTTTGATGAACTGAAAAGAAATCTTCATAGACTGAAAAAAGAAGAGATCCTTTATTTCGATGAAAAAAAGGACCGGGAAGCGGTTTCGAAATACTACCGGAAGATTAGTATCCGGAAGGCGAAATTTCAACAGCTTCATTCTCTCGTGGAGCGTACACACGCAAACAGGCTTCCCTATTTTTTAAGCAAAGACCAATATTTGTACACATGGGTCGATCTCCAACCCGATTACACGATTAAAAGCATATACTCTGGCAAGCAGGATGATCCGGCTGATTTAATAAGAAGAGATTTTGAAGTCAGCCGCCGGTATGAGGATTTCCAAATGTTGCTGGATCAAAAAGGCGAATCGGTAATCCATCATCACGTACCGGAAGAACTAAAGTTCAATGCTGAACATATCGTCCCCCAGTCTTGGTTTATTGGCCGGGAACCAATGAAAGGGGATCTGCATCATCTATTTGCCTGTGAGCCAAGCTGTAATGCTGTGCGTTCGAATTTTCCCTACTATGATTTTCCAGACTACAACCCCGAATCACCGACCGAAACAATTAAAAACCATTGCGGTGTCGCAGCAGCTGATCTCTTTGAGCCGGAGTTTGGCAAAGGGACCGCTGCCCGTGCCATGCTGTATTTCCTGCTCCGGTATCCAAAAGGGATCAAAAAACGCTTCCGGAGTAAAATCAACTTTAATCTCCTAAGAAGCTGGAACCAGCAGTTTCCTCCGGACCTCTATGAAAAACACCGTAATCAGGCAATTTACCAAATTCAAGGAAACAGAAATCCGTTTATTGACTTTCCTGAGCTTGCGGATGTCATCTACATTCCATTGAGATGGTGAATGTGAAACCAAGGAAATCGACCGTCCCTTAGGCGATTTCCTCTTACATCGCTGGCATAAAGCAATATGCTGGCTGCAATCCTTTAATTAAAAAAGTGGATAGTCTGTGAAGCACTCTCACAAACACCCACTGTTATTTTTCCTGGTTACTTTCTTTTATCAAATCCGGCAAACTGTCCTTTGAACAGCCGCTTTCTTTCAATAGAAAATCCCAGCTCTTTTGCGTATTTATTCAGTTCACGCTCATCTCTCGGATTCACAAAGGATACAACTGTACCGGCAGCTCCCATTCTGCCTGTTCTCCCTGCACGATGCACATATTGGTCAGCATTTTCGGCCAAGTCGTATTGAATCACATGATTCAGACCTCTGACATCGAGTCCCCTTGCGGCTATATCAGTAGCCAGTAAGATACTGATTTCTCCTGATTGCAGTCTTTTTAAGGCCCTTTCTCTCTCATGCTTTCTTAAGTCGCTATGAAGAAGTTCAATTTTTACTCCTTCAAATTCAAGCTTGTCGGCAATCACGTTCATATTCCCGACAGACCTAATGAATACGAGTCCCTTCATACCGTCCATTTTCGCTAATTTCCCAAGCAACTTTGTTTTTTCGCGGGGCTCGCATAATAAATAATAATGCTGGATGGATGATGGGACAGAAACAGTCTTTTCTGCTGACAGCTTCTCCGGTTCTCTTCCAATCATAGCCCTTACCTGATCCGGTTCTTCCAATTTTGTAGCAGAAAAAAGCAGAAGCTGCCGGTCATTCAAGGTTGATTTGACAATTGTGCGTACTGTTTCCAAGTGCTCTTTGTTTAATAGCTGATCGCCCTCATCTAAAACAATTGTTTTCACTTCATGCATTTTAATTTTTTTCATGCGGATGAGTTCCAATATCCTGCCGGGCGTTCCTGTCAGAACTTGAGGCTTCTTTTTCAATCGTTCCACTTGCCGCTTGATATTTGCTCCGCCGACAAGTGCAGCACTTGTTATCCCGGTACCTTTTGACCAATTTTGGACTTCCTGGTGAATTTGCATGACCAACTCTCTTGATGGAGCCAATACGAGCACCTGGCTCATTTGCTTTGTTTCATCCACCTGTTCAAGAATCGGCAAAAGATAAGCGAGAGTTTTTCCAGTTCCCGTCGGCGACTGGACGATCAGATCTTTTCTCTCATTAATAATGGGTATCGCTTTTTCTTGGACTGGTGTCAATTCATTAAAACCCGACTGTTTCCATAATTCTTGTATGAAAGGCTTCATATTCCCTAATATATCCATGGTCTTCATCATCATTTTTCCTCATTTCAATGGGCATTAAGCATTGTTCATTCCTGTCGATGGGTTAAAAATGCTTTGCTTATAATCCCTTTTTAAACAATCTCCGAAGCAGCTTGTACATCTCCTTTTGCAGCGGATGTCCGTCACTGCCACTTCGACTTGCTATGTATTATTATGGCAACCGGTGCCATGATGCATCCGACGAAATCATTATTACTCCCACCATGCTGACGAGATCGGCGCTTCGCAAAGTGTATAGGCGACCTCGTCAGGGGTATGCAACTTACCTAAGGCATAATTTTAAGTGTATCACGGATGCGTCACTTTTTCAGCATTTCATCCAATCGGGACCAAGCCGCATTCAGCAGTGTTCCCATCAAAAGAATGTTTGTACCTAAAACTAGATACAAAAGTCCCTTCTAGCTATTCAAACTTCCTTTTAACCAGGCGCGTGAACGGTATGGACCTACCGGGATCTGGATCAAACAGGTTTTTTCTTTCGAATCAATCCTGTAAAGCTCATCGCAATGGTTCACATCGAATCCTAGCAGTGGATGCCCTCCCATCTCTAGGGCACATGCCACCAAGAGCAGACGTTGCACAAGAATGCCCGCTTCCATCTGCTGAATACGATATCCTCTGTACCCCAATTCTTCTTTGAGATGATCCTTACCTCCCACGACATGTAAACAAAGCGGCACTTGATACAGATTCACAGTGGGCATTGTTAATCCATTTTGTAACAATCCCCGGAAATCCCCTTGGTTTATTCTTCGAAGTGCATGAGTGCTCTTCTCATAAGAGTAGGCACCGTTTGGGACTCCCTCTACGTTATAAAAACTGCCATACAAGGAAACACGCGTCTCAATCATTCCATTCGTTTCATCGAGATCATTCTGATATGAGAAAGAAAATGTTTCTTTCAGCAAAGTGGAAAGTTGTGTTTGACTCACTTTCCCCATCAAAAAATCGATATCAGGAGAATGCCGCTCCCTGCAAACGGCTGCGAAATCGTACGAAAAGTTATCCGTAAAAGGCAGGAAAATCATTTCCGTACCTAAGGCTACAGGTTTATTATTTTTTCTAACCTTCTCAAATGACTTTGTTGTTTCGATCAAGGAAGCTTCATTCATTTTCCGCAGCATCGGATAATCAATGACTCTCTTTGAACGGTTATAGGTACCATGCTTCAACAATGGTACTTCCAAGCACAGTTCATTGGCAGAAGCAGCTTCTTCTTTGTGATAATCGGTGTCAACACAATCGTTCGATTGATTCATAGATAGTGAGATCACCGCATACACACTTTCATCCTGTTCGGATAGCCCTAGCAAATGGTTGATCGCCCGATCAAGAAACTGGTAGCATACCCGTGTAGAGATTCCCATCCGATTGGCCACTTCTAACGATTGCCCAATAACCACACCTGCGTCAAGCCCTTGAAGCCTGTATGAAAAATTATTGTATTTATAGAAGTTTTTCCAAAAAACCGTCGAGACAAAAACGGTGCAAAAACAGTCAGACATATGATAGCGAGTTTTAAGACTTCTGGATAAGTAGGAATCGTAATTTCCTTCTCGCACCAAAATGAGTCGGTGATGTGCTACATCATAATGGTAAATTCCCTCCGGAGCATCTTCTAGCTTTATATACACGTATATTTCATTAGGGTATAGCGCCCCTCCAGAGGGAACAAACCTCCGTATCGACTGAGCTTTTTCCTCGAAAAAAGCGGATTGGGAGTATTGAGTAAGCCCGTATACATACCAAAGAAAATGACCAAGCTCCACCAAGCTCGGTTTTATATGTGCTTCCCTTCCCTCGAGTTTTAATGGTACATCTGAGGTCAGTGGAATCTCTGGTAATCCCCGGTACAGTTTATAGGGCAGCGGTGCGTCTTCCCAATCCACCTGCCAATCAGGCGGAGAGGTTTTTTCCGTGTTAAAATGCAGATGGTGCAGAAATGTTTCCAGCTCCACTCTTTAGCCTCCTAATCTACCATTATGGGAACGGGTGGGGATTTGGATTGAGCTGATCATACGATAACGGTGACTTCGTAAACCCTAGTTGCATTGGTACCGTGAGTACCCTTTCCAGCCCTTTCACACGCGTAAGGTGATGGCCAAATGTCATCGGTAACATTCCAGGAATCAATACCTTTACACAGAATAACCCGTTCCGTTCGGTGATAGGTGATGTTTGGTCAACTACAATAACTTCAAGGTTTAACCGGCGAAACTCCTTAAGAATATCTTGAAGATCGTCCTTCAAATCAGTATTTGTCGGCGGCTGCTTAAATTCCTCCGCAAATGTACGTAAAGGACGATGGTGATTCAATAAAAAATTCATTCGTTCCTCTGATTCTGGCAGACCGTACAGCAGACCATGGTCTTCCATGGTACGTACAGCAAACGGATCTCTCAGCATCCCTTCATATTTTTGCCGGTTTTCCTCCAGTTTTTCACCATGCCTAGACATCATTCCTGCAAGCTCATAAATCGTGCTTTTTACAGCCCTTACAGGGTCAGGGTTTGCTCCGGCTGCACAAATGAGGTTTAACCCCTTTGATCTTCTGTTTTTTGCCACTCCCCAAACGCTCGGAATCCCATGTTCCATCGTTGAATTATAAAAATGAAGATCATATCCCGCCACCTCACGTACCCGATCGACCATCAGCTGTAATTCCTTGTCATCGGCAGAGCTTAGGTCAATGCTTGGAAGAGGGAGCTGGGCATACCAGGTTAACAAGAATGAGTCTCGCTCAACGACTTCCATAATGGCATGGAAAATGGCTTCCTCCATACTTCCCCCCAATGCACATCCATTTGAGGTTTCATAAACAAAACTTTCTCCGTGACCCAAACTGTAATAGGCGAGTAACTCAGGAACCAAAATAGGTCGTTCTTGTAAAAACGAGTAACCCCAAACCCAATTCATTGGGGCATCGGGATGAAACGGTTTAAACGGAAAATGCGGCTTTTTATATTGCTCCTTTTCATGTAAACCAACCCTTGTAGGATTTAATGCATGATTCTCCAATCGATGATAACTATCACGAACAATTGTCCTTTTTCCTCGGGGGCCGATCCCGCAATATCTCTCCAAACCTTCCAGAATGGCAGTCTGCTCACTCATTTCATAAGAATTAGACCTTCCTGCTACTCCTTCATCAGCTCCAAACAGCGGCATGTTGGCTATAATATCTGCAAACGGCAGTGTGAAATCCTGCATTTTTCCATTCATGACACCCGTACGTTCATCTAGATAATCTTTGACTAACACTTCTTTTAATTCATCCATCGAACGGCAGCGATAACCATCAGCAGTAATTTTAGGACTAGATTCCAACCGAATTTGGGCTAATTCCGGTGCGTCATCAGGTAAATGACTGCATATTGGGCACAGTGGGTCAGGCAAGAAAAGGTGATTGGAGTTCGTTAGCGTTCTCAGGTTAGTAATGAAGACCTTTTCTTCCAAGTTGCTGGGTTGTCCCTGAAAAACCCCGTGCACTTCGTTACATATCAAAGTTGCCATTTGCGATAATCCCGGTCGTGATGCCCATGCATCCCGCCTTACACCTTCTCCTGCTGACATCCTCATCTGAAACTCCCACATTTCTCGCCTATCCTCTCCAGCTATAATAAGCCGCAAGTCAGCACAGCGAGAACATCCCGGTGTATTGGGATTTACAAATGGACCAATGATACCTTCCCCAAACGATACGAAGCCGCGAAGCCACGGGATACCTGTGGCTCTGAATCTTTCTTCCGCTTTTTGATGGACCGATGGATGACAGGCATCGTGTAGCACAAGAGCTAGTTTTGTATATTCGGGAATCTCTTCTTTTATGCTTTGACGCTTTACGAGATAGCTGCCGGACAATTGATCATGGACAAAATCCGCTAATAATCCCTGTCCGACAATCAGAACATGGGCAGACATTAAGATTCCCCCTCTCGTACCTGCACACCAAACACCCCTGCCATTTCCTGCTCTAAAAAAGGTTCGAATGTAAGATCATAAACTAATAGCCGTTTGTTGTTTTGGTTCAAGACCTGAATGGAGGATTGTAATAGCTCCAATTGCGACAAATCATCACAAGAGGGGATATCAAGTTTGCTTTCTGTTTTTTTAAGAAAAACCGCTGACTCCATCTCTCTCCTCGTGATGGGAGTCGCCTGGCTCTGAGAATCTAAAAGCGCTTGTTGCAGTGTGTTTCGTATGGCCAGTGTTGTATTTAAACCTACACTCGTATACCAACGGCCATTCGACCTAACCGATATTACGGGGAAGCCTAATATATCCTCTTTCAAGCCGATTGTTGGTGAACCGTTCACGGTAGTCAGCGAATTTAAATAAAATTTGCATGGCTTATCTTTAATGGAGCCTAACTCCATATGAAAAATCGTATTCAGTTGATCGCTCTTTCTTTTTTTCAATTCTTCATCTAAATAAGCTTGCAGACCTCGACAAACTGCCTCTTCGATTGTTTGCCCTGCACCGATGCCTATAAATCCCTGGATTCTGTTCACGCTAACCTGATCATTCTGCTTTTTAAAATCCAAAGAATTGATCATTTGTGAAACATACAATTCAATTCCAGTCAGGCCCGCATCTCTTTTGGCTTCTTCATGTGTCAGGCCGGCACATACTACTTCTGACAGAAGCTCTGCCGGTCCCTCGGACATTGGATCGACCGCTTGAACATAGCACTGTGCAAGTGGAAGCTGTGACAGACCTCGTTCCTCCCATATATGGAAAATGCCAGTCTTATCGGAAGTTAATCGACTGAAATGTTCCAGGAGATTACTCGGTGGGTTATCGCTGGCCGATTCCTGGTTGAGCCTTACATCAAGATCTTCAACAAGCTTGGGTGTAAAACTTGTTGAGGTAACCAGCGGATGTGTGATGAATGAAAACCAATCACCTTCAAGCGTTTCAAGATCAAGCAGGTACATTTGATGACTCTGATTTGAATCGGCAATTCCTGTAGCATTCTTAAACAATTCGAATGCGGTGACATTCGCCAGTATCGATCCCGTTGTTGAAGAGAAAGGCTGAGACCGCTTTTCTATATGCAATGCAGATCGATGGATTCGGCGCCATGCAGACTCCCAGCACCCTTCCGATTCCGGATGAAATAAGGGACCCGCGAGCCCCACTTGCTGTAAACATATAGCGGGGATAAATGACTTACTTTCCTCTCTGCAAACAAGGTTAAGCGTCCTTAGTTCATTTACATTTCCATCCTGCGAGACGTACAAAACGCAATCATAGGGTTGCACAGCTTCTTTCCAAAAGCTTCTTCCTGCTCCTTTTTTAAATTGCACCTCCACTAGCTCTACATCGGAATCCGTCTTGCTGGCATTCAGCACCAGTTCGTTCAGCCGCAGGCGACTAGTAGGAGTGGAATCCGTTACCATGACATTTATTTTAGGAAGTCCTGATTCAATTAACGCTGAAACCAATGAAACTAGAAAGGGGCCCGAGCCAACAGCCAGGACTTTAGCTTGACGATATTTTTGAAAACGATAAGCACCGGATTCCACAAAATTCTCAATAAATTCAATTTGCGAAGCATACTTTTCAAGAACGGAGCTGTTTAATTGATGGGGAGTGTCTTTACTTATATCCCGAACAAAGCCGTTCTCGTACAGCGTTTCTCCGATCTCATACACCCTGTTCTGATACGGTGCCGTTAATCCCTTTGTCAAATCTTCCAATGTTTTCTCGCCATTAAACATCGGTATCAATTTTTCAATCCATTGATAAATCGTATTGCCTTCCATTCGAAATGAACTCGAGTTATTTCGAAAATACACACCACCCTTTGGATCAGGGAGAAAAAACGTATCCCTTTTAACCTTCAGACGTGTGGACGAGTTAAGTTTTGACATTCAGCTCCTCCTTATTCCTAATCGTTACGAATTGCCATTATCATTTTATGTACTTTTGGCTGTCCAATATGATAAACAATAAAAGAAATGCCCTGCACCAGGCAGAGGCATTTCTTTTCATAAAATAATCCCTTTTTCTTTTGAGACCTACCCTCCCCAAAAACAGTTAGAACAGCTAAAGCAGCTAGAACAACGAAAACCGCCACACTGAAAACCACCACAGCGAAAACCGCCACACTGAAAACCGCCACAACGAAAGCCGCCACAACGAAAGCCGCCACAACGAAAGCCGCCACAACGAAAGCCGCCACACTGAAAACCGCCACACCTCATACCGCCAAACTGACGCGAATCTTGGCTCAAAGGATCAATAGGAATTAATTCACCAACTTGGTAATTATCCATTGCCAATCCTTGTAATTCGTTATGAAAATACATTTGTACCTCCCCTTTGTATTTAATAATCAGGGCAAACCGACACGAGATAAGAGACTTGAATTGAAAAACTTTTTAGTCCTTCGTAACAAAAAACGTCTGCTCTCCTCAACAAAATATGATACTTTTAGGTTGTTGTTACTAATGTAAGAGCCTATTTCACATGAAAGCACTTTCACTAGAATACCCTGATTTATACTCGTTTTAATTCTTAATGAGGGGCATTAGCTAATCCAGTGAATTTTAATAGAAAGTTATTTTGGGGCGTTGCAAATAATATTTGGTCATTTGGCCAAACATCTTGCCACATAAAAAAAGCCCAAGGCGCGCAGCCTTATGCAGAAAAACACAAGGGGAATTTTGATGAGGGAGTTCCTCAGCCACCACAACAAAGCAGCTGACTTTGAACACTTCTTGTTAAGTATCCCGGATATGCTACACGAAGCTTTACGGACGAGGGAAACAACGCTTCCCCGAATAAGCTTTGCCGCAGGAGCACATTCTCCTGAGACATGCTTCCGCGCGACCTAATCCTTTCGCCGATGGTGCCTGGCCGCCTAAAACCGCGACATCCTCGAAAGAGCTGACGCTTTTCCTTCGTGCGATGCAACGCTGCGAAGCTTTCCTTGTCCTGTCGCTTCGCTTGCACTAGGACTTCCTGTACGTCGGAGCTAGACATATTAAATCTTAATTTCGAACAAAATTTTCGTCTGATTTTATACTTTCTTACTTTTCAAGAAAGGAAATGCCCCGCAATAGATACAGAGGCATTTCTTTTCATAAAATAGCCATTTTCTCTTGTGACTTAAATAAAAAATCCTCCAAAACAGCCAAAGCCAAAGCCTACACAACCAAAGCCAAAACAGCCCCCACAGCCACCACAGCGGAAACAACCGCCACAGCGGAAACAACCGCCACAACGAAAACCGCCACAAAGCCTACTGTCATACTGAAGCGGACCTTGGCTCATAGGAATTAATTCACCAACTTGGTAATTACCCAATTCTAATCCTTGTAATTCGTTTTGATAATGCTGCATTTGAACCTCCCCTTTCTATTTAAGAATCAGGACAAACCGACACTAGACAAGAGAGTTGAATTGAAATAATTCTCCGTTTTGAGTAATTAAAAACGTTTACTCTCCTCAACAAAATATGATGGGTTTAGGTTGTTGTTACTGATATAAGAGCCTATTTCACGTTCCAGTACTATAGATCGTTACAGGAAGTACTGATTTAGACTTTGATACAAAAAAAGAAAAAACCTGCATTCCTTTGGAACGAGGTCATTTCCACTTTCATACAATTTTTTCTTACTTTCAATATTGAGTCGCCTGCTAAACTTCATTGAATTGGATGACATCAGCAACAATCGAATCTGGTTCGGAGTGAACGTATCTTGAAGATAAGAATTTAGACCCAAATTCAATTACCTTTCAGCACCTTCATTCATTCCTATCGGAGAATGTAAAATGTTTTTCTTATATTCCTCCCCGGTCCAAATTTCGCCTGACTGACTTTTAAACATTAAATGTTCTTCATTGAACTCGGCAGGGGACTCGATTCCCACAGACGCGGCCAGATTGAAAAGCCCCTCACGCAGCGAGATGATATAATTGGTCACCCTATACATCTTCTCTTCAATAATAAGTGCTTTTTCACGGCGTGGGTCAGTCGTTGCTACACCGACAGGGCATGTATTATTATGGCAAACCTGTGCCATGATGCACCCGACTGAAATCATCATTCCTCTTGCTGTATTAACGAGATCTGCGCCCAAGCAGAGTGCATAAGCGACCTTATCGGGTGTGACCAACTTGCCGGATGCAATAATTTTGAGCTTATCTCGGACTCCATACTTTTTCAGCATCTCATCCAATAATGGCAAAGCAGTAAACAATGGAAGGCCCACTGCATCAGAAAGCTCCTGGAAAGTCGCTCCAGTTCCCCCTTCTCCTCCATCTACTGTAATAAAATCAGGAAGTTTACCGCATTCAGCTATTTCGCGAACCAACATTTCCACTTCAGCTTTTGAGCCAACAACTATTTTAATTCCTACCGGTTTTCCTCCGACCTCCCTCAGCTCCTCAACGAAATTCATCAGGCTGGATGTATCATGGAACTCACGGAAGCGGTTCGGGCTGTCTATTGTTTTCCATGGAGTAACATTGCGGATCCCCGCGATTTCAGGCGTCACTTTCTCACCGAGAATATGGCCTCCTCTTGTTTTTGCCCCTTGGGCGAGTTTTAATTCAAAAGCTTTGATCTTTTCAATTTCACTTTTTTGCTTGAACAGTTCCCAAGAAAAATCTCCTTCTATCGTTCTTACACCGAATAACCCCGGGCCAATTTGCATGATGACATCCACTTCACCCTCCAAATGATATTTGCACAAGCCTCCCTCGCCCGTGTTCATCCAGGTTCCTCCTGCGAGCCCTAGTCCCCTTGACAATGCAGTAACAGCACGTTTGCCAAGCGACCCATAGCTCATGGCTGACTGCCCGACAAGCCCTTTCGCTTTAAATGGCATACGGCAGGTTCGTTCTCCGATAATGACTGCATCCTCATCAGCTAAATAGTGCGGATCCACAAGGGCATCCTCCCGGTGTTCCTTTCGGTTAAACAGGCCTTCGTGGTCAATCAGGTAAAGTTTTGTTTTAATTTTAGGCTCTTGATCAATCCTTAATTCCTCATTCAGTTTGGGAAACATGGCGTTCCTTATGTAAAAGCCAGACTCCTCAAAATCGCGTTCAGATCCGAAGGCATGAATCCGTTCCTTATATTTCCCCGCTTTAACCACATTTTCGTATTGATGCCGTGAAAAAGGCTTCCCTTCACGATTATTGGCAAACAAATATTGGCGCAGCTCCGGACCTATATTTTCCAAAAAATATCTGACATTTCCTAGTACCGGGTAATTCCTCAGCACGGAGTGCTCTTTTTGCCGGCGGTCCAAAATGTAGATCCAAGTAAACGTAATCAGTGGTACTATGATAAAAAGTGCCATAATTCCTAAAATAATTAAAGCCAGCCACTCAGTCATGCTCATCTAAAACACCGTCCTATCTATAAGCTATATCATTCCTTTTTCCTTCTTTATAAAAAGAAAACCGGTATCTGCCTATTTTCATAGATAGATGCCGGTCTTTTATGGAAATAGTAATTATTAAACAATCTTTTTCTTTTCCTCTCTAAGATCCTTCAAATAATATTTTTCAGAAGTAAAGAATTCATCCTTCAACTGCCTCACTTCTTTGCTTAGCAGTAAAACGGCAATGACATTCGGTATAAGAATGGCCGCAAGGGCAATATCCAGGAAACTCCACAAGATTTCTGCAGCCCCGATAGCTCCTAATATAATCGCAGCAACATAGACGACTTCCATGAAGCGAGCTGCCTTCAAACCAAACAAAAATTCAGCCTGCTTGGATCCATAGAAAACTAGAACAACCATCGTTGACAGCACAAAGAATATGAGAGCGATTGTGACAATATAACTCCCTGTCTTTCCGAAGTACTCAGCAAAAGCGATCGTAGTCAATCCTGATGGGTTCGCCGAAGCACCTTTATCCGTCCAGACACCTGACGATAAAACAACGAAAGCTGTAGCGGTGCAGATGATCAATGTATCCACCACTATGCCAATGACAGACCAAAAACCCTGCCTGACAGGATGATCTGTTGTTGCTGCAGCATGTGCAATAGGTGTCGTCCCGAGCCCCGCTTCATTTGAATATAAGCCCCTGGCAAAGCCCCATCGGATTGTTTCCGCAATAGCCGCCCCGGTAAAACCACCGACCGCGGACATCGGCTGAAAAGCAGATGTGACAATCAGCTTCAGGACGCCTGGCAATAGGCTGATGTTCATAAATAAAATCAATAAGGCAGCTCCGACGTAAAAGATGGCCATGAATGGTACAAACAGTTCAGTCACACGGCCGATCCTTTGAATGCCGCCGAAAACCACCAATGAAATGATGATCGCCGCAGCAATCCCTGTATAAAGCGGAGGGATTTTCACAGTTTCAAAAACTGTGGAGGCAACAGAATTGCCCTGCACCATCATACTGGGTACCAGCTCAATCATCAGAGCTACAGAAAACCAGACTCCCAGCCATTTCATGTTCAAACCTTTTGTCATATAATACATCGGACCGCCGACGTATTCCCCTTTTTCATTCTTCTCCCTATATCGGATTGCGAGGACACTTTCTGAAAACTTCAAAGACATCCCGATAAAGGCGATGACCCACATCCAGAAGATGGCTCCCGGACCGCCGAACATGATTGCTGCAGGAACACCGACGATATTTGCAGCACCGATTGTGCATGATAGCTCGGAAGTCAGTGCCTGAAACGGTGTAAGTGTCCCTGTTCCTTTCGGCTTTTTAAAAACACTGCCCATTGTTTGTTTCAGTATGTAAATTGGATATCTGAATTGGAAGAACTTCAATGAAATCGTCAAATACAATCCGCTGATCACCAACAGTGATATAAGCGGTACTCCCCATAACCAATTCGAAAAGGCTTCCACTTTTTTAATAAAAATATCCATACAAACAAACTCCCCCCTTTTCCTTCTATAACTTCATGAACTACCCTTAGCAAGAGAGAGTAAACACATTAAAGCGTAATTGAGTATTTTGTTATTAAAAAAGAAAAAACCTCTATTCTTTCGAATGAGGTCATTTCCATTTTTATGAAATTACTGGTGGCTTTCGATGCTGAGTCGCCTGCTCAAATGCATAAGCAATTTTAAGCAGGGTCGGTTCACTGAAGGCGGTCCCTGCAAATGAAACACCAAATGGCTCACCATTTGGAATGAATCCTGCAGGGACAATAACCGTGGGATATCCGGCACGAGCCGAGATGACCGATCCTCTGTCGCCACCAAAAAATAGGGCATCCAGGCCATACTCATTCATGGCATAATCGATTCCTTCTTCTCTTGAAAGCCGAAGATCCTCTTCCAACGTAAAAATATATTCTTGTTCAGTCAATGTTCCGCTCGTAGCCTCTGAGAGCTCTAGCAGCTTTTGTCCATATTTCAGCATCATATCCGGGTCGGCTTCATTGAATCGGATGACATCAGCAAGCGATCGGATCTGGTTTGATTGAGGCGTCCCTTGCAAATAAGCATTCAAACTGGCTTTGAATTCATAGGCGAATATGTCGAATGTCCATGTGTTCTTAGCAGAAGGTATTTGAATATTTTCTACCAACTCTGCTCCGAGCTTTTTCAAAACAGATTTGGCCTCTTCCATCAAGGCAAGCTTATGCTTGCTTAGTCGTAAAGTGAACGGTTCGCCCGCAATGCCGATTCGAACACCTCTTAAATCAGTCTCATTAAGTTGGACAGCATAGTCAGCAGGTTCCGGTGGAGTTGCTTCGGTTGCCGGGTCTTCTTCATCCCGCCCGGCCATTGCATTTAGTAAATATGCCGCATCCTTGACAGTTCTCGCCATTGGCCCCGGTGTATCCTGGCTGTGAGCAATCGGAATCACGCCTGTCCTGCTCACAAGCCCTACTGTAGGTTTGATTCCGACGATCGAGTTTTTCAGTGAGGGGTTCAAAATAGATCCGGAGGTTTCCGTTCCGACGGCAGCAGCTGCAAAATTCAAAGCGGTAGCGGCACCCGATCCTGAGCTCGACCCGCCGACATCGAACTGTCCGGGACCATAAGGATTCAAAGTCTGTCCTCCTCTGGAGCTGTAGCCGCTTGGCATGCCGATTGTCATGAAGTTGGCCCATTCTGTCATGTTCGTTTTGCCGAGGAGAACTGCTCCAGCCTCTCTTAATTTGGCCGCAGCAAAAGCATCGCGCCCTGCCATATGCTCGGCCAAAGCAAGTGAACCTGCTGACGTGTGCATCTTGTCTCCTGTATCAATATTATCCTTTAAAAGGACTGGAATGCCATGCAGCGGGCCCCTCGGTCCTTTTATTTTCCTTTCTTCATCCAGCACTGCAGCAACATTGAGTGCATCCGGATTGATTTCCAATACGGAATGAATCTCTCCATCAAACATCTCGATCCTTTGCAAATACGATTTCACAAGCTCCCTTGAATTAATTTCACCTACTGCCATCTTTTTTTGCATATCCTCAATTGTTGCCTCGATAATCCAGTCAGCGTGCAATCTCTTTATATTTCGATCTTTCAACATTCTCCCCCTTTTCACCGTTCTTCTCACCTAAGTGTAATCGATTTGTGAATAATACACGAATCATGCCACCGAATGCGTTTCTCTTCTTAAACTTGTAAAGAAATAACTAACCTAAAAGGAATGTGTGATTAATGGACAAATTGGAGCCAATTCGTGAACCAGATATAGGACCCGTTCTCATTACGGGTCCTTATCTGCAGCGGTCAATCGTCATCATCGTTATCGTCATCATCGTCCTCATCGCCGTCATCTCCGTCATCGCCGTCATCGTTATTTTTCTTCGTATACCAGGATATTGATGAAATATTTCCTGTATTGGCCTGAATATATACATGTGCACCATCAGATGTACCATCAACTGTAACTTTATAATGTTTTCCGTTTTTCTTCGTGACTTCTGACAACGCAGTCACTTTTCCATTTATTTTTTCAACTGCAATTTCTTTGGCACGCTGTTCGGAAATAACTGAAGTTTGGGCCTCAGCGTCCGGGTTTGCATTATGTATAGAATCATGTTTTACTTCTTTCTCAGAACGGCTTACTATAGATTTCTTTTTCAAATCATATTGGATACTATATGTTTTATTATTTTTTTGGACAAGCGCTTCCGACAGCGTCTCACCTTCTTTCTCAACATGATTTATTTGTGTGACCGTCCCGTTCATCTCCCTTTCTATATTTTTCCTCGCTTCATCCAAAGATAATGGATTCATTTTTTTTTCAACCATTTTTACATTACTGACTTTCTTAGTTGTTCCGTCAACAACTAATGTGTACATGCCTTTATCGTTATCTAATTGAATTTCATAGTTTTCATTTTTTACCGAAGAACTTAAGACTTTCCCTCCATACAAACCCACGGCAACCTGTTCCGCTTCTTCTTTTGTAATTTGATCGGAAGAATTTTTTTTAAATATTTGAACCAGTGTAAACGAGATACCCAGGACAATAAAAACAGCTAGCAAGGCTTTCACCTTCATCTGTTACACCTCCTGTTTGGGTAATTTGACTATAAATGTTGTTCCCTCTCCTTCGGCACTTTCAAGATAAATTTCGCCCCCATGCTGCTCGACGATCCTCTTGGCTATTGATAAACCAAGTCCAGATCCTCCCGTTTTCCTACTTCTCGTTTTGTCTACACGATAGAGGCGATCAAAAACGTTTACCTGATTCTCAGGAGGAATTCCTACACCACGGTCTTTTACACTTATCTTGATATTTCCATCTAATTCCTCTAAGTACACATCTATATTGTCATCACTATATTTTTTTGCATTATCAAGAAAAATGACTAACAGTTGAACAAAGCTTTGTTTATGTATTTTAAAGTATGTTTCATGCTGTTGATGAAAAAATCGGATTTCATGTTCGAAAGTCCGCTGCAGTCGTTGAATGGTCTCCTCAACAACATGAACAATATTCACAGTTACTTTTTCATTCTCAATGGCTTCTTCTGATCTTGCTAACTGCAATAATTGTTCAGTTAAATATTTCATTCGGCTCGATTCTGATTCAATTGAATCAATGGCTTCTTTTAATATTTCAGGACGTTCTGTCCCCCATCTCTTTAATAATTTCACATAACTGCTGATGACAGTCAGCGGAGTTTTAAGTTCATGGGAAGCATCGGCTACAAACTGTTCCTGTTTTAAGTAGCTTTTTTCAAGTTTTGTAATCATGCGGTTGAACGTCATCGCCATTTCAGTCAATTCATCCTTACCATTGGATGTCATCTCAATTTTTTCATATGACTCGTTATCTTCAATCATTTTCATCGTTTGTATAAGACGCTGGATCGGCAGTGAAATGAACCGTCCTAAAATACCACTCGCAGTGAACAGAATAATGTTGACGATAATCGCGGTAAACACCAGAACCCATTTTAGATGAAGAATATTTTCATAGAGATGATTGATATTTTCAATAACTTGCAAGTTGACGACTTCCCCATTTTCATCAAGAGCCGGGATTGAAACAATCACAAACATGGAATCATTATACTTCAGCACTTCCTCGAATTGATCATCTTTATAGTTGCTTGGTATATCCCAATAAGCGGAATCAGTCGTCATTTGTCTTGCGGGACTGTTGCTGCTGTTTACTACTCGAATCATGCCATCACTGATTAAATATGCCTCTAATATTTGTTCCATCGACATACCTTTATTTGTGGCCATTTCTTTTACAATATGATGCAGCGTATTCGTCAGCCGGTTTTGTTCGGAGCTGATTGAGTTATTTTTAAAAATAAAATAGATGGAAGTATTTGCTGCTATGAGCATGATCATCAGTACAACAGTGGTCGAAAATTGGATTCGTGTTTGTAATTTCATACGTCAGTCCTTTATCATATAGCCCACCCCGCGAACGGTTTGGATCAGTTGATTTTCTTTTGATTGGGTCAGCTTCTTCCTTAAATATCGAATATAGACATCAACTACATTCGTATCTCCAAAATAATCATAACCCCAGACCTCGTTCAGAATCTGTTCACGGTCCAGTGCCCTGTTTTTATTCGTTACTAAATAAATCAGCAGCTCATATTCCCTGGGAGTCAACTCTACCATTTTTCCCTTGTTATAAACTTCTCTTGTATTCTTATTGATTGTAATGGAATGAATGCTGAGAGCATCAGTTTCGAAGTCGGTGCTGCTCCTTGGCTTGAATCGAAGGTTTGTGCGAATTCTAGCCAGCAATTCTTCAATTTCAAAGGGCTTTGTCATATAATCATTTGCACCCAGATCCAAGCCACTGACTTTATCGAATATCGAATTACGGGCAGTCAGCATGATCACGATAATCTCACTGCTTATGTGACGAATTCTCCTTAATACCTCCATCCCATTTAGCTCCGGAATCATTACATCCAAAATAACCAGGTCTACCTCTTTGGAATTAATGACGGCCAAGCCTTCTCTACCTGTATAGGCTATACTGACTTCATATCCCTCGTATTCTAATTCCAGCTGAATGACACGTGCAATCTTCTCGTCATCCTCAATAATCAAAATATGATCATTCATTTTCACACCTCATTTATAAATGCATCCCTGTCCACTCCCAATAAGTAAAATAAAAAGCGGCAGCAATTAAGATATATATAGGCATGAGGATGGCACTAATTTTAAAAAGATGAACAGAATCAAAAGATACTTCCTCTTCTTCATAAAAAAGCAGCAGGGCCTTTGAACTTACAGGAAATGTGACACAGTAGTTCATTCCTATTAAACTCAAAAAAACGACTGTTTCCGGGTTCGCTCCGATTGTCTTGCTAAATAATATCAAACTAGGAATAAATACAATTGCACGTGTCGTATGAGAAGTGATATACAAGTGACTGGTTGCCGTCAAGAACAAAATGATAAGGATAATCAGCCACTCAGGTGCGTCGACAAACAATTGCAGAGCATTCATTAATTCATTTTCAATCCATACAACTACACCTGTTTCAACTAATACTTTTCCAAGTGCTGTTGCAGCTGCTACAAATATGATCAAATTCCAGGATACGGACTTCATACCAGACTTCCAGTCGATCACTCCATACTTGGGAAGCATAAATACAATTGCACCGAACATGGTGACAAACGCCAAATCATATCCGTGCAGCCCCTCCGTTATCCAGCCAATCATCAATAACACCAACAGTATGAGCGTCTTTTTTTCTGAGTCGTTTATCGGAGTGTTCGTTGTATCAGTCGTATTTTTTGAAATAATTTCCTCGCCTGCATTTTTTGGCCATAACCTCCACTTAATAATAATAACTGAAATAAGTGTTATGACCAGTGTAAATGGTACCCCCCAGATGAGCCATTGAATATACGAAATAGTTAGATTCGTTGTACTCTTCAACAAGCCAATCCCAATCAAATGAGACCCGGCTCCTATTAACGTCGCTGACGTAGTCATCAGAATAATGACAGGAATCATTAGTGCAAGCACCTTTTTCTCTTTTGAATTAAAGTACAGTCCAAGCTCCTTGATGATGGGCATTGAGAGTGCTGCTCTTCCTGATGTAGATGGGATAAAAAATGCAGTAGTAAATAAGGCTGATACCAAACCGATGATGATATTGTTTTTGTTCTTTGATTTTTCCACAACTAAGCGGCTGAATCTTTCGGACAACCCCGATTGTTTGACAGCCTCCCCAATAATAAAGGAGCCAATCATTAACCAAACCACTTCTTCCGAAAGTGAGTTGTATAATATCTCTGTTTCCCCTGCCTTCATAATGATAATAAAAACCAGCAGTAATATGGCTGTTAATCCGGCAGGAATCTTTACTCCAATCCAAAATGTCATGGCGGAAAGAAATGCAAACAACGAGATTTTAGCACGATAGTCCAATCCATCGATCATTACAATCATGACAGAGAACGAAACATGTAAACTGATGATAGTCAATGCCTTTGTTGAAAATCGATCGATATAAGTTAAAAACCACTTTTCATGTTGACGCTGTTTTTCCACTCTCGTGCTCATCTCAAGAAACCCTTTCAACCAATTGCTTTTTATGAGCGATTTGTAATCCGATTGCGACCTGCTTCAATACGGATTCAACGCTTTCTTCTATCCACTGGGGTGCTCTTATGATGGCTTTTTCCAATGTCGTTGGTTTTTGAATGATACTCGAATAAGCATCAATCCCTGCATCATAATTTAGATCTGCCCCTTTCCCGATTGTTCCTGTTATGGCAATGACCGGTATGCCATATTTTTTTGCAATACGTGCCACCTCCGCAGGAATCTTTCCGTTTGGAGTCTGAAAATCCAGGCTTCCTTCCGCTGTAATGACTACATCCGCTGATGCAATTGTTTTTTCTATGTTGATATAATCCATAATGATGTCAAATCGCGGGTGGAGAGTTGCCTTGGTAAAGGAGATGAGGCCTGCGCCTAAACCACCAGAAGCACCGCTCCCTTGACAAGTGCGAACATCCAGTCCGAAGGTAGTCTCGATTAAAGAAGCGTAATGTTCCAAGGCGTCCGATAACTTTTCAACCTGCTCTGGCGACGCTCCTTTTTGGGGTCCAAACACACGGGCAACGCCATTATGTCCGCATAAAACATTTTTCCAATTACATGCAACATCAATCTTGACAGTACCTAGCCGTGAATCTGCGTTTCTTGTAAGGATCGATGAAACTTCAAGCAAATCTTCTCCGCCATAAATCTTAACTGGTTCATGATTTTTGTTCAGGAACTGAAAACCTAATGCATGGGCCATCCCTGCACCGCCATCAGAGGTTCCAGAATCCCCACAGCCAATCAAGATGTTATCAACACCTAAATCAAGTGCAGCGCGAATTAATTCTCCTACACCATATGTAGTCGTCTTCAACGGATTCCTTTGATCTCTTGGAACAAGCTTTAATCCGGCAGCCGCTGCCATTTCAATGACAGCAGTCCGTTTATTATTTTCAACGAAAATTCCAAAATGGCTCAAGATCTTCTTGCCGACAGGGCCGGTTACTTCTTTAAAAATAAGTTCTCCTTTTTTTAATCTTACGATTGTTTTGGCAAATCCTTCCCCTCCATCAATCATTGGTACCACCTCCAAATCAACCGATGAATCAAAGCGCCTGGCTCCTCTCTCCATGGCCAAAGCTACTTCTTCCGCCTCCATACATTCTTTAAACCCCGATGGGACCATTACAATTTTCATTTTTTATTCCTCCTAAATCATTTATTAATTATTAATCTACCTTCTAATAACTAATAAATTGGAAGAGAAACATTAAGATTAAATTAGAGTCCCATTAATGATTAAGAAATCATATAACTCACATATTTTTTATATAGGCATCCTTGGAGTGTCTTTTAGCTTAGGTTTGTCCATTTTAGTCACATTACTGGTCTGCATCTTCTCTCCTTCACAGTCACGATTAGTTACCTTTATCCTGGAAAAACAGAAAATTTTTTCTTGTTTAACCCTGAAAGAATCAGGAAAAGAAATAATATCAACACTAAAGGAGTGTCGTTCTTAATGGATAATATGGAACCAAATGCACAAAACCAAGTAGATAGACATATAAATCAGATGAACAATGAAGAAAAAGGGGAAATTTTAGCTAATTTTGACCAATTCAAATCCTATTTAAGCCAACAGATTACAAAAGGTGAAAGAATTGGCCTCAGCGAAGAAATGCTGGCGAAAGCGACTGAGAAGGTAGCAAGCTATTTGGCTGAACACGAGGAACCGAGAAACCGGGAAGAACATTTATTGAAAGAGTTATGGGAAGCAGGAAACAAAGAACAACAGCACCAGCTTGCCCATATGCTTTTAAATATGGTAAAGCAGTAAAAGTCTTGAGGACCGGCCTTGCCTGATAGGGCCGGCTTTTTTGTTTATTTTCGTCTCTTTAAGGAATATTAATGAATGAGAAAATTTCTTTTAAAGGAGCTGGATAATATGAATAAAAAGCAAGCCAAAGAAGCGGCCTTGGAAATCCTTAACGATAGTCGAGTCGGGACAATGGCCACCGTTAAAAGCAACAAGCCGCACTCCCGGTATATGACGTTTTTCAATGATGAGTTCACCCTTTACACACCGACAAGCAAGAATACACACAAGGTTGATGATATCGAATCCAATCCGAATACTCACATTATACTAGGCTACGAAGGTGAAGGCTTTGGAGATGAATATTTGGAAATAGAAGGGAAGGTATCCGAAGCTAGGGGGATGAAGGATGAGATGTGGCGAGAGGAATTTTCTTCGTACTTTGACGGTCCGGATGATCCTGATTATATGCTTCTCAAAATTGAGCCGGAACAAATCAGGGTGATGAACAAAAACGGAACAGATCCTCAAATTGTAGACTTTAATTGATGCTTCCTCTATGGAAGCATTTTTTATTTCTGCAAAGCTTTATAACAGAGGGGCGGAAATATTATTACTTTTTCGCATGAACATAAAAGAGATTATAATTCCATTTACGGGAGATTATAATTAGTCGAGTCCTAGATGTACTTAAACTTTCATTTCCTTAAGTTTTGAGCGATTGCATACGTAGACAAAGTTCTCATCAAGAATAGTATCCCAATTAGTTGTTTTTTTTCAATAAATCATACAAAATTAATTACAGCGTTTTGGGTTGCTCTTGTGATAGATTAGTTAAAGTGACAACCACCCACTATGCCAAACCCTACAGGAAGGTTGATGAAAGTGCCTCAAGATCCTGCTTTGGCGGCCGTAAAGCATAGGAAGTTAACAAAAAAAGCGATAATCTTCAGGCTCTTTTTTGTGACTATTGGTGCCATGCTAATGGCTGTTTCACTTGAACTCTTTTTAATTCCAAATAATATTTTGGACGGCGGCATTACCGGCATCTCCATTATAATCAGCTATTTAACCGGTTGGAGAGTCGGGTTTATCCTGTTTTTGCTCAACCTTCCTTTCGTTTACCTCGGCTATAAACAAATAGGCAAGACTTTTGCAATAACCACCCTTTTCGGAATTTTTATATTATCTTTAACCTCAGTACTCTTGCATGATGCACTCATTGTAACAGATGATTTATTGCTTGATACTGTGTTCGGCGGAATCATTCTCGGTATGGGTGTCGGCATTGTTATTCGGGCCGGTGGCTCTTTAGACGGCACCGAAGTTCTTTCAATTTTGATGAGTAATAAACTTCCGTTTTCTGTTGGCGAGGTAATTATGTTTTTCAACTTCTTTATTTTCGCCACTGCCGGCTTCATCTTCAGCTGGGACCGCGCCATGTATTCAATTATCACCTATTATATTGCTTCCAAAGTGATTGATTTGGTTGTTGAAGGCTTTAATGAGTCGAAATCGGTTTGGATTATCAGTGATAAGGCCACTGAAATTGGTGATTCAATCATTGCCAGACTTGGACGGGGAGTAACCTATCTAAACGGTGAAGGGGCATTTACCGGCGACAATAAGGCAGTCATTTTTTGCGTCATCACGCGACTGGAAGAATCCAAGTTGAAATCCATCGTCGATGAACATGATCCCAAGGCTTTCCTTGCGATCGGAAATATTTCTGAAGTTCGCGGCGGGCGTACAAGGAAAAAGCAAATTCACTGAGCGGGACCACCCATTAAGTCTGTGGGTGGTCTTTTACTTTTAATTCCCCTATTGCAAATATTTCGGGTGATTGCCGTGATTCCCCTTAATCTCAGCAAATACATTCGAGGCATTTTCCGCTTTAGATTCCGGTTGATACTTATTCACACCTAGCATATACTCGTCCATCAGTTTTTTAAATTCTTTCTTTGTCAGCGGCTTGGCATCGTCTTTTAATTCATCTCCAAGTTCGCCGTTCGGTTCAATCGTTGCTGTTTTTATGTCGTCCATGTTGCTGATGCCGCTTGTTCTCAACCGCATCTCCAATTGATCGACGGTCATCCTGAGTTTTCTGAGTTCAGCTACATCCAACTTTCCGTTTTGAATTACTATTTTGGACTTTCCTGTAAAAAATTTTTCGGCCCCCGTTTGATTTCACCTGTATATATTCCAATAGTAGTAAAGTAACGATGAATACTCCAACGACCACCAATGTGCGCCCAACCCCTTTTTGGGCAATGGGCTGGACTAAAAGCGTTCCTAACGAAAGCATAACGATCAGCTGCGGCATAGTCATTTGGGCGATCGATTTTCTTCCACTCAGTTTCAGCAAAAATAACCCTGCTATCAGAATCACGAGCGGCTGCCAAAATAGGTTCATTTCATCATCTCCAATCATTAAATATTGTTTGCACCGGCAATTGAATCATGCATTCATTAACATGTTCCTTTTCTATCTGGGCATCCTAAATATTGATTATTAAAAAAGAGGTGAACCGAGTGAAAGCAGTCACTTACCAGGGTGTTAAACACATGGAAGTCAAAAATGTGAATGACCCCAAGATAGAACGGCCCGACGATATTATCGTGCGGATAACGTCCACAGCAATTTGCGGGTCGGATCTCCATCTTTACCTGGGGAACATTAAGCTGAGGGATGATTATATCGTAGGGCATGAACCAATGGGGATTGTTGAAGAGATTGGTCCTGAGGTAACAAAGGTGAAAAAAGGGGACCGGGTGATCATTCCGTTTACAGTTGCCTGCGGAACTTGTTTTTATTGTAAAAATGATATGGAAAGCCAATGTGATAACGCCAATGATTTGGAAGATACGGGCGGCTATTTTGGCTACTCTGAGTGGTTCGGTGATTATGCAGGTGGGCAAGCGGAATTAATGCGCGTGCCTTTTGGTAACTTTCTTCCCTTTGTCGTGCCCGAATCATGCGAACTGGAAGACGAATCTCTACTCTTTTTATCAGATGTGCTGCCAACTGCTTATTGGAGCGTGAAAAATGCGGGAGTAAAAAAAGGGGATACGGTTGTCATATTAGGATGCGGTCCCGTTGGTTTAATGGCACAGAAATTCGCATGGATGGAAGGAGCCGGAAGGGTCATTGCTGTTGACCATGTCGGTTACAGGCTGCAACATGCTAAAAACATGAATCATGTGGAGACTTTCGATTTTACACAGCATGATGACATGGGGCTGGAATTGAAGGAACTGACCAAGGGTGGTGCCGACGTTGTCATCGATTGTGTCGGGATGGATGGGAAAAAGTCACCACTTGAAAAAGTGGGACAAAAACTGATGCTGCAAGGCGGGACAATGAGCGCCATTCAAATTTCCACGAAGGCTGTCCGCAAGTTTGGCACGATTCAGCTGACAGGGGTCTACGGAATGAACTATAACATGTTTCCATTAGGTGATCTTTTTTCCAGAAATATCTCATTGAAAATGGGCCAGGCGCCCGTCGTTCACTTCATGCCGGAGCTGTACGACAAAATCATCAATGAACAATTCGACCCGTCGGAAATCATTACGCACAAACTGCCGCTTGATGAGGCTTCGCATGGCTATCAAATATTCAATGATCATGAGGATGAATGTATCAAAGTCGTGCTGAAACCTTCTTAGAAAGGGCTGCCTAATTCCTATGCCGATAAATTCCAGAAAGTGTCAACAAATGCATTGCACGGATTCGTGACCATTTCATCTGATTTTCAGCCTGAACGGGGACGAATAAACCAGATTCGTGACCGTTTCATCTGATTTCCAGCCTGAACGGAGACGAATAAACCAGATTCGTGACCGTTTCACCTGAATTCCAGCCTGAACGGGAACGAATAAACCAGATTCGTGACCGTTTCATCTGATTTCCAGCCTGAACGGGAACGAATAAACCAGATTCGTGACCGTTTCACCTGAATTCCAGCCTGAACGGGAACGAATAAACCAGATTCGTGACCGTTTCACCTGAATTCCAGCTTGAACGGGGACGAATAGACCAGATTCGTGACCGTTTCATCCTGTTTTCCATCCTGAACGGGAACGAATAAACCAGATTCATGACCATTTCATCTGATTTCCATCCTGAACGGGAACGAATAAACCAGATTCGTGACCGTTTCATCTGATTTCCAGCCTGAACGGAGACGAATAACACGGGAGTGATTCTACTAACAAAGCAGATGGAAGAATGAGTTCATCAACCGTTCCATCTGCTTTATTTTTATTGGGCTTTTTAGATTGCCTCATTTGCCCATGTTCGAGTTATACATGCAACAGTGATCTGCGGTATCTTGATCCCGGATGTTCCTCAGGCAACCTTGAGTTCCCTTCACTGAATAGTTTCTCTCGGAAGGTTCCTTCCGTGTATTCCTTTTTCAACAACCCGCGTTTTTGCAATTCCGGGGTGACAAGCTCAACAAAATCCTCGAAAGTTCCGGGTGCCAGGGCATAGGCTAGATTAAAGCCGTCTATATCCGTTTCCTCAACCCACTCTTCCAATGTGTCTGCAATTTGTTCAGGTGTTCCAACAGCAACAGGTCCCATCCCGCCTACACCTACAAAATTTGCGAGCTCACGGACTGTCCATTTTTTTTCAGGCTTCGATTCTGTCAGCATTTTCAGCCATGATTTAATCGCGTTTGTTTCAATATATTCTATTTCGTCATCAGGATGATAGCCGGAAAAGTCGAGACCAGTCCAGCCGCCTACCAACGCCAATGCTCCGTCATAGCTAATATATTTCGTCAGCTCTTCATATTTGCTCCAGGCTTCTTCTTCCGTCCGGCCCACAATCGGTGTCATCAAGGCAAATATTTTTACACTTTGCGGATCTCTGCCCTCATTCTTAGCCAACTCCCTCAAATTTTTGACATAAGAGGCTATCGGTCCTTTGGCAGGTCCCGAGACAAAGGTGCATTCCGCGTGCTTTGCCGCAAATTTCCTGCCGGTTGGCGATCCGCCTGCCTGGTATAAAACAGGAGTCCTTTGAGGGGATGGTTCGCATAAATGAATGCCAGGCACATCAAAATACTTTCCATGATGTTCTATCCCATGCACCTTATCCGGATCGGTAAAGATGCCCCCTTCCTTGTCTCTTTTGACTGCATCTTCCTCCCAGCTGCCTTCCCATAATTTATAGCAGACTTCCAGATACTCATCGGCAATAGCATATCGTTCGCTATGCTGGAATTTGTCCCCGATATCAATATTTTTTGTGCCGCTTTCCAAATAGGAAGTGACGATATTCCACGCGATGCGCCCTTTTGTCAAATGATCCAGCGTGGACATTCTCCGGGCAAATGGATATGGATGCTCAAATGTAGTAGAGCATGTAATACCAAACCCGAGATGTTCCGTAGCATGGGCCATCGCCGAGACAAGCATCATCGGATCATTCACGGGAACCTGCGTCGCTTCCCTGAGCGTCGTCGCCTTATCGTCTCCATACACATCATAAATACCGATGACATCTGCAATAAAGATTCCGTCAAAACGTCCTTTTTCCAAGGTTTTTGCAAGATCAACCCAATAGTCAAGGTCTTTATATCTGTCCGCTTGATCCTCCGGATGCCGCCAAAGACCAGGTGATTGATGTCCGACGCAATTCATCTCGAAGGCATTAAGATATATTCTTTTTTTAGCCATAAAGTATCCTCTCCTTTAAATGCTTAATAAGTTCATTAGGCGTGGCTGTCCACAAACTCAGTTACTTTTATCGTTAAGTTTCCCCTTCCAAACTTTATCGCATTTGCCTTTTCATCATATAGATCCTGCTTTAATGAATGTGCTAGAAATCGGGTCAAAATAAACCTTCGTTCATACACATCTGTATATCCTTTTTCGTACAGGAGCGCATCGATTGTATTGTAGATACCGCGATTAATCCCATACTTCAGATCACACCACTTATAAAAGTATAAATCTGGCAAACTGAATATTTCCTTATTCGGAAACGCTCCGCCTTTCACCGTATTCACCTCAATTCCGAAGAAAAAAAGTTATATTGTGGTTTCGTGAAAATAGTGTTCTTAGACCCATTGTTAGTTGTCTCACTTTTCACAAAGTAATTTAATAAAAAAAGACACTTCGCTCCGTGAATGTAAAGGAACAAAGTGCCTCTAGTGGTCTAGTCAGCTCTTAGTTTAATAATTTTATTTTAATTGCTCCTCAATGATCGTTACGAATTCTTCAATATATTTCTGATCTGTTTCATCAAAACGATCTTTGATTGGGCTATCGATATCTAACACTCCGTAAATGTCGTCATTTACAATAATAGGAACCACAATTTCCGAATTGCTTGCCGCATCACAAGCAATATGGCCCGGAAACTGGTGAACATCAGCTACGCGCTGTGTTTTCCTTTCTTTCACAGCCGTACCACACACGCCTTTCCCATAAGCAATACGTGTGCAGGCCGGCAATCCCTGAAACGGGCCTAGGACAAGCTCATCATTTTTCCAGACATAAAAGCCGACCCAATTCACTTTATCCAAGAACTGATTCAACAATGCAGAAGCATTGGCCAGTAAAGCTGTTTCGTCCGTTTCACCGTCCAAAAGGGCCTTTAATTGCTTGAGCAGCAATTGATAGTCTTCCTGTTTATTTCCGGAGTATGTTTTCACCTCAAACATTCTAAATTGCCTCCTCTCAAATAGGTTGTTCTAGATATTTCACAAAGTCATCAGAAGAGATGACAGGTGCAAAAATATTGTTGATCCTCTCCATAGCAGCTGCTTCCTGTTCAGGCTTTTCACAACCTGTTGCATCCCCGATGACAATCGGCAAATAACCATTGTCACGGGCCAGACGGACATTTCCTTCTATGCACCAATCAAGATGGACACCTGTAAATACGATGACTTCCACTCTTTTTCTGGCTAATTCCAAAGGAAAAGGCGTACCGATAAAAGCTGTTTGCAGTGCACATTCATGGAATTGGAGGTCATCCGGCTCGACCAGTTCCTGCAATTCATCCACCAACTCATTGTCCCATTTAATCTTCTCTTCGGTTACATCCAAGCCTTCAGTCCATGATTCATATTGGACCTTATCGAAAATATTTTTCGGGTCATTTTCACGATAAATATTATATCCAATCCAATTGAACGAAACAAAGTTACTTGCCTTCCTTGCAGCTTTTAACGTCTTGATTGTTGCCGGCAAGCTCCCCCGCTCACGGTGATTTTCGTGACCCAAGGCTCCGTCACTCTCATATAGACATTTATTCTGGCTGATAGAAACAAAAGCTGCATTTCTTTTTAATATTTCCGCGAAGTTCAACTTCTTCCATTGGGGCGCAAGTTCCGGAATCGCGTGAATTCCACCGATTTCACTTTGAGTTAATGTCGAAACTGTCAATCCAATCTCCTCCAATTCATGAATCAATTAGACTTTGTTCTATTAATCTCCAATTCTTTCAATTGCCTGCGTAAAATTTTTCCGCTGATTACTGTTTTCGGCAATTCATCCAACACTTCGATTTCTCTTGGTGCCGCATGTGCAGCCAAGTTGTTTCTCACAAATACACGGATTTCTTCGAGCAGCTCTTTTGATTCAGTAAATCCTGGTCTGAGCGTGATGAATGCTTTCACCAATTCACCGCGAATAGGGTCCGGCTTTCCGATTACGCCTGCTTCTGCCACCGCAGGATGCTCGATTAATTTGCTTTCCACCTCAAAAGGTCCAATCCGTTCTCCAGCAGAGTTGATCATGTCATCATCGCGGCTTTGGAAAAACACATAGCCATCTTCATCCTGATAAGCCAGGTCGCCGGAAACGTACCAGCCTTCATATTTAAAATAAGCATCAAATCTATCTTTGCTTCCCCAAATCTCCTTCATCAATCCAGGCCACGGCGTGCGAATCGCCAGTTGCCCCACAGAGCCCCGCGGCAGCTCCCGTCCATTTTCATCCAAAATGCCGACAGTGATGCCAGGGAATGGACGTCCCATCGAGCCTGGTTTAATCGTTTCAGCCGGTAAATTGACGATCAAGTGTCCTCCGGTTTCGGTCATCCACCATGTGTCATGGATGCGGACGCCCAACTGCTCCCATGCCCAGTAGATCACTTCAGGGTTTAAAGGTTCGCCGACACTTAGCACATGGCGCAATGAAGATAGATCATAGTTTTTTATAACCTCGCCTTGTGAAAGCAGCATCCGGAAAGCAGTCGGTGCGCTGTACCAAATCGTTACCTTCAATTCATGGATCAGCTGGTACCAGTTTTCGGCTTTGAACCGGCCTCCTTGAATGACAATTGTCGCCCGATTCAGCCACGGTGCAAACAAACCGTACACACTCCCTGTTACCCAACCAGGATGAGACGTGCACCAATAAACATCATCATCTTTCACATCTAGCACCCATTTGCCCGATACATAATGGTGGCTCACGACACGATGTGCATGCAAAACACCTTTAGGTTTTCCTGTCGACCCGCTCGTATAATGAATGAGCATTCCGTCCTCCGGATCCACCCACTCGACCAAGTCACAATCTTTTTTGCTATCAATAATTGTATTTTCAATGTCTTCGACATCCAAAATCGTGTGAAGTGAAGGGATTTCTTTTTGCGGAACCCGTTTGACCATCTCGTTGTCTGTAATCAGTACAGTTCCCTTGCAGTCATTGATCCGATCTTTGACCGCTTCTTCCATAAAAGCTTCAAACAAAGGTCCCGCAATGGCACCGATCTTGATAATGGCCAAAATGGAAATGTAACATTCGGGAGTTTTCGGAAGAAATACAAACACCCTGTCTCCCTTTTTAACCCCGTGACTTTTTAACACTCTGGCGTAATGATCTGTTTTATCCTTTACCGCTTGATATGTGAGCAAGCGTCTTTCATCGCCGTTCACGTAATGAAGGGCAATCTTATTGCCATATCCTTCGTCAACATGCCGGTCGATCGTTTCATAGGCAGCATTGAGCTTTCCGGTCTTCGCAAAACTTAGTTCCTTTGCAGCGTCATCCCATGAAAATGTATGTCGTAGTTCATCATAGTTTTCCAGATTGTATGTCCCTGGAATCGATGCGATTATCTCTTTTTCTAATACTGCCATCATCTATACCTCCATTACGATGAAATCAGGGCTTTGCCCGCTTTATTCAAATCAAGGCTTTCCAAAATCTCTGTTTTTAGTTCCGCCAATACATTGCTTCCCCTCGACCTAGGCCGGCTTTCAGTAACCGTCAGTTCCTTGGCAATTTCCCCCGGCTGTCCTCGTAGAATTACTATCCGATCGCATAAATACGTTGCTTCATCAATGTCATGAGTGACCAGTACGATTGTCGTCTTATGCTCTTTCCAAATATCAAGCAGCAAGTCTTGTAGCTGCATTTTTGTAAAAGCATCCAATGCACTGAATGGCTCATCCAATAACAGAATTTCCGGTGATGTGACAAGGGCGCGGGCGATTGCAACACGCTGCGCCATCCCGCCCGATAATTGCCTTGGATAAAGATCTTCGCAGCCTCCCAAGCCGACGCTTTCCAAGTATCGTTTTCCAAGGCTGATCTTATCTTCCTTTTTGCCTTTCAATCCGAAAATGACATTTTCCAGCACGGTTATCCAGGGAAACAGCCGCGGCTCTTGAAAAATAAAGCCCGTTGCATCATGCACTTCTTTTGACGTTTGGCCGTTAATCTTTATTTCTCCATCATACTCATTATCCAGCCCGGAAATAGCCCGTAATAACGTGCTCTTTCCGCAGCCGCTCGTACCAAGTATTCCGATAATTTCACCTGGTTTTGCAGATAGAGTGATATTCCGGACCGCTGTTTTCCCGGCGAATGTCCGACTGACATTTTTCAATTCCAAGCCCATCTTTTTCCCCTCCGAATTACGACTTCACAAGCCGGTCTTGCCAATGCAATGTACGTGTTTCAATTACTTTGAGAATCCAGTCAGTCAACTTTCCAATGACGGCAAACAAGATGATACTTGCAATGATCGTCTCCGGGGAAAGTGTGTTTTGTCCTAGGACAAGCAAATAACCCAAACCTTGACTGGCTCCCATCAATTCCGCAGCGACAACGAACATCCAGCCTAAGCCCAAACCGCTTCGCAGTCCAACAAGAAAGGAAGGGAGTGAAGCCGGCAAAATCACTCTGGTGACAAGCTGGAACGTGCTTAATCCGTACATTTTTCCAACTTCGATCAATTTTCTGTCGACCCCCGCAATTCCGCTGACGATATTCAGGTAAACCGGGAAAAAGACACCGACTGCGATCATCGTCACTTTGGAAGGTTCACCAATTCCCATCCACAGGATGAACAATGGCACCCACGCCAATGATGGGATCGAGCGGAAAGCCTGAATCATCGGGTCAAAAAGATATTCAGCCTTTTTGTAAAAACCGACAAATGAACCTAAAACCACCGCTACAGCCGTTCCTAATACAAATCCCAAGAAAACGCGATAGGTTGTGATGCCGACATGCCCCCATAAGGAACCGTCCTGCCCCATCTTTTGAATTGTTGCCAATATCGTCGAAGGGGCCGGCAGCTGATACGCGGGAAAAACTCCCAGGCGGCTTAACACTTCCCACGACAACACAAGAAAGATTGGCAGTAAACTTCCAAGTATGAACGGCTGAAAATTTCTCTTTTTTGTCCGGACTTTTTTCTCTTCCAACGTTCTTTCTGCAACAAGTACGGACGCTAATTCACCTTCATGCTTTGCCATTTCACTTCGCTCCTACCCGAGTTTATTTGCCTTCAATTGCTTCTTTTGCAAATGACGGATCAATTAGATTTGAAGTCAACTCTTCAAGATCGGCTCCTGAATCGATAACATCACTCTCTTGTAATATTTTACCCGCTGCTACAAGCGCTTCTTTTTGAACATCCCCTGGTACAGGCTCCGAAAAATCATTACGTTCGAGCTGGATGCGTGCCACGTCTTCCGGGATGCTTGCTTCTTCCGCCAACAGTTTTACAGCTTCTTCCGGGTTATCAAGCACCCATTGTCTTGCCTTCTCGTAGGCTTTGATCACACGCTCTACATATTCAGGATGCTTTTCAGCAAAATCTTGTCGTACGTTTAAAAATCCGTACGTATTAAAATCAGGATTGCGGTAAAACAATTCGGCTCCTGTTTCAATTTCCAGGCGAGCCATATGAGGATCAAGACCAGCCCATGCATCCACTGATCCATTTGTCAGTGAAGTCGCTCCGTCACTATGCTGCAGGTTGACAATCTCCACATCATCGACGGACACACCTTCTTTATCTAAAGCCCGAAGCAAGAAAATATAAGGATCTGTTCCGAGTGTTGCTGCGACTTTTTTCCCTTTTAAATCTTTTACAGATTTAATTTTGGAATCCGCTGTTGTTACAAGCGCTGTCCATTCCGGCTTGTTGGCGATGTAGACATTTTTAATCGGCGCTCCGTTGGCCTTTGAAATCAACGTTGCAGCTCCAGCGGCTGACCCGAAATCAACACTGTTGCTGTTCAGGAATTCCAGGGCTTTGTTGCTGCCCTGGCTTAATGTCCATTCGATTTTGATCCCATCATCCTTAAACTCTTCTTCCAAGAAGCCGAATTTTTTCAGTACAAGGCTTGTAGGTGAGTAATATGCGTAGTCCAGTCTGATTTTTTCTGGCTGTCCTTCAGATTTGGCACTGGAGGAGCAGCCGGATGTTATTAATAAAGCAAGGCCGATAATGCCGATCGCTAAAATTGATGTCAGTTTTTTCATTGTTGTATTCTCCTTCTCTTTTCCCTTTAAATCTCACATGCATATGTTGAGATTGTTCCGCGTAATCTCTGTGCTTCTTTATACGTACATCTATTATGGATAACCGGGATACCGGCATCTTGCGCTATTTCTGCAGCTTCAGGAGATATGACTCCTTCTTGGAGCCAGAAAACCTTCGGATTCACTTCCACTGCCTCTTTTGCAACGCCAATCGCCGCTTCAGGGCTTCTGAATACTTGAACAACATCGATCGGGAATGGAATGCTTTTTAAATCCGGATAAGCTTTTTCACCCAATATTTCTGTTTCCCTTGGATTTACAGGAACAATTTTATAGCCAAGCCTTTGCATTTTGCGAGCCAAACGGTAGCTCGGCCTTGCCTCCTTACCGCTTAAACCAACAATTGCCAATGTTTTTTGGCGGGTAATTTCCTGGCCATTTTCCAATACTCTCTCAGTTGCGGAGTTTAATGCCCAGCGGATGACACCCTCATCATTGATCACAACAGGCTGCTCTTCCCCGGCACCAATACCAGTCGCTTTTACCAAAGCCTGATTAAGGTCGTTTTGAATATCGCGCAGAGATTCAATTCCAACCGACAAGCGGACAAGCGTTTCAGTCACACCTGTTTCTTCCAGTTGTTCTTTCGTCAGCTGCTGGTGCGTAGTGGAAGCAGGGTGGATAATGAGCGATTTCGCATCACCTACATTGGCCACATGTGACCACAATGAAACATTGTTGATCAAGTCTTTACCAGCTTCTTTTCCACCTTTGATACCAAAGACAATGATGGATCCAAAACCGTTATTAAGAATTCTTTTCGCCAATTCATGGGATGGATGGCTTTCAAGTCCAGGATAAGATACCCATTCGACCGCCGGGTGATTTTCCAGGTATTCCGCTAGCTTGGCGGCATTTTCGTTATGACGCTCTACACGTAAATGCAATGTTTCAAGCCCCTGAATAAGCTGGAAGGCATTTTGCGGGCTTAATGCTGCACCAAAGTCGCGAAGTAACTGAACTCTTACTTTTGTTATAAACGCTAATGTTCCGAAATCAACTGCATAACGAATCCCGTTATAACTTGGATCTGGCTCAGTGAATTCAGGGAATTTTTCTGTATTCCAATTGAAGCGACCGCCGTCAATAATGACGCCTCCGATAGAAGTACCGTGCCCGCCTATCCATTTTGTTGCCGAGTGGACAACGATGTCAGCCCCAAGCTGAAGCGGTTTACACACATGCGGAGTTGCAAATGTATTATCGATAATCAGCGGTACTCCTGCTTCATGAGCAACTTCTGCCACTGCTTCAACATCCAGCACTTGCAAGCCCGGGTTTCCAATTATTTCACCGTAAACGGCCTTTGTTTTATCAGTGATGGCCGCTTTGAAGTTTTCAGGGTCGGTTGGATCGACGAATTTAACGTTGATGCCATAACGCGGAAGTGTGACAGCAAAAAGGTTATATGTACCTCCATAAAGGTTGGTTGCCGCTACAATTTCATCTCCGGCACTTGCCAAGCTCAGGATGGATAACGTAATGGCTGACATTCCGGATGAAGTGGCCACTGCCGCAACGCCTTCTTCAAGCAATGCCAGTCTTTTTTCGAATACATCCACTGTCGGATTACCAATGCGGGAATAGATGTTTCCCGGCTCATCCAGAGCGAATAACCTCTCAGCGTGCTCTGTATCATGGAAAACAAAAGAAGTTGTTTGATAGATTGGAACGGCTCTTGATCCCGTGGTCGGATCTGGTGCCTGCCCTCCATGCAATGCTAATGTTTCAAGATCATACGTTGTGTTTTTTGTTTTAGTTGTCATCTCAAATTCCCCCTGTATTCGTAAAATAAAAAAGCCCTCTTCATAAGAAGAGAGCTTAATAAAGTAATTCTCTTCTTATCTTCCAGGAGTTTCCTCCTGCAGGAATTAGCACCTTTTCAAGCCAGTAAAAACTTACTTGATGGTTGCCGGGCATCATAGGGCCAGTCCCTCCGCCGCTCTTGATAAGAACATCCTTATTTAATTTTTTTTGTGAAATTAAAAACCTCTCATGGAAGATGAGAGGTTTTATCGTATATATCCTCTTATCTTCCCAAGCATTGCGCTCAGCTGGATTTAGCACCGTTTAAGTATCAAACTTAAGGTTGCCGGGTGTCATCAGGCCAGATCCTTCCACCACTCTTGATAAGAAATGTATTTAATTATTTTTGTTCGGTTACGATCACTAATTTGAAGTCTAGCACGGTAATTTAATCCTGTCAAGATTATTTTTTTTTACTAATTTACCATTTTTCAATATCCGGCCGCTCTTTTTTCAGGTTCCCCTTTTTGGATGAACGGTTCCGCAGCTCCGCTAGAACATCTTCTAGCGGCACATTCTGATCCGCCATCAGGACAAGGCAATGGTAAAAAAGGTCGCCAAATTCATTGATGAGTTCTTCCTTGTCGTTATTTTTTGCAGCAATGATGACCTCGCCGGCTTCCTCGATCAACTTCTTGGCAATTTTATCTGTTCCTTTGTCAAATAAATAAGCTGTATAGGAGCCCTCGACGGGATCGGCTTTTCTATCTTTTATCTCGTCATCAAGGGATGAAATAACGGATGACAAAGGCAGTTCCTCATGCTCGCCTTCAATCGTGTCAAAGAAGCAGGATATTTCACCTGTATGGCACGCAGGGCCCAGTGGATCAACCCTGACAAGCAAGGTATCGCCATCACAATCCGACTGGATGGATTTGACCCGCTGCTTGTTTCCCGATGTAGCGCCCTTATTCCAATATTCTTTTCGGGATCTGGAATAAAACCAGGTCTCCTTTGTTTCAAGCGTCTTATTAAAAGCTGTTTCGTCCATGTAAGCAAGCATAAGCACTTCTCCACTTTTATCATCGACGACAATGGCGGGAAGCAGCCCTTTGGAAAAATCAGGAGTCACTGACGTTCACTCCCTGCCCTCGGCACAGCTTCTTCACTTCAGGAATGCTGACGGTATTCTCGTGAAATATGGATGCTGCCAAAGCGGAAGCGCAGTCCGTCTTTTCAAACACTTCAACAATATGATCTGCATTGCCGCAGCCGCCAGATGCCGTAACCGGAATGTCAACCGCGTCCACGATCGCTTTCGTCAGTTCAAGATCATAGCCGTCTTTCATTCCGTCACGGTCAACGCTTGTCAACAAAATTTCACCCGCTCCAAGCTCTTCAAGCATTTTGGACCATTGCACAGCATCTAGCTCTGCATCCTTCATCCCGCCATGAGTCATGACATGCCATGAACCGTCCGGGAATTGCTTGGCATCCACTGCAGCTACGATTTTTTCAGAGCCGAACTTTTGCGCCGCTTCTTTGATCAGCTCTGGACGGTCGACCGCAGCCGAGTTGATTCCGACTTTATCTGCCCCTGCATCAAGGACACGGGAAATATCATCCAATGTTTTGATTCCGCCGCCGACTGCAAATGGAATTGAAATTTTTTCAGAGACACGTTTAACTACATCGACCATCGTATCCCTGCCTTCAGTTGTAGCCGAAATATCCAAAAGCACCAATTCATCGGCACCATTATCCGAGTAATTCGAGGCCATTTCCACCGGGTCGCCCATCTGACGAAGCCCTTCAAAATTAATTCCTTTCACCACTTGTCCATCTTTTACGTCTAAACAAGGAATAATTTTTTTCACAATCATGACCTCCTTAATTTTACCGTGCCCTCGTACATAGCCTTTCCGACGATAGCTTCCCCAATGCCAAGTGCCGCTACGGCATCGAGATCGGCCTGGTTCCTGATTCCTCCTGAAGCGACAATTTTACAACCGACTGCATCACTGATCTTTTTCAACTGTTCCAGATTCGGTCCCTGCATCGTCCCGTCTTTTGAGATATCTGTGAATACGATCGTTTCGACACCGAGCTCCTCCATCTTTTTGGCAAACTCGATATAATCGACTTCCGTCTCGGTTTCCCATCCGGAAACCGCCACTTTTTCATTACGTGCGTCGATTCCGATCACAATATTCTTCTTATAATTTTTCAACGCTTCTTTTAAAAAGTTTTCATCCTCGACCGCTGCTGTACCGATGACGATGCGGTCCACCCCTGCTTCCGCATACGCTCTTACGGTATCCAGACTACGTATTCCTCCGCCAACCTGGATCGGCACAGTCGACATGGCACAGAGCCTGGAAATAAGTTCGAGCTGCTCTGGCTTCCCTGAACGTGCTCCGTCCAAGTCCACGATATGGACGATTTCCGCCCCATCTTCGATAAACGTCTGCAGCTGTGATTCAGGATCGCTGCCTACCTGTGTCGTTTGATTGAAATCCCCCTGATAAAGCCTGACGCATTTGCCATCAATTAAGTCCATAGCCGGTAAAATCTTCATTTGTTCCTCCTGCAAACGTTTTGCTTATATTTTTCTACATGATAAGAAAGATAAAATTACGCTAAGCTTCTCTCCGAATAGAGTATGCGTTTTGTCCAGCTCCAGGCGCCATCGGCTCGAGGTCACAAGTCAAATTGCTGTGGTGGCTGAAAAACTGCCTCCTCGCAATTCGCCTTGTGCTTGTCGCCGATAGACGGGCGCCTTGCGCTTTTCTTATTCCAATAAACCTTTCGTTGAAAGAACCCCTTGTATTTCGGGATCGATATTGACCGCTTCCCTCAACGCACGTCCAAGGGCTTTGAAAAGTGCCTCGATTTTATGATGGGTATTTTCTCCATATAAAACCCGGGCATGAAGCGTGATTCCCGCGTTAAAAGCAAAGGCCTGGAAAAATTCGCGCACAAGTTCCGTATCGAAATTGCCCAAAGACTGCAATTTAAATTCGCCTTCAAAGTGCAAGAACGGACGGCCGCTAATATCAAGTGACACGAATCCAAGGGCATCATCCATCGGCACGTAGGAAGTACCAAAACGTACGATTCCCTGCTTGTCGCCAAGAGCTTCCCTAATCGCCTTCCCTAGAACAATCCCCGTATCCTCCACTGTGTGGTGGCTGTCGATATGCAGGTCGCCTTCCACATTCACCTTAAGTCCGAATCTGCCGTGCCGCGCAAAAGCGGTCAGCATATGATCAAAAAAACCGACTCCCGTCTGGATATTCACCTCTGACGGTTCATCCAGCAGGACGGAAAGATCTATTTTCGTTTCACTTGTCTCTCTTTTACTTGACGCTTGGCGCATTACTTGTCACTCCAATTCATCAGTGCCACTTTCAGCTTTTCATGTTCTTCCTCTGTCCCCGCTGAAACCCGGACAGCCTGTAGAGAACCATTGTCAAACGTGCGGATTTTTATTTTTCTTTCGTATAAGTAGTCTGCCAAATCCTTGGCACCTTCCATTCTCATTAAAAAGAAGTTCGCGCTGCTTGGGTATAAAACAGATCCCTCTACTTTACTGGAAAATTCACTCATGATTTCTTCAAGCTCCGCAATTTGTGCAAGCTGCATGATTAAAAATTGATCCAACAGCTCCGGCTTTTTCAAAAGCTGCGTTCCAATCTGCGCAGAAACCGTATTTACGTTATAAGGGGGCTTAACCGCACTTATTCCTTCAACGATCCTGTCATTCGATATGACGAACCCAAGGCGGAGCGCCGCCATACCAAGAGCTTTTGAAGCTGTTCTGAGAATGATAAGATTCTCATAATCGAGCACTTTTTTAGCGAACGCTGATTCGCCGGAAAAATCCATATACGCTTCATCCAATATGAGTATTCCGCCCGCCTGTTTCATTGAGGCAATCAATTCTTCGATTTCCTCATTTTCGTACAGTCTGCCAGTGGGATTATTCGGGTTAGATAAGAATAATAATTTTGGCGCCAAACGCTCGATTTCATCTTTGATCTTTTGAAGCGGAAGAGAGAAATCTTCGTTCAACTTGATCGTTGTCACTTCAGCACCCATAACGCGGGCATTTTTTTCATACATCGAAAAATCAGGTTCGAACACGATGACCTGATCTCCAGGATCAAGAGCATATTGGGAAATGAGCGTAATACATTCATCAGATCCGTTGCCCGCCAAAATATTTTCAGCAGGAAAGCCTGAAAACTTGCTGTAAGCCTCGATCAAGCTTTCCGTACTTTCAGCAGGATAGCGGTTCAACAGCGTTGTTTCCAGTTCGGAAAAATCTACATAGGATAGCAGGCTAGTATAAGCTTCGTTGCTGTCAAGCCTGATGACATCAGCCTGTTCGGAAGTCACTTTATACGGTGACATTCCTTGAAGGGTTTTTCTCACTGTTCCAGCCTCACTTTCACAGCATACGCATGGCCGTCCAATTCTTCCTTTGTTGCCAAGGTTTCTACATACGGTGCAGCATTGCGCAATGCCTTTTCAGAGTAATAAACATATGTCGTTTTTTTAATAAAATCATCAACAGATAGGCCTGATGAAAAACGGGCAGTCCCCACTGTGGGTAAAACATGGTTCGGTCCTGCAAAATAATCACCGACCGCTTCCGGCGTGTAGTGGCCGATAAATACGGATCCGGCATTTTTCACTTTGCTCAAATGCTGCAGAGCATTTTCCACTTGAATTTCCAAATGCTCAGGAGCAAGGGCGTTGGACAGTTCAAACGCCTCGTCGATTGAGTCCACTAAAACAGCAGCTCCCTCATTTATAAGTGAAACTTCAGCAATGGATTTTCGTGGAAGCTGTTCACATTGTGTCTTCACTTCTTCCATAGTTTCATCTATGAGCTTTTTTGATGTTGCAAAAAGAAATGAACGTGCTTTTTCGTCATGCTCAGCCTGTGCAATCAGGTCTGCCGCCACAAAAACCGGGTTAGCCGATTCGTCTGCAATGATGGCCACCTCGGACGGACCAGCAATCATATCAATTCCTACCTCGCCAAAAACAAGCGATTTGGCAGCAGCCACATAAGCGTTACCCGGACCGACAATTTTGTCGACGGAAGGAATACTGTTTGTTCCATATGCAAGTGCAGCAATCGCTTGGCTGCCGCCTATTTTATAAATAGTTGTGACTCCAGCGATATCTGCAGCTACAGATAAAACAGGAGGAATACTCTGACCGCCCCTCACCGGTGTAACCATAATAATTTCTTTCACGCCGGCCAAGCTTGCAGGAATGGCGTTCATCAATACAGTGGAAGGATAGCACGCCTTTCCCCCAGGAACGTAGATGCCTGCGCGCTCAATTGGACGGAAGAGCTGTCCGGAAATGATGTCTTCGGTCATTTCCATCATCCGCGACTGCTGAAGCTGTTTGGAGTGGAAGCTTCTAATATTTGCTGCCGCCCTCTCAAGCGATTCGATGACGTCTGAGGAGACTTCCTTCCAGGCCGCTTCTCTTTCTTCCTTTGTCACTTCCCAGCTGTCACCGCTGTAGCCGTCGAACTTTTCCGTATATTCCTTGAGTGCCTCATCTCCGCGAGCTCGGATATCTTCCAGCACATTTTTTACTGTCTTTAAAACTTCATCGTCGAAGGACTGTTTTTTCGTTTTCGTAGAGATGAATGCTTCTCTGAATTGGCTGGTTGTATATGAAGGAATCATATGGCAGCCTCCTTGATACGGAAAGAATTGATCAGAGGTGCCAGTACAGATTTTTTCAGTTTTAAAGAATTCCGGTTCGCAATGCAGCGTGCGGAAATGGATAACATTTCCTCTTTGATAACAAGTCCGTTTTCTTTTAATGTATTGCCTGTTTCAACGATATCCACGATATTGTCCGCCAGCCCCATAAGCGGGGCTAATTCAACGGACCCCTCCAATTTCACAATGTCGACGGATTTCCCGCGTTCTCTGAAATATTTTGTCGTGATATTTGGAAACTTCGTTGCAATCCGCTGTTTGCCGAACGGACGAGGTGCCCCCGGCTCTCCAGCTATCGCCAAACGGCATTTTCCGAATGGTAGCGGAAGCAGGTCGTAGACGTCCGGTTCAAATTCAAGCAGGATGTCTTCCCCAACTATGCCAAGGTCTGCAATCCCGTGTTCGACATATGTCGCGACATCTACTCCTTTAGCAAATACCGCAAAGAAATCGTCCGTCTCGATCTGAAGCTTTCTTCCTTTATCAATTAAAGGCGTGATATCGTAACCTTTTGATTGTAAAAATGCTAGAAACTGCTTTTCTAACCTACCTTTGGTTAGTGCGATCATCGGTTTCACTTTCAAACACCTCATATTTTCCGTCAATAAGTTTTATTTTCACTATTTTATCATAATAATCCAAATCAGCTGTTTCCGATTGGACATCAACAATGCAGCCTTCATACGTCTGTCTCAATTTTTCCGCGTAAACGAGCGATTCCGGATTTGCAATGATGCAGACTTTTTTCATCGGTGACTCTTCTTTGTAAAGCTCTGCAAGTACGTCTACATCAAACGCAAGCCCGGCAGCAGAAACATGGCCGCCGTACCGGTCATAAAGCTTGTCATAACGTCCGCCAGAGAAGCAGACAGCACCTGTTTTCTTTAAAAAGCCTCTGTACATCATTCCTGAATAATATGGGAGGTTCTTTACTCGGCCAAGATCGACAAGAATATCGTTGGCGCCTGATTCTACCAGGGTCTGTGCGACTTTTTTCAGATGGGCAAGCATATCCAGCAGATCTTTTCTTTCTTTCCAGCGTTCTTCATATTCAGTGATCACCTCAATGCCGCCATATGCATCGACAAGGGCTGCGAGCTCCTCCGCTGTTTTCTTGTCCCCATTGTTAAGTGCGATTTGATAGACTTCATCCTGTTTTTTATCATGCATTGCCTGGCGGAGACGTTCCGCATCCTCGGATTTCAAATCAAGCCCTTGAATAAGGCTTTCATACAACTCGGTATGGCCAAGCTCAATCGCGTAATCAGTTATCCCAAGGCTTTTTAAAAAAGAATGAGCCATCAGCAGGCTCTCGCTCTCTCCCATTAAAGGCGGCATATGCAGAATCTCAATTCCAGCCTGATGATACTCAACCCCTGGCCGATCTGTATTAAAAACTGATCCCTGATAAGCCCATTTTTGCGGCTTGTGTTCCTGCGAAGACAGTGCCCTGGCGATAGAAGTAGTCCAATCCGGACGGAGCACCTCAATTTCGCCTTCAGAATTGAACCATTTCAGCATATTTTGAAGTTTCATATCCACATGTTCATTTGTAAAAGTAGATGCATATTCAACGACCGGAGTCGATATTTGTTCGTAGCCTCGCAGTACAGCCACTTTCCTGAACTTCTCCATAACGGAAAAACGGTTGCTTACAGCCGGTCCCATCTCATCTCTGCTTCCCGCTGGCAAAAACATAAAAAGTCACATCCCGAATCTATTATTCTTTAATTCTCTAGCGAACTAAAGGATTTCTGAAATTGGTATTACCTTACCATAAAAAATTATTGTTAGTCAATTCTTATTGAAAAATAATCGTGACTGACATGGTAAAAATATTTTCCATATTAACATGCTCGCCATGATAGCTTTTATAAGAAGGTTGGAGCGCGCCGCAGCCCCCAAGGGGCCTGGCACGCTCCAACACCAACCTACATTATTGATATAAATGACACGCGGTAAAGTGTCCCGGCTTTACTTCCTGCCACTCCGGTACAACCTCGGCGCACACGTCCATGGCTGCCGGGCAACGAGTCCGGAAGACGCAGCCGCTTGGCGGATCAATCGGACTTGGCACGTCCCCCTTCAGGATGATCCGCTCACGTTTCAGCTCAGGATCAGGTATAGGAACCGACGACAGCAATGCCTTCGTATACGGATGCAACGGATTGGCATACAGCTCTTCGCTATCGGTCAACTCTACCATTTTTCCAAGATACATAACGAGAATCCGGTCTGATATATATTTGACCATCGACAGGTCATGCGCGATGAACAAATAGGTCAAGCCCATTTTCCGTTGCAGCTCTTTCAGCAGGTTCACCACTTGGGCCTGGATGGACACATCCAGAGCGGAAATCGGCTCATCGCACACGATGAATTTCGGGTCAAGGGCCAGAGCTCGAGCAATCCCAATCCGCTGGCGCTGGCCGCCGCTGAATTCGTGCGGGAAGCGGCTAATATGGTCGGCATTCAATCCGACGAGCCGGAGCAGCTCTTTAATGCGCTCCTTTTTCTTTTTCCCGCCAAGCGTGTGATGAATGGTAAACGGCTCCCCGATTATTTCCTCTACCGTCATCCGTGGATTCAATGATGCGTACGGGTCCTGGAAAATCATCTGGATGTCCCGGCGCAGCTTGGACATCTCCCGCTCTTTATTGTCATAAATATTTTTTCCATTATATAAAACTTCTCCGGACGTCGGCTCATATAGCCTGATGATTGTTCGACCGGCAGTTGATTTTCCACAGCCGCTCTCTCCAACAAGGCCAACTGTTTCCCCTGGATATATGTCGAGGTTCAGTCCGTCTACCGCCTTCAGTTTCTTATCTCCCACATTAAAATATTTCTTCAAATCCTTCACTTGAATCAAAGGTGAAGAAGAGCTCCCCTGTTCAAAAGAGTTTTTTTCCTTCAGTTCCGGCGTCATCTGCTTCCTCCTTTGTCACACACTTGCTCTTTTTTGGGCCATTGGATGATGAAGCCAGCAAGCTGCAAATTGGTTCGACCTCACTTCGTCAAGCTCCGGGTCGTGGTTTTTACATACGCGCATGGCGTATTGGCACCGCGCAAAAAACGGACAACCTTTAGGCGGTTCAATCAAATCAGGCGGCGTCCCGATAATTGGAGAAAGAGGCTGTGATTTATCCATATCCAGACGCGGGATAGAATTCAACAATCCCATCGTATAAGGATGCTGTGGATTAGCAAATAAATCTTTCACTGTACCTGTTTCGGCAACCTGGCCAGCGTACATGACAACCACCCGATCAGCCATTTCGGCCACAACGCCCAAATCATGTGTAATTAAAATAATGGATGTTCCCGTTTCTTTCTGAATCTTTTTCATCAGTTCCAAGATTTGCGCCTGGATTGTCACATCAAGCGCTGTTGTCGGCTCGTCAGCGATCAGCAGACGTGGATTACATGCCAGCGCCATCGCAATCATAGCCCTCTGGCGCATTCCCCCGGAAAATTCATGAGGATACTGGTTAACCCGCTTATCAGGCTGTGGTATACCCACTAGTTTAAGCATATCAATCGCTTTTTCAGCAGCAGCCTTTTTGCTGATGTCATTATGCTTTAAAACGGCTTCCATAATTTGGCTTCCGATTTTGCTCGTCGGATTCAGCGAAGTCATCGGATCCTGGAATATCATACTGATTTGATTTCCACGGATACGCTGCATTTCTTTTTCAGGTACGTCGAAAATATTTTTCCCTTGAAATTCAATCGTGCCCTGCTTATATTGTACCGGCGGCGAAGGGAGCAATCTCATGATTGATTTGGCTGTGACACTTTTACCACAGCCTGATTCACCGACGATGGCCACTGTTTCCCCCTGCCCTACGCTGAAATCAACCCCGCGGACAGCTTTTACTTCTCCGGCATAAGTGTGAAAAGATACATGCAAGTCTTTTACTTCGAGTACATTCTTCATATCGATCCCCACCTCTCTCAATCTCGCAATTTGGGATCGAGTGCATCCCTGAGCCCATCGCCAAATACGTTAAAGGCCAACATTGTCAAAGATATTAAAATAGCTGGTATGAATAATTGATAAAAATGTCCCACATGAATGCTTCCAAGCGAATCACTTACAAGCGTTCCCCAGCTGGCCTGTGGTGCCTGGACGCCCAATCCAAGGAAGCTTAAGGTCGCTTCTGCAAAAATTGCCGTCGGAACCGTTAGGGTTATATTTACAAGGATAGGTCCAAGTGTATTCGGTATCATATGCTTTCTTAAAATCCAACCCATTTTTGCCCCCATTGCATTGGATGCATGGACAAACTCTTGCTCCTTCAACTGTAAAACCTGGCCCCTCACAAGCCTGGCCATTTGAATCCAGCCTGTGATTGATAAAGCGATGATGATCGGCCAGATGCCTCTTTGCATGACAATCATGACTAAAATAACGACCAATAAATAAGGGATGGCATAAAGTATTTCAGCAATCCTCATCATGGCGTTGTCCACGCGGCCGCCTTTAATTGCTGAAATCCCTCCGTATGCAACCCCGATCAGGAAGTCGATCAGCGCAGCCATTACTCCGATAAACAGTGATATCCTCGCACCGTACCAACTACGGGTGAACAAATCCCTGCCTGCTGAGTCCGTTCCGAACCAATGCTCAGCATTCGGCTGCAAATTCTTTTTTGTAAAATCCTGTTCATAGTACGTGAAGCCGTTCAAATGCGGCCCGATAATCGCCATGATTGTCAATAGAATAATAACAATCAATCCGAGCATCGCAAGCTTATTTTCCAACAGTCTGCGCCATACATCCGACCAGTAGGAAATAGAAGGCCTTGCGATTTTTTCAGCTTCCTTAAAATTGTCTTCCGCTGGCAAAAACATGTCTTCCGTCAATTTCAATTCCTGCTTACTCATTAGCTGCTCTCCCTTGTGATCTTGATTCTTGGGTCTATCCATGTATAAGCGATATCTACAATAAAGATCAGTGAAACGAGTATGATGCTGTAAAAAATCGTGGAACCTAGTATAACCGGATAATCACGACTAAAGATGCTTTTTACAAACATTTCCCCCATGCCTGGAATCCCGAAAATATGCTCGATGATGAAGCTTCCTGTTACCAGATTAGCTGTCAGGATCCCAAGGACTGTCACGACAGGCAGAATAGCGTTCCTTATTGCATGTTTGATAATAATGACACTGCCCGATAAACCTTTTGCCTTGGCTGTTAAAATATAATCCTGACTCATCACTTCCAACATGCTGGACCTCATTAACCGGGCAATATAAGCCATCGGCATCATGGCAAGTGCGATGGAGGGCAGGATAGTGTGGGCCCAAGACTTCCACGTGGCAACAGGAAGAAGCTTCCATTCAACAGCAACATAATGGATAAGGAACGTTGCCAGGACAAAGTTCGGGATTGACAGACCGACGATGGCGAGTATCATCGAAGAATAGTCAGGCCACCGATTCCTGTTCAAAGCTGCTATGACCCCAAGGATCAAACCAAATGCAATCGCTATTACCAGGGCCTGAAGGCCTAAATGAAGAGAGATGGGAAACCCTTTTTGAATATAGTCATTGACTGTTATAGATTTTGATTTCATTGATGGACCGAAATCGAATTGGAGAACAGATTTTAAATAAAGCCCATATTGGACAATTTCCGGCTTGTCCAAATTATAATGATGCTGCAGGTTATTATATACAGCCGGGGGCATCGGACCTTCCTTGGCGAAAGGATTCCCCGGAATAATTTTCATAATGATAAAGGTGAGTGTAATAATGACCCACACAGTGATAATTGCCCAGAATAATCGGTTTAATGTATATTTGAACATCCTTTACACCTCTCTCAAGAGCTTTTTTCCTGCTGAATCCCATGCATCGATGATAGTTTTATAGAGTCAAAAACCGTCTTTTTTTTCCATCAGACCAAAAACCAGGTATGCCAAGGACGGCATACCTCGATTTTTGGATGCGATTATTTTTCAATATCAGCATAAATGAACTGCGGATAACGGTTAATTGGTGTAAAGACGCCTTTTACATGCGGTTTAACTGTAAATGGTTTCGTGTAGAAATAAATTGGAACAATTGGCATTTCATCCATTAAAATTTCTTCTGCTTTATGCAAAGCTTCCATACGTTTTTTCTCATCCATGGAGGATTTTGCAAATTTCACGTTCTTGTCATATTCTTTGTTGCTCCAGTTAGCATCATTAAAGGAGCCGTTGGTTACCCATAGATCCATGAATGTCATAGGGTCAACATAGTCGCCTACCCAGCCGGCACGTGAAATGTCGTAGTCTCCTGCTTTTTCACGGTCAAGCTTGACTTGGAATTCCACGTTTTCCAAGGTAACTTGTACATCAAGATTTTTACGCCACATCTCTTGAATGGCTTCAGCTATCTTTTTATGGTTTTCGTCGGTATTATACGTAATTGTAAATTCAGGCATCTTATCCATGCCTTCTTCAGCAAGTCCTTCTTTTAGAAGCTTTTTGGCTTCTTCTGCATCTTCTTTAAACAGGTCTCCGGAATTTTCCTGGAAATCACCTTCGGCATCAGGTATTCCTCCTGGAATCACGCCGTAAGCCGGCTGCTGTCCGCCTTGGGAAACGTGCTCAACAAGCGTCTTACGGTCAATCCCCATAGACAAAGCTTTTCTTACCTTTACGTTGTTAAACGGCTTCACTTCATTATTCAAGTTGTAGTAGTAAACAGCCAAATCCGGAGCGATTTCAAACTCAGGATCGTCTTTGCTGCTTAGCTCCCCCTGTACATCTGGAGGCAGCGGATAGACGAGATCAAGCTCATCAGCCTGATACATCTGCCATGCAGTGTCAGCGTTGTCAATGATGACAAAGTTGACTTCATCCAGGTTGATTTTGTCCTTGTCATAATAGTTTTCATTCTTTTCCAGCTTCATGCTTTCTTTATGGTTCCATTCAGTCAGCTTGAATGCACCGTTTGAAACGTAGCTATCTGCTTCCTGAGCCCATTTAGGGTTCTCTTCCTGGACCTTTTTGTTCACAGGATAATAGGTATAAAAAGATGTCAAATCAAGGAAGTACGGAGTCGGTTCAGCAAGCTTGACCTCAAGTGTATGGTCATCCAATGCTTTAACTCCCACTTTTTCTTCCAAATCAGCATATTCATCTTTGTTTTCGGAACTGTTGTACTCCTCCCCGCCTGCAAGATAATACATTTGATATGCATATTCTGAAGCGGTTTCAGGATTGAGTACATGTTTCCATGCATATTCAAAATCATGAGCAGTCACCGGGTCGCCGTTGGACCATTTCACATCGTCTTTCAGATTGAATGTCCACGTGATGCCGTCATCACTGACCTCCCAATCCTTTGCCATGCCGTCAACAATTTCTCCTTCCGGAGTTTTCTTTGTCAATCCTTCAAAGGCATGCTCCAAAATCCACGAATCATGAGTTCCCTGTGCTGTACCTGGATGCAGGGATCCCGGCTCTTCGTTGTTGTTCAGATTCAACACTTTCTTGCCGTCGGATTGTTCTTCACCAGACTTTTCTCCACCCGATGAATCAGGCTTCGACTCAGTCTCGCCGCTGAAGCAGCCGCCCAGCAACAACATGAATGCGGTTACAAACCCCATTAAAGCAAAGCGTGACATCTTCACATTTAATCCCCCTTTTCGATATTTTGGCAACGGATAAGCAAAACGATTGCTCTATTAATCTTAAGACCTTTGCAATCGTTTACTTTTTCGTTACAACAATAATATATCAAAAAAGGGGGAAGACTTTCAAACTTTTATTATACTATCAAATTAATTTTGTCAGATTTTTATACTAGGATTATAGTTGCGTAATTCGACTTTTTTCGATTAAACCGCCACATCACGCCTTGTAAAGAAGATGAATGCTGAAACTTGGAAGATGAAAAAGTAGGTCAATAATACTATAATGGAAAACTTCATCGTCATACTGTCAACCATTGGCATTCCATCAATGTATTGCATTAAATTCGTATTGGCAAACAGGCTGTACTTAGCCCACTCAAATTTGCTGGCCAATAAATTTGTCAACGTGCCGCCTGCAAAAAGCAGGAACACTGACAGGCCGATAGCCAGCGCACTGTTTCTGAAGACAGCTGAAATCATAAATGCCATCGCAGTAAGCAAGAAGACGCTGAGAGAGTTGAATGCATATGACTTGAGCAAATATAAAAACAGGCTCTGTTCCTGTACCTGGCCACCAACATATGCCAAGTGAACATTATTTGATGCGTCCCCGGTCCCAAACAGGACTGCTCCGGCAATTCCCGAGCATACGAACAGGATGGTGAGCATGAGCAGAAGGAAAAAATTGACGGCAATATATTTTGACAGTAATATTTTCCAGCGTTTATACGGCTTTACTAGTAATACTTTGATCGTACCCCACGAAAATTCATTGGCGATAATGCCCGCTGCAATGATTAAAACGAACAATCCGGCGAAGGGAATCAGAGAAGTTGAATCATTAATGAATGTCCATACTGTGCTTTCAGATGCTGGCGGAAGGTCATGTTTTATCCGATATTCATTGACAGCCACCTGCTTATGAATGAATTCCTTCATGGAGGGAGTCATTATCTGCACACCTTCATGATTCTGCTTCAAGGACTCGTTCTCTGCCATCAGCTCCTGCTTCCAATCAGTGGAAGGCGCTTTTTCTTTGCCTTCAAGATATTTGGTCATCCCGGCAGTAATAATCAGAACCAGAATAAGAAATCCAATCATTATATAGGTGCTGACCTGCCTAAAAATTTTTTCCCATTCATTTATAACCAAATTAAACAAAGGCTGCCACCTCCGACTTATTTGTGATCTCTAAAAATCTATCTTCCAAAGATTTTTTTAGTGGACTGATTTCGAAAACAAGCACATCATGATCCAGCAATAGACGCAACATATCCGGAACCTCGCATGATTCCAGTAAAACTTGAATGCCCTTTTCATGCTTTACTGCCTGGATTCCACTTCTTGTCAATATCTTAATAGCTTCGTTGCGTTTATTTACATCACAAAAATATTGTTTTTTATCAGAATCGGTCTCATCAGTCACTACATTTTGTACATTGATCAGCCTACCCTTTTGAATGATGGCGATCCTGTCACACATCATTTCCATTTCCGCCAGCAAATGGCTGGAAACGATGATAGCGAGATTTTTCTTACTGGCCAAATCCCTTAAATAATCCCTGATTTCCCTGATGCCGGCAGGATCAAGTCCATTTGTCGGTTCATCTAGAATGAGGATTTTGGGATCATGAAGGAGACTTTGTGCAATGCCCAGCCTTTGCCGCATCCCCAAAGAATACGTTTTTACTTTGTCATGGATTCTTTCGGTCAGGCCGACAAGCTCAACAACTTCATCAATTTTTTCTTTAGTTACGCCTTTGTTCGCGCGGGCGGCCTGCTTCAAATTTTGATAGCCGCTCAAAAACTTATATAGCTCCGGGTTTTCTACTATTGCACCCACATGACTGATGGCACTCTCATAATCTTTGCCGACACTTTTTCCGCAAATTTTAATTTCGCCCTCCGTCATCCCGATCAAGCCGACAATCATCCTGATAGTCGTTGTTTTTCCGGCACCATTGGGCCCCAGGAAGCCAAACACTTCTCCCTCTTTAACCTCAAAGCTCAAATCATCAATAATTTTTCTGTTCCGAATCGTTTTCGTCACATTATGCAGCTCAACGACCGCTGTCATCTGTATCACACTGCCTTTCCTTGATTTACCATCGTCAACTTGAACCACTCTAAAACGGATAAGCCCTGTTCCTCCCGAAGCACTTCTACATTTTCATGACCAATAATATCTCCGTTGTAAATAGCAATGACTTCATCCATGATCGGCTCGATTTCGTCAATCTCATGTGTAGCGATAATGACAGTCTGTTTTTCAAAATTAATGTTTGTGAGAAGGCTTCTTACAATCGAATCTCTCACCATCGGATCCAGACCGGAAAATGGTTCATCTAGCAGAACTACCGGGACATCCCTGGCCAATGTCAGAACTAGCTTCAGCCGTCCCCTATTCCCTTTGGATAATTGCTTAATTTTCTTGTCCGGCGAAAGCTCCATCTCCTGAAGAAGTTTGAATGCTTTTTCGCGGTCAAAATCCGGAAACTGTGTATCATAAAAATCAATCATTTTTCCTGATGTGAAAGAATCATAGAACATATCGAGCTCCGTCAGGTACGCTACATTTTTGCTGATTCTCCTTGTCACCGTTTCCTTTAATACTGAGACCGTTCCGCTGTTTGGATAGACGAGTCCCGTAATCAATTTCAAAGTGGTGGACTTTCCACTTCCGTTCGGGCCGAGCAGCCCATAAATTTTTCCAGGTTTAAAATGAAATGTAACATCGTTAAGGGCCTTTTCTGCTCCATATCTTTTCGTTACTCCGTTTAACTCAATACTCACCCTGCTCACCTTCCTCCAAGTAGTTCTTCAAACCGCTCATCATTTGCTGTTTCGAAAATCCTAATTCCTCCATATTTCTAACAAACTGGCCGATCACTTCGGTTTGCATGGATTCCTTCAATTCATCCACAATACTTTCCCTTTGAATGACGAATGTCCCCTGTCCACGCTTTGTCTCCACAATACCCATCCTTTCCATTTCGGAATATGCCCTTTGTATCGTATTTGGGCTAACACCCGACTGAACAGCCATTTCCCTTACAGACGGCAGTTTTTCACCAGAATTGATTTCTCCACGGATAATCCTTTGAAAAATCTTTTCTGTGATTTGTATATAAATCGGTTTTGATGCCTCAAAATCTTTGGCCATGTCCCTTACACCTCAACTTTCCTATCAAGCAGCCAACTGGCTAGGAGGAAAAATATCACAGACAGTATGACATATAAAACAATCGCAGTTACCGGCACTGATGCATCGGCATAAAGTATCTTCCAGCCTTCCTTCGTCTCATAATTCATCTGAGGGGCAATATCGACATTTACTGAAAAGTAAAACAGTTGGTTTTGGATTACCTTGGTTTTAGCAAGAAGAGCTTCAAATAAATTGTAGGCCAGCCAGACAAGAACCACGGCAAGCCAGCGAAAATTCCTGATTGAAGGATATTTTCCAAGTGAGTGGTAAACAGTCCAAAGAAAAATGACCCATATGGACATATACATAGACACTCCGAAAATGCCCAATTGCATATAAAAACCTTGTTTAAATGGAAGGAAATCACTAAAGTGCTCAATCAATCCATTGTCCTGCAAAATTTTCATGACAATGACGGCAAATAAGGAAATGATCACTTGTGCGATCAACTGAATTACCGTTGCACTGCAAATTTTCGATAACAATAATTTTGTGCTGTTTTGAGGGTTATACAGCCACAACTGTGTTTTCCCTTCAATGTTTAACATATAAAGCAATGCAATGGGTGCGAGAAATACGTGAAAACTGCCCATTGTAACAAGATAAGGAACAAGTATGCTCGGCTCGGATACGCCTTTCGATATACCATAAACCGCAATTATGCCCAGGATCATAAACGCCAGCCAAACCATGTACCAGAATCTAATTAAGCTTAAGTCCTTTTTCAACAACCCGATAAATGCAGTCATTATTTTGCCCTCCGTCAACTTTGTATTAGTGTATTAATTAGATAGTACACTAATACAAATATACATGTCAAACCCATTTTTCTGTCTATTTCTTAAAAGGAAGGCCTGTTCAATTGAGGGAAAAGCGGCTGTACGGACCAGGACAATTGAATTTCCGAAAGCAATTTATAAATCGGACAGTATTTGTGGTTTTTGGATAGTATTTTTGAATTTTGGATAGTATTTTTGTTTCAGGGACAGTATTTGCAATATCCGGAAAGTATTTCTCGTTTCCGGATTGTATTTTCAAAACCCTATAAGCAAATTCCACAAAAAATGCTTTCAAACAGAAAAAGGCCAGAGCTGCTCGCAGCCCTGGCCTTTCATCTTATTCTTTCACCTTGAAACAAATTCATTTCCCTTCACCCAGAAACGCCACGGATACTCCCGTGCCTCACCGGTATTAGGAATTCCGATCCTGGGCCCTCGTGCTATGTCTTCAGGGGTGTATCCTTCGCTGATAAACAGCGGTCGCTCGAAAAATTTCAAGCCGTAATCCTCCATTGTGATTCCCATCGCTTTTGTCAATTTCCCTGGACCATTCGTCAAATTCTTCATTTTATCAATGGGACGCCGCTGCTTCATCAATTCAATCCCCGCATAAGGTTCTAATGCCCGGATTAATACGGCTTCCGGTTCATTAATTCCCGCACTTACCACATTAATCAAACAGTGCGTATGCATTGTGTATGTGTAAACGACACCTGCTTTGCCAAACATGACTTCCGTTCGCTTTGTCCTCCTGTTTCCATAACTATGCGCAGCACGGTCATCAGGACCTTTATATGCTTCCGTTTCAACTATATATCCAGCGGACACGCCATCTCTTGTTTCTTTTACAAGCAGGCAGCCCAAAAGTGACTGAGCCAATTCAATAGTCGGCTGTTGGAAAAATCCTTTGTTAAGCGGTTCGATTTTATACAAAGTTCCTACACCTGCTCCATAATCATTCATTTTGTTCATCGAGCGAAACTTCTTTAACCTTCCTTTCTTTATTATGATCAGAATCATATTCATATATTTCCAGATAATTATATTCCAGGACACTAAAGCGCCCATCCCCAAGTGGAATGACATTTTTACCGGTTGGTTCTCTAAAAGCGTATTTACGGCCGGGCTTCTCCTTCTTGCAATGCCTTGTCAAAAAAACCTCTTACTTTATCGACATATTCCTCTGAATTTTGTTCAAAGGACTTCACATGACCATCCCCATCCGTCAGCCACAATGCAAAATGATCAGGGTCTTTTTCTGCCATTATTTCACTTTCAGTATATGGAATTGATGCATCTCCTCTATTATGAATAAAAAGAACAGGCCTGGGTGCAACCTTGTCCAACACACTGATAGGACTTGCATCATGCAGATCCACATCCGCCATGAACGGAATAAGGGTCAATATTAAAGGGGTGAACGGAAAATTGGGCAGATCAGTCCATACAGGCATGTTCACTTTTAAATAGTTATGCAAGTCACTAAAAGGGCTGTCAGCAACCACAGCTATGACATCTTCAGATTCTGCTGCAGCCAAGATTGATGTGGCCGCTCCCATGGAAATGCCCAATAGCCCAACAGGCTCATCATAATGTTCAGCCGTCCAATCGATAGCCCCAAGTAGATCAAGCTTTTCTTTTACCCCGACGGTCGTCATCTCCCCTTCCGATTCCCCGGCATACCTGAAATCGAACATGATAACACGGTATCCATCGGCAAGAAGGTTACTGGCCAACGGTAAGAACGGGATATTCTCTTCATAGCGATTCCCTTTGTAGCCATGCGCGAAGACCACATTCATTTTCGCAGGAACCGGCGGCTCCAACACCCATCCGGAAAGCTTAGTTTTTGCATCCTTGCTCATGAATTCAATATCCTTATAAACCATTTCATAATCGCTTGGTAAAATATCTATCGCCTTTTTCTCCGGCTTCGTCAAATTCGTTCCGACATATACGGAAATTCCGACACTAACACCAAAGGCCAGCAAAATGATTGAAACAATGGCAATCCACGCGGCTTTCTTTTTATTTCGTATGCCCGGCCTCCTGCCGGTGACTGGTGTAGTATTTGTTGGTCCCAGCATGATCGGATTCCTCCTCAAGTTTTACAATCTAACAAATAATATTTCGAGAAAAATAGTTAAACTCCTCTTTTTAACCCAGTCACAATCTGTTCACAAAAAATCCAAGTGCATATTCAAACGGCAAACAATGCTGTTCCAATAAGAAAAAATCCCTACGCGGTTGTTTTAACAGCCTCGTTACACCTATTGTGGTGTGCTTCCTAATATTTATGCTGGCGGTATTCTCCCCGTAATAATAAAAATACACCTTGACTTTTAACCTTTAAATGTCTACTATATAAAAACAAATGTATTTTACAGACAGACAGAAAGGTGAGGGATTTTTAATGAAGAAAGACTATGTATCTATCGGATTATTAGGTTTGGGAACTGTTGGTTCCGGTGTAGTTCAATTAGTTGAAAACCACCAGGATGAGTTAAGACATCAACTCGGATGCGGTGTTAAAGTGAAAAGCATTCTTGTACGGAACACAGAAAAAGAAAGAGACATTCAAATTGGCCAGACCTTCCTCACCTCTAACCCAGATGATGTACTGCAGGACCCTGAAATCGATCTTGTCGTGGAAGTCATGGGCGGAATTGAAGAAGCGAAAGAGCACATCACAAAAGCAATCCAAGCTAAAAAACATGTGGTTACTGCGAACAAAGACTTGATCGCCCTGCACGGCCCTGAATTACAAAAATCAGCTGTTGAAAACGGCGTTGACCTTTTCTACGAAGCGAGTGTCGGCGGCGGTATCCCAATTTTACGCGGATTGACTGAAGGGCTTGTGTCCGACCGATTGAAAAAAGTAATGGGTATCGTTAACGGTACAACTAATTACATTTTAACAAAGATGGAAGAAGAAGGTCAGTCCTATGAGGATGCGTTGAAAAAAGCGCAGGAACTCGGATTTGCGGAAGCTGATCCAACAGCTGACGTCGAAGGTTTAGATGCAGCGAGAAAAATGGCCATCCTTGCCAGACTCGCCTTCTCTACGAGCGTCGATCTTGATGACGTTGAAGTTGAAGGTATCAGCAAACTATCCCTTGAAGACCTGCATTATGGACAAAAGCTGGGCTATACAATGAAACTGATCGGTTTTGCCCAAGTTGATGACAATAAACTAGAAGTAAGTGTCCAGCCTACATTTTTATCCAAGAGCCATCCGCTCTCCTCTGTGAAAAACGAATATAATGCCATTTATGTCCAGGGTGAAGCTGTTGGGGAAACAATGTTCTACGGACCTGGAGCAGGAAGCTTGCCAACCGCTACTGCGGTCATGGCTGACGTTGTAGCAGTCATTAAAAATTTGCTGCTTGAAGTGAATGGAAAAAGTGCTGTAGCCCCTAGATATGAAAGTGTGTTAAAATCACCTCAGGAGCGTTTTGGACAATTCTATTTCAGACTTCACTTGGCAGACGAAGTCGGAGCATTTTCTCAAATCACAACTTTATTCAACGAGTTGGATATCAGCTTTGAGAAAATCTTGCAAACTCCGCTCAATAAAGGGGAACTGGCTGAGATTATCATCGTAACGCATACAGTTTCCTTGGATAACTTCCAAGAAGCTCTAATGAAGCTTAGAGATTTGTCAGTAGTAAAAGACGTTATCAGTTATTATCGTGTAGAGGGGAATGGAGACAAATGAACTGGCCGGGCCTGATCTCGCATTATCAAACATATTTGCCTGTGACAGAAAAAACACCAAGATTAACACTTCAGGAAGGTAATACTCCTTTAGTACATCTGGCCCATTTATCAGAAGAATTGGGAATCGGATTGTACGCAAAAGTAGAAGGTGCAAACCCTACTGGATCTTTTAAAGACCGCGGTATGGTAATGGCAGTAGCAAAGGCTGTGGAAGACGGAAGCAAATCAATCATTTGCGCTTCCACTGGAAATACATCAGCGGCTGCGGCGGCTTATGCTGCTAAAGCAGGAATCAGAGCGATCATCGTGATTCCAAACGGAAAAGTCGCACTCGGTAAGCTAGCGCAAGCGATGATGTACGGTGCGGAAATCGTAGAAATCGAAGGCAACTTTGATGAAGCTTTGACAATGGTCCGCAAAATCAGCGAGACAGCACCTGTCACACTTGTAAACTCAGTCAATCCTTACCGGATTGAAGGCCAAAAAACAGCTGCGTTCGAAATTTGCGACCAGCTTGGCGCTGCACCGGACGTTTTGGCAATCCCTGTAGGGAATGCTGGAAACATCAGCGCCTATTGGAAAGGTTTCAAAGAATACAACGAAGAAAAGCGGACTGGACTTCCTAAAATGTTCGGTTTCGAAGCAGAAGGCGCAGCGGCGATTGTCAAAGGTGAGCCTATCGCAAATCCTGAAACTGTAGCAACCGCCATTCGGATTGGAAACCCTGCAAGCTGGAACCTTGCAACGGCTGCAAGAGACGAATCCGAAGGTAAAATCGAGTCCGTTACAGATGCTGAAATTTTAGAAGCATTTCAATTGATCGCCCGCAAGGAAGGCGTGTTCGCCGAGCCTGGATCATGCGCATCCATTGCCGGTGTACTTCAGCAAGTGAAAAACGGCAGCATCAAAAAAGGCAGCAAGGTAGTAGCAGTATTGACAGGAAATGGGTTAAAAGATCCGCAAACTGCCATTTCTCAAATCGAATACGATCCAGTTGTCCTGCCGAACAAGGAAGACGTGATTCTAGACTATATCAAAGGTGTTGTTAATGCATGAACGGCTTCACAATTTCTGTTCCGGCAAGCTCCGCTAACATCGGTCCCGGATTCGATTCTGCCGGAATGGCATTGAACCGTTATTTGACGCTGCACGTCCAAGAGAGCAGCGAATGGATGTTTGAACACCGATCAAAGCATCTTCCTCCTGCGGAAGCGGCTAAAGATCATTTTATTTATCAGATGGCGGAAAGGATGGCTTCGGAATTTGAAGCCGTCCTTCCTCCTTGTAAGGTGATAGTTGAAAGCGAGATTCCTTTGGCCCGCGGCATGGGCAGCAGCGCCTCCGCAGTCGTTGCCGGAATTGAGCTGGCCAACCAGGTTTGCAGACTGGAGCTAAACCAAGAGCAAAAACTGGAGTGGGCCACAAAGTTTGAAGGCCATCCGGACAATGTTGCTCCGGCGCTGCTCGGAGGGCTGATCATCACAGCAGAAACCAAGCAAACGGACAAAGTTGAGTATTTCCAAACTAGCAATCTTAACATGGATCTTGTCCTTTATATCCCTGATTTTGAATTGAAGACAGAAACAGCCAGAAAAGTCCTTCCCGAAACATTCAGCCGCACTGATGCAACGGCTGCAAGCGGGATTGGAAATGTCATGATTGCAGGACTTATTTCCGGCAATTATGAGCTGGCCGGCAGAATGATGGAAGCCGACCTTTTTCATGAGCCGTACCGAGCTTCATTGATCCAAAACTATGATGAAATTCGTCAGGCTGCAAAAGAAATGGGAGCCTACGGTACTGTTATCAGCGGTGCTGGACCGACAATGATTTCTTTTGCTCCAAAAGGGACCGGAGAATCAATTGTAAAAGGGATGCAGGCGGTTTTGCCAGACTATTCCGTTGAACTGATGGAAGTCGATCGAAACGGTTTACGGGTTGAGAAGCTACAACTTTGCAAGTGAAAAAAAGGAACGTTCACATCACGCGAACGTTCCTTTTTTTATGGTTTAGCAAACTATAAAATTTTATGTTTGTGGATAACTTGTTAATCGGTATATGCTTCATCCAGCTCCAGCGCCTATCGACTAGCAGACTTCGCGCTTCCGCCTACGATAAGTCAACATCGGCTCCTTTGTCGCCGTGTTTCCTTTATCTCGTTGGAGGCACTCCAGTCTGTACGTCGATGAACAGGCGCTTCCGCCTTTGTTATTTACTTTACTTCAATTTCATGTTCTTCATGTTCGTGCAAATCTTTATCATCTTCCACATGAATTTGAATGTTGTATTTTCCAGCATCCTTAAATGTGAAGGCACTTGTGTATTCTCCCGGTTTTGATTCCTTCGCATCCACAAATTCATGTTTGTCTGATATGTCATAATTCCAAATTTCAAAGCGGACACGGGCAGCTTCCATAGGTTGGTTCTCAAGTTCAAGATGAACCATAAGCTCAGTTTTCTTTCCTGCTTCTACCTTCTTTGGCTCCATGAAGTGCATACTAAACCCCTCAGTATGGTGGTGGCCGTGATCATCACCATCATGGTGTTCATGCTCCCCATGCTCTCCGTGATGATGGTCTCCCTCTTCTTCAGCTGGAGCCCCTTCCCCGACGCTCACTGTTTTTTTCGGCATCGTATGCAATCCTCTTGCTGTCACATGTACCTGTACAGTGTACACGCCGTCTGTATCAAAAGACTTCTCCGCTTCATAAGTGCCGTCATTATTGTTTTTTGCTTCGATCATTTCACTGTCTTCTTTTTTTCCTTCTTCCCATACTTCGAACTCAACTTCATCGGCATCTTTTATTTTTTCATCACCTTGCGTAACAATTGCTTTAAAAGGTACAGCTTCATTTACATCTGCCGTTTCCTGCAATTCCAGCTCCACATCCAACGGTTTTGGAATATCATCTTCTGACTCCTCATTTCCCGCCTTGCCGCAAGCGGCTAAAATAAGAACCAACATTCCGATTACAATCGGCCAAAGTTTAAATTTCATTCAGTTTCCCTCCAAAACAATGATCAACGCTACACTTAACTTTACAACAGGATTGTGTGCAACAAGTGAAATCCTCGCATCTATTTATCGAATGAAACAGGCATAATCGGAAGATTGATAAACACAGATGTTCCTTTATCAATTTCGCTTTCAATTTGGAGCGATCCGCCGTGCAGTTTTGCCAGTTTTTCTACGATTGACAATCCCAGCCCAGTCCCGCCTTCTTTTCTTGTTCTAGCCTTATTGACCCTGTAAAACCGTTCCGTGATTTTTTTCAAATCTTCTTCGGGCATGCCAGTTCCGGTATCAGTTATTGTAATTAATCCAAGCGATTCATCCTTTAATGATAATGTTACTGAGATCCTTCCGCCGTCTTCGGTATGCCTGATGGCATTGTCAAGCAAATTCAACAGCATCTGTTCCAAACGCTCCTCATCCACTTCGGCGATCAACTCATAGTTCAACCGCCTCTCCAGATGAATACCTTTTTGGAGCACCCGCTGGTTCACCTTTTCTATCGATTCTTCGATGGTTTGAGCCAGCGGAACAGGCATTTTGTTCAATGTAAATTCCTTTGATTCGAATTTTGCCAAATCCAAAAGATCATCTACAAGCCGTTCCATCCGTGCAGCTTCACGCATTATGATCTGTTTGTACTTTTCCTTGTCTTTTTGAGGAGCAACGCCTGTCTGTATGGCTTCCATATAACCTTTAATATAACTAAGAGGCGTTCTCAGTTCATGTGAAACATTTGCTAAAAATTCCTTTTTTCGTTCGTCTTCCTTTTGGATGGATTCGGCCATCTCATTGAATGTATGAGCCAGCTGGCCAATTTCATCGTCGGGATAGTCAGCCACCCTTACAGACAGATTGCCGTCCGACAATTCCCCGGCAGCCACCCTCATTTCCTTTAAAGGTTTAAATGTCTTCTTCAGCCACTTATTCCATAAGGTTAAGGCAATAACCAAAAATAAAACAGCTCCAGCAACCCAATAAATGGAATAATGCAGTGTCATTTCACTCAGATTGGCAAGCGGGTAGTATAAATATATAATTCCTTCAAGTCTTTTTCCGTCCAAAAGTGGAATAGCAACCGAAATGACATCCCGATTCAAACGCTCTACATGTCCTTTTTTATAAACCGGTTCGCCTTTTAAGAGTGCTGTGCGATCCTCTCCACTGATCAGGGTCTCGTAGTCTACATCAAACGGGAGGCACATACTCAATTCTCGTGGATTTTTTACAGCAAACACCTCAAACTGAGACTTCCTCCCAAACCAATTCACTTCATCGATAAAAGTGTCAGAAACCGGACCGCTCTCATAGGAGTGAGCAAGCCTCTCCCCTGTTTCAAGCATTTCCGTTTTCAGGTTATTTACATACAGACGCTCATATAAAAAATATGAAAATAATGAAGCATATAAAATTGATACAATAAAGGCTATGACCAAGGCTATCGATATTTTTCGCGTCAAACCAATTTTCATTGCGGCACCTCAAATTTATAGCCGCAACCCCACACTGTCTGTATATACCGGCCTGCTTCCTCCCCTACCTTCATCCGAAGGGTTTTTATATGCGTATCGACTGTCCGAAGTCCTCCCTGGTAGGCGATATCCCATACTTTTTCAAGCAACTCTTCCCGAGAATAGACCTTTCCCGGATATTCCATCATCACTTTGAGCAGTTCAAATTCTTTAAAGGTCAATTGCACCTCGTCGCCCATCACGAAAAGCTTCCTTTGTTCTTCATCCATCAGAAAGCATCCGTGTTCCGTCACAGCTTGGGGTTTATTGGATGCGGATCTTCTTAATACCGCGTCTATTCTTGCCACTAGCTCCCCAGGCGAAAATGGCTTGACAATATAATCGTCCGCCCCCAGCCTCAGCCCTTTCACCTTGTCCCATTCTTCTCCCTTTGCAGATAAAAATATGATCGGAACATTGCTCTCTTCACGGACTTTCTCGCAAATTTCAAATCCGTCCGTACCGGGGAGCATGATATCAAGTAGAATCAGGTCCGGCCCTTCTTTTGAAAAAGCATGCTGGAGCTGCTCGAATCCATCGACTTCGGTTGTGCGATATCCTGAATTTTGCAAGTACATGGATATCAGGTCTCTCATTTCTTCTTCATCATCCACGACCAACACGTGTACCATCAATTCACCTTCTCTCTCGTAAAAACAACAAATGGCCCTTTCCCGACATCGACAGCCTTTTCAATGTCCAGTGTTAATGGATTGACCCAGTAGAGCTTTTCACTGTCAAAACCAGCAACGAGAAGCTTGCCGTCTAATGACTCTATCGAAAACGGATTGGCCCCCACTTCTGTTTGCTGAATCAATTCCTTATTAGAATTATAATGATAAAGCATATTGGTCCCATGGCTTAACGCATATATTCCTTTATCATTTTCATAAAAAGCAACAGGCATCAAAGGTGCAGGCACCTCGTTTACCAAACTCCCCATTTCTAAAGAGAATATAGAGATGGCTGATTGAGGCTTATCCTCTTTTCCATGCCCGCCTACCCAAATCTCTTTTTCTTTTTCACGCAGGAGCAGTCCTGCAGAAGATGTAGGAATATCGAACTCATTATCTATTTCATGACTTTTCAGGTTGATGATCGTAAGTTTTCCACCCTTGAAAGATGCCACATACAGATACTCTCCATCTGCCTTCATCGCCATTGGATATTCAGGTGTTTTTACACTTTTGACCTCATCCCCGTCTCCGTTAAAAAAGCGGATCTTGTTTTGATTTTTATCTGCCAAAGCAAAAATCTGGCCTTCTTTTAAGTAAATGACATTGCATATGCCTTTGTCTGTCTTAAAACTCTTAGTTATAGAGCCTGCTTTCAGAGAATAAAAATCAACTTCCTCAAGCTCCGGTCCATAAAGGATCAATGTATCTCCATCAGGCAGAAGCGTTGCGCCGGTGTATGCCTTTTTCATTTCCCAGCGTGCCATCTTCTCTCCTGCTTCATTTAAAAAGTCTATACTGAAGTCCCCCACATTCAAAGTGGCTGCAAATGATTTCTCTTCATCAATCGGCTGGTGATTCTTTTCCTGACAGCCTGACAATATCAATAATACTGCCAAACAGATAAAAAACACACGCTCTATTTTCATTGTTTCACCTTCATTTTAATACATGCTTGGTCTCATCTTAAGGATAACTCAAAATTGTGTGGTTTATATGAAATGTGCTTGTATAATCAGAGAAAGCGATAACCCTTATAGCTGAACAGAAAAAATATGTATATCGTTTTATGAAAAAAAGAAAAACATTTGGAAGTCCTTGCATCAGCGTTTGCACACTGCACAAAAACACTTCAAATGTTTTCCCTTTACACAATACTTACTTTTTAAAATGGCACTGTCTTTGCTGTAATTATTTATTAGTCCAGTGACCTTTGAATTTTAGGTATGCTAAAAATAACCGTAGTCCCTTGACTAGGATTACTGAAGATTTTTAATCCATTACCGTACATCTGCTGTAAACGTCGATTAGTATTATACAAACCAATGCTTTTCTTATTCATGGGCTGGACAGTGAGGATTTGACTTGATATCTCAGCATCCATTCCAATTCCATCATCAATAACAGCAATTTCCACCTCATTTCCTTTATCAATGATTCGAATGACAACTGTTCCACCTTCAATCCGCTTGAGTACCCCATGTCTAATTGCATTTTCTACCAATGGCTGGATGGATAGAGGAGGGATTTCTATACTGATGGCTTCATCTACTTGCCAAACGATGTTTAATCTATCTCCAAATCTCTCTTTTTCGATAAATAAATAGGAGTTCAGAAGTTCAAGCTCATGATTTAATGGTATAGCCCGAAGCAGGTTTTTTGGATCAAAGCTTTTTCTTAAATAGTTACCGAATTCAGCTAAAAGGTCAGTCATTCTGTTTATATCAATTTCGCTTAGTGAAGCAATTGTATTTAATGTATTGTATAAGAAATGAGGCTGGATTTGGGCCTGAAGCCATGCCGCCTCCATCCGTAGCCGTTCACTTATGGATTGTTTAAGATTGACCAGTGTATTAATGCGTGTTTTCAATTCCAATCCTTCAATTGGCTTTGTCACGTAATCGTTGGCACCTGCTATGAAGCCGGCAACAATATCTTCAGGGTGGCTCCTCGCAGTCAAAAGCAGAACGGGCAACTCAGAGAGTGAAAAGTGTTCACGAATTTTCCGAGTAAGCTCATACCCCGACATATGAGGCATCATAACATCCGCGATGATAACGTCCCATTCCCTAGTATTTAATACAGACAGTGCACCTTGACCACTTGTAGCGGAGAAAACTTCATAAGAACTATCCGAAAAAATACTTTCCAACACCTTTAAATTAACGGGATCATCGTCAACAGCCAATAATCTAACTGGGTTGGAAGAAGATGGCTCCTTTTTTTCAACACTTTTCCTAACTAACATTTCGGCCGCGGCAATTTCCTCAGTCTCATTTTCCTTTGATTTACTTGCTGCTGCCTCCAACTGTGTAGAGTTAACAGATAATTTTAGTGAAAATGTAAATACTGAACCATTATCGGGTTTTGAGGTCACTTCTAGGGTACCCCCATGGAGCTTAACCAGCTGTTTGCAAATGCTTAGCCCGAGACCGAAGCCACTGTCAGTCGAAGCAATGCCATAGGAAGATTGTTCATACGGCTCAAATATTGTTCCTAAAAATTCCTCATCCATGCCAATCCCGGTATCTCGAACTGAAATTCTTGCAAAACCGTCCTGAATCGATGCTTGGACTGATATTTCACCTTCATTCGTGTATTTTACCGCATTGTGAATCAGATTGAACAGAATTTGAATAAGTCTATTTTCATCGGCACAGACATATGGAAAGTTGTTCGGAATACGATTGATTAGCCTAATTGGCCTATCTTCTGTCATATATCGGAGCATATCCATTACAGCTTCCGCAGCACTGTGCAAAGATACATCTGTCGGTTGGATGGAAACTCTCTTTTCCTTTAATCTTGTAAGATCGAGCAAATCATTTAACTGATATGACATACGTTGTCCGACCGTTATAAGTAATTCCAGATCTTTTACGCTTTTTTCTTTAATCATTCTTTCTTCTCTATCCAACACTGATTGGGAAATGTTGATCATTCCATGAAGCGGATTTCGCATTTCATGTGCAACAGTGGCTAAGAAGTTGTCTTTTTGCTTATCAGCTTCCTGAAGCTCAATGGCTAGATCCTGTGACTCATCCAAAACACGAAAATACTGTTTGAACCAATACGTGGCAAAACAGACCATCGCAATCAATAGATCAAATGGATAAGAAACCATTTCAATCTGTAGTGCCTCATTGATTAAAAGCCATATCAAGCTTCCGATCGAGGCGACGGCAGCCAACAGTAAAAAAATGTTATCTTTATCGATTCGTGTTGAAGCACGGTACATGACCAGCGGTGTTAATAAACAAGGAATAAGCATGACGGCACCATAAAACAACTTTAATGACAAGTTAATGCTTGCCGGAAAAACTAAAATAACCAACACTGATAAGCTGCAAAGTACCATATAGCCAATATGTATTTTGTTGCGGAAGTCATCGGTTAACTGATGCTTTATGGATTGCAAGAGAAAATAGCCACCGGCGACCATTGTAAGGTTGAGGATCTTTACACCCCACTCATAATTTAAGGGTAGCCATGCAAACAGTAAACGTTCACCGATTAATGTTCCAAGAACAATACAAACGACCATCAAAGAAAAATGAAACAGCCTCCAGTCACGATTTCCCACTAAAAATAAAATGAAACTGTACAGTGCATGGAGCATATAGACTATACAAGCACCAAGAACAATACTCGTAGCAAATGTGGTATCTTTTGTAAAAGGTTCTGCCAAACCGAATTTAATTGAGCGATTAATCCCACCACTGATAGGATTGTCAAAATTGGCAATCTGAATGACAAGTTCAATTTCATTTGTATCTTCAATGGTGAAGTATGTAGTTTGGGGAATGGTTAATGGTGTATATTGCTGCTTATCATCAGCAGGTTGACCTGACTGGGTAATCAATTTCCCGTTAACATATACTTCCGACGAACTATCAATGTCTGGTATATATATACCGTAACTATTACCAATTTCAGGATTGACCAAGATGCGCAAACGGTATGAACCAAAACCGTACTGGTCTGATGTGTTATTCGGAATAACCCAATCACCCGGGGTTAGGGCCATTCTTCCTTCCTTTTCAATATGTTCAGTTTCTGCATGCTTTTTCATAAGAAGTGTACTGGGAAAAAATTCCCACTCACCATCAAGTGTAATTGAATGTTCAGTTATCGGCTTCCAATTGCGCAAATCAAGTTCACCTGAAATAGCGCGCGGGTGATCAGGAGCTTTATGATAACCAAGCCAAGACAATCGAAAAATTGTGAGTATGATAAAAAATATCAATACTATGAGAATAACTTTTCTGTTAGATAACATATCAATATTATTTTTTTCATAATTCCATCCTGGAATGATGGTCTATGCTAAAATTCCTTTCCAATTTTGATACCACTGCGATATCTCCGGTGCGGGTTCTGTACCGTATTCTTCGAATAGCATATCTTCAAGTCTATGATACTGTTGTTCTACAAAATGGCGTTCACCGAGCAGGTCATATAACCGCATTAGCATAAAATAGATTTCTTCGCTATATGGATTCAACGCTTGCACACGTTGACAAATAAGCAGTGCTTTTGTATGCTCTTTTTTTTGGATTAGCATCTCAGCTGTTTTCTGTGTAAAATAAAGCCAGAAAACCCTTAATCGTTCCCTTTCACTTTCAGCCCATAAATAACTTTCCTTTTCTAAGTAATCGCCGCTGTATAAATCCAATAGTTTCTGAACTGACTCCAGTTCCGGATGACTTTCATTAAATATTTCTTCCAGTCTCTCAAACTCATCTATATCTACCTTAATTTGCTGCATATCAATCATATAGGTCTGTTCACGACTTTTTATTTCAATGTCGAAACCGATTGAAGCCAGCGTTTTTCGGATTTGGTATATGGCTGCATACAGCTGGGCATAACCCTTTTCCGGTTCAGATTCCGCCCAGAATAAATCAATTAACACTTCTTTTCCAACCGGCTCCCTCCGATGATGAACGAGATAGGCGAACAGTTCTTTAGCCTTGGTAGTCCTCCAGTGGACATCGATAGCCTCCAGTTCATCGCCTTCCCAAACAAACCGCAGTGTCTGAAAGCAGCATATCATGCCAGTACACGTGCTCTCTCCTTTTTCCACATTTGTGTCCTCAAATAATTGCAACCTTTTAATCGTTTCATTCAGCCGTTTTCTCTGAATAGGCTTCATGACATAGTCTACTGCATTCAGCTCAAACGCTTTAACGGCATATTCATCATAAGCTGTCACAAATACTACATGTACATTTGAACACGTACTTTGAATATTTTCAGCAAGCTCTATCCCGCTTATTGTGGGCATCTCAATATCAAGAAAAACAACATCTGGCTGCTCATGCATGATAGCCTTGAGTCCTTGCAGCGGACTCAAGTATTTTCCAATAACTTCCACAACAGCTATGTCTTTAAGTAGTTTCTCCATATGCTCCATGGCTAAAGGTTCATCATCAATCAAGATTGCTCTCACGTCTGATTACCACCTTTTGATTCCGTATCAATTATTTCAATTACAGAATATTTCGCCTGGATTGTCAAGACAATAAAGAAGTCAGCTTTTGCGTTTAGCGTAAATGATATAACGATCGGGGGCATTTCCGACATACCTAAAAGGATAACACGTGGTGACAGTTAACAGCTCTTCATCTATCTCCGGTCGAATGACAGTCAAATCATCAGCTCTAACAATTTCAGTTTTTTCAATGATATATTGAAATTGACCGTAAGGCATCTTCACCACAAGAAGATCGCCGATATTCAGCTCCCCTAGCCGACGAAACACCGTATCTCTGTGTCCTGAAAGAACAATTTGCCCTTGTTCCGTAGGAAGTGAGGTTCCATTATAATGTCCAACTCCTTGCGCCAGTTCGTCTTCATCCACACCTTCAATGATAGGTAAAGACTCATCTAAAGTTGGCAATTCAAGTATCCCTATTTCCTCACCAACTTTTGGATCAAAAGAATACGACTTAGGGCCGGCATCATTCGAAATGATTTCCTTTGCACGTTGTAAAGAATCATTCTGCATTTGGTTTGAATTCCAAATATGGAACCCGCTGTATCCGATGAAACACAATCCAATAATAATCAATATTATGGCTGAAAACCTCATGGTTAACCCCCCAGTCTTTTATTAGGGCAGCTCTTTTTTTCGATTACATAAATTTATTATTTACAAATTCGCTAAAATGGATATCTCTGTAATATGTCAACAAATTGAAAAACTCCCACATACACTATTGGCATGTGGAAGCTTTTCCATTATTGTTGTCTTTTTCTGCTCGTACGCGCAAGCACTACTCCTGCAAAAAGCAATATAATGCCTGCTAATGCAAAGTTGAATAAAGATGTTGCCGTGTTTGGAAGTTTGTAGCCACTTTTTCCCTCATTACCAGATTGGACTGGACTCGTACCAGTTTCAACTGGTTTCCCTGGGTCAATCGGCATACCATCGCCAGGTTGCTCTGGATCTGTTGGTGTTACAGGCGATATAGCAGTATTCTCGACAATCAATGTCAATGCCTCTTTTTGGCCTTTTTCGATTGTGAAGGCAATCCGCTCCTTAAGCTTTTCATATCCTTCAGGAGCTCTTGTTTCGATCATTTGATAGTTGCCCGGCTTCAATCCAGATACTGATAGTTTTCCAGATTTATCTGTCGTCAAGCTTTCTTTGATCGTTTTTCCTTCCGCATCCTGCAATTCGAATTCAGCACCTGACAATGTGATTTGGTGGTTGTCTTTATCTACCTTTATCAGTTCGACCTCACCAAAAATCAATTTGTTTGTAATGTCAAAACCGGAAACAATTGATTCATATCCTTCGACGGCATGTTCCTGAACTGAATAAGTATATACTTTACCTTCTTCGTCATATTTTTCTAAGTCGGCAAAGCTGTACTTCCAGTCAGTGTCGGCTGTCACATCGGCTGTATCGATTACATCACCGTTTTGAAGAAGGTCTACTTTGATCATTTCTGGACGATCTGTAAAGTTATCGTCTTCCCATGTCTTTGTTCCTTCTACAGTTGTCTTGCCTACACGTAAGTTTGTGATATCAAAGCCATTAATCGTGGTTTCATAACCATCAACCGCTTTTTCATTAATTTCATACGCATAAGCTTTACCGTCTTTATCAAATGCTGGTAGATCTGCTACTTCAAGTGACCAATCTTTTTCTTTCGTTAGTGTGAATGTTTCAACGAGCTCTTTATCACCATCTGTGATTGATCTAAATAACTCTACCTCAATTGTGTCTGGACGATCTTTGGAACCAGGATCTAACCACGTTTTTGTGATTTCAATTGTTTTCACTTCTGTACGTATATTGGTGATTGTAAAGCCTTCGACCTCTGAAGCGTAACCTGGCACATCATGTTCTTTCACCGTGTACTCATAAACTTTACCAGCTTCATCGTACTTCGGTAGATCCTTGATTGTTAGTTTCCAATCTTTTTCTTTCGTTATTTCATACTCTTCATAAAAATCACCGTTCTGAAGTAAGTTTACTTTAATTGTTTCTGGACGTTCTGTATCATTTTCATCCTTCCACAATTTCGTTACTTCCACTTCAGTTGTACCGACACGCAAGTTAGTAATGTCATTACCTTCAATTGTTTTCTTATAGCCATCAACAGCTTCTTCATCAACTGAATATACGATTTCTTTACCTTGGTTATCATACTTATCAAGGCCTGTAAATTCGTATGTCCAGCTTGAATCTTCGTTGACTTCAACTGTCTTACCTGTTTCCTCACCGTTCGCTAGTAACTTAACGGTGATTGATTCCGGACGATCTTTGGAATTATCATCCAACCATGTTTTTGTTCCTTTTATTTCAGTCTCGCCAACACCTAAGTTTGTGATGTCAAAACCATTAATCGTGGTTTCATAACCTTTAACTTCTACTTCATCAACTGAATATACGATTTCTTCACCTTGGTCATCATACTTATCAAGGCCTGTAAATTCGTATGTCCAGCTTGAATCTTCGTTGGCTTCAACTGTCTTACCTGTTTCCTCACCATTTGCTAGTAACTTAACGGTGATTGATTCAGGACGATCTTTGGAGTCATCATCTAACCAAGTTTTCTTTCCTTTTACTTCAGTTTCGCCTACACGTAAGTTTGTGATGTCAAAGCCATTAATCGTGGTTTCGTACCCATCAACCGCTATTTCATTAATTTCATACGCATAAGCTTTACCGTCTTTATCAAATGCTGGTAGATCTGCTACTTCAAGTGACCAATCTTTTTCTTTCGTTAGTGTGAATGTTTCAACGAGCTCTTTATCACCATCTGTGATTGATCTAAATAACTCTACCTCAATTGAGTCTGGACGATCTTTGGAACCAGGATCTAACCACGTTTTTGTGATTTCGATTGTTTTCACATCTGTACGTGTATTGGTGATTTTAAAGCCTTCGACCTCTGAAGCGTAACCTGGCACATCATGTTCTTTCACCGTGTACTCATAAGCTTTACCAGCTTCATCGTACTTCGGTAGATCCTTGATTGTTAGTTTCCAATCTTTTTCTTTCGTTATTTCATACTCTTCATAAAAATCACCGTTCTGAAGTAAGTTTACTTTAATTGTTTCTGGACGTTCTGTATCATTTTCATCCTTCCACAATTTCGTTACTTCCACCTCAGTTGTACCGACACGCAAGTTAGTAATGTCATTACCTTCAATTGTTTTCTTATAGCCATCAACAGCTTCTTCATCAACTGAATATACGATTTCTTTACCTTGGTTATCATACTTATCAAGGCCTGTAAATTCGTATGTCCAGCTTGAATCTTCGTTGACTTCAACTGTCTTACCTGTTTCCTCACCATTTGCTAGTAACTTAACGGTGATTGATTCAGGACGATCTTTGGAGTCATCATCTAACCAAGTTTTCTTTCCTTTTACTTCAGTTTCGCCTACACGTAAGTTTGTGATGTCAAAGCCATTAATCGTGGTTTCGTACCCATCAACCGCTATTTCATTAATTTCATACGCATAAGCTTTACCGTCTTTATCAAATGCTGGTAGATCTGCTACTTCAAGTGACCAATCTTTTTCTTTCGTTAGTGTGAATGTTTCAACGAGCTCTTTATCACCATCTGTGATTGATCTATATAACTCTACCTCAATTGAGTCTGGACGATCTTTGGAACCAGGATCTAACCACGTTTTTGTGATTTCAATTGTTTTCACTTCTGTACGTGTATTGGTAATTGTAAAGCCTTCTACCTCTGAAGCGTAACCTGGCACATCATGTTCTTTCACCGTGTACTCATAAGCTTTACCAGCTTCGTCGTACTTTGGTAGATCCGTGATTGTTAGTTTCCAATCTTTTTCTTTCGTTATTTCATACTCTTCATAAAAATCACCGTTCTGAAGTAAGTTTACTTTAATTGTTTCTGGNTGATTATTAGTTTCCAATCTTTTTCTTTCGTTATTTCATACTCTTCATAAAAATCACCGTTCTGAAGTAAGTTTACTTTAATTGTTTCTGGACGTTCTGTTTCATTTTCATCCTTCCACAATTTCGTTACTTCCACTTCAGTTGTACCGACACGCAAGTTAGTAATGTCATTACCATTAATCGTGGTTTTATAACCATCTACTTCAACTTCATCGATAGTATACGTGACTTCATTTCCTGATTCATCGTATTTCACGAGATCAGTAAATTCATATTCCCAATTAGACGCTTCGTTAACTGGAATTTCATTAATTTTTTTACCATTTGCTAAAAGTTCAACAGTAATCGATTCTGGACGTTCCTCAGACTCGATATCTAACCACGTCTTCTTACCTGAAACACCTGTTAATTCAGTGTTCGTAATAACAAATCCGGCTTCCTTATCACCTGTTACTGTTGATTTATAGCCATCAACGGCAGTTTCTTCAACTTGATAGTCAATTTGTTCGCCTGATTCATCATAAACGCGTAAGTCTTTAAATACTGCATTCCAATTATTTTCTTTATTTAATTCAACTGTTTTATCTGTTGGTAAAAGTTTCACAGTCACTGGCTGTGTCTCTCCTCCACCATTGTTCCACTTCTTCTCAACTGAAATATCAGTGAACTTGTTATTCGTCATTGATTTTTCAACGACTTGTAAGTCTTCCGTAATTTCTACATCAATCGGTGTTTCATCCAACTCATAACCTGCTGGTGCTTTTGTTTCAATTAGTTGATACTTACCAAGTAGTAAGTCTTCAATAATAATTTCACCTTTGTCATTCGTTGATAGATTCTCTTTAACTAGTTTACCTTCTGAATCTACTAATTTAAATTCTGCACCTTGAAGTAAGTCATTTGTTACAGCATCTGTTTTGATTAGTTTGACAGATCCTTTAAACTTCTCGTTTTCCATTGAATATGTTAGTGTATTTGGATTATTAACGTCTACTTCAAACTGGATTGCCTCTTTGTTTGTTCGATATCCATCTAAAGCTTTCGTTTCAACAAATTGGTAGAATCCCGCTTCAAGTGTGTTTGATGTTTGGATGTTTCCATATTCATCTGTTGTGAATGATTCAACTTTTACGTACTCATCTTGATCATTTAACTTCTGTAATTCAAACTCCACACCTTTAAGTGGTTCTTTTGTATCTTTGTCTATTTTCGTTAATAGAACAGCACCACGTGGCGTGTTTTTAAGAGATATTTTGACTGGTTCTGGCTCTTTATTGCCGATTTCTACTTTATGCTTAGTCGAATCAAGAACATATCCTTTTGGTGCTTTTGTTTCTTGAATATAATATGTTCCAGCTTGCTTTAAGTCTTTAAATAAGATTTTGCCATTTGTATCTGTGGTTTCTTTTGCAATTTCTTCGTTGGCTGAATTAAACAATGTAAATTCAGCACCTGATAATGCGTTATTCTTATCATCTGTTTTAACCAAATCAATTGCAAAGATAGGTTCGAAGTTTACAACTTGATATTTGTATTCTTCTTTTCCAGTGTTGGAGTCATACTTCTCTTTAATTTCAATCGTTTGTCTTTCATTCAGTGTCACATACCCCTCAGGAACAACGCGTTCATGTAATTCATATTGTCCAAAGAGTAAGCGACCAAAATCAATCTGACCATTTTGGTCTGTCGTACCTGATTTCAACACTTTTCCAGTATCTGCGTCGATCAAATCAAACTCAGCGCCTGCTAAAGGTTTATCGACCCCATCTTTTTTACCGATTTTATCGATGATGAGGTAACCTGCTTCGCCTGAGCCGCCACCTGATCCTAATTGTCTGATATTAAATTTATGTCCACCACCAGTTGTTCCGCCCTCAATCAGGTCGTCACCGGTTACTTTAAAAGTATTGCTTACTTCATCGTTATGCTTCGCAAAGAATAGTGTTGAGTATTCAACGATAAACGCACGTTCTACTTCACTGTTCCACTCGATAGTAAAAGTAAGATCTCCTGGAGTATGGATTAACTTATATTGTTCCGCAGGAACTTCTTGCCCTCTTGCTGCATTTCCACTTCCATCAACTGTTGCTTCATAGACTTTAATTGTATCGATTAAATATTCTTGGTTTTCGGAAATAGTATCTTCTAACTTAAGATTTTCAATCTTTTGCTGCCCAAGGTTGACCGCAACAGTCCAGTGAATTTGCTTACCTTCTTGATAACCAGACTTTTCACCATACTTATCAGATTTAGCGATGCCCACCATAGCATCTAAATCAGATATTTTAGTATTATCATCTAATACTTCTGCTTGGTTCACATATTCTTTTTGGATATCACTTAATCCAGCGAGTGATGTCTTGTACTCGATTTTGTAAGCTTTGTTTGTTGGTCCAATATTGACTTCTAGTGTATTAGCAGCTACATCAACTGTCGCTCCATTTGGATCTATTGGTTCTCCTTCAGTAATAGAGCCATTTAATGCTATAGCTAGTTCTTTTACCACAACTGAATCGGGATCAATTTTTTGATTCCCTTGTGGTGCATCTTTTATAATTAAATTTTCAAAGTCATTTTCTCGGTAATTTGTATGAATCGTCCATGTAATTTCTTTTGTTGCTGGATTATATGATCCATTCTTCCAGTCATTGTTTTTCGTATTATCATTTAGCTCTGTTCCTGTTTCAACTTCTTTTGTAATGGACTCATCCTTGCCTTCCGGTGACCACGTGATTGCTGCCTTGTTTGTCGGCTTATAATCTGGCACTTGGTTAGCAATAAAGCCAGTCTTATATGTAATTACAATTTTTTTATCAGTTGTAAAATCATCTGGGAACTTAATTGTGAATGGATTGCCATCTGTAACGGAATAATCGCCATGTTCTACTTTATTATATGGCTCACCATCAACTGTTATTTTAATCGTATCTTCAAGAAAAGTTAATCCATCACCCAATGTATCTGTAATACTAATTTGCTCCATTGGATATTCATCATGGTTAATTTCAATTTTCCAATCGATTGTTTTCTTATTATAATCGATTGTTCCAGCTGATTTCGATCCATAATACGCACCCACACCTGTGCCAGAACGAGTCGTTTCTGCTCCAAACCCTGCTGTGTTCGCAACGTGAAATCCTTCTAAGACACGATCTTTCACTTTCGTTTTATACGTTACTTTGTATGCCTTATTTGTTGTAATGCCTGTCACTTCAAATTTGTCAGTTCCAGGAACAATCTCAGCACCTTTTGGAAGACCGACATTTTCGGTCTTGTGAGCCACACCCTCTTCATCAATTTTCATTTCAGTGAATATGATATTCCCAACTAATCCCATTTTATCAGCTGGTGTCCATTGATCTGATAAAGTAACATCCTCTAAATTCTCTTCATTATAGTTAAATTCAATTTCCCATTCAATAATCCCTGTTTTTGGATCATAACCTTTGGAAGCTTTTTTCTTAATTGCTTCGCCGCGGTTAATCGTTGCTGTTGCATTTGCTGTAACATCCTCTAGTTTATTATCTTCAAGGGTTGCTTCATTATTAAATTTTTTCTCTTCGTCATTTGTGACGGTTGTGACGTATTCAATGCGGTAAGCATCTTTAATATCTCCGAGTGGGATTGTTAAAACCCCGTTCTCAACTGTTTCCCCTATCACTTTAACTTCTTCTGCATCACCTAAAATATTACCGTATAGATCCGCTTTTAATTTAATAACTTTTAGGCTGCCTTCTTTATATTCAGTACCTTTAGGAAGTAAGTCTGTAACCTTTGCGTCTGTTAGGAATGTTTTATTTTTATTAATGATTACTTCCCAATTAATTTCATTGGCATTATATACTTTATTTGGTGTTCCCTTTTTCTCAATTGTTTTATCTTTATTGCCTTGATTGATTGGAATCCTAATCTCGCCTTCTTCACCAATCGGGTCAATAATCGCTTCCCCATCTTCAACTTCAACATTCTTTTCATCTAATTTAGAAATAATTTCTAGCCAACCTTTTACGTTACTATGTGTTTCAACAAAGTCTGTAAATGTTAATTCAATTTTTTTATCTGTTGATATTTTGTAAGTCGCAACAGTTAGACCAGATCCATCCTTTAATTCACCAGTAATCTCTTCCGTTATTTTAATGCCCTTTGGTAAATCGAATGTTTCAGTATCACCTTTTGCATAATTATGCCCATCTTCTAAATTCCAGTTGAGCTTAAATTTAAACTCATCTTTTGGATCTAATAAATTGTCTTCAGCAAATGGTTCATCTTGTAAATCTGTAACACCGTCTAAATTCAAATGAAATCCTTGCTTTTCGCCGTTATTTGCTTGCATAAGTTCTGTTGCTACTTTTTTAAGTTGTTTATTTCCTAAAGATTTTTCATCTTCCTTCAAGCCAGAGTTGTCTTCCGTTGCTTCTTCTTTAGTTGGTTCCCCTGTCTCATTCGCTACTTCGTCTTTTTCATCTGTAACCTTTTCGTCAGCTTTTTCATCTACATTCGGCTCATTTTCTTTTTGAGCTTCTTCCATTTCCTGTTTGGAGTCTAATTTAAAGGAAACATTAATTATCTTTTGCTGCCCTTTTAAATCAAATGAAATTAATACTGTTTCTTTGTCACCTATGACTTCCTTATTAAAGGAAGCTGGAATCGTTAACTTTCCACCAGCATCGGCGTTATTTACTGCTTCCTCGTAGAATTTCACTGTGAATGTTCCACCTGCAACTTGGAAAGTTCCTAACTTAATGTTGTCAGATGCTGTTAAACTGCCTTGTTGATTTTGAACCTTTAGTTGATTAGGCAACGAGAAGGAGTATGTATCTCCACCACTTACTTCCAATCCTTCTATGGTCCAGTCAAACGTCACATTGACTGCCGAATCCAAATTTGGTTGATGATCTGGATTTTGACGGGCGTCAATGCTATTGCCTTGTTCGTCCGTTAACGTTACATCTGTAAAGATGCTTTGTTCTAATTCTTTAGCAATTGCCGTAAGCGGTACTGAACCGCTTAAGACTGTGTGTGAAACTAGAACAAGGATAAATGTGATAATACCAAACTTTCTTCTCATTACAACTTTCTCCCCCTTTTTTGTTCTGGTTGCTTGATTCTAGGCTAGCTACATAGCGAAAATATCCTAAACCCATTTGCTACAAAACTATTTAATATATTTTCCAATTAATATACTTCTTACCAAATTGATATATTAGACCTATTAACTGAACAAAATCTGTACATCTGACCATATAAAATGATTTTTCCAGTAAGAGGGCGCTTTCATTTAGATAACTGAGTCGATTATTAGCTAAAAAGGTCGAATAATATTTTCACTGAATAATAAGTTGTCTCTTTTTCAGAAATTGTATAGACGAAGTTGTTACCATTCATATTAATTAAAATTTAGGAGGGGATTTGTATGCACAGGTCTCAAATAAACATACGTATATCCAAGGATTTAAAGGAAACATTTTATGCATACTGCGAAAAGGAAAATCTCCAGCCGTCTGTCTTGATCCGCAGTTGGATAGAGGAAGTGGTACAATCAGACAAAGAGGAAAATAACAATTTCGAGTCTAAATGTTTCTTTTTAAGAAAAATCATCTAATGTAGGAGATGCCAAAAATCCCCTCTGTTGCTAAGTTCGCAATAGAGGGGATTTTTTTATGCGTTATACGCAAATTTGTCATCCATATTAAGCTTTGTTCCGCTCACAATCTCCTGAATTTCGGAACCGTCCAGCGTTTCCTTGTGCATCAAAGCCTCTACAAGATTGTCATACTCTGTTTGATGTGCTTTGATAATCAGTTCTGTTTTCTCCAAAGCATCATTAAACAGCTCTTGCATTTTCGCTTCCTTTTCCTGCTTTTGGAAAGTCAAAGTAAAACCATCTTGAAGCATACCTGTATCTACCATTTGTTCCAGGAGATTTTTGGCCTGCTGCACATCGCCGCTGACACCGATGCTGTGTTCGCCAAGATGTAGGCGTTCAGCGACTCCTCCGGCAAGAATCATGCTTACCTGGTCAAGCAGTTCGCTTGTTGTTGAAAGATGCAGTTCCTTTTGGATGGGAGCCACATAGCCAAGTGCCTGACCACGCGGGATGATTGTCGCTTTTCTTACCGTCCCAGGCTTTGTAACCGCCTGGACGAGAGCATGTCCAGCTTCGTGGATTGCCACGCGCCTCTTTGTCTCCGGATCGTTCAATGAACGAGAAGTACTGCCGAGAATTGTCCGGTCAATCGCATAGTCAAGATCATTCTTATTGATCTGCTCTCTTCCTTCACGGATTGCTCTTCTGCTTGCTGATTCAAACAGCGAGCTGATTTCCGCTCCAGAGAAACCGGAAGTACTTTCGGCAAGAGTTCCCAAAGTAGCAGCGACATCCTGCGCCAGGTTTTTGCCTTTTGTATGGATATCGATGATTTCCTTGCGGCCTTTTGTATCAGGTAACGGAACATTGAACGTAAAGTCGATTCTCCCTGGACGAAGAAATGCATCATCCAGCATATCCTTACGGTTTGTAGCGGCAATGAACAGAATACCATCGTTATCATGCCCGCCATCAAGCTGAACAAGCAATTCCGTCAATGTTTTTTCCGTCTCTTCTCCACCATGAGCTTTACGCTTGCCGGCCAGTGCATCAACTTCATCGATAAAAATGACAGACGGCTTTTGCTTCCGGGCATTTTCGAATAACGAGCGTACCCGTGAAGCACCAACACCGACAAACAACTCAGTAAATGCTGAACCGGAAGACGAAAAGAAAGAAGCCCCGATTTCACGGGCAATCGCCTGTGCAAGTAAAGTTTTCCCAGTACCTGGAGGCCCATACAATAAAATTCCTTTGGGTGCATCAATGCCGACTTTCGCCGACCTGCCTGGATCTTTTATTATTTCCAATGTCTGGAGAATTTCCTCTTTCATTTCTTCAGGCAATCCTCCGACATCATCAAGTTTGATAGATGGAAGCGGCGTTTCTTTGGATGTACTGTTTTTCATCGCTGTTACGCCAATTTTTCCTTTTTTATGCAAAACGAACGCTGCACCGAGCATAAGAACAATCAGGCCTCCAACGACCCAGTTTCCTGCCTGGCTGCCATTCGAATATTTATAACTGATATGGTAAGTTTCAATAAGCTTTTCAACCATTTGGCTGTTCGGCCTTATATGGGAGATGAACTTACCGTCCGGAGTCTTGAGATACAACGTCCCGTCGGACGTTTCCTTAAGTGAAACCAATTCGCCATTTTGAGCCTGGATCGTGGATTCCATCTCAGAAAATGGAATGACGGTTCCTTTATCCATTGTTTGGACCGCCGACACGATGCATGCTGCGATGACAATAAGACCGATGGCTATAGGAACAATCTTCATTGTGATCTTGGAATTAGACTTCACTGTTCCAGCTCCTTAATTTATATAAATCTAGTATTAAGTATAACACCAGACAGTTAAATAGGCTATAAGTCATATTATGCCAGAATTGTGAAAGAAAAGCGGAAGCGATCGTTTAGCGACAAACCTAGCGAATTCTTTTCACGATAAAACCCTGAAGATTTTTCCTTCAGGGTTTCATTCAAAGTTAAGGGACTATTGTTAAAATAAGTATAATAACCTATCTGAATAACAGATCTTTATGCCCACCTCAAGGCACTTGCATTTTCTTCAGGAAACCGCCTTTAGTCCCGTCACACCTATTACAATTAAAATTACACTTACAATCCGTGCAATGCTTTTTGATTCATTGAAAAGTAGCATATTAACAAGCACGGCACCTGCCGTACCAACTCCGATCCAAACAGAATAGGCAACTGTCAATTGTAAATAATTAAGCGACTCATATAGGAAAATGAAAGATGCTGCAAATCCCCCAAGATAAAACGCTCCATTTTTGATCGTCTTCTTTTCGCTGAACATTTTCAATCCCATTACACCTGCGATTTCACTGGCAGATGCCAAAAATACGAATAACCATCCCATCATTCTACAGCCTTTCTTTTTTGTTCATCTTTAAGATCAGCAATGTTTAAGCTGATGACCCCAACCACTACGATGAAAATAAATAATAGTTTTCCGGCATTTAGACTTCCTCCAAAAAGGAACACATCCATTAAAGCTGTACCAACCGTCCCGATTCCAGCAAAAACTGCATACACTGTCCCGGTCGGAAGACCTTCGCAAGCTTTGTATAGAAATTGGAAGTCAACTATGATTAATCCAACAACTATCAGCCAATGCCACCAAGTTTCCGCATGATTAAATCCAAAAATCCAAAAAAGCTCAAACAAACTTGTTAATCCAACATAAAACCATGACTTGCTCACAAATAACACTCTCCATTTGACTTCTGACTGACTCTCAGTCATTTTACCGTTCATTATGACTGACTCTCAGTCATTTTTAACAAAAAGAAATGCGCTGGAATATTACTTCTGAATGCCCAGTGCATGCTCCAAAAACATCATTAGTTCCATTTTCTGCATTTTTTCTTCTTCGTCATTTACTGCATCATATAGATATATCTGCTCTGCCGCTGCCTCTATGAATGCAATCATTAACTTTGACGTACGCTCCGGCTGCACGGAACTTCTTATTTTCCCATTCAATTTGGCAGTTGTTAAAAACTCACTCATCCAAGAGTAAAAAGCATCATAAATGGTTTCCCATTTCTTTAAGTTATCATCAGTCGAAAGCCCGGCATAGATCAACGCCAATACTTCCCGATAATCTTTCGTAACTCTGAATATGGCATTCACAATCTGGGATAGTTGAATGGAGATTGATGCATTATCATCCACCTCATTTTTCACTTCAACCATTATCTTTTCAACCATCACTTCAGCAATGGCAGGCATAACCGAAAGTTTTGAAGGAAAATACAAATAAAAAGTGCCTTGTGCGATTCCAGCCAGCTTGACGATATCAGAAATCTTTGTTTTCTCAATGCCTTTTTCCTGAAAAACCTGAACAGCAGCGTGAATGATTTTTTCTTTCTTATTTATATCGACCATCCTCCTGTTTATGACTGACTATCAGTCATTTTAACAACGGAAATTATCCTTGTCAAGGTGGACAGACTCGCTGAATCAAAAAGCGGCAGCCCTACTTTAGGCTGCCATCTTTTGAAATCAATGTAATTCACTATGAATGATGGATCTCCATTCCAAGTCCCCGCGTTCCAATCCCCGAATCAAAAGCTCGGCTGTCCCCATATTGGTTGCAAGCGGGACACCGTATACATCGCTCAACCTCATTAACGCCGATACGTCAGGTTCATGCGGCTGGGCAGTCAAGGGGTCTCGGAGAAAAATAATCATATCAATTTGATTTTGGGCAACGAGTGCACCGATCTGCTGGTCGCCCCCAAGCGGACCGGACTCAAAGCGCTGAATGTCCAAACCGGTCGCTTCCTGGATTCTGGTTCCTGTCGTTCCGGTTGCGAACAATTTGTGTTTTTTTAAGATATGACGGTAGGCCATTGCAAATTGGACAATGTTATCCTTTTTCTTATCGTGGGCAATCAATGCTAGGTTCACCGTTTTCCCTCTTTCCCCATTAATTTGAAGACACATTAATAAACAATCTTACTGTCTTTCCCCTGAAACTCCAGCCATTCTATTTGACGCAGACGAACATCGAACAGTTTTATCGGATCTCGGAATGTCTCAGGGTGAGATCTCATTTCACTTAGTGCCGCTTTATTTGTTTCCACTTGCTCCTGATATGAGTCTGCGGATTTTTTCAACACTTTGAAAGGTTCCCTGAAAAACAAGGAGATATCGCGCGGAATGGCTTTTTCCAACAGTTCAAATTGACGGAAAAACTTGTTTGCGATCGACTCTGCTGTTTCATGATAATTTTCATTTTCAATGAAGTTTTTATAGCGGTTATACATCATCGTATTATTAGCAGGAATGACTCCAAATATTTTACCGGCGCTCTTCAGTAGAACCTGTGAAGGGGTCCTCTTCAGCAAAATATTTTCCTTATCGATTTGGATGGCGCCAGTCATCCGGTCGGCATCCCTCTGCCAATCTGCCAAAATCTGAAAATCACATTCCAGGCGGAGGCGCTCCTCCCCCATCAAATGATTGAAGCTGTCGTTCCAGCTAATCAACAGTTCTTGCGCTTCATTGAGTTCCCCTTCTGAAAAACTGATCCAATCCTGAAGCGAATTGATATACGTTGGGTGGACAGTATACTGCAAATATTCGTCAATCCTCTTGTTCATCTCATCGTTTAATAAATGATGGACATTTCCGTAGTCACTGTCCTCCCGAAGAATATCAGCCGATTCCTTTATCAATTTCGGAATTGTCGTTAACAGATCCGCATGGATTTCATCTTTCAGCGAACGGTAGGCATTCTGGATCGCTTTCGTCTTTTCTTCTTCCACATCGTACAACTGGTGGATGGCTCCCTGTAGCCTAGATAGCAAATCTTCTTCAAACTGGATAGATTCGTGCAAATCTTCTTCGACTTTCACTTGCTGCTGCAATAAGTGCTTGATCAGTCTTCTGATAAAAAACAACATACTTCCAGTCCGAAGCCGCAATTTATGATCATGGGACAGATTTTCTCCACTAAACCGTGTAAATGCCTCCTGTTGCTGTACATCATTCCCGTCCACAGAGTACGTGACCAGTTCTGCCTCTGGAAAATAGTTCCTGATCCTTTTTCCGATATCTGTAATTTTTTCAGGAGTTAGCATATCGCTTTTTTTCACTACAAAGTGGATGGGGCAAAAAGGAATCTTCTCACTCACATCCAACAAAAATTCACATTCCTCGGCGGAAAACGGCTCAATAGTATTTAGTACAAAAAGCAGTCCGTCGCACATCCTCGCAGCTTCAAGGAATTGGCTGCTGTTACTTCTAAGTGTATCCATCTCAGGATAGTCGATAATGGCAGCAGATTGCTCTCTCAAAAAACTGTTCGGTGCCGAATAGTTAAGCATTGTATCCTGGCGGCCTTCTGCATCGATAATTTCCTTACTCGATGAAACGGTAGTTATATTTTCATCCGAAATAAGTTGGAATTCAACTTCATCTCCATCCTTATATAAAACGGGAAGCGCCGTATTAATCATATCGGAGTCCGGTTGATTTAATAACAAATTGACAAAAGATGATTTTTCACTCGTTGACTTCCCGGCAAGCATAACTCGATTTGTATTCAAATCTGCAAGCTCACGAATGCTCGATGCGAATCTTGAGTGAAGCTTTAAGCCGCGGCCATCTGCCCAGCTTTTAATGGAGTCAGCCAATTCCATACTTTTCACCAACAAATTTTCCTGGTTTGTTGACTGGGAAAGTTGTTCGTCCGCTGAATGAATAACGTCTTTATTGATCTGCGAAGGGAACACATCGTTCCACGCAAGTGCAGCGGCTGATGCTAATGGAGCGGTTTTTACATCCGCGATTTTGGACCATGCGGTCAAAAGGTTCGGCATGATCTCCGCCATGTCCGCCAAATAATATTTACCTGAAAGCAATTGGATGAATGTTTCATTCATTAGTTGCGGCAACGACTTCCATTGATGAGTGTGTTGTAAATCGGAATCCAATAAAATTATGGTTGCCTCAGTGATCCATGCCATATAATCGTCACGTGTTTCATGGCTTTTCCAAAGGGCAGACATCAATTTTTCAAATAAAGCCAAATCCACCTTTTGTGCCAAATACAAAATTGGAACGAAATGCGATGCTCCATGATTATGTGTATGGCCGTTCTCTATAAGAGAATGAAGCTTTTGGAACCAGTCCACCGACTTTGTCCGCGCCGCTTCATTGACGGCCAGCTCTACAGCACTGTTCCAATCTTTCCTTTCCTCAAAGAAGGCGCACGCCAACTCCGTTACATTTTGATAATCAGGGTTTAAGACGACCGCATTTTTAATCATTTGGTCAGCTTCCCCATACTTACTCTGTTCCAAATAAAGTGTGAACAACTGTAAGGCCACTTCTGTATTCAAAGTAAGCGATTCGGTTGTAATTGATTTGTAGATGTCCTCCGCTGTGCTTAAAAATCCTAGTTCAAAATAAGCATCGGCGATATTCTTTTTTGCCCATGGCTCCATCTCGTTATGTATGTTCTCCCACTTAAATATAGCTGCTTCGTAATCGCAGTTATGAAAATATACTTCGCCTTGGGCAAAACGGATATAGGATAGATCGGACATATCCTTTTTTTGCTCTGTCAAATAAAGTTCTCCCAACTGGCGAATGGGATGCTCCCCTGAGTCTTCCTGAAGGAACTTTTCTTCGTAATATGCCTTTTTTACTAAGCAGTCTTCCTTTTTCACTGCATTCACCCGCCCGTCTCTTTAGATTATTGCTTTCATCCATATTACTATATTTTTATTTTAGAATCTTGTATTAATCACTTTTTAATGGACACACTCTTTGTAAACGGATACATACATTTGTTAACATTTTTAACTAAATTTCTTTGCTTTTCCCCTTTTTATTAACACTTTGTTGTGCTAAAATGTTTCGTATAATTGAATCAATACACAATGTAATGACGGAGAAGGTTTGAAGTGAAAACCCAAGAGAGTCGGTGGTTGGTGGAAACCGACGTTTTTGCATCAATTAGCCCAGCACTCCAGAACAGGCGTTACGCCCGGCATTATGCCGTTATCTTCTCGAGACTGCTTTATTAGAAAAGCGCAGGCGCCCCTGGGCGCTGGAGCTAGACAGCAAGATTAAAATAGCAGTGAACGAGGGTGGCACCACGGATATTACGTCCCTCATAACAAGACATCCATGTCTGTTATGGGGGGCTTTTCATTTTAAAATCGAAAGGATGAATAATCAGTGTTTTTAGACAAAGAGTATTTGTTTACACCTGGACCGACTCCGATACCTAATCGGGTGAATGTAGCTATGAGCAAGCCGATGATCGGTCACCGCAGCGCGGCATTCCCTGTACTTCTTGAAGATGTGTCCACGAGACTACAACCAATTTTTGGATCAGCCAACCCGGTATGCATCATTTCCGGAAGCGGAACAGGAGCTTTGGAAGCAGCTGCTGTCAATACAATTGAGCCTGGTGATGATGTTGTCGTCATCGTGGGAGGAGCTTTTGGAGACCGCTTTGCAAAAATTTGTGAAGCCCATGGAGCCAATGTCCACAGACTTCAAGTAGAGCTTGGCAAAGCATGTCAGCCGGAACAACTTGAAGATTTCATTAAATCTGCGGATAAAAATTTCAAAGCAGTCTTTGCTACATACTGCGAAACTTCAACTGCCGTCATCCATCCGATTAAAGAACTCGGCGAAGTGACAAAACGTGTATCTGATGCGCTTTTCATCGTCGATGGTGTCAGCTGCATCGGGGGCGTTCCTGCTGATATGGCAGGATGGAATATCGATATTTTGGTTTCCGGATCGCAAAAAGCCTTGATGCTCCCACCGGGTCTCGCTTTCGTAGCAGTCAATGATCATGCAAAAGATGTGATCAAAAACAACAAGTCCAATCGCTTTTTCTTTGACTTGAACCGCTATTTCGATGCCTATGACCAAAAGAGATCCACTCCGTTCACTCCAGCGGTTTCTTTAATATACGGCGCTCAAGAAGTATGCCAAATGATTGAAGAAGAAGGATTGGAAAATGTCATCAAACGCCATGACCTTTTAAAAACTATGACTCGTGAAGGGGTCAGAGCATTGGACATCCCACTATTAACATCCGATGAGATCGCTTCTCCAACCGTAACAGCTGTAAAGCCAGAAGGTGGAAATGCGAATGAAATGAGAAAAATGATGCTTGATCAATTCAGAATCTCACTTGCCGGCGGCCAGCAACAATTATCCGGAGAAATTTTCCGCATCGGCCACATGGGATACTGCACACCGTATGATGTGCTGACTGTATTAAGCGCACTTGAAATGACCGTTAAAGCAATGGAAGGCAGAGACGTGCTTGGTCTCGCCACTAGGAGAGCACAGGAGGTTTGGGCTGAACATGTATAAAGTTATAGTGACAGATTCAATCAGCGACAGCGGATTAAAGGCACTCTATGATCATGCGAATTTTACCGTGGAAAAAAAATCAGGATTATCTCCTGAAGAATTGAAAGAAATCATCAAAGACTATGACGCGTTGATTGTCCGCAGTCAAACACAGGTTACAGAAGATCTGCTTGATGCAGCCGAAAATCTTCGTGTCGTCGCCCGTGCAGGTGTCGGCGTGGACAATATTGATATAGCTGCTGCGACGAAAAAAGGAATCCTCGTCATCAACGCACCCGGCGGGAATACGATTGCCGCTGCAGAACATACGATGGCCATGATGCTCTCTTTGGCCCGGAGAATTCCTCATGCGCATATGTCCACATCAGCAGGAAACTGGGACCGCAACGCTTTCAAAGGTGTTGAATTGTACGAAAAAACGCTTGGTGTAATCGGCATGGGTAAGATTGGGGCTGAAGTGTCAAAAAGAGCGAAAAAATTTGGCATGAACATTTTAGGCTTCGACCCTTACCTGACTGAAGAACGTGCAAATATGATGGGCATTACGAAAGCTTCTTTGGATGAAATTGCGGAAGCTGCAGACTTCATTACGGTTCATACGCCGCTTACGAAGGATACAAAAGGCTTGATCAATGATGATTACTTAGCCAAGACGAAAAAAGGCGTACGGATCATCAACTGTGCACGTGGAGGCATCATTGATGAAAATGCCCTTGTTCGCGGATTGAATTCTGGACAAGTGGCCGGCGCAGCTATCGATGTATTTGAAACTGAACCAGCTTCCAACCAAGAGCTGCTCAGCCATCCGAATGCCATCGTCACTCCGCACCTTGGTGCTTCAACTGTGGAAGCACAAGAAAAAGTGGCGCAGGAAGTAAGTAAGGAAATCATCGACATTTTTGAAACAGAATCCATTCGCCATGCGATCAACATGCCGCAAGTTTCCGGCGAAGCTCAGAAAAAGCTTCAGCCATTTATTGATCTCGGAGAACAAATCGGTAGCCTTGCTATTCAATTGTTGAAGAGCGCTCCTGAGAAAATCGAGGTTAACTATTACGGAAATCTCGCCAAAGAAGATAACGACCTGTTAACAAGAACAATGATCAAGGGAATCCTTTCACATCATTTAAGTGATTCCGTCAATATGGTCAACGTCCTTCATTTATTGAATGACCAAGGAGTTTCCTTTAATGTCATCAACAACCCTACTTCCAAAGGGTTCGCAAGCTATATGGAATTGACTTTGTATAACGGCAACGACACTGCTAGCATCGGAGCGACTATCCTCAACGGATATGGTGCACGCATCATGAAAATGAACGAGTACAGAGTTGACGTCCGTCCTGAGCGCTTCCTGTTATACATTGAGCATCATGACGTCCCTGGTATGATCGGACGCGTAGGCTCCATCCTCGGAAGCCATCAGATCAATATTGGTACGATGCAGGTGGGAAGAGCCGAAGCTGGCGGAGACGCAATCATGGTTCTCACACTTGATAAAAAAGTTACCGATGAAGTAGCCAAAGAATTGGTTGAAATGGATGGTTTAAGAGCTGTTCAGTTCCTTGAACTTCCGAGCGAAAACGTACCTGTATATAATCAGTAAAATAGAAATCCAGCCTAAAGTTTTAAATAGACTAAACTAATAAGAGGATATTATGTTCAATATATGAGCATATATCCTCTTTTTTTATGAATTTTAGATTTGTTATTTAATTCTATGCAGAGCAGCATTAACCTCTTCTTCTTCAACTGGGGACCATATTATTGAGTAACAGATTGTGTAAAGAATGGAAAAAATTGAAACAAATGTTATTATGTAATATCATTTTTACTAACACACAAAAAACACAGTTTTATTGTATTTAGATGAGTGCAGAAATGCTAGATTGGTAGGGAATTTACATTTTTTTAATCAATGGCGATTTAGGAGGATACATATGCTAAAAAAAATATTTGTTGTTCTATTATTGTTTTCATTAATGCTGCTTGCCTCAGCTTGTGGGTCTGGAAATGAAGGAGCAAAAAAGGTTGAATCCGAAAATCAAGAACCTTCTAAAACGGCAGCGGAAGAGGCGCCATCGGAGAATGCTAAAGAGTCAAAAAGCGGTAGCTTTAAAGTAGGAGTAGAGGATCAATTAGATTTGAAGATAGGGGATACGGCAAAGTTCGATACAACATTGGGCACTTATGAAATCACGTTACATAGTGCTAAATTAATTGGGAAAGAATTGGATGGCGAAACTACAGAATTAGACGAGCTGATGGTATTAGATCTTACTGTAACGAACACAAGTGAAACAGATATGGATGTGTCTGACCTCATTGGATCACTCGAAGTAACTGATAATCTGGAGGGGGCGGGTTTTCCTGATTTCTCTGGTTATTTCAGTAGCATTGAAACAATAGAGGGAGACCTTGCGCCCGGTGAAGGAAAATCCGGTCAAATGATAACGGACGTCTATCATTCGGAAGAATATTTTTTGCGCAAGTCACCAGGGCTCGTTGCAGCCGGGACGACCAATGACGTTATTTGGACGATTCAAGCAGAAGATGCAAAGTAATTATTAATAAGGATGAATGCCCTGGATTAAGTTCCAGGGCGTTTGGCTTTTTTAAAATTTAAGTCTTGATAAGTTTATGGGCAGGATTCCTTTTTTATTTTACTAACGACAACACAAGCTTCTCCACCTCAAGAACTCCATCCAAAATGTAATCTGCGTTATGCTCTTCGAATTTTCCGCGTGCATCCTGCCCCGATAATCCTGTTAAAACCGCCGCGATTCGGCAGCCCATTTCCTTTGCTGCCAATAAGTCTGCCAAGGAGTCGCCGACTATAAGCGTCTCTTCTCCATTTTCAATCGGCAGCTTTTCGGAAAGACATTCGTCTACCGTTTTTGTTTTTCCGGATAAAGCCATAATATACGTAAATGGATGTGGCTTTGATAGGCTTGGTCCTTCCGGATGTGATTTTTCCGCCTTTAACACATCATCAGCAGTAACAATGTAATTTACGTCAAAGTGCTTTAGCCAATTCAATATTTTAAACGGTTCAATTGTTTCTAGTTCCGGGCGTCCCGTACCAATCCCAATTCGAACACCGTTTTTTGTCAGTGTATCAAACATGTCAGCTATAGCTTCCCTATCGGCCAGCACCTTCTCATCCGACATGAATCCAGCTTTTCCTGTTTGAACGGATGGTTTTCCAGTAGAAGCAACGATATGTTCATCTCCTACATACCACTCTTGGGAACAATGTTCGCAAGTGAACCAGAGCTGATCTACTTTGCTAAACATCTTTGTCTCTACACCCAACTTATCTTTTGCAAGGAGGTCCAGGTGGTCTAGGAGGCCTTGTTTCGATGGCTCTGCATCTTGAAAATCCTTTAAAAATTTCGGAAAGTCGAAGGTCAGCTGCTTTCCAGCCAAAGCTTCTCCAATTTCTATTAAAACATTACGGTCGATTTCATTTGTCAGCCATTTATTAATCTCTTCGCTTAACTCTTCCTTTACTTGATCCAGTATATGAATCAGTTGGTAAGCCAGAGCTAAATAGATCATATCCCAGTTGGCATTGAGTCCACGTGCCTTCATGAATTCCAGAACACTATCATTGACAAAAATTTCAGCTCTGATTTCCTCAATTTCCTCGTCTGTCAGCTTTGTTTTGAATTCCTCCGGTTTGAGCCCCAAATATTTGTTGCTGATCAAAACCTCCCACACAGCAAGAGCTGACATATCAAAGTAGCGTTCCTCGCTTAATAACACACCATCTACATCAAATAAGACCGTCTTTATCATGAATATCTCCTTTTCTAAGCTGCTTTTTCCCTTTAGTGTAACATAGGAAGCGGGTTATTTCTTCTAGTGCCAAGAACATATACATTATTTTGCTTGCTTAAAAGCCCTACCACTCTATGGAAAAATCAATTTGAGACGGATGTATTATAAATCACTAACATCGTCCACAAGCCGAATATTTTCCGTTGACATGTATACCAGGGCATTAATAAATTTTCCGTTAAGAATCTAATCATCGTCATCTCACATTATCTATCCGCTAAACTTTTCAAATGTCCCCGTAATCATAGATTTTTCATACCATCGAGAAATGGTTAATTGAAAACCGTTCCGATACACGTTGGGAGTTTCCCCTGATTGCCCATCAAAACTTATCCGTTGTTAGATCTAAAACCGTCTGTAAGATAACATTAACTCCGTTTTCACAGTCTTCCCATGTTGTCAGTTCATCTTCAGCATGACTTTTGCCGTTTACACTAGGTACAAAGACCATTGCTGTCGGAATATACGTTGCAATAAACTGAGCATCATGCCCTGCGCCACTTACCATACGCTTACAGGAATATCCAAGGTTTTTTGCGGATTGTTCTAACGAATTAACGATATTTTCATTAAACCATACCGTATGTCGTTCCCATAATTTGTTTGTAGTCACTTTGCATTTTTCTTTACTGGAAGAGTCAGGAAGCCCTTGAATGATTTTTTCCACTTGGCGCATTACTTTTCCATCTTTGTGCCTTGCCTCTAATGTAAACACAACCTTATTTGGTATAACAGTATGGATGTTTGGGCTAACATTCATTCTCCCAATAGTGTATACAAGTTGATCATCTAACTTATTCATCTTCTCGCGTATTTCCGATATCAGATGATTAGCAGCAAACAAAGCGTCTTTTCGCATTGACATTGGTGTGGTACCTGCATGGTCAGATTCTCCCATCACTTCTATTTCATAACACACCATGCCGACAACACACTCAACTATCCCTATCTGAATTGACTCACTTTCCAAAACAGGCCCCTGTTCAATATGTAATTCCAAAAAAGCTGCCGCTTCTGTTAAACGATGTTCTTCTTTCCCTTCATAGCCGCTGTTTTTGAGAGCTTCTGCAAATGGGATTCCATCAGCATCTGTTGACTTTAGCATAGCTGCTTTATCAAAATGTCCGGAAAGAACACCGGAAGCCATCAAGGAAGGTTCAAATCGTGCCCCTTCTTCATTCGTAATATTAGCAACAACGATGGGCACCTCGGGCTTGATGCCGTTTTCGACTATCGTCCTGACAACTTCAAGTCCAGTCAACACACCAAGCACACCATCAAACCGGCCTCCCTTTTTCACCGAATCCAAATGAGATCCCACCACTACCGGCGGGTGATTATTATCAATACCCCGCAGTGTTGCGTACATGTTACCCATATCGTCCCATACAACCGACATACCAAGCTGTTCACATAAGGTTTGGAAATGCCTTCTTGCCTTAATATCAACATCAGATAACGCCAATCGGGTAACCCCATTCTTTTCAGTCCTGCCAAAATCAGCGAATTCCTCTATTGTCTCTTTTAGCCTTTTCCCATTGATAAGTATTTTTTGCTTCTCCATAAAATAAAGCCACCTCCAAATAAATCTAATGACGTGTTTAAGGCACAGCCCAATTCAGAAAAAATCTAAAGGCCTCTCCTGAGCATCGTACTTGTACAGGAGACGCCGACTTTATAAACGGTTGATATGAAATTCACCAAGCCCCATATTTGGTTACCGCTACCCCTGTTGTTCCCCGCTTATTGTTTGATCACCTTTTGAACGGTCACTTCCTGTCTGCTATTCTTTTATTCCATCAATCTTTTTTGTTGTTTTAGGAATAGGGTTGTAAAATACTTCCGGCTGTCCGGATTTTTTAATAAAACAGTCACCCTATCCGATGCCACAGCTTTATTTTCAAACTCAAGAATATCCCCATCAAGCGTGCCCCGTGAACCAGTAATTGTATAGCCTCTGTTTAATAGACCGTCGATTTTTAATTTCTCTTCCAGAAATGTATCGTAGTTCGACAATGATACCTCCTCCTTATTAAAAGTTATATTTCCGGCTATACCCGGCTACCAACCATGACTATAATCAAAAAGTTTACCCCACCACTTCTGTCCGATTATTTTCATCATCTTCGTCAATTATCCAATCACGCCCAACAGTAATTCCCAGATATTTATCGTCACTCGGATCTTCTATTTCTGCTTGCGAAAACTTTTTAAAATACCAATGTTTAGCCAGCACATAGTACACTGCTCCGGCCACAACCAAACCCACGACAAACGAAAAGTCCATTAATAGAATCGCTGTGATACCGCCAATTCCCCAGGCAATAAAACCTGCAATGTTCACCCCGCCATGAAACTTAAACTGCCCATTATTCCGGTAGAGATCTTTCACATTAACCCTTCTTTTTCTCAACAGATAATAATCTACAATAAGTATCCCGCTTACCGACGATAAAATGGCACCAATGAATAGCAGGGCTTGTGTTAATATTTCAAACACACTCCATGGCTGAATAATTGTCCCAACAATACCGACAATAAACACAGCAATCGCGTTCGATACTTTGGGACCCAGTACATTTGAAAAAACTGCAGCGGCCGGGACAATATTAGCGGCTGTATTCGTTGACCATTGCGTCAATACAATCATTAAAAGCAGCATAGCCAACATCCAGCCTGAAGCTGTCTCCTGAAGGGCCGTAACTGGATTGGAGGTACCGGCTACCATTAAGGCGGCAGCTCCAATCATGATCATGAATGTTTGAGTCAATGGAAGGGCAATTAAACTACCAATTAAATTTGTCCTATTTCGTTTAAACCAATTCCTCTCATTCCTGGGGGCTTTAAAAAATCGGGATATTGTTGGTATATCGCAGCCGAGTGTAGCCCAAAAGCCCATATTTGCAAAAATGACGATAATGAATGCTGTAATTGCTGCTCCTCCTGTAACTGGGTTTTCCGCCCAGGCCCACACGCTATTTCCTTGTTCAACGATGTCTGTTGTCAAAATATTATAAATGACCAAAGATAGGATGATAATAATGGGAGCAGCCAGGTCTGCAAAGCGCTCTACCCATTTAATTCCTGAAGCAGTATTAATCAACTGTACAAGGGCAAATATAAAATAGCACAGCAGCCAGTTATCAAATCCGGGATTGATTGTGTGAATGATGGAATTGATAGCTGTTGAACCGAAATACGTATTTAATCCAAACCAAAATGATGCGGTAACTGCCCTGGTGATCGAGGGGATGTGGGTGCCAACTGTGCCAAAGGGCGCCCGCATATAGACTGGAAAAGATAAGCCATGTTCAACCCCGATATCACCGACGATGGAAATGAAAGCCCCAATCGCGATACAACCAATTAAAGTCGCAAGAACTACCCAAGACAATGAAATACTCCGTACTCCTGAAGCTCCAATATCAAAGGTTGCCAAAAGTATGGCCATCCCGACCCACATAGCAAAAAATCCCCTGGTTCCTATCTTTCGCTCATCATAACTAATTGGGAGTAAATCTGGTGACTTAAGATACGAGGTGTTTTTCTTTCCCATTGTCCATCCCCTCTTTTGGTATGACAAGGCTGCTTCATTTCAAAATGCAAGCAGCCCCTTACCTTAAATTTTCATCAGTTTATCAAACCCTCCAATTTTCCAGCTTCCTTATAGGAATCGTGATTAAATTTTCCGCATTTTAAGTACTTCCCGTTCCCCGGTCTTCCGACGAACTGTCTGTTCTTAATCACATAATTTCCCCTTGAGAGCACTGTAATCGGTTCTCCTACAATCTTCATTCCTTCGAGCGCATTATAATCTACATTCATCTGATGGGTTTCAACTGAAATTGTCCGTTCAACAGTCGGATCAAATAAAACAATGTCAGCATCACTGCCCGGCGCTATCGTCCCTTTTCTTGGAAACAATCCAAACAACTTGGCTGCCTGTGTCGAAATAATGTTGACAAACTCATTAAGTGAAATCCTGCCTTTTTTCACACCTTCTGAAAATAAGACACTAAATCGGTCCTCGACAAAAGGGCCTCCGTTAGGTATCTTTGAAAAATCATTTATCCCCAATTCCTTTTGGCCTCTGAAATTAAAAGAGCAGTGGTCAGAACCAATCGTCTGCAATTCTCCGCTTTTCAATGCATTCCATAAGATTTCCTGATTTGAACGGTCCCGTAACGGAGGCGACCATACATATTTAGCTCCCTCAAACTCTGGCTTCTCCAAGTGAGTTTGATCAAGAACAAGATACTGTGGGCATGTCTCCCCGAAAACGCGGTATCCCCTGCTTCTGGCTTCCGCAATTTGTTCAACTGCTTCCTTACACGTTACATGAACTACATACAATTGGGAGTCAGCCAGCGCAGTGAGCCTTGCAGCACGTCCTGTTGCTTCTCCCTCCAGTTCTGACGGACGGGTTAAGGCATGATAGATGGGTTCCGTATTTCCTTCTTTTAATGCTCTTTTTGTCAAATAGTTAATGACATCACCATTTTCCGCATGCACCATCACCAAGCCACCATGCTCCCTGGCCGTGACCAATGTTTGAAAAAGGGTTTCATCATCTGCTTGCAAAACATCTTTATACGCCATAAATATCTTAAAAGACGTAACTCCTTCTTCTTCAATAATCTGTGGCATTTCCTTAAATACGTCTTCATTTGCTTCTGCAATCTGCAAGTGGAATCCGTAATCAATCGCAGCTTTTCCCGTTGCTTTCGCATGCCATTTTTCCAAGGAACTTTTAAGTGATTTCCCTTTTTCCGTCAAGCAAAAATCAATGATTGTCGTTGTCCCGCCGTGTGCGGCAGCGATGGAACCGGTTTCAAAATCATCTGCTGTAACAGTTCCGCCAAACGGCATATCCATATGTGTATGCGGATCGATACCACCTGGCATAACATAATAACCGGATGCATCAATCACCTCTGCATATATATCGCTTATGTTTTTACCGATTGCCTGAATTTTTTCATCCTCAATCAACACATCTGCGGTATAAATATCTGTTGCGGTTACAATTGTTCCATTTTTAATAATTTTTTTCATTATTACGCAGAACCCTCCTTGCTTTTTAAATTATTTAAAAAAGGTGCCGCATGGTTCATTTCATTAGCCCATCGTTTTATTTTCAGGATACGGAACAGGCGCTTGGACACTTCAGCCATGGCGCAGTAGGTGAAAAGCTAATTATTATTAAGCATCTGCAATGCCGCTTGGCGATCATTCCATGACATTGGCGGTTCAGTTGGTACAAGTTCGACCATGTCGATTGCCCCTTCAACCGGACAAACGATAGAGCAAAGGTTACACCCGACACAATCATCTTCCCTGACCTTCAAGTAATCACGGCCATGTTCATCTGTCAGCATATCAATACACTGATGGGAGGTATCTTCGCAGGCAATGTGGCACTTATTGCAATTAATGCAGATATCATTATTAATACGGGCAACTATTTTATGATTTAAATCCAAGTTGCTCCAATCTGTATATTTTCTTACAGAAGCACCGATGATATCACTTACGGAGGCAATCCCTTTCTCATCCAAATAATGACTCAGCCCCTCGGTCAAATCATCAATAATACTGAACCCGTGATGCATGGCAGCTGTACAAATTTGTACACCTCCGGCTCCCATAAGCATAAACTCCACGGTGTCTTGCCAAGTTGAAACCCCTCCTATCCCTGAGATTGGAATGTTGATATCCTTTTGTCTGGCGCAATCTCCGATCATATTCAGGGCAATGGGCTTTACTGCTGGACCGCTATATCCACCGTGCGCTCCCAATCCATTCACATTAGGGACCGTATTCCATGTATCCAAATCGACCCCCATTAAACTATTAATTGTATTAATCATGCTGATCGCATCAGCCCCGCCCCGCTGTGCAGCCCTTGCGGTCGCAGTGATATCTGTAATATTCGGGGTTAATTTGGTTATTACCGGGACTTCTGCAGCTTCCTTTGCATATAGTGTTGTCTTCTCCACTAAATCCGGGTGCTGACCAACCGCAGAACCCATCCCTCTTTCAGACATCCCGTGTGGGCAGCCAAGATTCAATTCAAACCCATCGACCCCGACATCCTGAACCCGTTTAACGATTTCATGCCATTTTTCCCGCTTCGGTTCAACCATTAATGAAGCTATAATGGGGCGATCGGGGAAAAGCTTTTTCGTTTCATAAATTTCCTTTAAATTATCCTCAATCGGCCGATCAGAGATTAATTCAATATTGTTAAATCCAGCTACCCGCCGACCATTGAAGTGATATGCACCGAAACGAGAGGTCACATTCAATATCGGCTCACCAAGTGTCTTCCAAACCGCTCCGCCCCACCCGGCTTCGAATGCCCGCTGTACTTGGTACCCCGTATTTGTCGGCGGTGCGGATGCAAGCCAGTACGGATTAGGGGACTTAATCCCGGCAAAATTAATACTTATATCAGCCATGTTTATCCTCCCTTCTTATCTTTTGGAATTTTAAACGTTCTCTTTCATTGGCTTCTTTAATTGCTGATGTATGGCGTATGCTGTCTCTTTTCCCTGCTGCGCAACAGTGACTACCATCGCTTCCCCCAGCCCTTTTCCAAAAATTACATCACCTGCCGCATATACCTTTGGATTTGAAGTGAGGAATGTTTCATTGTCCACCTTCACGACACCCCCGTAATGTTCCAAACCAAATGCATCAATCAGCTCAAGATGACGCGTCTGGCCAATTGCCTTCACCACTATATCAACATCGATTAAAAACTCAGAACCTTTTATTTCAACTGGTCGCGGACGTCCATCGGATCCGGTTTCTTTCAGTTCCATCCGGACACACTCCATCTGTTTTAACCGTCCTCTGCTGTCCCCGATGAGGCGTTTGGGTGCGGTAAGCCATCTGAATTCAATCCCATCTTGTTTAGCAAACTCATACTCAAAATTATAAGCAGTCATTTCCTCTTTTGTTCTCCGATAAAGAATCTTAACATTATCAGCGCCAAGCCTTATGGATGTGGTAGCACCATCGATCGCCGTATTCCCTGCTCCGATGACAGCTACACGCTTCCCAGCAAATTCAGTTGGATAATGTTCATTCTTTGTCTCCTCGATCAGATCAATAGCATCGTAAACGCCTAATAAGTCTTCACCTTCTATATGAAGCATCGGAACTTTCGACATTCCCACAGCAAGAATAACAGCATCATAATCTCTTATTAGATCTCCCGCAGAAATGTCTTTACCAATCTCTGTATTTGTGCGAATCCGAACCCCTAAGTTCTCTACTTGCTGCACTTCCCATAAGGATATATTTTTCGGAAGACGAAATGGCACAATCCCATGCGTGTCCAAGCCGCCGGCTTCTTGCTTCCGTTCAAATATCGTCACCTCATACCCTAATCGTCCAAGTTCCCGTGCCGCCGACAGGCCAGCGGGGCCACTGCCTACAATGGCAATCCTTTTCCCATTCCGCTCCCCTGCTTGAAAAAGTACCTGTTCATTTTTGATAGCCCAATCAGTGGCATAGCGCTGCAAATCACCGATCAAAATGGGTTTTGTAGCATGGTTCAGTACACACGCTCCTTCACATAATTCCTCAGTCGGGCACACACGGCTACAGCTTGCTCCTATGGGGTTTTCTTCCATAATCATTTTGGCAGATCCTTTTATGTTCCCCGATGCGATTTTCTTAATAAAACCCGGAATATTAATTCCAGTAGGACAGGCTTTTATACAGGGGGCATCATAACAATAGAGACAGCGATTCGCTTCATCTAACGCTTCCTGTGCATTAAAACTGGGCTTGGACTCCTCAAAATTTTTCGCCAGCTCCCCAGCCGATATCAAATTTCGCATCAAATTTTCCAATGATAAGCCTCCTTTTCAGGATCTCTGTATAAGAAAATCAATTTCATTTCCTCACTCTGTTCCGTATATTTGTACGCCAACCACGTCCGGAAAATCACCCCCTGATATTAAAGATGAGTGGGTTAGTATTATCCCAATTTAAAAAACAACAATCTTGTATGTATTATTATAAATATTCTAAATTATCTATTCAATGGATAATACGTAACAAATGCGTAATTTTGTTTGGTTATTTTGTCATGAATGAATGGGCAGGATAAATCATGTGTATTTTTCTAATTTTTTAATGCTGCTCAGCGGGGAACGCCATTGGACTTTTAGGCTCCCATGAATGTATTTGATTCGGAGCATTACACCTACATCCCCATTAAAAAATGCGTAATTTTTCATCTCCTTCACTTTGAAAAAGGTCAAGTACTATACACTATTATGTATCTAGTACTAAATCTAGCCCGAAAAAATTTTACTATTCGCTAGGCGTTTATGTATATAACCTAGCATGATTTCCTCCTTGTTTATTTAGCGGCTGTAGGTAAATTCTCCACCTAACACTTACGATCCTTTGAAAAACTAGCTACACTCGATTCACGCCTACAGTCACATATAGGATTGATTAATAAAACCATTTTTTTTTCAATATAATAATTATCCTGTTTTAAAGTAATTGTTATCAATGGGATATTTGACACATAAAATCCTTTGTTTTTCCAAAGATAATTGTAAGGAGATGATTTTATGCCAAGAAAAACCGAAGATGTCCATTCAAATTCAACCCCCCACTCCGACGGAAAATATGAGAGTGTGATCAATGACCCGATGGCCTCGCAAAGTGCACATATGGGGGTATTCACCGATGATGAAAAAAGGAAAAAGAACCCTTTCCATCTGTCGAAAACAAAAAATAAAGCAATGGAAGAATTCGAACAGTTAATGCGCGGAGATGCACTTGATAAAATGTAGAAAAAGAACAGCCCTTTCCATAATTAGAAAGGGCTGTTTCTGAGGATACCACCATTTATTGTACCTTTCTTCCTACCCAACGAATGGAGCCCATCTGGCTGTGCGGATGACTGGTAGATTTAACCTTACGGTATTTATATTCCAATTCTCTCAAAGATAATTCAAAGAGATGTTTCTCACCGTGCTTATATACCCCCATAATCATAAGTTTATCTATCAAATCATTTCGTCTAACTTCAACTGGCTGGGTTAAATGGCTCATTTTTTTCTCTCCTTTCTTTCATTAACATGATCCGATCATTATCTATATACTTACATTAAAACATATAATTCTTATCTGTCAACTATGAATTATTTTTTCAATTAGCTATACCTTGAACACAGATTATGACTGTGTATAATTATAGTTAATAGCATACAAATGTTTTCTAGGGTTCCGCGGCATTTTTGTCGGACTGGTCCGAGAGAAAACTCACAGCTTTGCTGTGTCACGGAAGGATAAAAGCCTGGGAGAAACTGTTTTACAGTTCCTCTCAGGCTTTTTGTCTTTTTGGAAAAATAAATCTGGAGGTGTCTTTTAGATGAATACAAACTGGATTAAAGTATTTGTGGCAGCTTTCTTTGAAGTTTTTTGGGTGATTGGATTAAAACACGCTTCTGACTTATGGACTTGGACGGGAACGATTATTTCCATTGTCATAAGTTTTTATTTAATGATCATGGCCGGAAGAATGCTTCCCGTGGGCACCGTCTATGCGGTTTTTGTTGGATTGGGGACAGCGGGGACTGTTTTTTCAGATATAGTATTTTTTGGCGAACCATTTAAAGTTGCAAAGATTATTCTGATTTTGGTTTTATTGGCTGGAGTCATCGGCTTGAAATTAGTTACAAAGGACAACGTTAAAAAAGGGGCGGAATCTTAATGGCATGGATATCTTTAATTGTAGCAGGTTTTTTAGAAATGTTTGGTGTTTTAATGATCAATAAGCTGCACATGAACCGAAATTGGCAGTCCCTAGTACTTTTAATCCTTGGGTTCGGGGCCAGTTTCCTGTTTCTGGCATATTCGATGAAGACATTGCCCATGGGAACCGCCTATGCGATTTGGACAGGAATCGGTGCATCCGGTGGAGCTATATTAGGGATGATAATGTATGATGAATCTAAGGACTGGAAAAGGGTTGTTTTAATTGCGATGATACTAGGTGCTGTCGTCGGATTAAAAATAATCTCGTGATTTTTTCAAAAAAACGGATGACTTTCCTAAGAGTTTGGCATAATGAAGCAGTGAAATTTTCAAGTTTCACCGTGCTTCGAAACCATCCCTGGTATATCATCAGGTATTGATATGCCCTTTATATAGTTGGCAAGCTTGTAGATGATGAAACTGGGATTCGGACAGCTAGGACAACTGAATATAATATAAAGCTATAGACATTCATATCCTTATCAAAACTTAAAAACTAGCCCTTGCCATCTAACAGCAAGGGCTAGTTTTTAATTATGTTTAATGACCTCCGTGTCTGCCGCCGCTGGTATTTATAATTCCTCCTTTTTTATTTGAATTCAAATTAACCTTACCGATTCAAACACATAATAAACCTTATTTAAATGCTTTTAATCATGAATCCTGTTGCTTTGGAATATAAGCAAGAACGTCCAAGAAAAGAAGTAATTTGGGCGGCCCATACAGGAACAACGAATTCCTGGACTCCTTGGTGTCATCACCTTCCTCTTGTACATTTTTTTAATTAAGAGACGAGGGTTTATGGAATAGCTATGTATTAACCAACCCGTGATAATACGGACACTTATCTCAATTTCTTTTCATATCATTGAAAGATTGAAAGGACTCCTCAGCAAAAAAGAAGTATAAAAAAACACTAGTTTATTATTAGTCGTAATAAAATTGTTAGCATTCTGTTACCGTACTGCTGTTGATATGGGGAACCCGGAAGTATAAGCTTTACTTACTTAGGGAGTGATTAAGATGGGAACAGTATCAGTGGATAAGCTACAATTCAAGAAAAAACTATCGCAGATTGAGCAATTTGCAATCAAAGATTTCTTATTTAAATGGGTTGGTGAACCGCCAGAAGGATTAGATGATTTTCTTCCACTTGAATATACGGAAGGTGTCTATGCGAAGATGGAGGCAAAACTGGTACCAGGTTTACTCATGAATGAGGATGAACACTTTAGATATGCGACCATAACAGAAGCAAATCAAATTGTTATAGCCTTTTTAGATTCCAATGAAGAATTAAGACATAGAATCATTTCTCTGGATGAGCTTTTAATAGGTAAGCACTTGTAAGGTGCTTACCTCCAGTTACTCTCTGCCAATATTATTTCCTATAAAGTTTATTAAGCCATCTTACAATGTTGTTTAAGTTCAAAACTTTGCCATCTATATTCTAAACTTTAATAAATACAATTCCCTTTGAATCTGATTTTGATTTTCAAAAAAAATGCCCCTGAATCTCAATTTTTGTGGAGAAAGCCTGTTTTCACGTATTAAATTTTCAAAAATTTGCGTAAAAAATTTGTTTAATATATCCTCTTCTATGCTCACCAGCATTTTCTGTTACACAACCTTTTGCCAGTTTTTATTAGATAATTTTCATAAAATACAGGGTATCCCCTTTAAGAAGCTTTAGATTGCTTAATCGTTTCGAATTTACTTTTTTTAGGCATCCATTATCATTTAAATATTTCAATCCTGTTATAAATAAATTAAAAATAGCTCATCATGATTCTTTTCCGTAAGATTTACTTTATAATCCCACTAGATGATTTTTTTATGGAAAGATTATACTTCTAGCTTGAGGAAGGAGATCAATTATGAAAAAAATGATGTTTACATTAATAACCGGCCTAATGGCTGTTGTTTTAGCAGCATGCGGAGGTAATGAGGAAAGTAAAGAAACTAAAAATGATAATAAAACAAAAACAGCGGAAACAGACCAGCAGAAGGAACAAATGGAAGAGATGCAAAAGAACTTAGATTTACAGCAGATCGATGAAATGAAAACTGTTGCGATAGTTAATGATAAAGAAATTTTAGGAAGCGACTATAATAGCGCTTTAACATCTATACAAGGGCAAATGCTGCAAATGGGACAAGATCCGACTTCTAAAGAAGCTGCAGAGCAGGTGAAAAGCCAAACAATTGACAGCTTAGTCGGACAAACTCTTCTTCTTCAAGAGGCAGATAAAAAAGGCTATAAAATTCAAGAAGCAGATATTAATAAGCACCTGGACGAAATGAAAAAACAGTTTAAAACAGAAGAAGAATTCAGAGCAGCTCTAAAAAAATCCGGCATGGATATGAAAACACTTGAAACTCAAATAGCTGACGATATTAATCTTAAACAGTATGTTGAGAAAGAAGTGCCGGCTGGTGAAATAACCGATAAAGAAATTCAAAAAACGTATGATGAATATGCTGAACAAGAAAAGAGTGCTGGACAAGAAGTGCCAAAGCTTGCCGAAGTAAAACCGCAAATCGAACAATCTCTTCGACAGCAAAAACAGCAGGAAAAAATTGTTCAACAGGTTAATGAGTTGAAGAAAAGTGCGAAGATTGATATTAAGATTTAAGCTGTTACACACAAAAAGGTTAGCCAGTTTTTTAAAATGTACCCTATAGAGTAGACACTTAAAAAAGGTCTGCTCTATAGGGTACTTTTATGTATAATGAAAAAAATGGGGAATCGGAGAACATTTAAATGTCAAAAAAACACTTTACTGAGACAGAAATAGAAATACTATCTAATA
>NZ_QYTV02000008.1 GCF_003605385.1 Siminovitchia acidinfaciens | reverse complement strand
GAAATCATCTTCTCCATGCGGCATGACCTTTTTCAAAAATGTCCTTTACAAAGGGTACATTTTATTTACTGGTTGACCTTTTTCCATTTGGTCTTATGCTAACGGTAGCGAGGTTGAACGTAACGCCAGTGGACTGGATTCCGTCCGAAAAACTGTTCCCCCTACTTGTATAAACTTGTTTCTGCTGGTTAGTACATTGAAACAATTTTATATCACAACGCTTAGGTCATACTGATATCGTTACAACGAAGGTACGCTCATATGATTAAAGATGTGCGAAAACTAGATGAAGAAAAAACGATAAATGGCTTTCAAGGAATGGAAAACATTTTACACATGCTTTACACATTGATGTTTACAAACGAATGCGAACACTGGTATTATGAGCTAGGTATTACGTGGTTCGAAACCATCCCACGAAAAAAAACTAGGGAGAGATAAATAATGAATATTAAGACGCTTGCAGTCAACGGTATTTTGGCGGCATTGTACATTGCCGTTTCTTTTTTTGTACAGCCATTCGGCTTTACAAATATCCAGTTCAGGGTTTCGGAAATGTTCAATCACTTGGTTATTTTTAACAAAAAATACATCTTCGGAATCGTCATTGGAGTTTTTCTAACAAATCTATTATTTTCACCGTTGGGTGTATATGACCTTGTTTTCGGGGTTTCCCAATCTGTGATTGCACTATTAATTACAATCGCTTCAGCCAAATTTATTAAAAACATTTGGCTAAGGATGTTTTTTAATACTGTCGTCTTCACTTTTACGATGTTCATCATTGCCTTCGAGTTAAAATTGGCTCTAGGCTTTCCGTTTTTCCTCACATGGTTTACGGTAGCTGTCGGGGAATTTGTTGTAATGGCCGTTGGAGCCCCGGTAGTTTATTATCTTAACAAGCGAATCGGCTTTGATCGGATTATTTCATAAAGAAAAAAGCTGCCGTTGCAATTAACGGCAGCTTTTTTATGGATATGTCTAGCTTCAACGGACAGGATGTCTCAGTCGGAAATCGGAAATCCATGCGTTTTATCATGTCAAATAATCTTTAACCGCTTGTTGTAAAGTCCCTTTCATAACAGCTTTGTCGCCGAAAGAAACACCAAGATTGATCATTTTTCTAACGATGATAGGATGAAGCCCGGTCAGAATCGCTTCACATCCCATCAATTCAATACCGTCAATAATCTTCATGAAACGGTCAATGACTTCCGGCTCCATTTTTGCAACTCCCGACAAGTCAATCATCAATGTCTGAATTCCGAACTTCGAAATTTCCATCAATATTTTCTCTTCAATGATTAAGGCTCGAGCCTCATCTATTTCACCGATCAATGGAAGGACACAAATCGTTGAATTAAGCGGTATGATGGGAACAGACAAATTTTCAACAATTTCCCTTTGGGCATCAAGCAGTTCATCTTTATATTTGGAATAACTGAGAAAGAAGGTATTCAAGAACTGATCGACCCTTTGGTTAATGGCTTTTTCCAAAGAATAGAACCTTTCCATCTGCTCGGGCTGACTGCTCTTAATGTCATAATGATGCAGGTAAGTCCAAAGTGTCCTGCGGATTGCCTGGACCCACTCCAGTTTAAATGCCAAAGTCAGTGAGAATCTGGCCCATGCCTTTCCTTCCTGGACGGCAAAGTCTACAAGCTCCTGCTCTCTCCCTTCGATAACATACATAACAAGCAAATGCGCATTATCCAAGAGATTGATATTTCCGATCACCCTGATATCTTCAATTTTATTGCGTACATTTACCGCTTCCCTTAGCAGCCTTTCTTCAAATGAATCCTTATTTTGTTTAAAAAAGGTCCTCATGTCCATTTCTGAGCTATATACTATATCCAAAAAGCATCCCCCATTTAGAAAGCATTTGAATTGAAAATGTAAGGTGCATCAGTATCTCGGTTTCTATCGTAACAAATTCCTAACCTTCAGTAAACTTAACTGCTCCCTTCGCTCGATAGAAATCCTTTCATAAAAAATAAAAAGATGTTGAACCGGGCCCCCATAGACGCAAGTTCAACATCTTTCCTAGTATTTGTAAAACTCTTCAATTCTACCCTTATTCCACCCGGCGCTAATTGCCAAACTCAAGAATAGCCTTGTTTTGGGAGCGTTAGAATGTCCAAAGATTACTCCGAGCTCCCTTAAATGTATTTCTCCTCCTGGCATTCCATATGTATTTTTTAGAGTATAACCACCGGGTGAACGCGATACTACTATAATAATAACCCCGGCTTGGATGGCTTTTCTTATTGATTTTGTCCACGCAGATGGTACATGGCCTGCGCCTGTTCCTTCAATAACAATACCTTCACATCCGTTTTGGATAGCCGCTTTTAATAATAAATCACTTGATCCGGCAGATACCTTAATGATTTCTACGTTTGCTTTTATGTTTTCCGGTTGGCAAACAGATTTTCTAGGAACCTCATAAAAATAAAAAACATTGTTTTCTTTGACTACCCCTGCAGGACCACACTCCATAGAAGTGAAGGATTCTAATGCCGATGTGTGGTATTTTGTTGCAAATCTCGCTATATGGATTTCTTCGTTTAATACAATGAGCGGTGGATATCCCATACTCTTCGGCTCACTGGCAACAATAATGGCATTCAGCAAATTCGCGGGACCATCAGCACTGAGAGCTGAGGCCGGTCTCATCGCACCTGTGAACACTATCGGCTTTTTATTGTCTATTACCAATTCGTGTAAATAGGCAGTCTCCTCCATTGTATCAGTTCCATGTGTTATAACGACTCCATCAAAACTATCATCTTGCAATGATTTCTCAACTTTTCTTGCAAGCTGGAGCATCAGGTCTGGTGTCATTTCAGTACTTGGCACTTTTGAAAAATCTTCAATAACAATGTCCGCTATATCGTTTATGCCTGGAATACAAGCTATTAAGTCTTTTCCTGACAGCGTAGGAGTTGCTCCCTGCTCACCGGTACTGACAATAGTTCCGCCAGTGGTAAAAATTTTTATCTTCTTCAAGCTCTTCACCTCTTGGTGTGATTTTGCTCTAGTATTCAACGCTAAGCTTTTTACACCCGTTATATTCAGTAGTTTCACTGGAAATTCATTCGACAAAAAAGTTTTCAATAATATCTGACAGCAATTATAGCATATTAGACATCTTCGTCTGCATCTTTCACCTAATATTCGCCAAGGCTTTTCTTTCCTCGTATTTACATTAATTGTGTAAAATAGTAAGATTATTAGTAACATATTGACGCTGTTTTTAGAAGGATAGATTCATATTGTGAAAGGGGCAGGACAATGTCTAATTGCTACATACATGATGATGTAAGCTCTGTCGGGGTTTGTGTCGGATGTGGAAAATTCATTTGCAAAAATTGCAATACAGAAATAAAAAATAAGAATTATTGCAAAAGCTGCATTGAGGAGATTTTTGACGAAAACAAGAAAAAAATAGAGAAACTTGAAGATACCAACCGTGCCCAACAGCCAATGGTATTTATGAATGCCGGCGGAGGCGGGGGTGCTTCCAGCTCGTCAAGCAGCTCATCCAGCTCAGGTGGCGGTCATGGATACGCTCCCCGCTATACAAAAAGCAAAGTTGCAGCTGGAATTCTTGGAATAATCCTTGGCGGTTTTGGTATACATAAGTTCTATTTGGGAAAATGGCTACAGGGAATCATCTATCTGATATTCTGCTGGACATATATTCCCTCAATCATCGGCTTCATTGAAGGTATCATTTATTTAATTTCCAACGATGAGGATTTTGCCCGTAAGCATGACAAGGGATATATGCGCGCGAGTTGAATACGTTCTGTTAAATAGAAAATAGCAGGCACCTTAGTGTGAGGCCCTGCTATTTTTTTCAGTTACACCACTCGGTTCTCAGGCTCTTCACCTGTCAATGCCGCAACCATATTTTTTGCCGCCTTCATTGCCATAGCGTCGGTTGTTTTCCTGCTGGCCGACCCAATATGAGGAGTTGTGACCACATTTGGCATTTTCAAAAGCGGGTTATCTTTGTTCACCGGCTCCTGCTCGAAAACATCCAAAGCAGCCGCATGAATTTCTTTGTTCTCAAGCGCCTTTATCAGTGCCTGCTCGTCAATCGTCTGGCCGCGTGATACATTAATAAAAATTGCTGATTTTTTCATTAACTTAAATTCTTTTTCACCGATCATCCCTTGTGTTTCTGGTGTTAGCGGTGTCATTAATAACACAAAATCAGATTGTTGTAAAAGGGATTCCTTGTCACTGTACTTAACCCCGAGCTCATCTTCTACATTCGGCTTACGACTCCGGTTATAATACAGGACATCCATGTTAAATCCTAGTTTCGCTCTTCTAGCAATGGATTCACCAATTCTGCCCATACCGATAATTCCTAGTGTTGCCCCATAGACATCCACACCAACAAACGGATCATCACCTGAAGTCGGCTCCCACTTTCCAGCTTTAACGAGCTGATCCAATTCCGCAATCCGTCTAGCCGATGCTAAAATCAAGCCAAAAGCCAAGTCTGCTACGGTTTCATCCAATACTCCGGGTGTATTGGTCCCGATGACATTCCGACTTTTCATCAATTCCAGGTCAAAATTGTTATACCCAACAGATAAATTGCTAACCACTTTCAAATTGGGTGCGTGATTCAGCAAGTTTTCGGTAATTCTACGCCCAGATGTGATCAATCCATCCACATCCGCAATCTCTTTTAATAAATCCTCCCTTTTAATCGGCTCTTCATTCTCCCAAACTTTAAAATCGCAATACTGTGCCAAGTATTCTTTTACCTCTTTTGCAATTGGCTGGGATACGTACACTTTTGGTTTCAATGTTGGCTCCTCCTCTGCTGCCCTTTTTTCTGATTGTTCACACGCTTATTATTGTATCGCTTTCAATAAGTGATTGACAACAGAGACGAATTACTGCAACAGATGAATGTAAAAAGGGGGAGACCAACTTGACACTTTTCTTAAAAACAACCAGTTTCGCCTATGTTTAATTTTTTGCAAAAAAAAGCAAAAAAATTGAGGGGAACACAGGATGATTCCAACTTACGGTCTAAATATAGACCAACATTAAAAATTGAATGATCCTTTTCATGATTACTCTATCAATCTCTAAAATTATTTAATCATCTTGGACCGATAAGTAGTGGAAACATCAATTCAAGTAAAAAACACCTCTTTTCGGCAAAATAGCCAAGAAGAGATGTTATTTTATCATTTTATCCGCTCTTCTCCTCAATAATTGGGTCCTCCACCTTTGGTTCAGACAGTACCCTGACTCCTTTATAGGCGTAGTAAATGAAGTAGACAGCCATGAGCAAATATCCGATTTCAAATGCCGGAGCCGCATTGAAAGCGAGTTTTGGCGCGTGCATGATTCCCAAGAAAGAGAATAGGAACCCTACAATTGAGAACATAGCAGCCCCTTTGAAATTATGGTCGATGACATAAACGGTAATCGCTCCCAAAATGATTCCCGAGAACATGGCCCCTTGGCCCAACGGAACAATAGCTGACGATATTCCATCAACGACTTCCCCCGCATTATTGTTAAAGCGGGTCATAATATAGTTTGCGAAGTACGGAAGCATGGCAATCGAGACAGCCATGAAATATTTCACCTGATTAGACTGGAAGGCTGTTGCAATCATGGAAATTCCGACAAATACCATAATCGGAGCAATCGCAGCAACTGGAATAATACTGGAGATGGCAGCAATCAATCCGAACATTGCCGCAAAAACATAGACAACTCCATTTAATATACTGTAACCGCGGCCTGCGCCCATCCATTTTGATCCGACTGAAGCCATATATACAGTTGTCGGGAACGCTCCGCCAAAAAATGTCCCCAGCACTGTACCAACACCATCAACAGCCATACACTCTTTTACATCATATTTGTCCCCCAATGTTGAGACGGCTTCAACATTATTCATTGTTTCCACAGCATTATAGATTGTAATAGGAATGACTACAGCCAACACTGCCGTCATCGTAGTAAATAACTGCACCGTACCGTCAAAAGCTGCAAGCGTGGGAATGAATGGATAAAAGCCCAAATCCCCCAGACCTTCCGAAATTTGAGCAAAACTTGACTGTCCCATCGAATAGGCAATAATCGTCCCGATAATGATAGCAAACAGGGATGCGGGAATGTTAAATGGCATGGCTATCTTACCGATAATTCCGACAATTACAATTGCTAAGACGACCAATCCGACCACTGGGATCTCTAAAGTTTTAAATAACATCTCCCCTGCAATGAATGACAATGCGATTCCCGCCAAAGCCCCGAGCATCGCAGCCCTTGGGATATGTTTATGAATCCACCTTCCAATGAAACTCACTAGAATCTCTATCATTCCACTGACAAAACAGGCACCGACTGCAATTTTCCATGCGAGGTCAGGATCACCTACAATAGTTTTTGCAGGAAGAAGAACACCAAAAAGGAAAACAAACATTACGGGAGTACTTATTCCGTATGCCAAAGCTGTTACATCCGAACGTCCTTCTTTTTTTGCCAGCCGGTTCGCAGTATATGCATAATACAAATTTCCTACAACAACCGCAATGGCCGCACCCGGTATCACCTTTCCAAAGACAATTTCCTTTGGAAAACCCATTCCCAGCATACTGACTGCAATGATGACAAAATCCGCGAGGTTGTTTTGAAACAAGGCAAAGAATCCGTCCATATCCTCTCTTTTAAACCAGGGATAATGCACAGTTGACCTGTTCAATAAAATGCACCTCCAGCTTCATTTATTTATTTTATCAACATCAGACACCCATTTATTTCTTTTTAACTAAGTCCAAACACCCCCTTAGGACATTGTACGCTGCTTGATCTAAATAAATTCAAGACCATATGAGAAAAGCAGGAACGCCCGTAAAGCGACGTCCAAACTGGTGCAATCCGCAATGAGTATCATGGAAACACGCTACTTGTCCACCTCAAAACGCGACATCCTCGAAAAAGCTGACACTTTTCTTTCATGCGATGGAACGCTGCCGAAGCTATCCTTGTCCTCTCGCTTCGCTTGCACTAGTACTTCCTGTCCGCCGGAGCCAAGCAGCCTACTTCTCTGCAGCGTGAATATGCTTCTTGTATAATCTTCGTGCAGCTTTACGACGAGCTAAACAAAACTTCCACGAATAATCGATGGCGCAGGAGCAGATTTTGTTGACTTAACATAGTGCTCAGAGCCAAATTCCAGCGAGGCTTTTTAGGGAAAGGAGTGAGAAGTTTGCTAGTCTCTGGGCGTTGAAGCTAGACAAAGCAAATATATTTTGATCAAATGCCAAAAGAGCTTCCACTTTCTTCATATAAAAAAGCCGCAGATTTAGGGCATGCAAAAACAAGCCTCTAAATCCGCGGCTTCTCAAATTCCAATAAATGGATATTAAGCGGCCGGCTATGGGCAGTTGGAAAACATGCTCGACTGGTCGAGCATGTTCCGATTTCACCATAAGTTAAATGCTTACATGTAAAAATTATTTTGTTGGTTAATATGTTAATCCTAATCAATTGATTCGTCAATATATTAGTTTGAATTTTTGAATATTTTAGGCATTATGCAATAGAATTGCCCAAATCATGATTCGCAGAGCCTACGAACACTTCTGTTTATTCAAGTCAACTTTCCCCCTGAGCTTTAAACGGGATGGACGGGTGGTTAAAATCACACCGGAGATCACGATTAACGCGCCCAGCATCTGCATCACTGATATTGATTCATCAAGCCAAAAGTAAGCCCCTACCATCGTTGCAACTGGAAGGAAATTCAAAAACACAGATGCACGGGACGGTCCGAGCAATTCTACTCCCCGATTAAATAAAACCAGTGCAACCACAGATGGGAAAGCCCCCAAATATAAAAGCCCTATAACGTTAAGCAAATTTAATGAAGGCACTCCGACGAAATACCACTCAATCAATGCAGCCGGAAACAGTACGATGACTGAAATTCCCGACATTACCAAAATAGCTCCATAGTGCGGAAAGAGATACATATGCTGCTTAACGGCAATCGAATAGACTGCCCACATAATGATTGCCCCCAACATGATTACATCACCAAGATTCCATCCGCTGCTGGCTAATTGCAAAACCTTTCCGTCCATGACAACCCAAACGGCGCCGGCTAATGATATCAAAATACCTGCCCACTGAATGCCGCCCAGTCTTTCTTTTAATAAAAAAAAGCTCAATAAAACTGTAGCAACGGGAATGACCGCTTCAAATATGGATACCTTTGTTGCTGAAGTAAATTGTAGGGCCCCATATAAAAAGACATTGAAAAAACAAATACCTGTAAAAGCCATTACCAAAAGCGGTTTTTTATGTTCCCAAAATATTGTGCGTTGTGTCCAGGCACTCCGCAAGCCGATGGGCAGCAATAATAAAAACGCCACCAAAAGCCGAAAAAATGACATGGTTAAGGGTGGCAATTCATTGATTGCCTTACCGACAAGAATATTTCCAGCATAAAAAATGACCACAAAAATCATGATTATGTATGCATACATATGAGGTTCTCCTTTAATGACAATCTCCTTATCTACCACTTTATCATATGTCCAAAAGATAAAAGAGCCTCCGATAAAAGAGACTCTCAGCTTTGCTGTGGAGGTACTGCTATGTTTCCATAGTTCTGGGATAAAAGGGCCCTTGCAATCCCAATAAAATATTCAGATTCCCGAATGATATGATTAATAACTACCTTGGCCGTTTGATTATTGCTGACAACCGTGCTTTCGTCTTTAATTTGCCTGCACAATTCTATAAATCTTTGGCTCTCCTCCAGACAAAAAGATACAAGCTGCAACACCTGTTGATACAGCTGTGCAGAAATTTGTAAGTTGGATCTAATCACTGTTTCTATAAAACTGACAACCTGCTGATGGGTCCTTGATAATGCTTTTTCCCATTCATGCAGGGCGTCCACATACTCCTTTTCCAACCCAGTGACCAATTCCCGGATTACAACGGTATGTTCCTCTTCTTGATGCTTCCAAAATTCCGCTTCATCCAAAATACGCAGCGGCATTTGCTGTCCGTAATAAAATTGCATGCCCATCCTCCCCAAATTCAATCTATTCCAATATATGGGGAGTGGGACAAGGATATGCGAGAAAAAAGAAAGCGCTCGTTTAGCGACCTACAAACCGAAATGCGGAAGACGGCCGTTTAGGGGCGGCAAGCGCTGGGCGCCTCAAAGCACCACATCCTTGAAAAAGCTGAAGCTTTTCTTGTCCAGTGGCTTCGGGCAGGCTCAGGACAAGACATCCTGTCGCTTGCACTAGTACCTCCTGTATGTCTGTAGCACTAGGACGTCCTGTCCGTCGGAGCCAAGCATCTTACTTCTATGCATCATGAGTTTACTTCTTTGTAAAAGTTACGTGCGGCTTTGCGACGAGCTGAATAATGCTTCTTGAGTAAGCTATGGCGCAGGAGCAGGGTTTTGTTGACTTATCGTAGGAAAGCTACTGGTTTCAATTAAATCATGCAAAGCTTCTCTGAGGCTGCTTCATGCAGCTTTCCGACAAGGTAACATCCCTTCCTCGAATAATCCATCCCTTGGAGCACATTGCGCGCAAAGCTGCTAGTCGCTGAGCGCTGAAGCTAGACTGGGAAAAATTATCCGCTGCTGAAGAATTTTATAGTCCGCTATACAAGAAAGAAGAGACACTTCCCCGGGGGCGTTTTCAGCCACCAAAGGGAGCGCCTCACTTGGAAAATAAGAAGCTTTGCACGATTTTTATTCTAAAACGACATACAAAATGACCTACCTTACGGTTTCCATAGAAACACTTAAATACTGATGTACTTTCCGGCTCGTTTCAATCGCATTTTCAATTGCGCCGTCAATGAAGCCGCCCCAGCCGTTCGCATAAGTTGTTCCTGCCAAAAACACACCCTGCTCAGGCCGCTTCATTTCCTCGATGTATTTCGTAAACTGATTCGGCTTCAACATTGGCCATGTTTCTTGAGCCAGATCATCGCCAGCCCAATCATGTGCAGTACTCTCGATAATGTCCAAATCAGTGCGCCAATGACTGATAGCAGCTTCCACCGCTTTTGGATCGTCACTGTCTAAGCGGCTGGCGTCAGAACCAAACCCTACAATGATACTATCGCCTTCTATATAGCTATCCAAGTGAACGGAATTTAACGGGTAACCCGCAGGTGCATATGTAACGAAGGGCTCAATTCTCCCTTTAACACGTGCCCATACTTTGATGCCTTTAGCGACCTGTTTTTCTTCTATAAAAGCTTGTTTCAAATCTGACAATGCAGGTTGGAAGCGAATTTTATCCAAAGTAGAGAGCGGAGCCGTAACAATCGCTGCTTTCGCTCTGAAGCTCTCTCCATCCCGGATTTTAACCTGAACGAAGTTTTCATTACTTTCAATGGATTCCACAACTGCGGATAATTTGATTTCCGCCTTCACATCCCCTGCAATGGCTTCAATCAGGGACTTGGTTCCAGTCTTAATTTTGTACCTTGAAACCGTATCGGCAAAAACATAACGGCTGCCGCCGGAAAAAGCCCACCAGCGGAACATTTGAGTGATGGCTCCTTCCATTGGATCCCCATTAAAATCGATCGTCAGCAAACTATTTAAAAAGTCCTTCTGCTCACTTGTAAAAGAAAAACGATCTAAGTATTCGTAAACTGTCGTTTCGTCCATCTCTGTGAATGAAGAAGATGCAAGCGGGTTAAACGGCTGCGGAAGGTGTTCATAAGCTTTATTAAGCAGCTGTTCAAAACTCTCCTTTACAATAGAATTCAGTTCGCCCGGAGTTCCTGTCCTCAGGTTACCACCTGTGATCCAATAAGCTTTTTTAGCTGCCGGAGCTTCACATAATTGCAGTCCGTACCGAGTAATTTCCGCCCATGTATGCGGTTGATACCAATGGACATAGGTCCCGCCCAACTCAAGGTCACAGCCCAGTCTGTGACCCGTCCAGGTCCGTCCGCCTAATCGATCTTTCCCCTCAAGCAACAAAACATCATAGCCCAACATGTTGAGCTCCCGAGCTGCCGTCAGCCCGGCAAAACCTCCCCCCACAATAATGACATCATAACTTGTTGTTTGCTTTTGATCTTTCATCAATATACCCCCAAACTCCATATAGAAAGCCTTTTCATTTTTGCGGAAAGCTGTCGAAACTATATAAATATTTTATAACAATTCTATAAGAACGAAAAGCCCCAAGCGCTAATATCACTTGGGGTTCATTAAGGCTCCTTCATTTCATACAATTTTGCATCAGCATACTGAATCAACATCTCGAGCGTGTTTCCATGGTCAGGGAAAACAGCGGTGCCAATGGAAACCGAAACCAGCTCCAGCGCTTCCAATTCCATCTTTATCCTATCTGCTTTAAAGTCAGCTTTCGGGTTATTAATAAGCAGTAGGAATTCATCTCCACCCCAGCGGGCAGCACAATCTTCTTCCTTAACAATTTCATTCAATCGGGTTCCTACAATTCTAAGTACTTCGTCCCCCTTATTATGACCATAACAGTCATTGATTTTTTTAAAGTCATTAAGATCAATCATGACCACACCGACTTTGCGACCATGCTTTTTATAAAAAGCATTAAACTTTTTTTCCACAGTGCGTCTGTTGAATGTATTTGTCAAAGCGTCCTTTTCTGAGTAATACTTAGCTCGGTCATACTGTTTGCCGCACCACCAAGCAATAGACATGAATATTGCGGTTAAAATAAAGAAATCGGCTTTAAAAGGAAGCCCTAAATAATAATGATAATAAAAGTAACGGAGGATATTGAATAGCGCCACTACAAAAACCGAAAAAAATCTCCCGCGAAATCCCATCTACATTCCCTCTTCCGCTCATTTTCCATCAATGATTTTACCACAGAAGCCGGTGATTTTCATTGGACTTTCGCTCCGGTTCCTGGAGCCGCATAAATATTTACCTTACCAAAATTGGCTGTTTGAATGGTATAAACATCATTGCGGGGATTTCCTATGATGTCATACGATAATCCCCCGAATTTCTTTGGGTTTAGGAAGCCAATTTCGTTTCCTTTTACGGGCTTTTTATTGATTGGGTATACTCGCCACGAAGAAGATGATTTGGGCAAAATGATTTTTTTGTAATGCTTTTCCGTATTTGCTCCGGGATTGATCCAGTTGCCTGGGACGCCTTCCCTGCTTGTTACATTGACCATTTCACCTGACACATTGAATACGAAGTAGGTACCTGCTCTAACAGTTGTTTTTTTATTAACCCGTCGGCTCGCATCTGCTGCTGAAACGTAGCCATTCGTAGCTTTTTCCAATTTAAATATGAGTTGGTCTTGGCGATAATATGACGTTAAGTACTCGATGGGAGAAAAAGTGGATTGCTCAAGATTAACCGTCCAACCATATTTTGGTGATGACTTTCTTCTGACCTCGTAATGCAAATGGGAGCCTGTGACTCTTCCTGTTGCACCCTGGCGTCCGATAACCTGACCTTTTTTTACAAACATCCCTGCCTTTACTTCAGTTTTTACAAGATGCGCATATAGATGTGCGCAGCCGTCCTTACCTTTAATCACAACGACATTCCCATATCCGCCCAATCCGGAGCCGGCACTCCCCATGCCAGCAAACAAAACATGACCTTCCGTGAATGCATGAATGGGAGCCCGATCTGCCTTCACAAGGTCAATTCCTGCGTGGAATTCCCTTCCTCCTCTAATCGGATCCGTCCTCCAACCATATGGAGATGTTATTCGATAGCCTACAAAATTCAATTTCTCACCCTCTCTCCGTAATATAAAACCTCAACTTCTTTATATATTTTTCTTTTAAAATCAGTAACCCTATCCGATTTGTTGAAGTTACCAATAAATATCATAAATTAATAAGTGGTAGTTTCGATACTTTGTGTTAAAATAGTAGATGATTTACCTAATTTTCATTTTCGACATTAGGCAACACGAACTGCCAGGTGGATGAAAATAATTTATACATAAAGGAGTTTTGATCATGGCAGAAACATTCCAGGTAAAAAACCCGGCTACAGGCGACGTCATCCAAGACGTAAAAGTGGATACAGCCGAGGAAGTAAATCAGAAGCTTGAAAAAGGCCACGAAGCTTTTAAAAAATGGTCTCAAGTAAATGCTCACAAGAGATCTGAGTTGCTTTTTAAATGGGCTGATAAAATCAAAGAACATAAAGAAAGCATTGCAGAAGTCATGACTAAAGAAAACGGGAAACCTCTCCGTGAATCTTTAGGTGAAGTGGACTATGCAGTAAGCTATGTACTTTGGTATGCAGAAGAAGCGAAACGCATATATGGCCGCACAGTACCTGCATCTGCTGAATCCAAGAGAATCATGGTTACAAGACAACCAATCGGTCTTGTTGCAGCCATCACTCCTTGGAACTTCCCAGCAGCAATGATGACAAGAAAAGCAGCTCCTGCTCTTGCAGCCGGCTGTACTTTCATCGTGAAGCCTGCGGTTGAAACACCATTGACAACTATCCGCTTGATTGAGCTTGCACACGAAGCAGGAATTCCTGAAGACGCTGTTCAAGTAGTCAACGGAAGCGGACGCATGATGGGTGAACTTTTCACGAGTAGCAAGCACGTCAGAAAAATCACTTTCACTGGATCAACTCCAGTAGGAAAAGCACTCATTAGAGACACTGCCAACAATATTCAGCACGTAACAATGGAACTTGGCGGACACGCTCCATTGATCGTAGCGGAGGATGCTGACATCGACTTGGCTGTAGAACAAACAATGTTGACGAAATTCAGAAACGCCGGTCAAACATGCGTATGTGCGAACCGCCTGCTTGTTCATGAAAGCGTCGCAGATCAATTCGCTGAAAAATTTGCTGAGAAAGCAAAACAGCTTAAAGTTGGAAACGGCTTGGATGCCGACACTGATGTAGGACCAGTCATCAACAAAAAAGGTTATGAAAAAATTGCTTTCCAAATCAACGACGCAGTCGAAAAAGGCGCGGAAGTACTTGCAGGAAACCAATTTGATGTTGATGAAGAAAAAGGATCTTATTTCGTTTACCCAACTGTCCTTAAAAACGTTACACACGACATGGACATCATGCAGGAAGAAACATTCGGACCTGTTGCTCCAATCGTTACATTTAAAACGTTGGAAGAAGCAGTGGAAATTGCAAACAACACTCCATATGGACTTGCTGCCTACTTCTTCACAAATAACTATAAAACTGGAACATACCTTCATGAAAACCTTGATTTCGGCATCATCGGCTGGAACGACGGCGCACCATCTGCAGCTCACGTGCCATTCGGCGGCATGAAAGAGAGCGGACTTGGACGCGAAGGCGGTATCGAAGGAATCGAGCCATACTTGGAAACAAAATATGTTTCTATTGGTGGGCTATAATACGAAAGCGGAGGCGCGAAGTCTGCTAGTCGATAGGCGCTGGAGCTAAACGCTAATATAGTAAAAATAATTTTTGTTTAACGAAAAACCCGGGCGACCTATTTTAAGGTCGGTCCGGGTTTTTGATTGGTAAAAGGGATGTTCGTTTATCCGTGGGTATTTTTCTCGGAATTTCGGCACTCCCGAGAAAAATAAAAGGGCCCTCAGAATTCATTGAATTCAAGGCGCCCTTTAGCTCATTCCCTTTCCAACAACCATACGTTTTGGCTCTCTCTTGTTTTTTCTCACCTTTACGAGCGTGTACCAGTATAAGGTTTAACCTCTGGCAATAATCCACCATGTTCCATTTCAACACGTTGGGCGTCTTTGAATAACTAAACAAGAGTCCTTCGATTGCAAATATTCATGTACATTTCTTCCTGTTCCGACGCCATTTTCAATTGCCCCGTCTATAAAACCAGCCCACCCGTTTGCATATGTAGTCCCCGCTAAAAATATTCCATTTTCCGGACGACGCATTTCTTCTATATATGTTGTCAGTTGGCTTGGTTTCAACATGGGCCACGTCTCCATGGAAAACTTGTCGTTGGTCCAGTCATGCCCAGTTGCTTCTACAATCTCAACTTCAGGCAGCCACAACCTAATAGCCCGTTCCACAGCGTCGCAGTCAGCAGGATCTAATCTGCCTGCATCCGAACCAAATCCGACTACAATAGTGTCTCCATCGACCGCCCCTTCGAAATGAACTGATTGGAGTGGATAATCCGCCGGTGCATACGTAACGAAGGGGTCCAGCTCCCCCTTTATTCTTGCCCAAACTTTTACGCCTCTGGACACTTGCTTTTCCTCTATAAAAGCCTGCTTCAACTTTGAAAGACCAGATTTAAAGTTAATTCTGTCCAAGACACTTAACGGTACAGTTACAACCGCTGTTTTGGTGTAGAAAAGCTCTCCATCAATCGTTTGAACAGCCACTAGCCCATCAATATTTTCCACAGACGAAACATCCGAAGAATATTTAATGTCCGCCTTGACATCAGATGCCAGTGCCTCGACAAGAGCTTTAGTGCCACCCTTAATTTTAAAGCGCCCGACAGTGTCGGTAAAAATCGCCCGGCTGCCCTGTGAAAATGCCCACCAACGGAACATTTGAGTGACCGCCCCTTCTTCTGGCGGCCCGCTAAAATTGATCCCTAAGGAACTGTTGATCAGGTCGCGCTGTTCCTTAGTAAGATTTATCCTTTCAATAAAATCAGTAACCGAAAGGCTGTCGATCTCTTTGATATTTCTCGCTCCAAAAGGATCGAATGGATTTAGAAAACACTCCACTGCTTCTTTCATGATGCATTCATAGCTTTCTATTAAAATAGAACCAAGTTCTTCTACCGTACCCATTTTCAGCTTTCCATCAGTTATCCAGAAAGCTTTTTCAGGAGCCGGCGCCTCGTCGAGCTCAAGATTATAGCGAGTAAGCTCACTCCAGACATGTGGCTGATACCAATGGACATACGTACCGCCCAATTCCAGATCACATCCAAGCCGACTGTCCGTCCATGTCCGGCCTCCTGCACGATCGCGCGCTTCCAAGATTAGAACTCGACGTCCAAGCATCTCAAGCTCCCGTGCAGCTGCCAGCCCGGCAAATCCAGCTCCTATTATAATGGCATCATATATATCTTTTGAAAAAATTTCCCCCATGCCCCGCATCCCTCTTTTATCTATGAATTAATTTAATTGAAGCGCTTTCTTTGAATTCATTAATGCATCAACGACATAATCCGCATTGATGATTTCGGCCCCATCAATGATGTCTTCTTCTTTGACACCATTATGTTCCATGCATGCTGAACAAACTTTTAATTTTCCGCGGCTTTCTAAAAATGCAGGCAGCAATTCCCTAATCCCTTTGAATGGCTCTCCAATATCAATTTTAGCTGCAAACCCATTTTCAGCCAAATGGACGCCATCCGACAACAGCAGAATTTCCACATCATGGCCCTTTTCCAGCGCCTTGACCCCCATCGTAAAAGCGATCGTCACATTGTTGGGATTATTATCATGTGCAGTCAGAGTAATCAGCAGGTCCGGATATTCCATAACGATTCCTCCTCATTGAAATTTTAAACATTGTACCATATCGAAGGAGGATCATAAAGCTTGCACAAGAAACAAAAGCGCAAGCGCCTGTTCATCGACGTACAGACTGGGGTGACTCCAACGAGATAAAGGAAACACGGCGACGAAGGCCGCCTCAGATCGCCACATCCTGTGGCTTANACGAAGGCCGCCTCAGATCGCCACATCCTGTGGCTTACGGTGGCACTAGGACGTCCTGTCCGTCGGAGCCGATGTTGACTTATCGTAGGCAAGCTGCTTCTTCGAGAAACTTCCTGTGCTTTGCGACGAGCTGAACAAGGCTTCCTCGTATTAACTGTGGCGCTGGAGCTGGATGTAGCATATTCCAATTAACAAGTTATCCACAAGCATAGAATTTTATAATTTCCTCAACATAAAAAAAACCGCTAAACAGCGGCTTTTTCCAACATATTAAGCTTTCACCCAGTTACCCTCAACCTTGACCCCTGCATCTGCCAAAAGGTTAAGGACCGGGCATCTTTTTTCTACTTCATCCTTGAGTATATTAATTTTTTCCTGGCTTTCGTCTGTCGTAAAAAACACATCGAACGTCACTGATTGAAAGTGCGGGGACACGCCTTCAACCCCCTGAAGTCCACGCAAATCCAACTCCCCTTCATTCTTAAATTCAACACCGCTGTATGAAAAATTCTGCTCTTTGGCAATTAATGCAATCATGACTGATGCACAGCTGGAGAGCCCTGCCAAAACCAATTCAACGGGATTCGGACCTTCGTCCGCTCCGCCAAGATTTACTGGCTCATCAACGATGATAGGTGAAAAATCCCTGATATTAATAGAAGTCTGCAATCCGCTTTCCCATTTGCCATCTGTAGCTACCTTAATTAGTTGACTTATTGTTGCCATTTTCCACCACTCCAATTTTCATTATTTTAATTTTTTCCTGGGATATAAATTCATGATAACTTGTAGTCCGTTACTACTGACTCGTAAATCATATAAATATCGTACCTACTACGTTTTTATATGATCCTAAAACATGACTTCTTTCTTCTCCTTTGGTATCGCCCCCTTTCAAGGTAGACTCAACCACGCTGCTCACGGTATATTTTATCTTTTATCCACTGCCCTGGCTGCACGGTCTCCGCCAAACTGAATCAACTGGACGAGTATAACCAATATGATAACCGTTGCAATCATGACATCGTTTTGGAAACGGTAATAGCCGAAGCGAATGGCCAGGTCTCCGATCCCACCACCGCCGACAATTCCAGCCATGGCCGAGTAGCTTAATAAGCTGATTACCGTTACGGTAAGACCCGCAATCATGCCTGACTTTGCTTCCGGAAGAAGTACATCTTTGATGATCAGCCATGGGGAGGCACCGCATGATTCCGCCGCCTCAATGACACCTTTGTCAATTTCACGCAAGGATGTTTCCACAAGTCTGGCATAAAAAGGGATGGCCGCTACGGTCAATGATACACTTGCAGCCGCTGGCCCCATCGTTGTACCTAGAATCAATTTTGTAAATGGAATCAGAACGACAAGTAATATAATGAACGGTATGGAACGAATGATATTGATGATGCTTCCCGCTACATTTTGCATGAAGCGGTTTTGCCAAAACATGCCCTCACTTGTTACAAATAGTGCTACACCAAGAGGAATACCAATGACTACTGCGAACGCGACAGCAATCCCCATCATCCATGAAGTTTCAACAAACGCTTTTCCGAATTCATTCACCATCTCAGGCAACACCGGCGAGCACCTCCAATTGATTCGTCCGTTTTGTTATATAATCTATCGCCTGCTGCACATCCGAGCTCGAGCCAATCATTTCAATGATGAGCGTCCCGAGCGGGCGGTCCTGGATATAAGAAATCTGACCATGTAGAATATTTGCGTTTACATTGAACTGTCTCAAAGTTTCAGATATGACAGCCTCCTCTGCCGATTCTCCCTGGAAAGTGATCTGAACAATCGGCCCTTTTCTTCCTTCAAGCAGTCTTTCAGGCAAGGCCAATGAATGGACAGTTTGAACAAATTGTTTCGACAGGGCTGTTTTCGGATTGGCAAAAATATCATAAACATCGGCAACCTCGACAACTTTGCCATTTTCCATAACGGCCACCCGATGGCAAATGTCCTGTACCACTTCCATTTCATGAGTAATTAACACAATCGTAATACCAAGCGTTTCATTGATTTTTTTCAACAGCTGTAAAATCGACTTTGTTGTCGTAGGATCCAGTGCTGATGTCGCTTCGTCACAAAGTAGAACTTTTGGATCATTGGCGAGGGCCCGTGCGATTCCCACGCGTTGCTTTTGTCCTCCCGATAGTTGTGCAGGGTAATGGCTGCTGCGGTCTGACAGTCCCACCATTTCCAACAGCTCCGGCACTCGTTTTTTAATTTCCTCTTTCGTTTTTCCCGCGGCTTTTAAAGAAAAAGCGACATTTTCAAAGACTGTCTTTGAACTTATCAGATGAAAGTGCTGAAAAATCATGCCAATCTTTTGGCGTTCTTTTCTTACCTCACGATCGGATAATGATGTAAGATCCTTGCCATCGATTAAAATCTTGCCTTCTGTCGGTCTTTCCAAAAGATTCAAGCATCTTAGCAAAGTACTCTTTCCAGCACCGCTGTATCCGATGATGCCGAAAATCTCTCCCTGGCGAATAACCAGGTTGACATGATCGACAGCCGTCACATTGTTATACTGTTTTGTGACACTTTCAATTTCAATCATTTATTTGCCTCCTTCTCCACTTGATACTGCGGCTTCACATACCCTTTGGCGCTCTTATTCGTGTAATCTAAAAACTCGTCAGAATGATAGGCTTTCTCCAAGGCCTTTGCAAAAGGCTCATCCACGTCTTCTTTTCTGAGCGTGACATATATCAAATAGTCTTCAGAGGTTTTTTCGATTTCAACAGCTTCCTCCAACTTCAATCCTGAAGCGAGTGCAAAGTTCCCGTTAATGAAAGCAAAGTCCGTATCCCCCAGTGAACGCGGGGTTTGCGCCGGATCAATCGGCTTGATTTTTAAGTTCAGCTTATTTTCCACAATATCTTTTTCAGAAACGACCGTTGGATCTGCGTCTTCATTGACTTTAATCAAACCGAAATCTGCAAGCATATTCAGAGATCTTGCAAGATTGGTAGGATCATTCGGTGTGGCCACCGTCATGCCTTCTTTTAAATCGTCCAAAGTATGATGTTTTTCCGAATAAAGTGCAATTGGAGCAGTCGGTACAGCATAAGACGCAACCAAATCCATGTTGTGATCTTTATTGAACTGCCCTAGATAAATCCGGTTTTGGAATAGGTTAGCGTCTATTTCTCCTTCATCCAAAGCGATGTTCGGTTGGATATAGTCATTGAACTCAACGATACTTACCTTGTATCCGTCTTTTTCAAGGATAGGAATGATCCCCTCCCTCAATTGATCACTGTAAGGCCCCGCTGTCGCACCGATGGTTATTACTTTCTTTTCCTCACTGGCTGAAGTCGTCCCACATGCTCCCAAAACAAACAAACTCAAAATTAACGTAATGTAAAGCAAAGTTTTTCTCATTTGGTTATCTCCTCATGTAAACTATGAATTTTTTATTACATGCATAAATGGTGCCCTGCCCGACTTCTTTTTGAAGGATCCGGATTTTTTTAAGTCCGGTGCTCCTACTCTTCAGCGAAAAAGAAGCCACTGAAAGTAAACTTTACATATAAAAATACTCAGGAATTAAATAAAACCATTACAATCATTACCAGTAGATTCCTATCGTCCGTCGGAAAGCTCAACTCCTTTTCGTACTTTTTTTCAAAAAAAGACCCCTTGATTCACACAGTAAGCTGTGTTGAATTCAAGAGGCCTCCGGTTGTCCGGTGAGCTTCAGATACTTTATTAACAAAACTAAACATGTTTTTTGGGCTGATTGACTAATCAGCTATAGTGGAATCCCACCCTCATTCGACTATGTGTCAACATTTCTCCACTTCATTGTACTCAGTCGGAGAAGTCCAGTCCGTATGTCACTAACCGGGAGCTTCCGCTTTTCTATTACTATGCAGGGAATCGCCGCTTTTCAATTTTGTTAATCTGGACGATTTTCCCTTCGTGGACAGTTATCTGTAATTCGCCAAAACGCAAATTGCCGAGCGCTTCTACAATCACTTCCAGTTTCTCTTTTTCTACCGTTGCTTTTTCCCCCATTCCCCTCATCTCCTTTGATTGTAAGTGCCCTGATATACAAGAAAAAAAGACCCCTTAATAATAAGAGGTCTCCGCTTATGACAATATTAACCAAGCTTTGCCTCTTATATATCAGATTTATAAAAATCTGCTGGAATTGGCACCGTTTGAATAAAATATTATTCAATGGTTGCCGAGGCTTCGCAGGGCCAGTCCCTCCACCTCTCTTCATAAGAGTTATGAAAATATGAATTTGTGAATGTAAATCATATTCTATTCGGAATGAAATCAATTGTCAACCTTGTTTTTGTATTTCTTCAAATCAGGCCATTTGGCATATAACCTATTTTAATTTCGGCTATTCTTCTCCAAAAGATTTTCAGCAATTTCACCCACAATCGGTAATCTGGTCCGTTCGTGCTGATAAGCTTTGATCATGAGCAAAATCCATAATACGAGACCAATCAAGGAAATAACGGCCTTCAGAATCCATCCGACAAATGGTACGTATCCAACGCCCACTCTTAAAATCCCAAGCATAAGATAAAGCACAATGGACTGCATGGCATGGAATTTCACAAATGAACTTTTCTTTTCAAGGAAAAAGAAAATAATGCCTGTCACAAACGTACCCAAATAGCACAGCAGTCCTGCAATATTCTCATCCAGACCGGTGGATGATTTCTCCGGTACCTCGTTACTGCTAGATTCAATTTCTTGTTTTTTTTCGTCCAATTGTTCCTCCTCCTTTCTTACTACGAAATTTTGTTGATTTGAGTGTATCAAATTCATCATTTGAATACTATTGAATCTAGAAAAAAATACAAAAAAATCTGTAATTAACCAATTATCTAAATTAATTTAAATTTTTCACTGTGGCTACCTTGAGACATGGAAATAATCACCTTAAATTTTACTCCTGTGGCAATGGAAAAATGGCAAACACGGGCAACATCTTCGTAAAAAACGGGTATCTTGGCCGAAGAACATGACTGAAAAAAAGCTGGCTTTGTTAAAAACGGGTATCTTGGCCAAAGAGCATGTCCGAAAAAGGCGAGCTTCATAAAAACAGACACCAGAAGAACATTGGGCAAGATTAATTGGTCCACATCAACATTGGCTCAAAGTAAATAATAAAATTCAACCTATAAAGCATAAAAAACACACCGAGCCAACAGCTGCTTCGGTGTGTTTTCTTCATTTACGAGGGCTGCACATGTTTGCCCGGTTTATGAATAATAAAGGAAGCGATCATAATAACAGCCAACAGAAGAATCTGCGGGATAATGACTTCCAATGAAGGATAAAATCCAATAAGGTTGATTGTCGGCAACGAGTGAAGCTGTGTTGCTCGGATATGGTCGGTCAATTGAAGTGCATGTATGCTTACACCCAGGATTTTAAACGCCAAAAAGTAAATTAAAACGGTAGCTGATTTAAAAAATAGTCCCACTGCTATTTTGGAGCTGTACCTGATCAGTAAAAATGCTAAGACAACTAGAATCGCAGTTGCAATACCAATTCCTGCGGCCAACTCCCCTGTCCCGATTGACGGGGCCATTCCCATATAGAAGATGATCGTTTCCGCCCCTTCACGAAAAATGGCCAGGAAACTGATAAAGGCCATAGATACGATACTGCCCGTAGATAAAGCGGCCCCCATTTGTTTTTCAATAAAATGATTCCATGCTTGAATATTGGACTTTTGATGGAGCCAGATACCGACACCTATCATCATAATCACTGCTATGATTCCAGTAATCCCTTCTATCACTTCCCTGTTCGCACCTTGTGACGCAGCTGTAAACAGGACGTTGATCAAAAGCGCCGCACAGGCACTCATGGCAACTCCAAGAAGTGCACCAATCCAAATCCACTTTTGATATTGGCGCGCATTTGCTTTTCTTAAAAAAGCAATCAAGGCAGCGATGATCAGGAGTGCTTCCAGCCCTTCACGTAGCAGGATCAATGCCGCATCCCAGATGGTGTAGCTTGTTTTTTCCTGCAGTTGAAGGATATCCATTTTGTATGCATTGATTTTTTTTTGCTGCTCCTTCAGATCGGTCCCCGAAGAAGAAAGCTTTCCGGCAATGACTGGAATACCACTTTCCAGCTTTGTATAAAGTCCCCCGTTCCTCGTACGGACTTCCCCTTCAACGGACGGCCAGATAGTCAAAAAATCTTGCAAGGAAGCCACAGCCTGTTCTGGTTTTTCCTCGTCAATCGCCTGATCCGCTTTTTCGAGCAAATTAATGAGCGTTTGGAGCGAATGCCCTTCATTTGCCGCCTTCACTTCTTTTCCAGCCACAAATTCAGTAAACGCATCAGACATTGTTTCCGCAATCATCTGCATTTGTCCGAAGTCTTTCTCTTCCTGTGTTAACGCAATCCGCAGCAACCCCAGCTGCGTTTCAATTTTACCGTAATGGGCGATGCTTTGCTCACGGATGATGCCTTCTTTTTTACTCCATGCGGATAAAATCTTCTTGTATTCAGCATCAGCTTTTAAAGCATCCTTTTCTCCAATTGAAGCCTTAAGGTTGTCCAGCATCGGGAAAAATATTGTTTTGATTTCTTCCCGATGTGCCGCTTCATCGACAGGATTCTGTTCTTTTTCCAATGCAACGAGTGCATGAGATATGTCAGATAAAGCTGCCAGTGTCTCTTCCTTATTCTCCTTTATCACGGCGGCATTCATTTCTAGCATGGCTTTATCTACTTCCGTTGCCGCTTTGCTTTTAGGAGCTGTCTGTTTCCATTCGGCAGTCAGCTGTTCAGCGAGGTCTTGCACACTCGCCCATTCGCCTGCTTTCGTTTTCATCATGGCATCCCCGACAATACTGAATATCCCGCTGTAGCTATCCTGGGCATGAACGAGATTCATGGGGGCCAGCATTATAAATATTAGACAAAAAATCATAATTGCTTTTTTCATACGAACAACTCAGCTCCAAGATAGCTTCCTTTTTTCACACCCGGAAAACAGGCGAACAGTGCACTGCCACGGTGAGTGATATATTCGTTTAATTTATCAACCCTGCCGAAACTGTTTTGGATATTAATGAACTGCTTCGGATGCTTCTGAAAGGAAATGAATAACAGTCCAGCATCAAATGTTCCAGTCTTTCGATCGACACCGTCCGAATAGGAGAAAGAGCGCCTTAAAATACGGTCTTTTACCTGTTTTGCCAAGTAGACATGGGAATTGACCGGGATCACCGGACTGCCGTTTTCCACCCTGTCCAGTCCCATATCGTCCATCTCACCTTTTTTCCCAAGCGGAGCACCACTGTCGCGATGGCGGCCAAAAGTCGCCTCCTGAGCACTTAAAGCCGTCCTGTCCCATGTCTCCAGATGCATTTGAATCCGCCTGACAGCCATGTAAGTGCCGCCTGACAGCCAGCTTTTAGAGTCACCTGCCTGAACCCAGACGTGCTTGTTCATCTCTTTTACATTATCCACATCCGGATTGCCAGTACCATCTTTAAAGGCGAATAGATTCCGTGGGGTCTGCTTCCTCTTGCCTTTCATCTCATAAGAATTAAAGCCGGTCTGCGACCAGCGCATGGTCACTTTTCCTCGTGCGGAGCGGACTAGGTTTCTGACAGCATGGAAGGCAACCTGCGGATCATCCGCACAAGCCTGAATACTAATATCTCCTCCAACGTAATCGGGGTCCAGTTGATCTTTCGGAAAATGCGGCAAGTCTTTCAATTCTTTCGGTTTCATATGCTGCAGACCAAGCTCTTTTTTCTCAAATAGGCTTGGGCCCACCCCGAACGTCAAAGTAAGGTGGGAAGCATCAAGTCCGGTCGCTTCACCCGTATCAGCCGGTGGCATGAGTGTATTGGAGCTATACGGTTCTACAAGCCGGCCGTTCATCAGCTCCGCACTTTGGTTTGTCCAAACCTTGAACATCTCCTTCAATTCCGCCTTCGACCTGGCTGTGCAATTTAGAGAGACAAAATAGACATGCTCGGGATCTTTCGTTGCAATACCCGATTGATGTTTGCCGTAAAAATTGACCTTATTTTCAGCAGAAGGATCGTCATCAACGAATGGATTAGCCCCCAAGGCATTCAAAACCCCGGGAAGAGCGGATGCACCGATAATGATGCCTGCTCCGCCGATCCCTGCGATTTTCAACATTTCACGTCGGGATATTTCTTTTTTAAAAAAAGATTGCTCTTCCTGCTCGCTCATTTTTCTCACTCCACTACGATTGCCATTTGGCTTAAAGGTTCCCCAAGATGATCCACAGCCTCGGACAATGCTTTCGTATCTTCTGCGGTTAATGTTTCATAGGAGACAAATCCATCTCCAGCTTTATATTCATCAAGCAAACTATTTAATTTCGAAAAGTTTCCTTCAAGTGTTTTTACAAGCTCTGGATCCTTTTCCTGAAGCTTCACTTTGAAAATATCAAAAATTTTCTCTGCACCTTCAACATTTGCCTTAAAATCATATAAGTCCGTATGGGAATATATTTCTTCTTCACCAGTGATTTTGGATGTGGACACTTCATTCAATAAATCCACTGCCCCTGTAATCATTAAATCCGGCGTTACATCAACCGTCTCCACCTTGGCTCGAAGTTCCTTCACGTCACTTAACAATTGGTCGGCAGTTTCTTCGTACCCTTTAGTTGTCCCTTCCTCCCAAAGGCCGTATTCAATTTTATGGTAACCGGACCATTCTTCTTTTCCCTGTCCTTCACCTTCAATGTCTGCAAGCCGCGCATCGATCCTTGGGTCAAGGTCACCGAAACTTTCGGCAATCGGTTCAGACCGTTCAAAATACATTCTCGCAGGAGCGTACAACTCTTTTGCTTTTTCAACGTCTCCGGCTTTCACCGCTTCTACAAATTTCTCAGTTTCAATCACAAATTGATCCAACTGATCCATCGCAAACTGTTTATAGCTTTGCGTTTCTTCACTCAGAGTGTTTTCCTGCTGCACTTCCTGACCGGCATCAGCATCCTTCTTCTCATCTGCCGCCCCACACCCCGAGATCAGGGTCATAGAAAAAATAGCATAAAGAGCTGTCTTGACTGTTTTATTCATATTAGAACTCCTCGCACTCATAGATTTATATACTTTTTACTTTTATAATGATAATCATTCTCATTTATATTGTCAATTACATTTTTTTACGGAAAAAATTGTTAGCAACACAAACGGAAACGCCAATTCGTGATATAATCTATGAAATTATTTAATCATAAGGGGTTGCTGGAAATGGAGTCATTAATCAATGTACAGGATGGTGTAGTCCCATCAGTATGTTCTCTCGACTGTCCGGATCAGTGCGGGTTGTTGATCCATAAAAAAGACGGAAAAATTGTAAAAGTCAATGGTGATCCTGATCACCCCGTAACGAAAGGGAGCATTTGCAATAAAGTCCGGAATATGGGTGAACGTTTATATGACCCGAAACGGCTTCAGACACCATTGAAGCGTGTCGGTGAAAAAGGTGAAGGGAAATTTGAGCCCATCAGCTGGGACGAGGCAATTGCAACCATTGCCAGACATTGGAGACAACTCATTTCCGAGGAAGGCGCCCAGTCCATTCTGCCATACAGCTTTTATGGAAACATGGGAAAAATCCATTCAGAAGGTATGGACCGGCGCTTCTTTCACCGTTTAGGGGCAAGCCAGCTCGACCAGACAATCTGCTCTTCTGCCGGGAATGTCGGCTACGGATATACAATGGGCGGAGGTTTTGGAACGGACCCGGAGGAGATGACAGATACAAAACTGTTCATTTTCTGGGGGATCAATGCCGCAAGCACAAACATGCACCAGGTGATGATTGCACAAAAAGCACGGAAGAACGGTGCCAAGCTCGTAGTCATTGATGTCCATAAAAATCAGACCGGGCGCATGGCTGACTGGTTCATTCCCATCCTCCCTGGAACAGACAGTGCTCTTGCACTCGGAATCATGAATGTTTTATATGAAGAAAACCTGGTGGACCGTGATTTTTTGGAAAAATACACAGTCGGCTATGAAGAGCTAGAGGTCCATGTGAAAAAATATGACCCTCAAACGGTTTCCACAATTACAGGAGTGCCTGCTGATGATATTTATAAACTCGCGCGCATGTATGCCGATTTCTCGCCTTCCCTAATCAGGATTGGAAATGGACCACAGCATCATGATAACGGCGGAATGATCGTACGTACGATTTCATGCCTCCCTGCACTGACTGGCCAATGGCAGTTAAAAGGCGGCGGAGCTGTAAAATCCAATGGAGCCTATTTGGCATACAACACCAGTGCCTTGCAGCGTCCGGAACTCAGAAAAAATTCGGCCCGAACAATTAATATGATCCAATTGGCGGAAGCACTTCATGAAGCAGATCCTCCTGTGCGTTCACTTTTCGTCTACGGAAGCAACCCTGCGGTCGTGGCACCTAATGCCGGGAAGGTCCGCGAGGGACTGTTACGCGAGGATCTATTTACTGTAGTGCATGACCTGTTCCTTACTGAAACCGCAAAGTATGCGGACATTGTCTTACCGGCTACTTCATCTTATGAAAATACCGATATTTACACATCCTACTGGCACCATTATCTGCACCTGCAAGAACCGGTTATTCCGCCATACGGAGAAAGCAAATCAAATGCAGATGTTTTCAGGCTCCTTGCGGAAGCAATGGGATTTGATGAACCAGAATTTAAGGATAGCGATGAAGAGCTGATTGAGCAGGCAATAAGCAATGTAACAAACCCCTATTTCCCTGAGATCAATCTTGATCAATTGAAGGAAAAACGGTTTGTAAAAGCAAAGAATACGGAAAATCATTGGAAAAACTTAAATACACCAAGCGGCAAAATCGAATTATATTCAAAACGAATGGAAGTGGACGGCCACCCTCCACTTCCGACTCATATACCGCTAGTGGAAGATGAAGATCATCCTTTTCTATTCGTTCCAGGTCCAAACCATAATTTCTTGAACTCTACATTCTCTAATAATGAGAAGCACGCAAAGCTTGAAAAAGCCCCGCAATTGTTCATGAACACACAGGACGCCGAAAAGCTTGGAATCAAGAACGATGAGACTGTGCGCATTTGGAATCATCGCGGCGAATGCGAAATGGCAGCCTCAGTCGGCGATCAGGTTCTTCCAGGTGTAGTTGTCAGCCAAGGTCTATGGTCCGACGAATTCGGCGATAAACATCTCGTCAACTCACTAACACCTGACAGAGTAGCTGATATGGGCGGTGGAGCAGTATTCTTCTCCGGAAAGGTAAGCGTTGAACGGGCGGAGAAAACTGTAGGTGAGGTTAAAAAGGAAGCTGTAGGAATCGAATAATAAAAATAAATGCGGAGACTCATGTTGCCATGAGCCTCCGTGTTTTTTCCATCGTTTAGCCAATTATAAAATTTTATGCTAGTGGATAATTTGTTAAACGTAATATGCTTCATCCAGTTCCGACGGACAGGATGTGCTAGTGCAAGCGAAGCGGCAGGATGTCGCGTTCTGATCCTGCCAGCGCTTGTCACCCCTAAGCAGCCGGCTTCCGATTTTCGACTGTCTAGCTGCGGCCGGCAGGGGCTCGAGGTCGCTTCGGTCAAGTCAATGAAGTCAAAGAACGACTTCACTGTCTTTCCCTCCAGCACTTGTCGCCCCTAAGCAGCCGGCTTCCGATTTTCTATTCAGTCTGTACGTCGATGAACAGGCTGCTTGCGCTTTTGTTACTTACCCCTCGTGGCTGATCTGCCAGCCGATGCCAAACTTATCTGTCACTTTTCCGTAGTTTTTGCTAAAGAACGTTTCCTGCAGTTCCATCTCAACCGTGCCACCTTCACTCAGCTTATCGAAAGCAGTTTTTAATTTTTCCATATCATCACTTACAAATGCAAGGGTGATACCATTTCCATAAACCACTTCATTCCCAGGGAAAGTATCTGAGAACATCACATTACTGCCCTCGATTGTTAAGCGAGTATGCATAATTCTGTCCTTAGCTTCTTCAGGAAGAGGATATTCTGGATTGGGCGGAGCTTCTCCAAAGGTCATGAACTGGGGATTCTCCGTTTTAAAAGCTTGTGCATAAAATTCCACAGCTTCCCTGCAATTTCCATCAAACATAAGGTAAGCATCGACTGACATGTCAACCACTCCTTTTCATAACGATAGGTTGATTATATCACCGAACTTCCTTCACACCAAAAAACACAGGCAGATCGCCTGTGTTTTTTTGGTAGCTTATTTGTTTTGAGCTTCCTGCTCTTGAAGTCTTTCCCGCTCCTGTTTTCCATATACATATTGTTTCGGATCTACTGGGGTCCAGCTGTCATTTGGTGTATAGAATCTCAATAAATCTCCATACATTACCTTGTCAGACAGCTGCAGGTCACGCATGACAGAGTCATTGACCTTTTTCATCTCTTCCGTCGGTTCTTCAATCTTTTCTTTCGTGGCGTTATCATAATACACTCCATCGACTTTGCTGAACTTCTCAGTCATGAAGTCGCCGTTTCTAAACGGAACATATGCTTTATGATCCTTTGAGAACAGGTCAGTCCCCATCAGGATATAGTCTTGGGCTTTAATGCCTTGCAAATGCAGCAATGTCGGTACAACATCAATTTGACCCGCATACTCATGGTTCACACCTTGGCCCTTTACGCCAGGCACTCTGATCATCAATGGAACACGCTGCAACTCAGCATGTTTCAACGAAGTAATTTCTTCTCCGAGCAGTTCCTGCATCGCCCGATTATGGTTATCAGAAATACCGTAGTGGTCTCCGTATAACAAGATGACTGAATCCTCGTATAATCCTTCAGCCTTCAAATCGTTAATGAACTGTTCCAAAGCCTCATCTAAATAGCGGGCAGTCTGGAAATATCTGTCCACTGACGGGTCTCCCGTTTCAGCCGGCGCAATCGTGGCATCCTCTTCATCAATCAAATAAGGATGGTGATGCGTCACCGACATGAGGTGGGCATAGAATGGCTGTTTCAACGATTTGAGCATAGGAATCGATTCTTCAAAAAACGGTTTATCCTTCAACCCATAACCAATCACGTTCTCATCGGACATGTTGTAGTAGCTGGCATCAAAGAATTCATCCACACCAAACTCTTTATATATTTCATCCCGGTTCCAGAAAGACTTGTAGTCGCCGTGAAGCACCGCGCTTGTATATCCTTGCTGATGCAAAATGGCCGGCAATGCCTGATACGTATTGTTGCCTTTTGTAACAAACGCCGAGCCTTGAGGCAATCCATACAACGAATTGTCCATAATCAATTCAGCATCCGCTGTTTTCCCCTGCTCCGTTTGATGGAAAAAGTTATCAAAATACGTGTAATCAGAATCACGGACCAAGGAATTCAAGAAAGGAGTGACCTCTTCCCCATGAAGCTTATAATCAATCAAAAATGTTTGGAAAGACTCCAAGTGAATCTTAATAATATTTTTCCCTTTGGCTTTTCCAAAATACTCCGGGTTAGGCTGTGCAAATTTGCTCTTCGTATAATTCTCTACTTCTGTAATATCGTCACTGGAAGCCATGACCCTCTGTTTGGACGAATTAATACTTTGAATAGCATCATAAATTGTAAAGTTGTAAGCACCTAGATATTTTACAATGTAATTCCGGTCAAACGTCCGTTTCAAAAGCTGAGGACGATCGATCTCAGCTAAGCCCAAGTTGACAACGAACAATACAACGCCAGATGTCAATACCATCAAAGGCTTGCGAATCTTGATCCTTTCGGTGGACCAGTTCCCCTTAGCCATGATGAAAAAGACGATCATGATAATGATATCCAGCGCATAAAAAATATCGTGCCATGCAACCAGGTTTGCGATACTTCCCCCAAGACTGCCGAAGTTGCTTGTCTGGGTCAATGTCGGAATGGTAATAAAATCACTGTTAAAGCGATAGAAAACTACATTAGCGTATAATAAGAAGCTCAAAGCTGTATAAATAGAAATCAACCATACGCCGATCCTCCTACCCTTCGCAAACAGGGCTAGACCAAGAAAAATCAGAGCAGAATTCAGTGGATTGAAGAACAAAAGGAATTGTTGCATCCCGTTCTTGATCCCCAGGTTGAATTCCGTTTGATAAATAATGTACGTTTTAATCCAAAAGAAAAACACCATCACTGTAAAAAAGCCCGTTTTTGTACTTAAGAATTTCTTCATTATATTCACCTCAAATAATCTAGGGCTGTCTCATTAACAAAAAATAACCCAAAACAGCATCCTGTCTTGGAGTTCATCGTTAGTTAAGTCTACATGTATAGGAAACTCATTCTTTAAATTTGAGTTCACTTAAAATTGATACTTAATAATTAAACCACATGTTCTGCAATCAGTAAACCCATAAGATATACTGGAACCCTTATCATCAATAATAAAAATGTGGAAATTCCAGGTGCACAAAGGCACGATATGGAATGTGATGGGGTAAATAAAATTCGTTTTACAAAAAAGGCCATATTATGACAATTGATACAAAATGAACACAGCGCGGAAGGTTGCGGGGGTGCAAATGCCGGTATTTATAGCAATATATCTCGTTTGCCGACCTGGCTACTTCACTCTGCTGCATTCTGCTGCGATGCCTACCGTGTTTTCGTTTCGGGGGCATCTTCGGAAGGTACTAAGCCCATCACCTGCCGTGTACCGTTTTGCTTCTACGTGTCCTAACGCTCAAAATAAAAAAGGTATGATCAAAGCAGCACTGCTTCGCTCATACCCATTAAAAAACTTAGTTCTTTTTTACCGTAATTGTCCACGCAGCCTCTCCAAGCTGCTCATAGTTTGTGACTTCATATCCAGATTCAGCCGCCCAGCGCGGAATGCTTTCTGTCGCTTGCGTGCAGTCGAAATTGATCACCAGTTCATCGCCTGCAGAAATTTCTTCTATCGCTTCTTTTGCTTCAACCAATGGAAATGGACAAACCTTCCCCATTGCATCTAATGTTTTTGCCATTTTATGATCCTCCTATGCAGTAATAGTTGTGTCTGAAACAACTGTTTTCTTTTTAACCTGTGGACGAATGAAGACAAAATAGGACGCAGTCCACGTTCCCAAGATGATAAACAATAGTGAAATCCACCCTTGCCATGTCATCATTGCGGTCATCACCAAACCGTTCCCAATAGAACAACCACCCGCAAGGCTTGCTCCAAACCCCATCAAATTCCCTCCGAGAAAACTGGAAATCCCTGTTTTCACATCAGGCATTCTAAAGCGGAATTCGCGGCTGGCTTTAGCTGCGATGAAAGATCCGAGGAAGATTCCAAGAACTAAAAATACTCCCCAGTTAATAAATTGATTATCTCCAGTCACTAAAAATTGGAGGATATTAGCAGACGGTGCTGTAATTCCCAAGCCGAACATCCTGCCTGTTGCCTCACTGAGAGGCCACGCAAGCAAAGCAATCACTCCAACTAGGACAGCGGTAAAGAATGGATGCCAGCGTTTTTCAAATAGCAAATGACTTAATCCTGTCCGCTTAGGCTTCATTGTAGGAATGGCAATTTTAGGCTTCTTCAATTCTTTTATGACTACCCAAAGAACAATTGCAATGAAAATGGCAATAAAAACCCAAACGGATATTCCTGTAGTTTCTGCAATGGAATTTGACGATGTCTGTACAGATTTCATCGATTGATCGACAGGACCCAAAATTCCCGTTCTCATAACTGCGCTCATAAACATGTACCCGAACAATGCAATCCAGCTACCAAGCAGTCCTTCACCTGCCCGATACCATGTGCCCGTTGCACATCCACCCGCGAGCACAATGCCGATTCCGAAGATAAAGGAGCCGATAATTGTGGCCATCCATGAAAAACCACCGGCATCAAATTGAACGATACCCAGTTCAATTAGCGTATATACTCCTACACTTTGAACGGCAACTGCTATCAATAATGCATAAAACATGCGGTTGTCTTTTGCTATATACATATCACGGAATCCACCTGTCAGACAAAAGCGCCCTCTTTGCATGACAAAACCAAGAAGCGCCCCGCACAAAAGGCCCGTAACAATCATTTGAAACATCTTGTTTTTTCCTCCCCTTTTAAAACAAAGTAAACTCATAGGATTTATTAAGTTATTTTAGAGCTTTCCGTTAAATTCGTCAAGGGGAAAATGTGAAGTTAATAAAATAAAGCTGGAAATAAATGTGATAAAATAGATTAAGGTTATTCAAGAGCTGCCGTTGAAATCGTCAGCAGACTTTCCTGAAAATTATGATCATACTTATTTAATTCTGCTGGTATTCACAATACATGCAACCATGGAGGTAAATATGAAATACGAGACGATACTATTCGATATGGACGACACCCTGTTTGATTTCAGACTTTCGGAAAAAGAAGCACTGGAAAAAGTTTTTCTGGAATTTGGGCTTCCTGGCGAGGTGATGGATTATCGTCCAAGCTATAAAGAGATCAGCTCCGTATTATGGGCAGAGCTGGAGCAGGGAATAATATTGTTATCCGATTTGAAAGTGGAGAGGTTCAGAAGGCTGTTTCTTAAACATGAGCTTGAGGTCAATGCCAAAGAATTCGGCAACAAATATCTCGAATATTTAGGTATGGAATCCCATCTTAAACAGGGTGCGGCCGATTTATGCACCAACCTAACTGATTGTCGGCTCGCTATATTAACAAACGGATTTCAGGATGTCCAAATTTCCCGGGTTCAAAGATCTTCACTTCAAAATAGATTTGAAGAAGTAATTACCTCCGAAAAAGCTGGATTTCAGAAACCTGATACTAGAATTTTTGATTATGCATTTTCCAAACTCGGGATTAATGACAAGACTAGAGTTTTAATCGTAGGGGATTCCTTGACTTCTGACATTCGTGGAGGAATAAATTACGGCATCGATACATGTTGGTTCAATCCGGATCAGCAGGAAAATCATACAGGCGTTTTGCCGACCTATGAAATTAAGGAATTGACAGACCTTTTAAAAATTGTGTCCCGTGAAGTTAGTCTGAACGTTTAAGCTGCAGCATTTTCACGGTAATAACAATTTTAAGTTTTACTGAGCGAAAAAAGGAAAAAGGAATAGTAACCAGTTTGAAGGAGGCAGAAAAAATGAGTATTATTTTCGTAAAAGCAAGAGAAGCATTTGAACGAGACGCTGAACGCATGAAGACGAACAAGCCTCCAACTGTCCCAATAACTAAAAAAAGTAAATAATTTTTAAAAACGAGTGCAGTGAGATTCTCTGCACTCGTTCCTTTGTCCTCTAACTAACGAGTGTGAAGTAGCTTCCTGGAAAATAAATACAGATTATTTTCCCTGCAAAACGGCATGCCACCCCTGAAGAAGTTCCTTTTCACGTACGGAGTCCATCCCAGCCTTCCTCTGATCATTTACCCTGCACTGCCTTTCCCAAATTAACGTATCCTCGATTGTCTGGGATAATGGACGAAAGGTTAACCCCATTTGCGCAGCATTCCGGTTATTAATAGCCATAAACCCGTTCCATGGCTTTTCTTCGCCCTGCAACGGAAATTCCTCTGGAATCCAAAGTGGCATCTCCACCCACGGACCGACTTTATTTTCCATAAGATATCTTTCAGAAACCCAAGTGAATTCAGCATCGCTGCCGCTTACTTCCTTACATTTTTCAAGCAAAGCTCCCATTGTTAACACATCTTGGGGACCGACTGCATTATAGGTTCCGGTTATATTCTTTTCCGCCATTTGGACGACCCATTCAGCCAAATCCCTCACATCAATGAACTGAATGGGACGCTCTGGGCAGCCTGGCGCTAAAACTTCCCCGCCTTTAGCAACTCTGTCCACCCAATAGGAAAAGCGATCTGAATAATCGTACGGACCGACAATCAGCCCTGGGCGAACCGTCAAAACCTTGCCGGGAAGTTCTTTTTCCGCAGCTTGCTCACTCAAGGCCTTCAGTGGCCCGTAATAATCGTAGACCGGCCCGGCAGTATCTCTCGTCACTTCCTCGGCCTTATCCTCATCCATCGATTGGACAGTTCCGCTTTCATCAATCCCGGGAACAACAGGATCCTTATAAACGGAGATGCTAGAAATGTATGTATAATGCTTGACACTGCCCAACATTATGCACGATTTCCTCACTGTCCTGGGAACGAACCCGCACGTATCAATAGCTGCATCCCATTCCCGTTCCCGGAGTGCTTTCAGGCTTCCGTCTCTATCCCCTATGAGCCGTTCTACTTCCGGAAAAACATCTTGGTCGCTCCCTCTGTTAAACAGCGTTACTTTATGGCCCCTTTCCAGTGCGGATTCCACCAGATGACGTCCCAGAAACCGGGTCCCTCCCAAAATTAAAATGTTCATCTCCATACCTCCCTCCTTTTATCCTTATTTATTCATTTTTTGTTCGGTTATTCCTTTGGCATTCCAGAACAAAAGCGCAAGCGCCTGTTCATCGACGTACAGACTGGAGTGACTCCAACGAGATAAAGGAAACACGGCGACGTAGGAGCCAATGTTGACTTATCGTAGGCGGAGGCGCGAAGTCTGCTAGTCGATAGGTGCTGGAGCTGGACAGAGAAACAATATTTTTATACGAATATTTATAAAAAATTTATGCTTTCTCTCTAGATATAAGAGGGCCGAAAAAAATCGGCCCTCCTGAAAAGTACTATGCTTTTGTCTTTAAGTTTTTCAAAACATTATATCCGAAACAGAAAACACCGAGAACTGTAACGACTCCTCCAAGTGTTGCGATAAGGAAAAAGACGGGACTTACCTTCATTATGGCAAGCGCAATGCTGACCATCATGACAGGCAGACCAAGGTTGTGAAGCCAGAAATGCGCTTTTGCAGCGGATGTCAGTGTTAAATGAGGAAATAACAAATATAAAATACCAGCAAGCGCAAGTGACATCCAACCGAGCAGATTAATGTGAACATGGACTGTGGACAAGGCGAATACATGCGTGAAAGACATGTAAAGCCCGAGGGAAATGCCAATCAGAAAATACACCACAGCAATTTTTATCAGCTTAACACCCATAAAAAACCCCCCTCATACCTTTTTCGTTAATAAATATATGAGTAGGGCATATCATGTATACGTTGGCCGAAAAATTTTTGCGGCTTTTTAAAGCTAATTTTTCGCATTACGAATCCTATCTCTAATTTTCGCCTTATATTTTTCAAGAAAAAAATAAGCATTAAAAGCCCGCTTTTTCTTCGGCCGATAAACCTTTAGACAAACATGCTGTCCTTCGGTCAACAGTTTCACATCCGAATTTGCTTCTCCAAACCCGAAAACCGGGGTGGACAACTTTGGCTGTAAAAATTGATGGAAGTTCAAACAGGAAATACTAATATTTATATCCCATTGGCCTTTGTGCAGTTTTTGAAGCTCAGTAAATTCACCTTTGAATATCAATAAGTTTGGATTTTCCCAGTTGACCTTCAAAGGGGCATAAATATCCTCCATGTCTTTTCGTTTTCGCAGCTGCAGGAAAAGAATTGTTTTATGCCGGAAAGCCGCCTCAAGTCCGTTGAAACGGATCTTGCCTTTTATTTCAATACCCATTTTGTTAAAAGCAACATTCGTAAACTCCGCTTCAACTTCTTTTATATGAACCCTTTGGTCCTTCTGCTTTCTTGCCTCTTCTAAAATTAAATTCCATCTATCAGCCAACCTTTTTTCCGCAAATACTTCTGTGACCTTCATTGCTTCCTTGCTTAAAGCAAGCCGCTTTTCCATATTTATAAACAGATCAATCATTGTATCTGCCAAGCCTTTTATATCACCAGGTTCAACCAGAAGACCATTTTTTCCGTCAGTGATAATGTCAACTGGACCATATTTACAGGCATAACAAATGACTGGCGTTCCGATACTCATACTTTCGATGATCGACATGCCGAACGCTTCGGACTTTGAAGTAATCAATGAAAAGGCAGCCCTTCGGTAAGCCCCTTCAATATCATTGGTAAATCCCTTGATAAAGACATTCCTGTCCAATCCTAACCTTTTAATTAGCCTTTTGTACCGATACTCTTCCTTGCCAAATCCCCAAATCTCAAGTTTGGCTTCAGGCACTTTTTTGACCACTCTTTTAAAGGCCTTAATCGCATGAGGAATCTGCTTGATTCCTGAATATCGTGCAAGCATGACTGCTAAGTATGGATCATGCGCTTCTCCGCTTTCATTTGGTACAAGTGCAGGATGTCCGACAGTATGGATGGTGGACCGGCGGCCAAACCTGTTGCCGATATCTTCAGCCTGCCTCTCAGTTAGAGTAACAACAGCGTCGAAATGGTTCATGCGACCAAATAGCAATTCATTCCTTTTTACAAGCGTACTCCCATATTGATATGGTGATTGTAGATGATTGCTGTGTAAAACAGCCACCTTAGCCATCTTATTATTTTTGACCCCCATGAGAATCTTATCTGTAAAACGGCTATCTGACAGCAGAATCGCTTCCCTGTTATTAATAAGAGATTGAATAAAATGATGCCGATAATCTTTTACCGTTTTAAATGATTTTCTGATAGTTCCATTCCTATCCAGCCATACGTAACTAACGGGTTGGAAATTTCTTTTTAAAAAACACCGTCCGTCTTCTGCAATCAATAGCTCTTTTGTTGCTTTTCCGTTCTTATCATCATAATGCGTCACTTTTCTCGGCCGACCTTTGCGGTCGTATAGGACATGCTTTTTTAAGGGATGAACCAAAGAAATCTCTTCGGCACTGTTATTCGAACCTTGAATAGGAGCCTGCGGAACTATATCCGGCAGACTCTTCAAAAATTCATACACATTATGATGCTTGATCTTGTCATTCCAAAGACCAATCTCATTGTAATGTTGGATCACGTCCTCATAATCCGGATTAAAGTCGAAGGTGATCAAACCAACTTCTTCATAGAACCGACTCAACATTTTTGCACGCTGAATGGCTGCCCGGGTCATCCCACCCCTAACCTTTTCAATTGAATGCAGCATGAAATACACGGCGTAATCGTTCAAAGCAGTTCATCCTTTTGTATTCTATCTTCTTATAGGGATGGACAAAGATTTTAGAATATAAACTGCCCTAAAATAAAAAACACCGCATAATTACGGTATGTGATTAGCGAGGTTCTAATAAATACGGCTGGATTAAAGTTTGTATTCATTTGTTTTACTCAGTACTCCTGAGAATAATGCATGAAAGGCTGGGCTGTTTGTTTAAAAAGCTTTTCGCTTCTTTATTGGTAAATAACCCTTATCATGTGTATAGTTTTTAACCCATCTAAATCTGTACTTATGGGTCAACACCACCTCTTTTTATAAAGTTTTTAGCCTGAGTTAAATTGGTGATTATATAGAACCCACTTCCACAGTCAGTCTGATGGCTGCACCTCTCTAATGAAATTTGAAAAAAGTAATAAATTAATTTACTTGTAGTCCCATGATAAAATATCAGGTAATCTTAGGAGTGATCAGCTGTAGCCTACTATTTAGCCTCCACTTTAACTTTAGCTGGAAATATCTATTTGAATTCATGCAATTTTAAAATGACCCCATTCAGGTAAGAGGAGTGACCACTTTGACAGAAGTATTCCCGATTATTGTCCCAGTCAGATCTTCCTTAAAAAGCATCAATTTTTATTTACTTAAGACAGACGAGTCCCTCATATTGATTGATGCGGGTTTAAATAACAATGAGTGCTGGAATGCTTTGAACGATACTTTGAACAAAAATGGGCTGGAGATTAAGGATATTTCCCACATCATTCTGACCCATCATCATATCGACCACGTCGGACTCGTAAACAGAATCGCATCTACAAATCCCGTTCCGGTGTACGCCCACCCTCTTGCCTTTCCGCGCTTGAGAAGAGATGAGAAATTTATCTATGGGAGAATCGAGTTTTTTAGCAAACTTTACAAGGAAATGGGCTGCGGCGAATCCGGGAAGAAGCAGATTGAGCACCTAAGGAAAGCAGCAGAGGCAAATGAGTCACAAAAAATTGAATGTGATCTTTATGAGTTGAGTCCGGGCCGCTTTGAAAATTTTGAGATTATTGAAGTTCCCGGACACGCACCAGACCAAATTGCTCTATATGCCGCGGACGAGGATTGGCTTTTTGCAGGTGATCTGTTGATCAGCCATATTTCCAGCAATGCCTTGGTTGAGCCGGACGCAACCGGAGAGAGAATCCGTTCGCTTTCTGCCCATAACGATTCATTGAAAAAAGTCCTGTCTACTCCAATGGATACAGTCTTTTCTGGGCATGGGGTCTTGATTGAAAATCCTCGTGAATTGATTGAAAAAAGAATGGCAGGGATTGGGAGGAAGGCCGAGAAATTCCTGGGTTTGGTAGAGGCTGGATATGCAACAGCGGGCGACATTGCGCGGGCATATTATAAGGATATATACGAGAAGCAATTCTCACTTGTCATGTCGGAAGTGATTGGGCATTTGGATTATTTGGAGGAGAGGGGGAGGGTTGGGAAAGAGTTAGTGAACGGAATTTGGCGGTATGTTTCCAAGCAAGTTGCTCGGCTGTGAGTCAGCCGAGCCCCGGTTTTAAAACATACTTAATTGATAATTCTCCGACAGTAATTCCAGCAACTTAATTCCAGCAATACTGTTTCCCTTTTCATCTAGGGCTGGTCCGAAAATCCCGATCCCAAATCTTTCAGGAACGGCCCCCATAATTCCGCCAGAAACACCGCTTTTGGCAGGAATCCCGATTTTAATTGCAAATTCCCCGGAGGCGTTATACATACCGCAAGTCACCATGAATGTTTTGCATATACGCGCAATATCTTCAGGGATAAGCTGTTTTTTGCTGTCAGGATCATAGCCGTTCATCGCAAAAACCATTCCAATTCTTCCCAATTCTAGACAATTCATTTCGATTGCACACTGCTTCGTATATAAATCCATTAAATCCTCAACATCTTCGTCCAGGACTTTATGTTGCCTTAAAAAGTAGCAAAGTGCCCTGTTCAATTGGGATGTTTCAAACTCTGAACGAGCCACTTCTTCATTAACTTGAATAGAAGGATTATTTGCCATTTGTCTGATTAATGATAAAAGGCGCTGAAGCCTGTTCTCGACCTCTTCTCCTTCGATCATATGCGTTACAACAAGAGCACCCGCATTAATCATGGGATTCAGAGGTTTAGCAGGAGCCGTAGTTTCCAGCTTTGCTATTGAATTGAAGGGGTCGCCTGTAGGCTCCATTCCAACTCGCTGAAAAACTTGTTCTTTTCCTCTGTCCATTAAAACAAGTGCAAGGCTAATCACTTTTGAAATACTTTGCAGTGTAAACTTTTTCTCAATTTCTCCCGCGGAAACACATTCTCCATCGGGATAATAAATAGCAATGGATAAATCATCCGGACGGGCTTTTCCAAGTACCGGAATATAATCAGCTATATGACCGAATGTTGTACAATTTCTCGCTTCATTAACAAAAGCCTTTAATTCTTGATTGGAGCGACACGCCATATTCATCACCATTTGGTAGTATGTACTAAGAGGATTATTTATATAAGAAATTGAATTCATCTTTTCACTCTAGCTGAAGTTTGAGTAACCTTTTTTAATAATCCTCCGATTGTGGGCGGCTTTTCCTTATAGTAAGCTCTTCGAACAATCCACCACATGACAACAACGCCAATGACATCCTTGATGATATCCACTGTAGAAAATGACCGATACGGAGTGAATAATTGATGGATTTCATCAACAATCCCATATAAAATGGCCGCTCCCATGGCTAGTATTTCTTTTTTCTTTGTAAGATTTCCATAAGTCAAGAAGGCTATAATTATCAGTAAATATAAAATCCCAAACTCAATCAAGTGAGCAAGTTCCAAACAAAAGCCTATTAGTACAATCAATCGAAAGCTTAGATAATTAGAGAGTCGGTACACTGATTCAGGATTAAACCAACTGGATTGTACCCAAATGAATAAGATGTAAAGATACGGCAGTATTCTTAAAACATACTTGCCAATAAACATAGCAGCACCACCAGTTAAAAAATTACGGCTGCATCTGGGTAGTGGCTTCATTCCTGTTTAACTAATTTATTGTTTCGATTCAAGTCTTTTTCTGACATTTCCAATTTACCATTATAGATCGTATTATTTTCCACCATGTATGGTGGAGCATCAGTACCTGCATTAGATGTGTCTATTGCTGAATTTTCCTTATTCGTTTGAAGTATGTTCCCCTTAATAGTTACACCAAATACATTTGTATGTATCGGATTCCCGTACGGTCCTATCTTAATGAGTGGCGCATTGTTACTGTTATTTTTAGCTAACACCTTGTTGTCCAAAAGTTCGAAGTTCTTGGCACCTAAAACGTAGATGGCAGCCTCATTTTCGATATCTTCTTTTACTTCTAGTACTGAGTTCTTAATAGTAACGTCCGGATTTCCATACGTACTATCTACAATCAACAAATTTTCTTTACCTTTTATAAGACATTCGTCCAAAACATACTTCCCAGCATTATTAATTGCAAGGCTCCCTGCCTTGAAGGAACATTGATTATATGTACCAGCAGGAAGGACGGTCCCTGATCCATCACTATCTTCCACTTTCAATCGATCATAGACATTTTGGCTGTTCCCTGGCCCTAATATTAGACCTTGCTTTTGCGTTTTGGCATTAATAGCAACATCTCTCAAATGAGCCGATTTGTCTGCAATATAGAGAATCCAAGGTTGATTTCCATTATGCTCCATTGTTACATTTGATATCTTCTGGCCCTCTTCACTTCCGACGCTAAGGCTGGCATCGACGAGGGTAGAATTGCTAAAAGTAATATTCTTCCCTAAAAGTGTAATGGCGCCGTTTTTGAATTGGTTGTTGTCAGCCATGGCACTCTCTGAATTCAAGGTTAAACCTGAACCAATAAAGTTGTTATCCTTTATGACAACATCTCCCTTAAACCCTTGATCTGCAGCCAATCCGACGCTTTCTTTTAGATCTTGTTCAAAATGGTTATCTTCAACCCGGACATTCTCACCGTAAGCGAGGACAACCTGTATGATGTTGTCGGTGAATCTATTCCCTTTAATGATGGTGTTCCTTCCAGGATAAAATCCCGGTTCGATATCAATGCCACTTTCTGGGGCAGTCCCATTCGTATGATGAATATGGTTATTAAAGATTTGCACACCATCTGACCCGACCAAGCTGATCCCCTGTCTTCTGTTGTAGCCGATGTCGGAATTCTTAATAGTGATATTCTTCGAAATGGCGACGGTCATCCGATCTACCTTGACTCCTTTTGTTGAAGGCGCTTCAAATACCGCACGGAAATAATCAGCGCCCTCCGGGATTAATGACTCACCTGAAATGAAGTCTATTTGTTTATCCGCTTTAATAAAACTACCGTCTTTTCGATAAAAATACACATCTACTTTACTGCCTTCGTCGATTCCCTCAGGAAGCCAAAAATATATATTTTTGTATGATTCATACTCCGGATCATCGAAATTAGTAACCGTCCGGTTATTGGTTCTTACCATCCCTTTTTCTTCAACAGGATTTCCCTTATCATCAATACTTCCCAACTCTAAATCTTCTTCCAAAATTGGAGACCCCGTAATAGTGGTTCCGCCCACAAAAATTCCGTCTCCAGTAAACTGTTCTGCTTTTACTCCGTCGATAACTATATTTTCCGCACCAACTATTTCAATTCCGTATCCCCATTCATGAGTTCCCGCTGATTCAGGACCCTTTTTTGAGTAATCATGATGATCACGATCCCCTAGGAAAGTGCCGCCTTTCACAGTCACATTTCTCACTTCTTTTCCGAGGGAAAGAACTGCATAGCCTTCATATTCATTTGCCTCTTTTTGCAGGATTGTTTTTTCACTTAACAGCAGATCCATGTCGCTAACCATTTTGATACTCGCTTCGGAATCATCTTGTTCTGTACCTTTGGAAATGAGATACGTTCCATCCGGAATTTTAAAGGTTTTATAATCGTTTTCCTTTGCCCATTTAAGTGCAGCATTGATCCCTTTAGTAGTCTCCCGCGGATGAGTCCCATCTTTATGAACGCCCCATCGGTCCAATTCAAGTTCATAGACTGGATTTTTAAGCGTACTTTTGTTTTGACCTGCGGATTCTGAAGACGGTTTAATACCCCTATCGACTAAAACAATGGAACTTATTATTAAAGCCAATACAACTACGGATAATATCATCCATTTCCTCATATTATTGAGTCATCCTTATTGTTTCATTTAGGTATTTCTCGACCAGAACATCGTAATCCACTTGGTAGGACAAAACTATTTCAATAGCTTCCCGGACAGCTCCGTTCCCACCATTAAAATGACTTACAAAGCTTACGGATCTTTTAACAATATCTGCAGCATCTTTGGGAGCAGCTGAAAATCCAACTAATTTAATGACTGGTAAGTCATTGATATCATCACCCATATAAAATACATTTTGTAGACTTATATTAAGTGTTGTTACAATTTCATCTAATACTTCTTCTTTATTCGTAATCCCTTCGTATAAAAAATCAACACGTAACTCTTTTGCTCGAATGTGTACAGATTCAGATTTTCTACCAGTAATCATGGCAATCTTTATTCCGTGAAAACGAGCTAGACTAATCCCCATTCCATCCTTCACATGAAAACTTTTATATTCGACACCATCAGAACCAATCAATAGTTTCCCATCTGTTAATACACCGTCAACGTCTAATACGATTAATTTAATTTCATTTTTTTCCATCATTTAAAAACCCAATCTAGTAATATCATGTAAATGAATCATAGCTATTGGTTCATTCTTATCATTTACTACTGGCAATACATTGATTTTTTGATTTTCCATAATATTTAATGCCTCTACAGCTAAAGCATTTTGTTTAATTATGATGGGATTTTGGTTAAATAAATCTTTAACACAAAGATCCATAAAGTTTTTGATTTTTCCTAATGATCTTCGTATGTCTCCATCTGTTATAATCCCTACTAATTTACCATTGTCATCTATAATACTTGTTGCTCCTAATCCAGATTCAGTCATACTAAAAATCGCATCTTTAACTGTATTCGCCATGTTTAATTTTGGATTTTTTTTAGTAATCTCAATAATAGTGTTAACAGTGAGTAGTAATCTCTTTCCTAACGAACCTCCTGGATGATAAACAGCAAAATCTTCAGACGAAAAATTACGAGCTTTTAATAAGGCGACGGCAATAGCGTCACCTAAAGTAAGCATCAAAGTGGTACTTGTAGTGGGTGCCAATCCTAAGGGACAGGCTTCCTTTACCCTACCTATACAAAGCATACTATCTGCTTTTTTCGCTAAAGTGGAATATTCATTTCCTACAAAAGCGATAAGTTTTGCACCTATTCTTTTAATCGACGGTATCATATTGATAACTTCACCAGTCTCTCCGCTATTAGACAATGCCATTACAATATCAGAATTAGTAACCATACCTAAATCGCCGTGGAGCCCTTCGGCGGGATGTAAAAATAAAGAAGGGGTCCCAGTGCTCGCTAAAGTAGCAGTTATTTTGCGACCAATAATTCCGGATTTCCCGACACCAGTAACAATTACTCTCCCCCTGCAAGCAAGGATCATTTCTATTGTTTCAGCCATTTCTTGATTGACATCATCAATTAAGTTCATGATCGCCCGGGCTTCTTTGCCTAACACTTCTTTAATGGTCAAGATATGCTCATTAGCTGTTAATAAGTTTTCCACTGTTTAGACCCTCCTTTCTTTTTCACCTTCCTTAATAAGTCGATCGATTTCCACTATAGGTTTAAGATATTCCTCAAGTTCATCAAGTTTTATCATGTTTGGTCCATCCGATAATGCATGATCAGGATTCGGATGGACTTCTAAAAATAATGCATCAATACCTATTGCCGCTGCTGCTCGGGAGAGATACGGTACAAACTCTCTTTTTCCATCGGTACTTGTTCCTAAACCACCTGGTATCTGCACACTGTGCGTGGCATCGAAAACAACAGGGACGTTAAATCCTCTCATTGTAGGCAGCGAACGCATATCAACAACCAAGTTGTTATACCCAAACGTAGAACCTCGCTCGGTTAATAAAATTTTATCGTTTCCTGATTCTTTTATCTTTACTATGACATTCTTCATATCCCAAGGAGATAGAAATTGACCCTTTTTTATGTTAATGATTCTGTTTGTTTTAGCGGCATTTGCTAACAGATCAGTCTGTCTACATAAAAATGCTGGAATTTGAATAATATCAACTACCTCAGCTACAATCTCCGCTTGACCTGCCTCATGTATATCAGTCGTTACGGGAATGTTTAAAGCGTTTTTCACTTTTTCCAAGATCTCTAACCCTTTATAAATTCCAGGTCCTCTTTCCGAATAAATGGATGAACGATTGGCTTTATCAAATGATGCTTTAAAAACGAATGGAATATTAAGTGTTTCTGTTATTTTTTTAATAACTACAGCTGTTTCCATAACAAGTTGTTCACTTTCAATCATGCAAGGGCCTGCAATTAAAACGAAGGGATGGCTGCCACCAAAAATTATGTGATCCCGTAATTTAATTTCCTTTACCATAAAGTTCATCTCCAATGTTTTCTTTAGATTTTTATTGGAACTTTATTGTTGTTCATGATTTTTAGGGCAAATTCATAATCCTCTTTCGTATCAATATCAATTGCTTCAATATCATCTAGTTCTTGGAAATACGGCTTAAAGCCGATCCTTCTCCTATGGGTTAAAAAGTGCTCCTTCTTAAAGATATAAAATCCACTAGTTTCTATATATATAGGTTCGATATCCTGAGTCCGTGGAATATCATTGATTTCATAATTTAGTGTCTGCCCTTTATGCCAAACAAAAGTCTGCCTTTTCTGAACACTTAATGCAGAATCATAGTTTTCACTTAAAACGTTATATAATGCAACTTCTACCGATTTAGGAGTCATAAAAGGAGATGTAGTGTGCGCAAGTAGATAAATATCGCTGTCAACTCGACTGATAAAAGATCTATATATATCGTTGCCTTTAACCAGGTCCCCATCAAGATAACGATCTCGTTGTACAAATTTCACGCCCGTTGGTAAATAGTTCATAATTTTTTCATCACTACAAAAAACACATACTTCATCAATTGATTCGATCTCCAATAAAGTATTGAATATATACCAGCTTAATGGCTGGTCACCTAATGGTAGGATATTTTTATTTGGTAATCTCTGACTATTTAACTTAATTGGGACAAATGCGACTACTTTTTTTCTCATCTTTTACATCCCTCATCATTAAATTTTTAATGCTATCCAAAATAAAAAAATGAGCCTTGTTCATTATAAAGAACATGTGCCTCAAAAAATAAATAGATTTCCACAAATCCATTAATACACAATTCTTATAGGTTAAAGAAACTTCCATGGTAACAGAGACACTTTATAAAGAACAATTAACACTAAAAAAATAACATCTTTATGCAACAATGTCAATCACTTAATTTAATACTCACGAAGCACTAAATTTCCCCTTATTTCTTTCTGATAATACCGCATCGAGATCTACCCTTTCAAATACTTCAAGCATTCCTCCTCTAGTTGCATTATAAATTTTTATATTATTACGGTCGGCATATTTCTTCGCTACTTTGTAGGCGCTAATCATTTTATCACCTGCTAATAAAAATGTTGGATCTACGTAATCGTATTCTTTAAAGTGATGGTTCATATTACTTGAGTAGTTACAATCCGCCCCAAGTAAATAAATTTCATTAAATCCCATATATACAGCTATTTGAATGAGAGAATAGGTGATGGAATATCCATCATATACTACTGCAAAGGCATCATCACTAAATTTAGTCTTATACCTATGGTGTACCATATTATGTTTAAGCATATTAATTGGATAAACATAATAATCATCCGAATAAACTTTTTGTTTTGGAATTGTATCACCTATGAATTTACATTGGACATCTAATTTTTCTATATATTTTTGAAGTTTATTAAATACATATACCCCCTGAATACCAAAATAAGTTGGTCTCCAATCAGTTTCATCGAAAGCCAAACAAATTGAATTCATACTAAAGGTTATTTCATTTTTTAGCTTTTCCAGATCTTCAATTGTTAAACTTGGGCCCGTAGCTACAATAAAACACCTTTCTCCTTTATGCTTATTTTTAATTTCTCTTAACTTTTCGTAACGACTTTTTTTATCAATACGGGTAACTCTTAGGATTTTTTTTATATTGAAAATAATAATAGATGAAATATAAGGAATAATATTATACTGTAATTTTCTTATTTGTGTAATTAAATTATTTGTAAATCTATTACTTTTCAAAATTGATTTTAATGTCATATTTCCTACCCCATTTTGTCTAAATTGACTTAATAAAAGGAATGTTTAGCTACAAGTTTACTCAAAAACTTATTAAACTCTTTTAATATTGGTAGTAACCTGCTCTTTGGTAGTTGACAATGATCGTATAATTCTTTTTCTAATTTAGAAGTATTAGCTTGACGAATAGCTTCACCTTGTAAAAAGAACTGTTCAACATCTTGAGATTGATGAAATGCTAACATTTGTCGTTTTAGACTTTGCTCCTCTTTAGAGATATCAATTTTAATCTCTTTTTGCTTTGGTGATTGAGAGGGCAAAAAATTTACATCATGGGATCCTAGAGGTTGTTTTGGATTATATTCTGTCCATTCAAACACATTTGAATAGCCTATTTTTTCACATATAGACTTTACTACAAAGCTTGTCATATCATGATCCCCATGACCACCCTCAATACAATGTACGTATATTCGCCCAGGATTATATTTTTGTATTAACATTAGAATATCCACTGACATGTTTTTCAGATATCGTTGAGTTCCGCCATCTGGATATCCCAGACAAAATATATTTTCACTAGGAATATTGATAACTGCTAAAGCTTGAACTGCTTCTCGATACCTTACCTCTGATCTTCTTATTGATTCACTTTCTCTAATGTTCCAACTTTCGCCTACTCCTTTAGATCCGTTCGTAACAAAAATAATTTTTATGGTATCGCCCTTCTGACTATGTCGAGATAAAGTGGTTCCTAAACCTAATACATCATCATCAGGGTGAGCCGCAAAAACGAGAACATCAATATTATTATTTATGTTGTTATTTGGAAATTTACGGCCCAACATTTTACCTGGATATTTATATATTCCTCTTATATACTCTACCTTTTTTATTATTTTTTCATGTTCATGAATGTATTGAATAAAGTTAATGATAGGTTTTTTTACAATTCTCAAGATACTCACTCGCTTTATTTTTATTAAAAGACATTAACCTACACTGTCATATAATTTCTTTATTTCATACGTAGTATTTACATTAGTTCTTTTCAAATTGTTTTTAAACTTTACACATAAACTTTGGTTATTAATTAGAGTTTTGACGGCTGCATAAATTGCATATTCATCAAATTTTACAATCAAACCATTCTTTCCGTTTTCTATCTGCTCCCTGGCACCAGCAAAATCTGTTGTCACGATAGGCTTATTAAATACCTTAGCTTCGGCAAGTGAGATACAATATCCTTCATGTCTAGAGGGTTGGACGTATATATCACATTGTCTAATATAGTTATACGGATTTTGTTTTGTTCCTAATAAAATAAAGTGTTCTTCTGCACCGTGTTTTTTAATCAATTTTTCTAGCTCTGAACGACTATTACCGTCTCCAATGCAATACCACCTTATATTTTTCCCTTCTGTCCTCAATTTCATAAGAATACTAGGTATAATGTCTTGCCCTTTCTCTATGCTTAATCTCCCTACAGTTAAAATACGAATGCCATCGAATTGATCATTAAAACCTTCATCTTTTTCTGCCATTATAGCCATTTGTCTCGTGTCAAGAATATTATAAAATACAGATGTTTTTTCTTTTAGATTAGGGTATAGTTGATTGAACTTTCTCATTCCATATTTTGAAACGCAAAATACTTTGTCGTACTTTTCATAAAATTCTTTATAAGGTTTTAGCTCATTTACATAATTGGAGACATCAGCGTGGATCCAGGCGATTTTTGTTTTGGCTTTTATATTTCTTATCACAAATACTACAGGAAAAGACGCCGGAGGGTCATAGGCAATTGCTAAATCATATTCAGTTTTAATTATTGATATCATTTTAGAGTGATACCATTCTTGTTTAAAAACATTTTTAGTCATTTTAGCAAGGAGTGTGTACCAACCAATTTTAAAAGCACGAATAAATCTACCCCTCTTTGTACATTTCCAAATCTTTTCTATTGTAGTTTTTTCATAGCCGTATAAACACTCGACCTTTACGTGTTGAGGTATCTCATCCTCAAGCTCACCACCTGTGCCCATTACTAAAACAGTTACATTATACTTATCTTCAGGTATAGAATTTAGCATAGAAATCAATGCCCTTCCTATACCACCCATGACCATTCTCCTAGTCACAATAACAATTTTTTTCATTTAATCATCCTATCCTAAAAGAATTCGAATTGATTAATTCATTATAAAGAACAATTATTAAAACACTTCCATCTTACCAATCTTTTTAAAGATAGGTATTACTAACAAAATTTTTATTCATCAAAGATTTATAAGGTCTTTTACTATTGGTCGTAATTTTCTTTTAGGTAGTTGGCAATGTTCGTATAATTCCTTTTCTAATTCAAAAGTATTAGCTTGACGAATAGCTTCGCCTTGTAAATAGATCTTTTCAACATCTTGAGAATGATGAAATGCTAACATTTTTCTTTTTAAGTTTCGCTCCTCTTCTGAAATATCAACTTTAATTTCTTTTTGCTTTGAAGAGTAGCTAGGCAAGAACTTTACATGTTGTGACCCTAGCGGCTGTTTTGGATGATATTCTGTCCATTCAAACACATTTGAATAACCTATTTTACTACATATAAACTTTACAACATAACTTGTCATATCATGATCCAAATGACCGCCTTCAATACAATGTACATATATACGACCTGGATTAAATTTTAGGATGAGCGTTTGAATATCCTCTGACATATTTTTCAAATACCGTTGGGTACCTCCATCTGGATAGCCCAGACAAAATATATTTTCTTTAGGAATATTTATAAGCGATAAAGCTTGGACTGCCTCCCTAAACCTTACCTCTGATCTTCTTTTTGATTCATTGACTTTCACTCTCCAGCTTGCACCATTTCCCCGAGAGCCATTCGTTACAAAAACGACTTTTATGTTATCATTATTCTTACTATGTCGATATAAAATAGTTCCTAAACCAATTACGTCATCATCAGGATGAGCTGCTATAACCAGAACATCAGGATTATTTTTCTTATTATCAAATGTTATTTTACGCCCCACCATTTTATACGGATATCTATATAATCCTCTTATGTATTCTATCTTCTTAATTAATGATTCAAATTTTCCGATACATTGTTTTAATCTAAGAGTTTGCTTATTAAAAATATTGATTCACCTACCAAATAAAGTTTAGCACTTAGCACGAATCATTCTTTATAGTGAAAACAATAAGAAAAATAATATCCACTAAATATACAACAATGTTATCCTATTTATAATTTAGACATGATATTATTTAGTGTCTTTTTTGGTTTTTTTCTAAAATACATATGTCTTCCTATTTGGTAAAGATAATCAATATCTTTATTTTTGATTGCGTTTAAATATTCTTTTGTAAAATATTCGGTTGAGCCTTTATTATGTAGGCTTTCCTTCACACTACTATTAGCTACATATATTCTTATAAGATCTTTTATTTCTGATTTACCAAGGTCACTTTCAAATAAATTATACAAACATGTTTTAAACGTGTTTAGTAACATGATGCATATTCCATTATAATGGTTGTCCTTTGTTTTTTGATAATGTTCCTCAATTACTTCCTTTTGTATTTGAAAACCATTAACCATATCCTCAAACAAATGAGGCATGTATTTATTTGTAAAACCACCTAATCTATAATAGTAAAGTGGTTTGTCTATGACTTTAACGCTCTTTGCTTTTAAGAATATCTCTAAATTTAAAAACAGATCATCACCTAAAAAGTTGATCCGATCTAAGTATTGCCCGCAATTTATTAGATATTCTTTTTTATATAACTTTGCACATAGGGATGATGGAAACGAATGTCCATGGAAGTAGGCAGTAATTAAATTTTTTTTGATTTCATGTTCATTATATAATTTGTTTCCATTAAAATATTCATTAGCATTTTTTTTCTTAACTGTTAAAATATCCCCAAAAACTTTATACATGTTGCATACTGTAATATCTACACTATTCACAATCGATTCATTGTAAAGTATTTCAATCATTCTACAATCAATCCAGTCGTCAGCATCCACAAACATGATATAAGGAGATCTTGAAGCTTCCACACCTCGTTTTCTAGTCATTATGCTTCCTTCATTTTCCTTGTCCATTACTCGGATTCTCTTATCTAGATTTGAATACCTTTTACAATTCGATAAACTATCATCAGTTGAACCATCGTTAACTAGAATTAATTCAAAATCTCTAAATGTTTGTTTAAGAATAGATTTTATGCATCTATGCAGCCTTTTGCCAGCATTATAAATTGGTACAACAACACTTACTTTACTCATAACCTACTCATCTCACTTCTATATATTAATCTATTAAGCGGGAGTCTGATTAACGTTAGAAAGATTAATAATTGTAATTTTTTTGTTTATTAATCATTTTGTTTACCTCATCTTCGGTAGTTAAAATTGGCTCTCTATCCATATCTCTAATCCAAAGCAATCCATCTGGAAGTGGATTCACTTTCTTTTCAAGCGTAGGGAATTTTCCATACAAAATAATATCCTTATATATCTTTGGCATATTAAGTCCCGCCTCGGTAAAGAAGTAGCAGGTAGTGAAAAAGCGCATATTAATTTCAGTTGGGTTCGGGAAATCATTTTGGTCATAAGTCATGTCGACACCGTATACACCGTGGGGTTTTTGATCGATGGCAAATATAGTATCCATAGCAACCTTATTAACTATTTCATCTGAGTATGTTTCGCCAATCCCTGTAATTCCAGTCACTCCTGATATCGTTCGATTTGCAAATCCCCACGATTTTCTCCGTCTCGTTTGGGCTACAACAAGATTTCCTTCGAACCAAATCGATAACCATGTAACGGTTTTTGTTGACTGAAGTAATTCAGATGCGGTAAAGCTTCCCCATCCGTTATATATATCTATCCAATTTTGAGCGAACTCAAAATCGTTAGTAGGTAATGCCCCCTTACCTCCAGCCCCAATTGTAGCCCTTAACCAAATTTTCCCTTCACTATCACCCAGTTGATTAAATGCACGCTTTAAATCATTTCGATCGTTAACAATGACAGTCTTTGGAACTTTAATCCCTTGAGCTTCCCACGTTTTAAAGGATAGATATTTATCTGTACATACTTCCAGCACATCATGCTCTGGCATAAAAACTTTAGTTCCACTTGCTGTAATTTCATCCCTAAACCTCGACGCCTCAAGAATTTCCCGATCACTCATAAATACCGCAAGTTCAGGTTTTTCATGTTCTATTAACCGCAGCAATGACCTTTTATAATCTTTTCCAAATGCATATTCATAGGGGATATGATGTTTAGTTTGGGCTTTTGAAGTAAAAAGGTTAAATGGATTCCTTGAAACCCCAATAATTTCTTCATTTTCATGCAGTTGTTTCCATGATTTAATGACATTTTCTGCTGGAGCTACACCAACATCAGAAATTAGAATTTTTTTCATATTAGGGACTCCTAGTTTATTTATGAATTAATAATGATTTGCCAACATTGCAGTTTGATTTTAAAAGCGTGTTCCTAATTGATTCATTCGATGTTCCGCATCATTCCTTTATAGCGTTCCATACTGTGATGCCCTTGAGAACTAACTCCTTCTTTTTTTATCACCTTTACTAAGGTTAATACTAATATCTTTATATCCAGCCAAAAGGATTGATGATCAACATACCAAATATCATAGTTAAACTTTTCATCCCAGCTTATAGTATTACGACCATTCACCTGGGCCCAGCCCGTAATTCCAGGTTTAACATTATGTCTCCGCGCCTGTTCCGGCGTGTATAAATGAAGATACTCCATTAACAATGGTCGCGGCCCTACTAAACTTAGATCCCCCTTAATCACATTGAAAAGTTGTGGTAATTCATCCAAGCTATATTTTCTTAGAAATTTTCCTGTCTTCGTTAATCTCAATCTTCCGGGAAGTAACGTCCCATTTTCATCCCTTTGGTCAGTCATTGTTCTAAATTTATATATATAAAAAGGCTTTCCATAAATTCCCGGCCGTATCTGTTTAAATATAATAGGGGTTTCCATACTAATCCGGACTGCAACTGCAGTAAAAAATAGAATGGGAGAAAATACAAGTACTAAAAGGGATGCACCAATTAAATCAACCATTCTTTTCATTACATTACACATCCTCATTAATAATCATTATGAAATCGACAGATTTATTTTTTGAATTTTTTAGACTTTATTTAACGGATGATTGTAAAAAAAGAAGTATTGCCTCTTTTTATCTATTATTTTTGGACTTTTGATCTTAAAATTAGTTCCATCTAATATATGAATTGCATTTTCCTGTAGATATTCACACAAATCTGATGAATGTTTAACCTCGATATATTCGTAGGCATTCATTAACTCAAATTTTCTCCGAATATAATGATGTGCATCCGAAGCTACAACATGAACAAGATGATGATTTAACAAGTGTTGTGAAAAATTCTTTAATCGCCTTCCATGAACTCCCGTGATACTTCCTGCAGTAACTTGGACCAAGATTCCTTTTTGAACTAGATCATAAATTTTTTCTGGGCTTTTTCTCAGTTCTCTATTCCGCTCCGGGTGAGCAAGGATCGGAATAAACCCTTTCATTTTTAGTTTATATAAGACTTTCTCAGTATTACTAGGATAATAACTACATGGAGGTTCCATTAAAATATACTTTCCAGTATTATTTAATGTTAGAAAATCATCTAGTTTATTTTCGATGTCATACTCAATGTCTTTATGGAGATGAAACTCCAATCCCGGGTACACTTTCAAGTGAATGTTATGTTTTTTTAATACTATATTTGTTTTGTCTACCAATTTAATAATATTGAATCGATTATTTTCATAAAAATGATCTTTGTGACGATGTTTATGGTGTGGAGTAGCAATCACATGAGTGATCCCCGCTTCTACCGCTTGTTTTGCCAGCAGAACCGTTTCTTCCCAGTTTCTTGGCCCATCATCAAGATTAGGCAAAATATGGTTATGAATATCAACGATCATATTTATTCCCCTTTTACTTGACATAATTCTTTAAAACGAACAACCGAAGCCACATTAATCATCTTTTAACGTATATATCCCAGTTATCAACTGTAGTACTGTATAAATAATTAGATTCTATACAATCATATACACTGTTCTTTTCCTCCAAAGTATATAAATAGAGGCATCTGGCGATTCTTCCCAAACCTTTCTTTTGGCCAAATTAATGGGCGGGGTCCACTTGTCATTTGAGGATGCATCAACAATTATTCTGGGTTGATTCGTTTGGATATCCTGCAAAAACTCTTCAACCATTTGTACATTTTGATATCCCTTCATATACAAGGGATATTGATTTACATATTTAGTCGGTGCTTTTCGATTAGTCATTAATGCCTGCTTCAGCTCCCAACACGAAACATAATCATGGTCTTCCGTTTTCTACAGGATATACTCAATTTTATCCGATTGAGGTCCAAGACCACTACTACTTATATAGAAAGCTGGTTAGGATTTGACTTGATAGTTGCACCTAATAAATTTGTGCGTTCAGGATCCTCATATGGCCTAATCCTTATTATTTGTGATATCTTAGTATTATTTTTTCCATTACCGTACAGTTGAGAAGCTTACAATTCTATTCCCCTAAAAACTTCCAAATCCAAGGCCCTAACAATGCCTTTCGGGTCCCCATACGAACTTTAGAATAACAGTAATTTTCCTTCTACATTTATAGTACATTCATCAAGTATATATTTACCGCCATTATTAAAAGACCGCCCGTTTTAAATAAGGATTGTAGCGATGATTCCTACCCCCGCTATAGTCCCATTCTTCTTCATTGCTTCAAACCTGAAAATAATATCACATATCTTATACAATAGAATAGCTAGAATTGGACACCAAATAAGAATTTGGGATAGAAGCTTTTTTCTGATAGATATTAAATTACATTTTAATATACGATTATTATCCTTTTTAATTAACTTACTAATTCTCCTTATATATTTATAATTTTTCAATATACTTTTCTCGTTTACTATATCGACCACCATTGTTCTCAGAGAAGAATAATATTCATCAACTATTTTGTCACGCATATCGGGGTAATATTTCTCCATAAAACTGTACGTTTCATAATAATTAACCACTAAATCAAATCTATTTTCCGAAAAAGGGCTTTTTGTAATACTTGAATCTCTATATGTATAGTTATATAAAGGGAAATCAACCATAACAATCTTCTCAGCCTTATCAAATAACTGATACATTATGGCTGCATCATCATAGTCTCTATTAATAGGAAATCTAATTTCCTGAAAGAGATTTTTTAAATATAATTTATTGCATGGTCCAAATCCAGGTGGTTTTCCTTCATAAATTAAGTTAATAGCTGTTCCCGAATCGAGAATATTAATTTCGTCTGAGTTTACTTTTTTATCATTAGTAGGGCTTTGAATACTACATGCGCTAATTCCTGTTTTATGTTCTACAATTAAATCATACAAAATCTCATACATATTAGGCTCAATCCAATCATCACTATCAACAAATCCTATATAATTTCCTTTGGCAACATCTATTCCGGCATTTCGAGCATCTGCGACTCCACCGTTTTTTTTATGTATTACCTTAACCCTATTATCTTTAAGCTTATACTGATCGCAAATTTCGCCGCAGTTGTCAGGTGAGCCATCATTTACTAATATAAGTTCAAACTTAGTAAATGTTTGTGCTAAAATTGAATCAATACATTTGTTTAGATATTGCTCTACATTATAAATAGGCACAATAATACTTATTATCGGGTTCATCCGTTCTGCTCCTTATCCAATTTATGGAAAAACTGATTATCTTCCTTTATGTAGTTTTCCATGCAGGCCCTTTGGTTGTAAAAAAACACTTTAATGATTTGCACCAGTTTATTATCAAACTATACCTCTCAAATCTATTCCTCTAGATCCTTTGCAACTAATAATTTCTTATTTAATATTGGATTATTACTAATTTCTATATTCTTTAACTTAGGAAGTTTCTCTAATAGCCTAAAATCAGATATATGATTATTACTTATATTAAGTTTTTCCAGGTTAGTAAAATACTGTATGCCGTCTAGATTAGAAATATTTTTATTACTTAAATCTAATTCTTTTATTAAGCTTAATTCTCGTATGGAAATCCATTGATCATCTGGATTTGAAATCTGTTTTCTTACCCAAGATTCCATGTTGCGGTCAATAAATGAAGCTACACCCGCTATTTCAGAGGTTGTATAAAATTCCATATCAATTCTTCTTGCTTCATTAATAATTTCACGAATAGTTTTGGGTGAAACTCTCCATTGTCCAGACTCTATTGAGTCTTCTCCCCAACCAAAATCCGCCCAGTTAACCTCTTCTGGTAATATAGAATGGCACATGATTATTAAATTACTCCCCATTATTTTTGCAATTTTCATTATTTTCTTAATATGCTTAATGTCGGGTAAAAGTATGCTATCTATACAAATAGAGGGAGCAAACCCGGTATGATTAAATCGTGTTAGGTTATCATCGAATAAATGTCCTCTTACAATTTTAAAGTATTTAGGGACTAACTCCTGAATATTTCCTTCAGTGTATTCAGAGTATGGAAACGCAAAAGAAACTGGTTTTCTAAACTTTTCATTGGTTTTAGAGTGAACTTGTTTTTCCATCCAATTTAACAAAGAAATAATCTCATCGTCAATCCATCCGGATAAACCTTTTTTCCTCGAGTAATTTTTACCGTCTTGATGCTTAAAACCATGATGGGCAATTTCATGACCGTTTGATTGTAATTCTAATAACAAATCTATTTCTTCCTGAGTATGTTCTCTTTGTCCTTCGAAATGATGAAATGCATTTATATTAAATGTTACTTTCACATCATAATATCCAAATATGTCTTTTCCGTACATAAACCAATCGTTTACTCTAAAGCTGTCATCAAATGAAAATGCGATTCCTGGTTTATTAAAGAAAGGAATTACTTGATCTTGTATATGGAACTGAGGTTTTTCAATTGTCATTTCCATGTTTCTAATTAAATTCCGCCACTGCCTCCTATGGTAATATACAGTCCTTATTTTTCCGAGCTTTCCTTTAATAATCCTTTTCACTCTTTTATCCACCCACTTCTTGTATGATTGACTCTTCTAATTTATTTTCAATCGTAAGAAGTCTTCCATTATTTATTTTGAAAACAATATCACAATTTTCAATAGTACTTAGTCTATGTGCTATAATTATTAATGTCTTTTCCCCTTTTAATCCATCAATAGCCTTCATGATTTCTTTTTCTGTTTCATTATCTAATGCTGATGTTGCTTCATCCATAAAGATTATTTCCGGATTATGATATAAAGCTCGGGCGATCCCAATACGTTGCCGTTGCCCCCCTGAAAGTCTTACTCCACGTTCTCCAACATTTGTTTCCAATTTGCCGGGGAGGGCTTTAATAAATTCCTTCAATTGTGCCTGCTCCAAGGCCCTCCAAACTGCTTCTTCATCAATCAGTTCACTATCTATCCCAAAGGCAACATTCGCCCTTATTGTATCGTCTGATAAGAAAATGGATTGAGGAATATAGCCAATTTTCTGTTGCCATAACGATTTTAAGGCATGTAAATTCTCTCCATCTACTAAAACACTGCCTTTTTCTGGAGGAAATAATCCAAGAATAATATCAACAAGGGTTGTTTTTCCAGCACCTGATTCACCAATAAATGCAACCGATTTACCAATTGGTATTTTTAAAGAAATATCATTTATTGAATATTCTTTTTGATTAGGATAGCGAAAAGATACTCCGCTCAACTTTATTGAATTGGTAAAAGTTTTCTTCGCACTATTTGACGATATTGATACAGTAACATCACTATTATAGTACTCCTCTTTATTCGTAAACAAATCATCATAAACAACAGATAAGGCAGGTTGACTGTATCGAATAGTTGTTATCAACGCCATAATACGATTGATCGAGGGCATAAGTCGAAATGCTGCCATAGCAAATAGTGCCATTGTCGAAACAATCTGTGTCGTAGTATTTCCTTGAAAAATGATAATCAACATTGTAATTAGGACTATAGATACTAATAAAGTTTCAATAAAAAGCCTAGGAGTTTGGTCTAACATCATCCTGTAGAGAATATTATCAGCATTGATCTGGCTTTGTTTTGTGTAAGCATTAACAAAGTAATTTTCTTTTCCCGATACTTTTACTTCTTTGCTTGCTCCTAATCCTTGATTAAGCCATTTAATCATTTGTCCATTTACTGTTTGGTGCTCTTTTCCTAATTCATTCATTTTTTTGCGGAAGAATTTAAAAAACAAAAAAACACTTCCACCTAATAAGATAGAAGCTGTTATGGTAGCTACCGGTGCTGCTGCTAATAAGAGAGCTAAAATACAAATGACTACAAGTAATTCTGTGAGTAACTGAAAAAAAGACAGCATTATCCCTTGCAAAGCTCTAGGTACTTCTAGGTTTACATTCCTAAGTAAATCTGCCGTATTCCTTTGTAAATGGAATGTATATGGTTTTTTTAAATATTCCTCAAACAATCTTCGAGACAGTTTTACCTGTTGATTCAAAATTACTTTGTTTTGTGTATATAAGTATAGGAGTATATATAAATTTTTTATAATAAATATTGTAAGCAACAAAATTACCGAAAATATCATAAACGCAGTAGTTGATTGAAATTTAAATGATTCGTATATATAAGCCAAGATTACTTGTTCTTTTATGATGTCCGGGTTTGTTACAATTCCTACAAGAGGTACAATCAACCCTATTCCAAGCGTTTCGAATAATGCCGAGATTACCATCATGAAAAATAATAGTAAAAAATATTTCTTTTCTCTTTTGTTAAGTAGCATAAGTATTTTTTTGATAGTATCTCTCAAAACCTTTCACACCTTTTCTATAGATGATCATTTATTTTAATATTCAAAAAATACAAAGCCATGTTATATAAACTTTTCAACCTGTACATCAGAAATAAACTCTTCTTTAGTTAGGTTATCTGAGAATTTTTCACGTAATTTCCTATCATGAATTAATAATCTAAGTGCGTGATATATTTCATCTACATCTGGACCTACAATTAATCCAGTTTTCCCAGTTTTGATCTGTTCATTTGCCCCTGTAAAGTTAGTGGTTATTATAGGTTTTTTAAAACATCTGGCTTCTGCCAGAGTTATACAATATCCTTCATGTCTAGATGGCTGAACATAAATATCGCACTGATCCATGTATGGATATGGATTGGGATCTGAACCTAATAAAATGAAATATTCCTTTAGCTCATATTTTTCTATCAGATCTTCATATGTCTGTCTAGAATTTCCTTCTCCAACACAATACCATTTTACATTCAACCCTTCATTTTTTAGTTTTGCAAGGACATGGATAGCAAGATCTTGGCCTTTTTCAATAGAAAGTCTACCTACGGTTAAGATTTTTAATCCATCAAAATTATCATTAAACCCTTTTCCTTCTTTTGCTTGACTAGATATTAGTTGTGGTGACACTATATATTGAAATACCTCGGTTTTTTCTCTTATTGCAGGTAAAAGATTAACAAGCTTATCTCTTCCTTCATTTGAACCAACAAAAACTTTATCAAACTTATTATATATTTGAGCAGCAAAATTTTTATTAAAGCCTATTTTAGTTACATCAAAGTGAACCCACTGAATTTTCTTTTTCGCTTTAATTTTGTTCATAACAAGATAGCTTATAAAGTCAGTTGGACCTGCATAAGCTACTGCAACATCATATTCTTGTTCCAGAGTAGGGTAGGTCCGTAAAACATACTTAAAGAAAGCACTTCTGTTATTCAGTATTTTAGTGATTATATGTAATAGCAGGATCGTTCCGCCTTTAATGATTCGACCTTTTTTTAATAAATTTAATGCAATGGATTGTGGAGGTTCGTTCAATAAGTCCTTAATGTTGTTATACCCTGATAAAAATTCCAGTCTAATATTAGATGGAATAAATTTTAGAAACCCACCGTACTCTTCCAACATTAAAATTGTAATATCATACTTATCCTTAGGCATTACTGAGACCATGTTAAGCAAAGATTTTTCTGTTCCACCTACATTCATATTTATTATTGTAAATAATACTTTCTTTCGCATTGTATCACTACTTTCGTATTATCCAATTAATTTATAGAACTTTTCTATTTCTTCGACATTCCCCTTTTTCTCCGTTTTTAAATAATTAACAATATCTTTTGATAGCATAGGATCATCTATGATTCTTATGATCCCATCACATACTGCCTCCGCACTCATATCGACAACAAGACCATTTTTTCCATCAATCATCTGATTGTATACAGAATCAAACCTTGTCGTGACCACAGGCACATTGAGCATACGAGCTTCTGCAATGGCTAGCCCAAATCCCTCAAACCTTGATGTTTGAACATAGATATTGCAATTTTTTATATACGGATATGGGTTCGCGGTAATTCCCAGTAACACAAAGTAATCTGTTAAATTATATTCATTAATGAATTGTAGTATTTCTTCTTTAAGGGGTCCCTTCCCCAATACATACCATCTAAAGTTTATTCCTTTTTCTTTTAATTTTTTACAAGCTTTAAGTGCGATATCGTAACCTTTTACTTTGTCAAACCTTCCAATTGTTAAGATCCTTATTCCATCAAAATTATCATTAAATGGATTTCCAACGTTAGATAAATTTGAGATAAGCTCAAAATTGTTAATGTCGTAAATAACCTCCATCTTACGATCATACATTGGGAAAGTTTCCAAAAATATCTCCTTTGCAGAATCAGACACTGCAATTATCTTATTAAATGTATTGTAAAAAAACTTTTGATATTCTCTTTCTTTTGCATCTAATCGATAAATAGTGTTTACCCATGCAAATTTTTTCTTTGCATTAACTTTCTCAGCTATATAAAAGGTTGGAATACCTTGCGCATAACTGATTGCAATATCATAGTTTTTGTCATTATTTTCAATAACCTTTGAAATACTTTGCCAAAATACCCGCGCCTTCAAAGTATTTCCGCCTTTTATCCTTCGTATCGCATAGGAGTATTTTATTCTAGAAGCTAACATTTTAAAGTCAAGTTTTCTTATGGAGAATGCCAAAGCTTCTTTTAAGTTTAACCATGTAAATGTTGTATAAGCCAATGGCTTTAAAATATTAACTTCTTTTGGAACTTGTTCTTCGAGCAATCCACCATGAGCAAACAACATTAAATCTACATTGTATTTTGAATAGTCAAGTAAAGATAATAATGAAACCAAACTTTTCTCTGCTCCAGCACAATCTAATGAGTCTATTACAAATAAAATATCCCGCTTCATATCATAAATCCCCACTTCCCCTTAAGGTCACCCTTTCCAATCTGATTGGACGGGGCAGTATGTGCAGCCTCCTAAATAACCGTGTAATTATTAGAAAACAGATATTCAAATAAGGATGAAGAGAAAACAAAAAGAGTTGTTTTTTTAAAAAATTGTCATTAATAACAGACTTTTTTAAACGGCCATAATTATTTTTAATGTATATTTCTATTTCATATCTGTATTTTTTACCATTTATTTTATTTCTATTTGCTAGTAGAAGGTTATAATGGATTAAGCTGGTATTTAAGATTCCTTTATAAGATTCATCTATTAAGTGATCATAAAACTCTTCAATAAAATGATGCCTTTCCAACAATCCTTTAATGATATCTAAATTTTTTGGGGTGTATGTGGAAACAATACTGTCACTTCGCTGCAAATAGAAGCAGAGGGGTTCGTTTAATATTACATACGTATTTACCCGGTGCATAACTAAATGTGCCCAAAATACGTCTTCAAATAAAACCCCTTTTTTAAATGGAATATCTCTAATGATTTCCGTTTTATAAAGTTTCCCCCATGCAAAGTTTTTAACTATTTCGTTTTTAACTAACTCAGCCATTAAAGGTTTATTCCCTAAAATAATTGGAGGGTCATCCTTTTTATCAAACCTATTGTCGAAAAGCAAGTAATCTTCATAGGCATAATAAAAAGCCGATTGAACAATATCAGCTTTATAAATAAGACTTGTGCTCATCAATATTTGAATCATATTTCTGTCTAACCAATCATCACTATCCACAAACAGCGTATATTCTCCTGTTACATATTCCATTCCAACATTTCTAGCGTCTGACAAGCCCCCATTTTCTTTATGCACGACAATAATTCGACAATCATTACTAGCATATTCATCTATAATTGTCCCACAGTTATCGGGAGATCCATCATTAACTAGTATAATTTCTAAATTTGTGTAAGTTTGTTTTAAAATACTGTCTACACATCTATGAATATATTTTTCAACCTTATAAATTGGAACTATAACACTTACTTTTTGTAACATTTTTCCCGGCCTACTTTCACAGGACACTCTATTTTTTCAGTATTTACTTCCGATTATTTTTCCATTTTATAAATTCCAGTAATGTTTTATATTCTTGAATCTGTTTTTTTTCTATCCCAGACTCTTCTAGTCTATTAACAAAATCAACCCATTCTTCATCAAGCCTTTGTGTGCTGAATTCCATGCTGTTTTCCGTTTTTAATAATGCTTTAAGATCTACCTCTAATACACAAGCTATTCTTTCCACCACATTTATAGAAGGATTTTGATTCAATCCCCTTTCAATATTGCTTAAATAAGACTTGGCTATACCCGCTTGGTTAGCTACCTCTGTTAATGAAAGTCCCCTTCTTTTTCGAATCTCACATATATTTTTTCCTATCATAATATTTGTTCCCCTAAATTTTTAGTTTGAATGCATTTTTTAGACAATCGATCACCCTTATCATTTCTTCTTCAGTTAAATTGGAACCCGAAGGTAGGCAAACGCCAGTCGTAAATAAATGATCAGAAACACTCCGGTTATTTTTATAAGGATAATATTTCACTCTCTTGAATAGAGGCTGTAAATGCAGTGGCTTCCATACCGGACGAGCTTCAATATTTTCTTCAGCTAAAGATTGTATTAAGTAGTTAGACGAAATTCCCGCTTCTTTTTCGTCTATTGTTAGAGTAGTAAGCCAGCGGTTAGACCTTGTATTTTCCAATTCAGGCATAAAGGAAATGCCAGGAAGATGAGATAAACCTTGATAATATCTAGAAAATATTATCCGTCTAGCGAGCACTCTTTCCTCCAGTACTTCTAATTGCCCTCTTCCAACTCCTGCTAAGATATTACTCATCCGATAATTAAATCCCATCACACTGTGTTGATAATGAGGGGCAGGATCTCTTGATTGGGTAGCTAAAAAGCGCGCCTTATTTAATGCATCTACATCATCGGAAACTAGCATTCCGCCACCTGATGTGGTAATGATCTTATTCCCATTAAATGAAAAAATGCCAAATTTCCCAAATGTACCACTCGACATTCCTTTATAACTAGAACCAAGTGACTCAGCAGCATCCTCGATCATTGGGACATCGTATTGGTTACATATTGAAAGAATTTCATCCATTTTTGCACTTTGACCATATAAATTGACAACAATCACTGCTTTTGGCAACTTCCCTGTTCTAGAAGCATCTATAAATGCCTTTTCCAGTGCTTCTGGTGACATATTCCAAGTTTCAGGCTCTGAATCAATAAAAACTGGTTCAGCACCTTGATAAAGAATTGGATTAGCACTCGCTACAAATGTTAGGGTTGAACAAAATACGGTGTCTCCCTTCTTTACATCTAATAAAGAAAGAGCCAAGTGGATTGCTGCAGTTCCTGAACTTACGGCAACTGCTCCATTGGCTCCTATATAATGGGCTATTTCATTTTCAAAGGCATCGACATTCGGTCCTAAGGGTGCTATCCAATTCGTTTCAAATGCTTCATTAATATATTTCAGTTCACCTCCACTCATATGAGGAGGAGATAAATAGATCTTTGATTGATTATTCACGTTATCACACCTTTTAAGTCGATTATCTAAACAAATTGCTTTTTCTTAATTTTCCCTCTGTAAATCGGAAAGTAATTTTCCTGAACATCGTATAGTTTATTTAGATCATTTGTTATTTTGTTATATTCTCGTGTATTATGGACCTTTTTCCCAATGTAGTATTCGAAATTATTATTATTGGTAAAAGCAGATTTAAACTTAAAAAGCCCATCATTCTCTTCATATCCTCCACCTAAGTGAAGAAGCTTCACTCCTTTTGATTTAGAAAATTCAATCATAAAATCGAACATTAAATTGTTAGGCTTCAAAGCTAAAAAACTGGATTTTGATGCCCCCAGGTGATAGTGTGAAAATTCTTGACCTACAATTACGATTGTTCCGGCGATAATATCATTATTATATTTTGCGAAGAGTAAATAAGTTTTTCCTAAATTAGTGTCCTGCATTTGTTCTATAAAATAATTTTCATCAAAAAAGTAATAATCAGCTGCATTATTCTTAATCATTGTTTCATTGTACATTTGAACAAATTTAGAGATATTTTCTAAATTATTTTCCGCAACAAAGCAAGATATATTGTTCTTTATCGCCTTCCTTATATTGCGTTTATTCATATTTGAGTAATTTTGTCTTATCTCTTCCAATGAAATTGTTAAATCTGCAGCGGTTGTTTGTTTTATATACTCAACATCAATAATATTCCTAAACCATCTATGATTATTATATAAGGGATGAAATCTTATTGTTTCAGTAATAATATGATTCATTTCACAATAATCACTAAAGTATTTGTAAAACTCCGTGATTGATTCTTCACATCCCTCTATAAAAGGTCCACCATATCCATAGGGAGTTACAATATCATATAGATCCCCATTTCCAAATGGTACGATCCTTTTGATAAATGGATAAAATATTTTAGTTTGATTATTTTCAAAGTATGCCGAAAATAATCTGCCATTTTCTTTCTTAGCAAATAAATTTCCATATTCATAAGAATAATAACAATCTATTCCTCTAAAATTTTTAAGTTTTACATTCCATGTGGAAGGATTGTTAATTATTTCAAATTGAGTCATGTTTTTCTCCTCTTCAAAGGTTACCAAAATCACCAATATTTTCTTTCCCTTTAACAACTGTTTTAACTTGTTGTTTTATTTCTTCCAATAAATCTTCGACTTTTATATTTTCCGATTCTTGTCCCTTAATATAAGTATTCGTTAAAATTCTTTTCAAACTCTTCTGAGTTAGTCTTTCAGAAATATTCACTGGGCCTTCCTCACTTTTCCCTATACAAACTTTTGCAGAAAAAGTCCCCGCTTTCATGTTATAAGCGAGGACTTATGTTATCTTAATTTTAGTTTTTGTGTCATACCCATTTGGGTTACTAGATTGCCATCTCCACGAATCTGCACACATTTCTTCAACGCCTTTTTCAGCAATCCATCCAAGTTCCATTTGAGCTTTAGACGGGTCTGCATAACATATAGCTATATCGCCTGGTCTTGGACCAACAATTTTACAAGGTATTTTTACATCTGATGCTTTTTCAAAAGCTGCAACCACTTCTAAGACACTATATCCTTTACCAGTCCCAAGATTATACGCATTGACCCCATTTATTTCGGTTATTTTTTCAAGTGCTTTTAAATGACCTTTTGCAAGATCGACCACATGAATGTAATCCCTTATACCAGTACCATCACAAGTTGGATAATTATTCCCAAGAACATTTAGTTCTTTTAACTTTCCAATTGCCACTTGAGTAATATATGGCATCAAATTGTTCGGAATTCCATTTGGAGCCTCACCTATTAGTCCACTTTCATGCGCTCCAATTGGATTAAAGTATCTTAAAAGTGCAATACTCCAATTATGATCGGATTCATAAAGATCAGATAAGAGTTCTTCGATTATAAGTTTTGTACGACCGTATGGATTCATTGCCTTTAATGGAGAATCTTCAGAAATTGGAATGCGCTCAGGCTCTCCATAAACAGTAGCTGATGAACTAAAAACAAGATTTTTTACATTGTACTTCTCCATTACGTTACACAATTTGACTGTACTAATAATATTATGTTCATAGTACAATAGTGGAGTTTTAACTGATTCTCCAACCGACTTTAATCCGGCAAAATGAATGACAGCTTCGATGGGGTTTTCGATAAACACTTGGTCTAAACTCTTCTCATCCATCAAGTCAACATGATAAACATCAAAGCTCTTACCTGTAATCTCACTCACACGCTTTAATGATTCAGGTTTACTATTAAGATAATTATCGACCACGACAATTTCATAACCTGCCTTCAACAATTCGACACACGTATGACTGCCAATGTACCCGGCTCCACCAGTAATAAGTATAGCCATTTTTCATCCCCCCTTACCTTTAGATTACGCTTCAATTAACTGATATAACTTCTCCACTTCGGTCTCGTTTCCATAATCCTTTTTGCGTATATTTGAGATTAGTCTTGCCCTTAAATCCTCATTATCTACTAATCTCTTTATCCCTTTTACAATCCCTGAGGTACTAAGTGGTGTGATTAACGCATCATACTCATCTCGCGCTTGGCTTTTTGCGGTAGGAAAATTAGTCATTACGACTGGCTTTCCTAGAATCTGCGCTTCACGAATGGTTACAGCCTTCCCTTCATATCTGGATGGTTGAACATAGATGTCACATGCTTTTATATAAGGATAAGGATTAATCTTTTTGCCTAGTAAAAAAAAGCGATCCTTAAGATTTAATTCATTAATTAATTTATTTAGCTCATCTTCAAGAGGTCCATATCCCACCACATACCATTCAACATCATATCCGGTATCAAGTAATTCCTTACATGCTCTTATGGCATAATCCAAACCTTTTGCATGTGAAAATCTGCCGACTGTTACTAAAATCGTTTTTCCTGGTAATTTCTTAATTTCTGTCGGCATCTCTAAATTAGCTTGCTCTCTGATTATTAGAGGTGAAAGGACATTTTCAATGACAGACGTTTTCCCTTTGAAACTCGGAAAAATATTCAGAAACGTTTTTGAACAATCATTAGAGACAGCAACAATATTATCTAACTTATTCCACATATGGCTTTCCAACTTTTTGTTCACATATATATTTGAGTAATCCGTATGTATCCAACCAATTTTTTTCTTTGCTTTTACTTTTTCCCCTATAAAATGATGTGGCCATAGAAAACCTATGGCCACATCATATTCTTTATTTAGTTTTGGGAGAAAGGGAGTTGACATTTCCCAACCGTACTGAATCGCCAAATAACCCGGTTCATCAATACGTTTGATTTTCCCATGAATGGAACTTAGGGATCTAGCTAACAATCTCGAAACACCAATCGGATAATATCCTTCTTTTAAAATTTGATAAATAGACTTCCTGAAAGTTGCATATTGAGGCACCTCATCCAAAAGATGCGGCCCCTCAGGCAGGAATGGAAGAAATTCTCCTTCGTGTTTAAATAGCATTAAATCCACATCATATGTACTATAGTCTAATTGATTTAATAAGCCGATTAAACTGCGTTCTACACCACCTATTGCCAAATCAAAAGAAGCAATTAAAATTTTTTTCTTCATTAATATAACACCTCTTTACTGGCTTTGAATTCCGTATAATTTTAACCAATCATTCAAATTTTCTTGAATGTTAAAACCAAGTTTAGAGATGTTTTTTATACGTGAATTGTTAGTTGGGCCATCCATTAATACAGCTGCTTTAATGCCATCACACCATTTATCAATGTCATCCTCTAGTTGAAAGTATTTTACTAAACCTAACTCCATGTCCGTACTTTTAGGCACGAAGTCCGATGCAATACATGGCGTCCCTGAGCACTGAGCCTCTAACATCACGATACCGAACCCCTCAAATAATGAAGGGAAAAGAAAAACGTCAAAAGCATTCATAAGCCTAGGAATATCTGACCTCACCCCTAAAAATTTTATATGATCTCGTATCCGCAATTTTTTAGCTTCCATTTCAATTGTTTTTCTTAGTGGGCCATCCCCGATTAAAACAGCTGTAAAACGATTGTCTTCTTCAACCAGCTTTTTCATGATTTTTAAGATGAACTTATGATTCTTTGATTCTGAAAAACGCCCTACATGACCAACGATTTTTGTATCTTCTGATAAATCAAGTTCTTTCAACACACTTTCTCTACTATTTGCTTCAATATCGATATATTCACTTATGTCAATTCCATTTTTCAGGATGTGTACACCGCCATTAATAACCGTCCTTTTACCAAATAAGAATTCCGCAGCTTCTTCACTACAACTGCAAAACTTTGTAGCGGAGGACTTAATTAGAGCTTGCAAAATTTTAAGCGTGAACCATGTTTTAAAACTATTGCTTTTCAACCAAAAATTACTATGCGAATGACAAATTCTATTTTTTATCCCACAAATTTTAGCCGCCAACGCTGGAAAGCCGCTTTGGTAGTCAGTATGAGCATGGACGGCTACATAATCATTGGAAGACATCACATTAACTAATTGCTTTATATAATTCATTGGACCCTTTGTGCCAAGGCTCGATATATTATATATAGTGCCACCCATTGATTTTATTTCATCGTCAAAGTCACCAGATGCCTTGCTATGGGTGATAAAATCAAATTGGAGCTTTTTCCGATCTATATTTCTGTATATATTCATGATCAGTGTTTCAGCCCCGCCTCGTCCCATTGAACTTACAATATGCAAGACCCTTTTAGGGTGGTCTAATTTGGTCATTTGCTCCCACCAAAAAAATCACTTTCATATATGATATTTAAACTAATCACATTTTCATAGAAGAAATATAGGAGGTAACAAATCAATAATAAATAGTAAATGAGCCTTTGATTTTTATCACTGAAAAGCTTTACTATCCAAGATATCAAGATTAATTGATACAAACTAAAATAAATTGAAAACCTTGCAAAAATCCAGTTTTGTGTTGATATAATCATGAACATAAAACCAATCAGAGCCATATTAACGATGTAATCACTGCTGGGAAATATCTCTCTGAATTTCTCTCTACCAAGGAAAGCAATTAAAAGGGGGGTGGCATTTACTGCAACCCTAATGGCGTTTGCTCCACCTTCATGAAAGTCTGAGTAGTGACCGTATTGCGTTTCTTCAAGTGCAGAAAATAATATGGAGGAAAATTGAGCATAACCTGCTACGATGACTACTGAAAATACAAGAAGAAGCAACGTTGCTTTTGACCAGGCTTTATATCTTACAAAAAAATATATAGGGATTAATATTAATGCGCTTTGATGAAAAGCTGAGGCCAGAAGAACAATCAAAAAATACTTAATCCAATTACCCTCGATTAAATATTTTGTCGCAGTAAATATAATCGCCGCAGCTAACACTTGCCTTATCCCATTCATTGAAACTAAAAATAAGCCCCCTGTAATATACACATACATACTAAGCTCGAACATCCGTGAATATTTATATAGGACATATACAATCAGTACATTAGTAATTAAAGCAGTTGTAAGAATTAATATCTGAGGATCATCTGAGAATTTTTTTAAGAGCATTTGGAGAATCCCAAATGCAATATCTTTCTGGGATAGGATATACTCCCATGTAAAATCATTAATCACATATATATGTTTATAAAAAAAAGTATCGCCTATACCTGATCTGAGGCCTGAAATAAGTACTAATGGTATAAGAGCAGCTAATACTAATATTTTGTTCGGTCTAATAGGAGGTGTTGTTCCTGTTGCAACTACAGCTGTAGCGAAGTACCTTGCAAAAAAAGATAAAATAAAAACGATAGCAAGATTGATCCACAGAACAGTCATATTTCCTTTCCTTTCCAATAAAAGAGGACAGCATAGAATGTTATATCACCCCGGTGCAGTCCTAGTTTTGGATGTAATATAAAGATATAATAGGATGCCAAAGGGGATAGCTAATATCGTTAAGCCTTTATTAGGTGATTCTCCTAAAAACTTTTTATTATCCATCAATAAGCTGCTAGATACATAATGTATTGCCTGCCTAAATTTAAATGTTAGACTTGCAAAAGGGAGCTTCATGAGTTCTTTTCTATAAAAAGCAAAGCCTTTCGGGTTTTTTACGTATTGATTTAACATATTTAAAGAAGAACCATCTGGTAAATACTCAACACAGCACAATACTTCATTTAGAAGTAACATTTTGTATTGTTTATCGAGCATATAATACTTATAAGCGAGCCCTACATATTTTTCGTTGGCGAAAATAGGATACCGATACTGTTTTGTCAATGTTGTTCGATATACAAGCTTTTTATCTCCCATAACCCCATACTTATGATAGAGATCAAACAACGTGGAGCTTTTGAGGTGTACAGGTAATTTTGTACCGATGATTTGTTGATTCGTGTATGAGTCGAGTCCAATGATGCCGCTTACTTCTTCACTTCCAAATTTTCTCCAAAAGGCATTTATCTTTTCTACAGCATCATCTGGCATACAATCATCGGAATCAATACAAACATTTATTTCAGTATGAATAAGGTCGTAAGCAGTATTATGCGCCCCATGCATACCTAGATTTTCTTGCCAGTAATATCTTATTTCAATTTTATTATCTTTTATCCATTCATCTACTAACTGCTTTGTGTTATCCGTAGACCCATCGTCTACAATGAGCCAAACAAAATCCTTACTAGTCTGGCGCAATAGACTTTGGTAGCAGTTATCCAAACAATATGCCCGATTATAAGTCGGAGTAAAAACGGTTAGTAGCTTCATTTTTTGTTCACCCCGAAACGGATAAATAAAAATCTTCAATCTGATTAGCAGTGGCTGTAATATCATAGCCTTGGGCTGTTAAAGCTGCAGGGACATTAGTTTTTGAAATACACTTATTTGAAATTTTTTTTATTTGCTCTGCCCATTCCACTGTATCTTCCAAAGACGCATAATGAACTAAGTGCACTCCTAGATCAACTTCTTTTGAAATACGATCCGATATGAGACAGGGTAAATCTGCTCCTTGCGCTTCCATTAACGAAACGGGCAAACCTTCGTGCAAAGACGGAAAAACAAACAAATCCAATCCTTGAAGTACTCGGTTAATGTCACTTCTTACCCCTAAAAAGAACACCTTTTTTTCTAGATACAAAGTCCGGACTTTCTCTTCCATTTCCTTGCGTAAAGGACCATCCCCAATAAGTAAAAGAACCGCATGATCATTCATCTTAGAGTATTTTGCAAAGACATCTATGAGAAATGAATGATTTTTCTGGAGAGAAAACCTTCCTACATGTCCAAGCACATAATGTTTATTATTCAGCTGCAATTCATCTCTTACTTGCTTTCTTACCTCATGTGAGAAAGCAAATTTTTCATATTCTATCCCATTTTTTAATATTTGAGCGGTTTGTGACTTCCCATTAAATAACCATTTTGCAGCTTCAGTAGAACAAGCAAAGAATGTTGTCGAATTACGAGGAATTAATGTTCCAGCAAGCCACTTATATGTTCTTGTAGCTATTCCTCCTTCACTTTGCGTATTATGACTATGTGAAATCCTGACAGGAACCCCAGCATTTTTTGCTGCCCGAAGCACAACTCCACTCATCTTATCTAAGTGCGAATGGACGATTTCATAATGATCCTGTTCGGAAAAAAACTGTGTTAAGGCCTTTATATATTTGAAATGTCCCACATCCGAAATATAAGGAATTCGATGGATTCTCCCGCCCATTGTTGAAATTTCTTCATCGAATACCCCGGCCCTGCATGTTAAGAAATCAAATTGAACCTTGGAGCGATCAATGTTTCGATATAAGTTCATAATAAGTGTTTCGGCTCCGCCCCTGTTCATATTTACGACGACATGTAATACCCTTAATGGACCGCCCACTGAACTTCCTCCAAATCATCCATATATCTTTTATAAATTTTGCACTTTTCATCTAAAATTTTATTTAAACTATATTTAGCCAAAATGATCTTTCGACTTTGGCTTCCAAACTCTCTTCTTAAATCCCCATTTTCCGCAAGACTAATGATTTTTTCAGAAATTTCAATAGCATTATTTCCAACAAGCCACCCGTTTTTATCAACATATACAAGCTCTCTATGCCCTCTGTTTTCAACCGCTATAATGGGTAACCCGCAAGCCATGGCTTCCAATATATTGACAGGTAAGCCTTCCCGTAAACTAGATGCCACGGAAATATCACACATTTTTAATAATGAATCGATGTCATTACGATAGCCGAGGAAATGAATCATACCCTCTATATTAAGATCGATTGAAAGCTGTTTACATTCGTCCATAAGTGGGCCTTCTCCTGCTAATAAAAGCTTTGCATTTGGTACTTGCTCTTTTATCAAAGCTAGTGCTTCAAGGAGAACTTTTTGGTTTTTATTTTTATTAAATTCAGCGGCGTAAAACATCAAAAAAGCATCATCTTGATAATGATACTTGGCTCTAAGCACTGATTTAGAGAATTCAGCGACCGGAGTATACAGTTCCGTATCAACCCCTACACCATGAACGTGTTCTATTTGATTAGCTTTGAATTGATTCACCGCAAGATTATAGTCCTCTTCATTAATAGTGATTAAACAATCCGTGTACCCGGAAAGCCATTTTTCAATAGGATAATAAATCATCCAGTTATGGCGAGGCGCGCCTTTACAAAAATGAAAGCCATGCGCAGTATAAATTACCTTAGTATCCTGTTTTCTTGTATGCCGGGCTGCCAATCGTGATAAGACTCCCCCCATCGGTGTATGACAATGAATGATTTTATAATGATTGTTATCAATGATTGATTTCAATTTCTTATATGCATCTAAGTTCTTTCTTTTGAATGGGGATCTTTGAATAGGTATGTCATATTTCTTGTCTACGTAAGGAAGCTCCATGTTACCCGCAGCAGCAATGTGAACCTCCCATCCCTGTTCTTTAAACCATTTTAAATAGGGCAGATGAAAAGCACTAAAATGATAATCTACTGTTGCACAAAACAAAATTTTACTTGCCATAACCATCACCCAATCATTTGTTCATCTAAAACAGAGGATAGATAATCAAGCAATTCACTTCGCAACTCTTCTCTTTGCAAGGCCAGCTCTATTGTTGTTTGAATAAATCCCAGCTTCTCTCCTACATCATATCGGACTCCCTCAAAGTCATAGGCATATACAGCTTCAAAACGGTTCAAGCCTGCAATGGCATCCGTCAACTGGATTTCGCCGCCTGCACCTGGTTTTTGTTTGGATAAAATATCGAATACTCTCGGACTGAGAATATATCTCCCCATGATAGCCAAGTTGGAGGGAGCCTCCTCCTGATTTGGCTTTTCTACCAAGCTATTGACACTGTAAAAGCGGTCACGAATAGCATCTCCGTCAACAATTCCATATCTTGAGACTTCATCTTCTTTTACTGTCTGGACTCCCAATATCGTTGCATTATAGCGTTCATACTGTTCTATCATTTGTTTAAGACACGGTTTTTCCGCCCTGACAATATCGTCGCCCAATAAAACAGCAAAGGGTTCATCTCCTATAAACTTACGTGCACACCAAACGGCATGGCCCAGTCCTTTTGGTTCTTTCTGACGTATATAGTGAATATCCACCATCTTTGATGACTTTTGAACCTGATCCAACAGGTCAAATTTACCTTTTTCCAACAGGTTTTGCTCCAGCTCAAAGGAATGGTCGAAATGGTCCTCAATGGCCCGCTTTCCCTTTCCTGTTACAATAATGATGTCCTCTATTCCTGAATCTATCGCTTCTTCAACAATATATTGAATCGTCGGTTTATCGACAATCGGCAGCATTTCTTTTGGCATCGCTTTTGTGGCCGGTAAAAATCTTGTTCCCAATCCTGCTGCGGGTATGATTGCCTTTTTTACTTTCATTACTTTCCACTCCCCTTATCCTGAAGCTGATATTAGAGGTTCATCTATCAGTTTCACTTGATTATTTGCCAAGTTAATAAGTGTTTCTCTTAATATTTCCTTCTCTAAACTACTGTAATTTTCAATAATCTCATTAATTTCTTCAAGGTATAGGTTTGAAGTTCTCCCAATGTAAATATTGGTATACACTTGCTGTTCATGTATTTCATCTTCTTTTAACAGCTCTTCAAAAAGCTTTTCTCCCGGTCTGATTCCAGTAAATTCTATGCCAATATCTTCAATCGAAAACCCGGATAATTTGATGAGATTTTTAGCCAAGTCAACTATTTTGACGGGATCTCCCATATCCAAAATGAAAATTTCTCCACCATTGGCCAGGGCTCCAGCCTGGATAACTAATCGTGAAGCCTCGGGTATAGTCATAAAATAACGAACCATTTCCGGATGGGTAACTTTTACTGGCCCCCCCTTTTTTATCTGTTGTTTAAATATAGGGACTACACTACCATTGCTGCCTAAAACATTCCCAAACCTTACCGCCACAAATTTCGTTTTGTTATTTCTATCCATATGCTGAATAATCATTTCAGCAAGCCTCTTCGATGCCCCCATCACACTTGTCGGATTAACCGCTTTGTCAGTCGAAATCATTACAAACGTCTCTACCCCATGTAAGCTGGAAGCCTCTGCCAAGTTCTTTGTTCCGATGATGTTGTTTTTTACAGCTTCTTCTGGATTTCGTTCCATTAAAGGAACATGTTTATGGGCTGCAGCATGATATACAACATTTGGGCGATACTTATTCATGACGGACTGCATTTTATGGGCATCTTTTAAATCTGCAATTTCGGGTAATAACTCGATAGGTGAATGCTCGAACTTTTCTTTAAGCTCTAATTCAATTGAATGAATACTATTCTCTCCGTGCCCCAGCAATACTAACTGCTTTGGATTGAAGTTGCATATTTGGCGACATATTTCAGATCCAATTGATCCTCCCGCTCCGGTTACTAACACTACTTTGTTCGTTACATACCCTGAAATACTATCAATATCTAAATCAATTGGCTCCCTTCCCAAGAGGTCCTCCACTTCTACGTCACGAAACTTATTAACAGAAATTTTTCCTGTTACAAGATCCTCCAGCATAGGAAGAATCTGTGTTTGTGCTTTTGTTTTTGCGCATTCCAGGAAAATCTTGTTTAATTTTTTCTTGGATAGTGAAGGGATAGCAATAATAATATTTTCAATATTTAATTCTTCAACCGCCTTTTCCAGTTGACTAATTCCTCCAATGACTGGAATTCCCAATATATCCAAGTGATGTTTATTATAATCATCATCTATATACGCGATCAGCTTGAGGTCTGAATCTATACTCTTCAGTAGTTGCCTAGCAACCATTGTTCCCGCGGAACCGGCCCCTATAATTAGGGTTCTTTTTTTATAAAGGCTGTTATTTAGATAATCATCACGAAAAATCCTCCACCAAAATCTTGTACCTCCAATCCCCAACAGGCATAGGAGGCAAGTGACCGCAAGCAATCTAAAATGAAGCCCATTCATCATCAGCTGCTGGACGACTGAAACCGAAATGATCGATAGAGAGACTACTTTTAGAATAATAATCGACTCACCGACACTCGCATATTCCCACGCCTTTTTGTAAATTTTGAATATTAAAGAAAAAACATGATAACTAAGTAAAAGGGTAAACGAACTAAGAACAAATAATAGATTTAATTCAGGAAAGCCCGTGGTTACTAAATAATTTCCGAAGTATAAAGCTGATAAAATGATAATTGAATCTAAAGTGATGAAAATAGATATCCTTTTCCGATATGACATAATACCCTCCTCTTTACTATTCTTTAGCTTGAATTAAAGTTTTTAATTAGGGGGGGTCTTAAGACCCCCCCTAATTAAAAACTTTAAAATAGGGCATTTAACCCCCCCTCACATCACACTTTTGACGACTGGCGTCTAAGGTCTCTCAACCCACAGCATGACCGAGTACCTCCATTGATAATGGAAAGGAGACATTTCCAGAAGATAACGATTGGTTTAATGTAAAGAGTGTTCAGAGCATATGTATCAGTGGTCCCTAACCTTGTCTTTATCGCCTTATTAAGAACCGATTGTTCCTTATTAAGAACATGTTGGCAAAAAATATATGCACTTACTCATTTAATATGACTCCTATAATCTGGGCTTTTGCAAATCCTAATACTTTTTTCGATTGATAAGCACTCTCGGAATTTGTCTTGGTTTTTTTAACGACTAAGACTACCCCGTCACATAAGTTTGCCATAATTTTTGTATCTGTTACTTCAAGTAGTGGTGGTGAATCTATTAGTACAGTATCATATGAAGGACTAACTGTTTGCAGAAATTCCTTCATCATTGGGGAGGCTAACAGTTCAGCCGGATTGAATGGTTTTGTTCCACTCGTAATAATATCCAAATTCCCAATTCCTGTTGAAATCACTGCTTCTTCAAAAGTAATTTTTCCTGTCAGTACATCTGATAAGCCGCTCGTATTGGAGAGTTTGAATAGGCTGTGAACGCTTGGATTTCTTAAGTTTCCGTCAATCAATAGTATATTTTCTTTCTGTTGGGTCATTGAGACGGCGATGTTAGCGGCTATGGTAGATTTACCTTCACCTTTTCCAGGCGATGTGATTAATAAAATGCTTTCTTTTTTATCTCCCTTTAAGAAGTGAATATTCGTTCTAATCGTACGAAATTGCTCGGAAATAATAGACTCTGGATTTTTATCTACAACTAGATTTGTTTTTTTAGCTGTTGCTGAGGATCTTCTTTTATTTAAGACCAATGGATTCACCTCTAAGCTCTAATTTCTCACTCTTGATTTTCCTTTTAGTTACATTCTTTTTATTTATTTTGGAAATACTCCCTAAAACGGGAATTCCCAGTATTGATTCTATATCATGTTCTGATTTAATTGAGTCATCTAACGAATCAATTAAGAATATTAGTCCAATTCCTATCATTATTCCAATGATCATAGCCCCTAAAATAATTTTATTTTGATTGTTTTCATTGATCGGAAAAGGATTTACTTTAGCCTCTGATAAAACGCTCACACTTTTAAACTCCATAACTTTTGGAATTTGCCCCTTAAATATTCTAGCAGTCGTATTTGCAATATTCGCAGCTCTTTCAGGATCTGTATCAGTCACACTAATCTTCACTACTTGGGAATCCTCAATACTTTCAACATTAATCTGTCCGGCCAATGTCTCCGGAGAGTTTTCAATCCCCAATTCTTGTATTACTTTCTCTATAACAGTGATATCTTTAATAATTACCTGTAGAGTGTTTTTATACGCAGGATCTGCATCGATAATTATATTTGAAGAAGCCTGATATATTGGGGCTGTTTTATTAAGATTACTATAGAACCAACCTGCTGTAGTTGCCAAAGTTGCGATGAGTGCGACTAGCCATAAGCGCCTTTTGATTACTCTGTATAAGTCCTTTAGATTAATTTCTTTTACGGTTCTATTTTCTAACTGATTCATAATAGACCACCTTATCAGTTATTTCGTTCCTAATAAAGAACATAGTTATAACATATTTCTATATTATTTCATTATAGAGAACAAGTCAACATGAATTTCTCGATCATTTTCTACATTAATTATACGGTACATTGAGCCTATATACTCAGGATAGTTTAGTGTCATCAAATTTATGAAGATTATTTAAGTAAATGTTTGTTATTTGGATAAAAGAACTGAAAACGCCCCTTCAACACATAAAGTTACATGCACAAGCATCTCCAATTTATAAAGAAATTTCCATTTGCTTCTTGAGAAGGTTATTAAACATCCCGCGCTGCTCATTCGCCAATTGTTTAAACTCTCCTTTTTGTATGATTTCTCCCCTGTTCAGCACGATTACTTGATCCGCATTTCGGATGGTGGAGAGGCGGTGTGCAATGATGATGATTGTCATTTTCCCCTTTAACCGTTCTAGAGCTTTTTGAATCTTAGTTTCATTCTCCGTATCGAGTGCACTTGTTGCCTCATCCAACACAAGGATTGATGGCTTTCTTAAGATTGCACGTGCCAGAACAAGACGCTGACGCTCCCCGCCTGACAGCCTGATTCCCCGGTCTCCTATAAATGAATCCAGGCCTTTGGGAAGCTGCTTTACAAAATCGTCTGCTGCAGCAAATTTCAATGCTTCCCACAGCTGTTCTTCTGTAGCTTCCGGTTGGATTAAACTTAAATTTTCACGTATCGTAGTATTAAATAAAAATGGGTCTTGAGGAACATAGCTGATGGAACGCCTCCAAGATTGGAGATTATCCTTTGTTAACTGGGTACCATCCAAAAGGATTCCTCCTTTTTCTGGATGATTTAACCCCATTAAAAGGTCAATCAATGTACTTTTGCCTGCGCCGGATTTTCCAACCACCGCCGCCATGCAATTAGCCGGAAAATACACGTTGACTTCTTTTAATGCATATATGTTTTCTTTTGTGTTATATCGAAAGAATACATTTTTACATTCTATCCCTAGTTTAATATCCATCGGTTTAATATTTTTCGTTCCAAACTCTTCCAACTCTCTGGCAGCCCGCGACTCATTCTTCAAATTGATGACTGACTTTAATGCCGGAATAGTCGCCGCAATCTGCTCCAAACTGGCTTGAATACCAGTCACCCTCGGCCACAGTCTTGTAAAAATAATAATAATTAACATCAATTGTGCAGCCTGGGCATTAAATAGGTTCACAGATAGAAATATAAAGATGGCGATTAAAAAAGCCGAAGCAATTTTATAATAGAATTGGGAAGCAGTTTTCAATGTGGTATATTCCATCTGTTCATCGTACATTCTTTGAGATATGGATTGAAACCAATCCATTCTCGACGTTTCTAGAGTATTGCTCTTGATTTCCTTCATGCCATTAAAATTGTCGGTTATACCTGCCAATAAACTCTGCCCAATCTCAGAAGTCCTGCTCCCCAATAATCTCGATCTTTTTATGAATCCCCTAGAAAAAATGGATAAGAAAAATCCGCTCAACAGAACAAACATTGTTATTTTTGGTGAGAGAAAAAAGGCGATAACCACTTGGATTTTAGTAAAGATGATAGAAGTGATAAACTGTAAAAATGTATTAGTTCCTGCACTTACACGCCCCAACTCGGCAGTAAATGTATTAATAATATCCGATTTTCTTCTCTTTACATAAAAAGCCCAATTGGCTTGAAGAAGATCTTTATAAATATCTAACCGTAGACTCCGGGCAAATCCATGTTGTATCTTCACGTTTTCTATCGTTACATATCGTTGAAACAAATTTTGAGCAATGTTTATGATAACAAATAAAATTAGAATAAATGTCAGCCCGCCAAAAGCCTCAGGTATTTGTTGAATATATGAGAGTACCCTAGACGCTGTCGAATTTTCCCCATCAAAATTCACAATTCCACTATAGCTGATTACAGGTATGAGCAATAATAACCCAATTCCATCCAATAAACTGATTAACACCATTCCAAGGAGGTTAATATAAAGCTTATTTCCAGCATAGTCGTACAACTGTTTGAAAAAAAATAAAACCGGCTTCATGATTATTTCCTCCTAAGGTAAAGCGTGCTTTCTTGTCTTTCTCCAAAACCAAAGAAACGGTCGCAATGGGAAATATAAAAAGTGCAGTCTTTTTGGCAGGGGTAATGTTTCAGCATCCATATAATAAGGATGCAAGACACTAAGTGTGTATAACACTTTTTGCTTAAAGGACATTATAGAAAGCAAATACTTTTCATGATACTTTGAAACTTCTTTTGGGAGCGGTGCGTTATGTAAGTTGACCATTCCTTCTAAATAAAATATTGTTTCCTGCGCTAACCTTACTGAATTTTTCTGAAATACCAGAGACTGGATATCTTTGGGTAAAATGGTATTGAACAATTGTGAGGACAATATCAAAGACTGCCCCCCAATGAAATCACATTGATATTTTTTTAATCGCCTCTTCACATCCTGCCAATAGATATCTGTTTGCACCATTTTATGAATATCCAATAACCATCTTAAACGGGACCATCCATGCCTGGCCCCATGGGTAACTAAAAAAAAGAATAGGTCTTCTTGCCCCAAATAAAAAGTAGGGGAGCTTACTAAAGCAGTTTTTCTTCTTCGTTCCCATAATTTTTCGAATGCCGGCTCTGTGCTGGGTGATGGGTTTAGTCTCCAATGAATTTCTATTTTCGTTCCTTCATTTGGGTGATAATACGTAAAGTGATGATGCCTCCATTTCCAGTCATTTAACACAGTCTTAATATACTCATTCTTTTCATAGCCGAGTCCCACAAGTAAATCATCCGCTCTTTGTAAGTCATTTAATGGAATGAGAATATCGAGGTCTCCACATGTCCTCATAGAAATATCACCATACAGGTCTTCGGCCAAAATAGGACCTTTTAGAAAAAGAGACCGAATATCGTTTTCTGCAAAAAGCTGACTCACTTTTTCCATGACTCCGCAGAGGTGAAGCATTTGAAATGTGTTATTTCGATAATAAGTGGTCAAGGATTTAGAAACATCCGAGGGAATCCAAGGGCAATTAAACTTCGCAATTTTTATGGAAAGCAAAGGATAAAGGCGATGATGCAAGGCCAGTTGAAAAAAAAGGTCCCAATCAATATTTTTATAATTTCCTTCAGATATATGTTCCTTATTGTTAACGCTAATCAATTCAAGCATTAACATAAGTTCATTAGGTATTTTTTCCAGGTTGAGATTAATAGTTTTATTCATAGCTTCCCCCTTTACCATGATGAGCGCCTACCTTCTTAGCAAACATGCCCACAGTTGTAAATTTCTCCATCCCTTCAGCACCGGATAAGTAAAAAGGACCGCTGCGGAGCCATGCGTGTGCAACCATCTGGCCAGATTCATCTCTAGCTGTCCCTAAGTATAAGGTGCTATCAATCCCTCTTTTTTCAAGCATTTTCATACCTGCAACAGCTTTGACCAAGCATTGGCTTTCCCAAAATGTATATTTGCCCATGATATGAAGGGCATGAGAAATATTTTTGATGACGGCAGTATGCTCCGCTTTTACATGATTTGGTGTTTCCTCCATATGCTCTCCTAATGAAGGTGCCACTTTAGAAAAGGGAATTATTTTTAGTAATCGCGCCCAGCCCAAATATAAATATGCCTCCAGCAGTAGAAAGATAGTTTTTGGCTTCAGTGATATCAATGTATTTATTTTAGATTTTACCTGCATCTCTTTTCACCCAAGGGTTTGCCCATTTACAACCTCGACTAATCCTTCCTTCATTAATTGGTTCAGAAAAGTGACCACATGCTGTTCACATGTTTCTTTTTCCACTTGGAAATCTGCCAACAATGCGGATATCAGTTTCTGAACAGTAATGGGATCCTTCATTAATTCCCAAATCCGACCTCCAGTTTCCCCAAGGTTGTAGTATTTACCTTTATGGATGCTGAGCATGACTTTCTCTTCACCCATATCGCTAACAATATTTCCCTGCGTTTGGACAATTTGAGTATTAAGTGAGATTGTTTGAACAGCCATCATATATCCCTCTTTTACTAATTGTATTTAAAATCAATCTTGTAAAGTCATCGGCAGTGAATCTGTTAACCGGTCTTCGCAATTGATACAGTCCTGTGCTTTGAATAATCTTTGCGGTAATTTGGAAATGCCACTCCATTAAGCCAAGACGGGATAATAAAAAGTTACGGTACGTATGATTAAATAACGTTTGAAAGCGCATTAAGTTTGTAATGGGAGTAACTGTTAGGGGACCGTCGCTCGTTTTAATAAGCTCGTAGATTCCTGCGAGCTGTATCGGTTGCTTTGCAAATTGAGAGTCTACTGGAACAGCAAATTTCTTTTCTCTTTCAATAATTGGCCTTAAGTCATCGGATTCCATGTTAAATGCCTGTAGGCTCTCCTCCCACAACTTCTGCTGTGGATAGGCTGGGGTGACAAAAGGTATACCGTCTTTTGAAAGATTGACTGGAATCACGTCATCACTGATTAGTTGATAACCCTTCTTAAGGAAAGCATAAGCCAAGGTTGACTTTCCAGCTCCGGAATCACCAATGATTGCATATGCTTGCCCATCAATCACTACAGCACTGCCATGCAGGGGAAGTATCTTTCTTTGCATTAATATAACACCCATGCATGTACCTAGAAGATAAAGCCGTGTATGATCAAGGTGAGTTTCTGGAAAAGGAGAAACAGTAATTTTTTCCCCCTTTTCTATACGATAAATGGCCGTTTCAGGAACATGAAACAAAACGGCGTTCTCTTGCACTGAAAAGTAACGGTTGGTGTCTAGTGTTTCATGCCACTGTTCTGATAATTCTTCGAGCTCTACCACTATATCAATATCTTTTGGATCTGGCAGACTTGGGACTTCCTGAAGTTCTGGTAAATGAATAGCACTTTTAATACATAGACCAAAAGCTTTATAATGATCTGTTTTCAATGTGGGTATCATACGCTATCTCCGAACTTTCTGTTTATTTTTAATGCAGCCCTTATACATGTAATTTTGTATAAGGACTGCTCTTCTCAACTCCCAAGACAACTTGCATTAGATCTTCCTGGGTGGGTTTCCGTTTTACCATCAGAAACATCAAAACAATCTGCATTCGCATTACCGGGACCGTTCATCGTCATACTGACGTCCAAAACCTCTAATTGCGGCAAAGTCCACTTTTTTTTCATCTAGTCACCTCCTTTCACATGCTGCTTTTTGAGAAAGCGGTGGATCATTAAGCTTCTTGTGAGTATTTTAAAATTATCCGTCCAAACGAAGTCTAGACTGGGCTGATCACTTAAATCTGTAAGGATATTCTCAATAACTGTTGTATCGATAATGTCTGCCATTACTGAATCTCTGCATATCTCAGATATCTCTTCTTTGAATTTCATCCAGATCGGCTTCATTCTATGTATTGTATCGGCCGCTTGTATCCCGCGGGAATAATGGTTGAGTCTCACTTTATCGGGGAGGATATTTTTTGTCATCCGTCTTAAGAAAGAGCGCTCCATTCCCTCTTTTACATATTGTTTTTCTGGAACCGATAAACAAAATCGGATGACCCTTGGATCATTTGTCGGATCTCGATCCCAAAGAGAATATCGAAGAGATAATTTCGTCGTCGCAGTCCCGCTTTTATTCCACACGTGGAGCTGATCATAATAACTTCTTCTGTATTCGTCCAATCCACCGTCAACATGACCAGCTACAATGCTGTATTGTTTAAGCTTGTTGTATACATTAGTCCGATTAGCTAGTTGTTGATTGATAAATGAAGGAAATGCATACTTAGTATTGTTTTGCATAGAAAGCAACCGGAAAATCTTTGGAAAAGCATTTCTTGCAACAATTGGCAGCATAATTTTTTTTCCAGTTAAGAAGTTTGCACAGTAAGCGGTTAGCTCCTGATTAAGCTGAAGCAACCGCCCCCCTTTTAATAACGAAGCATAATATTCAATGTTTAACCTTTCTGATCCCCAGGAAATGGAATGATTACCCCTTGCACCATTTAATAGTATTTTTACCCCATCTACTTGTGCTCTTTCATTAATCCCTTTTAGCCAAAATGCATTTTCAAAAAATTTATAGGGCATTTCCATAATCTCTAAAAAATCATTTATTCCTGAGAATGGGTCTTCGCTTTTGAAATCTAAGTAATTATCTTTTACATTTCCCACATATCTCACTGTCTCTTTAATAAATGGCCTTTCATCAGCTATATAATATTTGGGTGTCCAGTCCTCAAAGGTTTCTTCCGGTATATAACTATATGTGTGCAAAGTTTTCATTTTTTTTTTGAGCTCTTTTGCTGCAAAACTCACTACTGACCCCGAATCAAGTCCTCCGCTTAAATGTGAACCGACTTCTCCATGTGACCTCATTTTTTCAGTGACTGACAGACGAAAAACATCTTGAAAGGCTTCCTGGTATTCACTTTCAGACTTTAAGTTCAATGTCTTAACTGGTCCTACATACCAGTATCTCTGCAATCTTATACGGCCATGGTCTATCGTTATTGTATGACCGGGAGGAACCTGATAAATATCTTCAAATACTGTATGATTTATATCCGCACTTTCTACGATGGTAGGGATGGCTATAAATTCCGCTAGCCAATCCTCGTTAATTTTTCTTTTTACAAATGGAAGTGTTAACATTGGTTCGATGAGAGTAGAAAATACAAATTGCTCAGGATTGTTATAATAATAAAGGGTGCGGGCCCCTGAAAAATCCCTGGCTCCAAACAGCTTTTGATTTCTTTCATCCCAAATCATAAAAGAAAAATCCCCGATTAAGTAATTGGGAGCATTCTTCCCCCACTTTACATATGCCCGGAGAATCAGTTGGCTATCAGACAAAGTTTTCTGTAGAGATTTTTTAACTTGTAGCCTTTCAAATAATTCCCTACGATTATCAATCATGGCATCTGCTGTTATTGCAAGCTGCCGCTCGCTATCATAATAAGGCAACCTTTCACCAATCGATTCTTTTGTAATCCACTGATTATGGCACCCCATAAAAATACAGTTACTGCTCCATGTGTATTTATCATCGGATGGGAATTTCTTTAATGCCCCCATTAACCGAGTGCAATGCTCAGCGTCAACAATTTGATTGTTATGGTTGAAAAGCCCGGTGATTGCACTCATTGTATTTCCCTCCAAAATTTTTTTATGTTTATTTGATTGTTTTGATTATTTGATTGTTTTGATTATTTGATGGAAATCAAGATCGATTCTAGTTTTTACCGAAATCTCATCTTGACTTAGTATGGCTATTTCTTTAAATACTCCGGCCATTCTTCTCTTCACTCTTCATAAGCCAATAAAATTAGTAAACTTCCAGGCTCTTTTTGATCTTCACGCTCTACCTGCGGCCTTTCGAATAATTTATCACGGTTATCTATAATGGCATCTGCTGTTATTGCCAACTCTCTTTCATAATCGTTAAACGGCAATTGTTAACCTACTCATTCCGGTGTGATCCATTGTACGTGGCATCCCAGAACTCCTGCCATGATTGCATATTCTCAGCGGGAAATTTGGATAAATCAGCCATGATTCCTTCGCTGTCCTCTCTTTGGATCGGCTCGTCGTGATAATGAATAATTCCAACAATTGCACTCATTGAGATCCTTTGTTTTGTACTCAATAAAGAACAAATAGTAAAAAATATATTATTTTTTTACTGACGGAACAGGTGTTGTTCTCTATAAAGAATTCGATATTAATAAATTATCATCAAACAACTCCGTTGTCAACGAGATAAAAACACATTAATAATTAGCAACACAATACCTGAAAAAAACATAGTTTTATTCATTATTATATGTTGATTTATAAATCAAGTATTCTTTTCAAACTTTGCCTTTATTGTCGTCTCACGAAAGAAAAATATAGCGTATTTTGTTAATTGCAAGTTATAATGGTAGAATTGGCACTATTTGATAAACAAATTGTAATTATTTTTTGTTTTGGAGGAAATTCATGCGCAAATACATCGGGGAAATTGGTCTAATTATTATCGCCATCATTTGGGGAAGCGGCTTTGTCGTCACTTCAATTTCGCTGGATTATTATTCGGCATATCAGAATATGGCTGTCAGATTTTTAATTGGCGCCGCCATATTGGGGCTTGTTTTTTATAAAAAATTAAAATCCGTAAAAAAAGAAACGATGATTAAGGGTGTAATACTTGGAGCTATTTTATACTTGGCTTTTGCCCTGCAGACAGTGGGCCTCCAGTTCACGACACCTTCCAAGAATGCTTTTCTGACAGCGGTCAATGTTGTCGTTGTCCCTTTGATCGGATGGGCGATGTATAAGAAACGGCTGGATAAACACGAAGTCGCTGGAGCGGTGCTTGCCATGCTTGGCATTGCATTTCTATCTATCAGATTTTCAGCGGAACTGAACATAGGGGATATTTTGTCCTTCCTTTGTGCTTTCGCTTTTGCATTCCATATCATTTACACCGCCAAATTTGTGAGTACGGAGGATCCAATTCACTTAACGGTTGTTCAACTGCTCACTGCAGCTATACTCGGGTTCATCGTTTTGACATTTAGGGGAGAGCTTGCCATACCAATGGTAGACGGCGCTGTATTTTCCTTAGTTTATCTGGGTGTTTTTGCAACAGCCATTGCCTTCTTATTGCAGACGGTGGCTCAGAAATTCATTTCCGAAACAAAGGCGGCCATTATCCTATCTACAGAATCATTCTGGGGTATGGTTTTATCGATTCTCGTTCTGGGTGAAGTAATCACTGTGAAAATGGCTGTCGGAGCGGCTTTGATCCTGCTTGCCATTTTAATCTCGGAGACGAAGCCAAGACTCTTCAGGACTGTGCCGTTGCGGGAAAAAGCATAAAAAAAGTGGATCTTATCGATTTGATAAGATCCACTTAGTTTTCACCCTGTCTTGCTTCCGTATTAAATACCAGGCGTTTATCCCGGAAGCAATAGGAACAATGGACGCCATCCTTTGCCCAAATTTATGTCCTATAAAGTTCATCTGGTTTAAGTTCTTTCATCAGACTTTAAAATTTTTAAAAATGCTCCCAACCAGTTTAAACTTGCTCCAACAACCCTCGTTCCAGACACATTTCAACAGAGAGCGCCTTCTCCTGCTTGGAAAACTGAATGCTGATTGTTTCTTGGTCTAAATTAGTAATCGTGCCCGTCCCAAATACTCTGTGCTTCACTGTCATGCCAGACTGCAGTGCAGATTGGACACGGATTGCGTTTGGATTGATGGCAGTATCAGGCTTAGTGTACTCCTTTTTTACAGCACCGTGCCGCTCCGAACCTTTGGACTCAATCTTCTTTGGCGGATGAATAATATTCCAAACATCGCTGACAAACTGAGATTCCATTTCTTTTGCTCCATCCCTCTGTTGATACGAAATAAGTTCCAAATGTCTTTTAGCCCGGGTCATACCGACATAAAACAAACGTACAGCTTCTTCCATGTCGCCTTTCTTATCATCAGCCGATGGGATGACGCCGTCGATCAAATCAATCATGTACACTTTTTCAAACTCCAGGCCTTTCGCGCTGTGGAAGGTTGAAAACGTCACTGCATTTTCGTCCTTCTTGAATTTAGAGGTCCTCAATGTCGATTCCAGATGTTTTAACCTTGCAGCGAATTCCTCCATTGATTTAAGATCCTTGGCAATTTCCTCAAGTGTATTTAATATACCGACCAAATATTCTTTTCGGAATCCGAGCCGCTCACACATTCTTTCAATTGCCTTTTCGTAGCCTAGCCTATCCCGGATAACATGAATTGCGTGCAGCGGCGGCATGCCTTTCATTTGCTCGATAGTCTCCTTGTTCTCCTTTATTTTTGTCACCTGATAGTCCTTCAATTGGGCGTAGTTGATCAGATTATCAAAAACAGATTCGTTATTTCTGATTTGTTTGACTGCAATCATTTGCTTCTTCGTGATGTATCCATTGAGTTTCGTATAAATCTTTTCCAGAATATCCGGACGCTTGTCCGTAAAAGTCATTCTCATGAAATTTAATATATCATCGACGACCCAGTGGGAAAAAAAGCGATTGTCCGCATCTTTCATGAAAAAAGGGATTCCCGCCCGATCAAATTCATTCATCAATGCAATTGAGGATGAATTGTTCCGGTACAAAACAGCAATTTCTGACAAATTTCCCTCTTCTATGATTTTTTTCACCAAATATTTTGCTTGACTCTTGTAATCTGAAAATTTTTTAAATATAATAGGCTTTAACGAAGGATTTTTCGTGTACATGTTTTTGGCATAACGGTTTTTATTCTGTTTAATAAATTCGTTGGCCGTTTCCACGATATCCTTGGAAGATCGATAATTCTGCTCCATGAACAAAACTACCGCATTCGGATAAGTCTTCTTGAAATCCAATAAATAAGACGGCTCCGCTCCCCGCCAGCTGTAGATCGACTGATCATCATCAGCCACCACACACAGATTCTGATGCTCCCTTGCCAGTTTTTCAATGATTTGATGCTGCACCAACGACGTATCTTGACTCTCATCCGTCAATATATAATCATATCTGCTTTGATATTTCCTCAGAAGTTCACTCTCATTCTCAAAAATATCGTTTGCCATTGTCAGCATGTCATCAAAGTCAAGCAACAATTTGTGATGTCCCGTCTGCTTGAATTTTTCATACTTCCGAAAAATCTTCGCCGCTTTCGGGACTGTGCACTTGACCGATGACCAGTCCTTTTGCGGAATCATTTTATTTTTAATAAAGCTGATATACGTCATGAGTTCTTCGAGTTGATCCTCGGTTATTGTCTCACCAACTTCGGATTCAAACAGCTTCCGTAAAATCAATTTCTTGTGTAAACCGTCTTCCGTATTTCCTTCAATAATTTGCCAGTCGACCCGCTCTTTGTACAGCTGTTCCCTAACCGTTTCAAAAGCGAGACTATGTATCGTGGAAAAATCCACCGGCGGAACTTCCGGGTAAAACAGCTTGAAGCGCTCTTTCATATCATTGGCTGATGCCCGGCTGAAAGTGACTGCTTTTATGCGGGAAGGCGCTACTTTCTTCTCCTGTATAAGATAGCCGATCTTCATGATAATCGTCGTTGTCTTACCTGATCCGGGCGAAGCCAATAGTAGCAATGGCCCTTCCGTTTGAAGCACTGCCTGTTTTTGAACTTCATTTAAGATCACGCCTGTTTCCGTTTCCTTACGGTCGAAAAAATCAATGGACATACTTAAAAATCCTTTCACTATCTATTACGTTACCTCATTATAACTGCAAAGTTTACATGAAAAAAGAGGAGCCGAAAATCAACTCCTCAAATTTACAAAGTAACTATAACCATCATGATGAACAGGATCGCAATATAGTTGACTGATACCACAAAATTAATCCGTGCCCATTTCATGTCATCTTTTACAAAGAATCCCCAAATCGCCAGCCCCAGCCATGCAAGATTCAGTACAGTTGCAACAACTATAAAGGCTGTTCCAAGCGGTACAAGGAAGAAAGGAAATGGCAGCAGACATGCGACATAAACAAAGATTTGGCGCTTCGTCATTTCAAATCCTCGGATGACGGGCAGCATGGCCACTCCTGCCGCTTTATATTCATCGTGCCTTTTCATCGCAATGGCAAAAGTATGTGGCATCTGCCAAATGAATAGGATCATGAATAGTACGACCGGTACGATGTGATTAGCTGAACCGACTGCCGCCCAGCCGATCAATGGTGTAACCGCGCCGGAAATACTTCCGATAACTGTGTTTAGTGTATACTTCCGTTTCGTCCACATCGTGTACATGATGACATAAGTGAACCAGCCGATAAATGCGTAAAGAACAGCCTCCCATGTAGTGAAAGCCAAAAATACAAATCCAACTATGCTTAAGACAATTCCAAGAGCCAAAGTTGTCTTAAGCGATATCCTGCCAGTAACCGTCGGACGTATTTGAGTCCTGTCCATGACAGTGTCCAAATCAACTTCATACCAGTTATTAAGGACAAGCGCACCAGCCATGACAAGTGTACTCCCAATAATAGTCAGTAAAAATAAATCCACATGTATGGCAAAGGATGTATTGGTAAAAACCAATGCCAGCCAAAACCCTGTAAAAACCGGCAGCACGTTAGCGATCAGCACTATCCCCTTAAAAAGTGCCATAAAGTCTGCAAAGAATGCAGCAACTTGTCCTCCCCTCACATGTCCATCATGAGCTTCTGTCTTACTCAATATCATATGATTTCGACCCCTTAAAAAGGCCGGGCAATCCGCCCCGCCATTATATTAACCGTACCGCCAGGAGCATTCACCCCTGCGCATTTCATCAGTAATTTATAAAACATCTGTATCCATTATAATATGAATTTTCCTTTTCGCACACGCGAACAATCAACTTTCACCAAAATGTTAGAAACACCGATCCAAAACATGGAAATTCCTTGTTCAATCTGGGGATATAAGGCGATCCCTCTGTGCAGCATTTTCATCTATCGAAGGAGATTCAATGCTTTATAGTATAAATCCAAATATCCTATTTACAAAATTCGATAAAAGCCGATAAAAAGAATGAATAGTTCAATTACCTAAATTCAGTGGAACGAGGGTCTTGTTAATGGAAAAAATCACGTTTGTATATAACAGTTCTATTGTACTCATTTCCATTTTAATCTCAATTTTTGCGTGTGTCACAACACTTGATTTGCTTAGAAGGGTTCACAAAGCGGATACCTTGAAAAAAAGAAGGCTTTGGCTGGCAGCGAGCGCCTCCATGATGGGCATTGGCATTTGGTCGATGCATTTTACTTCAATGCTTTCTTTGCAAACAGGCGGCGAAGTCATATACAAGGGCCCGACAACGTTGTTTTCGCTTTTTATCGCAGTCATTCTGTCGTATGCTGCTTTTTATGTTTTCACATCCAAAGAAACAACTATTTCCAACTTACTCCCAGCGGCCGTCTTACTTGGTTCAAGTATTGTTTTGATGCATTTTACCGGAATGAATGGAGTGGTCACAAGTTCTATCATCGAATATGATCCCTTTCTGGTAGCTGCATCAATCGGGACGGCTATTGGATTTTCTGTCATTTCGGCATATTTATTCACAAAAACGATTAAAGAAAGCTTCTCTTTTCTTCATATTCCCGTTGCTGTCATATTGGCGCTCGGTGTCTGTTTGACACATTATATTGGCATGAAATCGATCACAATATACGAAAATTATTTTGAAACCATTCTATTGGAGCCCAAGGCCTGGGAGTTTGCCATTAAGCCGAATACTGTATTGATCGGGATTGTTATTATCAATTTCATCGTAGTGGGATTGATGCACACTCTTTCAATAAGAGAGCGCAAACATCATGAGTCCAAAATGAATTACATGGCCTATTATGATCAATTGACAGGACTTCCAAACCGGATGAAGTTTCAAAGTGTTTTACGTGAAGCAATTGTCCGATGCAAGAAAAATGACCAGGAACTTGCAGTGATGTTCATAGATTTGGACAGGTTCAAGCTTGTCAATGATTCAATGGGGCATCACCAGGGAGACCATTTCCTGGTCAAGGTCGGCGAAAGATTAATAACAAGTGTTCCCGCAAATGGAATTGTGGCAAGACATGGCGGCGATGAATTCATTATTTTGCTGGAAAACACGGACGAGGAAAGTGTAATAGAAGTCGCACAACAGATCTCAAACTCATTTATGAAGCCTTTTGTTCTAAATGAAAAAGAGTTTTTTACAACGACAAGCATCGGCATCAGCATGTATCCGGATGACGGTAAGAATGAAAACACACTGATGAAGCACGCATATAAAGCAATGCATCTCGTTCAAAAAAGCGGATACAACAACTTTCAATTTTTCGTCCGAGAAGATGAAAGGGTATTAGACAGGAAAATAAAAATAGAGCAAGGATTAAAGAAGGCGCTCCATAAGAATGAATTTGAGCTGTATTATCAGCCGCAGGTACATTTAAAGAGCAAACGAATTGTTGGAGTAGAGGCGCTGCTTCGATGGAAGCATCCGGAATTAGGGAATATTTCCCCATATGAATTCGTTCCAGTCGCTGAAAGTACCGGGATGATCATACCGATTGGAAAATGGGTAATCCAGGAAGCATGCAAGCAGATTAGATTATGGCAAAGTTCAGGCATTCGGATTAAAATTGCCGTGAATGTCTCGGCATTGCAATTTGAAGATCACCACTTCATCGAGCTTGTCAACGAATCTTTAAGCCAGAACCTGCTGCCCCCAAAATATCTTGAATTGGAAATTACAGAAAGCGTCATGCAAAAAATCAATCAATCTTTTGCAATTATCGGTAAACTGAAAAACATAGGTATTAAAGTATCAATCGATGATTTCGGCACCGGTTATTCATCTTTGAGCGTACTGAGCAATCTGCCTATTGATGTTATAAAAATCGACAAATCTTTTGTACATCGTATGATGAACAACACCAATACCGCTTCCGTTGTAAAAACAATCATTGAAATGGGCAGCAACTTGAACTTCGAATTAATTGCCGAAGGTATTGAGACCGAGGAACAAGCAGAATTCCTGATCGAAAATGGCTGCCACATTGGTCAGGGCTACCTATATAGTCGACCGGTAACAAAACATGAGATTGAAAAACTGCTTAATCAGGAAAGCGTTGTTTAACTTTCAACATCTAATTTCAATAGAGTATGCCAATTCTAAATAAGGAAGGCACCCGTTCTTAAGAATGGCTGCCTTCTTTACGGGACTTTTAACTCCCATACAATCTATTTAATTGAGCTGAAGAGAACTATATGTATCGACTGGGGAGAATTCCAATCCCAATGGAATGGCGGCTTGGGTGATTTTAATTATTGTAGAATGCCGTATAACTTTTACTTAAACCAGCCTTTTTCCTTGAATCTTGAGATGGCTTCAATCCTGTTCCCTACATTCAACTTTTCCAAAATGGAAGAAATATAGTTTCGTATCGTACCTGGAGTCAAGTACAGTTCTTTTGCAATCTCTTTTGTCGTCTTTCCTTCGGCAACAAGGCTTAGCACTTCAGTTTCCCTTTCTGTTAACGGGTTTTCCATATAGTCATCGTCACTGTACGCCAGATCTACAAGTTCTGGTGCATACATCCGCCGCCCATCCATGATCAAGCGAATGGCGGAAACAAGTTCCTCAATCGGGCTATCCTTTAGTAAATAGCCTCTCACCCCAGCTTTTCGCGCACGTTCAAAATATCCAGCCCGTGCAAAAGTTGTCAGTATGACAATTTTACTAGATGATCCCTTTAATTCCTGCGCTGCCTCCAGGCCAGTTTTTACCGGCATTTCAATATCCATTATGCAAACATCCGGATCAAGCTCTCTGACAAGTTGAACAGCTTCTTCTCCATTCCTTGCTTTTCCGACAACTTCCATGTCTTCTTCCATATTCAGCAAGGAGCCGAGCGCCCCAAGCATCATCCCCTGGTCTTCCGCAATGACAATGCGAATCATATCAATCAGCCTCCTTAATGATATGTGTAAGAACCACAGGAACACGGATGGTTAACCTCGTGCCTTCCTCTCCCTCCACTTGAAGGTTCCCGTTCACGAATTCCAGCCGCTCCCTTATCCCACGTAACCCGCTTCCTGGCTGCATTGTTCCTCCGCTCTCCATTCCAATTCCATTATCTTCAACCATAATGACAAATTCGTTTGGCAATTGTTCGAATGTTATGCAGCACGCCGTTGCGCGGCTGTGTTTGACTACATTCGTCACAGCCTCTTTCAGGCACATGCTCAGTACATTTTCAACAATCCCCGGTATATGTGCGAAGGAAGGATTGCCCTCTATTTTCAAGTCCATTTCAGCCGCTTTGAACATCTGCTTTGTCCTAACTAATTCATTTTCAAGCTTTGTCGCGCGAATATCGGCAACGAGCTCACGAACCTCGCGCAAGGCTGTGCTCGCCGTCTGCCTGATATCATGCAGCTCTTTTTCAGCGGCCTGGGGATCACGCTTAATCAGCCTTCCAGCCAAATCGCTTTTCAAACCGATCAGCGATAGTTTTTGACCGAGAATGTCGTGCAAATCCCTTGAAATACGCTCCCTTTCTTCAAGGACAATTAATTCTGAAATCCGTTCGTTTGCATGCTCCAGCTGCCCTTCCAGATTGATCTGCTTATTCCTGTAATACAAATTAAAAGGTAAAAGCACAGTCCCAAGAACCGACACTATAATAAAGTGGATTTGGGGAAGGAATAAATTGATTTCTATGAAAAAGCCAGCAACAATGGCACCGACCGTAAATGCGATATGCAGGCCATAGATGATGTAGAAGCCGACAGGATTACGGATGTTTCCGATAAAAAAAGCAGTAAAAATAGACAAATATACATATCCAAATAACAAGGTCATGATAACGTTAATCACTATTTCGAAGCTAACCCACATATATACAAGACCGCTTTTTGAAAACTTATACGAAAACATGTACGATAAAAAGTACAACAAAAGCAAGGTTATGCCAATTGAAATCTCAATTTCTGATGACGATCTAAAAATAAAAAAGAACGGCAACAGGCAAAAAATGATCCACGCATATATACTGAGCCATTTATTTCTCGGGAATAAGCTGAACCAGCTTTCCATACCAGTTGTTCACTCCTGTCTGTTGGGAATATTATAACAAAGTTCATAGTAGAAAAGCGCAAGGCGCGTAGCTTTAGGCGACAAGCACAAGACAAATTACGAGGAGGCAGCTCCTCAGCCACCACAGTAATTTGTCTTGTGACCTCGAGCCGATGGCGCCTGAAGCTAGACACACCACTTCAAAATTCGAACAAAACATTTCGTACAATTTTATACTTTCTTTTCATGAAAGAAAAGCCATTCCATCAGTGTGGAATGGCCTGCACTTTTTATTTCGTTTCAAAACTCATATGCTTTGGTTTGACATTCACTCGATTTTTTTCCTTGCGAAGCTGTTTCTCCGCCTGCTTGAATGTAACGAATCCCTTGTTTTCCGGATCGTACAATTTATATTTAAATGATTCAAGGCTTGTCTTTAATGTAATCGTCGTGGCATGATGAAGCGGCGGGTTCGACTCATGAGCCTCTTCCAAATGATAATTCGGAACACGCGGCGCCAAATGGTGGACGTGATGGAAGCCGATATTTCCTGTCACCCATTGAAGGATGCGGGGCAACTTATAATAGGAGCTGCCTTCAACCGCTGCCTTTACATAGTTCCACTCCGACTCTTCCTCAAAGTAGGAGTCTTCAAATGTATGCTGGATATAAAATAACCAGATGCCCAGCATTGCCGCAACGAACATGATGGAGCCCTGGACAATAAAGAAAGATTGCCAGCCGACAGCAATAATCATTAACGTGTAAACCACAACAATCATTACATTTGTCAGATTCGTATTGAATCGCTCATTTTTCCTGGCGTCCTTCCGATTAAGACGATTGGTAATTAGGATCAGATACAGTGGTCCCAAGCCGAACATAACAAGCGGATTTCTGTAAAACTTGTACCCGAGACGCTGCCATTTCGATGCCTGATTATACTCTTCGATGGTCATCACCCAAATATCCCCGACACCCCGCTTGTCTAGATTCGAGCTGGATGCATGGTGAATCGCATGCTCCCTTTTCCATTTCTCATATGGAAAAAGTGTCATAACACCAGTAACCGTGCCGAGCAAATCATTCGCTTTTTTATTTCTGAAAAAAGATCCGTGTGTGCAATCATGAAAGATGATAAATGTCCGGACAACAAACCCTGCAGCTACAAGAGCCAGTCCTAATGTCAGCCAGATAGAAATCGATAAACTTTGGTAAGCCAAAAACCATAAAACAAAAAACGGAGGAATTGTGTTTAATATTTGCATAGTACTCTTTTTCGTATCTGATTTTGCAAAAGCCGCTACGCCTTTTTGCAACTGCTTCATTTTCTCTCTTTCCATGAAATCCACTCCCAAGTGATGTTATATCTAATAATAAAAGCAAGTACTATTTTGGAGTAGACATAAACGTCATCACTTTGATATGACAAATGTCATTTATTGTGAATAATTTCACATATTTCCTTAGAAATGTTAGCTGTGAATTAAATAGTCTTTTGTTATTTCCCCCGCTTTCATCGTTACCTGGATTGCCTGGCCGAAAGGAACAGGCGACCTTTTGTGATGAGTCAAGTGATCCTGAGCCTAAACTGTCTCTTGAATGAAAAGAAGGAGCTGGCCAAACTGATATATGGCGATTGGTAAGCACCTTTTGCCCTTGCCATGGGGAAACAGACATCCTTAAAGAGTTTAGAGCTCCTCTTAGTGACCAGGTCAGCGATTTTTCCGACGAACCGGTCACTTAGAGTCGCACTTAGTTACCATCACGGCAATTTTTTCGACGACGCGGTCACTTAGAGCTGCGCTTAGTTACCATCATGGCAACTTTTTCGATGCCGCGGTCACTTAGAGTCGCACTTAGTTACCATCGCGGCAACTTTTTCGACGACACGGTCACTTAGAGCTGCGCTTAGTAACCATCACGGCAACTTTTTCGACGACACGGTCACTTAGAGCTGCGCTTAGTTACCATCACGGCAATTTTTTCGACGACACGGTCACTTAGAGCTGCCCTTAGTTACCATCACGGCAACTTGTTCGACGCCGCGGTCACTTAGAGACACGCTTAGTTACCGTCACGGCAATTCTTTCGACGCCGCGGTCACTTAGAGCCGCATTTAGTTACTGTCCTGACTCTTTGTGAATTCGTTCTGCCATTATCCGGTGTCTCCACCCAAACAGGTTTCCAATAGTGGACCGGCTTCAACCTTAATTAAGCTCTCAAACCGATTCGTATAAAAGCCGTCCAGAAAATCAATTTGCACTGACTTCTAAACGGCCTCCTCTTTTCATTTACGCCCTAATTTTACTCTGTTTCTGATTATGTAGGATATCCAGCAGCTTCTTCAATGCATCGTCAACTGAAACAGCCTGAATTGTCATTTTTTGAGATTCTTGAAAATGTGAGGCAGAGTGTTCGTATCTCGGGTCGTAATAGTATTCCAGAAGGAGCTTCACCGCCGGTTCAAACTCGCCTTTTTCCAGATGAGATTGTATCTGCTTTGCCGCCGGAGTATGGATTTTCTTTTTAATATAACTGAAAGCTTCTTGGAATAGCTCCGGTTTGCTCCATGGTTCATATTCTTCAATGATGTTTTTTACCCGTTCCTCTAGAGGCAAATTAATGAATATTTGCAGGCCTCTTTCCTTTTTTTCAAAAATTACATCCGGTAAATAGACTCTGCCGATCCGTTTGCTTTCGCCTTCGATCAAAACAAATCTTTCATCTTCATACTTCAGCATTTCCGTCACTAACGCAGAGTCGAATTTCTTTTGGTTGCTCGGTGTCAAACCAATTTGTCCGAAAATCGATCCGCGGTGTCCAGCCATTTCTTCAAGGTCAATCACTGGGTAGCCTTTTTCCTGTAGTTTCTGTAAAATGACGGTTTTGCCCGCTCCCGTATAACCGTTTAATACGAGCAATTCCGGACCGAATTCCTTCGTCTCCAAGTATTTGACCACCCAGCGTCGGTATGCTCGGATGCCTCCGCTTAAACGGTTCGCACGGATTCCCATCAATTCAAGCACAGTGGCCGCTGTTTTGCTGCGCATGCCGCCCCGCCAGCAAAACACAGTCATCGGTGTATCGACCTTGTTAAATTCGGCGATGAATGCGGGGAGCTTTTTTGAAAAAATAGCCAGCCCTTTTTCCATCGCTGCCTCTTTTCCCACCTGCTTATAGATCGTCCCGACCTCCACACGTTCTTCATCGTTAAAAACTGGAATATTGATGCTCCCTGGGATGGTCGCTTCCTTGAATTCTTTTGGAGAACGGACATCAATCATTGTATACGCTTGCTTTTCTTTTAAAATGAGAAGGTCAGTTACAGTAATATCTTGAAACATATTATTCACCCCAAACTATTGGACTGATATGCGCCCTTTGTTATCCTCAAGTACATCCCCGATGACTTGTGCTTCAACTCCGTTATCCTTTAACTCCTTAACAAGCCCTTCTGCCTCTTCCCCGGCAACGGATAAAAGCAGGCCGCCGGATGTCACTGCATCGCATAATATCCATTTTTCCACCTGACTCATGGATCCAGGATAGGTCACCAGATCTTCCAGATGGGCGAAATTATTTTTCGTTCCGCCAGGTACGCCTCCGGATTCAGCCAATTCTTTTGTGCGTTCCAATTTTGGTACCTGGTCATTATATATACGGAGTCCGACACCGCTTCCCTTTGCCATTTCAGACGCATGTCCAAGCAGACCAAAACCTGTTACATCCGTTGATGCATGTATCGTATATTTATCGCTGATTTCAGCTGCCTTCCGATTCAATGTTGTCATTACTTTTGTTACACGATCAATTTCCGCTTCTGTCAACAATCCTTTTTTCAGTGATGTCGTCATGATACCGACGCCAATCGGCTTTGTTAACACGAGTCTGTCTCCCGGTTTAGCTCCAGCATTCGTCCTGACCTTATCAGGGTGAATTACGCCTGTGACAGCCATGCCGAACTTCGGCTCCGGATCATCAATGGAATGCCCTCCCACAAGGACAGCATCAGCTTCCTTTAATTTGTCTCCGGCACCCTTTAAAATTTCTGCAAGGATACTTTTTTCCAAAGATGCAATTGGAAAAGCAACAACATTAAGGGCTGTGATCGGTTTTCCTCCCATCGCATATACATCGCTGATTGCATTGGCTGCAGCAATTTGTCCAAAATCGTAAGGATCATCGACTATCGGCGTGAAAAAGTCCACTGTCTGAACTATGGCGGTCGTGTCGTTTAAACGGTATACGCCCGCATCATCGCTCGTATCTAATCCGACCAGTAGATTGGGATCGGATATCCCCGGTGGAAGTTCATGTAAAACCTGAGCTAAATCGGCAGGTCCAATCTTGCACCCGCAACCTCCTTTGGAGGAAAGCGAAGTAAGTTTCACTTTCGAGGAATTTGTCATAACAGTCCACCCCTTTGATTTTTATTCATTTTAACATTTTTAAGAAAAAGCCCTTGATTTCACACTTATTGAACGGACTTTTTCAATCCGGCTACCGGCTTTTCCCCTTCTTTTCCTTTATAGACAAAATACAAAGACCCTAACAACAAATGACTCCCAACAGCCTTTTCAAGCCAAATGGATTCACTTCTGTAAGGAACCATCCGAAATGGTCGATAGCCAGGCTTGCTATTAATTGGCCGATAATCACCGTCACTGTCGCCGCCGTCACGCCGATTTTCGGGACGACGTAAACCATGATAGTAATGAATAGAATCCCGCAGACAGCAGCTAGCAACTGCCAAGCAGGTACATCTTTTACTACGAAAACATCTCCATTTCCAAGAAAAACAACTGCTGCGGCCAGCGAAGTCGCTCCTGTAAAAAAAGACAAAGCCGCACTTACAAGACTGCTAGTTTTCGCTCCGAGACTTCCATTAACAGCCGCCTGTACGCTAATACTTACCCCGGCAATGATTGGAACGAGCACCATCAACAAAGTCAACTTGTCCACCGCCTACACAATTAAAAATAACGCCCCGATTAATAGAACTGTAGCTGTTAGCCGATTCCGGTCAAATTTCATTTCCGGAATGCCTATCCAGCCAAAGTGATCAATAACAATGCTTATGAAAATTTGTCCGATTATCACAGCGACCATCGATACACCGACGCCAATCATATTTACGCTGATTAATAGTAGAACAAGATAAAATGCTCCTAAGAATCCGCCTGTCAACTCCCATTTGGGACGCTTGAGCGCAGTGGTGAATTTTTGTTTCTGTAAAAAAAGAGCGGATGGAACCAAAATAACTGCGCCAATCGCAAACACAAACAACGAAGCTTCCAGTTCGCCGATATTTTCCCCAAGTGCTCCTCCAATTGCCGCCTCCATACTTAATAAAATTCCAGCTATGAGGGCAGCGGCGAAAAAAAGTGTTTTTTTCATAAGATTCTCCTCATATTAAGATTATAGTAATCGCGCCCAAAAACTGGACTAATTTGAACAGAATAGCTTCAAATAAGCACCTTATTCACCTTCTCCAATGATCAAGTAATGCTTCTTTAATCCCTTGAAAATTACCATTCTCTAAATAATCTCTGCCCCGTTTTAAAATAACCTCCTCTAGACGATTTTCAAGATTGGAAATATTCAACCCCTAAAGCTCCCTTATCATCATTGAGTCTATTTTAACCTTAAAGAATGACAATTTTCCATCTCTTTTCATTTGTTGTCTACAGTGAGAATGAACAGGGTACGATAATTTAAAAGGAGCTGAATAAAAATGGGAGCCATTGAAAGAAGCGGATATATTTTTGAACCGGAATACAGTGTCATTGAACAAAATGGGGCCATTCATGTTTATCATGAGGGAGAGTTCATTGAAGAGCTAAAGTTTTCCTTTTTAGGAGAATACCCGGAGCTGGAGCAGATTGAAGAATTGGTCGATACCTATTGCCAGCAAAAAGGAATCTAACCATTAAAAACTTTTTGTTGACTTGAAAAAAATAAACACTTATATTGAATATAGCTACTGGGCATAACAAAGTAGTTATATTTTTTATCGAACTACTTTGCATTGCCAGGTAGTGATTCTCTTATCAACTACCTTGCAATGCAAAGTATCTTACTGGCAGTTTTTAAAACGCTGCTATATATTATTGACCCACTATCTTGCATAGCAAGTTACGTTTATAAAGGAAGGTGCCTATGTCTGTACGAAGTCAGTTATTGAAAGGAATACTGGATGGCTGTGTATTGGCAGTGATTGAAAAAGAAGCCGTTTATGGCTACGAGCTGTCCAAGAAGCTGCAGGATATCGGCCTTCAGGATGTGAGTGAAGGTACGATTTATCCGGTTTTATTAAGACTTCAAAAAAATGGATTGATCAGAGGTGAGATGCGCCCGTCTGACTCAGGACCGAATCGTAAATATTACTTTTTAACTGAGGCCGGCGAAGACGCTTTAACGTCCATCATCGAAGAGTGGAATCGGATCACAGACCCTGTTAATGAATTATTAAAAAGAAGGTGAAAAAAATGATTGCTCAAGAATTAATTGAAGAAAACAATCGTAAAAGAGAATTGCTGACACCTGAAAATGAGACTTATTACAGCGATATGCTTATCTACATACGGCTGCAATGGAGCCTCTCCGAACAGCAATCCGAGGAAGTATTAATGGAAATGCTTGACCATTTGCTTGATGGCCAGGAAGAAGGTAAAACAGCCAAAGACATTTTTGGAGATGACCCAAAAGCTTTTGCAAATGAAATTATCGAGCAGCTGCCTCATGAGAAAAAACGTACTGTTATACCGTTTGTCGCAGCTATTGTTGGCAATATTGTCAGCTGGGTTTTAATGATCCGAGGTATCCTGATTTTGGTTCTGTCCTATTTTACAGAGGTTAACGCAGGGATCAACCTCTTTGTCACTGCACTCGTTTCCTTAATGATCGCATGTTTCGTAGTTCTTACAACCTGGTATATTTTAAAACTCGTAAATAACAGCTTATTTAAAGAAAACCGCAACGATAAGGGGAACATGCTAAAAGCCGGATTGGTTGGTGCAGCCGGGATGGGTGCCGTATTACTTACAGCAAAACTCACTCCCGAGATTGGTCCATCTATCGACTTTCCCTGGTGGGTATCATTATTAGCAGGAACAATCCTCTGGCTTATTATTTATGTGGAAAAGAAAGATTGATATAAGGGGGAGAAGACATTGTTGTCCGCTAAAAGTGAAACATTTATCGAAAATCTGCGGCTTTACCTTATGACTTCAGGAAAAAAAGAAAAAGAAGTAAACGAGTTAACAGAGGAGTTGAAACTTCACTTAATTGAATCGGAGAAACAAGGAAAAAACATTGAAGAAATCATAGACTGCAGCCCTGAGCACTATATGAACTCCTTAAAAAACGAAATGGACACGGATTATAAAAGCCTTGCTAAAAATCTGCCGATATTTTTTGCAGGGGTTATGGCATACTTCCTCATGGGTCCTGCCCTCAGAGATGAATTCGCACTTAACACCGTACAAGTGATAGGATTTCCCATTATCACTATCATTGTTCTAACTATCTACGTTTTCTTTTTGCAGCAGGCTGGGAAAAAGCAATTTTCAACAAAAAACTTCTTCCTCATTGGAGTGATTGCCAGCGCAAGTGTAACAGGCCTTTTTATCCTTCTATTATTGGGAAGCGGACTTTTTGTTGAACCTTTTTATATAGGAAGCACTACGGTAAATTGGATCATTGTCAGCGCTTGTTCAAGTATTTTTATCCTGCTTGCCGTCTGGAGTAAATCATGGCTGTCCATTTGGATTCCCGCCATTTTGTTTATACCCGATTTGCTTTTCCGTTTTTCGAATTTGACAGATGAAACAATTCTCGTTGTAAGTATGGCGTCTTTTATTCTTCTCTTTATCATAATGATTCTTGGTCTGCTTTTTAAAGAAAGAGCAAAATCATAATGCAACTGCATGCCGATATTTTGGCCAAACGAGCCGAAATATCGGCAAAATCAAACGAAAAAACGGCGGTAATTGCGCTCTCTCGTTGAACTTCATGGGATATGAAGTTGGCACTGTTTTTGCAATATTAAGTATTCAAGCAAGCCCATCATATTCAAGGAGGAGTCAGTAATGAGAGCAGCAGTCGTCAATGAATTCCAAGAAAAATTGGAAATTAAGGAGGTGGAAATTCCTCAGCCAAAGCTTGGTGAGGTTTTGATCAAAATGGAAGCGTGCGGGGTTTGCCACACGGATCTACATGCAGCACACGGAGACTGGCCCATCAAGCCGAAGCTTCCTGTTATTCCGGGCCATGAAGGCGTGGGGATTGTTGAGCAGGCCGGTGATGGAGTAACGACTTTGAAGAAAGGTGACCGTGTCGGAGTTCCGTGGCTTTTCTCAGCATGCGGTGAATGCGAATACTGTCTGTCTGGAAATGAAACGCTCTGCCCAAATCAATTAAACGGCGGATACTCGGCCGACGGGGCTTTTGCCGAATATTGCGTAGCACCGGCCGATTACGTCGCAAGGATTCCAGATGGCGTCGATCCCGTGGAAATTGCACCGATTTTATGTGCAGGAGTAACAACATATAAAGCATTAAAGGTCTCTGGCGCGAAAGCAGGTGATTGGGTGGCCATTTACGGTATCGGCGGGCTCGGTCATATTGCGCTTCAATATGCGAAAGCGATGGGCTTCAATGCAGTGGCCGTGGATATCAACGACGACAAGCTTCAACTTGCCAAAGACTTAGGTGCTGATTTGGCTATAAATGGAAAAACATCTGACCCGGCACAGGCCATTAAGGATCAAGTAGGCGGTGTACAAGCTGCCATTAGCGTCGCGGTGAACAAAGCCGCATTTGAGCAGGCATACCATTCTGTCAAACGCGGAGGCTCAGTAGTTCTTGTCGGACTGCCAAATGATGATATTCCTGTTCCAATTTTCAATACGGTATTAAATGGCGTAACAGTTAAAGGCTCGATTGTGGGCACAAGAAAAGACATGCAGGAGGCGCTCCAGTTTGCCGCGGATGGAAAAGTAAAGGCCATCGTTTCCACTGCAGAGCTGGATGACATTAACCAAGTATTTGACAGGATGGAAAAAGGCCAGATCAACGGACGTGTTGTGTTGACGTTTTAATGTACCTATAGGACATGTTCAATTTTTGCCACAAAACCAAGCTAAAGAGCAGTTATCATGAAATTCAGTCCCCTGAACGGGTCAGGAATGTTAAAAAATTAATTTTTACCGAGGAAAACTCTGGTCATCCGCTTCCAACCGATGACTCGGGAGTACAGTCCAAGGTGTACTCCCCTTACTAGAGCAGTAGTAAAAAGCGCAAGGTGCGCAGACTAAGGCGACAAGCCAGACGAACTGGAAGTAGGTCGGCGACTCCCGCGACTTCGCCTGAACTAGCACACCCTATGCTTCGCTGGACAAAGAAAAGATTCTTTTTTAAAAAAATTCTATAACAAGTTGCGCTTTACTTTTAAAAAAAGGGCAGCCGTTCATTTCACGGACGGCTGCCCTTTTTCATTCAATAAATACCTTAACTTCCGCATACTAATATTTAAACGCTTGGCCGCATCCTGCCGATCTCCAATCGTTTCCTTCAAGACTTTCAAAACAAAAGCACGCCCTATCTCCCGCTCAAGATCTTTTACTTTATTAAGAATCATCTCCATTTCCACTTTCTCTTCTGCTCTCCAGACATCAAGCATGTCATCTGTCCACTTTTTTAAATATTCTTCAAAAGTCGCTTCTGTTGGCTTTGCTTTTTCAATCAGCAGTAATTTTCCAGTTCGAATGTTTACTGGTAGATGTCTAGGTGAAATCATACTGCTTCCTTCATCCATGATTGTTAACGTCCTTTTAATTACATTCGAGAGCTCCCTAACATTTCCCGGCCAGTCATATTGTTGCATAAGTTCCGCTGCCTCTTCGCTCAATTGGATTTTTTCTTCAGCCTTATTCAACAAGTGGTTTGCAATCAGCGGGATATCTTCCCGCCTTTCACGTAGAGGGGGTATGACAAGCTTTACGACATCCAGCCGATACAACAAGTCCTCCCGAAACGCTCTATTTTTTACTGCTTCAGTAAGGTCGACATGAGTCGCTGCAACAATCCTGGTATTTGTCTTTTGTACAGTTTCACCTCCAACCCGCATAAACTCACCTGTTTCTAAAACCCTCAGCAGCTTCACCTGCGTGGACATGGAAGCCTCTCCAACTTCATCCAAAAACAAGGTCCCTTTTCCTGCTAGTTCAAATACACCTCTTCTTTCCTTTGATGCACCTGTAAAAGCTCCCTTCTCGTGGCCGAATAATTCGCTCTCCAGCAGCGATTCAGATAAAGCGCCGCAGTTGATTCCGATAAAAGGCTGTCCATTCCGCTGGCTCGCATAGTGAAGGAAGTTGGCAAAAAGCTCCTTGCCCGTGCCTGTTTCTCCCTCAATAAGGACATTGATATTTTTCGGGGCAATTTTATAAGCCAGGGCAAGCAGACGATTCATCGTATCGCTCTTTCCTGTAATAATGCCGCTCGTTCTTGCCAGTTCTTGAATATCACTTTCAGCCGTTGTCACCTTGTTTGCCAGGAGCTGGTCGATTGTCATTTCCAATGCATCCAAATCATCAAAAGGCTTTTCGATAAAATCATTTGCTCCGAGCTTAATCGCATCAACGGCGACTTTTACCGTGCTATAACCAGTCATGACGATAGTTTTGCAGGCAGGCATTTTTTCTGTAATATTCTTTAAGATATCCAGTCCGCTCGTATCGGGAAGCTTCACATCTATTAATGCCAGCTGATAGGACTGCTTTTCAAACAATTCACAGAAGTCTTTCCCACTGTATGCCATGTATACATTTAATCCTTTTTCCTTTAAAAAATAATTTAAGAAATTGCCGACTTCACGGTCATCATCAACAATCAATATGTTAGTCACCCATCTCAACCGCCTTTTTCACCGGCAAACGGAGAGTAAAAATACTCCCCTTGCCCGGCTCGCTTTTTACATCAATCGTTCCGCGGTGGGCCACCGCTATCCCCAAACTGACGGAAAGGCCAAGTCCTGTACCTTTCACCGCTTCTTTCGTTGTGTAAAAAGGGTGGAATATATCATTCATTTCTTCTGAATCTATCCCCGTTCCATTATCGATGACCGAAAGGGTAACCATATCCAACGCGCTCTCTGTGCGAATGATGATTTCTTTATCTTTCCTCTGAGCTTCTTCCAATGCATCCTTTGCGTTCAAAAGTAAATTGATGATAATCTGCTCCAATTGCTGGATACTCCCGTCAACAAGGGGTACGTCTGGATCCAGGTCAACCTCCAATGCAATATGGTTTTGACGAATTTGATACCCGACAAGACTCAGCACTTGCTTGACCGCCTCATTGATCAAGCACGTCTGGAACAGGTATTCATCCTGTCGGGAGAAAGTAAGCAAGTTTCGAATGATATCCTGGCAACGCTTGCTGCATTTAAAGATGTCTTTCAGCAATTCATAGGGAGGCTCACTATTATTCATTTTTCTCATTAACAGCTGAGTGTTTCCAAGAATTGCCGTCAAAGGATTATTTAGTTCATGGGCAACCCCTGCTGCCATTTCACCAAGCGCGGCCAACTTGCCGGATTGCATCATCCGAGCTTCAATGTGACGCTTTTCAGTCACGTCTTTGACATACGCAATAACTCCATACATCTCTTCATTTTCATTCATAATCGGATATGTATGGACATCACAAATAGTCTGGTCAAATAGTGTGATTTCGCGATATGCCATTTCTTTCGTCTGCAGCGTTTCCATAAATGGACTTTCTCCCACGGCCTGTTGTCCGTAAAACAATTCGTCCAATGTCATATGCAAGTCTTCCATCCTGTTTATTTTAAAAAAAGACATGGCCGACCCATTGCATCTTAAAATGTTTCCGTTCAAATCAACTAACATGATGGGATCTGAGACCGCTAAAAATGTCTGTTCCCACTCCTTCTTACTATTCAACACCTCGTTATACAAACGCACATTTTCGATGCAAACAGCTAATTGGTCTGAAAGCTGCTGTAAAAAAGCGAGGTCTTCCACTCCGTATTCCTTTCGCCGACCACTTCCAATACTTAATACACCGATAATACGCCCTTTTCCATAAAGAGGGAAAACAAGCAGCTGTTGCAATCTTAGTTTTTCAAAACGCAGGCTTTCAGTGTATTTTTCCCATTCATCCGTACCCGGCGTACATACACTGAAGAGGCCTGACTCCGCCACTTCCCAATAAAGAGACCTTTCCTTTGGAATCTCATCTCCGATTTGAATATGTGAAAAGTCTTGTGGATACACATTTGCCAAGGTAAGTACCCCGTTTTGCAAAATGGACAGACTTAATCTTTTAAAAGGAAAAATCTGCTGCAGTTTTTCCAATATGTTTTTCAGCATGTCATCCATCGACATATCGATATTAAAGCTTTTCATCACTTCATTAATGATTTCGAGCTGTGTATTTTTCTTTTTCATTTCATCAATTGATTTTTTAAGCTCGGTATAATAATTGATTTTCGATGACGTTACTCCAACAAGCCGTTCAATCATCTGTTGCCTGTCTGACATAAGATGTGCCTCCTATAACGCGAGTTTAAATAACCGTTCTACATCTGTAGCTGTAATATCACGAGGATTTGTAATCATGCAGGCATCTTCGATGGCCACCTGACCGATGATGGGTGCATGAGATTCCGACAGCCCCATTTCGGATAACCGCTGGGGTGCACCAATATCCACCGATAGCTTTTTGACGTATTCAATCGCCCTCTGTCCTGCGTCCATCATTGATCTGCTGCTGGTCTCTTCACCAAACAACTCTGCAATCTGAAAAAACTTTTCTGGACAGGCCAGGTAATTAAATTCCATAACGTATGGAAGTAAAATGGCATTCACATCCCCGTGCGGCAGAAGGAACCGTCCGCCAATCGCATGACTCATAGCATGTACTGCTCCAAGAATAGCATTCGAGAACGCGAGGCCCGCCTGTACGCTAGCCATGGCCATCTTCTCTTTTGCTTCTTTATTCATTTTGGAAGCGACTGACGGGCGTAAATTTTGCGCAACTAACATAATTGCACTTTTTGCCTGGACATCTGTTAACGGCGTTGCAGCAATACTAACAAATGATTCGATGGCATGTGTCAATACATCCAATCCTGTCGTTGCTGTCAAAAGAGGGCTCTTTGTTATCAATGTTTGCGGATCGACTATTGCAATGTCAGGGACAAGAGATTTCGAAATGATTGTCAGCTTTTTCTTCTTCTTTGAATCAGTGATAATTGAAAATTGAGAAACCTCTGAGCCTGATCCGGCAGTTGTGGCCACCATCACTTGCGGAGGAAGCGGAAATTTGATTTTATCAACGCCTTCATACTCCTGAATGGTTCCACCATTCGTAGCCAGGATGGCGACCGCTTTTGCCACATCGATGGCACTGCCCCCGCCAACCCCGACGATTGCATCACACTCCTCCTCCAAATAAATTTGTACGCCCTTGTCCACCTCGTAATCCTTGGGATTCGTCGTTATACCTGAGAAAATAGCATAGGGAAGCCTGGCGTCTTTGCAACTATCAACCACCTGCTCAAACCAGTCGGAAGCCTGGACTCCCGGATCCGTGACAATAAAAACTTTCCTTGCGCCAAGCCTGGCGCAGCACTCACCTACCTGACCAATGGAACCGCTTCCAAAGATAAGCTCCGGCATGACAAATTTATTGATCTTCATAAATTGGGAGGACTCCTTCCCGGAAATCTTTTATTCTATTATAGCAGTATTTTTTCATCGAAGATAAGCCGCCAGAAAGAAAGATAGTTTTCTTTATGACGGCCTATATTTTTATCCCAAATGGCATTGAACATCACAACAGGCAGCAAATATACGAATACGACACCCATTGAATCACTGCCACCCCCTGCGTTCCCAGCTACATCCTTCCTGATCTGAATATCGAAAAGATCATAAATAAAAACATAAGTGTGGCAATAATTGAGCCTATTTCAATGACAGGGAGCCTGAATAACAATGCTTGTTTGTCAGCAATAGCAGTCCCTATGATCAAGCCGACCATCAAAATGCTGAAAGAAAGAAGAATGATGCTGAAGGAAAGTCGATTGCTTATTTTATCCAGCCTTTGCAAAAAAGTCTGCAGCTCTTTTACATTGATATCAAAACGCAATCTGCCTCTTTTTACTGTTGTTGCGATTTCTTTAAGATCCTTTGGCAAATCCCTGACAATTTCAATATTTTCAACCAGCTCATCGAAAGATCTTCTTATAATATTTTTAGGATTATACCTGTGTTTAAACAACTTTTCTCCGAAGGGCTCGACCGCCTTCATTACGCTGAACTCCGGGTCCAGCTTCTTAAGGATTTCCTCCATTGTCAGGATCGCCTTTCCAAGGATAGCAATCTCAGTCGGTATTCTTACACGATGCTGATAGGCGATCGTAAACACATCGGTGAGCGCCGCTCCCATGCTGATCTCTTTTAAGGAAGTGTCATAATACTTGGTGATCAAACCATCCAAATCGTACTTCAATTCTGCCACGTCTGTATTCTCGTCGAGCAGATCCATTGCGGTAAAAGTCTTGATCATTCCTTTGGAGCTGCCTTGCTGCAGGTTGAGTAAAAGAGAGGCAAAATGATATTTCAAATCTTCCCTTAACTGACCCACCATACCGAAGTCCAAATAAGCCACCACATTATTCGGTAATATGTAAATGTTGCCCGGGTGCGGATCACCATGAAAAAATCCGTAATCCAACACCTGGCAGAACATCGAGTCTGCCAGCCGTTCCGCAATCAACTTACGGTCATAACCTTTTTCATCAAGCTCTCCCACATGGGTCACTTTGATTCCTTTGATCATTTCCATCGTTAAAACTTTCTTGGATGAAAAGTCCCAAAAGATTTTTGGTATATGGATCGATGGTACTTTTACAAATTGCTGGGCAATCCTTTCTCCATTGCGTCCTTCCAGTTCATAGTCAAGTTCATTTCTTAAAGAAGTAGAAAACTCCTCTATCATTTCACGAATCCGATACCTTCTAGCCCACTGCATCCTCTTTTCAATTCCTCTTGCAAGGTCATGCAAGATTTCCAAGTCTGTTTCAATAACCGACTGGATATCCGGGCGCTGAACTTTTACAGCAACTTCTTCACCGGTGAAAAGCTGCGCAGTATGCACTTGTCCAATGGAAGCAGTCGCAAGGGGCGTTTGGTTAAACGTCTGAAAAAGATTATCAACCGAACCACCAAGCTCCAGCTCGATAATGTCATGAACTTCCTCATACGAAAAGGGCACAACATCGTCCTGAAGTTTTTCCAGCTCAGATGCGACCTCTTCCGGAATCAGATCACGGCGAGAACTAGCAATCTGGCCGAGTTTGATAAAAGTGGGCCCCAAATCTTGCAAAGTTGCGCGGAGTCTTACCCCAATATCTTTCAAATTCAAATCAACATCTGAATTCTCCGTCTTTTTTGAGCGGTCAATCACGCCCATTCGAAATAGAAAATGACTAAGGCCATTTTTTAAAAATGTATTGATGATTTCCTGGTATCTCTGGGTATGCTTGAGCTTTCTCCTGAACATCTTCATCCCCTCCGGCAACCTTTGTGAAAATCAATTATAATAGCAATCAAGGTTTCTTTTATTATGAAAAAACACAAGAGCTATTGCAAGAAAAGGCCTTGGACAAAGCGGATGGAATTGTACACTAGTTTAAAAGGAGTATTAATTAAAACAATGAAAAGTATTTTTCAAACCGAAGAGTATTAACGAAATATGGAGAGTATCTACAATATTTGAAGAGTATTTTTCCACTCCGCAGAGTATTTGCCGAAAAGCGAAGAGTATTCTCTCAAAAGCTGTCTCAGTTAATCCGGCATTTGTCTCACATCCCTATTAAATAGACGAAAAAGCAGTCCTTAGTGCTGGCTTACTTCCCCTGCTCTTTCGCCATTCGAAACGACTCAATCGGCACGAATAGGCCTACTTTCCCATAATCCTCATGCTTCATCTTCGCAAAGACCACTCCAATGACCTGTCCGCCTTCGTTAATGACAGGGCTGCCGCTGTTCCCACGGTAAACCGGTGCTTTCATCATAACGGTATCCTCCTCCCAGCCGCTTAAACGGATAGGATGAATAATTGATCCTTCATTAGCAATTCCATGAAAACGTAGTGGATTCCCAATAAAAATCACCGAATCGTTTTCGATATAATCCGGCTGCTCAGCTAGTTCCAAATATGGCAAATCATTTCCATTAACGTCCAGGAGCGCCAAGTCGATCTCTTCGTATGTCGCAACTACATCTCCCATATAAATTCCGTCATCCGGAAAATCAACCATAACCTGCTTATTTCCTTCGACAACATGATAATTTGTTAAAATCTTGCCGTCGCTTGAAATGGAAAAACCAGTTCCCTTACTGTCCCCAGCAGCAATTGTTACAACTGATGCTTTATATTCTTTAATTTTCTCATCTGCTGAAAGCCGAGCAGATGCAGCCAAAAATTCAATCGCCGGAATCGAATAGATTTGAAAAACAAACGAGAAAGTGCTGAACAAAAAGACCCCGGAGATTAGCCAAAATAGCCACCTTGGAAATCGTCTCGCCGGTTTTTCATCCGCCTTTTTCAGCTCAGCATCAAACAGCGCAGCATCCTGGGCTTGGCGGACAAGTTCATGCATTTCTTCTTCATCAATCTGTTCAATTAAATCACTGTCAACCTGATTCCGCTCTCTTTCCTCCATATGCCCCACACCCTAACGTAGCTTGTCCATTTCATTGTAGCATAGGGCAGTGCATGCAAGGCACGCCCCATCCATCCTATTTTTCTTTCTCCACAACCCTCATCGGCCGCATCATGTCATAATCCTCGTGTTCGAGTATATGGCAGTGCCAAACGTATTCCCCAGGATTTTCCGTAAACTTCATAATGACGCTTGTTACCATTCCAGGCTCAGCTTTTACCGTATCTTTCCAACCTCTTTCATGCACCGCCGGCTCAATAGGCGGGCCCGTATAGTCGATGTATCCATCTTGTTGAAAACGTTCAAGGTCAAATGGCGTCCTATGCAAGATTTTGAATTGAATTAAATGGATGTGAATAGGATGGGCAAAATTTGTGACATTGATCAGTTTCCATACTTCCGTATCACCAATGACCGGCTTTTCTGTAACTGGGTCGTGCCACATTCGGTCATCGAGCAAAAGCACCGGCCTGTTATACTCATCCTGGATTGCATCGAGCTTTAATAATCTTGTTTTATCGGCGTGATGTTCATATAAAACTTGTTCTTCTGAAATAAGCTTTGCCGGTATTTCGCTGGTATCTCTCCCTCTCAGAGGCAGTAAGACATCAAATCGCATAATGACGCCCATATTGCCTTCGGCATTTGTATTTTGTAATATTAATTTTTTGCCTTTATGTTGTGAGAAATCAATGATGACATCCGAGCGTTCCGCAGGCTCCAATGGTAGGGTTGTAAGTTCGACGGGTTCGGTAAGCAATCCACCGTCTGTAGAGATTTGATAAAACTTACGTCCATCCCCAAGTCTTAAAGTATAGGCATTTGTATTGGAGGCATTCAATATCCGAAAGCGATATTTGCGGGGCTCCACCGTCAACTTGGGCCAAATCTTTCCGTTAACTGCTATCGTATTACCAATAAAAAAAGGCTGGACAGAAGGATTTACGGGTGCTGGCGGGTTAGTGTTTTCCGGATAAGATAAAGAACCATCCGACCGGAAGGACCGATCTTGTATCATCAATGGTATATCGTAGCCATCTTTCGGTAATTTCAAGTGTTTTTCCACTGGATCCTCAATCAAGTAAAAACCGGATAAGCCCGAATACACATTCAATCTTGTAATACCGATGGCATGATCGTGGTACCAGAGAGTAGCCCCCATTTGTTTATTCGTATATTCATATACTTTACGTCTGAAGGTGGCTCCCGTTTTGGCAAAATCCCTGGAAAACCATGCCTCAGGATGTCCGTCGCTTTCCCAGGCAACATTCGCCCCATGTAAATGGACAACTGTTCGAACGTCGGGGGGACCAGCTGATTCATGAAGAGTTCGATCAATTGGCAGCAGATGTTTCTCCGGCAACTTATTCTTCCATCGCACATAAATCTTTTCGTCTTTTTGAACTTTTATCGTAGGACCTGGCAGCATACCATCGTATCCCCAAACCGTTGTGGATGGAAAAAGCCGATGAAATCTATGCGGGACTTGTCTCATTGCAATTTCATAGTAAGGATTTCCTTTAATTTCGGCTAGCGGCTTGGCAACTGGTGGAACCGGAAGCTCATCTACATACTTTGGAATAGTGTCGGGATTGGAAGGGTCTACTTTCATTCTCCTATTGTTTTTTATTTTCATTTTTTCACGTCCTGACATATATTCTCCCATTTATTGTATGTAGGTAATTCGTTGATGTTAGGGACAGATGTGGAGGTAGTTGATCATTGACGCAAAAAAAGATGGGTAAGTAGCGCTCACTCCATCCTTTAATACAATTTTTATTCAGTTTGGGGTTCCATTTTTTTAGCATGCGCGCGACTATTCTTCTGCGGGGTCACCCGCTTCATGAACAAGGCCAACAATAACGCAACTAAAGCGATGTAAGTTGAAACATGGAATGTGTAAGTGATGCCGTCCAGCAAAGCCTGCTGGGTTAATTCTTTCATCGCTTCGGGATTACCCGGCGCATTACCGGAAGCTGCAGCTTTTGCAGCCAGCTCTGCCCCGACCGATTCCATCCGCTTATTCATAATTGTAATCAAGACTGCCGTCCCAATCGCTCCTGAAATTTGCTGCAATGTATTATTCATTGCTGTACCATGAGGATTTGCGGACGTCGGAAGCTGATTCAAACCATTCGTCATAACAGGCATCATAACGAGAGACATGCCGAACATGCGAAGCGTGTATAAGAACATAATATGATAAAATCCGGTATCCACGTTAAGATTAGTAAAGAGATGTGTAGTGATCACAGTTATAGAGAGACCGATCACAGCCAAAATCCGTCCGCCGTATTTATCAAACAGCCTGCCGGTGATCGGTGACATTACTGCCATTAGAATCGCACCTGGGAGCATTAATAATCCTGCGTGGAATGGTGAAATCCCTCTGACTGTCTGCACATAAATCGGAGTCAATATCATCCCTGAAAACATAGAAGCAGAAACAACAACCATGATGACTGACGACAAAGCAAACATGGGATATTTATAGATCCTGAATTCCAACATCGGGTCTTTCATTCGGAGCTGACGAAGAATGAAGGTCGTAATTGCAATTAGGCCAATAATGATTGTTCCATATACTTCTGGGGCATCCCAGCCCTTATCGCCAGCAGTACTGAACCCGTAAAGAAGTCCCCCAAAACCAATGCTCGATAATACAAGTGAAAAAACATCCACTTTAATATCACGATTTGGTGTGATATTTTTTAATTTAAAAAAGCCCAGGATCAGAACTATTGCAGCACAAGGAAGGATAATTTCAAAGAGAGTCCTCCAACTGTAATGTTCCACTACCCAGCCTGAAAGTGTCGGTCCGATTGCCGGCGCAGCCATGATTACTAGTCCGAACATCCCCATGGCAGCTCCTCTTCGCTCAACGGGGAATGCAGTTAGCATCACATTCATAAGAAGAGGCATCATCATGCCGGATCCAGAAGCCTGAACCATTCTTCCCGCCACCAAAACACCGAAGGAAGGGGCAAAAGCAGCAAGTGCAGTTCCTAAAGTAAACAACGACATAGCTGTTAGAAACAATTTGCGGTTTGTGAACCGCTGAATGAAAAACGCACTTGCCGGAATCAAAATCCCGTTGACGAGCATGTATCCGTTAGTCAGCCATTGCACAATAGCCGGTTTTACATCAAACTCCGCCATAATAGTTGGAAGCGCCACATTCAGCAGGGTATTATTTAAAAATGCTACAAACGCTCCGAAAAAAAGTATGGCGATCATACCGTAAGGAGGCTTTTTTTGCAGTTCTTCTATATTCATCCTGTTTCTCCTTCCTGAATCAAAAAATCGTCCATTCAATATCACTTTTCACATTTTATACTCTGCGTTCAATTTTTTCAACAGATTTTTTTAACATGATTGAAACATTGATAAATATGAGATTAACGGATAATATAAAACTATACTATCAGTCTAAAGGTGATGAAATGAACGACCGTAAACAGCGTGTTTTATTAGCCGCTCAACGGCTTTTTATAGAAAAAGGCTTCGCCGCCACTTCGGTACAGGATATATTGGATGAATCACAAATTTCAAAAGGCACATTTTATAATTATTTTTCATCAAAAAATGAATGCCTGATGACAATCCTTGTTCACGCCCAAGAAATTACTGCCGCCAGAAGAAAGGAATTAATGATTGGAAAAGACCGTGCTGATAAAGAAGTTTTTGCCAAGCAAATTGCCATCAGGCTGGAAATCTATCGGGAGCATCAATTAGTCCCCCTTTTCGAAGCAGTTTTCCACTCCAAAGACCCTGAATTAAGAGGCTTTATTAAAAAACATCATATGGCTGAACTTGCCTGGCTGGCCCGAAGACTTATTGACGTGTTTGGAGAGGAAGCAGAACCATATGCGGTTGATTGCGCCATTATGGTCATGGGCATGGTCAAACATTTTATAAATGTTTGGGTGACCGGCTTGAAAGAGGAGCTGGACACATACAGGCTTATCAGCTTTATATTGCGCCGAACGGATTCCATTATTCTTCATATGATTGAAACAAAAGACAGGCTGTTTGGGGAACGTATATCTCTACTTGCCCCCGTAAACCTGGAGGAAAGCTTTTATAATAAGAAGCAAATACTTGATAGGCTATTGAGTTTTTCAAACTCGCTGGGGGAAGAGCAAAAAGGAAAGCAATACGCCGAGTTCCTCTTGAATGAAATCCAGTCAGAAAACCCGAGAGTCCATTTATTGGAAACTATCCTTGGCGCTTTTGGCGCAACCTTTACCGATACACCTTATGAAACAACAGCAAAAGAACTGGCATTTGCCATATATCATTACATGAATGGACGCACAAAAGCGCAAGCGCCTTGATCAGCACGGGCAAACAAAGACGATTTCCCGAGGAACAGTTTTTAAGCCACCACAGGGAAGCTAATAACTTCAATCACATCATGTGAAACTTCCTTGAGTTGCTTCATGCAGCTTCGCGACGAGCTGAACAAGACTTCCCTGAATTAACTTTGGCGCAGGAGCACATTCTTCGTGAGTCTGCTTCCAGTTTGTGACCTTTTAGGACTAGGCTCTAGCCTCCTTATATCGCCACGCCCTTGAAAAAGCTGACGCTTTTCCTTCGTGCGATGTAACACTGCCAAAGCACTCCTTGTCCTGTGGCGCCGGCGGCATTAGGATATCCTGTCCGTGGGCAGGCTCAAGCAGCGACGTCCTGTCGTTTCGCCTGCACTAGAACATCCCGTCCGTCGAAGTTGGACGTAGCACAAATAGTTAACAATTAACAATAAACTTAAGCGTTTCTAATTTCCACAATGAAAAAATAAGTCCAATGAAAGGTAGCTTTGCGCTCACTTCATTGGGCTTATTTTCTATCTTAATCTCTACTTTCACTTTTTTGGGGTGGCGATGAGCTTTGGCCGGCCGGTTCCCCCTTCTTATCATCGGAACCACCGGATCCACCTCCCCCCTCAGGAGGAGAGTCCTTATTTCCGGATTCCTTATCATCCGGGTTTCCTTTTCCTTTATCGTTATTTCCATTATCCTTCCCATCGCCACCCTTGTTGCCCTTATCACCCTGACCACCATCACCCTTATTTCCTTCTGTCGGCTTCGGACTGTTATCCTTCGGCTTCTCTTTAACAGGGGCTGGCGGCTTCTTTCCTACAGGTGGTTTTTGCGGTTCTTTTTCAGGTTTCGGTGCCTTTTTCTCTTCCTTCTGCTTTTCTTTATCCTCTGTCTTTTCCTCCTCTTCCACTTCCTCGTTTGCATCGTCGTCTTTTTCTTCCTCTTCCGTAATCTCCGGCTCGCTTTCCTCTTCATTTCTTTTTTGCGGCTTATTGATAATCACCGGATTCCTTTTTGGCGCAGTTCCATTGATGAATAATTCAGCCCGACTACCAATAACCATTTTTTCAACCGAAGAAGGCATGGTGAAATCCGGGGTTTCAATGTCCTCAGAAACTTGGGACATGATGTGTTTAAAAATCAACTTGGCGTTATGGGAGTCCTCCATTCGGACGAAGCTCTCCTGTGAAATCGTATCATATCCCGTCCACACAGCAGCGGAATAACGTGTTGTATATCCGGCGAACCAGGCATCTGTTACTCCCGATCCATAAATATGATCAGGCAGCTCATTTGTTCCGGTTTTTCCCGCGATGGGGAGCCCGGGAATATTGGCCATCTGTCCTGTCCCTTCAACAACTGCCGTCTTTAACATATCCGTTATCATATAAGCTGTAGAATCGCTCATCGCCTGAACAGGTTCCGGTTTGAGGTTCTTTTCCTTTCCATCTGGATACACGATTTTTCGAACTGTATGCGGCTCATTAAAAACTCCATCGTTCCCGAACGCCGCGTAAGCTCCAGCCAGCTCAAGGGGTGAAACTCCAGTTTTAAAACCACCAATTGCGTATGCGGGGAAAATTTCCTCCAATTCGATACCAAGCCTCGCGGCAAATTGTCTGGCTTCTTCAGGACCGGCTTCCATCATAGCTTTAATTGCGGGAATATTATAGGACCATTGCAGCGCAGTCCTCATTGAGACATTTCCATGGAAACGGTTATTCCAGTTTTTAAAAACCTTGCCGTTCAACTCGATCTGTTCATCCTTTATCTGCTCAGCTGTCGACCATTTCAAGTTTTCAATTGCCGGCCCATAAGCCATAATCGGTTTTGCAGTAGATCCGGGCTGCCGTTTCATTTGAGTGCCATAATTGAATCCCCTTTGAACCTCTGCATTTGAATCGCGGCTTCCGCCGATTGCCCGTACTTCTCCTGTCTTTGTTTCTAATAGTACGACCCCCGCTTTGAAGTCATCTTCAGGATACGCAATATATTCGTCTGTAGTTAAAACTTTTTCCGTTATTTTTTGCGCTTCCGGATCATATGTTGTATAAATTTTTAAACCCTGTGTATAAAGATCCTCCTCACTAATCCCTTTTTCATTCAACTCTCTGACAACCTGATCCGTGAAGCTGTTATACGCAGTTTTTTTCTTTTGCTTGTGGAGCATTTCCTTTACAGGGATCGATTGGGCTTCCTGTCGTTCTTTTGCCGATATATATTCATGCTGCTCCATTAAGGAAAGGACCGTATTCCTCCTAGTCTCCGCAAGCTCAGGGTTATTGTACGGGTTATAGCCGCTTGGCCTTTGCAACAATCCGGCCAACAGTGCCGCTTCGCTGATATTCAAATCCTTAACAGATTTTCCGAAATACACTTCCGCTGCAGTCGCAATTCCGTAGGCACCTTCGCCAAAATACACCTTGTTCAGATACATCTCCAATATTTCTTCTTTTGTATATTGCTTCTCTAATTTCAATGCAAGATACGCTTCCTGCACCTTGCGCTCTATCGTTTTTTCAGTGGATAAAAAAGACATCTTTACGAGTTGTTGTGTAATCGTACTAGCGCCCTCTACCCCAAAGCCTTCCTTGACATTTGCTACCACAGCACCAGCAACCCGCTTAACATCAATGCCACGATGCTTCCAAAACCTGGCATCCTCAACCGCAAGGAACGCATTTTGGACCTCCTTAGGCACTTGATCCAAAGAGATGGTCTTCCGATACTCCGCTCCAGCCACATCTGTTATTTTTTTATTGTTCATATCGTACAAGGTGGACGATTGCGGAGAATTCAACAACTCCGGATTTAATTTCGGTGCTTCTTTAACATAAGCCATAGCGGTATAGCCAAACACACCAATAAGTAAAATTCCGCAGATAAAAAATGCCATCATGGTACGAATGGCGAGTTTTCCAACTATCCTTTTTTCTTGATGCCCTTCAAGCATCTTCTTTTTATATTCTTCGCGACTAGGATAGCTATCCCCCATGACCGCATTCCCCCTATGCATGTATTAAAATCAATGATGGAATACCCGTTTTTCTTTTTCTCCAAACCAAGTCAGCTATTGACCTTTTCATAATTTTGAAAATTAAAAATATTTGTCACAAACGTTCGATCCTTAGAGGATTTACAAAGCAATTGTCGTACAGAGTCATAATTTGCAAACATTTTTTTGATTTGTTCCACGGGTTTCACTATGAGACCCCAGTCAATACATTATTCATACAAATAATATGACTTTCTGTTACTGTTGAAAATCGCATTAATTTATCTATATAAGGACTTCAAGCTTTCGATTAGACGTATGTACTTTCAGATCAGGAATTCAGATTTCCAACCGTAGGCCTAATCTCTCTGTATTACTATCTTCATCTAAAGGCTTGGACGCACCTTGAAATTTTAGATAACTTTTGCATTGCCCCCTCTGTTCATTTAAACTTTCCATTGTAATTACCAGCATTCTCTTCTTTTAATAGTTCGTATATATCATACAATGAAATGACGCTTCCTCCATCGATAACCTTTCGTTAATATACAGCAAGATATGACATTAAAAACCACCCTTCAAATTTACTGAAGGGTGGCTTTTCGTGAAATTTACACGGACAGGCAACCTGTTTAGAAGCCATGCCGGAAGTATAACAACATTACCGCACACCTTTCATCTGTCTTTGAATTAATGGTGTGGCAAGAAATAAAATGATACTTAGCAAGATGGCGATAACACCTATGACGCCGAAATACAGCATTTCTGTTTCTTTATGATAAAACTTCACAATCTGTGCATTCAGTCCCTGGGCTGCCGCATTGGAAAGAAACCATAGGCTCATTGTTTGTGCCGAGAATGCAGCAGGCGCTAATTTCGTGGCGGCAGATAGCCCGACAGGTGACAAACATAATTCACCGATTACAACAATTAGGTAACTTAGGACAAGCCAGATCGGATGCACCAATGAATTGGCACCTCCGAAATATGCTGGCAATAAAATGATGAGAAAGGAAAGGCCTGCAAACAATAATCCCAATGAAAACTTTTGTGGGATCGTGGGCTGGCGTTCTCCCAATTTCACCCATAACCAAGCAAAAACCGGAGCTAGCAGGATGATGAATAAAGGATTCAATGACTGAAACCACGCAGGCGACAGGTGAATTCCTGCAACGTCCAACTGAGTTCTTTTATCCGCAAAGTTGGCAAGAATAGTTGCCCCTTGTTCTTGAATAGACCAAAACATGACCGAAGCCAGAAATAACGGAATAAAAGCCAGAACGCGGGAACGTTCCACTTCTGTTGTTTTGGGGCTGCGATACATAAAGACGAAATATAAGGTTGGTATTAGAAAACCTAAAATTCCAACGAGAGCAATGAATGATTGTATCGTAAGCAATCCTGTTGGAATTGTGACGACTAAAACAATTCCCAGTAGAAGGGCAGCGCCTCCAATGATAAGATAGACCTTTTTCTTCTCGGCAGGAGATAAAGGATTGGCAATATAAGTACCTGCCAGTCCCAAACTTTTCTTCTTTGTAAAGAGATAAACTAAGAGTCCGAAGAACATACCAACAGCAGCGAAGGCAAATCCCAAGTGGAAACTATAATCCATGACAGCCCCTGTAAGCAAAGGGGAAATGAAAGCTCCCAGGTTAATCCCCATGTAAAAAATACTGAACCCGGCGTCTCTGCGATCATCCTTCTCACTATATATATCACCGACCATTGCAGATACATTCGGCTTAAGCAAGCCGGTGCCGATTACAATGAGAACCATAGAAACAAAGAACATCGGTAGTCCTCCAGGCATAGCAAGAGCAATATGGCCTAACATAATCAGAATCCCGCCATAAAAGACAGCCTTTGAAGTACCGAATATCCTATCGGCCAACCACCCTCCAATTATCCCCGACATATAAACGAGTGAACCATAAATGGACACAATCGAAAGAGCAGTTTTTTCATCGATGCCCAAACCGCCTTTGGACACTTCATAATACATATAAAAAACCAGGATTGCCCTCATCCCATAATATGAGAAGCGCTCCCAAAACTCCGTAAAGAATAAAGTAAAAAGCCCTTTTGGGTGTCCAAAAAAACCTTTTTGGGGAACACTGGATACAATTTTCTGTTTGTCCACAACAGACATTCTATACCCTCCAAACATTTATTATGATGCCAGCAACGCAGGTTCTTGGGTAGAAAAATTATTCCCCAAAACTTTTTAATTGGCGACACCTTTATCTTTTGTTTGTTACCCCAAAAAATTCCTTATTTAACAAAAATGGAAGAGCTTTTTTAATATTTAGAAGGAAGTTGTTCCACCGTATACAAAAATCATGTACCAGTTCCTCCCTTTTTTTCAAAAGCATTTTCATAAAAAAACCTATTCAAGCCTTGGATTTATGTTATAATAATGAAGCTAGATTCCTTGCCGTGGTGGCGGAAAGGCAGACGCGCTAGATTCAGGTTCTAGTGTCCGCGAGGGCGTGTGGGTTCGACTCCCACTCACGGCATCAACAGTATACCTATCAAGACTTCTACGGAATGTAGGAGTCTTTTTTTATCTAAATCATTGACTTGCCTTGCTGCAATTAATCGAATTTTATTACCGTTTAGCATTCAATTTTTCATAAAAATTGGCGTTCACTGTCCCTCTTTGACGAGTCTTTTTTCCGGTAAATTTATTTATACAATTTTTAGATTTGTTATAATAATATTTGAATTAATTTTCCAATTGGAGGAAATACCGTGAAAAAAATTCTAATTATTGCTGCTGCATCTTTGTCAGTTATAGTCTTGGGTTTATTTGGGGCCTACAAATATTTGGTTCATCAAGACGAGCAGAAGCAAGCTGAGGTTGAAAAAAAAGCTGAAGCCGCAGGTATTAGTGAAGAGGAATTCATGGAACAAACCCAATTGATTGGTGGTATTGATTATGAAGTCGATCTCGATAAAAATTCTACTGATGATGAAATTATATCGGTAATGCACAAAATGACTCACCAAAAAGTTCGGGCTGAAGATAAATGGGGAGCAATCCCTATGACTGAAGATACAATTAAACAGGTTTACGAAGTAGTTTCCAAAAGAGACTTTGATGACGCTGGATTGAAGGAGGATTTGTTGCATATCCTTCAAAAATGGGAGAACAACAATTTCTTAAGTGCCGATGAAGATCATAACTATTTCTGGGAATATCAGGGCGGTACAGTAGGCCGTGCTTATGATACGATGTCCCAGGCTGAAGAAGTGGAATTTATTAGAAACAATTTCAAGTGATAGGAGAAGCACATGAAGAAGATATTAATATTCATATTCGGAATGGCAATAGTGGTTGGAGGTGCGATTCTATTATTACCTAATGATGAAAACGCAAATTCTAATCAAAGCGACAGAAACAATACCCAAGTGGAAACAAAAGAAAATGCAGAACCAAAAATCTCGCCCATCGTTGAGGAATATTCTTTATCCGAAGAAGCAAGAGAACGAATTGCTACAGAAATGGGAGAGATTGAAGACGAAGAGTTCCTGGCCAGTAATATAATGGCCATGGCTTTACAGAAAGTAAAACTACATGAAAATGAAAACTTTGAGATAGCAGGAACTATAATTCGTCATCGCCCTCAGATTACCAGAGAGAACATTGCCTTTCTTAAAGAAAAAGCCAAAACTATCGACTCAGATCCTGTCCTCGAAGAGATTCTGAATAAATGGAGCCAAGAAAACTTTACCGATATCGATAAAGACTTCATGGCTGCAAAAAATGTTTTAACAGGTGATGATGAATATGGTTACGAAATAAAAAAGAGGACATTTGAAAAGGAAGAACAATACATCATGCACTTTTATGGTGAAGAAGGATTAAAGAAACATAAAGAACAGTGGGGATAGGCCTTTCAAGGCTTATTTTTCTTCTTATAGTAGTTTTTGTACTGGTTTATCAAAATAGCAGATTAAACTTCAAATTCAAATTAAACCATGAGCTACTCTTAAGAAGGGTGTTTTTAAATAGAGGACCTTTAAAATCTCCATAACTATCAGCGGGATACAGACAAATCCAATAAGAATTGAGTGGATGATGCAATGGAAGCACAGTTAGAAAACAGATCAAAAAGAAAAAAGGGGCTAAAAGCTCTAATATTAACGACTATTATTTCAATTTTCGCTTTTGTTTCTACATTCATTTATCAATCTTTCTTATCCAATTCCAGTTTTTCTAAATATCCGCCTGTTGGTGAATTGTTTGATATAGGTGATTATCAACTCCATATGTACGCAACGGGTAAAAAAACTGATCTTCCTACAATAATATTAGAATCTGGATCTGGCACCCCTTCTTCTGTTTCGGATTGGAGATATATTCAACCTGAATTGGCTAAAACGACTAGAGTGATTACCTATGATCGTGCAGGTTACGGGTGGAGTGACCAAGCGCATAATGATCGGACCAGCGAGCAAATCATAAACGATCTCCATAAAATGTTAGAAGTTTCAAATGAAGAGGGACCATTCATTTTGGTCGGCCATTCTTTTGGTGGTTTTAACATGCAACTATTTGCCCACCGCTACCCGAATCAAGTGGCAGGAATGGTATTATTGGACTCCTCTCTTATAGGGAAAAGTCCTGAAGTAACAGATTCGGCTTTATTTTTCCAAGAGTCGTTGAGGGAGTTGGGCGTTATGAGGTTAATGGGTGATTTAGGCATATTGCCTGTTCCAGAAGCAGCTATGTCTGATGAAAGATCGAAGGAATTTTTATACCGCAGTTTTTATAACGAAGACCAGAAAAGTGAAATCAAATTTATGACTACAACTGATGAAAAGCAGCTTAAACTTGTTCAAGAAGAAGGTTTCGGAGATCTTCCATTAATAATTCTTTCATCCAGAGCCGAAGAAAAAGAGCACAAAGACTGGCAGAACTCACAAGATGCATTACTTCAGTTATCAACCAACAGTCAGAGACACATCGTTGAACATTCCAGCCACTACATTCATCATGATCAACCAACGGTTGTGATTGACAGCATACTGGAGATATTGGAAAAAGCAGAATAACGAATTGATAAAAAAACAAAAAACATATCCCCCTCCTGCTCTTCTCTCTCAACTCCCCCCTCTCATATTCATATCAAGAGAGAAGAGATTTGAGGAAATCGAAAAAAAGTGTAAAAAAGTCTACTCGAAAGACTTCTTCGTTAACCCATTCATAAGAATGTTGCTTGGTAATGAGTATTACATAACTTCTGCTTCTTTGAATTTCTTTTTTTATTATAAGATACCATGAGTAAAAAGTATTTACCTATGCGCTTCAATAGAATAATCACGCTCGGCGGGTATCCCTCGCCCAAAGAGGGAAGTAATTTGATTAATTTCCTTTTCACCTACCCATATGAGATAATAATGATGGAAAAACGTTTTGTAAATGGTATTACGGTCATTGGTTTAACATTCTAATGAAAGGATGCTGATTCAATGGGGAAATTCACAAAATTAGTTGGGGTAGCCGGAGTAGTTACCGGTGCGGCGTATCTGTCAAAAAGTGAGAATCGTCGGAAAGTACAAGGACAGCTTAATAAAGCAATAAAAAGGTTAAATTCATCATATGTTAAAAATTTGGGCAAGCCTTCGAACATAGATGACGCCGAAATGGTGGACGAAGGTGCTATAACTAGTGTGCGGTATTATAATAAACTTCAGGAAAAATTCCAGTCTAAATAATGTCATTTTTAGACCTAGGCGGTCTTTTTAAATAGCTATTTACACAGGTACGAGGCGTGTATAGCTAATAATGGAACGTAAAAAAGAAAGGCAGATTTCTTGCCTTTCTTTATTTTTTATGCAAATCAAGCCATTGCTTAACCAAACGCTTCGGAGCCGCACGTAAATAGGCTTCTTGAATTAGATCGGTCAATTCTTCCCATACTTCCCCGGCTGGATTTTGGATAGATACCCAACCGTGATGCCCGATATATGGTGTTTTGAAAAAACACTCTTTCTGCAGCAATATTTCTTGAGTTTCCCGATCTGACTTGAACGATAAGCCGAATCCTTTCTCGTTTTCACCTGAAATTACAAATGATTTTCCATTGATTTTAAAAGTGTTGTGACCGAAACCGTCGATGTGCTCAACTGCTTCGGGCAGTGCAAGACAAATGTTGCGCACATTATCCAGCATACCTGCCGTGTCTTGGGGTTTCATATTATTTTGCATTCTCATCCGGCTGATGAATCCCGAAAATATTTCCTTCGGTATCAATATAGTATCCCTGCCACGCCATTCCAGGAAGGGCATATTTGGGCATTGCTACCTTACCGCCATTCTCAATAATTTTAGATTCCGTTGAATCGTAATTTTCCACTCCCATAGTACAAGTAAATCCATTTAGAGCTTGGTTTGCTTCCGGCGGAGCACTTTGCCGTTGCATCAGAGCACCGTTAATCCCTGGTTCATTCGCCTCCCCCGTCACTGCTCCAAAGTAAGGCATTCCCGCATAATCGCTCCAGTCTTCAAATGACCATCCGAATACCTCTCCATAAAACTTCTTTGCCCGTTCCATGTCATCCACATGAATTTCGAAATGAATTAATCTACCCATGATTCCCCTCCTATTTTTTTATAAAAAAACAACCATTACCTACATATTTTGAATTCGCTTACAAAACCCTATTTAATATTATAAAGGGTATGGAAATATATACAATTAATAATAAAAAATATAGTATTTCCTTTTCGTCTTGTCAAAATAATAGACCGCTAATAAAAATGTAAGCTTCTTCCAATCCCAATACCGATTACTTCATTAACGCCTTACTTATACAGGAAAAAAGTGGAGAGTATTAAAAAAACTAAAAAACAAACTATAAATAGAGTATTTCATCGTAACATAAACAGTTCCTCGTAGGAAACCTTCATTTTTTTCAGCTTCCTGGGTTAAATTTGAGAGTACGTGAGGATGAAACAATTTGAGTCAACTAAAACCGGTAATCTTGCTTAACATCGATTCACTAATGCCCGAACCGCTGGAGATGGCTGTCCAAACTGGACGTGCTCCCGCCTTAAAATTTCTAATAGAAAACGGTAGTTATTTCTCCAATATGGTCAGTTCGTTTCCAACAATGTCAGTAACGATTGATAGCAGTCTTTTAACAGGTACATATGCTGACAAGCATCGTGTGCCTGGATTAAACTGGTTCGATGACTCTAAAAAAGAAATCATTAACTACGGAACCGGTTTTCGTGAAACCTTCAGGCTAGGCATACGTCGGTCCGTTCATAACATGCTCTATCGACTAAATAATGAGCACTTGAGCAGTAAGGTTACTACAATCTTTGAGGATTTGGCTAGTATGGGGATCCCTTCCGCCTCTATTAATTCTTTCGTCTATCGTGGAAATACGCCTAAGAGGTTACATGTCCCTCGACTCTTTAGTACATTGACCCGCTTCGAAGATGGTGAGTGGATAACCAATACTCCACCTATTTTTTCTTTAGGTCTTTTTTCCAAACTACGGCCGTGGGGTTATACACCGCAAATAGCTGCTGGAAGCGATAAATATACCACTAGGGAGCTTCAACATTTAATTCGTAAGAACAACCTTCCAGGGTTTACATTCTGTATATTTCAGGATATGGACTTTCGCATACATTTTAAGGGACCAATGGATATAAAAGGCATTGCCAAAATTGATCGGGAAATTCAAAAAATATTGAGCATGTATTCAAGCTGGAAAGAAGCTCTAAACCGGAATGTATGGATGGTAATGGGGGACAACGGCCACTCTTCCACGGGAACCAAGTATCGGGAGTTTATTATTGATTTGCGCAAAATACTAAAAGAGTATCGTATCGCCCGAATTCAGCGCAAAGTACATGAGAAGGACCAACTAGTCCTTTGTGTAAACCAGCGTATGGCTTATATTTACCTGCTGGATAAAAACCTTTCGATGTCTTCTATTATCGAACGATTAAAGAGTGATCAACGGATCGACATTATTGCCTGGAAGGAAAAAGACTCCGTTCACATCGCCTCCGGCATGAAAGAAGGTTCATTGCATTACTGTCCAACCGGTGAATATACGGATGTATATAACCAAAGCTGGAGAATGGAAGGAAATCATGATCTTCTTGATTTGAACGTAACTAATGACAAAAAATTGTCCTATGGGGATTATCCAGATGCGTTGGCTAGGGTTTATAGTGCCTTGCATTCCCATTCGGGGCGTTTCATTGTGGTGAATGCTAAGCCTGGCTGTGACTTTAAAGCTCAGTCCACACCATTCCACCTCAGTGGTGCAGCACACGGTTCCTTACACAAACAAGAGTCTCTTGTCCCGTTAGTAATTGCAGGAACTACAGAGAAACCAACATTACCACGTCACGTCGATATGAAAGAGTTCATACTGAGGATAGTCTCTAAACAATCTAAAAGTTAACAATCGGGTGTAATTCATTTTATGGAATTACACCCGATTGTTCATTGGGAACAAGAGGATTAGACAAACGATTTGTTAGCTGTTTCGTACAAAGAACTTAACAAAATTATAACTTATCTTAGCTGCCCAATAGTTAGTAAAATAGTGATTGAATAGGTAACGATAATCGTATTTATTTTAATGATGCAATTTTTGCATCGTAGATCTTCGATCGCTCTGTAAAATACAGAAGCAAAATCCCAAATTTATTATAATAATGAAGCGTACGTACTGTTACATCGGTTATTTTTGCAATCTCACCAATAGAATATTGCCTTGTAGTTCTTTTCTCACCCCAATGTCTTTATATTCTCATAGTACAACATCACGTTACTATAAAAGAGGACAACGACATCATGGAACATCTACAAAGCATTAAAACAATCAGCATTATTATTTGGGATTTAAACCTGGAAATTTCACTCTAAAGATTTCATTATAATCCCATCGCTGCCAAAACTCCCATATTGAAGATGTTATAGCAGTGACTTATACTTTGGTACTGTCCAAACTTATGGAGGTGCCATATGATAAAAGAATGGAATTTATTACGGGCACTTGCCTGTTTATGTATATTATTTCTTCATAGTACAACACAGATGTCAAAGGTGATTGACCATCCAGAAGTTGAACTTTACCACTACGTCAGAATCCTTTTATGTATGGCGACACCTGCCTTTATCGTTTTGTCCATTGTGATTTTGGCAAATCGATATCCAAATCGATTGCCGGATAACTTTTGGGTAAAACGAGTGAATTATATATTGATTCCATTTTTATTCTTTGCAGTAATTGATGCGCTTGTGACCAAGTATTTCAACAGCAATATCATGATAGATGAAAAAATCACAGAAAACATACTGACTGGTAATTTTGTCGGTTGGTTCATTCTTGTCATTTTTCAATTTTACGTTCTGCATTATTTGGTTACCAAATGGAAGCTTTCAATGAAATGGATGCTGCCGCTAAGCCTAATATTGATGTTCAGTTATTTATTCATGATGAATGAAGGCCTCATTAAGCTTGATAGCTATTCACATGTTCTTAGACTTCCGTTCCTTGCTTGGTTTGGCTACTTTACAGTTGCATACGTTATAGGAAAATATTACAATTCACTTTCAAAAACACTATTGAAATACCGTTGGCTTACCTTAATGTTTCTTGCACTCTCAGCCACTATAGTGTATTTTTCGTATGATTCCGGTTTAATAACGGGGACCCATTCCAGAAGAATGGACTTGTTTCCGTTGGTCATTTCCTTCTGCTTAGCGGTATTGGCTTGGGGACAGAAAATGCCAGGAAGCAAGGTAGTCAATCTGATCAGTAATTATTCTTTTGGGATTTATTTATTGCATTGGCAATTTCAAAGGCTTTTGGCGCCTCATGTAGCCGGAATGTTTTCAAACTACTTGGCCAGCGTAATATTATTGTTTGTTGTTTCACTGGCGGCTTCCATTGTAACGATAAAATTGATTTCATACCTGCCATTTGGTTCATTCATTGTTGGTAAGGTAAGAAAGGGAAAAAAGAACCTGTTCGGGCCGAACTTGTGGAGAAAACAGCTTAAACATGGGTTCACTTTTCGCCATAGCCCCTCTATTGTAGATAGATGAAATAACAATACTGAATCCCAGCGGCGTTAACCCTGTCTCCAGGGCTAACGCCGCTTATTTTTCCAACTTTAAATAAAGTTTTCTCGAAGTTCGAAACTTCCTGATAAACTTTTTTTAATTTGGTTTTTAGACTGAAAAAGACCCTTGACATCAGAAGCGTATTAGACAAACCTGTCCCGGAGGAAATGGATAAATGCTATGGATTTATACAATAAGCTAAATCGGTTTTAAGAACCAAGCACTTGATTCTATTATGTTTCTAAGAATTAATAACTCTATTCGATATTTATCGTTCTATAAATAACATTCTCAAATATTTCTCGAAGTTAACTCCTGCCACCTCTGGAGTTTGCTCAAGGAACGTATCACTGATTGCCGCTGACAGGAACTCTTCTGCAAGTTTAATGGATTTTTTAAGATCCTCTCCACGCATCATGCTCCCCATAATCACTGATGCAAATAAGTCACCAGTTCCGGAATAGCTTTTCCCATTGTAAGGCATAGCTCGATAATACGTTCGATCTCCGTCCAAATACATATTTCCAATAAACTGCTTATCTGTATCCGCTGACGGCGGATTCACGCCAGTAATAATAACCTGAGCAGCAGTTTCTTGCTGCATAATGCGGCCAACTTCTTCGAGCGCCTTCAAAAAGTCCTTCTCATTTGAATAATTATGTAACTTTTCATAGGATAATCCTGTTAATAGACAGCACTCTGTAACATTTGGTGTAATTACATCCGCACACTTCACAAGTTCTCTCATTCGTCCCAGCATTTCATCTGTAAAAAGCTTATAGGCTTCACCTACATCTCCCATTACCGGATCAACAAGTAAAAGCGTTTCTTTTTTATAAAATTTATCTAAAAAACGAAAAATATTATTGATTTGCTCTCTCCCAGTAACGAAGCCGGTCTGAATTCCGTCAAAGGTTACATCCAGCTTGCTCCATTCCTCTTCATAAAATTGCATTTTAGATGTCAAATCTTCATAAAAAAAGCTTGGATAATCCGTTTGTGCGGACAATATGGCTGTCGGCAAAGGACATGCCTGCACCCCCATTACCGAAAGAACTGGAATGGCAGCTGTTAATGAACATTTACCAAAAGATGATAAATCCTGTATTACAGCGACTTTTTTCATAAATACCTCCGAAAAGTGAATCCATATCTGTATCCATTTTACCACAAAAAAAGTGGAGGAAATCCATAAGAGAAGTGATCAAGATGACCAAGGATCGCTTATCAAACTTCCCTTATATAAAAGCATTTTTTTATAATTGCTTCTACACCAAAAAGCTTCTTCCATTTTTAGATTCGGTCAACCGGTTACTATAGGATTAATGTTTATACTCAATGGCTACTCTAGCTTTTTTCCAACCCTTTCGTTTTTAACAGGTGGGAAAAATATGGTTAAAATGAACATACGAACTGCTGCTTTAATTCAAAGCATTTGCGGAAGAAATCCTATCAATCCTATCAACAGAAAAAAACGGGAGGCTTTGCCCTTCCGCTTAGTAATTCTTCTAAAATACCTTCGGTAAATACGCCCTACGCTATATTATTTTTTTTGGCAATTTTTACATACCTTGATCATTTCATTTTCTTCGGTTCTGTGGGGATATGGTAATTTAATTCTAGTCTTTCCACACAGTGGACATTTTCCTCGGGCCCTCGAAGGCAGTCTCCATAATGTCTTCCCCCGGTATCTCTTCGCCATTTCCATCCATCCCTCAAGGTAAAATTCACTTTCACTTTATTTAATGATGGATGGGGAAAAATAATGTTGGGCGGATTCATCATTTTTAAAAGCTTTTTATTAAATACTTGGAGATGGTTATATTAGCTTCCCTGCTTCTGAAAACCACAGTAAAATCCCTATAAATCCCCGCTCAAAATCCCGCATTCTTCTATTCAAATAGAAAAGTACCATTATCCTAAACACTAATGGTACTTTAAATTTTTATTTGATTTAAGATTTATTCTGCTTCACCAACAACTGTAAAACGAGCATTTATATGTTGCGGATTTTCAATCTCATCCAAAACTGCAATTGCATAGTCTGCATAGCTGATGTAACTATCACCTTTTGAATTCACAAGAAGATGATCTTTTCCAGACTGATAAGATCCAGTTCTTTTTCCTTCCGGATCAAATACCGCAGAAGGACTTATAAATGTCCATTTTATATCAGATGTTTCTTGTAATTCCTGCAGGTTTCGCCCTTGCCCTTTAGCTGTTGGGAAAAATATATTTGGAAAATCTGGTGTATCCATTACCTTAATAGTTTTATTTTCATCAACATAAAGACTTCCTGCTCCACCTACAATAACTGCTCTTGTATTAGTTCCTTTTAGTGCCTCAATTAATGCATGTCCAGCATCAACGTGTGCCTGCTCTTCACCAAGAGGAGCACCAAAGGCATTAACCACTACGTCAAACGGTTTTACATCCTCTAATGTAAGATCAAAAATATTTTTTTCTATGACAGCAACACTTTTATCTTTAATTTTTGACGCATCTCTTACAATTGCTGTTACTTCATGTCCCCGACTAACCGCTTCTTCCAAAATAAGTCTTCCTATTTTACCACTTGCACCAATAATACCAATTTTCAATTTTCAACCCTCCTATAATTACATATAGTAACCAAAATGATTACTGTAATCATATAAGTTTACCGTAAGGTTCTTAATGCTCCGCTCCAAGCAACAACTTCATCAAGCATAGCATTTACATTATCGAGATGTAATTCTTGTGGTTTAAACTCAGCCCCATCAACAAAATCAGTAAACAAGCTCAATGTTGGATGTGTACGAACATCCGCAACTTTCTGTTCTGCAAGAATGCCTCGTAAATGTTCAGCTGCACGAGCCCCGCCAGTAGAACCATAACTTACGATACCAGCTGCTTTGTCATACCAAACTTCACGGGCAAAATCGATGGCGTTTTTTAACGCTCCTGTAATACTGTGATTGTATTCTTGAACAATGAATACAAACCCATCAAGACTGGCCAGTTTTGCATTCCAATCAGCAATACCTGGCTCTGTTCCATCGGTTGTCCCTAAAAATGGAAGATTAAAGTCAGCAATATCTACAATTTCATAATTTGCGTCTCCACGTTTGTCAGCAAGTCCTTTTACCCATTCACCTACTTGTGGGCTCACACGTCCTTGACGAGTACTTCCTAAGATAATTCCAATGTTTAATTTTTCTGTAGTCATTGTTTCTTCCTCCTTAGTCTGTTTACCAAAAATTCTTTCAATAATACCCAATTTTTCACACCGCCTATTAAAAAGTTTATTTACTTGTTTCTCTTCGAACAATTGGAGCAATTTCTGTTGCTAGCAATTCAATGCCTTCTGCTACATTCTTAAAAGGTTGGCCACCTATATCTAACTGAGCCAAGAAACGTTGGTGCCCAAAGAGTTCGTGCTGTTGAAGGATTTTCTCGACGATTTGCTGTGGACTTCCCACGAACAAAGCAGTATCCGGGCTAGCCATTTGTTCGAAGTCATCCCTTGACATTCTTGTCCCCATTCCACGCTGACGGTTTACATATTCCCAGTAATTAGAGTAGTAAGGATAAAACTCTTCCTTCGCTTGCTGGGTTGTCTTGGCTATATAAGCATGACCGGTTACACCAACCTTCAATGTTTCTGGTTCATATCCAGCGTCTATTCCAGCTTGACAATAAAGATCAACAAGCGGCTTAAAACGTTTTGGATTACCACCCAGTATGGCTAAAGCCATCCCCACCCCGAATCTTCCGGCCCGAACAGCACTCTCGGGTGTCCCTCCAACTCCAATCCAAATGGGTAGTTTTTCTTGTACTGGTCTTGGAGCAATCTCAGCATTCCTTAAAGGAGAACGGAACTTCCCCGACCAAGTGACGGTATCATTTTGAGTCAGCTGTAATAGGAGTTCCATATGTTCTTCAAACAATTCATCATAATCGTTTGTACCATAGCCGAAAAGAGGAAATGATTCTATAAATGCTCCTCTGCCCGCCAGTATTTCAGCTCGGCCGTCCGAAATCAAATCCAATGTAGCAAAATCTTCAAATAGACGAACAGGATCAAGCGTACTTAAAACACTTGTCGTACTTGTTAATCCAATTTGTTCTGTTACTTGTGCAATAGCAGCCAATATAACTGCAGGAGAAGAAGAAGCGTAATCCAGACGATGATGCTCTCCTACTCCAAATACATCTAGTCCTGCCTCATCAGCAAGTTTTGCGGCTTGAATGATTTCTTTTATTCTTTCCTTTGCCGTTATCGTCTTTCCTGTATGGGGATCCGTACCAATATCCGCAAGTGTGTAGATACCGATTTCAATTCCGGCACTTTTTTTAGCAGCCAATCGGATACCTCCCATCTTATACAGCTAACTCGATGCGATTCCCAGAAGGATCATAAGTAATAAAATGATCATTTTCTTCTAATACGTCCGCACCAATTTGCTTTAAATTCATTACTGCATGTTTCCGAGCTTCTTCATGATCAAAAACAAGCGTAAACGATTCAAGACCTACACTATTTTTGGCCGGGGCTTTTGCCCCTACGCCATTCCATGTGTTGACCCCTACATGATGGTGATATTTTCCGTAGGAAAGGAATAAGGCTTGCGCTCCATATCGATTGACTACATCCATTCCCAGTCCATTTACATAAAACTCTTCTGTCTTCTTTAGTTCTGACACGTGTAAATGAATGTGACCCATTACCGTTGCAGCAGGCATCATTTTCCAGGTCTTGCCAGGTACAACATTGTTTAATAGAGTTTCAAAATCTAGTGGATCTACCGCCATTGCCACTTCTTCGCCTTCCCATCTCCATTCAGAAGGATCTCTATCGATATAAATTTCAATTTCATTCCCATCAGGATCATGTAAGTACAATGCTTCACTGACAAGATGGTCCGATGAACCAAAACGAATGTCATTATTGACTAAATGAACAACGATATTAGCCAGGTCTGACTTTGTTGGCAACAATAATGCAAAATGATACAAACCTGTTGTTCTTCCCTGTTTCGGTATGACATTTTCAGGTTGTTCAAGTGATAAGATACTTGTCTTACCATCCGTTGTGAGTTTTGCGGTAGAGGATGTTTGTTCTAAAATATCGAATCCAAGGACATCTTTATAAAATTCTATTGAACGTTGTAAATTTTCCACCTTAACTTTTACATGCCCAATGAATGTCGTTGGTTTTTTGTGAAATACCATCATAGACCTCCTAGTTGTTATTTGAGTTAAATATTTTTTGGTCTAAAGATAATACCGATTTATCAGCCATTACAAAGTAAATAGACATTGCCAGTAATGCAAGATCAAGTTCATATCCTGCCATTTGACCATTGCCAAGGAATCCAGCTGGAAGTTTTGCTGTAATAATAGCTCCTACCATGATCAATGCAAACAATAGGCCAATGACCCTTGTTCCAATTCCTAAAATTAAGGCAATACCTCCAACTAACTCTATAACAGCAACTGCATAGGCTAGGAATCCTGGAATACCAAGAATATCAAAAAATCCCACTGTATTTGAAATTCCATCTTGGAATTTTGCTAATCCATGAATGAAGAATGTAAGGCCTAATATTACTCTTAAAATAACTTTCCCAATTTCGTTTTTATTCATTTCTTTACTCTCCTTTTTTCAGTTGGTTACTTTATGTAACTTAATTTATTATAGTTATTATGTTTTGTCAAGTAAGCAATTTTATATTTATTAATAAGTTATATATTGTGGTACACTATAAATAAAAGGGGTAAAGACAATGACGCAGCCAACTATTTGTCCAAAGTTTGAAAAAGCCCTCTCACTTCTAAGTCAAAAATGGACCGCATTAGTTATTTATCAATTATTATCCGGCACACAACGTTTTAATGAAATTCAATCTGCGATTGGTATAAGTGGAAAAGTTCTATCTGATCGCTTAAAGGATTTAGAAAATAAAGAAATAGTTAAACGTGAGGTTATCCCTGAAACGCCTGTAGTCATTGAATACTCATTAACTGAAAAAGGACGTTCAATTGAGCCAATCATTCGAGACATAGAGAACTGGTCACAGCTTTGGATAAAAGACTGAGTTCCCTAAAATAATTTGGTGGAAAATGAACAAAGACATGAACAGAGACATTTCTTATTGAAATGACTTTTGTCCATGTCTTTTCTATTTGGATATTTCGCAATTATGACAGGCGGTGTTTGATTGGGGGCTTACTTATTAGTGGTTTCTATTATTATTTCTGAGTTAATCCATGACGCTCTTTCATTGAACCATTACCATATCTTAGATAGATCAGACAGAAAAGACCCCGACTTCTCACAAAACGGGGTTAGACGAAATTAATTATTGCATTGAGAATATTAACTTTAAATCTTATTGAGTGGACTACCCGAAGTTTTTATTAATATAACATCGGCTGAAAAATAGAATGATTGCTTAATCGTATAGCTGGATACTTATCCCAAAATGGGAAAAATGATATATAAAAAAACATCAACTTGGAGTATATACTACTCCAGTATCTCCTTTACTCTCCCTACAATGCCGCTTTTAAGCCGGACTTTTATTCCATGATGATGAGTGGCTGAGTTAGTTAATATGTCCAAAACCACACCTTCTGTTAATTTTCCCGAACGCTGGTCTTGTTTTTGTACAACTTTTACTTTCGTGCCTTGCCTTATATTTTCTCGTTTAGTTCCTAGCATAAAAAATCTCCCCTATCTTTTATTGAGACAACTTCTGTACAACTATAAATATACTCTTCCCAATTCAACCACCCTCAACCCGCATTCTTCGTTGCCGTAAAATAAAGATTTCCTCCCGAACCCACTTAATATACTTTTAAGATACAGTTTTACCCGTTTTCCCGCCTGTTTTTCACCTTTTATTCGGTTTTAAATAAAGATCTCTGATATAAGGATTCAGCAGCAAAACAGCCCCGAAATCGGAATAATATTTTTTCGCAAAATCAGGGCTGGGATCGGAAATGTTTATTTTATGTGAGAAGAGTTTATTTTTTGGTTACATAGTAGAAATAAAAGCAAATGGGAAGAAAAACAAATGAAATTAAAAGGTATAATAATAAAACCATCGTAGATCGGCATTCCAGTAAAAGAAGAGCATTGTGGGCTGTTAGCTGAGGAAGGCCTGATCCTCTTAAATAAGCAACCAAGGAAACCACCGAATGAATCAGTTTGGGACCATAAGAAATGGACCAAAGCCCCCCGATTTTATACAGGGGGGGCACATCATTCTACTGTTTCCCCATTGCATCAAGATTCTTTGATCCAAAATTATCGAGCATCGCACGCACTTCGTCTGTTGACTCAGTGCTCATTAATTGATTTCTTAATTCACTCGCCCCTCGAAATCCTTTGACATATATCTTAAAAAACCGATGAAGAGCCTTGAATGGACGTAGCCCTAAGGTTGAATATTTATCATGGAGATCCATATGCAATCTTAATAGATTAAGCAATTCTTTACTGCTAGGATCTTTCGGCTCTTTTTCAAAGGCAAATGGATTTTTAAAAATACCACGCCCAATCATAACCCCATCAACACCATATTGTTCAACGAGCTTCAAGCCAGTTTGACGGTCAGGGATATCCCCATTGATCGTCAAAAGTGTACCTGGTGCCACATGATCACGAAGTTTTTTAATCTCCGGGATTAGCTCCCAATGAGCATCTACTTTGCTCATTTCCTTCATTGTACGAAGATGAATGGACAGATTGACAATGTCTTGTTTCAATATGTGTGTCAGCCAATCCTGCCATTCGTCTACATCCGTGTAGCCAAGCCTTGTCTTTACACTTACGGGTAAGCCTCCTGCTTTTGCTGCTTGTATTAAATCTGCCGCAACTTCTGGACGACGGATAAGGCCGGCTCCCTTCCCATTCTGTGCCACATTAGGTACAGGACAGCCCATATTGATATCTATACCTCGAAAGCCTAGTTTCGCCATACCTATACTCATTTCACGAAAGTATTCAGGCTTATCCCCCCATATATGGGCCACAATTGGTTGTTCATCTTCTGTAAATGTCAGACGCCCACGCACACTCTGAGTCCCCTGTGGGTGACAATAACTCTCTGTGTTTGTAAACTCTGTAAAAAACACATCTGGTCTGGCTGCTTCACTCACTACATGGCGGAAAACAACATCCGTCACATCTTCCATTGGTGCCAGTATAAAAAACGGCCTTGGTAAATCACGCCAAAAATTATCTTTCATATTCAAATCCTCTCATTATTGGACACCTGGGCAAGCCCTTGTCCCCAAAAATAAAAAGCAAGGTTCTCCCTGCTTTTACTGCACCTATACCGTGCTAAAGCACTTTTTATCAAACAATAGTAAATTTTAATCATTAACATCTTAATATTAACAAATAAAAAGTGCAAAGAAAATCGTGTACTACTTGATTTCTAAACGTAATGTCTCACCTAAGTAGTTATGTATCATTTCATTACCTATATTAAGGCTTATCCCCTGTATTTCATCGCCAATCCTTTTAAGAAATTCCTGGCATATTTATCTCCGCACTCTTTATAGTTCTTATGTCCTTCTTTTCTTAATAATGCGCCCAGCTCCCCTTTGGTTACCGTGATTCCTGCATTTTCGAATATAACCAGCATATCCTCAGTCGTTAATGCTAATGCAATTTTCACCTTCTTTAACAGGAGATTATTAACATTTTCATTTTTCTTTATAGACTGATCTGGCGTATCAGACTGACCTAGTTTGGGCTCTTGTTTTCCTCTTTTATAAATAATAAAACCATTTAAAAATGAATCTAACATACTGTTACTACATTTTATTTGCTCGTCACTTTTCGCATCATACTCGTCTGATTTGGTGAGAATCTTTATTACTTCTGGCACTGTTACATCCACTCCCCCAAGTTTAAAGATCTCTGCCATTTCTTTATTTTTAATTTCCAGCGCATATCTCAATCGAATTAATATATCGTTATTATCCACAATAGACCTCCATCAAAGAAAATAGTGTCAATCCTCTGTCCCAACAAAGATACTGAACAATTGATTAATCTAATACTACCTCATCGTAAATCGGTTATCAAAAAAGTAAATAGGCAACCCCCAATGGGTTAGTTGCCTACTTTCTGTGCATTAATATTTTACTCTTCTCAAAAACCCCTCTCCTAACCCGCATTCCTTCGTTGCCGTTAAAATAATGTTTTCCTACCGAACCCCCAAAATGGAGGTTTTTCGATTCGAAATTGACGCCTTTTCCACCTGTTTTTCGCTTATTTTTTCGCATTTTATCGGTTTTATAATTAAGATTTCTCAAAATGTTGACCATGGGAAAGAAGAGAAAGACCAGGAAAGACAAGGGTTCAGACAGAAAAAGACCCCGGTTTCGGAGATGTTTATTATCACGAAATTTGGGGTCGGATTGAGATATGTTTATTTTAGGGAGACATAGTAGAAAAAGTAAAAGAGTATTGAAAATTTATTTTCAAGTCGATGTAGTAGGGTTCACATCTTTTACTATTTCAGTAATATTATGATTCATTATTTTAGTCATTTCGTTATTTTGAAATGATTCGAATAGGTCACCTATAGGAATTACTTCTGAAACCGTATTGTCTCTACCTTTTACTGCTACAGCTATTATCTCAATAGTTATGTATAAAAATACTAACCTCTGTTACTATATTTCTCTAATTTCCTTCTTCAACAAATCTAACGATTCTTTAGAGAACACTCCTTGTTTAAAGGCTTCAATTATTGCCTTAGTAATACTCAGTTCATCAAATGCAGGTTGCCTTGGAATCCTGTGACCGTTCTTTTTATACCTCATTACTACTTGCTCGCCTTTTTCTTCTCCGTCTTCAATTTTTATACACCTGTCAATGCATATTGAGTATATCCCAGAAACTTTAAACTCTGATTCAACAATCGGTTTGTAAGTCGTTTCAGTCATATAATCATCTCCTCATTTTAAATCGTATATATAAACGTTTAAGATCACTATGTAAAGCTAATTAACAGGAATCAAATATAATTAATCCTAATGCAGTTTATAATGTATGTTTAAAACTGTGATATTATTATTCAAAAGCTTTCCAATTCCATTTTTGCTTCTTTAGTTTAATTATTGTGAGACTTCTTCTTAACAATTATATTAAACTCAGAAATTTTTTCTTTATTTACCTTAGTTAATGGAGGGCCAGCAAGGCATAGTAAATCTCTTGCCCTACTCAAAGCCACATAATAAATTCTTGTATCATCATTTTCTGAATTTATTTCTGGATGAATAATGTTTTCTATCTCTTCAACGTCATCTAGATATAAGAGTACGGATTCAAACTCTGCACCTTTTGCTTTATGAATAGTTCTTATATCTGTAGATTTTTCTTCGGGTAGAATAAGATTTTCAATTAACTCCTGAATCGATATTTGTTCAGATAGTGTTTTAATATTACCTCTTGTTATTTTTATTAAATTATATCCCTTTGCTTTCAGAAATTCATAAAGTATTTGATAGAATACTAACAATGTGAAATTAAATGATTGTTTAATTTCACTCATTAAGAATTCAACCAAATCAACAGCAAGACTTCTTTTCGATAATGAATCAATAAATTGACTTCCTTGGAATGGGGATTTTAATATATTGTTTTTATCTGTCTTTAGAGAACGTATCACTTCTTTTACAGCGAGTTCATTCCTACCATCTTCCACTAACTTATAAGCGGTAATAAGCGATTTCAATAATCTTTCTCTGTCCGAGTCAGCCTCGTTTAAACTTGTCCAGACATCTGTAACTTCTATATTTTGAAGTCTTTTTACAGAATCATTATTACGAGTTAAAATACAATAATCATGCCCCATTCCTAACTCTCGTCTTAAATTATGGAAATCCGAAAGCGTTTGAGCTATTTCATTTTCACACTCAAAATAATAGATGGGATTATTGCTTTGATTATGAGTTGAACGCTGGGCTATTGTATCACCTTGTCTTAAATGATTTAAGATTTCTACAATCCTCTCCCCACTTCTCCTATTATTCCCAATTACATATTCATTGAGATTTGGTAAAAAGAAGTTTATGAAATCAGATCTTGAAGCCCCTTGGAAACTGTATATTGATTGGGCTGGATCGCCAATAACACCTACTATTGTTCCAGTATCTCCTAACCATTTAATTATTTCAGACTGAATTGGGTTGGTATCCTGAAATTCATCTAAGAACATGTACGGATACTTAGCACTTAAGTGTTCAAGAATGATTGGAAACTCTTTTAATATCCTATAGGAAAAATAAAGAACATCTTCATGATGAATAATCCCATCATCCCAAGAGATTTTTTTATAGATATGTAAATCCTCTAATCTTATGCTATATCTTCCTATTCTTCTCAAATATTCATTTCGTGGTTTTAATATAAATGTACCATTATCAAGAACCCAATCAATATTTTCCAAACACCTTTTTATCTTTTTTTGGTCCCTTATAAAACCTGCATTATTAACTTCCCTTTGCCATTTATAAATCTTTCCTTTAGTAGCTACATTTTCAATGTGTCCATCCATTTCATAAATATTGACCAACTTTCTTCCTGACTCATCTTTTAAAAGATGGATATATGGCTTAACGATATTAGAGTATAAAAAACTATGAATAGTAGACACATCAACCTTGTCCTGATTATCCTTTAGTCTATTTAGAACTTCTTCCGCACCTACAGTAGTATATGTAATACAGGAAATCTTAGATATATTAGAAAGTTTAGTAGAATTAAGAAGTACATTTTTAATATGCTCAACAAGCCAATGTGTTTTCCCCGCACCAGGCCCTGCAATTACTTTGAAAGGACTATCAATATCTTCTAATCTATCATCTGAAGTAATAGTTATTCTTGGTTTCACCATTAATTCAATTCCCTTCATTATTTTTATGACATACCCAAATCAGTGCGTTTGTTATGTGAGCAGGCAAAATTAAACGTGCTTCTTCATCTTCTAACTTAGTAGCTAAATTAAAAGCAACTTCTCCTTTACATTTTTCCGCATACATAAGGAAACTTGAAGCCATCTTAGCACGCTCTTTCTTTTCACTCTCCCATCCACTTTGAATTATTTCTGGAATTTCAATAATTTCTACTGATTCATCAAACAGCAAATCAGATTGGTAATTTTCCCAGGCTAAATCATACTCAAATGTTTTACCATTTTCTTCGCAATAAAAAATATTAACATTTGTACTGCTTTCCTGCTGTTCTATCAAATTTAGTAATGCACCAGATTTACTATTGTATTCATAGTTTTGGGGATCACTATTTATTTCAAAAGGCCAGCACCCTTTCCAGCTCCTTCTTTTTTGTTCTACTTCATCTTTTTTTCTTTCAATTTTCCTTGGATCAGTGTCAATAATACAGCCTACTCTTTTTTCCAAAGCAAAATGTAATCTCTCAGGTTTGGTACCTGCACCATATAACTTTATAAAATGCTTAAACGTAAGTGCATCAACCCTCACAAGTGAAACATGGTGTTTGTCTAAATCATAACCTTCTTTTTCTGCTAACACAGGCAATAGTACAAGTTCGGCCATTCCTTCTACTAATAGAACAGAGTTTGAAAATAACATGGCAGATTTAGTAGCATCCAGAAACCGTTCAACGTATTTTTTAGAATTTTGATCTTCTTTACTATCAGAGAAAACTTTGCTTGGATACTTAGCAGAAACTTTTCCACTACTATTTTTTTCTAAACATATTATTGGATCTAAACCAACAGCAGAAGTAATTTGTGTAGAGTGAGTATTAATAAAAATTTGTCTACTGAAAGTTTGATTTTTAATTTCTTCATTTAGAAACTTTAAGAAATTATATTGTAAGGCAGGGTGTAAATGGGCCTCTGGTTCCTCAACTAATAGAATTGGAAAAGTCTTCGCATTTTCACCGTAATCTATTGAGGTAATCATTTTAAACTTCGAAAGAATTAAGGAGATATAGATTAAGTTATTGTAACCCATACCATTATTTATAATTGGTATTTCTATACCTGTGTGATCCTTAATAATTAGACGTAAAGCTGACAATACATCACTTTCGTTTAATGAACCTTCTAAAGCAGGAGTCCCTCCTATAGATGCTCCAGTTTTTTCAGCAAAGTCTAAGACTTCTTCTTGATTTATTTTTGAAATTAAGTTATCAACTAACTTTCCTGAGTGGTACGTAAATAAATCCTCTTGTGATTGTTGTTCATCATCATTTGTAGTTTCATTTTGATTATTTTCAAGACCGCTATCTTTAAAATGTAGAAGTAGCTGTTTGAGTAACGTGTTTCTTCCCGTAAACATTTTACTTTCAACATCACGTAGGGCATCTAAAGTCTCACAGTGTATCTTTTCTAAATATTCTCCCTCTGCCCTGAGTCTGTTTCGAATATCACCTCCGTAAATCCTTGACACATACCGTTTTAAAGTTGATTCTAAAAAAGCCCACTGGTCTTTTTTATTTGTTATTTTTTCAAATTGTTCTTGATATGCTTTATGTTCTTGTTCAGGAAGATAAAATCTATATGTAAGAGTTGCTTCCCATGGCGTAATTAATTTCGTGAGCCAACTAGCTACAATAGCTTTATCATCTTTTGTGTCATTTTGAGAAGATTGCAATGTGGCAGTAATGGTAATCTCAGGAGGTATGGAGATATCCACATTCTTATTGAAATCATCTATAGTTAGGGTCTTAGACTTTGTACGGTTAAATATAAGTTCTAACGCTTTGATAACTGTAGTTTTCCCAGCATTATTAGAACCGATTAATACGTTCATTCCTTCATTAAATTCAATCTCGATTTCATCAAAACATCTAAAGTTATTAATATTCAATCTTGATATAAACATTATAAATCCCCCTTTTTCAGCATTATCTGATAATAGTCACCTAATAATATCGTAACATAAAGGAAGTTGAAATTTTGTATACTTTAAATCAATGAGCAAAAACTTAAAAAGAGATTACTCTGGAATTGAGCAATCTCCCTTTCTACCAATACAAAATTATCGTAGTGTTAGCTTCTTTCAGTTCCTTCACAGGCATTGGGATTATCAACTAAAGCTCCCCAAAAAGATTTTTGAAAGCATTCTTATTCACATCCTAACTTATCTTCCTATACCATTTCGCTATTTATTATACTAAAATCCCTTTCAAACCTTTATTCCTGTCCCTTATCCGTTTACTACTCCCCTCTCCTCCTCCCGCTCCTCTCAACCCCTTCTTTCCAAAGGGCTCACTTACTTCCCCTACCCATCCAATTTTCCGTTATAAAAAAATTACGTTCCTTTTCGTATGAATACGGAGTAGATGACGGAGAACTTTCTGAAACTGGAAAGGATACAACTGAAAAGGATTTGAGACCGACCTGAACCCAAACGCTATTTGAACCCGAATAATTGAAGGAAAGTTTAAAAAACTAATGATATAATACGGCTACAACTGGAATTCGTTCGGGGGTTATTCCATGAACAGTTACTGAAACAATCGAGGTAAATGCGTTACAACGGTATTATTAATCTCGATATGTATCAATATATATTAAATACTAATCTAACGTTGGAGGGAAATATAAATGGAAAATATACTTGGAATAATTACAGCGATCATAGTAGCAATAATCATTACCCTTTTTATTTTTAATAAATTCAATAACAAAAGCAAAGTATCAAGTGATAAACAATTAGATAATGGAGATTCTCTTCCACAATTAGATAATGAAGATATTCTTCAAATTGAACTTCCTTGGAAGATAGAAAGTTTTAAATCAGCAGATCTAACTTTATACCGTCAGCCAGAACCCTTGACTTTAACAGATAATCTAAAAAGTCACATTGGAGAAGTAATTAAAATCTCGCCAAGTGCCAAAGACATTGTAAAAAGTGAAAAGAAGGTAATAGTTAAATTTAGTGAAGAGGTTCTCGAAAAAATAAAATCAGGAGAACTTAGTATAATGAAGAAAAAAGGCTCTGCGGATCAGTTTAGGCCGATTGCTATTGATAATAAAAATAAAATAAATAAGCATGGTTGGTTAGAAATTAAAGACATAAAAAAAGTGAACCCTGCTCAATTATCGAATGCAGTTTTAGGTGTAATGACTGTTATTACTGCTCAAGAGCATTTAGATAAAATAAATAAGCAATTAACTGTTATTGATCAAAAGATTGATACATTAATTCGCCAATACAATAATGATAAATTTGGGAAAATACAAGGGAATATCCGTTATTTAAAATCCATCTTACCAAGTATTCTTAACCAAGATGAAAAATTACAGGCTTATTTAATAAAAATCGAAGATTTTTCATCAACATCCTACAATGAAATAGAGTCTGTTTTGCGTGAACTACCATTTTTAATAAATAATGCTTCCCTCATCAAGGAAAAGGCAAAGTTTGGCTTGGATAAAATTGTTAATGAAATTAAAGAGCTTACATCTTCGTTTGAACAAAAAGTATTATTAGGATACGGTAATTTAGAAGTTATGTCGGTCTGCTTAAAAATTATTAATGATTTAGGAAATAATTCAGAAGTCAATATCAATAGATTAGCAGATATTGAAAATTATTATAAACAATTAACCGAGTACAGCAACCAATTTGAAAACATCTTAAAGGATAAAAACCTTGCTCTTGATGCAATTTTCAGAAGAAATAAAACAGTTAATAATAAAAAAGAAGAAATTAAAAAGCATTTATCATATCATTACAAAACCATTAATAATAACATGTCGGCAGTCAACCAGCATATTGTCCAATTGAAAAGTAATGATGAGGATTCGATTGTTGGGCCAGTTAATCTTCAAATCGAATATGATGCAATGGATAATATAGCCGCTGTATATAGATTAAAACAAGTCAATTAACAAAAGGGAGTAGGACTTACCTACCCCTTTTCTGAATCTCCACAAAGTAGATAGCGTTCAATTTTCATTTATTTGATGGGACTCACTCTGATTTTTCTCCTTGAATTCATTGTTCTATGATTCTATTGTATAAAGTCAATGGAAATAAAAGGTGACGTGGCAAGTCACATTGAGTTTTTTTGGAGGAATATTTATGGAGAAACATATGGATCCGCAGGTTAAAGAAGAACTGAAAATATATATCGAGACCAATGGACTTTTTAAAGCTATAAAGAACCTAGAAAAACAGATTTTTTCAAATGACCCAACAGTACTTTATAATCAAGCACCCCCTAAGAAAAATTTTTTTGGAGTCCTAGAGCAGAGAGTTAAAAGAGTAAAAAGTGCCCAAACATTAGGGGAATACGTGCAATCCCTTTTTTTTTAAAAAAAAATAATTACCCTATTGACCTTGATAAATTTGGTATTGACCGATTCTATAAGAATAAAGTTATTAAAAATAAAATAAAACCGTCAAAACAAAAACTTCTTTGCTTTGCAATAGCATTACGATTAGATATTGAAGAAACTCGTGATTTATTACAAAAAGCTGGATTGACTTTAGCAGAGGAAAATTCCGTCTTTGATAACAAGATTGGATATTTTATAGAAAATGAAATTTATGATTCTATTAAAATTGATGAATACCTAGTGGAATTTGACCAACCCCCCATGTTTTCTGTTGCCTAAAATACAGAAAACGGGATTTATGATTACAAACTGGGAAGTATCTATTATTCCCTCTAAAATATCCTGTGTTACACGGAGCATCCCGCCGAGATAAAGGAGCTTTTCCCTGGAATAGAAAAGAAAAATAAACATAAAGATATACTTAATAAGGGCTCAATCCACTTTAAATACCAACTTAATTTCTGTTATGAAAAAAGGAAATTGGAAGTCATGGGTACTGGCAAAGGATTGAAGAAATATTAAACCAAAAGAAAAAGACTGAATCCGTATTGGATCCAGCCCGAATCTGTTATTCTCACTTTTAAGGTAATGTGATGTTTCATATTTGTTTGAATCATCACTTCTATCTTTTCTATAATTTATATTCGTGTGTTTTTCAACCAAGTGAAACAGTAGCCCTCTATCTTTTTCATTCGGAATGAGAGAGCCAAACCTATAATCGATTCATGTGGGTTGATGAAAATTGAAGTAAGACGCATGGTCAGAATAATTGATTAAAAAGCCTTGTATATCCGCCTCTACATCATTGCAAATAAAAACCTCCCACCATAGAGATAGAAGGAAGGAAGGAAGAAAGAAAGACAAACTTCTTTATAGATTTTGTATGGATTGAACCGCTTTATTGATATAGGATTGGCAAATTTCTGCATGTGATTCGGACTTTCGATAATCTTCATTAATGACTTCTTTTATATATTCTTCATTAAAACCTTTATTAAAATACTCTTGAACATAATTCTTTACACCAATATAATGCTTGATCATATATTCTAATTGCAATAACATATGTTCTTTGATGCTCTTCAAATACTCTTGGGTGACTTCGTGAACCTCAACTACATCAGCAACCCGTTTTATCTTTTCATAAGCGGTCTTGGTGTCGTGAACGATATCATCAATAACGGCAAAATATTTATCCACATCACTTTCGTCAATTCCATCTACTCCAATATAGTCTAAGGCTTGGTTCTTAAAGTTATAAGAATCACTCCACTCCTCTTGAGTCGAAACCATTTCTGTTATATTTTCAACTACCAATTGCAAAAGCCTTGTTTGATTCTGCTGTTGTTCTATTTGATCTTGTTTTTTTTGATGCTTTAGCTTTCTATTAAATTCTTTCTCTCTTTCTTTATCCATTTTTTTTGCTACTCCAAACATCAGCTTGAAAAGCCCCATATCATCCCCCCCCCTTTTGTTATGCCTATTCTACAATTAATATTCCATGATAAGTGCAAAAATCCCTTCGCTTTTTACTTAATATTTTATGGCCTTAGGGGAAAGTGTTGTAAGCATTGATGAACTTGGCGAGTATGGGATTTGGGCTGTATGGGTTGGCTCCGGATAGCCCAAATGGGTAATAAACTGAGCATACATCAGGAAATTACCGAGCTCGTTTCGGAACCAGCCTCAATTCATTTTTACGCTTAAATTAGAACTGAAAGTGACCCGGAGATAGCCTGGATATTCTGTAGATTTGGCCAGCCCCCCTGCTAAGCGGGTACCGACTTTTTAGTAGAGGGAGGAGCTATAAATGAGGGAGGCAAATAGAGATTACTTATATTTCTTAGACTCTTTGCTAAATTCCATTGTAAGGCAACAGATAAATAGTGCATCTTATCTCCTATTTTATGGATGAAATATTACAAACCCCCCTTCAATTCTTCTCTCTCCTATGTACAACCATATTAAACTCCTCTCATTTCACCCGCCCTCAACCCGCATTCCTTCGTTGCCGTTAAAATAAAGATTTCCTGCGGAACCCCCAAAATGGGGGTTTTTTGATTCAAAAATGACGGTTTTCCCGCCTCTTTTTCAGCTTTTTTTTCACCTTTTTTCGCAAGTTAAAATGGAGTTCTCCCTGAATGTTGCATAAGGGAAATAAGAAAAAAGCGGGGCAAGACAAAGGCTCAGACGGAAATAGACCCCGAATTTGGAAATGTTTATTTTCACGAATCGGGGTTGGATTGAGAGATATTTATTTTTAGTGAGAGATGTTTATTTTAATTGGACAACTTCAACCGTAATTCAGCAACAGACTCTATGTGAACGCTGTGTGCAAACATATCCACCGGCTGGACCTGCACGGTTTCGTAGCCGCCATCCTCCAAGATCCGTAGATCCCTCGCCAAGGTAGCGGGATTGCAGGATACATAGACGACCTTTTTCGGTTTCATTTCGATGATGGTCTGAAGTAATGTTTCGTCGCAGCCCTTCCTTGGAGGGTCCACAACCAGCACGTCAGCCTGCACTCCCTGTTCGTACCAGCGCGGTATGACTTTCTCTGCCTCACCAACTGCGAATTCAACGTTATCAATATCATTCAACTCAGCGTTCCGCTCCGCATCTTCTATCGCTTCCGGCACAATCTCGACGCCGTACACTTTTTTCGCTCGTTGCGCCAAGAATAATGAGATAGTTCCGATTCCACAATAAGCATCGATGACAGTTTCTTCGCCGCTCAATCCGGCGTATTCCAACGCTTTGTCATACAGCACCTTCGTCTGGTCCGGATTGACCTGGTAGAAGGAACGGGCTGAAATCGCGAATTTCACGTCGCCAATATAATCATAGATGACTTCTTCACCCCACAGCACGTTCGTCTGGTCACCGAAGATTACATTGGTCCGCTTTGTATTTACGTTCTGTACGACTGACTTGATTCCCGGAACCACATCCACAATTTTTTCAACGAGCTTCCTCCGGTTCGGAATATCCGGCGTACGGGTAATCAATACGACCATGATTTCTCCTGTCACTTTTCCGGTACGAACCATGATGTGCCGCAATGTTCCTTTGTGGGTCTTTTCGTTATATGCTCTGATTCCAAATTCGCTGCAGATCGCTTTTACTTTTTGTAAAACTTCATCGTTTTCCTCTTGCTGAATAAGGCAGGCTTCCATATCAACAATTTCGTGGGACCGCTGTTTGTAAAAACCGCCCACGAGGCCGCCTTCATGCTCGCCGATAGGTACCTGTGCTTTATTCCGATAATGCCATGGATTTTCCATCCCCAACACCGGATGCACTTTTACATTTTCAAGCTTACCGATCCGCTCCAAAACATCGCGCACCTGTTTCTCTTTCGCATGCAACTGTCCTTCATAGCTGATGTGCTGCAGCTGGCAGCCGCCGCACTCCCCATAAATGGGACAGGCCGGCTCGATTCGGAACTCGCTTTTTTCATATAAATCAATCAAACGGCCGAAGCCGTAACCTTTGTTCATCTTGGTCACTTTGATTTTCGCTTTTTCACCCGGCAAAGCATTGGCCACAAATAACGGATAACCTTCCACTTTGGCCACGCCTTTTCCGTCGTGGGTCAAATCTTCAAAGATGACATCTATTTCATCATTTTTCTTAATGGGTACTTGTTGTTTGCTCATTGTTTTCTTCCTTTTCTTTTGCTGTAACGATTGTACCATAAAAGAAAAGCGCAAGCGCCTTGTTCAGCCCCGACAAGCACTAGACGATTCCCGAGGAGGCAGCTCTTCAGCCACCACAGGGAAGCGGCTTGTGACCTCGAGGGGCTAGGTGCTGGAGCTAGACACGGAAAAGCCTTCTTTTAATAAGGTCTTCCATAGCAAGTTATACCTTTACCTTAAAAATAAGGAAGGCCGAAGCCTCCCTATTATTACTTTTTAGTTGTAAGCCCATCGTCCAATTCTTTTAATAAATCTCCTATTTTCCGATTATGAATGGTTTCATCCGCATAGATGTCAAGCTCTGTCGGCTCCATATTGATGATGGCAAGATAGGCCCCGTTCTGCTTTGCCATTAAAGGAAAATGGTTCGCTGGTGTTACTGTCAGTGATGAACCTAAAACGATGAACAGATCAGCCTTCTCACTTTCTTCCGCTGCCAATTGCAGGGCATCTTCAGGCAGCATCTCACCAAAAAGCACAACAGATGGACGCAGTTTCCCGCCACATTCACACTGATATTGCTCATTTACATATTTGTCGTTGTCATATTCTTTTCCGCACGATTGACAATGGACTTTTTGCAAAGTGCCGTGAAGCTCCGCAATATTCCTGCTTCCAGCCTCCGTATGAAAACCATCGACATTCTGTGTGATGATGCTATGAATCACGCCTTCTCTTTCCCATTTCGCTAAAATTTCATGGCCGGCATGCGGCTTGCAATCCTGCAGACCGAGAACACGGTGGCGGTAAAATTCGAAAAACTTCTCTACATTACGGTTAAGTGCATCCGTGCTGGCAATCCGGCTGGGGTCCTCTTTTTCCCAAAGTCCATCAGAAGAACGAAAATCCGGAAGCCCACTCTCCGTCGACATGCCTGCACCTGTCAAAACAACGGTATATTTCGATTCCTTCAATTTATCGAGCAACACCTGTTCCAGCACCCCTTTCGATTCTCACTTAAGTATAGCATGGAAAATTGGAAACCTATTGTACAATCCAATCAGCCCATTGTAGACCCGCACCCTTAACTGATCCAAAAATAAGAGGCACAAGCCCCCTGCCTGTGCCCCTTCCTTCTTATACTTCCTCAGTCGGAGTCGGTTCTGCATATCCTTCTTTATATTTCTCATCTATTTCTTTACGGATTTCCTTTATGGACTTACCATTTTTATAGTCGTTGATCGATTGGGCAGCGATTTCTAGGCAGACTAGGCATTTTGTGCCATGGTCATCCCAAACGATACGGCCGTCCTCTTTATTATCATGGATGAAGCAGTCATAGTTATCTTTATGCCCCACTGATTCTCCACAACCGCAATAGCAAGGTATTTTTTCCAACAGCTCTCTATTTAGTGCGACAGCCTGGTAAACAACTTTCATATCTTCAGGCTTTCCTTCAAGAAATTCCGGCAATTCCTGTGGACCGCCAGTCTCTTCCCGGATATCTCCGAGGTGTACTTCCACTCCCTCGTCTGTATGTTTTTCAGCATGCCCGTCCTCTGTATTCGAACACGCGGCCAATACCATATTTATCATGATTAAAGCGACAATGAACAGCTTCTTCATCCTGTACGACTTCCTCTCAATGATTATTTATACAAAAAGTGTACTTTTACTAAATGTTTTTTTCAACAATATATAGTCGCTCTTTCCAACATGTCAGTGAACATATTTCCATTGTCCTATTAAAAACTGCGTATATTTATTAATTATGGTAAGATATATTTGTCGAACGGGGGGGCTTTTTGTATGCTGATCGGCTTGGGAGTCGTTATTTTCTCATTTATCCTAGTAGGAGTATTAGCGTTATGGGGTATTAAATATACCCGGAAAAATATCAATGCAGATAGGAAAAAGAAATTCAAAGTTGCTAAAAATCTGCTGGTGGTGGGAGTTATTCTTTCTATCGGCTATATTATTTTTGCAAAAAAGCTTTCCAGTAATATTGATTTCGTCATTTCCTGGCTGATGCTGGCTACAGGCTGCTTCTTCGCATCAGGACTGGCGTTTTTCATTGGATATTATAACGAAAGAGAAAATGAAAATTAAAATAGAGAAAGTAGGAATGACTATATATGGAGATCAGGCATATCCGCCTGGAGGACGCCGAGCAATTTTCCAATTTGATTACAAGTGTTGACTCCTCCAACATGATGTTATTTGAACCTGGTGAAAGAAAAACCAGTACAGAGCAAGAAGAGCAAAATATAGAAAAAATTCTTCTTCAAGGTAATTCCTCTATTATTGTTGCAGAAGATAATGATCGTCTCGTTGGATTTGTTGTCGTACTCGGAGGGTTCACCTCACGCAGTCAACATGCTGCACGGATTTCTGTCGGTGTGACCGAGGAATACCGCGGTAAAGGCGTAGCGACAAGGTTGTTGAAAGAAGCATTCCGCTGGGCAAAAGAGATTGGACTGACGCGCCTCGGTGTTACTGTCATGAAGCATAACGAAAGGGCTTTCAGCATGTACACGAAAATGGGCTTCGAAGTGGAAGGTGAAAAGATTCAATCACTGATGATTAACGGAAAGCCAGTTGATGAATTTTATTTATATAAATTGTTATAAATTGCACCGGTACATGTACTGCAAATTTGCGTTTTTACTGCGCGAAGGCTACGATCATAATGGCGAAAAAATAGATACGAAATATCATTCTAAGGGATTAGGCGTTCATGGCGACTGAATGAGCGAAATAATCAGCGTTTTGGGTTCTATGGAGCGTTCATAGTGACCGATCAACAAAAATAATCTACGATTGGGAATCTATGAAGCCTCCATAATAACTAATCATGAGGAATAATCTGCAACCGGGGCGCTATAAAACGCTCGTTTCCAATTAGTTGCTAAGTATGCCGCTTATCTCCACCTTCCCCGTCCCAGACCCTCTCCCAATTAATTTGACCACATAATAATCCACGAAAAAAAAGCAGCCGTGAAATCTGTCACGGCTGCTTATACTTTATCTTCCGGGCGAATATCGTTAATTGGAACAAACACTTCCAAATGGCGGTATAGATTGTAAAATTCCGCTGGAAGCAATCCTCCATATTCTCCGTCGATATTCAATTGGACTTTTTCTTTTGATTTGACTTTTATATGATTCGCTTTTGAATAGATTACGTTCGGGTCATCTACATGTTCTCCTCTTAATGCGAGTGATGCCACACGGATGAACTCAGCCAGATTAGTCTTTTTCAAAATTAGCAATGAAAACAAGCCATCGTTGATCGAAGCATCCGGCGCGAGCTTTTCGAAGCCGCCGACAGAGTTTGTCAAAGCTACGAGAAATAGCATCATTTCTCCTTCAAAAAGTTTACCGTCATACTCGATGCTAACGTCCGTTGCCCTAATGGACGGCAGCATTTCAATCCCTTTTAAATAATAGGCCAGCTGTCCAAGGACTGTCTTCATTTTTGCGGGTACTTCATAAGTGAGCTCGGTCAGTTTTCCCCCGCCTGCGATATTGATAAAATAATGTTCGTTCATGCGCCCGATATCCATCGGTATCGTATCACCAGCTGTTATTACATCCACAGCGGCGTCTATATCCCGCGGAATATGCAATGCGCGTGCAAAATCGTTTGTTGTTCCTGTTGGTATGATTCCGAGTTTCGGACGGTATTCCTGCTCTGCGATACCGTTGACCACTTCGTTGATTGTTCCGTCGCCGCCTGAACAGATAACAACATCATATTTTCTTTCTACAGCCGTCCGGGCAGCAGCTGTCGCATCACCAGCACCCGTTGTAGCATGGCATGACGCTTCATATCCCGCTTGCTCAAGTTTTTGTAAAACATCAGCGATGTGCCGCTTGAATATTTCACGGCCAGCTGTCGGGTTATAAATGATTCGTGCTCTTTTCAATTCACATCATCCTTCGAACTCTAAATGCGAAACGTTTTATGCATGATTATGCTTCACTAAGTAATCATACCTTTTTATCACTTGTTAGTCTACTTCTACCATATTGGCATGGTTGACCGTAAGTGTGGCTGTTCCTTTTTCGAAGTTGATGTAGCCTGATTTTAAGCCTTCTTCATTTACATCCTTGATCCCCTTCCATGCTCCTTCCAATTCATATACATTATTTGCTTCAATTTTCATATCAGATTTTTCGTCCGACTCTATTCTTACCCAGCCGGATGAATCAACCGCCCAGTCACTCTTTAACCCCCTAGGTTTAAAGACAAGATTCCTGTCGTATCCTTTGAATTCCAGTTCCTTGTCAGCCGGTATAAGCAAAGTAGCGTCGGCGTTATTATAATTATTGATAAATCGCTGATGCGGAAGTTCCTTCAGTTTAATAAATAGTGTATCCCCTTTTTTCTCCGCCATCACATAATCAGAAGCGTTTTCTATCAAACTATTATCACCTATTGTTTCCGCTTGATACGTTCCAAATAATGAGACTGCCTTCGCCTCTGTACTTTCAACGGTTAAAGGAAAAGTTCCCGCATCGACGACAATCCGGTCCACACCGTTCAGCGAAGTTTCTTCATATGCTGGAAGGTCAGCTGTCCGGACCTCGGCTTTCACTACATTTCCCGCCAGCTCCAATAATCCGCTCGCACTTAACATCGCCATCACAAGGCCACAGGTCCCCAGGACGGCAATGAAGATAATGCTGATAAAATCATACTGGATGGTTGTTTTTTCTTGTTTGGAACCGGCCTGATACACAATGATTTCGACACCAAGAACAATGAAGATGATTGGCCACCAGGAAAAGAGGGCAACAGCTGGATCACCCCACTTAAAAACTTGTGACAATAACAAGAAGACACCCAGAAGCAGCAGGGCTGCTCCCATTGAAAAAGAACCCACTCGCCATGTCCTCATTTTGCTTCACCTTCCTTATCCGCTTTTTTTCCTGACAAAAGCTTGATTCCGCCGCCTATTAAAATGAGGCAGATGATCGCCGGCTGAACATATGAATATATCCAGTAATGAAGATCAATACCATATCGCTCCCCCAAGATCGGATTAGCCATTGGAATGATGATATTCATGCCGATGTAATATAATCCCAATAGGATCAGCCCGATGCCAATCCATTTTTGATGGTTAATCAAGTAAGACACAATCGGTTCATCCTCCAGTTCTCCACTCTCCGACTGCGAAGCTTTTTGGAGACCGTCAAAAAAGCTGTAAAACCAGATGATTGGTACGATGAACAGGAAAATCCCCAGCCGTAACACATCAAGTATATAGATCGACAGCAAGAAAGCTGCCATTAACTGGATGCCACGTTTTTGCAGCCCAAGATATAAATGCCCGGCACCTGGAACGATTGAAAGCAACGTGGCAATCGCCTTGCTCTTACTGCTATCCGGTCTTTTCTTTTCAAATTCTTCAAGTACTGACCGATCCACCAATGTTTCTCCTTTTGATTTACGGTCAAGCAACTGCATAACATCGAAAAATCCATATATCCAAATAACCGGCAATGAAGCCAGGAAAACAAGGAATTCAGTGCGTCCTGTCATCATTGTGACGAACAGAATCATTGCGCCAAGGCCCAAAAACACCGCGAGCAATGTCATCCCTCGATAGACAAGGCCTAACTGGAAGTGGCCAAGTCCTGGAATGAATGAAAGGACAATCGTGAAAAACCGCTCGGAATCAGGGTTTTTTTCGACCGCTGCTCCTTCATCTATTTGCCCTGCGCGATTATACAGCTTCGAAGCTGTCACCACAGTATCAATAAAGTTGACTAGATACATCAGCAGCCCGCCTAAAGCGAAAACTAGAAAAAATTCCGCACCTGTCATGAATACTACGGCCGCCGACAAGGCCGGAATACCAAATACAACAGCTGTATAGAAAAACCCCCGCAATACTTTCCCAAGGTACATCAATCCACCGCCGGGAAAAAATGCGAGCAGAAAAGCAATAATCGGATTTTTATTCATGTTCGTTTCCCTCCCTAATGTTGTCCTCAATTTTTTCCGTAATCGAATCTGTTTTATTTAACCAGCTGCTGATGACAGAATGGTCTTGTTTTGCAGCCGAATTTTCAAATGCATTAAGAGTTGACGTTAACTGCGAGAAGATTCCGGTGGACATGAGCACGAGCGTCATGGCCGCTGCTACAGTGTAATGGACCAAAGTCTGCCTTCGCATGTTCTTCTTCGACTTTATTTGGGGAGGCGGCTCTTCTTTCACCCCGCCAATTTCTTTCATGATTGCGTCCGTGAAGCCTGATGGATCAGACAGCACCGGCATCTGTGATTCTGCTTCTTCGACAGCTTCTAAGTAAAGCTCCAAGCAGTGGTCACAGCTGTAAAGATGGTTTTCATATTTTGAGCGCGTTTTTTCATCAAGAGAATCCGTCGCGTACAACAGCCAATTTTCATAATCGATATGGTTCATGAAAAGTCATCCTCCTTCCAGTGCTTCTTCATCCATTGCCTTGCCCGATATAGCCTTACTTCGACAGTTTTCACTTTGACATCTAGCTCCTGTGCCAATTCCTCGTAGGTGCGGTCTTCTATGTAAAATCCTTCGACGACCCCTCTGTAATTTTCCGGAAGGTCATCGAGCCGCTCCCTCAGAAGCTGCTGCTGTTCCTTTCTTAAAACAAGGAATTCCACGCTTACTCCAGGCGGGGCATGGCTTGTTTCTTCATATTCCACATTCATTTCTTCCTGACGTCGAATCTTTTTCCTTTTAATATCAATGGCATGATTGACCGCGATTCTTGTAATCCATGTTTTAAAACCTTGCTTCTCATATTGGGGGAGAGAAGTATAGATTTTCATGAACACTTCCTGTGCAGCGTCTTCCGCATCTTTTTCATTGCGTAGGACGCCATACACTGTGTGGAAAATATAATTGCGGTATTTTTCCACAAGCAATCGGAATGCATGGTCATTGCCGCTCTTGATTTTTTCAATGAGCACATCATCCAAAACTTCTCTCCCCCCTTTCAAGCCGTCAACCCTATAGACGCCAGCTAGTTGTATGGGTACTACACTTTTATTAAAATTTTTTCTAAAAAGGAAACAATCCCGCCTGCAACGAATTCATATACAAACGTGGTGCGGAGTTTTATGCGCTCGAATTAGGTTATAATCCGTTTGAGATGAAATTTGGTCCAAGTTAGAGCTAATAGTTCCGAATGGGAAAATAGATACGAGTTTGAGCTAATATAATCAATTTGAGAAAAATATGATTCAAATTCTGATCATTATGGTCCGAGCTTTGAAGAATACGGTCCGTTTGTGCAATACCAACGAAACTCGTGCAATTCCAGGCCAAGTTCGTGCAATTAAGCGCGGGGTTCGTGCAATTATAAGCTGTATTTATGCAATTATCTATATAACTCGTGCAATTAATTCAACCTATTTATTTTACCATTTAAGGGAGAATTCCAATGAGGAAATTCGTATAGGAATATAGAGGTGAATTCGTTATGCTCAGAAAAAGGGATTTGTCTATGATCACTTTATACAATATCGAAAAAGTAATGACTCAATACGGATTAGATTCCGGGTTAGCCCAGGAAATCCTTGATGTTTTTCAAAAGAGGATTGAAAGATCTGGTGAGAATGAATTTCAGGCTTGGTACAGCAATCTGAATTACAGAACTCCAGAAGATTTTCAAAATGAAGAGGAAGCCGCAAAATTATATGAAAGCTACAGCTCATGGTTTGAACAAGAAGTATCCAAGCTCGAAAAAGAAACCGGCTTGCCTTGGCAGGAACAGACGGAGGACATTGCTACTTTAAATGAAAAAGCAAGAAAGTCCCAATTGGTCCTCAGACACAGGCTGTCTGAAATCAATTGGGACTTGATGGAACTGGATGATTAAGCCGCTTTTGCAGTTTCCTTTTCACCGCGTGACCAGATGACAACCGGGATCAGCAGCAGGGACAGGAGGCCGCCGGCAAGTGACAGCGCCGCATAGCTGAATTGGGCTGCAATTATACCGGATAACGCTCCGCCTGACGCTCCCGCCAGGGCAATTAAAACGTCGACTGCACCTTGCGTCTTGGCCCGTGTTGACATCGTTGTTGCATCTACGATGAGGGCCGTTCCGCTGATCAAGCCGAAATTCCAGCCGATACCTAGCAAGGCGAGTGCAGTGATAAGTATCGGCAATGACTCCCCGGAATTCAATGCTGACAGAAGACCCGCTGCCAATAAAGTGGCTCCTGCAGCTGCAGCCATTGTTCTCCGGCCGATTTTATCGACAAGTATGCCCGTTACAAGCGATGGCAGATACATCGCTCCGATATGGATTCCGATCACTAGCCCGACTTCTCTTAAACCGTGACCATGATCCCCCATATGTACCGGCGTCATCGTCATGATGGCGACCATGACTATTTGTGTTATAGCCATCACTGTGGCCCCAACAACGATACCGCGCTTGTTTGACATACCGGACATTTCGCCTGATACATTAGTTTCCCCTTTTTCTGCCGCATCTGCTATCGCTTTGGCGACTACCAAAGGATCAGGGCGAAGCATAGCAATCAGTGCAAGTCCGGCCAGAATATATGCAATAGAAGCCAATATGAAAGGACCTGCTAACGGTGGAATGCCGATTCCTTCCGCGAATCTTCCCATGACGTCCACAAGGTTTGGGCCCGCAACTGCACCAAATGTGGTAGAGACCATTGCGATACTTACAGCCGTTGCCCTTTGGGCCGAATTTGCCAAATCTGTTCCCGCATAACGTGCCTGCAGATTGGTGGCAGTTCCGGCTCCATAGATGAACAACGAAACGAATAGCAGGAAAATATTACTCAACACCGCAGCCGCTACCACACCAATGGCACCGATGCCTCCTGTTATGAATCCGGCACCAAGTCCGAACCGCCGGCCGAAACGCTGGGAAAGGCGCCCTACAATCAGTGCAGCTGCAGCAGAACCCAATGTAAATAAAGCGACTGGCACTCCCGCAAAACTGTCTGTTTCCAGCATGTCACGCGCAAGCAACGCTCCCACCGTAACTCCGGCCGCGAGCCCCGCTCCGCCAAAAATCTGAGAAATGACAACTATCCATAATGTCCGTCGATACAGATCTCGCTGCTTTTCCGGTGATTGAATATATTGTTCCAGCCAAGCCGGATGATGGTTTTTTTGGGGCAATTCGACGTACCACCTTTCATATTTTAGTAGATGCACTCTATAATTTTTTAAAAAAGCCGTTTATATTGACCTGCAATTTTAAGGATTGGAGGAATTTGCGTGGATTATTATACCGTTGCAATTTGTCTTCAGATTCTGCTGCTTCTTTATTTTGAAGTGACAACTCTGGTTCCTCTTTACCCCTGGAATGATTTATCCAAATATTCACCTAAGGAAAAATACACGGAAGCAACCGTTAATGGTCTGATCATGATTATAATTATCGGACTCTTTATAACAAAGATCAAATGGCTCATGATCATCTCAGTTGTTTTTTGGTTCATCTTTTTATTGATGCAGCTTCTCACCTGGTGGATGCCGTACTTGACGGGGAAACATTTAAAACAGTTTCCAAAATCTTTATATGAATCTCACTTTAAAAATACAGTCAAATTTTTACCACCTATAAAGGACCATATTATACCCGATGCCCAGCATAATGTGCTGCAGATCATAACTTTACTTACTCTGCTTATCAGCTCGATTTCCCTCTTTATATAAAAAAGGAGTTGCTAAAAATGAGATTAAAAAATCACCTGATCGGCTTTTCTTTCGGCTATTTCGTATGTATGTTGATCGTTTTCTTTGTCGCTGATTATTTTTCTTTGGGATTTGCTCTTGGATCTTTTGCCGGTATTGGCTTGTTTGCCTTGTTGATGAGATGGTTCACAAAATAACTCAATCGCCTGGCATCCTTTCATCGGGAACAGCCGGGTTATTTTAATTTCTTCATATCTTGTCGCCTCCTATTCTACATCATTACACTAAATTCCTCGCTTTCTTTTACCTGCTCACCTTTAATAAAAAAACCTTTAAAACTATCCGTAGTGTTTTCCACCTTTGGTTCGTCTAATAGGTTAGAGTCATTTTTTAAAGGTGGGATGGAATGTGATTGTTGTAAAAAATGTAAGCCATGCTTTTGAAGTCGGAAAAAGAGGGAAAAAGCATAAAATTCGTATACTTAAGGATGTATCTCTATCAGTCAATAAAGGTGAAATTGTCACCATTGTCGGCCGAAGCGGCTCGGGAAAGTCGACTCTTCTAAATATTATCAGCGGCTTTCTAAAACCCTCGCAAGGAGAAGTTTGGATTGCTGGAGTAAAGGTCAGTGATCTGAATGAAGCGAAATTTGCGGATTTCCGCTTAGAACAACTAGGATTTATTTTTCAGAACTTCCAGTTAATCCCGAGTATGACCGCGTTTCAAAATGTGGAGCTGCCGCTCGTTTTAAAAGGCATGAATGAGCAGGAGCGCAAATTGAAGACAGATGAAACGTTGGACCGGGTTGGTTTGCTTGAATATAAAAACCATTACCCGAACGAGCTGTCAGGGGGTCAGCAGCAGCGAGTGAGCATTGCGCGCGCCCTTGCGGTCAATCCTCCTCTTATTCTAGCGGATGAGCCAACGGGGAGCCTCGATAGTGAAACAGAGGATCAGCTCCTTCAGTTTATTAAAGAGTTGAACGAGGAGTCCGGCATCACTTTTTTGATTATCACTCATGACGACAAGGTTGCGGAAATTGGCCATCGAACGATTGAAATTGCTGACGGAAAAGTATTGGAGGCTGTTTTGGCATGACTATGAAAGATCAAATCAAGTTTGTCAGACAAAATATGAAAAAGAACAAGTCGCGTGTTTTCATGACGATTTTAGCAACAGCGATTGGATGTGCATTCCTGATCGTCCTTGCCTCCGTCGGTTTTGGCTTGCATAAGTCGATCATTCAGGAATTGATGGAAGACCGGCTTGTAACGGAGATCGAAGTGCATGCCCAAATGGATGATCAAGGAAACTATAAAGCAATCAATGAACGCCATATCGAATATTTCGAGGCGCTGGATGATGTCAAGGCGGTCACCCGGAGGCAAATGCTTCAGCAGACGCCTGTGTTTCAGATTGGAGAGTATCATATTCAGGCAAATACCCTTGTCACTTTTTTCCCGGAAGAAGTAAAAGCGGGGTTCGAGTTATCGGAAGGCCGGCTTCCTGGGAACCCCAATGAAATTGTCGTTGGCTATACCTTTCCGGAAGGATTGTCACGGGAAGTCGGAGAAGATGTCAACCCTTATAACGAGGATGGGACTGTAAAAAAGGAATTCGCCTTTACGGATAAGGTGCTCGGAAAAACTGTTCAAATGGAAGTGTTGGACAAAAAAGAGTCGTCTACAACGATTCCTCTCACTATTGTGGGGATAGCCAAAAAACCGGCCAGGGACTGGATGGCTAATTCAGATGTATTCATCTCTGAAGCAGTTTTAAAAGAAATAGAAGCATTTACAGGAACACCGGGCGGCTCTTTGGATGTTGAAACAGAAGGCATCAAAGATTCGGATGAAAAAACTTACGATCAGGTGAAGATTTACGCCGACAATGTTCAATCTGTAACAGGCATCAATGAAGTATTGGAAGCGGACAATTACGCTACATATTCCATCGTCAGTGAAATGAAGCAAGTGAATATGATCTTTACCATAATGAAAATCGGACTGATATTAGTTGGTACAATCGCTCTTATTATTGCATCAATTGGAATTTATAATACGATGGCGATGGCTGTGACGGAACGAGCCCCCGATATCGGAATTATGAAAGCAATCGGCGCAAATCCAGGTACAATAAAAAAGATCTTCCTTTTGGAGAGCAGCTATATCGGATTGATTGGAGCTCTGGTTGGAACGATTGTCGCTTATGGAATTAGTATCGCTGTCAATTTTTCACTGCCGCTCGTCGTTGAAAATATTTTTGATGAAGCACCGCCCGAAAATTTGCTGTTTTCATATATTCCGTGGACACTTGCTTTGATCAGCATCGCGATCTGCCTGATGGTCACTGTCTTTTCAGGATGGAGGCCTGCACAGCGAGCTACGCAGATTGATGTCCTTCAAGCAATGCGCAGGGAAATTTAAAGCCTAAACGAAAGAAGCACTCACCGCAAATCTGCGGGAGTGCTTCAATATATCGAACAATCATTTATAACTTTTTATAAACCGGGATGTCGTAAACGAGTGTATATGAATTTACCAATGTATACAAATTATGAATTTGTGTAATCTGTTTTACCGCCCAACCGATATCCGTCGCATATTGATGGGTGGCTTTTCCGGTGTTACTTGCTGCCTGTGGGTTCCATCTCATTTTATATAAAGTGTTCTGGCCGGCACTGATGTAATTATTGCCGATAAATTGCGCTCCTCCAATGATTGCTGCCTCCGGAGTGAACCAGCCTGCATTGTAGGCAAATTCCGCTCCCTTTTGTACGGCAACTCCATCGAAGGCACCAATGCCATACATGTTGTAAACTGTTTTCCCGTTTACAACTACACCATTAGCAAGCTGAGATTTTCCATTACCTGTCTCAAGCAATGCATGGGAAATCAAATACATTTCATTGACTCCATGAATTTTCCCTGCTTCTATAAAAGCAGCCGCTTTACCGCTTAATATGCCTTTTCCGGAAAGAATTTTTTCATTTATCTCTTGTGCCTGGGCATTCGCTGTTTTCGATAGATTGATAAACTGAAGCGATTTTACAGGATCATTGATAAAGTTGTTCGGATCAAGGTAATATTTTACATCTTCCGGAGCTGCATTGACCCAGGTTTTATTATATTCCACCTGGTACCAGGTATATCCATCTGCCCCTTTGACTGATGATAAAATTTTCATGTTGGTTCCGCTTTGGACTAGCCCAACTGCCGAGAAGCTTGTCGCTGCCCCAGTCCTTACATTCCAATTTCCGCTTTTGACAGTTCCGGATTTTGGATTTGCCAGTGAGTCCAGCCTTAATGCATCCTCACGGATATACGTTTGATACTTTTTATCTGTCTGTGGCGTAGCTGCCATCTGAATTTTGACCATTTCATCCAATGTCAGATTGTAATTGGAGTATTCGGTTGTTTTTGTTCCATTGTCCAAATCTCCAGGTGCATTGGAGCCTGAAGACAAATATTGGGTGCTTACGTATCCGGTTTGCCCGTTCGCAGTGACTCTTGCCCAACCATTTGCCTCGGAATGATATTTTACTGCAGTTCCGCTCGCCAGCTTTGTAATGATGGCGGCATTTGTTGACGGTTCAGAACGCATGTTTAAATTGGAGCCGGGACTAACTGTCACATATCGAATTTGATCGGTCGGATCCTCTGGCTTTTCTTCCGGTTTGGTATCAGGCTTTGTTTCTGAAAGGAATTTAGATTGAATATACCCTTCAGAGCCATAGACGCTGACTTTAGCCCAGCCATTCTCTTCCGAATACACTTGAACAGCTACCCCTGCTGCTACATTCACCATTGTGGAAGAATTAGTTGATGGTTCCTTGTGCATGCTGACTCCGGACATGGATAAACTGACAATATATTTGGTTTTTGGCTGAACCGCCTGGCTACCCTCATTATCAGCTGATAAAAATTCGCTGCTAACATAACCGGTTTTCCCATTGACTTTAACCTTTGCCCAGCCTTTGGACTCAGACTCAACCTCGACGGCCGTACCGCGTGTGAGCCTGTCAACTATACTTCCACTGGTTGAAGCCGTGCTTCGCATGTTCAAAATTGAACCGGCTTTTACATTTACGTATTTTGTCGTAGTTTTGACTGGTGCTTCTGTTGGCGGCTTGCTTGACTGCGCACCGGAGGACAAAAAGTCTGTGCTCACATAACCAGTCATCCCATTCACTCTCACTTTTGCCCACCCTTTGGATTCAGATTCAACTGAAACAGCAGTGCCGCTAGATAGCTTCCCTACTATTTTTCCACTGCTGGAAGCACTGCTGCGAACATTCAGCGATGAACCCGGTTTGACATCGACGTATTT
>NZ_QYTV02000007.1 GCF_003605385.1 Siminovitchia acidinfaciens | reverse complement strand
TCTTCAGCGCCGATGGTAGTGAGGGGCTTCCCCTTGTGAGAGCAGGACGTCGCCGGGCAATGAGAAAGACATGGAGTCAATTGGCTTCATGTCTTTTTGTGTATAGAGACATTTGGTTTGTGGTCTATTTCGTAAGTAATTGCCAAAACGCGAACAACAATTATTGCCTTACCAAGAGAGCCCCATAATGCTAATCAAAGGGAATAATCGTGATAGTCATCATGACAGCTTCTCATAGTAACCGCCAAAGCGAAAAAAAAACGTTATGATGGTCACATCATCGATTCATAGTGACCGTTAAAGCGGAAAAGTTGTTACGATGGTCATTATGACCGTTTCATAGTGACTACCAAAGGGAAAAAATCGTTGTGATGGTCACTATGTCTACTTCATAGTGACCGTTAAAGTGGAAAAATTGTTATGATGGGCACCATGACCGCTTCATAGTGACCGCCAAAGCGAAAAAACCGCTAACTCGGTCACTAAGCGCGCCTCTAAGTGCCCGTTACAGAAAAAATAATACCGTACGGGTCACTATGATTGTTTCTTATTTTCTTTCAAGTTCCGACCCGTGTAATCCTGTCTTGGCTTCGTGTAAATCCTCTCTGAACTCGTGTATTCGATGCATTTGCGTCTTTCAATTTGAATCAATTTGATCTAAACGATATTTCTTTCATGATTCCTTCCCTTGTTCTTGCTTTTATGATTTTCTTCCTATATAATTACAAGACAAGTTAAATTTTTATCGTCGCAGGGTGGAGCAACGAGCATTGCTTCGCTGAATAAACTGCGAGTTGTACCGATCGAGCAGCACCTTGAATTAGCTTCCTGAGATCGGGACAGTCCGGCCCAATGGGCATGCTTTAAATAAGTTAATTAATATCGNGTCCGGCCCAATGGGCATGCTTTAAATAAGTTAATTAATATCGTCGCGGGGTGGAGCAGTTCGGCAGCTCGTCGGGCTCATAACCCGAAGGTCGCAGGTTCAAATCCTGCCCCCGCAATTACCTTCTTTTTTCAATAAAATAAGCAAACTTAACCTTAGGGAGGTAGAGGATCCTAAGGTTTTTTTGTATAATCAACTAGGAGAGTCTTTTAATGAAGACATATGAAATTATTTCAAATACTCCGGAAGAAACATTGGAGTTTGCAAGCCAATTGGGACAGCTGCTCAAGCCAGCAGATGTTTTGCTTCTCGAAGGCGATCTCGGTGCCGGAAAAACCACTTTTACAAAAGGATTGGCCTCTGGTCTCGAAATAAAGAGAAACGTGAGCAGCCCGACTTTTACAATTATCAAAGAGTATCACGGACGGCTCCCGTTATATCATATGGATGTATATCGTTTGGAAGGTTCATTCGAAGATTTGGGTTTCGATGAATATTTTTACGGTGAAGGTGTAACAGTGGTGGAGTGGGCTCAGTTTATCGAGGACCAGCTGCCTTCAAATTACTTGGCCATATATATATATCACGAAGGCCAAGATCGTAGGCGCATTGTATTGAAGCCGACTGGGACAAGGTATGAAGCATTATGTAAGGAGTTATTAGATGAAAATCCTGGCAATTGACACTTCCAATGACGTGCTTGGTATCGCTCTTGTAGACGAAACCAAAGTCATTGGTGAATATATAACCAACTTAAAGAAAAATCATAGCGTACGCGTCATGCCTGCCATTGAACGCTTGCTTGTCGACTGTGAAACGAAACCGACTGAATTGGATAAAATTGTGGTCGCGGGCGGTCCTGGTTCCTATACTGGCGTTCGAATCGGCGTAACCATTGCCAAGACGATGGCTTGGAGCCTTGGCATTCCCTTGTCCAGTGTTTCCAGTCTGCAAGTTCTCGCAGCATCGGGACGTTATTTTCCAGGCTTGGTGTCGCCGCTTTTTGATGCCAGGCGTGGATTGATTTATACAGGCCTTTATTGTTTTGAAAATCAAGAGGCTGTAATGATCAAAGAGGATCAAAACATACCTGCAGCTGAGTGGGCTGATATGTTGAAAGAGACTGGGCAGCCTATATTATTTGTCGGCAATGATTTAGCAATCCACAGGGAAACTCTTAGCGCGGCACTGGGAGACCTGGCTCATTTCGCGGCCATCGGAGAATATAATCCAAGGCCGGGAGAACTCGGGTTAATGGGTATCAGCCGTCCGGAAGAAAATGTTCATACGTTTACTCCAAATTATATCCGGCTTGTAGAGGCTGAAGCGAAATGGCTGGAGAGACAGGGGAAAATGACCAATGATTGATCGCAGCATGGAAATAACGAAAAATATCAATTTTCGTCTTGCTAAAATAGAAGATATCCATAAACTTTATCATATTGAAAGCCGGTCATTTTCGTCTCCATGGCCCGAAGAAGCTTTTTATAACGATATAGCCCATAACCGCTTTGCCTCCTATGTTTTTATCGAAGTGGACGGTACACAGGCAGGTTACTGCGGTGTTTGGATTATTTTAGATGAGGCGCATGTGACAAATATAGCCATCCTTCCTGAATATCGCGGGCGCAAGCTTGGTGAGAAATTGCTGTGTAAAATGATGAGCCTGGCTAAGGAAGCCGGAGCGAAAACGATGACGCTTGAAGTTCGTGTCAGCAATCATGTAGCGAAATCACTTTATAAGAAGCTGGGATTCCAGGAAGGCGGCATCAGAAGAGGTTATTATACCGACAATAGAGAAGATGCACAGGTCATGTGGGTGAATATATGAGTAAAAAAGATTTAATAGTGCTCGGAATCGAAACAAGCTGTGACGAAACTGCAGCCTCGGTTGTTAAAAATGGGACAGAAATTCTATCAAATGTCGTGGCATCTCAAATCGAGAGCCACCGCAGGTTCGGCGGGGTTGTACCTGAACTTGCTTCCAGGCACCATGTGGAGCAGATTACGATTGTCATTGAGGAAGCACTGGAAAAAGCGAATGTCACTTATGATGAAATCGATGCAATTGCTGTCACGGAAGGTCCAGGTCTGGTCGGTGCCCTTCTTGTCGGTGTCAACGCAGCAAAAGCAATGGCATTCAGCTTGAACAAGCCGCTTGTCGGGGTGCACCACATCGCCGGCCATATTTATGCGAACCGGTTGATCACAAATTTTACATTTCCCTTATTATCGCTTGTCGTTTCTGGCGGCCATACGGAACTCATTTACATGGAAAAGGACGGATCCTTCCAAGTGATAGGCGAAACGCTTGATGATGCCGCAGGGGAGGCCTACGACAAGGTGGCACGTACGTTGAACCTGCCATATCCAGGAGGCCCGCACATTGATAAACTAGCGCATACAGGAACTCCCAACATCGATTTGCCAAGAGCCTGGCTAGAAGAAGGATCGTACAATTTCAGCTTCAGCGGGTTAAAATCGGCAGTTATCAACACTTTGCACAATGCGGAACAGCGCGGAGAAAAAATATCCCCAGAAGATTTGGCAGCTAGTTTTCAAGCAAGTGTGGTTGAAGTGTTAACTGAAAAAACTGTCCGCGCGGCAAAAGAATATGGGGTAAAACAAGTGTTGCTCGCAGGCGGGGTAGCGGCCAATAAAGGACTGCGCGCATCATTGGAAAAAGCATTTGGCAATGTAGATGGCGTTGAACTGATTATTCCGCCACTTTACCTTTGCACAGATAACGCTGCAATGATTGCAGCAGCAGGAAGCATGCTGTATGAAGAGGGAAAAAGAGGCAAGCTTGATATGAACGCAAATCCCGGATTGGATATAGAGAATTTTTAAAAAGCAGCTGGATTTATCTCCAGTTGCTTTTTTATGTGCAGGAATTATATAAAGCGCTTTGTTTGTTGACTTATTATTATTTTGTACTAAGCCGAGCCTCCGACGGATAGGATATTGCATCCTGAGCCTGCGGGTGCCATAGTACTTGGCGTTTTAAGGCGTAAGCGCCTTTCCCCTCGAGGTCACAAGCCTGTAAAGATGATTATGCTCCGGCGGTATAGTGTATTTGGAGAACTCGTCGTAAAGCTGCGGTAATTCTTCACATGATGCAAGTGTAGTAAGTAACTTCGCTGAAGAACTGCCTCCTCGTAAAAAATTTTGTTTGCCCAATGCTGATCAAGGCACTTGCGCTTTTGTTCTGTGGTTAACTTCGGTTATTTTGGGGAAATGTTAATAATAAAATAAAGAAATTAATTGTTCCAGCTATGTAATCCACAAGGTTGTGGGTAATGTGGATTTATTCAGGTTGAATTGTGGATAGTGTTGATAGGTTTGTTTATAACTTGAAATTAATAGATTGGATATGTGGATAAAAGTGTGAATAACCAGAAGAGGGTAAGAACAATTCCTTTTTGAAAAACGGCTAATCTTGTATTCGACAGTCCCAGCTGCTTGGAAGTCGGAATTGGATCATGCCTTTTCTTCGGAAGTGAAACTTGCAGCAAGCAGTCTAGCATTCCTCTACATCATCAATTAAAACAGGGCCTGCATCACGCAGGCCTTGCTTATGAATCAAGTACTTCTGAAAGTTCGGTCCATTCTTCCATAAGCTGATCGATTTCTTCCTTGATCTTTTCCACTTCCAAATGGATGGCAAGCGACTGTTCATGATCTTCGTAGACATCGGGCTGGCATAGCAATTCTTCTTTTTCGGCCAGCTCCAATTCCAGCTGCTCAACAAGCTCTTCAATTTCTGTGAGTCTTCGTTTTCGCTTCCTCTCAAGCTTTTGAAGTTCCTTATCTTGTGCATAAGAATTTTTATCCACAGATTTTGAAGCAGTTTTGCTTTTTTCCAATTCTTTTTCCTGTGCGAGTTTTTCAAGTTCTGCTATTTCCGTCTTTTTTTCCACAAAATAGTCGTAGTCCCCAAGGTATTCCACAGTTCCCTCTCCGGACAACTCAACAACTTTGGTTGCGATCCTGTTGATAAAGTAGCGGTCATGGGAAACGAATAAAATTGTCCCTGGGTAATCCACAAGCGAATTTTCCAGAACTTCCTTGCTGTCAAGGTCCAAGTGGTTGGTCGGCTCGTCCAGTATAAGCAGGTTGGCCTTTTGCAGCATCAATATGGCTAAAGCAAGGCGGGCCTTTTCGCCTCCACTTAAAGAAGAAACGACCTTAAGCACATCGTCGCCACTGAACAGGAAGTTTCCTAAAACGGTCCTAATGTCTCTCTCGTTTGTCATTGGATAATGATCCCATAGTTCCTGCAGCACCGTTTTGTTGGATGACAAATCGGCCTGCTCCTGATCGTAGTAGCCGATCTGCACATTGGAGCCGTATTTGATCTCCCCCGATAAAATCGGCAGCTTCTCAATGATTGTTTTCAGCAAGGTTGACTTGCCAATTCCGTTCGGTCCGACAAGCGCAATGCTGTCGCCGCGAGAGATGGACAGATCAATATTTGCAGCCAAAGGTTCGCCATCATACCCGACAGCACCGTCAACAACCGAGAGTACGTCATTTCCTGTTTGCTTTTCGATTGTAAAAGAGAAGGATGCTGATTTTTCATCGCCAGCCGGCCGGTCCATGATGTTCATTCTTTCCAGCTGCCTTCGGCGGCTTTGGGCACGCTTGGTTGTGGAGGCTCTGGCAAGGTTGCGTTGGATGAAGTCCTGCATCTTGGCGATTTCTCCCTGCTGTTTTTCAAAAAGCTTCATGTCCCGTTCATACGCTTGTGCTTTTTGCTCCAAATATTTGCTGTAGTTACCGTGAAAAATCGAGATTTCGTTCCTGGACAGCTCATACACTTGCGTTACGATTTGATCCAGGAAATATCGGTCATGCGAAACGAGGAGCAGAGCACCAGGATAATTTTGCAGGTACTTTTCAAGCCAGGCCATTGACTCAATATCCAAGTGGTTGGTCGGCTCATCCAGAATAAGCAAATCCGGTTTTGTTAAAAGCAGCTTCGCCAAAGCCAGGCGGGTTTTCTGGCCGCCGCTGAGCGTTGAAATATTTGTATTGTAATCTTCCTCGAAAAACCTGAAACCGTGGAGGACAGATCTTATATCGGATTCATATTGATAGCCGCCGATTTCTTTGAAAGTTTCCTGCAACCGGTCATATTCCGATAAAAGTTTTTCATAAGCGCCTTTCTGCTCATAATTTGAAGGGTCGGACATTTTCTGCTCGATACTGCGGAGGTTTTGTTCCATTTCCCTGACATCATCAAAAACAGAAAGCATTTCTTCCCAAATTGTCAGTTCCGATTCCAGGCCTGTATGCTGCGATAAATAGCCGATTGAAACATCTTTCGGTTTTACGATTTGACCTGAATCATGGGATAGTTCTCCTGCGATAATTTTCAATAAAGTGGACTTTCCCGCGCCATTTCTTCCGACAAGCGCAGTTCGGTCCCTGTTATGAAGTTCCAGTTTTATATTCGATAAAATGAGATCGGCACCGAAGTGCTTTGTGATCTGCTGCACCTGTAACAATAACATGATTTTACACCTCTAATCATAGACAGTGTACCATATTTCAGCTTTTGACAATTAACAATTTTCTTCGGCAGAAACACCACAGGCTTGACAAAATAGTGTATGATGTATAGGAGGTGTTGAGCGTGGAGAAACTGACTCACTTTAATGAAGAAGGCAGGGCTCAAATGGTGGATGTAAGCGGAAAACCTGAGACAGTCCGTACAGCCATCGCCCAATCGAGCATCGAAGTCAACAACACAATTTATGAACATATTAGTCAAAACAAGGTAAAAAAAGGGGATGTCCTTGCAGTTGCCCAGGTGGCTGGCATCATGGCTGCCAAGAAAACTTGGGACATTATTCCAATGTGTCACCCGATTCCTTTGAAAGGGATCAATTTTTCCTTTGAATGGCAGGACGGCAAAGCCGATCATAAACAGCTGATCATTTCAGCGTCCGTGAAAACGGTTGGAAATACGGGTGTTGAAATGGAGGCTCTTACAGCAGTTTCCGCTGCGGCGCTCACCGTCTACGATATGTGCAAGGCCATTGATAAAGGAATGGTGATCGGACCTACTTTTTTAATAGAAAAAACAGGTGGAGTATCCAGTAAAGATTATCGGCGCTAGGTTTTTTGAAGGAATATATGTCGGCAGTTCGTTATCTGCATACGGCATTTTCGTATGTCTTGGAGGATTGGATAAATGAACGAAGAAACAACAAAAATACCACAAGCAACAGCCAAACGGCTTCCGCTTTACTACAGATTTTTGAAGAATTTGCATGCTTCGGGAAAACAAAGAGTATCATCCGCTGAATTAAGTGAAGCGGTCAAAGTGGACTCCGCCACCATTCGAAGGGACTTTTCTTATTTTGGGGCGCTTGGAAAAAAGGGATATGGGTATAATGTAAATTATCTACTTACTTTTTTCCGAAAAACATTGGATCAGGATGAGCTTTCAAAGGTAGCTTTGATCGGCGTAGGAAATTTGGGAACGGCCTTTTTGAATTATAATTTCTTAAAAAACAATAATACGAAGATTGAAATGGCGTTTGATGTGGATAAAGGAAAAGTCGGACAAGAAATATGCGGCGTCCGGATTTATGATATGGAAGAGTTGGAGGAGCGCCTTCGGGATGAAGATGTAACGGTTGCGATATTGACTGTACCTGCCGGCGCTGCCCAGACAATCACCGACCGGATCAAACAGACGAATGTCAAAGGAATCATGAATTTTTCGCCGGCGCGCCTCAATGTGCCACCGTCAATTCGTGTCCACCATATTGACTTGGCAGTCGAGCTGCAGTCGCTTATCTACTTTTTGAAAAATTATCCTAACGGCGACACGGAAATTTCACAGGAAAATACGAATATAAATGGCTAAACGGACGAGATTCCGTTAAAATAACAGTATGAGGAGGTGGGCCCCGTGGGAGTAGGTCCAGGAAGTTTAATTATTATTGCCCTTGTCGCTCTATTGATTTTTGGTCCAAAGAAGTTGCCGGAACTAGGCAAAGCAGCGGGAAGTACGTTGCGCGAATTCAAGAATGCAACTAAAGGGCTGGCAGATGACGACGATGAAAAGGACAAGAAGAAAGACGCCAACCAGTGATAGGATGAACGACATGAGTCAGAAAGACATGACGATTCTTGATCATATAGAAGAATTAAGAAAACGGCTGATGATTATAGTCGTTTTCTTTGTGTTAGCAGTTGTTGTGAGCTTTTTTTTATCGCAGCCGCTCATTAAATTGATCCAGCATGCAAGTGTTGCGCATGATATAACGATGAATGCCTTCCGGGTGACCGACCCGTTCAAGGTGTTCATGCAAATGGCATTTGTACTGGCATTTATCATGACATCGCCAGTCATTTTATATCAGTTATGGGCATTTATCAGCCCTGGCTTACTAGATAAGGAACGGAAAGTGACGCTCAGTTATATTCCTGTTTCTGTTACGTTATTTTTGGCAGGGGTTCTATTTTCATACTTTGTCCTGTTTCCGTTTGTGATTCGTTTCATGCTTGGTTTGTCGGGCAATATGGAAATCCAGACAACGATTGGCATCAATGAGTATTTCCATTTCCTGTTTCAAATCACCATTCCGTTTGGCATTCTGTTTCAATTGCCAGTCGTAGTTCTCTTTTTAACGCGGCTTGGCATTGTTACGCCGGTCTTGTTGAGGCAGGTCCGGAAATATGCCTATTTCGTTTTGATCGTGATCGCGGCATTCATCACGCCACCTGATGTGATTTCACATATGATGGTCACAGTACCGTTGCTATTACTTTACGAAATCAGCATTTGGATTTCTAAAATTGGCTATAAAAAGGTGCAAGCAGCCGAAGCCGAATGGGAAAGGGAAATGAATGCTGATCGATAAAAAGCGGTCAAGTAAAAGAAAACTGGCTTGACAGACAATTTTGAATCAGCTATGATATGGACAAGTCTTATGCAATCAATATAATTTAATATACGAATTCTTATCCAGAGAGGTGGAGGGACTGGCCCTACGAAGCCTCGGCAACAGACCGTAAAGGTACTGTGCCAAATCCAGCAAGCTTTTTTAGCTTGAAAGATAAGAAGAGAACGATAAATTTGCAAACGAACCTCTTCTTATTTTTCAGGAGAGGTTTTTTATATTAAAAAAATTACGGGCAGACCGCCCAGGGTAAAGAGGAGAGAATGGCATGAGCGATATTATCATCATATCTGGAAGTCCGGCTGAGCTTTCAAGGTCGGAGAAAATATTGAAACACTTAGGGAATTTGCTTGAACAAGAAGGTTTCAGCATTCGGCATATTTCTGTCAGAGATGTCCCGCCTGAAGACTTGATCTATGCAAAGTTTGACAGCCCGATCATCGAAAACATATCAGCAGATGTCCAGGGGGCAGCCGGTGTGATTATCGGATCGCCGGTATATAAAGCTGCATATTCAGGAGCTTTAAAAACGTTGCTTGACCTCCTTCCTCAGGATGCACTGAAAGACATCCCTGTGCTTCCGCTGATGACCGGAGGAAGCCCGGCCCATTTGTTGGCCATTGAATTTTCACTAAAACCGGTGATTTCGGCATTGAAGGGAAAGAGCCTTCAGGGAATCTATTATTTGGACAGCCAGCTCGACAAACATCTGGAAAATCCGATTGTCGACGAGTCGATTTTGCAGCGTACAAACAAGCAATTGCTTGAATTTGTAGGAGCAGTTAACCATCACCGTCTTGCGATTGTAAAATAAATGGCATTTTTATTTTAAAAAAAGCAGGTGGGAAAACGAAAATGACTCGTTTTCTCGCCTGCTTTAATTATAAAGCGCACAAGTTTGTTAATGACTGATTATCTATTCGTGCTACGTCCAGCTCCGACGGACAGGATGTCCTAGTGCCGCCGGCGCCACAGGACGTGGCGCTTTAAGGCGGCCAGCGCCTAGCCCCTCGAGGTCACAAGCCTGCAAGGAAACAGATTCAGGAAGAATGTGCTCCTGCGCCAAAGCTTATTCGAGGAAGTAACTGTTCAGCTCGTCGCAAAGCTGCACGAGGCAGACTCAGGGAAGCTTCACATGATGGGACTGAAGTAAGCTGCTTCCCTGTGGTGGCTGAAGAACCGCCTCCTCGGGAATCGTCTTGTGCTTGTCGGGACTGATCAAGGCTCTTGCGCTTTTGTCATGGAAAGCGGGGGAGAATGGACTAAAGAAGCGGCTTCGTTTGAAATTGACACTGGCAGGGGAAGATCGCTCTAAGTTACCGCGATAATATTTTTTCTCTGTATCGGTCACTTAGCCACTCTCTTAGTGCCCGTGAGAGCAACTTTATTGCTGTGTCGGTGACTTAAGTCCGCTCTTAGTTACCGTGAAGGCTTTTTTTCGCTGGGACGGTCAGTTAGCGGGTCCCTTAGTGCCCGCGAGAGCAATTTTATTACCGTGTCGGTGACTTAAGTCCGCTCTTAGTTACCATGCAGGCACTTTTTTCGCTGGTGCGGTAAGTTAGCCGCTCTCTAAGTGACCGTGGGTGCAATTTTTTTTGTCTTAACGGTCACTTAGCCCTTGAATCAACCATCTTATCTGGTTCCCAACCGCCCGCATATTAATATAAGCACTAAAAAAATACCGCGCAGACAGTGAATTTCCAAGACTGTCTGCGCGGCCTCATGGTTTTTATATAACAAATGCTCGTCATTTATTACTTTCTCTGTTCATTTTTTAACCGGAAGTGGAGGGATATTAATCGAAAGCCTGCTCCAAAGTCGAAGGTGGCTAAAATGATCAGTAAATATACCATGAAACCCCATTCGTTCAATTTTACTTGTTGAATGGCAAAAAAGGTGAATACGACACCAAGCACGATGTAGACCATACCGGAAAACAACGGTGACCTCATGAAATGAAACCTCCCATCCACCGTACCAAATGTATGAAGCTTTGAATATTCTTCTCCAAATCTTCAGGGATATATCTCTGCGCCACAACGACGAGCGTATTCATCATGACGTGAGCGATAATTGGAACGATAATTCTTTTTGTCTTGACATATAAAAAAGCGAAAACAAATCCCATTGCCGTATATAAAATTAAGTGGACCGGCTCCATGTGTGCAAAAGCGAAAATGATAGAGCTGATTACCGCCGCCATTCCGAAAGGCAGTCGATTATAGAGTGTGCCGAAGATCACTTTTCTAAAAACAATCTCTTCCAGGATTGGTCCGATAATCGAACTGATCAAAACAATTGCAGGAAAAAGCTCGATCATCTGCAATATCTCCTGCGTATTTTCAGACCCAGGCTTTACCCCGATCATATTTTCAATGCTGACTGCCAGGATTTGCGCAAAAAAAGCAAGGAAAATTCCACCCACAGCCCAGGCAAGTGATATGCCAAGAGGCAAGGGTTCCGCTCTTTCGATTTTGTTTTGTCTTTCTTTATTCCGCAACAGGAACAAAACAATAGCCAAGCCCAGCAAAAAACTGAAAACAAGCCAATAGCCTGTCGCTTGAATTTCCGCTTCCTTAGGAGCGATATTCAAAACCTTTGTACCAATAACATAAAAAAGCGGCATGCCGATAAAGACGGATAATTGCATTGCAATATAGGTTAGTACAATGAAAGTATATTTTCTATTCATCATGTAAAAAGTCCCTTCCAACGATTTAAAACCGTAAGTTCCATTTTACTAATAAACAGAAAGGGATTCAAATGTTGTTCACACACCTATTAGGAAGAGAACATACGGAATCGTCAATAGACTCACGATCGTCGTTATGAATGTTGTAAACGAGACAAGATCCGGCTCCGTATCAAATTGGATTGCCAACAAAGTCGTGTTTGCTGCCGCCGGCATGGACGCCTGGATGAAAAGTACAGCCTTGATCGAATCGCTTATTGGCAGGAAATACAAAAGCAGAAGAGCGACTATTGGCGATAAAATCATCCGGATGCCGACAGTTGCGGAAACAAACCTATAGGCGACGCGCCTTCTTTGCATAGCAGCCAGCTGCATGCCTAGTACAAGCATCACCGTGGGAATCGAAGCATCCGCAATTAGCTCAACAGCATTCATTATTGTTTCGTGTAAATGAATGGGAAGAAGCTGTAAAACAAGACCGAACACGGCTCCGTAAATGACGGGCATCTTGACCACTTGCATGACAGCATTCCGAATCGAGGCATTTTCTTTACCGCCGATGGATGCTACCAAAATGCCGATGGAATTCATCAAGAAAGATTGGAAAACCATCATGATAACAGCATAATCGAAGGCCACTGCACCGAGCGCAAATAAAACAACCGGTGCCCCGTAGTTTCCGCTGTTCATGAATGCTCCACCAAGAATCATTGCTGAAAGCTTCGGGCGATCCGCGCGCATGGCCACCCCTGTTATCCATGTAACCCCGATCAGAATGAGCGATAAAAGGCAGCTGAATAAGAAAATATATACATAGTCCATCGTGACTTCATTTGTATAAAACGTTCGGAAGGCAAGGAACGGAGACATAATATAAAGTGCCATTTTCGAAATCGATTTAATATCAAACCCGAGCAGTTTTTGTCCAAGCCATCCGGCAAAAAATATTAAAAAGACTGGTAATACGATTAAAAGCAAATCCACGGGTGTTCATCTCCAATTGTTTCTCTTACTCTATCATATCAAAAAGAAGATAAGCAGAGAGAAGTGAACACAAAAAAATCCAAACCACCTCATCTGGTGGTTTGGATTGGACTTCCAATTTAATCATCAAAATTTGTCTCATGCTTGTCGCCTAAGGCTGCGCGCCTTGGGCTTTTCTTATAAGACCTTACTTAAAAACGCCTTCGTCCTCTCACTGTTCGGTGAGCTGAAAATCTGCTCAGGAGGCCCCTCTTCAACAAGGTAGCCTTGGTCCATGAATAATACCCGGTCTCCCATTTCCCTCGCAAAGCCCATTTCATGCGTTACAACTACCATGGTCATTCCGTCCAATGCCAGCTGCTTCATGACGTCCAGAACCTCTTTTACCATTTCCGGGTCCAGAGCCGATGTAGGCTCGTCGAACAACATGATTTTTGGCTTCATTGCAAGTGCTCTTGCAATGGCAACCCTTTGCATCTGTCCGCCTGATAATTGCTCCGGATATGAGTTTGCCTTATCGCCAAGACCGACCTTTTGAAGTAACTGATGCGCCAGCTCCTCGGCATCCCGGGGCTTCATTTTTCTAATTTTAACAGGTGAAATTGTAATGTTATCCAATACGGTCATATGCGGAAAGAGGTTGAATTGCTGGAAGACCATTCCCACTTCTTTCCGTAATTCATTAATATCTGTTTTCGGATCGTTGACTTTGACGCCGCCAACATAGATGGTCCCATCCGTGATTTCCTCTAAAAGGTTGATGCAGCGGAGGAAGGTGCTTTTTCCGGAACCGCTCGGTCCAATAACACATATGACCTCTTTTTCTTTGATTTCATAATCGATTCCCTTTAACACTTGCAGATCTCCAAACGATTTATGCAACCCTTGAATCTTAATCATTTGTTCACCTCCACCGCCGAACGGCCAAAGGAAAACACACGCCGCCTTTGTTTGGGGATGTAACTATTGCTGAAGCGCTTTTCAACATAAGCAATAATTTTAGTTATAACAAAAGTTAGGAGCAAGTAGAGAATCGCTACAGTGATATAAGGCTCCCAGAATCTCGCGTATGCGCCGGCAACAACCTTACCTGCATACAATAAGTCGTTTGCCGCAATAACGGTTACAAGCGATGAATCTTTCAATAAGGCGATCAGTTCATTGCCTAATGGCGGAACCATGCGCCGGAACGCCTGCGGTAGAATGATATGCTTCATCGCAACACTTCTTGGCATTCCCAAAGACCTTGCCGCTTCCATTTGCCCTTTTTCAATCGATTGAATCCCCGCTCGTATTATTTCCGCATTATAAGCCGCGCAGTTTAATGTCAGGGCGAGAGCTCCTGATACAAAATATCCGAGTGAATGACCGAAAATTGATGGAATGAGGGCCAGATGAATGAGCAATATTTGCACCAATAACGGAGTTCCTCGGAAAAAATCGACATAATACTTACAAGGTAAATAGATCCATTTTTTGGATGATAGTTTACCCATACCAATGAATAGGCCCAAAATCACTCCAGAGATATAGCCAACCGCTGTGAGCCCAAGAGTTACCCATAGTCCCCTAATAAATAACTCCTTATAATTCCAGATCATATCCAATCTAATGTCTAAAAAATCTATCATAACCACCCCTAGCTGTGAATGTTCGTTAGATGATCAATGGATACTACTCAATATCAAAACCGGTGATCTCTTTTAGCTTTCCGTTATCTTTGATCTTTTGAATACCTTCATTTAACAAGTTCACTAGCTCTGTGTTGCCTTTTTTAATCATTAATCCATAATATTCCTTTTCAGCGGTATCATCCTCTACCATTTTCACCTTGACGTTTGGATTGTTTTTAATGTACTCATTAACCGGAGCGTTATCAGTGACAACTGCGTCCACATTTCCATTCAACATCTCTTCAATGGCCAAAGGCACTGTTTCGGTTGCTGAAATTTTAGAGCTTGTTTTTCCCATGAGTTCTTTTAACATCTTGTGACCCGTTGTATTAATTTGAACGGATGCTTTTTTATCTTTTAAATCATTAAAGCTGGCAATATCCGAGTCTTCCTTAACAAGGATGACTTGATTTGCGACATAATAGGGATCTGAAAAATCGTAAGTTTCTTGGCGCTCCTCCGTAATCGTAATGGAAGATACGGCAAAATCAATTTCCCCGTTGTCTACCGCAGGGAATAATGGCTCCCAGCCGATATTTTTAAATTCAACTTCCACTCCGACCTCTTCTGCAATCGCTTTCACAATATCGATGTCGATTCCTACAATATTTCCGTTGCTATCCATATACTCCATTGGTGCATAAGCCGCTTCAGTTCCTACTACGAGCTTTTTCTTGGCATCACCATCACTAGATGATTCTCCCCCGCTTGCGGAGTCAGAGTCTTTCGATCCGCAGCCAAATAAAAGAAACGCTGTACTTAATAATAGGAACCCCAATGACCAAAAACGCGATATTTTCTTCATGCATCTTTCCCCCTATTATATTATGTACCATCTGAAGCTTGTTACTTTTCTGTAACTTCTGATGATTAACATAATTATAGGGCAATTATCCCAGCTTATCAATACGACAATTATTTTATAATAGAAATCGTTCAGGGAGGACAGACCCCCTACGCTTTAACTCGCCACCGATCTGGGGGTCAGACTCCTGATAATAGGTACTTTTTACTCAACATCGAAGCCGGTAATTTCTTTCAATTTCCCATTCTCTTTAATTTTCTTGATTCCATCATTCAATAGATTGACTACTTCGGAGTTTCCTTTTTTGACCATCAATCCGTAGTATTCTTTTTCTGCACTGTCATCTTCAACGATTTCTACTTCTACGTTAGGGTTATTTTTAATGTACTCGTTAACAGTGGAGTTATCCCCGACAGCTGCCTCAGCATTTCCGTTCAGCAACTCTTCAATAGCTAGTGGCATTGTTTCGGAAGCTATGATTTTAGAGCTTGTCTTTCCTTGAATTTCTTTTAGCATTGTATGGCCTGTCGTATTGATTTGAAGAGACGTCTTCTTATCCTTCAGATCTTGGAACGACTTAATATCCGATCCCTTTTTTACAAGGATGACTTGGTTTGCGATATAGTATGGCTCGGAAAAATCATAAGTTTCCTGGCGCTCTTCCGTGATGGTGATGGAAGAAACCGCAAAGTCAACTTCTCCGTTTTCTACTGCAGGGAATAAAGGCTCCCAGCCGATGTTTTTAAATTCAACATCAAAGCCTGCTTCTTCTGCAATCGCTTCCACAATATCGATGTCAATACCGACAATATTTCCGTTATTATCCATATACTCCATTGGTGCGTATGTAGCATCCGTTCCGACAACGAGCTTTTTCTTGCCATCGCCGTCACTTGAATCGCCTCCGCCTGTAGATTCAGAGCCTTTTGACCCTCCGCCGCAGCCAAATAATAGGGCAGTCAGGGCTAATAAGAGAAATGCCAGTGACCAAATTCGCGATACCTTTTTCATAATATTTTTCCCCCCTTGATTTTTCTGCATCATCTGAAGTCGATCACTTTTCTGTTACTTCTGATGATTACCACAATTATATGCGAATTGATAGAGTGAAGCAATATAACAATTATTTTAGGGGGCAGACCCCCAGCGCTTTAACGCGTCACCGAGGTGGGGGTCAGACCCCGGACTAAACCCCCAGTTGTTTGTGTAAAATAGTTTATTAGTGCCAATTAGGAGGAACCGCCCGCCAATTTCCGACAAACTACCCATCCTGATAAACTCGAAATATGAGGAAACTTTTTTTGAAAATTAGTGGTTAACGCTTGCAAATGGAAAACAAATTATTTAATATAATATTTGTGTTAGCACTCAGGACGTTAGAGTGCTAATAAAAAACTTACATATACTTTAAGGAGGTTGTTTCACTTGTTAAAACCACTTGGGGATCGCGTAATCATTGAACTGGTGGAGTCAGAGGAGAAAACTGCGAGCGGCATCGTTCTTCCGGATTCTGCGAAGGAAAAACCGCAGGAAGGTAAAGTAGTTGCTGTTGGAACTGGACGTGTACTTGACAGCGGCGAGCGTGTTGCACTTGAAGTATCCGAAGGCGACAGCATCATCTTCTCTAAATACGCTGGTACAGAAGTGAAATACCAAGGTACTGAATATTTAATTTTACGTGAGTCTGACATATTGGCTGTTATCGGCTAATAAAAAAAGAACGCTTTTTATATGAGAGAATTAAACGATAGGGAGGATATTATAAATGGCTAAAGACATTAAGTTTAACGAAGATGCACGCCGTGCGATGCTTCGCGGTGTAGACCAATTGGCTGATGCAGTAAAAGTTACTTTGGGGCCGAAAGGACGCAACGTAGTTCTTGAGAAAAAATTCGGTTCTCCGCTCATCACGAATGACGGTGTAACAATTGCGAAAGAAATCGAGCTTGAAGATGCATTCGAAAACATGGGTGCAAAGCTTGTTTCTGAAGTTGCAAGCAAAACAAACGATGTAGCCGGTGACGGAACAACTACAGCTACTGTTCTTGCTCAAGCAATGATCCAAGAAGGCTTGAAGAACGTTACTGCTGGTGCCAACCCAGTCGGCGTCCGCAAAGGAATTGAAAAAGCGGTTGCGACTGCAGTTGAAGAACTTCACAACATTTCTAAGCAAATCGAAGACAAAGAGTCCATCGCTCAAGTTGCATCCATATCTTCCGGTGACGAAGAAGTAGGGCAACTGATTGCAGAAGCAATGGAGCGCGTTGGAAACGACGGTGTCATCACTATCGAGGAATCAAAAGGATTCACAACTGAGTTGGACGTTGTGGAAGGTATGCAATTCGACCGCGGATATGCATCTCCTTACATGGTAACAGACTCCGATAAAATGGAAGCTGTCCTTGAAGATCCTTACATTTTGATCACTGACAAGAAAATCACTAACATCCAGGAAGTACTTCCACTTCTTGAGCAAGTGGTTCAGCAAAGCAGACCTTTGTTGATCATTGCTGAAGATGTTGAAGGTGAAGCATTAGCTACGCTAGTAGTGAACAAACTTCGCGGAACATTCAACGCAGTAGCAGTGAAAGCTCCAGGATTTGGCGACCGCCGTAAAGCTATGCTTGAAGATATCGCGATCTTGACTGGCGGAGAAGTGATCACAGAAGATCTTGGACTTGACTTGAAAACTGCAGGAATTGAATCACTTGGACGCGCTGCAAAAGTTGTTGTATCCAAAGAAAACACAACAATCGTTGAAGGTGCTGGCGAGTCTCAAAACATCGGAAGCCGCGTAAACCAAATCCGTGCGCAACTGGAAGAAACAACTTCTGAGTTCGACAAAGAAAAACTTCAAGAGCGCTTGGCTAAATTGGCTGGCGGCGTAGCTGTGATCAAAGTTGGTGCTGCAACTGAAACTGAGTTGAAAGAGCGCAAACTTCGCATCGAAGACGCATTAAACGCTACTCGTGCAGCTGTTGAAGAAGGAATCGTTTCCGGTGGTGGAACTGCACTCGTTAACGTCTACAAAAAAGTAGCTGAAATTCAAGGCGAAGGCGACGTAGCTACTGGTGTCAAAATCGTACTTCGTGCGCTTGAAGAGCCAGTACGTCAAATCGCTCAAAACGCTGGTCTTGAAGGATCTGTCGTTGTTGATCGCTTGAAAAAAGAAGAAATCGGTATCGGCTTCAACGCTGCTGACGGCGAGTGGGTAAACATGATCGACGCTGGTATCGTTGATCCAACGAAAGTTACTCGCTACGCGCTTCAAAACGCTGCATCTGTAGCTGCTATGCTTCTTACAACTGAGGCAGTAGTTGCTGACAAACCTGAAGAAGGCGGCGGCATGGGCATGCCTGACATGGGCGGCATGGGCGGAATGCCTGGTATGATGTAATAAACAAAACATGATAACATCAATGTTTAATGGTCACGGGATTATCCCGTGACCATTTTTTGATTATATTCAGTCAAAATCCAGTTCACTTTTCATGAGACATCCAAACTTTTCTGCATCTCTTTTTGTTGAACGCTAATATAATGGTTAATCAAAGGGAAGGGGAAGACCCTTGTTCGAGCTTTCTTCACTTTTTATGCGACTCGGATTTCTTCATCAAACACTTCGTGCGCATGTATTTTAATTAGATTTGGCCGATGATCAAATCATGTAATTCTTTAGAGTGAGTTAACAAAGAGATCTTTCTATTGAATTCCCCGCTTTTAATCGGTATAGCTTTTACACTTTTATCTATAGCATTAACGGCCATCTTCGGAAGGATGGTCAAACCAACCCCGTTTTTGACGAGTGATAACATAGAGTCGTTTTGACCGACTTCCATCATGTTTTCCATAACAATTCCTTGGTGCTTTAAATATTTATCAAGTGATATTCGGATATCACAGGGAAGCGTAGGTACAATCATATTTTGATTGGTTATATCGCTGAGTGATATTGATTTAGCTTCGCCTAATGGATGGGCCTCAGGAACAATTAGATAATATGGTTCTATCAAAATTGAATATACATAGTCTCTTTTCTTCACGTCTTGCCCAAATCCAACGTCAATTTTTCCATCAAATAAGAGGTTTTTGATTTGCTCGCTGGTTTCCGCGATGTGAATATTGATTTTATGGCCTGAATTGTTAAGTTTCTTAACAATGCCAGGCAAAAAATGGGCAGCAATGCTTGGCAATGTCCCTATATTAATAACTTTATTTTCTCTTTGCACGAACTGTTGTTTTAGGGAATGCACTTGATTCAGTATTTTTTTAGCCTCCACCAGAAAAAGCTCTCCCTCTTTTGTTAAATGACAACCGCTGTTATCTCTTTCAAACAAGATCGTTTTTAATTCATCCTCCAAAATTTTTAATTGTTTTGTTAAGGCTGGCTGGGAAACGTGAAGAACTTCCGATGCTTTATTCATACTTTTTGTCTCAGCAATTGTTTTGACGTATTCCATTTGTTGAAGATTCAAACCGACAACCTCCTTATAACAGATGGTTATAACCTTATGTTTAACATGTATTATCCAATGCAAAGGGCAGATTGTAAAATCTAAATAACCGATAAAATAAGGAGTTGATGTTTTGAATCTAAGCGCAATTACGCTGCAGGAGATCGCTCTAGCTCATGAACGGATTCGCCCGTACATTCGCCATACGCCCCTGGAGTATAGCGAGGAGTTTAGTTATTTATATTCTTCAAATGTTTATTTAAAACTGGAGAATCTTCAGGTTACTGGAAGCTTCAAAACCAGGGGAGCTTTTAATAAACTTTTGTCTTTGGATAAAACAAAAAGTAAAGGTGGTGTGATTGCTTCGACAGCTGGGAATCATGGAATTGGCTTAGCGTATGCAGCTCATAAGTTAAATATCCCAGTCCATGTTTATTTACCAAGGGACGCCGATCTAGGCAAGGTTCAATCGCTGGAAAGATATGGAGCCCTGTTATCATTTTTTGACTCCATCGAGGAAGCTAGAGTATCCGCTTTAAAAGCTGCCGAAGAAAAGGAACATTTTTTCCTTTCTGCATATAATGACCGGGCCGTTATTGCTGCAGGCGGAACTGTTGGATTAGAGATTTTAGATGATTTATCTGATGTAGGTATAGTTATTACAAGTATGGGTGGTGGAGGACTCGCCTCTGGTATGTGCCTGGCTCTAAAGGGCGTAAATCCGAAAATTGAAGTCTGGGGTGTCCAAACCAAAAACAGTCCTTCTTTAGCTGTCTGGTATCAAAACGGAAAGGTAACTCCAGTTGATTTAAAGCCATCGATAGCCGAAGGATTAAGCGGATCAATTGAGCCTGAAACGGTTACTTTTCCAATCATCCAAAAACATATTGATCGAATTTTAACAGTGACTGAAGCGGAAATTATTGCTGCAATGAAAATAATGTTGGATTCCCAGTATATCGTTGAACCTTCTGGTGCTGCAGGAATTGCTGCCTTAAAGCAATGTGGCAAGGAGTTAAATGGCCGTAAAGTGGCAGTTGTGGTTACTGGTCGAAATATCTCATGGCCCAGGTTGACTTCCTTAGTTGGCGATACTAGCAATACCACTCATTCTTTTTTATATGGAGGAATCAATAAAAATGGATGCCCTTTTGGAAACTTATAAAAAAGTCTAAGCAGTAATCATATACAGACCTTCAAAAGACAGTCACGGTAAAGATTGTCATAAAGTTGATTTGGACCAATCGAAACAATGTACTAACGAAGGAAGAGAATAAGCATTCCGGTTTGTATATAATCAATAACCATATCGCGTTTTGCGGAGGGCGTAAAGGAGATCTGTTATGAACCATTACGAGTATCAATGTATGGTAGATGAACAACAACGTATACTTAATAAAATCAACCGTGAATCATGGAAATATGAGTCTGGTTATCAGTATAATTTACCGTTTTCAATCAAAATTACTTTCATTCTCCTATTTCTAATTGGATCTTAATAATAGGTACTATTGTTTAATTCGAAATAAAAAGGGTTTATTGTTAGAAATTCAAAATTAATTTAGGGTTATTTGAAAGGAGACAATTATGAAACTTGGAAATGAATATTTAAAAATTGTAAAAGAAAGATTTCACAGTCTTAAAGACCTCGGTGATAAGACTGTAAATCAATTGTCAGAAGGGGATATTCACTGGAATTTAAATGAAGCTTCTAACAGTGTAGCTGTAATAGTAAAACATTTAAGTGGAAACATGGTGTCCAGATGGTCAGATTTTTTAACCTCCGATGGGGAAAAAACATATAGGAATCGTGACGAAGAATTTGAGGATGATCTATCGTCAAAACAAGAAATGTTAATCGTTTGGGAAAAGGGTTGGAATACCCTCTTTAAAACATTAAATGAATTAGAGGATCAGGATTTATTAAAAGATGTATTCATCCGCGGGGAAAGACATACGGTACTAGAAGCGATTGAAAGGCAAATGGCCCATTATGCTTATCATATAGGGCAAATCGTGTATATTGGTAAGCAATTAAGAAATGAATATTGGGAAAGTCTTAGTATCCCTGTAGGGAAATCCGAAGAATACTTACAAAAAATGCTGAAAAAAAGTCAGAAATAAAGTGAACACCTTTTTCAATAAAAGGGCAACTCTGTAGCAAGAATTGCCCTTAATTATTTCAAATCTAAACAAACATCGAATCAAGTCTTGTTAACTAATGGTGTATGCGTATTTATACTGAAGCCAAAAGAGTGACCATTTTAAGCAGGTGCATGTTTTACAATTAATCGTGCTTACAACAAAGGATTCTGAAAAGAAATGTTGAATATTAGACATAATATGCTATTTAAGAGTTTACAGAACCTCCGGAAAGAAGCCAACTGGATGAGAGATACAAACCATAAGGTAAGCCGTCAGATCATCAAGTTTGTATTGGAGAACGGTGTTCATCTGATCCGAATGAAAGATCTGACAGGCATACGGGAAAGTCAAGAATAGAATCAGGTCGCAATTTGCACAACTGGTTACATTATCAGCTGCAGCATTTTATTGAAAATAAAGCGAAAATGGTAGGAATCGCAGTTGAATATGTCAACCCTGAACATACCTCTCAAACATGTAAATGCGGACATGTCGATAAACGAAACAGCCATCTAAATAATTTCCACTGTATCAATGTGGCTATCAAAGCCATACGGACGTCAGTGCCTCCATAAACATCGCCAAAGCCGTAATCGGAATATCAAAATAGAAAAAGGCTTAATATTAGTGTCGTGGTAACTTATAAACATTGGATTGGTAAACATGAAAAACTCAGAGAGCAAGAGCTCAATTATATAATAGAGGAATTTTTAAAGCCAGGTTCGTTGAAAGCGAACATAGCCTATTACAGGGCAAGAATCTGAGGCAACGACTTCAAGTGCTGTGACCTCACATGTTATAGAAAGCGACGCCGTGTTTCGGTACATGTAAAGATAGGCAGAACGGAACAGGGTGGGGCAATGAGATGCCCTGAACTTGCAGGCTGTTCAGATGCAACAATTAGCATACTAGACAACATTGGCCACATTGTGCCATTTGAAGCACCTTTAGATGTTATTAAAGCGGTCAAAGAACATTTGTAGAAGTTGTACTATAAATTAATTTTTCTTTATAAAGGGGAATTTTAGATTGACCAATTATACTTTGGCATTTAGAAATATTGAGGGTGCGGAGAAATTTAAAGAAATTTATGATTCAAATCTTTCGTTATGGAAAGTAGATTACGAAAGATTTTACGTTTCTACGCGTTATGGAGAAACACATATTATTGAAGCTGGCCCAAAGGATGCTCCTCCTTTAATTCTATTGCACGGCTTTGGATTTGGAGCAACCATGTGGTATCCGAACATTCATGAACTTAGCAAACATTACCGTACATATGCGATAGATATATTGGCTGATTTAAACTTAAGCGTGGTTACAAAACCTTATAAGGAAAAAAAAGACTGTGCAGAATGGCTTTCTGACGTTCTAGATGCATTGGGAATTGAAAAGGCAGCAGTGTGTGGACACTCAGCAGGCGGCTGGCAGGCAATTAACTTTTCAATTCTTTATCCCGAAAAAGTTGGTAAACTAATTCTTTTAGCTCCAGCAGCCTCATTTATTCCTTTTCATAAGCAATTCTTTTTTAGGCTCATGGGAATAATGATTTTTCCAAGACGTTCTTTTGTCATTAACTCATTCTGTAGATGGTTTGTTGCCAAAGGTAATCAGGTTCATCCAGGTTTATTCGAACAGTTTTATTTAGGCATAAAACACTTTAAATTTACTAAAACAATTGTTCCCTCTGTTTTTAGCAAAGAAGACTTTCAGAAAATTAGTATGCCCTCATTGGTTATGGTAGGGGATAAGGAAGTAATTTATAATTATCACAAAATGTTAAAAAAAGCTAAGCAGTTGATACCGCATATTGAATATAAAGTTATCTTAAACGCGGGACATGGTCTTTCTATTGAGAAAGCAGATGAAGTCAATGATAGTTTAGTCGAGTTTTTAAAAAAGTAAAGATTGTCCTGCCAAGCTTAGTATCATATAACAACTTTCAAGAAATGGGCAAAAAAATTTGATGGAAGGAAGAAATAGAACACAATATCATTAGTAACTGTACAAAGGATTAATTCATGTTTTAAATGAACTATTATCAATGTTCCCTAACTAAAAAATCAACTATAGCCTTATTAACTTTAGTAGCTTGTTCTGTAATTAATAGATGACCGCAATTCGGAATGATTGTTGTTTCAACATGTGGAATTTTCTCTTTTATTGTTTTTCTTGCCTTATTTGCACGATAAATTTTTTCTTCATCTCCCACTATAAACAATATAGGAATTTTAAGTCCACTCAGTTCTTCTTTTGGAAAGCTTTTTGGAATCACAGCAAGAAGGGGTCTGCATTGCTTATAAGCTGTAATAATCTGCTGCATTATAATGGGGTGAATATCATTTCCTTTTGCACAGAACCATTTCCATCCTTTTTTAATTCTTTTTTCCGATGGAAACAGCATAGAAGGATAAATATACCAAGCTAGTTTTATAAAAGGAATTGGTAATATTGAAGCAACCGGTGCAATTAGGACCAATTTTCTTAGATTTTCCTGTCGTTTTCTTGCATAATTCAATGAGAGCCATCCACCCATTGAGTGACCTATTAAATGAATGTTATGTATACCTAGTCCATTAAATACTTCATCAAGCCATAAAACGCAGTCTTCTTCTGTTTTCAATGGAGCCTGCACAAGGCTTTTTCCAAAATCCCCTAATGTATCTATGCAGTATACCCGATAGGTTTGAAGGGCAGTGATATTTTGATACCAGAAACTCGAATTACCAGTCATACCATGCAACATTACTATAGGAATACCATCTTTTGGTCCGCTAATGATTACATGTGTTTCTCCAAACTGTGTGGGAATTTTTACTTCTTCGTATGCTACCTCCCATAGCTTCATTACTTCATCATAAGATTTTAAAAACTCTTCTTCTCCAGTTTTTGATTTAAAAATTGATAAATTAGATTTCATTTTAGCTCCTTATTTTACTTAACTTTAAAATGAAAAAATCTTTAGTACCTATATCCTTTTAGCAATGAAGGTATTTTAGGTTGTTAACTAAATGGTGATCTATGAAAAAAATGTGAATTTAATCACAACAATCACATATTCTTAGGAATAGTTTACCAGTATTAGATCCAAAAGTCCCGTTTTTTTAGATTTTTTTGAACTAACGAAAAACAATTCTTTTTTCTTGTAGTAGATACAAACTTCAATACAAGAAGGCGTTAAATGAAGATGTTTGATCTAGGATTAAAAGACAATTAGAGAGCTTTTAAAGTGTTTGTGGAATCTCATAAAAAAGACCTATCAACAACTTATTATTTTGTAATTGAAGAAGACGATTGTGGTGACGAAGCAGTAGTCTTTACAAGTCATTCAAATTTAGATGAATGGTTAGGAAAAACATTTTGGGATAGAGAACGCTATGATACAAGGAGTAGAAGACTCTATGGATGACTTTAGGGTATGGAAGTTAATATTCGGAACTGATTTGACCGCCTATATGAGGGTTCAAAACCAGCATCAATCATAATTGACGGAGAAAAATATTTTAGAAAGTTGGTGCCTATAAGCGTAGAACCGACAGTGGTTGTTTCAACAAACTTTTATTAACACATAGTTTGAAAAAAGGGACTGTCAACCAGCACCTTTTTTCATTAACTATTCTTTTAAAATGTCATATTACTCCGCTTTGGATATAGAACCCAACTTTACTCCAGACAACATATAAGGAATAGCTGACTGAATAAATTCTTCAGGCGATATATTACTAGCATTTCTTCTCCATTCTACCGAAGCTCCGTAAATTCCCCAGCTTAGGATAACAGCAGAAATTTTTAGGCTTTCATCCTCTTCAATTTTATGTTGCTTTAACAACAATTTGTAGAAAATGATTTCGAGTTGCTCCCTGATAATGCGGGCGATGGTATCTTCGTACCCTCTGTGACAGCGATTGGATAATGATGTTTGAAAGGTTGTTATGGCTACGAAGATACTGATAATCGATTCTTCGTTCAGTTCTTTTTCCTCGAAGTTATGACCGTTCAAGTTAATTAATAATACCTCTGATAAGACCTTGTCCAACAAGTCATATATATCTTCAAAATGATAATAGAATGTGGCACGGTTTATCATCGCCTCTGTTGTTATATCCTTAATGGTAATGTCCTTGAACTCTTTTTTACCAGAAAGTTCAATAAAAGAATCCATAATTAGTTTACGGGTACGCAGAATCCGAGGATCTGTCTTTGATTGAGTCATCTCACGGTCCCCCTACTTTTTAAACAATTCCTTTGATGTGTTGTATAAACGACAAATTCAATAAATTATTGGTGTTGCTGCTTTTTATTATCTACTAATATGAAGTTGTAAAGCAATTAGGAGGCTTCATTCAAATTCAAACAACATTAATAGGGGGAAAACATCATGGTTAAAATTGGTATTATTACTGGAAGCACAAGAGATTCGAGAGTAAATATACAAGTTGCAGACTGGGTGAAATCCATCGCAGATCAAAGAGCGGATGCCGAATTTGAGCTGGTTGATATAAAGGATTACAATCTGCCAAGATATAACGAATCTGTTCCAGCTATTATGTCACAGGACTATCAGACTCCGGAAGCGAAAGTTTGGTCTGAAAAAATTAGTGAGCTCGATGGATTTGTTTTTGTCACTCCGGAATATAACAAAGGAATTACGTCCGGGTTGAAAGATGCCATTGATTATCTTTACGTCGAATGGAATAACAAAGCGGCCGGAATTGTCAGCTATGGCTCATCTCTTGGAGTGACAGCGGCGAACAATTTACGTTTGATTTTGACTGTACCAAAAGTTGCAACAGTAGGAACACAGCCGGCCTTAAGTCTCTTTACCGATTTTGAAGAAATGAGCACCTTTAACCCAGCACCATTCCATCAAGAAACTGTCCAAAGAATGTTGGATGAGGTTGTGGATTGGTCAACTGCATTAAAAACAATCAGAGATTAATTTTATCAGCAAAGATTACGATGAAAATGGAAAATCTAAAAGGAGGCAGAATTAAAATGACAAACAAGAACAATATGATTTGTGATATGGAAACAGGGATATGTGGAGTAGCTGAAGAGGAAGATATGGAGGTTATTGATTTTAATCAACCTAAAAAATCCATTGAACTTTATTATGTAACAGATCCTATTTGCTCTCATTGCTGGGCAATTGAACCGGTCCTACTCCGTTTTACAGAGCAATATGGACAATATTTTAACTTTCATACGGTTATGGGCGGGCTGCTGGAAAAATGGGGTGACGGTCCCGTAGATCCAGCCAACGGAATTTCAGGACCTGCAGATGTTGCCGGACACTGGAGGGAAGTGGGAGAGCACTTCCGCATGCCTATTGATGGTTCACTCATGATCGATAATCCAGTTCAATCATCTTATCCGCCTTCCCGTGTGTTTAAAGTAATCCAAAAACAACATGGCGATGAAGCAGCCAATGATTATTTGCGACGTGCCAGAGAAGCACTATTCGTATTCAATCGAAATATTGCGAAGAAACCCGTTATGGTGGACATTGTCAATGGCCTAGGCTTGGATGGGGAAACCATTGTAAATAAAGCTGAACAGCCAATTGGACAACAATTGTTAGATGAGGATTTTGCTCTTGCCAGAAGCCTGGGTGTCAGAGGATTTCCAACTATTATCATGGTCAACGAGGAAAATAAAGGCGTAAAAATTGTAGGCGGTCGTCCACTTGAATATTACGTTGATGGGTTAAAGCGCATCCTGGATGCAGAAGAATTAGAACCAACGGAGCAGACATCTCTTTCTGACTTAATCGAAAAAGAGAAACTTCTATTTTCAAAAGAAATTGAAGTGATGTACGATGTGGAAAAACAGGATATTAAAGCTTTTGTTGAGAAAGAACTAAAACCAGGCAGTTATCAAGCGAAGGAATTTCTAGGGGAATTATATTTTACTGCTGAATAAAAAGGAGGATGACCATGGCATTCGTTTTACAAGTGGATTTCAAGATGAGTGGGCCATTCGGAGATGAAATGGCGGAGGCGTTTTCTGATCTAGCGAAGAGCATTAATGAGGAAGAAGGATTCATATGGAAGATTTGGACGGAAAGTCCGGAGACAGAAGAAGCCGGTGGAATTTATCTTTTCAAAACAAAAGAAACTGCTGAAAAATATTTAGATATGCATTCCAAAAGATTGGCAGGCTTTGGAATTCCGAAGGTGAATGCAAAGGTCTTTGCGGTCAATTCTAAACTTACGGAGATTACGAAGGGGCCGGTACAATAAAACTCGTTCTTTCACGCACCAAGAAAACGGAGAGAGCCTCACAAAGATTAGGTTAAGACAACTTTTCTAAGCTGTCTTAACCTAATAGCTTTCTGTGCATATCCCAGAACTCAGGAAACTTATTAAGTTAACCGCCGGGCACCGACTGCACCGGCTTCCTCTCCGACTGTTGCAAAAAGGATGATTTCCTCTTTTTTCGGAAGCCCTTCTTCATTTAATGACACCATAGCCAAAGCACAGGCAACCAAACCGCTTTTCATATCACTGGTCCCACGCCCATATATTTTCTCATCTGCTTCTTCAGTTCCATTCGAATTCATTCGTTGGAACAACATCCATATGGCCGGTGAGTCCTAGGACAGGCCTTCAACCTCACCTTTTAAATGGGTAATAAATTGGTTCGGTTTTCGTCATACTCAACAAACTCAGATTCGATGTCATGTACATCAAAAAGGGCCTTAAATTTTAGAGCGACTTCCTTCTCATTACCCGGAGGATTGACACTTTTGATTTTAATAAACTCTTTTAAAAATGATTTCGCTTGTTCTTGATCCTGGCCTTACATTTTATAAATTACCCTTCACTTTTTCTAAAAACCCAACTTTTATTAATAAATGTGTATATCAAGAAGCTACAGAATGACATTGTATTTGGGTAAGGGCGTATTGACACATTTCAAAAGAAACCGAAGTTTGAACCGGTGACAAAGGGGGACTTGGGAGATAGAATAGTAAGCATCAACTTTTATTCGCAAGCTGTCTATGGTGAGACCTCCTGAGAGAGGTCTTTTTTCCTTGGAAAACAACGAAACCACCTGGAGGGCCCGTCCGTATTAGAGGTAAAGAGGTGTTCATATGCAGAGTTATAATCGTCCGAAACTTGATATTCCAAAAACAAATTTTGAAAAAGCACTTGATTGGACTGCTTTAATCGTCTTTTTCTCGTGGGTCATTTATTTGATTGTGATCTGGAGCAATTTGCCTGCCGAAGTGCCGGGACATTATGATGCGGCAGGGAATATTACACGCATGGGATCAAAATGGGAACTAATCATACTTCCGGTAATTGCTGGTTTTTTGGCAATTTTCTTGAGCTTTTTTGAAAAGCATCCGGAGTGGCATAATTATCTTAATCTTAATGAAAGAAATATAGAGTTCCAATACAAAAATTCAAGGCTGATGCTGAATGTTCTCAAGAATATCATGGTCTTTCTGTTTGCCGCTATCAGCTGGAATACGATCCAGGTCGGACTTGGAAAAGCAGAATCGCTTGGATTTTGGTTTATGCCTGTCTTTCTAGCATTCATTTTCATTCCTATGATTTTCTTCATTGTCCGTTCAATCCGTCATAAATAAACCAGAGGTGATGTTATCTAAGTCTAGATGATTCAACTGTCGCCGCCTAAGGGACAAAATTTTCACTTTTTTAAAATTGTGGTGTGAACGAAAGAGGATTTTGCTACTATTAAGGAAGGAATCCATTTGGAAGGAGCACTACATATGCCAATAGATTTACGAAGTGATACAGTAACAACACCTACTGAAAAAATGAGAGATGCCATGCGTGATGCTGTGGTCGGGGATGATGTATATGGTGAAGATCCGACGATCAATCGATTGGAGCAGCTGGCTGCAGAGATAGTTGGGAAAGAGGCGGCGTTATTTGTGACAAGCGGGACACAGGGGAACCAAGTCGCGGTATTATCACATACGCAGCGCGGAGATGAAGTGATTTTAGAAGAGCGATCTCATATCTTCTACTATGAAACAGCAGGCCTTGCGACGATTGCTGGTGTTCAGACAAGAACGATTAAAGGGATTAATGGGCAGATGCCCGTTGCGGAGATTGCAGCTGCCATCCGTGAAGAGGACGTCCACTGTCCTAAAACAGGCCTTATTTGCCTGGAAAATACACACGGCGATTCAGCCGGGAGTATTCTTCCCCTAAGCTATATGGAAGATGTATATCAAGTTTCTAGACAGCATCAAATCCCTGTCCATCTGGACGGTGCTAGACTGTTCAACGCAGCGGTTGGTCTCGGTGTCGATCCGAAAGAGATAACCAAGTATACCGATACTGTACAATTTTGTTTATCTAAGGGATTAAGTGCACCAATGGGATCTATTTTGGCTGGTCCAAAGGAATTGATTGAAAGAGCCAGAAAGTGGCGGAAAATGCTAGGCGGAGGCACCCGTCAGGCAGGAATCATAGGAGCGGCGGGTATTGTAGCATTGGAAGAAATGATTGACCGCCTCCAAGAGGATCATACTCATGCAAAAGCCCTTGCCGAAGGCCTTGCTCTTATTGATGGAATCGATATTGACGCAGAAAGTGTAGAGACCAATATGATCATGTTTTCTATCGGTCAACTGGGAATGACAGCGGAAGAGTTCGTAAGCAGGCTTAACAAGTTTGGTGTGCTGGCTAACCCTGCAGGCCCAAACAGAATCCGCTTTGTTACCCATAGAGAAATATCAATGGATGATATCGACAAAACCATTGAGGCGGTAAAAAATATTTCCGCTAGTAATATAGCAAAAGCCAAACTTTAAATTGTGATTAGCCTTCCCTTAGTCCATGTAAACTGCAGGGAGGGCTTTTTTCATTGGTTAAAAGCTAATATGTAACAGGTGGTGCAAGAAAAAGCCTAAGGGTCATGTTAAATAAGGGAGGTAATGGTACCAATAACTTATTTATATGAAAAAATATTCTAGAAGAGGATTCATTGCAGATTACCTGAATACAACTATGATCCAATTAAACGGGCCCATGTATACACGTTCCTTATTATGAAGGAAAAGGTGAATATCTTTATTGTATCTGATTGCAGCAAGCAACCGAAAAAACGAGCATAAAAATACTCGTTGTGTCTGCCTGGTATAGGCAGCGGGCACATTTAGCCGTTATTGAAAAAATTTTCGACTTTTTAAGAGGGTAGATTCTTAGAACTATTACTTTAGCCTCCTTTAAGTGCACTTGGTTGCATATCAGCATAGAACATACAAAGTAAGAAACGTGAGAAGTTTTGTGTTTTTCATATATTTCCCCTCCCATAAAAACCACACCTTGGTTGAATAGGAAAAATTTTGTAACATGATTGAAATATTAATGCAAGATGAATGTAAAGTAATCTGTCGAAATATGATGCTATAATCAAGGATGACTATCAATAGGTGTCGGATAAGTATGTTTTTTAGGAAAAATTAGGAACATAGATATATAAATAAATAGTTCCAATGGGGGAAATTTTAAATTGAAAACAAGATTACTAGCATCAGTACTTGGTGCGGGATTGATATTTTCATCAATTCCGAATGTTGAAGTATATGCTCATGAGAATTTAGATCAAGAGATTTCCGCGAAAAAGCAAGAGGTTTCCACAATGCAGGAAAAAGAACGGGAAATGAACGAACTTCTTGGAAAGTTGGAAGCCAAGGTAAACGAAACGAATGAAAAGATAACCTCCACTAAGGAGGATATTTCTAAAAATAAAAAAGAAGCGAAGCAGTTGGAGAAGGATATAGCAGAGGTAGAAGAACGGATGGAGAAGCGATTTGAGCTGATGAAAAAACGAGCTCGCGCTGTCCAGCAAACTGGCTCGTCCAGCTATATCGATGTATTGCTTGAAGCTGAAAGCTTCAGTGATTTTGTTGACCGTTCAATGGCGTTGACAAAAATATTAAACGCCGATAAGAGTATCCTGGAGGAACAGGAGAAGGATAAACAAACGCTGGAAGCATCTGAAACGGAATTGAAAACGAAATTAGAAAAAGTCCAAAGTGAGCTTAAAGAGATTGAAAACTTAAAAGAACAGCTTACATATCAGGTAAATGATAAAAACAGCATGCTTGCCGCAGTGAAAGAGCAACGAAGCAAAGCTAACAAAGAACTGGAAGACCTGGAGAACCAAAAGGCAATTATCATAGCAGAAGCAAAGAAAGCTGAAGAAGAAAAAGCTGAGAAGGAAGCAATCGCTGTAGCTGAGGAAGAAAGCAAAACAGCTGAAACAGTTGCACAATCAACTGGAAATGCAGCGGCAAAACAAACATCCAAAAGCATTACAGCCAAGAAGTCTTCAGCAACATCCAATGGAGACACAGCCAAGAAGTCTTCACCGACATCCAATGGAAGCACAGTCCAGGCAAGCCGTCCGGCTGCCCCATCTGCTCCTACTGTAAAAAAAGGATCAGGTGCCATTGAAACGGCAATCAGCACAGGCTCTTCAATTGTCGGACGTTCTCCGTATAAATGGGGTGGAGGAAGAACAGCCGCTGATATCCAAAACAGACGTTTTGATTGTTCCTCATTTGTCCGCTGGGCATACGCTTCAGCAGGAGTGAATCTTGGTTGGACAACGAGTGAATTAGTCAACCAGGGAAGAGCAGTCAGTGCTTCAGAGATGAAAAGGGGAGACCTTGTATTCTTTGATACGTATAAAAGAAACGGTCATGTAGGGATCTATCTCGGCAATGGCACATTCTTAAATGACAATAGCTCCCACGGAGTTTCTGTCGACTCGATGAGCAACACTTATTGGAAAGGTGCATTTAAGGGCGTTGTCAGACGTGTAGTTGAATAAGGTTTAAAGAAAAACGCAGGGCACCCGCCTATCGGCGCCTAAAGCTTGACATAACGAATGTCGTTTGAATAGATACTTCTGTCTAATTTTATACTTTCTTTAACTTGAACATCAAAGCAGGTGGAAATTCCCCTGCTTTTTTCTGTGTATATAAAGAAAATCGAGCAGCTTTTGCTACGGGATTTTTCGGAAAGCGTAAATATTGGTATGATAATGTTGACCTTTGGGTTTTGTGCCCACTTCGTTGCGGAGCGTGCTAGTGAGAGGCGAACCATTCTAGTTAAGTTCAGGCGTATTCTTTTGGTTCGCAATTAGCAGCGAGCGGTACATGTTTTTGCTTTTTCACCGACATGCTTAGGGAAAATAACTTTACAATCGATCGTTAATTGTAAAAAGTAAAAGGAGAACTTTAAATGTACCATCCGACTCATTTTGAAAACTTAAAAGTGGCATTTGAAAATCGTATATATGATCTGGATAATATTGATGAAAAGATTACGATAGTAAACCGCTCGGACCGCACGGACTTTGCAATACTTTCCAGGGAGCTATCCATTCAATTCACGCTTGTGAATCAGCCGGATGTAACAGCAGAAGTATTGTTGGCTGCTTCTCTGGAAGATTTGGCAGGGGAGATATTGGAAACACCTGATGCAACGTATGGATGTACGTTGTTTTTACGATTTTACAAACATGTTCATGATGCACGCGAGCAGTGCGTGAAAATTGAAGATGCTTTGTATGCAGTATGGGAAAATGACATCGAGTTAACACAGACACTGAGTTTCACATATGGAGAAGATGCACCAGGTTATATGAATCAGATAGAAGTGAAATTTAAGGTGAAAATCAGTGAAGAGAACATGAGGGAAATACCTCCCTTTTTGGAGCATGTCCTAAAAACTTTGGAGGTATTGAATAAAGTATAGGGACGAAAGGGCCCGTTTGCCCGAATTATGGGGGGTTACTTGAGGTGCCAACTACATTAATAAATATTGGTTGCTCATGAAAGTTTGAGAATACTCTTCGAATTTCGATGATACTACTTGGAATACGAAGTATTCTTCGAACTTCGGTAATACTCTCCGTAAGTTGAAAAACCCCTTCGGTTTACGGTAATTCCCTTCATATATTTAAAATACCCGTAACTTTTCCCACAACAATCAGCACTTATAAAAATTCCGCCACTCTTTCATAAAAACATTGCACATAGCAGTTAAATGGAAGTGGCTCTGAAAAGAACCGGACTTATCTCCATATCCCAATTTTAAATTTCCTCCCCAAAAAATATCCCGCACAAGGGCTTTTTGGCTCAGGAATGGTGTCATTGTTTACACTCGAACTATATGTTGTATTGATTTTAAAGATGCAGCCTTCGGATATTTACCTTTAATTCAAACATACTAAGGGAAATATTAAAAAATGGAGGCCTTATCATGGAAAATGAGAAAGACGAAACAAGCGAAGGGTTGAATCAAATCATCGAAATTATAAATGCCAAAGGCGATACAGGAGAGTTAAAGGAGATTGTCGAAAGGAACCACAAAGGCAATCAGGCCGAAAAGGAAGAACCCCGGCCGGATATTTAGAAGAAAAAGTGAAAGCGTGGATTCAATTGAACCATGGATAACTCCTTTTATCAGGTTTATCTATGGTTTTTTTCGTTTTTTCAATTTCAAAAACATTGACTCATCGGCAGCTTTAAGATTATATTGGTTCTTATAAATCTCCTCCTGGGATGAATAGAAGGAGAAAGCCAAATGAAAAAACAAAATATTACGTTAGCCATATTACTAGGAAATCTTTTTATTGCCTTTTTGGGGATTGGGTTAGTTATTCCGGTGTTGCCGACGATCATGAATGAATTGAAATTATCGGGTACGGTCGTGGGCAATCTTGTTGCGGCATTTGCTGTTATGCAGCTTCTGGTATCACCAATTTCCGGCCGCTGGGCGGACAAATATGGACGCAAAAAGATGATTGTGTATGGCCTCGCCATTTTCAGTGTCTCGGAATTGTTATTTGGGCTCGGTAAAACGGTGGAGGTTCTCTTTGTTTCCCGTTTGCTTGGTGGAATCAGTGCGGCTTTTGTCATGCCGGCAGTCACCGCTTTTATTGCGGATATTACGACGATGGAAACGCGCCCTAAAGCGCTCGGCTATATGTCGGCGGCCATTTCAACGGGATTTATTATCGGCCCCGGCCTAGGAGGGTTTTTGGCTGAAATTGGAACGCGGGTTCCGTTTTTTACAGCCGCTGCATTTGCTTTCATAGCAGCAGTTTTATCCATGGTTACGCTTCGGGAGCCGGAGCCGAATAAAGAAGTAGCAACGCAAGATCAACAACGGGGGATCAGGCGAATATTTGTACCGAAGTACTTTTTTGCTTTTATTATTATTTTAATCACAGCGTTCAGCCTGACTGTCTTTGAGTCGTTCTTCTCTTTATTTGTGGACCATAAATTTGCGTTCACTCCCAGGGATATTGCCATTGTCATAACAGGCGGTGCCATTGTCGGAGCGGTTGCGCAAGTTGTATTTTTCGACCGTTTGACAAAGGTGCTTGGTGAAATAGGATTAATTCGCTATTGCTTGATCCTATCCGTCCTGCTCGTATTTCTTATGACAATTGTTCATGCATACATGAACATCCTTTTCGTTACGTTTATCATTTTTGTCGGCTTTGACTTGATCCGCCCAGCGGTGACATCCTATTTATCAAAAATTGCCGGCAATGAACAAGGCTTTGTTGGCGGGATGAACTCAATGTTTACTAGCATAGGGAACGTTTTAGGCCCAATTATCGGGGGCATCCTATTTGATGTTGATTTAGACTACCCGTATTATTTTTCAGCCGTCTTTTTATTAGCTGGTTTCGTGTTTGCACTCGCCTGGAAAAATCCGCCCCAACTGAAAAGCTGATCGAACCATCCATGAAGGATGATCCGACCAGCTTTTTTAAATTAAAAAACAAAGTACTTATTTCATGTTTTGCGTGGATCAAAAAAGCACTAAAACTTTGTTATTATAAATATATATCCTTATACAAAAAGGAGGCGTCCAAGCTTTCTATGAGCAACATTCTCAAGAATAGCTCCATTGGAGTTGATCGTTTATATTTGATCTTTATAGCTTTATTGACTGCGATTGCAAGTGAAATTAAAGTAATTCCTTTTAATGGAGAAGCGATTCGGTTTGGATTGGGAAGCATTATTTTTTTCTTGCTTATTCTTATTCGGCCTCCCGACTCTCTTATACGGGCCGGCTTGATCACTGGCGTAACAGTCGTTTGTTTTCGCTTATTTATTGATACGACTTTTCATCATGCTGACTTGTTGAGCAGTTTGAAAAATCATATACCCGCTGCATTGTTTTATTTTTTATTTGCACTGGGATTATCAATAATAGGTTTAGAAAAGTATAAAACAAATCCTCTGCTGCTAGGAGTTTTTGCTGCAGGATCTGAACTAATCGGAAACAGTGCAGAGCACCTTGTACGATCATTATTAATAAACGGTGTTAATTTCACCTTTCAGGAATTGGCAATATTGTGCGGCGTGGCATTATTACGAAGTTATTTTGTTGTTGGTCTTTATAGTGCTATCACGATTTCCGAACAAAAGAAGCAAATCCAAGAAATGCTTGGTGTTGGTTCCGAATTGTATGCGGAAACCCTTTACTTGCAAAAATCAATGAATCATATTGAACAAATTACTGCTTCAAGCCATGATTTATATAGAAGGCTAAAAAAGAAAAGTCTTGAAGATTTAAGTGTGCAAGCGTTACACATCGCACAAGAAATACATGAAGTGAAAAAGGATTCGCAGCGAATTTACTCTGGTCTTTCGAAAATTACCAGCCAGAGAAAAGATGATGTTTTTCTTCTCTCAGACCTTCTAGATTTTGTAATTACAGCGAATGAAAAATATAGTAAGCTTCTAAAGAAGGATATTGCTTTTCATTTGACGATGTCTATTGACTTTGAAACAGATCAACACATCCCTCTGCTTGCTCTATTGAATAATATTACGGCAAATGCGGTGGAATCCATTACTGCCAGAGGGGAAATTAATCTTGAAATAATTGAGGAATCAGGATATACATATTTTTTTATAAGAGATTCCGGCGAGGGAATACCGAAAGACGATGTAAACATCGTATTCGAACCTGGCTATACGACAAAATTCAGTGATCAGGGCGTCGCTGCAACAGGGATCGGTCTTTCTCATGTGAGAGAAGTTATTCATGCTATGGAAGGACAAATCCAAATAGAAACACCTGAGAGCGGCACTATTTTTCGAATCCAGATTCCAACCAATAATATTAGAAAGTGAGTGGAAAAAACTGCGTTATTTTATTGTAGATGATGATACAGCAAGCCGTAGAATGTTAAAGAAAATCATAAACGAAAGTGGGCTTGGTCTGGTAATAGGTGAAGCGGCAAGTGGAAAAGAATCGCTATCGCTTGTGTTGTCGACTCAGCCTGATTTTGTTTTAATCGACTTATTGATGCCGGAACTGGATGGAATTGAAACAATTGAACGGCTAAGGAACGAGGGGTTCCTAGGACAATTCATTATGATTTCTCAAGTAGTCAATAAGGAAATGGTGGGGGAAGCATATGAAAAGGGCGTAGAGTATTTTATACATAAGCCGATTAATCGAGTTGAAGTAACTAGCATTTTAAAAAAGACGGCAGAACAATTTCGACTAAAAGATTCTTTAATTCAAATCAAACAATCATTAGCTCATATCGTTTCAAATGAAAAGCCATATAAACAACGAGATGTGAAGGAAATCGTTATCTCCATTTTGAATGATATGGGCATTGTCGGCGAAACAGGGAGCGACGATATTATATTGATGATTGAAATTTTAATGGAGGAAAATGAACATAACGGACAATTGCCGCCTTTAAAGGATTTATACGAAGCGGTTGCTCAAAAATTCAAAGATGTGGATGTTAAAAAAGAAAGCAAAGCCATTGAACAGCGAATCCGTAGAACGATTCTTACAGCTGTAAATAATTTGGCTTCATTAGGCTCCATTGACTACACCAATCCAGAGTTTGAATATTACGCACCCCGTTATTTTGACTTCCAGGACATGAGAAATCGAATGAAACAAATTCAAGAGGGCGACCAAAAGCCAAGCAAAGTAAAAGTTAATATTCGGAAATTCCTTCAAGTGCTATATCTTGAAACAATGGATAAATATTATCAAAATTGAATGAACAGATACATCTTTGAAATTAATCGATTGGGAATATGAAAATAAATAATTAAATATTTGTCGGATTTAATAGGATTCTATAAGTCATCAATAAACTCTTCTTATAAACTTTTTAAAGCAAGCGTTTTCAATAAATAAGAAGAGGTGACTTTTCGATGAGGAAGAAATTTAAATTTCCTTTAGCCTATCAAATTCTCGTTGGATTAATTTTAGGAATTATTGTTGGGGCTGTTTTTTATGGGAACCCTGCGGTCGAAACTTATTTGCAGCCGCTCGGTACAATTTTTATAAATATGATTAAAATGATCGTCGTACCAATTATCGTTTCTACATTGATTGTAGGTGTTGCCGGGACAGGAAATATTAAGCAATTGGGTAAACTGGGCGGAAAAACCATGATTTACTTTCAATTTGTTTCCCTGATCGCCATCATTGTTGGACTTTCTGCAGCAAACATCTTTAAACCGGGTGTAGGTGTGGACATGTCGTCCCTTTCCAAAGGTGATATTAATCAATATGTCCAAACGACAGAAGAGGTACAAAATAGCGGGGTTATGGACGTCCTTGTCGGAATTGTCCCTAATAATATTATCCAGTCGATGGCAGCAGGTGAAATGCTTCCGATCATCTTCTTTTCGGTATTATTCGGCTTAGGGGTTGCATCAATCGGCGAGAGAGGAAAACCGGTACTGGCATTTTTCAGGGGGACTGCAGATGCCATGTTCTGGGTGACTAATCTAATCATGAAATTTGCGCCATTTGGTGTGTTTGGATTAATTGGTGTCACGGTTTCAAAATTCGGTTTAAGCTCATTGGTGCCGCTTGGAAAATTAATGATCCTGGTCTATTTAACGATGATTTTCTTCGTTGTTGTCGTACTTGGTGCCATTTCGAAAAAAGTAGGAGAAAGCATCTTTACAACAATCAAATTATTAAAAGACGAACTCATCCTTGCGTATTCAACGTCAAGCTCGGAAACTGTATTGCCTAAGTTGATGGAAAAGATGGAAAAGAAAGGTTGTCCGAAAGACATTGTCTCCTTTGTCATCCCGACGGGATACTCCTTTAACTTGGACGGCTCGACACTTTATCAGGCGCTTGCGGCTATCTTTATTGCGCAAATGTACGGGATTGACTTAAGCATTATGGAGCAAGTTACCTTGGTCTTAGTATTGATGATTACCTCCAATGGGATTGCAGGCGTACCAGGTGTCTCCTTTGTCGTTCTGCTTGCAACATTAGGAACAGTGGGCATTCCCCTCGAAGGGCTTGCATTTATTGCGGGAGTCGACCGTCTTCTCGACATGGGGCGTACGGTAGTAAATGTAATTGGAAATGCTACCGCTACCGTTGTAATTTCCAAGGCGGAAGGCCGTTTTGACAATGCGAAAAAAGAGGAATACCTAAAGACGATTGAAGATATGGCATAAAAAGTTTGTCTTATAGAAACCGGTTTGTACTATGTTTTAAGATCTTTTTAGCAATAATGAAATACTGATAGTCCCGCAATATTAAAAATGCCAATGGAACCTTTAATGTTCCGTTGGCATTTTTTTCATGACGTAAGAAAACATATGCCCACTAGGTGTCCTGCGTCGCGTGTTGTCCGGATGCAATGGCACAGGATGTCGCGCTCTGAGCCTTCCAGCGCTTGTCGCCCCTAAACGGCCGTCTTCCGCATTTCAGTTTGTACGTCGCTAAACGAGCGCCTTCGCTTTTCTTTTATCAAACCCTTGACATCGTCCTGACATCTTTTCATGATATAGTCAATGAACCATTAAAATTGCGGGAATGTTGGTGAGGGATCATGACAACCATTTTAATCGTCGAAGATGAATATCCCATCAATCAGGTACTCAAGGTGTATTTGAGAAAGGCGGATTTCCATACTGAATCAGTATCAAACGGCAATGAAGCATTAGCAAAATTTGATGAAGTCAAGCCTGCACTTGTTTTGCTGGATGTGATGCTTCCGGGGTTGAGCGGCTGGGAGATATTACGAGAAATCAGAAGAAAAAGCGATTGCCCTGTTATTATGCTAACAGCTCTCGGTGATGTGAATTATCGGCTGGACGGCTTAAATAAAGGGGCGGACGATTATATATCCAAGCCGTTTGTCGGGGAGGAAGTTGTCGCAAGAGTGAAAGCCGTATTGCGAAGGTATGAAAAAATTGATCATGCTATCAAACGGTATGGACAATTGGAAATTGATTTTCAAGGACACCGCGTGAGATTGAACGGCGAAGAGATCCAATTGACACCGCGGGATTTATCGCTGTTGCTTTTTCTGGCTGAGCACCCCAATCAAACATTCACAAGGGATCAGCTCATAGAACACGTATGGGGCTGGGAATATGATGGCAGCGACCGTGCGGTCGATCTGTCTATCAAGCGGTTAAGGAAATCTCTGAAGGATTGGCCTGCCAAAGACGGGGAAATTCGCACGTTACGGGGATTGGGGTATCAGCTAAGTGTCCAGTAGAATTGGAAGAAAGATTCCGCTGCAGCGTTACTGGACAACGCGATATTTATTAACTATTTTAATCGGCTTGATTATTATGGCAGTCGTTTCCGCTTTATGGATCCGGCATACGACTTTGGAAAACAGGCTGCATATGATGGAGTTCATGGCGGAAGAAACCGCCAACCGGTTAGTGGGAAATGAAGAACCGGCTATACCTCCGCTGAATGATATACCTGGTTTGTTTTCCGAACGCGGCCATCTTTTGAATATGAAGAGAAATCCATTTATTTATGTTGCTAATGCCAGAGGTACTATCCTGGCCAGTAATCGTCCGCAAAGCCCTTTGAAGCATCAGTTGGATCCTTCCATCCTTAATGATCCCAATGAAGTTCAAAAGCACTCGGAGGGAATAGGGTATGAACCTTTTTATATTGTAAAAAAACCGATTGAGTTTGAGTCTTTATTATTGGGCTGGGTTGTGATTGCTGAAACCGAGGGCAATCTATCAAAAGTTGATCAGGAATACCAACAGCTTACGATTATGATTTTCAGTCTTGCCCTCCTTGGTTGGGCTGCAGTATATATTTTATCAAGAAAATTATCCAGACCGATCCAGGAAGTATCAAAAGCTGCTGAACAGGTACGGAAAGGGAACTATCAAATAGATCTACCGAGCGATTCAAAGGCACAAGAAGTCGATGAATTGATCCATTCCTTTAAAGAAATGTCGGAGCAGTTACAGAAGCTGGAAGCCTTGCGGACGGAATTGCTTGCGGGAGTTACTCACGAATTGAAAACGCCGGTTACATCGATTAGTGGCCTATTGCAGGCGATTGACGATAAAGTGGTAAGTGGGGAAGAAGCCAAGGAGTTTTTAAAAATATCTTTAAAAGAAACCGTCAAGATGAGAACGATGGTGGAAGATTTATTGGCTTTCAATTCGTTTGCAGCCAATGCTGTTCCATTGACGATGGATAACCATTCGATCAACGAGATTGTAAAAGACTGCGTCTATCAATGGGAGACGGGCCAAGCTGTTGATGGAATTGTTGTTGAAGTGAGACCTTTGCATGACGATGCAATTATACGAGTGGATGCAATCCGGCTACAGCAAATCATGACAAACCTGCTTAACAACGCCAAACAGGCGGTCAATCCTCCTGGTAACATTGAAATCTTTATCACGAACGTGAGTGATACACTTCAAATTGATATAAAAGATACGGGAACGGGAATTCCAAAAGAGGAGCAGCTCCTCATTTTCGAAAGATTTTATCGAGGTAATGACAAAAAGTTTAAAGTCGGTGGGCTGGGATTAGGGCTGCCGTACAGCAAGATGATTGCCCAGGCGATGAGTGGGGATCTTGAACTGATTGAAAGTACATCGTCGGGGACGACCTTCCGGATCAGCTTGCCAAAAGTAGATTAAACTGCCGTTTTATTTGCGGCAGTTTTTTATTTTTTTACGAGGGGACTAGCATTAAAAATTCAATGGGTAAATGTAACAATTTTTATTTTTAAAAGCGACCTGACATCTGCCTGACACACTGGGCCAGTAAAGTGAAAATAAGAGATAACGATGAAAGGTTGATGGAAAATGGACAATAAGATGCCAGTGTTCAAACGCTTTTTATCTACGGTGACTGCAGGTGTTGTTGGATCAGCCATCACTTTGGCTTCAGTGCAGTATTTTGACACAAGTCATTCTGAGCAACGGGCTGAAAACACATCAAATCTACCTGTGCAAAAAGTTCAAGCAAGTGTGAATTCGCTCGCTGATATTGTTGAGCAATCATCCAAAGCGGTTGTTGGTGTTGTCAATAAAAGAAAGCAAAATGACCGGTATCTAAATTCAACGGAAGTGACCGCGGGAACGGGATCTGGAGTCATTTATAAAAAAACGGATCATGAAGCTTATATTGTAACAAATAACCATGTCATAGAGGGTGCGGGTAAAATCGGCGTGTCCTTATATGACGGAAAAGAAGTGAAGGCGGATTTGATTGGAACGGATCCATTAACGGATATCGCAGTTTTAAAGATCAAAGGAAACTATGATATCAAGCCGCTTAAGTTCGGTGATTCCGACTCGCTTCGTGCCGGTGACCAAGTTGTTGCAATCGGAAATCCACTTGGGCTTGACTTGTCTAGAACAGTGACACAGGGGATTGTCAGTGCTGTCAATCGTACAATCCAAGTGAATACATCAGCTGGCGATTGGGATCTTAATGTCATCCAGACGGATGCCGCAATCAATCCGGGAAACAGTGGGGGAGCCCTCATTAACGCTTCCGGGGAGCTTGTCGGCATCAACAGCTTGAAGATATCAGAAGGCGGCGTGGAAGGGTTGGGATTTGCCATTCCAAGTAATGAGGTTACAACGATTACTGAAGAGCTTATTAAAAACGGACAGGTGGTCCGCCCTTATTTGGGAGTAAGTGTCGTTGGATTAAGCAAAGTTCCGGCCTTCTATTTGCAGGATCTTCCGGAAACAGTGCAAGAGGGAGTAGTGGTCGCTTCGGTTGACAAAAACTCAGACATCGCCAAAGCGGGGCTGCACGCTGAGGATGTCATCGTATCCATAAATGGTGAACCTATCAAAGATGAAAGCAGTCTTCGGAAATTTTTATACACCAAGGCCTCCATCGGGGATCAGGTAACGTTAAAAGTCTACCGGAAAGGCGAAAAACGGAAATTTACAGCGAAGCTTGCAAGTAATCAACAGGGAGAGAAAGATGAAGTCCAGCCTTAACATAATGATTATTGCAGTCCTTTTTATTGTTGCAGCAATTATCGGCTTGCTTTCAATGGATAAGAAAAAATATGTTGCCAGTATCAACGGGGAAAAGATCAGTGAAGGTGAACTGCATGATGAACTTGTAGCCAACTACGGGACGGATGTCTTGCAGTCATTGGTAAACCAAAAAATGATCGAGATGGAGATAGAGAAAGAGAACATTAATGTACCCAGGGAAGACATCGATGAAGAAGTAGAGAAATATAAGGAAGAATACGGCGGTGAAGCTGCTTTTAAAAAAGCATTGGAAGCCAGCGGCATGAACGCTGCAGATTTCGAGAGTAACATTAAAGATTACTTGGCTTTGACGAAGCTGATGGAAAAACGAATTACAATCACCGAGAAGGAAATGAAGTCGTATTTTAAGGAAAACAAAGACCAGTTCGAACAAAAGGAACAGGTGACGGCGAGCCACATATTAGTAAAGGACGAAGCCGCTGCAAGGAATGTAATCAAGAAGTTGGGTGAAGGGGAAGACTTTGCTGCATTAGCCGAAAAACATTCAACGGATGAAATGACCAGTGAATTCGGAGGGGACCTTGGTACGTTCGGAAGAGGAGAAATGGTCAAAGAATTCGAAGAGGCAGTATTTTCCATGAAAGTTGGGGAGGTAAGTGATCCCGTCAAAACCGAGTACGGCTACCATATCATTAAGCTCAATGGGAAAACAAAAGCGAAAAAGGCGGACTATGAATCAGCAAAAGAAGAGATCAGATCCACCTTGTTCGAATCGAAAATGAATGATGAAGTCCCTGCGTGGCTTGAAGAAATAAAGGAGGTATATGATGTTGAGTACTTACTTGATCATTAACATGATGACGCGCAGTAGGGAACCAGAGCATTGACCTTTGCAGCCGCCACTGCTCGATGTGAAGGTTCCAGAATTACACCCCCCTTTTAAAATATATAAAAGCAAAGATGCCAAGACAATGTGCTTGGCATTTTTGCTTTTACTTTTGGGTGTTTTTCACCGGGAGCTGAATAGTCTATTATTTTCATAAAAAAGGTTGGAACGCCTGGTTGCAATTTGCAACCAGGCGTTCCAACTCTCTTATAAACGTTCCAGTCCGTTTTCCTGCTCAATTTTATAAATACCGTACCAGTAGCCCAGCCACAATCCCTATTACAACTGTAGGAAGAAAAGATTTAAATAGTTTCATTGCAATTGCCCCCGCCAGGCATCCCACAAGAACTGGAATTGAAATCGAGAACTGTCCCTCCGTGCTTGTTAAAATTTGGTTGATGATTAATGCAGTCATGATTGCAACCGGGACGTAATTGAAATATAAGCGCAAGGTCGGGCTCAATTCTCGTCCAGTCATGAATTCAAGGCCGATAATTCTCGATAAAAAAGTGGAAACAGCTAGTAGTCCAATCAGTATCCAATGGTTAAGCATGTTCTGCCCTCCTGGCTGCATATAGACCCGCAAGCGGCGCCAAAAGACCGGTTAATATTATTTTCAAGTCATTGCCAGGCCAAAAATATTCAAGCGAACTTGCAATCAGTGCTGCAGCAACTGCTGTTGCAACGACTGGTTTCCCTTTAAGCGAAGGAATGAGCAGGGCCGTAAAGGTGACAGGGAAGGCCAAGTCCAATCCGAATTTTAAAGGATCAATCTGGTCGCCGATAAACGCACCAAAGTACGAAGAGGCAATCCAGGCCAAGTAGAATGTACCGGTTACAATTCCAAAATAGAGAGGGTCCGGGCCATATTTTTTAAATCTAGCGCTACCCAGCACAAAAGGTTCATCCGACACGCCAAACGACAACAACCATCGCCACTTCTTCTTGGCAGTGGAAAGACCTTCCGCAAGGGAGGCACCGTATAATAAGTTACGCAAATTCAACAGGACGGAGGTCAAAAGGACACTGGGCATCGTTACACCTGCAGCCAGCATTGCAACTGTAACCAGTTGGACCGATCCGGAAAACACTAACATGGACATGGCGACAGTAGCAGCCAAGCTAAAATTTGCTTGATTGGCGAGTACGCCATAGGATAATCCATACGCCGAAATGGCGATGGCTAATGGAAGAGCTTCAATAAAACCAGCTTTAACAGTGCTTTTTGCATCTCCCATTCTTATGCCTCCTTGCTAAATGAAATATAATTATAGTTAACTTTTTGTATATTATAATATAAGTTTAAAGGAGATCGCCTTCATAATTATGCCAGCTCTACTTTGGACATATCAATTTTGCAATTTTCATATCCTATAGCTACTGACTGCTCATTTTAAATGTTTTGATCAAAAATAAACACGCATACCGCGATGTCATCATCAATTATTTTAGATATCCATTTGATAAGCTTAGTACGGATATGTTCTATCAGTCTCTCCAGCAGATTCTGTTTCTACAGGCCCTAAGCCATGCGTGTTATGAGGAAGGAATCATCTCCTTGCCATCGTCGGTAACAGCTATAAATTTCTTAACAGGTATTAAAATCCCTTAAGTGTGTAAATGATGCTATGATCTACAAAAATAGTTCCGATCGGTTCGGACTCTTTTCTAAGTATGTCTTTATAGGTTGTTGAACCAGATTAATAATCAAAGAAAAAGAACCCTGCCCAATGGCAAGGTCCTTTTAAACGGGATTGCTTATTTTTTTAAAAAGCTGACAAAAGATTCGTATGCAAAAACAAGATTTTGGTAATAGCCGACTAATTTATCCCAGGCTGTTGTTTGCTCAAACTCGTTTGTTGGTTCTTCCGCAGCATCATCTCCAGCAACAGGTTCTTCTGCAGCGTCATCTTCAGCAACGGGTTCTTCTGCAGCGTCATCTTCAGCAACGGGTTCTTCTGCAGCGTCATCTTCAGCAACAGGTTCTTCTGCAGCGTCATCTTCAGCAACAGGTTCTTCTGCAGCGTCATCTTCAGCAACAGGTTCTTCTGCAGCGTCATCTTCAGCAACAGGTTCTTCTGCAGCGTCATCTTCAGCAACAGGTTCTTCTGCAGCGTCATCTTCAGCAACAGGTTCTTCTGCAGCGTCATCTTCAGCAACAGGTTCTTCTGCAGCGTCATCTTCAGCAACAGGTTCTTCTGCAGCGTCATCTTCAGCAACAGGTTCTTCTGCAGCGTCATCTTCAGCAACAGGTTCTTCTGCAGCGTCATCTTCAGCAACAGGTTCTTCTGCAGCGTCATCTTCAGCAACAGGTTCTTCTGCAGCGTCATCTTCAGCAACAGGTTCTTCTGCAGCGTCATCTTCAGCAACAGGTTCTTCTGCAGCGTCATCTTCAGCAACAGGTTCTTCTGCAGCGTCATCTTCAGCAACAGGTTCTTCTGCAGCGTCATCTTCAGCAACAGGTTCTTCTGCAGCGTCATCTTCAGCAACAGGTTCTTCTGCAGCGTCATCTTCAGCAACAGGTTCTTCTGCAGCGTCATCTTCAGCAACAGGTTCTTCTGCAGCGTCATCTTCAGCAACAGGTTCTTCTGCAGCGTCATCTCCAGCAACAGGTTCTTCTGCAGCGTCATCTTCAGCAACAGGTTCTTCTGCAGCGTCATCTCCAGCAATTGGTTCTTCCGCAGTATCATCGCCAATAGCTGGTTCTTCGCCATCACTTGGTAAAATAACTCCAAAATGATTTTCTATAAGTGTATTATAGTAATCGATTAAATTGTCGAAATCATTCAAAAGAGACTTATAGACAGTTACGTGCTCTTCTGTTACAATAGTACCATCGGTTGATTGGTCAGCTGACGTATTATCTTCATTGATAGTATCGTCTGCTGGCCTTTCTTTGTTATCGTCTATTTCAGAAGGCTCTTCTGTGTCACCTTCATCATCTGCAGGCTGTCCAACATCATCTGCATCATCCGCAGGTTGTTCTTCGTCAGTTGCATCATCTGCAGGCTGTTCAACGTCATCTGCATCATCTGCAGGCTGTTCTTCGTCGTCTGCATCATCTGCAGGCTGTTCAACGTCATCTGCATCATCTACAGGTTGTTCTTCGTCAGTTGCATCGTCTACAGGCTGTTCAACGTCGTCTGCATCATCTGCAGGTTGTTCTTCGTCAGTTGCATCGTCAGCAGGCTGTTCAACGTCGTCTGCATCGTCAGCAGGCTGTTCAACATCGTCTGCATCATCTGCAGGTTGTTCTTCGTCAGTTGCATCGTCAGCAGGCTGTTCAACGTCGTCTGCATCATCCGCAGGTTGTTCTTCGCCAGTTGCATCGTCAGCAGGCTGTTCAACGTCGTCTGCATCATCCGCAGGTTGTTCAGCGTCGTCTGCATTATCCGCAGGTTGTTCAGCGTCGTTTGCATCGTCCGCAGGTTGTTCAGCGTCGTCTGCATCATCCGCAGGTTGTTCAGCGTCGTCTGCATCGTCAGCAGGTTGTTCAGCGTCGTCTGCATCGTCAGCAGGCTGTTCAACATCGTCTGTATCATCTGCAGGTTGTTCTTCGCCAGTCGGAGCAGCTTCTTGCCAATTTTTACTTGCAATTGTCCTCATTATTTTTCCTTTTTCAGGCGAGCCAGGAATGCTTGTGGCATAAGAGGATACCATTTCACCATGATTTTTAAATTCCGATTTTTCATCATTCTCGTCTGCTAAAGCTGGAGCACCTACCGAGAAAACAGCGGCTGTCAACATTGAGGTCGACATTACAAACGGTAACAATTTTTTGTTATTATTCTTTCCTTTTTGGTTAGGATCTTTTACCAAGAATCATCAAACTCCCTTCGTTTTTTAATTCTTAACCTTTGACAGCTACCTACATAAATGGAAGTAACTCTATAATTTTTCTGTCGTTATGTATATCCCCTCCTTTTATGTAGTGACAATATAGGAGGCTTGGTCTAAATATTCGACTTTAATTTTTCAATCGAATATTTTGCAGTGCCTCATACCTGCACGTCTCCTACCATAACCGATGAAGATGACAATAGCATAACAATCTAATAACAAGTTGTTATGGAAATATTAACCTTTAATTACAATTATTGAATGTAATCTATTAGTCCTGGTTCTTATATTCTGCTGGGTAATATAAAAGAGGGATTATTATCATGGATCCAATTAGGAGGAAATTAGGTGCGGCATTCTGTGATAAAAAAGCCTCTTCGTAATATGCACGAAGGGACTTTAATACGATATCTATTAAAATCAACCACATAAGCAAGGTAGATTTATTTGACGAAAGTAAAAAAAATAATAGCCCCACGGCACCATATTTGAAACGCATGAGGCTTTATTGACTCGTCAATTTCTCTTTGGATCTTCTTGATAAAAATAATTCGGGCTAATGATGTCATTCTTATATGGTTGATGATAAATATGAGTTGTAGCAGGTGAAAGTGGAGGGATAAGCCATGTCCAATCACCGGTGACATCTCTGCCGATTTCCAATTCCTTTTTTTCAAAACGTTTAAACTGTTCCGCAGCTGTATGGTGGTCAACTATCGTTACACCGGCTTCGTGGTAGGAATGCATCACCGCAATATTTAATTCAACCAATGCTTTGTCAATCCATAATGAACGAATTGACTTAGTATCTAATCCCATCAATTCTGCGATTTTCGGCAATAAATCGTAGCGATCCTGATCTGCAAGGTTTCTCGCCCCGATTTCTGTTCCCATATACCAGCCGTTAAAGGGGGCCATAGGATAATCAATGCCGCCTATTTCCAAGCGCATGTTTGAAATGATAGGCACAGCATACCATCTCACACCAAGGTTGTTGAACCCGTGCATGTTTGGATGAGTAATTTCAACTTCTTTTACGAATTCTTTCGGTATTTCATATAGTTTTGGCTTTTCATCATGCTCTTGTAGCATCAGAGGAAGAACATCAAAGGGGGTTTGGTCTCCTTGCCAGCCCATGTTTTCACACATTTTTGTTAATTGGAGTGATGTCGAATCACCGATGATTTTACCCTCTTTTTCATACCCGGCATAGCGAATTAATTGATGGTTCCATATTCGAAGTGGGTCATTCCCATTTTTCCTCGGAGCAAAGATTGTAATCGTAGGGCGAATTTTACCCCCGTTTGTAGCATAATGAATATGTTTTACCAGTTTTTCAAAAGCTACATCAGCTGTTTCAACCTCTCGTTCATCAAAAACATCCAGCATATGCCAAAGCAATCGTCCAATACAGCGATTGCTATTGCGCCAAGCCATTTTTGCTCCGTGCGTCAATTCAAAGCCTTTGTGTGTGTATGTACCTGTATTTGAAATTTCCTTCTGTATCTCTTCCATCCGCTTCGATTGCTTTTCTTTTGACAGGCCAAGCTCGCTGTAACAAGTATGAATGAATTGTGTTGCTTCTGCGAGCAGGGCCGCATCATTTTTAGTAGTTAAAGCCATTATGATCAACTCCGTAACATAAATGTAGCATCGATACGGGTTGAATCATTGGATGAATTGGGCCGATTTGTTGAATCTTTTTTTGCAAAGGAGAACGAAAGGTGTTTGCATTGATTATAAGAATAGAGGCTGAGGGAATGATGGGGAAAGTAAAACATTATCTATGAGGGAAAATAATGAAACAAGCTATTTAATAGTATAATTTTTAAGTCAATATCATGAATTTTATAAAAAAAGATTTCAACCTGTTGTTAGCAATTAACTTTCTACCTAAAAGACGTCGCAGGAGGGAGAGTGACGAAAATAATATTAAGTCAGTTGGTATTTATTTAAAATGATATCCAGCTTTTGACTTATTTCAATCGTTTTTTTATTGGTTAATCCCTTAGTAGTGCCATAGATGATCATTTCTTTCCTCAATGAATTGATTTCATCCAGCAATGTTTGTTTTCTTTTGTTGTTTGGCAATTTCTCCATCTCGATAATTCTCCTTTGTAGTTTTAAGTATCTGTGCAGCTGGGGGAGTATGGGTGAAAAAGCTACACAGGAAAACCAAAAATAAATGGAGATTCACATTAGGGGCAGGTCCCTCCCGGCTAGCAATAGGTTAAAAAGATTATACTACATGTTGTTGTTAATAATCAATACGTACACTACATATTGTTGTTAAAAATTCAGAAAAAAATAATTTTGTCTGGTAGGAAAGTATAATTAACCTTATGAAATTGCGTTTTTCATACCGTATAACCCCCAAACGCCATGCTTTTTGAACGTAACTATCATTTAACAAAAAATAATAAAACCGTTACTAGTTTTTTTAGGAAGAATGAAAAAAGAGGTTAACGGAGAAAGTGAATAGATGAAAGAGATACTTCAGCCATTCATTTATACTTGAATTAGTACCGCGGCCGGATCTGTGTTCGAAAGAATACGAGGAGGATGCTGCATACCGCTTCTTATGAACAAAAGATGGATATGACCTTTTTGCTATTCATCAAAAAGGATCTTTAAGAAAGATTAAACAAAATTTAATGATAGACTGAAGCTGAGGGGCATCAGCAGCTCAATAATTTAGAAAGGAAGAACGACATGTCATTTGAAACTGTAAAAGCTCATTTTGAAAAGTGGAATCGTGAAGCAGATATTATGGAGTTTGAAACATCCAGCGCAACGGTAGAGCAGGCTGCTGCAACAATAGGCGTGATTCCGGCACGGATTGCCAAAACGCTCTCTTTCAGAGGGGAAGAGGATCAGGCAATATTGGTGGTAGCCGCCGGCGATGCGAAAATCGACAATAAAAAGTTTCGCAAAACTTTTAATTTTAAAGCGCGCATGCTTTCACCGGACGAAGTATTGGAGCAGACCGGACATGCCATTGGAGGCGTGTGTCCGTTTGGGTTGGCAAATGATTTAAAGGTGCATTTGGATATATCATTGAAGCGTTTTGATACAGTTTTTCCCGCCTGCGGAAGTACAAATTCAGCGATTGAATTAACATGCGATGAACTATATGAATATTCTTCAGCCAGCCAGTGGGTGGATGTGTGCAAGGGTTGGGAAGAAGAGTCTCATGAAGTTGCTGCAATTGCAGGTAAACAGAGCGGATCTTGAGTTCATTGTCCGTTCTTAATTCATTTCAGTCGAGCCTTGCAAAATTGTTATTTTTAACATTTTAAAAGTGAAACATAGTTAATATAGCAAGTTAAACTGCTATGAGGTTTGGAAGTTACCATGTTTGAAGCACAATTTCGCGAACGGCTCAGTATGAAATCAACTGCTTCCATTTCAGCCCTTCTCATGAGTTACACAGCGTGCAAGGAGATAAGCGATTGTTTGAAAGTTCAACCTAGTTGTTTGTATAGAGGCATTCTGCACAACAGTTGTGCGAATGCCTTTTATAATTTGGGAAGAACCTTCCTTGCTCCCAAAATAATCCATGTGCTTAAAATAAAGGGCATGGTTAATGCGGGCAGTCCATATGGTAATAACAATGTTGTGATACTGGCTGTAAGAGGAACCGTTAAAAAGGCGGCGAGTATACCCGATAACAGCGGTTGTATCCATCCCTTGTTATCATTAAAAACAATTGCCACAGCAAGAATTGCCAATATCCCATTATAACCATATAGTCCCATGAAAATTAGCGTGTGTTCTCCGCCAAGCCAGTATGAGGCAAGCAAAGCGGTTAGATTTCCCATTATAGCAAAAATACCCAGTCTCCAACCGGCCCAGAAGACAGCGAGAAACAGCAACACTCCTGCAATGGTTTCATGCAGGAAAAAAATTTGTCCAATTCCATAAAAGGCTCCTTCTGTCCAATCGACTTTCCCTGTTGTATCAAGTTTCCAACGGGCTAAATCCTGGGGAACTAATTCCGAAGTGAGTGTGAAGGCTTTTAATCTGTATGAAACAAGCAGCGTAAACCAAGTAATTAAAATAAAAGGAGCCGAAAGGACCGGAATACCCAGGGGTTTCATCGCGTGCATCATAGCAGCTGCTAATATGGCTGCTAAAGCGGCTCCGAGCAAAGCGATAATCCAGTGGTAGGGTCCGTTCATGAACAGGGCCAAAGCAATGCCCGTTAAAACTGAATTAAAGCCGAACAGACCTTGAGTGACACTCTCTTTGTCAGCTCCCCCCACAATCCCAATTAGGGTTCCTATAATAGTCGATAACAATGTAATAATGCCTAAAAAAATTGAAGTACTCGTAATTATTAGCAGAATGAAAAAGCCAGTAACCGCATTATCAATAAGCAAGACTTGAGAAATCCCCTTCATTGATGCTGTTAGGAAAAATTTGAGGTTTTCCTTTAACTGCGGCCTTCCGGTAGTTTTTTGCATAGTTATTTCCCTTCTAATTTCCTGCAATAAAGATGGATATATCATAGTCAATAACTACTTCGTTCTTTAAATTTCCCTCCAGTCAGAAAAATAATCCCCGAAAAATATCCAAAGGCGAATCGTTTTTATGATTTTTGTAATATCCGCCAATGCCAATATAATGTTCAAATAAACGAGTGAGGTAAAAGTACACTCACTGAATTTGGGTTTCAACGAAGGATTGTTTAATATGTGGATTTAATATTAGAGGTCCCCTGTCAAGTTAAAAAGATGGGGGACGTTTCTTTTTCACATATAAATATTATTAAAGATGCATTAGTTTCATTATTATTGGAGCAATATTCTTATGTTTCCTCCAAGCTCATCGTAATATTGGCTTTGGTAGTACACTCTGGTTTTGAATAGTTTCTGAGAATAACGAGAATAATGTTCGGTTTTCTTTTTTCGAAGTAACTATTCATTTATAGGAGAACTCTATATCTATTATTAAAGTCTTGACTGAATACATAATGTTTGTTAAATTCGAAATAATCCCGTGAGACTTTTGGCGTTTCTTGTCAGATTTTTTCATGGAAGATTAAATGATTAATAAGAAATGAGGTGAAAAAAAGAGCTTTAATCAGGCTTGTTTTTGTAAACGCATACAAAAGGAGGTTCGAAATGAAAGAGGAACAACGCTTTATTAAAACCCTTGGAAACAGGGATGTCCTTGCCTTGGCATTCGGTGCCATGATTGGGTGGGGCTGGGTTGTCACAGCTGGGCTTTGGATTACAGAAGCGGGATCGCTCGGGGCCATTCTGGCATTTTTGATCGGCGGCTTGCTAGTCGTTTTCGTTGGATTGACCTATTCTGAGCTGGCGTCGGCACTTCCGCTTGCGGGCGGTGAGCTCATATACAGCTTTAAGGCAATGGGCAGGGTGGCGTCGTTTGTCACCACTTGGGCCATCATTCTTGGATATGTATCTGTTGTAGCGTTTGAGGCTGTTGCCTTGCCTACGGTTTTCGAATACTTAATTCCTGGATACAGCAAAGGACACTTATATACGATTGCAGGCTGGGATGTCACGTTGACTTGGGCAGGAGTAGGAATTATAGGATCTATCATTATTGCCTGGGTCAATTACAGGGGAATTAAATTTTCAACGATTATTAACTTTATTTTGACCTTATTGATTATTATAGCTGGAGTATTATTGATTACAGGAAGTACGGTTGCGGGCAATATGGAAAACATGCAGCCGTTATTTGAAAAAGGAACGGCAGGATTGCTGACAGTCATCATTATGACGCCGTTCATGTTTGTCGGATTTGACGTCATCCCGCAGGCGGCGGAGGAAATAAACCTTCCTCCAAAAAGAATCGGTTCTCTGTTGATTTTTTCGGTATTTTTAGCCATCTTGTGGTATGTTTCCGTCATATTTGGAGTTTCTCGCGTGCTGAATCCGGCTGAAATCGCCAATTCCAATTTGGTCACTGCCGATGCGATGGCGAAAGCGTTCGGCGGAAGCCAATTTATGGGGAATGTCCTCGTACTTGGAGGAATCGGCGGAATCTTGACAAGCTGGATCGGTTTCTATGTTGGTGGAAGCCGTGCTATATATGCGCTTGCCAAAGCAGGAATGCTTCCAAAATCATTGGGAGAACTTCATCCAAAATACAATACACCGCATAAAGCAATCCTGCTGATTGCTGTTTTATCTACTGCTGCACCTTTATTAGGGCGTCCAGCACTTGTTTGGTTTGTTGATGCAGGAGGATTCGGTCTTGTCATCGCCTGGTTTATGGTTGCAGCTTCCTTTATTATTTTAAGGAAAAAGGAACCGACAATGGACCGTCCGTTCCGTCTCCGCGGAGGAACGTCCATCGGGTGGATTGCGGTGGTTATGTCCATTGGTGTAGGTATCCTTTATTTGCCAGGTATGCCATCCGCGTTGGTTTGGCCGTATGAGTGGGTCATCGTTTTTGCCTGGACCATTTTAGGGGCTGTTTTCTATAAAATGTCCGTGTCCAAATATGGGAAGGAATATCCGGATAAGCAATTGAATGCTGAGATTGCACGCGTTGTTAAGTATGAAGATGTTGAGAAAAAGCAGGCCCGGTAAATTGCACCGGGGATGCAGGCTATCTGTCCTGTAAGGACCTGATAAACATTTAAAAAAGGGGCCCACATTAAGGGGGCCCTTGTATGATCATAGATATGATAGCTTATTTAACTCTTCCATTATATGGGTGTTTTGCTTGCCGAAATAATCATGCATATCTTTGTAAATGGCAAACAGTTTCTTATATATTTCAACGTTTTCGGGGATGGGGTGCACCGTTTTTAAAAATGGCTGCTCCATGCCTGCAACGGCATCTTCTATACTGTCATAAGTTTTTCCTGCCACTGCGCCTAATATAGCTGCTCCGACAGCGGGGGCATAGTCAGTTGCTGATATATAAATGGGTTTATTCAAAATATCAGCATATATTCGCATTAACAGCGGGCTTTTTTGGGGCAGTCCTCCGCAGGCAAACACCTCTTCCACATCCATGCCGGCTTCCTCGTAAGCGCTCATAATCATTTTCGTGCCAAAAGCCGTTGCTTCCATGTAAGCTCGATAAATATCTTCATGTTTCGTATGCAAAGTCTGGCCAATGAGCAGAGCCCTGAGACCGCTATTGCTCAAGAGGGACCTGTTTCCATTATGCCAGTCTAATGCAACCAGCCCTGCCTCACCAGGTTTCTTGCCAGCTGCTTTTTGTTCCAATAATTTATATACGGAGATATTTCTCTCTTTTGCTTCATCTATATATTCTTTCGGGGCCTGTTTAACAGCGAATTCAAAAAGGTCACCAACAGCTGATTGACCTGCTTCATAAGCGAACAGGCCGGGAATGATGGCATCTTTGACACTTCCGGAAATACCAGGAACTTTCTTTTGGTCTTCGTGAAGCATCAAATGGCAGGTAGATGTTCCCATGACCATCGTTAGCTGGTTTCTTTGCCTGGATCCGATTCCAAGCAATGAAGAATGGGCATCAATGATTGCCGCTGCCACCGGAAGCCCCTCGGGAAGCCCCAAGGATTCACTCATTTCCCTTGTCAGTACTCCGGCTTTTTCTCCAATTTTAACTAATCTTCCCTCTAACTTCTCTTTAACGATGGTTGGGAGATCTGGATCTATCTGTTCAAAGAAGTCATAATAAAATCCGTCTTGTTCATTCCAAAAAGATTTGAATCCCCGAGCGCAATTGCTGCGCACATTTTCATGGACTAGTCTTGAAACAATCCAATCTCCGGCTTCCATGATATAAGCCGTTTTTTTCAAAATTTCAGGAGCTTTATTTTTCAGCTCTAAAATTTTAGGGATCATCCATTCACTGCTTACATTTAGGCCATAATTACCGAGCCACTTTTCTTTTTGTTTTTGTGAGGTTTCCAAAATTGCGGCTGTTTCTTCGCTTGCTCCATGGTGCTTCCACAATTTCACATAAGCATGCGGGTTAGTTTTATAATTTTCATACCAGCTCAAAGGGGTGAATGTCTCATCTGTCACAACCATTGTAGATGAAGTAAAATCGATTCCCATCCCAATGATGTCCTCTTTGTTGATGCCGGCATCGGCTAATGCAGCAGGAATCCCCTTCTGCAAAACATCTATATAATCTGCTGAATCTTGAAGTGCAAAGGAATCAGGGATCATGTTATCAAATAATGCTTTTTCAATTGTGCCGCTTGAATATTTCACTACGCTCATCCCGGCAATTTCCCCCGTTTGAACGTTAACAATCAGCACTCTGCCCGACCCTGTCCCGAAATCAATACCAATTGAATACTTCATAATGACACCCCTGTAAGGCATTTTTTCCTCTACCAATACTAAACATGAATAAACAATAAATCAATATGTATAAGCGTAAATAAGCAAAAATTTTATTGACTTAGGTTGAATTAAATATTAATATAAGCAAGGATAAAAAAATGTGAGCAAAAATAAACAATGAGGGTGGAGTTATAATGACTGCAGCAACTGACAAAAAAGTAACCTCAACAGCTTTTCGTTTGACAGCTCCCGGTGTTTTTCAAAAACAGACCCTTCAACATATCTTGAAAGAAAATGATGTCGAAGTTGAGCCTTATCTGGCAAGTGTTTGCCATGCAGATTTGAGATATTTTACGGGTAATAGAAGAAAAGAAGCCCTGGAAGCGAAATTGCCGATGGCTTTATTTCATGAAGGCTTGGCAATCGTAAAACATTCGCTTCACCCTGATTTTAAACAAGGCGACCGTGTCGTCATCGTACCAAGTATTCCCGGTTATGTCTTAAATAATCATTCCAAAGAAGAATGTTGCGATAGCTGCAAAGGCGGCGGATATGACAACTATTGTTCAGATGGTGTGTTTTTGGGAAGCGGTTATGACGGTATAGGCCAAAGCAATTTAGTCATCGGTGGAGAGAATCTTGTACACGTTCCTGAAAATTTGGATGATGATATAGCAATTATGGCGGAGTTGTGTTCGGTCTCTTTATTCGCCATCAATCTTATAGAGGAATTGACGACCTCCAATTCCCAAAAAGTAGCAGTTTTTGGGGACGGGCCTGTTGGATATTTGACTGCCGCAGCTCTGCACTTCATCTATCAAGTTCCTAAAGAAAACCTGCTGATATTTGGGGCTATCCCGGAAAAAATAGAACAATTCGAAAGCTTCGCAACTACAGCGTTGGTCCATGACTATGACTTTGCTTCCGAAAAAGGCGTTAAAACCGTTTTTGAATGCACAGGCGGAAAGTTCAGCTCCAGCGCGATCAACCAGGCGATTGACCTGCTGGATACTGCAGGAAACCTTGTGTTAATGGGCGTAACAGAAGAGTTAGTCCCAATTAATACTAGAGATATTTTGGAAAAAGGAATTCGTCTAGTTGGAAGTTCACGAAGTACTACAAAAGAGTTTCAGCAATTAATGGATGCCTTTTTGGATGAAGACTATCAAAATGCATTATTGAAGCTTATTCCTGAGAAACGTGTACCTGTTCGTACAATAGAAGACTTAACGAGTGCGATGGAAGATGCCGCCCAACATAAAGGATGGAAAAAGACATATCTTTCTTTGGAGTGGGAAAGCAAGAACAATCAATGATTTAAATTTTTTAATCAGTCATTTTATCTAAGGAGATGGAGAAATGGGTACGGCCACAACTGTGTTTGACAAAATCGGTATGCCTAAAAAGATTGTATGGGGTTATATAGGGATTCTGATTTTTATGATGGGAGACGGCTTGGAAATCGGCTGGCTAAGCCCTTGGTTGATCGACCATGGTTTTACTGTCCAGCAGACAAGTTTGCTATTTACTGCCTATGGAGTGACAGTTGCGATATCTGCCTGGTTCAGCGGCGTTCTTGCTGAAGCCTTAGGCGGAAAGAAAACAATGTTCCTTGGATTTTTACTATATATTATTGGAACGGTTGGCTTTATCAGCTTTGGGTTATCGTCCATGAATTTGGCAATCATGGTTCCTATGTATGCCCTCCGTGGTTTTGGATATCCACTTTTTGCGTACTCATTTTTAGTATGGATTTCATATAGGGCTGAAAAACGGCGTCTTGGTTCTGCTGTCGGATGGTTTTGGTTCGTGTTTACAGGGGGACTGAATGTCCTTGGTGCCTACTATTCCGTGTGGGCTATTAAACATTTAGGGCATATCAATACATTATGGAGTTCGCTTTTATGGGTTTCCATTGGTGCGTTCCTTGCTTTGATTATCAATAAAGATAAATTGCCATCAAATAAAGGGACTTCGGCTGAAAAAATTAAAGAATTGGGTAAGGGCATTACCATTATGAAAGAAGAGCCCAAAGTTCTTCTTGGAGGAATTGTCCGTATTATTAACACGACTGCCCAGTTCGCATTCCCTGTTTTTTTGCCGCTTTATTTAGCGAGTCACGGAGTACCGACAAGCCAGTGGCTAGCCATATGGGGTGCCATCTTTACAAGTAATATTTTATTTAATTTAATCTTTGGTATGGTCGGTGATAAAATCGGCTGGAGAAATACAATCATGTGGTTTGGTGGAATTGGCTGTGGAATTACGACTCTCGGTCTTTTCTATATCCCGCTATGGACAAACGGAAACATTTTCTTAGTTGGCGCTATCGGGATTGTATGGGGAGCGTGCCTAGCCGCTTATGTGCCGCTTACTGCATTGGTGCCATCCCTTGTAAAAGAGGACAAGGGAGCCGCATTAGCCGTGTTGAACTTGGGAGCGGGTATGCCCGTATTTATTGGACCGGCAATTGTCGGGTTATTCATCGGCACTGTTGGTGATGTGGGGATTATCTGGATTTTTGCAATCCTATATTTCCTCAGCTCAGCATTGACATATTTTATTAAATTACCTGAAGAAAGTACCAGCAAGGAAATCATCCCTGCTGCTAATCCAGCGACTTCGGAATAATGAATGAAAGACGGCAAATTGATGCCGTCTTTTTCCTATCTAGGATTTTTGTTGGATCTATCGTGAAAATATGGCCTGCCATTTGAAAAATGATATTCCAGTAAGAATCAAATGTGGTCCGATATATATGCTCCTACTGTATGCGCCATGATTCCGTCGTTTTTTTATTAAGAAACTGCGCCTTTATTAGATATAATTAAACTTAAAAGGTAAAAAGTTGGTGAAAGACATGCTGCCTGCTGAAAGAAAACAGCAAATATTGAAATATGTTCAAGAGACAAAAGCGGCGTCCATCCAAGATCTATCAATTTATTTTAAAGTTCATGAAGCAACCATAAGACGCGATCTTACTGAACTGGCAAAAGATAAAAAAATAAAAAGAACTCACGGCGGAGTGGTTTTAAACGAAGAGGAAGTATTGTCTGAACCCCACTTCGATTTAAGAGAAGGTGCATTTGTCGAAGAAAAGAGGCGAATAGGTGTAAAAGCGGCTTCCTTTATCGAAGAAGGGGACTCTATTATTCTCGATTCAGGTACTACCACAAAACACATAGCCGAGGCAATTAAGAATAGAAAAAACATTACCGTGGTTACTAATGATATTCATATTGCAGCGCTGCTCAGATATTCCAATCTGAAAGTGATTGTCACAGGCGGGGTTCTGTACCGTGAAAACTTTATCCTTAATGGGGAAGTGACCAATCACACATTAGCCAATCTAAACGTATCAAAGGCCTTCATTGGAACACCAGCCTTGCATCCAGAAAAAGGATTAACTCATTTCGATGATACATTGGTGTCTGCAAAGACAAGCATGATCCGGTCCTCCAAGGAGATTTTTGTAGTCACAGACCATAGTAAAATCGGTAAAATCTCGCTGCATACATTTGCAAAAATGTCAGAAGTCGACCATGTGATTACAGATGATCGACTGAATGAGCACATGGTAGATGAGCTAAGGAACGCATGCGGGAATGTCTGGGTTGTTTAAGTTTTCAAGTATAGCTAAAGGTGTCTATTTACGGTAAGCCCATCATAAACTGTCGACTCCCTGATTTTTCGGGGAGTTTTTTTGCTTGTTCAGTTAATATGATTTGGATGTATTCAATGCAATAGCGGTCTAGGTTTGCGACTCATTTCTGAATAAAAAAGTTACACCTATTAATTATAAAGCAGACATCTCAAGTTTGATTTATAATATAATCACGAAGCAACGAAAGGGTTTTACTCATGGTTTTCATACTCTTTGCCTTAGCGGTTATCTTAAATCTGGCATTTTATCGGAAAAAGATATATATGAACACAGGCTTTATGGCAGTCATCATGACGCTGGGCATTATCAATTTCGGCGTTCTTCATTGGCCTGTTAATCATTCAGTCATAAATACAATGTTGTATTATGCGACCTTTTTTCTTTGGCTGATTTTTTGGATGAATATGCTTGTGACTCTTGCCAACCGTTCTTTCGTTGACAGACATTTTAATTCTACGATCAACCGCTTTACGATTGGAACATGGGTTGCCGGAACTTCCATTATTGTTGTCTTAACAACTTTTACTGGTACAGCCAACCATATCTGGCTAGTCATGCTGGCGTTATCAAACATCTTTCTATGGTTTGGTTATCTGGGATTATCGCTTTATACTTTTTGGGTTGGACTTACGGAATGGAAAAATACAATTTTGTCGGGGAATCTTTTTTTGACCACGGTAAGTACACAGTCCATAGCCATCATGCTTCCAACTGTTTTTCCGGAACTAGATGGAGGATTTACCCTTCTTATCATCTGCCTGGGACTAATTCTTTACATCGTCAGTTTCTTATTTATCCTCAGCCATTTTTTAATCAATCATTGGAATGCGACGAATTGTATTTTTCACGGCGCTTTATCCATCTCCGGCGTAGCTTTGCTGTATAATAAATTGATACCAATGGCTTACGCGATCGGTTTTTGGACAGTTGTTTTTGCCGTTTTAATTATTGTTGAAATCATAGAGTTAATTATTTTTATTACCAAACTGAAAAAACATCCTATTCCGGATGTTCTTTTTAAAAGCAATATTTCACATTGGAGCCGGCTTTTTACGTTCGGCATGTTTTTTACATTCACTTCTTTAATTGAGTTTAAACCGGGAATCATGCTTGTGGTGAAAAACAGTCTTTTATCGGCTCTTTTTGTCACTATTTTTTGCCTTTTATTCGTGGAGCTTATTTCATTAGCGAAACTGAGGGCGGGCAATATTAAAATTTTGAAACGAGGTTGACCTATGCTGACAGTTGAAGGTTTACAAAAATCATACGGTGACAAAATCCTGTTTGACGGGATTGAGTGCATTATTCGGGACCGTGAGCGGATCGGCCTGATCGGAGTAAATGGCACAGGTAAATCAAGCTTTTTAAAAATTATTGCCGGAATAGAGGCGCCAGATCAAGGAGAAATCAATCATGCAAAGGATTATCGGATTGAATACCTGGCCCAGGAGCCGGAACTTGATCCGGAATTGACGGTCATTGAGCAGATCTATTTCGGTGATGCGGATATTATGAAGGCGATGCGCCAATATGAGCAGGCGCTCCAAAGGCTGGAGAGGGAGCCAGAGAGTATTCATGCGCAGGAGCAGCTGTTTTCCATGCAGCAAAAAATGGATGAGTTGAAGGCGTGGGATGCCAGTGCACAGGCCAAAACGGTGCTGACCAAACTCGGCATCCAGCAATTTGATCAAAAGGTAGGATTGCTGTCGGGTGGCCAGAAAAAACGAGTAGCCATCGCAAAAGCCCTGATACAACCCGCCAATCTCCTGATTCTCGATGAACCGACGAACCACCTTGACCACAGGACTGTTGAATGGCTGGAAAAATATTTGACGAGTTACCCAGGTGCCATGTTACTTGTAACCCATGACCGATATTTTCTTAACCGCGTGACCAACCGGATATATGAATTGGATAATGGACAGTTACATGCGTATGAAGGAAATTATGAATATTTTCTTGAAAAGAAGGCGGAACGCGAGGCTGAGGAGTTGGCGAGCGAACAGAAGCATGCTAATACCCTTCGAAGAGAGTTGGCATGGCTTCGGCGCGGTGCCAGAGCCCGCTCGACAAAACAAAAGGCGCGTATCGAGCGAATTGATCAGATGCAAGATCGAAAATTCAACACGAAAAAAGATGAAGCAGCTTTCCAGGTTGGTACGAGCCGGCTTGGCAAAAAGGTCATTGAACTGATGGGGATTGAGAAAAGCTTGGGCGGCCGTCAGCTTGTTTCATCCTTTGACTATTTGCTCAAACCCGGCGATAAGATTGGTATTATTGGTCCAAATGGTTCCGGGAAAACGACTTTATTAAACATGATGGCAGGCCGCATCCAACCGGATGCCGGAGAAGTTGACACGGGTGAAACTGTAAAAATCGGCTACTATACCCAAGGGGACGAGGAGCTGGACGGGAATCAGCGTGTTATCGACTATATAAAAGAAACCGCACAGGTCATTCATACGAAAAACGGAGAAGCGATTACGGCGGAGCAAATGCTGGAACGATTCCTTTTTCCGCGACCGGCCCAATGGACATATATTCGGAAGCTGTCTGGGGGAGAAAAACGCAGGCTCTATTTATTGAAGGTACTGATGACTGAGCCAAACGTGCTGTTTCTGGATGAGCCGACGAATGATCTGGATACGCAGACGCTCGGTGTACTGGAAGAATATCTGGAAAATTTCCCGGGTGTCGTCGTTGCTGTATCGCATGACCGCTATTTTCTTGACCGTGTAGTCGACCGCCTCCTTGTCTTCAAAGGAGCTGGCGCCATTAAGGAGTTTTACGGAAATTACAGTGAGTTTTTGGCAACAGCCGAAGAGGAAACAAAGCCTGAACCGAAGGAAAAGCAAGCTGCGGTAAAAGAAAGATCCGTAAATAAAAAACCGGTCAGACTTAGCTACAAAGACCAGAAAGAATGGGAAGTCATTGAGGAAGAAATCGCTGCACTCGAAGAACAGATTGAGGAGCTTGGAGTAAAGATTGCAGAAGCGGGAAGCGACTCTGAAAAAGTGCAGAAGCTTTTCTCCAAGCAGCAGGAAACTGAAGCTGCCCTCGAAAAGAAAATGGAACGCTGGGAAGAACTATCGATTATGGTCGAAGAGTTGGAAAACAGCAAATCATAAGGTTGAAAAAGGGCCGTTCAGAAAGTCTTTGACTTTCTGAACGGCCCTTTATTGAAGTTAAACTTAAATGAGGGCCAAATTTACATAGGGTTGCGGGTGGTAACCACTTTTGGACCGCGGATAAATGTCGAAAGGAAGGGCTAAGTTACCAAAATGGCGAAAAAATCACCACCCTGGTAATTAAGGGCAGTTCTAAGTGCCCGCACCGGCGAGAAAATCTCCACCTCGGTAACTAAGCGCAATTCTAAGTGCCCGCACCTGCGAGAAAGTCTCCCCCTCGGTAACTAAGCGCGGTCCTAAGTGCCTGCAACATCAAAAAATCACCACCCCGGTAACTAAGGTCAGTCCTAAGTCCCCGCAACGCCAAAAAAATCTTCAACTTGGTAACTAAGGTCGGTCCTAAGTGACCGCATCAGAGGAATAGCGCCCTCGCGGTCACCAAGAAGGGCACGAAGAATGCTCGCTTTTGCTGGTAAGGCCAGATTGCTGGATGATAGTGAACAATGCAGTTCTTGGTATTTGCTTTCGCTGACTAAGATAAGCGCCGGTTTTACTAGATACAGAGCTTTTTAGACGGTCCTTTTTTTAGTTGAAATGGATTTGGTAAGTCCTTTGTATTTGTTAGTTTGATAGCTCCAAATGACCGAAAATACAGTTGCAAATACTCCCAATACCCCAGACAAGTAAAAAGCTCCTCCAATTCCCATATAAGAGTTTAACATTCCGCCAAAAAACGGGCCGGCAAACATGCCGATAGCATACAACGCTTGGTATACTCCCATGGCTGTCGCCCTTTTTTGATGGGGGATGGTTTCTATGGCCATTGCCAGTAAAACAGGATATAACAGGCCTAATGAAAATCCGTTGAATCCTTGTAAAATGCAAAGCAGTAATTTTGTTTTTACAAAAGGAGTTAGGATTGTAAAAATGGCAACAGAACCGAATGCCAATTGCAGTGTTCTCCATTGGCCCAGCATGGGAACGAAAACTTTTCCAGTTAAGATAGTCGAAAAGGCATGCGGCACCATGAATGCAATTACGATCAAACTGATTTCATTCGTCTGAAACCCAATTTTTAAGGCATAGGCTGGAGTGAACCCAAACATAGTGGTAAAGAGGATGCCGTGGGCTACAACTGATAGCAGCGACACTTTAATTAATAGTGGTTCAGTAATAACCGATGACAGATCCTTCAATTTTATTGGAGTGCCGCCGACTTTTTCTTTGGACTCAGAGATAGAAACGGCGAGGAGCATCCCCGCTAAGCTAATGATTGATCCTATCCAGAATGGAGCTTTCCATCCCCACAGGTCCACCAGGTAACCGCTGATACTCGTGCCGGTGAATTGGGCCAAAACGACAACGAGGGAAATGCTGCCCATTGCCCGGGTAATTTGCTGGTCCGTATAATAGCTTGAATACAGCACTGTAAAAACGACCCACGTTGCGGCTGCCAGTCCGGCAAGCGAGCGTGCCGCAAGAATCCATCCCAAATGATCCGTTAAAGCAAATATTAAGCAGCTAAGTGAACTGATCAGTATTCCAAGAAGAATAAACGGCTTTCTCATTTTCATAATGTCTGAAAAAATTCCAACGGGCATACGGCATAATAATTGCATAATCCCATAACTGCCTAATACAAGACCCATATATGTATATGTTCCTCCCTGCGACTCAATATATGGGGCCAATACAGGAACATAGATAAAATGTGAGACCCAAAATACAAACGAAACTGCCAGGAAGACGTATGTGTCTCTGGCTGAGGGAGAAGATTTCAATAAATCACTTCCTTTTCAAAGTTCAGATAACAAAGGAAAAATTAAGTCCATTATAACAGAATTTTAAGGTGTGGGTTAAAACATTCCTGTGGAGCATATGGAATATGTCACACTATATTTGAAATCTGCTCGACGTAAGTCAGAAGGAATTAGTAATAGAGACAAGCACTGTCCGTTTTTTTACGATGAAAAAGGGAAGCATACAACTAAAGAAAAAGGAGGATAAAAAGTGGAACTTCTAAAAGTGAACGGACGCCTGAATACTAAAAAACTCACTATAGGAATCTTGGTTCCTGTTGTTGGCGGATCAATCGTTGGATGGCTGGCAAATCGTAATTCTCAGGAGAAGTATAATAAATTGGACAAGCCTTCATTTTCACCACCTGCTGCTGTTTTTCCAACTGTATGGACGATTTTGTACAGTGCGATGGGAGTGGCCAAATATCGAGTTGATTTAAAAAATGCTCAAAAGAGCCGAGAAATCCCGGCGATTAAGGCGTATGATTTTCAGCTCGGTCTAAATTTTCTTTGGTCCTTTTTGTTTTTTAGATGGGGTTTGCGCGGAACGGCACTCGTGGAAATGACCGTATTGCTTGGTGCGATTGCTCTTACGACGTATGAATTCTTCAAGGTGGACAGAACTGCCGGATCACTGATGGTTCCTTATATTGGGTGGGTGATCTTCGCTTTGGCCCTCAATTATTCTGTTTGGAAATTAAACAAATAGAAGCCCGGCATTCCGCTGGGCTTCTTTCAATTAAACTGCCTCTTTAAGTTTTCCCTTATCTGCTTTTTTATCTTGAGGGATCAATAAATTCAAGACAACTGTTGCCAATGCCCCAACAGTGATACCGGAAGATAGGATATAGTTTGCCCAGTCTGGAACAGCATAGAGCACTTCTTTTGGCAAAACAGTGACTGCGATGGTAAGTAAAATTGGCACGCCAATAACGATCATGTTGCGGTCATCGATATTAATCGGCTGAATTACTTTCATTCCGTTTGTCACAATGGCTACGCAGACGATGCCGAAAATTCCATTGATGACAGGTTCAGGAATACAGGTGATAGCTGTTGAAAGCTTTGGTATCAATCCGAGGCAGACAAGGATCAATCCGCTCGCCATAACGACCATACGGCTTGCCACCCCAGTGATGGCAAGAAGTCCTGCATTAGAAGAGTATCCTGTAAGCGGAGTGCTTCCGAATAATGAGCCGACGAGACAGCCGAGGCCTTCGCCAACAGATGCGCGGTTTAGGCGTTTTTCATCCAATTCTTTGCCTGTAACAGTAGAGACTACGAACCAAGTTCCAGTTGTTTCCATCAAAATAATAAAATAAACGAAGATCATCGTAATGATGGCGCTCAAATTAAAAACAGGTTTTCCAAAAGGCAACAATGAAGGGAGAGCGAACCAGCTGGCTTCTTTTACCGGTGAGAAATCAATGCTTCCAAAGAAGCTGGCAGTGATTGTTCCAACGACTATGGCAACAATGACAGACACAAGCCGGAAAAAAGTCCCGAAGTTTGGCAGGCGGCGGCCAAGAAGCATACAAATAATCAGTACACCTGCAGAAACTGCGGCGATAATGACATTTTCGCCGATGTTACCTTCTGCAAGAAAAACATTGTTGAGGCCGATCGGCATCAAGGCTATCCCAACTATAATAATGACAGTTCCTCCAACAAGCGGAGGGATGATTTTTCTTACCGTTTTTGCAAATACTTTTAATGGGTAACCGAGAAGGGTGATCAGAATGGCACCTGGAATCAAACTTCCGGCAACGGCGCCGAGTCCGAGCTTGCTTCCGATTGCGGCAATCGCACCGATTGGCACATAAGATGGCCCTTGAACCACAGGCAGCTTGATTCCAGCTCCGGTTTGAATCAATGTGGCCAAGCCGGTTGCCAAAAAGCACATTTGCACAAAGAAAGAAGTATTTTCGGCACTTAACGAAAGTAGGCCGGCAATGATGATAGGTGCTATATATAAGTCCATTGCGAGTACATGCTGCAACCCGAGAATAAAGGCCTTGGGATAACTTACTTTATCGTCTACACCGATAATGATGCTGCTTTCCGGTTTATTTTCCAATCATATCGCTCCTCGTATTTAGGTTTTAAGTTTATGAATGAATTATATATAAAAATGGTTGGCTTGTATATGGTAAATACGAACAATAACATAAAATATACACAATTAGTTCGTGATTAGCTTGAAAAGTTCGAGCTTCATTATTAAAATGGGAGTATGATATGCGTTTAGGAGGACTCAATATGTTAGAGGACAAAGTGCTGCAGGAAGACTGGCTTGTCGCCTGCCGTTCAGAAGATGTGAAAGAAAAGCCGATTCAGGTTGTTTTAATGGGAGAGCGCCTTGCAATTTTCAGGAACAGCAAAGGTGTGCATGCTTTTAAGGATCTTTGTATTCACCGTGGGGCTGCCCTGTCATTGGGAGAAGTTAAAAATGATTGTCTAGTATGCCCTTACCATGCGTGGGAGTACGGTGACAACGGAGACTGTGTTAAAATTCCACAGCTGCCGGAAGGAAAACCAATTCCGAAAAAAGCGAAAGCGACATCCTATTCCTGTATGGAAAAATACGGATTTATCTGGGTCAATCTCGCAGGAAATCAACCGGATATTTTTCCGTATCCTGAAATGGATGGCACCGAGTTCCACAACGTTATTTGGGGTCCGCAGGAAGTGCAGGCAAAGCCGCCACGTATCATTGAAAACTTCCTGGATGTCGGCCATCTTGCCGTTGTTCATGAGGGATATTTGGGGGCGGAAACGCACCGGGAAATAGAAAATTACAAAGTCAATTATGAAGATGGCCGCATTTACTCTGATGAAATTGCAATCTTCCAGCCAGATCCAGACGGCTCCGGGCAGGCGAAATATGTATATTATACATATGAAATTCTTCGCCCATTCACAGTTCGGTTTACAAAAAGGGATCGCGAAAAAGATACACTCATGACAATTATGTTGACGGTTCGCCCGGTTGATGAAGAAACATCCATCGCTTATGGTATTTTGTCATTTAACTATGAAACTGGATTGTCTGACGAAGAGATCATTGCTTTCCAGGATGAAATTTTTTCACAGGACAAGCCGATTGTTCAAAACCAGAAGCCCGAAGAACTGCCACTCGATCTGCAGGTGGAGCTGTCACTTGTATCAGACCGTGTGAGCATCGCGTACAGACAGTACTTGAAAGAACTTGGAGTAGTATTAGGAACTGCATAAAGTTGGAGAGGCTCCCCTATGGGGTCTTTTATGGGGGCAGCCCCCATAAAAGACCCCATAGGGGCATTTGCCGCCTTCTTGAATATCATATAGGAGACTTCAAACAAAAGGCGGTAATGCATGTGGAAAGCACTTATTTGAATTGCTTGGCCTTATTCGGTGTTGGAGGTGCCCATCCCGGCGGCCTTAATCTAACTAGAAGGATTTTATCCAGGGAAAAAGTTGATGAATCCACGAAAGTGCTCGATGTCGGTTGTGGAACCGGACAAACATCTGCGTTTATTGCAAAACAGCACCAGTGCCAGGTCACAGCATTGGATTACAATAAAATGATGTTGGAGAAGGCAAAAAAAAGATTCCAATCGATGAACCTTCAAATCGAAACTCAGCATGGCAGCGCTGAAAACCTTCCTTTTGAAAACGAGACATTTGATCTCCTCCTTTCCGAATCTGTCACTGCTTTTACGGATATCTCAAAAACAATTCCCGAATATAAACGGGTCTTAAAGCCAAATGGAGTTTTACTGGCTATTGAAATGGTCCGTAATGCAGTTGTTTCGGAGAAGCAGCTAGAGGAGATCCTGAATTTCTACGGCGTCAGGCAATTGTTGGATGAACAGGAATGGCTCACCCAATTTCAAAATGCGGGTTTTAAACATATCGAAGTGGAAAAGGTGGAGTTGCAGCCTGATGCCCTACCAACAGAAATTACCAATGATTATTCACTTTCAAAGCAAATTGATCCTTCGTTTTATAAGATATTTGAAAAACATCATCACTTATCAATTGTATACAAGGATATTTTGGGCTGCCGAACTTTCAGATGCAGCGTTTGAATAACTCCCCCAAGCGGGGGTTTTTCTATTTATCTATTAAATGGAGTACGCTTACAATGGAAAAAAATCCAAAGGGTGGATAATCTGATAATAATATTTATTAAAATTTTTAATTTTATGCTAAAAACCATTTAATTTTCCTTGTAATCTTTTGCGTTCGTGGCGATAATTAAATAATAGGAAGATTTACAGCAAGGGGAAATGAACTTGACGGATGTGGCAGCGTTTTTTCAGAAAAAGGGAGTAAAACGAATTATCATTTTTGGGCTGATCGTTTTAATCTTGTACAGCCTTAGAAGTATGATCAACTTAATATTACTGACTTTTATTTTTTCGTATTTAATGAATCGTCTCATAGAGTTCACGGCCAAACGGATTCCTCTCCACAGGCGGGTGCTTGTTTTGATCATGTATACCGCCATTGTAGGCATACTCACATATGGGCTTGTAAAGTATTTCCCGATCATCACCGCGGAAATCAGCCAGTTGATTAAACAAATCACTGCATTTTACTCGCAGCCGCATGAAAATGCCATCTTAAGCTTTATTGAAACTATTATTTCTAAAAATCAGCTTGCCGCGTATTTGGAAAATGGATTATCATTTTTGGTAAAATCTTTTACGGATATTAGTAAAACGAGCGTTCAGGTGATTATTGCCTTAATCTTAAGCCTGTTTTTCCTCTTGGAAAAACCTCGATTGAAGGAATTTACCAGCAAGTTTAAAGAGAGCAAGCTGGCGCCATTTTATTTTGAAATTGAATTTTTCGGAAAGAAATTCACACGTACCTTTGGTAAAGTCATCGAAGCACAGTTCATCATTGCGTTAGTCAATACGGTATTGACGATCATAGCTTTGACAATCATGGGCTTTCCGCAATTATTTGTGCTGGCCATCATGGTGTTCTTTCTTGGGCTCATTCCGGTGGCCGGGGTCATCATTTCGCTGATTCCGCTTTGTCTGATTGCCTATACGATTGGCGGTTTCATCAAGGTTGTTTACGTTGTGGTTGCCATCACCATCATTCATGCAGTGGAAGCCTATATACTAAATCCAAAATTGATGTCGGCAAAAACCGATTTGCCGGTATTTTATACGTTCATTGTTCTTATTTTTTCACAAAACTTCTTTGGAGTGTGGGGGCTGATCATTGGAATTCCAGTATTTGTGTTCCTGCTGGATGTCCTGGAAGTGACGAATAAGGAAGAAACGGTTGAAACGTAATATTAAAAAAATTTTTACAAAACAAAAAGAGAGGTTCACTTATTGAAAAGTGGGCCTCTCTTAATTATATTGCATACATCCTCTACCTTATCCTTTACCATGAAACTTTACGTTTCCCGGTGTCTTCAGCGGTTCGGTAATTTTACTATCATGGACCTGGACCTCGTAGGGCCTCCCATTATGCGTATATTTAAATATCCCATTATTGAAATCCGTTCCGATTTCTTTATAAAATATGCCTTCATAGCAGATGTCTCTCAGACAGGAAAAGCTTAGAGCATAGTCATCGCCTTCTTTTAGCAAATAGCAGCGCACTCCTCTTTCAAAAGCGGAATCTTCTTCCGTTTGAAGTGTGCGATCGAAGGATACGATATGAATATCAATGAAGGACATCACTCTCAAAAGGACATTTACAAAAGATCCTTTTGTAATCTCTTCCCATCTGTTTTGGGCAGTTTGCCCGATAACAATTTGAGTAACATTATATTTGTGTGCAACTTCGGCAATGGCTTTGGCAATTGGACGTTTTTCATTATCCATGAGAATAAACTCTTCTGCGCCCAATTCATCAGCCAGTTCCTTCCACCGGTCAACATATCCAGATTTTTCTGCATCGAATTCGTCATATGGAAGCGGATCGACTGTCAATATATACAAAGGACAATCCAGCATATTCGCCATTTTGGCGCCACGCTTAATTAACCGTTCTCCATTTGGACCGTAATATACGCAAACAAGAATACTCTCATCCATACGACCCTTTCTATTCTTCACGACGATTTCACCTCTAGATCAAAATTATGGCTACAATATTGGAAACTGGCCAATTTATAAAAATATAACTAAATTATTATAACTAAATTTGGTGTTTTTTCAAGACCTTATTTCAAGTCCTTTAGGACACCTTAATATTGGAACAAGTATATTGATGGACGCAGTCAATCTTGTAAAGTGCAGACGCTTTATGTTTAGTGTATAATTTAAAAGGAAAAAATACATAGAACACTTTATAGTTTTTTTCCCGCATTGTCCACGGATAAGTTAATTCAAAATTTCATCTGGCCGCATGATTTAACAGCAGGTCCCCAAGTTAAAAAGGTTTCAAGGAATCTTTGTTCAACCGGTAAGATTGAACACCTCTCTTTTCTTTTATTTGATAAAAAGAATCCTTATGGCATCTCATTATCTCGCTTGCCGACTCAGGAGTCAAGTGGAGAAAGGTGTTTTTCAAAACTGCAACAAGTTAAAGGTATTGTATGCATGTTCGTTTTTTGTGTGTAGTACGAAAAAGAAGCTTTTTTTTGAGAAATGAAAGGTTTCATTTCTTGTGCGTCGCGGCCTCAAGTCGCCGCGCCCTCGAAAAAAGCAAACGCTTTTCCTCCATGTGATGTTTATGCTGCTGAAGCTTTCCTTGTCCTTTTGCTTTGCTTGCACCAGCGCGTCCTGTGGCGTCAGTGGCACTAGCACTACCTGTACGCCGCCCAAATCGTAAAGCAGAATGCTTCAAACAAATATATATAGAAATATGGTGATTATTGTAAAAATAACCTTGTGACAGCAAATGCAAATATCGCGATGAAAGTGAGGTCTGGTTTTGTTAACTGTGAATCTGATCATCATGATCCCTTTTCTGGCTGCCATTTTTCTTCCCATCTTATTTAAAAGAAATGCCCCTAATTATATAGGCTGGCTTGTTTTTCTGGTGCCGGCAGCTTTGTTTATTGCTATAGCCCGTTATATCCCATCGGTTGCGAACGGGAATATCTATTTGAACAAGATGATGTGGATCCCTTCTTATAGTATAGACTTTACTACATACTTAGATGGACTTAGCTTGATTTTTGGACTTTTGATCACTGGTATTGGAAGTCTCGTTATCCTCTACTCAATTTATTATTTATCCTCAGAAGAATCTTTGAAGCACTTTTATATTTATTTGCTCCTTTTTATGGGCAGCATGCTTGGTGTTGTCTTTTCAGATAATTTAATGGTTTTATATGTATTCTGGGAACTTACAAGCATTTCATCTTTCCTGTTGATTGCTTTCTGGTTTCACAGAAAGGGATCAAGATATGGGGCGCAAAAAGCCATGTTGATTACTGTAAGCGGCGGATTGGCCATGCTTACCAGCTTTATCATGATTTATTTAATGACAGGTACGATGAACATAAGAGAAATCATTGCGGCTGTTGATATCAATCATCCGCTGTTTACCCCTGCCCTTGTTCTGCTGCTGATAGGTGCGTTCACCAAATCAGCCCAGTTTCCGTTTCATATTTGGCTTCCTGACGCGATGGAGGCTCCGACGCCAGTCAGTGCTTATTTGCACTCTGCTACGATGGTCAAAGCAGGTATTTATTTGGTGGCCCGGTTCACACCTGTATTTGGTGAAGGGGAACTTTGGTTTTGGCTTGTGACAGGAATAGGTCTTGTAACGCTTTCCTGGGGTTCTTTTACAGCTGTCCGCCAAACAGATCTGAAAGCGCTACTGGCGTATTCAACCATCAGTCAGTTGGGTTTGATTATGAGTCTTTTGGGAATTGGCTCCATGTCCCTGGACATGGGGGCAAGTATGGAAGCAGTTCTGTTTACACAAGCGACCTTTGCCGGCCTTTTCCACTTGATTAACCATTCCACCTTTAAGGGTGCGCTGTTCATGGTGGTGGGCATCGTTGACCATGAGGTCGGAACAAGGGATATACGCCGATTGGGCGGGTTGATGTCCTTCATGCCTGTGTCGTTTACGATTGCGATGATAGGAAGTTTTTCGATGGCTGGGCTGCCCCCGTTTAATGGGTTCCTAAGCAAGGAAATGTTTTTCGCCGCTGTTTTGAATATTACTCAAGTTGGCATTTTTTCACTGGATACATGGGGCATACTGATTCCTGTAATTGCATGGACCGCAAGTGTCTTTACGTTTGTTTACAGCATGATTATCGTTTTTAAAACTTTCCTTGGTACAAGCCGACTTGAAGTCGGAGACCGTGAGGTGCATGAAGCGCCTGTCGGCATGCTTATCCCGCCGTCGATTTTGGCTGCTTTGGTTTTGGCGATTTTCTTCTTTCCGAATATCGTTGGGGACTATTTATTACGCCCGGCAATGGTAAGCATTTTCCCGTCGTTAGCTGAAAAAGTTGAATTAGGCCAGCACATATCGGTCTGGCACGGCTTTAATATGGAAGTTTTCATGACGATCGGTGTTGTTGCTTTTGGATCCCTTCTTTATGTATACATGCGAAAGTGGAAAGGTGTTTTTTCACTTTTTCCAACAACATGGTCATTTGATATTCTTTATAACAATACGCTGCTAAGACTGGAAAGCAGCTCCTCCGCTTTTACCAGGTTTTATATGACAGGTATTCTGAGGGATTATTTGCTATATATTTATCTCTTTTTCATATTAGTCATTGGCGGAGCTTTATTTATGACAGGAGCATTCTCCATTAGTCAATTTAATCAAGCGCCTATCCGTTTATTTGAGTGGATTCTGGTTCTGGTCATGATGGCTGCAGGCATCTCTATTCCGTTTGCAGCAACAAGGGTGACAGCCATATTACTGAATGGAGTTCTGGGCTATGGGATTGCGGCTTTGTTTGTAGTACTACGCGCGCCGGACTTGGCACTTACCCAAATTGTTGTCGAGACAGTGACAACTGCCTTGTTTTTAGTTTGCTTTTACTTCCTTCCTCAATGGGAGAGGGGGGAAGGACAGACTGCTCCGAAGGTAAAATTGCTTAATCTGTTTATCTCAATTTCTGTGGGTGTCATTTTTGTCCTGGGTGCTCTGTCCGTTCAAAGTGGTAAATTATTCACCACTATCTCGGGATTTTTTGAAAAAGCCGATGAATTGACCGGCGGTAAGAATATTGTAAATGCGATATTGGGAGACTTCCGTGCGTTTGATACGATGCTTGAAGTCGTTGTTCTTTTCATTGCGGGGATTGGCGTGTATACATTGACAAAATTAAAGCTGGGTAAAGGAGGAGATAAAGTTGAAGATCAATGATGTCATATTAGAAACGGTTACAAAAATCGTTGTGTTCATCATATTGACTGTCGCTGTGTATTTGTTTTTCTCCGGACATAACAGTCCTGGAGGAGGCTTTATCGGTGGTCTTGTCCTTGCCTCTGCCTTTGTCCTGCTATTCCTTGCTTTTGATATAGATACGATCCAGAAGGGGATTCCTTTTGATTTCAAGCGGGTTGCTGCACTTGGGGTGCTCATCTCGGTAACAACCGGCTTGGGGGCTGTCGTCTTTGGCAAACCTTTTTTATTCCAAGCATATTCCACTTTCCACCTGCCTTATTTCGGTGAAACCGAATTCGCTACGATCACATTATTTGAAGCGGGTGTTGCCTTGACGGTCGTTGGTGTAGTGGTTTCGATCATTCTAAGTATAAGTGAGGATGTTTAAGTTTATGGAAACATTAATAACCATTCTATCAGGCGTCCTTGTAACAGTGGCAACCTATTTAATCCTCTCCAAAAATCTGTTGCGCGTGATTTTGGGGTCCGCAATTTTATCCCATGCGGTTCACCTGCTATTGATGGTCATGGGGGGATTGAAAAAAGGCACGGTGCCGTTGTTGGGAGAAAAACCAAATACATATACGGATGCCATTCCACAGGCTCTTATTCTAACAGCAATCGTCATCAGTTTTGCTGTCACAGCTGTTTTTCTTGTTATGGCTTACCGGTCGTATCAGGAAACTGACGTTGGCCATGAAGTTCTGTTAAGAGGTACCAAAGATGAATAATATGATTGTCTTACCAATGGCACTTCCACTAATCACTGGTATTTTGCTCGTTTTTTTCCGTAGACACATACAGTTTCAGCGCTGGATCAGCATCGGTATTATGGCTGCCGTTGCAGGCATCAGCCTGTACATTTTAAATCTTATCCGGAGCACGGGAATTCTTCGCCTTGATTTTGGAGGCTGGGAACCGCCTTTTGGCATTCTCTTCGTGGCAGATTCTTTTTCTATGCTGCTTGTATTGACGACAAGTATTGTCACAGCGATTTGTCTGTTGTATGCGTTCTTTTCCATCGGCCGTTCCCGGGAAAATATGTTTTTTTATCCATTTGTCCTATTCATGGTTGCGGGAGTAAACGGCTCGTTTTTAACCGGAGATATTTTCAATCTTTTCGTCTGTTTTGAAGTGATGTTACTGGCTTCATACATTCTAATATCCCTTGGTGGAACAAAGGTCCAATTGAAGGAATCGGTGATTTATGTAGCAATCAATGTGCTTTCTTCTTGGTTCTTTCTCGTAGCGGTAGCTTATCTGTACGGTGCGGTCGGAACCTTGAATATGGCGCATTTATCTCAAAGGGTTGCTGAATCCGGACAAACCCCGATTTTAACAATGATCAGTATATTATTTTTGATTGTGTTCGGATTGAAGGCGGGGCTTCTGCTTTATTTCTGGCTGCCAGGCTCATACAGCGCTCCTCCGACGGCAGTGGCCGCTTTGTTTGGCGCATTATTGACTAAAGTGGGTATTTATTCTATGTTTCGGGTGTTTTCCCTTATTTTCTACCACGAACCGCAGATCACTCATACTCTGATTGGTATCATGGCAGGGGTGACATTGATAGGCGGTAGCCTGGGAGCCATCGCCTATAAGGATATTCGTTTGATTGTTTCTTATAATGTCATTATCGGGGCCGGGTTCATCCTCGTTGGGCTTGCCGTTTCAACACCAGCAGCAATAGAAGGGTCCATATATTATCTCGTCCACGACATGTTTTCAAAAGCTTTATTGTTCCTGCTGGCAGGAACGATGATTGCCCTAACTGGTACCTCAAAAATGGATAGGATGAGTGGACTTATTCGCAATTACCCGACATTGGGCTGGTTATTTTTCATTGTAATGCTGTCGCTTGCAGGCATTCCGCCGTTAAGCGGATTTTTAGGAAAAGTGCTGGTCAGTCAGGGAGCAATCGAGTCCGGCTCCTTTATTCTGCTTGCCATCTCTTTAATTTCAAGTCTCTTTGTACTGTATTCACTGCTCCGCATTTTTAAACAGTGCTTTTGGGGTGAGACGACCATCAGTGAGGATGAAGCGGTTCCTCTTCGAAAAGGTTTGCTGATTCCAGGCATTTTGCTTGCTGCTGCATCAATTGGACTCGGTTTGGGGGCGGAATTGTTATCTGGCTATGTCCGTGATGCCGCGCTGACGCTTTCGAACCCCAACCTTTATATCGAAGGGGTTTTAAATCAAAATGAGTAAAGTAAGCATGAAAGGGGAGGAATGCAAATGCCTGCTCAATTTATTCTTAATTTATTTATAGCATTCCTTTGGATGGTTCTTAATGATGAGGACGAGTTAAGGTTTTCAACTTTTTTTATCGGTTTTTTGGCAGGTATTGTCATTGTGTTCCTCATGCACCGTTTTTTCGGTCAGCAGTTTTATTTGCAGCGTTTCTACTATGTTTTAAAACTGATTTTTATTTTTAATTGGGAGCTATTATTGTCCGCGTTCTTGGTGATGAAGCATATTGTCAGCCGGAAAGTGGATATTAAACCAGGGATATTTTCATATAAGACGGAATTGAAAACGGATTGGGAAGTGACGACGCTTGCCATGCTTTTGACCTTGACCCCGGGATCGGTAGTCATGGAGGTATCGCCGGAAGGAAATGTGTTTTACATTCATGCGCTAGACATAGAACGCTATAAAGATACGTTGTTACGGTCATTAGGGAAGTTTGAAAAAGCCATCATGGAGGTGACACGCTCATGATTGAAATGATGCTGAGTACGGCTCTTGTTCTTTTTGCTATCGCGATTGCCATTGCTCTTTATCGCATTATCCGCGGACCTTCCATCCCTGACCGGGTTGTTGCGCTGGACATGATCGTGGTGAACCTTATTTCGGGCATTGCTGTCATCTCTGTTTTACTTAAAACAAAAGCGTTTCTTGAAGTGATCCTCATTTTGGGCATACTTGCATTTATCAGTACCATTGCGCTCTCAAAATTTATCGAGAGAGGTGTTATTATTGAACGTAAGCGAAATCGATGAATTTATCGGAGCATTTCTCATTTTAATCGGCAGCGTTATTTCTGTGATCAGTGCAATGGGTATTATTCGGTTTCCTGATGTTTATACTCGGGCACATGCAGCGACAAAAAGTACCACATTGGGGGTACAGTTGTCGCTAGTAGGAGCGTTTATCTATATATGGATGACCGAACACTTTATCAGTGTCAGACTCATTTTGGGAATCCTGTTTGTATTTATCACTGCTCCGGTCTCCGGGCATTTGATTATCCGGGCCGCTTACCGGTCCAAAGTAAAAATGACCGAAGATACGGTCGAAGATGAGTTGAAGCCTGTACTGGGTAATAAGATGGATGTTCATTAATAATGTGCGATTGAAAAATTCCCATTGCAAAATTTGCGGTGGGAGTTTTTTCGTGTGAAATAATAAACCCTTATTCAGGAATTTTGGTAAAATAAAGATAACTTTGTGTACCCCGATATTAGGTGGTTTTCACTGTTTGGAGGAATACATATGACAAAAATTATTTTTACAAAAGGAAAGGTCTATACTCTTGAAAGGGATCAGCCTGTAGTTGAATCTGTGGTTGTTGAAAACGGTAGAGTAATAGACTTGGGATCACACGATGATATGATTTCACAGTGGGGAAGACATGACGCGAAAATAGTTGACTTACAAGGGAAGACCGTTACTCCCGGATTAATCGACAGCCATTTGCATCTTTCAGGAGTTGCACTTCAATTTTTAGATTTAAATTTAGTGGGTGTCGGATCCAAAAAAGAGATGCTCGAAAAAATCAGGGAAAGGGCAAATGAGACTGAACCAGGAAAATGGCTGTCAGGACTTGGTTTTGATGAGAACCTTTTTGCTGATGGCGGATTACCGACAATTCAAGAGTTGGATGAAGCAGCGCCGCATTGCCCTCTTTTTATAAAAAGAGTCTGTCACCATGCCTTCCTTGTGAACAGCAAAGCGCTTGAAATGATCCAGTATCACCCATCAATCGAGGTACCGACAGGGGGGAGTATTGTTCTGGACCCCAATACGCAGCAGCCTACGGGACTGCTACTTGAGTCGGCTTCCACGTTAGTTACAGACCGCATGCCGGAGAAGACGTACGACGAATTGAAACATGGACTCGCACTGGCGATGGAACATGCGATGCAGCGAGGGCTGACAAGTGTACATACGAATGATCCCCGTTATTTGGGCGGGTTTGATCAGACATACAAAATGTATGATGAATTGCTCAATCAGGAGAAAAAAGGCTTGCGCTGCAACCTTTTGATTGATTATCCATTCCTTAATCGTTTGAGGGAAAGAGGGATGTATGCGGGTTACGGGAATGACACGCTGCAAATTGGGGCGATTAAAATTTTTGCGGACGGTGCGCTCGGGAGAAGGACAGCCCTGCTTTCGCAGCCATACCAGGATGCGCCTGGTGAGTACGGTGAGGCGATGCAAGATAAGGAGACACTTTATCAAATGGTCAAGGAGTCCAGAGAGCATTCCATGCCTGTCGCCATTCATACAATCGGCGATCAGGCGGTGGAGGATGTACTGCAGGTTCTTGATCAATTTTCAAGCGTAAAATATCGCGATCGCATCATTCATGTATCGCTGTTGCGGGAGGATTTAATTCAGCGCCTGGCAAAACCGAGTCTTGTGGCAGATATCCAGCCGAGGTTTGTAGTCGGGGACTATCCTTGGGTGCAGGAAAGACTGGGTAAAGAAAGAATAAAGTATTTGTATGCATGGAAATCGCTATTGTCCGCAGGAGTATTATGTGCGGGAGGATCCGATGCGCCGGTTGAACCTATTGACCCGCTTTTGGGAATGCATGCGGCTTTGACCCAGAGACATCCTGAAGATTCCCATGAAGGCTGGAATGAAAAAGAAAAGCTGTCCATTCAGGAGGCGCTTGAAGTATTTACGATCGGCGGAGCGTACGCAACGAATGAAGAAGATAAAAAAGGAACGATAGCCAGGGGCAAATTGGCGGATATGACGGTCTATTCGCGGGATTTGTTTGAGATAGAGCACCCGGATGAGCTGTTGGATACCGATATTGAGATGACGATTATTGGTGGAGAAGTTTTATATCAGAAGTAAGTAAAACATCGCGTCCTGTGCAAGGACGCTTTTTTTATAAATTTGAATTAAATGAATCTTTTTCATCGCTCACTCAGTATATATGTTTAGACAATATTTTAAGGGGTGGCTGTTATGGGTATTTTAGCAAGGTTTAAAGATATCATGTCGAGCAATATCAATGCATTATTGGACAAAGCGGAGAACCCGGAGAAAATGATCGATCAGTATATGAGAAACCTAAACAGCGATTTGGGCAAAGTCAAAGCAGAAACGGCTTCCGTGATGGCGGAGGAGCAGCGCTCAAAAAGAGCGTTGAATGAGTGTTCAGCTGACATTGAAAAGATGCAGAGCTATGCAGTCAAAGCTTTGGAAGCAGGCAATGATGATGACGCAAGGAAATTCCTGGAGAAGAAGGCTTCTTTGGCTGAAAAAGAAGCGGAACTGCAGCAGGCATACAGTTTGGCGGCTTCCAATGCGGTCCGGATGAGAGAAATGCACGATAAGCTTGTATCTGATATCGGTGAGCTAGAAGCGCGCAGAACGATGATCAAAAGCAAGATGGCAGTAGCAAAGACGCAGGAAAGGCTGAATAAAATCGGCTCATCTGTTACAGGTGCCAACCGCTCCATGTCCTCGTTCGATAGAATGGAAGAAAAAGTGGAGAGGGCCCTTGATGAAGCCAATGCCATGGCTGAGTTGAATGCGGAGCCAAAAGATGACATAAAAGATTTGACGGCAAAATATGATAGTAGACCGGATGTCGAAGATGAACTGGCAGCCTTGAAAGAGCAAATCAAAAATAAGGAATAACTTTTCGGTGCAAGGAGGGCTGCAGCACTAGCTAAACAATAAAAATTGCTGTACTGAGCTGTAGCCTTGGCTGCAGCTCTCTAACTGTTCAAGTAATAGTGCTTTAGGCTTGTATGAAAAAAGGGGGGGGATCTCATTGGTCATCCATTACAAATGCCCTAATTGCGGGGATGACATGGGGTTTGACAGTGATTCGGGAATGTTGACATGCCAAAGCTGCGGCAGGGAGGATCATATCGAAGAGTTTGCCGAAGATTTGAATACGGCTGTTTTAACAGATGATGAAGCAAAGGAATATCACTGCGAAAACTGCGGAGCCATGTTGATCACGGAGGCTGAGACCGCTGCGACGACATGCAGCTTCTGCGGTGCCGGGGTGGTTTTACAGGAACGTCTTTCTGGTGCTCTGGCTCCCGCAAAGGTGATTCCTTTTACCATCAGCAAGGAAGAGGCGATGCAGGCTTTTAAAAAGTGGTGCAGAAACGGCCGCCTCACTCCAAAAGGGTTCATGACAGCGGACCGGATCAAAGGCATCACAGGGATGTATGTCCCTTTTTGGCTGTATGATTTAAACACCAAGGCTAAGGTCGAAGCGATCGCTACAAAGGTGAGGACTTATACCAGCGGTGACTATGAGTATACTGAAACGAAGTATTTTGATGTGTACCGGGATATTGACCTGTCATACTTGAAAGTCCCTGTTGATGCCTCTGAAAAAATGGACGACAAAATCATGGATAAGTTGGAGCCTTACCCTTATGACCAGTTAAAGGATTTTAAAACTCCCTATCTGGCGGGATATATTGCGGAAAAATATAATTTCGATGATAAAGAGCTGTATCCGCGAGTTGAAGCTAAAATTCAGAAGTTCATAGATACGTATATAAGTTCCACTATTACTGGATATTCTTCAGTCAGTTATAATCATAAGCATATCAACACGAAGAAAGTCCGCAGTAATTATGTGCTTCTTCCTGTCTGGATGGTCTATTATGATTATGATAAAGCGGAGCATACTTTTGCGATGAATGGCCAAACAGGAAAAGTGGTCGGAAAGCCGCCGATAAGCGTTTCAAGGGTAGCTGCCTGGTTCGGAGGCATCGCAGGCACCTCGTTTGTTACGTTAAAACTCATCTCCATTGCGATGGGAGGGGGTCTGTGGTGAACATTTTTAGAAAAACACTCATTCTGATTGTTTTCTTCTTTCTATTATTGCCTTTTGCTTTTGCAACTGCAGACACTCCTGCCAAACAACGAATCTATGATGATGCCGGACTTCTCAGCGATACAGAAGTCAAAGAGCTTGAGAAATTGGCTGAAAAGCATGGAGCCAAGCGGGATACAGATTTTATCATACTGACGACCAATAATGAAAAAAACATAGATGTTGTTGAATATATGCAGAACTTCTACGATGAAAAAGCGCCTGGATATGACAAGCCACACGGGAACACGGCTATTCTGACGCTCGATATGAAAAACAGGGACGTGTATGTGGCAGGCTTTTATAAGGCGGAAACCTATTTGGATAATCATCGTGCGACTCTAGTGCGAGAAAAAATAACGCCGGCATTATCAAGTGGAGATTATTACAAAGCCTTTGGATCTTTTATTAAGACATCATCCAAATATATGGGAATCAGGCCGGGGGTGAACCCGGATAATATATTGTTTAACCTTTGGTTCCAAATCATTGCTTCACTTGTGATTGCAGGCGGTGCGGTGGGAATAATGGCCTTTAATATAGGGGGCAGAGTGACCGTCAATGCACGAACGTACCAGGATAACGAGAATACGAGAGTGAAACATAGAAGGGACCAATATATTCGTACTACCACAACGAAAAGAAGGAAGCCATCCAATAAAAGCAGCGGCAGTGGCTTTGGCGGCGGTGGAGGCGGAGGTATGACGCGAGGCGGACATTCGCACAGCGGCAGCAGAGGGAAATTCTAGGTTCGAAAGGAATGGATATGATGAGCTTTTTTAGAAGTCAATTTGCCAATGTAGTTGAATGGGAAGAATTCAGAGACGATATGATCTTTTGGAAATGGAGTAACCGCGAAATCAAAAAAGGAAGCCGGCTCATCATCCAACCGGGCCAGGACGCTATTTTTATCAATAACGGAAAAATTGAAGGGATTTTCCAGGAAGAAGGGGATTACAATATCGAGTCCCAGATTATCCCGTTCCTGTCCACCTTAAAAGGGTTCAAGTTCGGCTTCAACAGCGGAATGAGAGTGGAAGTCCTGTTCGTCAATACAAAAGAGTTTACGGTGAAATGGGGTACGAAAAACCCGATAAATATTCCTACACCGCAGCTCCCGGGCGGCATGCCGGTTCGCGCCAATGGAACCTTCAATTTTAAAGTGAATGACTACATTGCTCTTATAGATAAAATCGCAGGGGTGAAAGGCCGCTACCTTGTAGAGGATGTGAAAATACGGATTACATCCATTTTGGATCAACTGCTCATGAAATGGATTTCCAAAGAAGGAAAAGACATGTTCAACCTGCAGGCCAATGCATTTGAAATTGCACAGGGGATCAAGACAGACCTTGATATGCAGATCATTGACAGCGGAATGACGATTACAGGATTTAACATCATGAGTTTCAACTATCCGAAGGAAATCCAGGATATGATTACAAAAACTGCTTCACATGGCATGATTGGTGATTTGCAAAAATACCAGCAGGTGTCCATGACGGACGGAATCGCTTCAGGAAAAGTCAAAGGCGGGGGAACTGCCGCGGACATGGCTGGAATGATGATGGGAATGGGTATGGCTGGGCAGATGATGAAAAATATGAATCAAGCGCAGCAGGAGCAGGTCCCGAATCAGTCCGGTGCACCTTCGTCGAGCGGCGGAAAGATCCCGAACTTTTGTCCGAATTGCGGGGAGAAGACGAGCGGCGGTAATTTCTGCTCCAACTGTGGGCAGAAGCTGGTCTGAGCTCGTTTTTACTGGAAGAAAATAAATGGCTCATCCCATTCTGGAAGGAGTGCGGTGGGCCATAATTAGAAGAAAACTGATCGTTCGCGCGATTATTTGCATTTAGTTTTGGGAGTGTGACATCTTAATGAATATCGGACTCATTGGTGCAGGAACCATGGGGAAGTTTTTATTAGAAAAATTAAATATTGATCAGTTAATACCCAATTACCGAATCATTTCGGTATTGGATGAGAGGGAGAAGGCGAAGGAAATCATGCCCTCATTATCAGGAAAGTATGATTTCACGTTTTTTGATAAGCTGGATTCCTTTTTGAACTCCGGAATAGACCTAATAGTCGAAAGCTCAAATATCGAGACTGTGCAGAAGTACGCCTATCGGATACTATGTGAGAAAGATATGGTTGTTATCAGTGTCGGTGCTTTGGCAGATCCAGCTTTTTTTAACAAATTGAAATTGGTTGCCGAGGAAAATGCTACGAAATTATACTTGCCTGCCGGTGCTATTGGCGGATTGGATGCTATCAAAGCGGCTGGCATTATGGGGGATTTGCATTCCGTTTCATTGGTCACGCGGAAACCCGGAGAAGCTTTGTCGGGTGGAGAAATCACTGAAGAGAGGGTATTATTCGATGGGTCCGCGAAAGAGGCAATTGCCCGATTCCCGGAAAATGCCAATGTCGCCATCACTCTTTCATTGGCAGGTATTGGAGTGGAAAAAACGGAGGTTAAGATAATCGCTGATCCAAAAGTGGATAAAAATACTCATACCATTCAAGCTGCCGGTGACTTTGGAAAGATGGAGTTCACCTTACAGAACAATCCATCGCCGGACAACCCTAAGACAAGCCATCTGACCGCACTCAGTATTTTATCGTCCTTGCGGTCGTTGCAGGGGCAAGTTGTCATTGGCTGAGAGTTTAACAAAAAAGTGTCCCGATTTTTTTACGGGACACTTTTTTCACTTAATAATAAGGCGAAATCATAATATAAACCAACACGCCGGTCAGGCTCACGTATAACCAGATCGGCATCGTCCAGCGGGCGATTTTGCGATGGCGTTCATTTTCCATATTCCAGGCTCTTGCAACACTTGTCAGCGCTAGTGGCACAATGGCGGCAGCGAGCAAAATGTGTGTAATCAAAATGAAGTAATAAATGCCGGCCAACAGCCCCGAGCCTCCATAAGGTGTGGAAGGAGAGAGGAAGTGGAACGCTACGTAAGTGATAAGAAAGAAAAATGTGGTCACAAATGCAGCGTAGATAAAGCGGCGATGAACCTTGACATTGCGTTTCATTATGGCGATCAATGCGCCCAGTAGAAACAAGAAGGTAAAGCTGTTTAAAATGGCATTCATTAGAGGGAGTATTGTGACGTCAAAGGCATCGAAGTCCTCCACTCCAGGCATCCCCGCAAGGACGCCGATTGCCCCGATCAGCACGACTGAAATGGCAATGATTGCCGGCCGGTAATTACGTTTAACATGTCCAGCAGCATAATTGTTATTGTTCATTTTACGATACACTCCAATAATTATTTGTCGTTCTAAGTGTATCACAGGGCGTTTCTTGGTGTGATTTAATGAGAAAAGGTTCACAGTCTTTTCGATTATTTCAGCAAAAAAGAAGAGCCGTCAATGATTTCTACATCTCCTCTTTGTTTGCACTGCTCCATCAATGTAAAAAGAGCTTGATCCTTCTGCTTTGCCTCAATCATGCAATCAATTTGGTTAACCGTTCCTTTTATCTCGTTAAGGAAGCGAAAAAACATGTCCACGTCCACAAAATCAGCGTGATGCCGAAACGCTTTCTCACTTTTTGGACTGGAAATATGCATTTTAATGGGCAGGGGAGAGAAACTCCAAGTGTCCACAACGCGTCCCCAATTTTCTTGCCAATCCGGATTCTGATGGTGGGCAAGGTGATGATGATAGTCAAAGACGAGCGGGATGCCTAGCTTTTCACATACATATAGCGTGTCTTCCATCGTGAAAGAGGTATCGTCATTTTCAAGCATGATCATTTTTTGAATAGGATAGGGGACGAGCATCCAATTGTCCACAAACCGTTCAAGCGATTTTTCCGTATCCTTGTAGTTACCGCCCACATGCATGACGCATCGGTGAGTCATATCAATCCCCATTCCGCGCAGGAGCAAACGATGAAGGTTCAGGTTTTTGATGGAGTTTTTTAACACATCTTCTTTCAATGAGTTGATCAGAACAAAATGGTCAGGATGGAAATCGACTCTCATCTCGTGTTTTTTTACAAAATCTCCAAGCTCTCGAAGCTTCTCCTTAAGAGGGGAGATGAAATTCCAATCACTTAGCTCCTCATGGGTTGCCAGCGGAATTAAACGGGAGGTCATCCGATAAAAGTGAATATCATTAACAGCATTATGCCTCAGCAATCTGAGTGTATTGTGAAGATTTTCTAATGCAATCCGCTCCAATTTGCGTATGGCAGCGTCCCTGTCATTGAGTTTTTGAAACTGGGCGAACGTCATTGTTTTTGATGGAGACGCATTTTGCAATTCCATGCTCATCGCCACATAGCCAAGCCGAACCTTTGTCATTTTTTCCACCTCATTTTTATTATGAGGAAATTAGCGGCAAGGTATGAGTGAGAATCAGGTAAAGTATTGGAATTGTTAGGATACAGAGCGCGGTTGTTATTAATACGCCCAATGAAGCAAAAAGTGAATCTCCGCCATACTTTTGTGCGTATATACAGATAGTCGGAGCCGAGGGCATGCCGGAGACGATAAAGGCGGTCAACATGACAGGAAATGGAATGGGCAACGCGGCAAACGGAAGCAACAGCAAGGGAAAGAAAAAAATCCGCAGCATGGATGATGCCCACAAATATTTGTTTTTCAGTGAGGTCAAAAGGACTTTCAGTTTCACATTAGCAACCAATGCGCCGACGAGGATCATTGATAAGGGAACAGTCATCTTTCCGACGCTTTCCAGTGTGCCGGCTAAAAAAGACGGCCATGTAAAAGGAAGGAATAATAGGACTAGACCTACGACTGTAGAAAGAATGCCCGGGTTCACCAAAACGGCTCTCCAGTTCACCGCATCTTTTTTTCTAGTAAAAAGATGGATTCCGTACGCCCAGATAAAGACCAAATAGCAAATATTAAACACTGTAAGATAAATAATTCCAGTTTCCCCCAAAAGAATGAAGCTGACGGCATATCCGATAAATCCCTGATTTCCAAAAATCATCAGGCTTTCGTACACGGATTTTTGATGTGCTGGCAGACGGGCTTTTTTATTGAAATAGGCGGCAAGCATTGCGGACAGGATACAAATATATGCTGACATGGTAATTAGCCATATAAAATCTTTTAAAAGCCCCATAGATAATTCAATGTTCAGGGAATGTAAAATCAAGGCTGGCAGCGTAATATACAGGAGAAGCTGGGTCAGCATACCTATTGATTTTTTGCATAGGAAATTCCTTTTTCTGGCGATCCAGCCTAAAATGGCGATACAATATAATGTGAGCATTTCCTGGAAAAACAAACCTGACGAGATCATTGATTACCCTCCTTGCAGATTAGAATATGAAGGGTTCTTGTCACTGGTTCGAAAACTATTTATCAAGGGAGAGCGAGGACGAGTATATGTTCAGACGTTATTTGATACCATTAATCAGTTTAATTGGAACTGCGCTGGTTGTAATTGGTAAAAAGCTTCAGCCGAAGATGTCATATCCAAAAGGCTTTCCAATTGAGTCGATTGAACAGAGGATAAATGAAGTGACGTTTTATTTGAAAAACGAAAAAAGTCCATTTCGTATATATAGGGATGGAACGCTGATTTATGAAGGGGACGATGAATCCTTTACAGATATTAATTTGGCTGCAGGGACTACATATCTTTATACAATCGAAGCAGGAGCCAGGAGAGGAACACCCGAGCGGATCAAGGTTCAAACTTCGACAGCGGTGGAATCACGGCAATCCGAGAATTTGCTGGAGGACTGTATTCAAACTGCAATTATTTCAAAGTCGTTTTTTGGAATGGAATGGGAGCCCATTGAAGGTGTAGAAGAGTATCTTATTTTCCGAAATGGAAAAAGGATAGCCAAAGTGCAAGAACCTTTTTTCGTTGACCGCTGGGTTCGAAGCCAAGTTGAATATACATATTTGATACACGCTGAACGGCCGTTGATGGAATTGGAGAAAGAGTTGGATGAGCAGGTTCGATTGAGAACAGAACCTAAAGAAAAAGATGTCGTCATGGAAACTTTTCAAATATCAAAGGTTCTTGATCCTTTGGAAGAAATTTTGAACTCTGGAGACACCGCAACTGAAAGAAAGGAATGGCGCTTCCTGTATAAAACGTTTTGGGGAGAAAGATGGATAAAAAATCCAGAAGAAGGATCCCCTTACCGCTATTTTAAAGGGGACGGGCGCGGATTTGACTCAGCCTCAACAGATTACCGTACAATGGCAGAAGTCGTTGTAACAGGGGATGAGCCGTTTCCAGATGTCCAGTTGGGAAAAGATATTGGGAAAACGAAAGGTTACGGCATGCTGCGAAATTTAAAGAAAGAGGAAACAGCTTTCGATGAAGGTATTCAGTTGGAAGATGTAAAAGTGGAAGAAACTGAAGTTACCTATGTGCTGAAACATTCAGTTGAAAATCCTTTGGCCGATTCGATGGCAGTCGATTATCAAGTGTCGGCTAAGCTGCAACCAAACGGGTTCTATGACTTTTCCGGGGTGCATGACCGGTCTCCAAATCATGAAGTGTATTTGAAGCATGGGGTGCAGCGGACGTGGACGACTCTCCATCAAGGTGATGATGAAGGAGCAGAGGCCCCATTGTACTGGAGAGTATCAAATTTTAGATAGGGAAAAGGAAAGGCTCGGATGGTTCCTGGCCTTTTTATACATAAAAGTTCAGAATTAAATGACCTGACCACTCAAAGCACAGAAAGTCAGGATAAAAAAGACCATAGTTGGTAACATTCGAAGTGGGAGTTGATGAGCATGGCATTGGTTGAGTCATTGCAGAGGGCAATAGACTACATGGAGGAACATTTATTGGATTCCATCACTATTGACGATATTACGAAACAAGCGAATGTGTCTACCTTTCACTTTCAGCGGATATTTATGATTTTGACCGACATGTCTATAGGAGAATATCTTCGCCGGCGCCGACTGACATTGGCGGCTCAAGAATTATCCAGCACCGACAGTAAAATCATCGAACTTGCCTTTAAATATGGCTACGATACTCCCGAGTCTTTTACAAGAGCTTTCAGAAAACAGCATGGCATTACCCCAAGTGAAGCCCGAAAAGGGATGGGAAAGCTACAGTCATACAACCGCCTTGCGATTCAAGTAAATCTGAAAGGAGCAAAACCAATGAATTATCGTATTGTTGAAAAAGGTGCATTTGAAGCATCAGGAATAAAACGGGAGTTCCCGCGGAATGAGGGAGCGGGGATTCCGGGTGTGCCGGAATTTTGGACTGAGGTTAATGGGGACGGAACCGCTGGCCGATTGCTGAGATTAAACAATGGTCAAATTAAAGGATTGCTGGGCATTTGCACCAATTCTAATGTTAAGAAAAACACAACCGATTATTGGATTGCTGCGGAACATGAGGGAGAAGTGCCGGAGGAATTTTCAAGTTTTCATTTCCCTGCTGCTAAATGGGCTGTTTTTGAAGTTCGTGGGCGTGTTCCAATTGCCATCATAAGTACGTGGAAGCAAATTTACTCGGAATGGTTTCCTTCGAACGGATATGAGCCGGCTGAAATAGCACCTTTCGAAGCGTATATAGATAAGGATCCATTTAAGGATGATTCCTATAACGAGATCTGGATACCAATCAAATAGGTTTTTCTGCTTTAAAAAAGCTGTTGGCTGCGAGAAAATCCGGATGTCTGCAGCTTTTTATTTTCTTCAAGGGTTTGCCGGCGGGATGTAAGGGAAAATCATAAATAGAGCTTGAAAGCATTATGATGAATAACAAGGAGGACTGTATATGCCCACCCAAATAATCACTAATATGCTGGCAGCAAGCTTATTATTTTCTTTTATTCCAATGGACATTAAGGTACATAGCCCACAAGCTGTGCATCTCGAGCATAGCAAGGGGATGGAAAATATCAATGACGAAAAAGGGTTGGAGGAAATTGCTATTGGTCTTGCAGACGATTTTATCCTTCCGCTGAATCCAGCCAATGATGATTTAAAAACGAAAGAGGACTTTATCAATTACTATAGAAATATTAGCGATTTGGACCTTGCGGGGGAGTTTCTTAATACATTCTTCATCGAAAAAAACGGAGTGCTTGAACATATCCCCACCGAGCCGCCGCTGTGGTTCGACAGTAAGCTACCGTACGAATTCAGGCAAATAAGTGAGACCGAAATGATCATCAGTCAATACAGTTCCACAGATTTACATGGGTCTGCGACATTGACTATCTTTTATAAAAAAAGTGCGGAAAATAGGTGGGTTATTAATGATGTACAATACGGAATGGAACAGGAAACGTTGAATGAAGTATGAGTTAAAAGTTGAGGATGCGAATACAAAAACAGGTGAGGAAACAAAAGGTGATTTGTTTCCTTACCTATTTTTGTGTTAAATCTACTAGAAAAGGCGAATTTTGCGTAATTGAAGGGCCTCATTTATCAAGACGAGCTTTTTCCAATGCAGCAATATCAATTTTTTTCATTTTCAAAAGGGCATCAGTAACACTCTTGATTTCATCTCTTGACCCTTTAAACATGATCTCATCCATATTTGCTGGAACAATCTGCCATGAAACGCCAAATGAATCCCTTACCCATCCGCATTGTTCTGCCTCAGGCATCGCAGAAAGCTTATCCCAAAAGTAATCAATCTCTTTCTGATCATTGCAGTTTATCATGAATGAAAATGCTTCGTTAAAATTGAAATCTGCCTCGAAGGCATGATCCATAGCTGAAAAATGAATACCGCTAAGATTGAAGCTAGCATAATTCACTTTTGCCTTCGGCGACGCCGCTTCTCCTTTTCCGTATCTGCTGATTGGCCCCATGCTAGAATTTTCAAATACATCCACGTAGTACTTTACTGCTTCCTCAGCTCTCCCGCAGGATTCACTAGAAAAAAGAAAGTTCGGGGTAATTTTTTGTACCGCTTGTCCTTCCTCCACTAGCATCAACTGCCAAGACAAACCAAATCGATCCTGAACCCAGCCATACCATTTGCTAAAAGGGTATTCAGCCAGCGGCATTAATTCGGTGCCTCCTTCGATGAGAGCATTCCATTTGGCATTTACTTCTTCAATAGAAGAACATGCCACCATCAAGGAAATGGATGGGGTGAATTTAAAGTAAGGACCTGCACTTATTGCATCGAATCGTTGTCCGGCCAAGTTAAAGCTCACATATTCCGCGTCTCCAGAAGGGGTATTCTCAAGAACTGTCACATTTAAAAGTTTAGAGCCATCAAATAAACTGATGTAAAACAATGCGGCTTCCTTTGCTTCTTTGTCATACCAAAAATGCGGAACTATTTTTTGCATAGGAGTCTCCTTACTATTCCTTTTTTACCGGCATAAAACCTGCCAGCATTTTTTATTATTATACTCATTGGACACCAAACATCGCAAAAGGAGAAAAGGCTTCAGTCCTTTGTTAAGCACGGGATGACTATCCTTTTTCCAAACATCCTCAATATTATTAATAGATGGGTATCATTATATCCGCCGCTTCTTCCCCAGCCTTTTCATCAAGATAATAAATTTCAACAGGAAATGAATGATCGAACCATTTCTGTTTGTGGCCATTCTTTCGGATCCAGGCGAATATGGCTTCATATCCTTCGCTCATTGTCTTATTCGAACATGATATTTTGGCATATCTTGTCATCGGAAGTTTGAAGCTGATCATTCCGTCGGGGACTAAATCTATCACATCCACTTCAAAACAAGCGAAATAAGTTGCGATAATATCGTTGCACATATACGGACTGAACAATATTTTTTTATTCTTTGCGTTATGAATCTCATCCGCTCTCTGTAAAAATTCCTTTTGTAATTTGATGGCAGCATCGGGGAAGGCGTCTGGGAAGTTTACGGAAACACTTTGTCCAACCAGCATGTACTCTTTCTGAACAACCTCATATTCGAAAGCGGCAATGGTTTTTTGTTGCATAACCGTCATTCCTCTCATTTTTTTCTTCCACATCATTAAGTTCGATACTGCATGTTTTTATCCTCTTATTTTTAGGATATAGAGTACTCTTAATAACTACAAAACTCCCTAGACTTTTACAAAAAAAGTCTCCCTGCAAGAGTGTCCAGTGCAACCCTGCAGGGAGTTAATATAAAACTATCTTTCTGTCAGTGGTATCTCATCATAGGCCTCTACATCGATTTCATATACATCCCCTGTTGCAACACTATCCAGGATACCAAGCACTCCGGTTTCTACAGCCTTCGTTAATTGACCCATCCGCTTTTGGCCATAGCTCTGAGTTTGACCCGTTATTTCAAACAGTATTGCTCCGCTCCCATTCAACGCGAAGGATCCAAGGGCTGTTCCCGGCAAATCCAAGTCTTGTGGATAGAGTGATATGTTTTTGAAAGGTGAATTGCCTATTTGCTGCAAAGCGTTGTATGCAGCTACATTTAGCTGTTTAGAAAAATCACCTTGATATTGGTCGGCATATTCACGATATTTCGCCCCTTCTTCAGTGTTGGGGTCTGGTACAAAAACGCCGGAAAGAGATAATGTGACAGGGTCATCGGTATCCTTAATGACATATTCACCTTGATGATGCAAATCGATAAAGACATCCACGTTTCCAAACTGCTTTTTCAAATCTTTGTAAACGTCTCGAACTGTCTGTGCTTCTGGAGTGATATACCAGCCAGGTCTCGCGGAATTGCCCGGAAAATCCTGTCTCTTCGGAGTGTAGTCAAGATTTGGATTGAAGTCCCGATTGACATCAAATCCAGGGTTCGAAGCATAGTCCCAATATCTATTGACATAAGTGTAATAATTCCATGAAGGGCGTACACCTTCAAGCTCAGGGAACTTTGAAACCACTTCTTCCCAGGTCATTTCGTTACCTCGCCGATTTAGTTCAGTGGCGTCCGGGTTGATCATTGGCATCGCTACGATCGTTAATTCCTCGCGAAGCTTCTTTATTTCGGGAGAATCGTTCTGGCTGAGCTGCTGAAGCATATTTAATAATGCCTTCGTACCTACTTTTTCATTTCCATGGATTTCACTTTGGATGAGTACTACCTTATCACCTTTTCCGACCGTCACCTTGTAAATTTCACGGCCATGATTGGAATGGCCAGCAACTTCTACGTCAGCGTACTTTGAATTTTTCAGCTGGTCCATCTGATTAACGAGTTCTGCATGACTAATAAATCCGGCTACTGAATATTCTTGATTAGCAGAGGCTTGAAGTGGCTTTCCCGGCAAACTTGTGTGCACTGGGGCAAGCATTCCCGCACTTAATAAAACTGTGCCAGATAATAATGCTACCTTTCTTTTAAGCTTCAATGAAATCCCTCCATAAAATTTTGACTTTAAGTAATCCGTTCGTTCTCGGAAGACTGTTTACCTGTTGAAAAAATCAAAATGAATAGAAGGGCTTATGCTGGATAAATGTTTCTTCCTATAGATCAGTCAAATATGATAGGGAAAAGGATGGAAGAGAGGGTTCAATATCAATTCGCACGCTCTTTAGGATAAAAACCTGGACTGCACCTCGGGCGACGGCAGTATACAGCTTTCTTTTTTGCCAAACCATTTGTAGCGGTTACGTGCTATGAGATCGTAGACAAGGTTCCTCAATGGAGCTGGAATTATGATGAATGTATAGGCTATTTTCCAAAGTCCATTTAAATGACGGCAGATTTTAAGAGCGGCCGCTGATTTACAGTAGGCTTTATCATTTTCAATCAAAACGATGCTGTCGACATCAGCAGGCACGTTGTATTCCTTGAGGAGTTTTTGTCCGATATCGCTTTGAAGCGAAGCAAAACGGAAATTTCCTTTTGGATCATTTTTTATAATGAACTGAACGCTTGCATCGCAAAAATTGCAAATGCCGTCAAATAGTACGATTGAATTCACGTTCGGATACCTCCTCATTGTGAGTCTATTCTTATTTTAACCTCTAGGCCTTATAATAGAATCAAAAAGGTTTGGGGAGAGATTATGCATAATATAAATCAGGATGGACCGTTGCGTGGAGTGAGGGTCATCGAGTTCGGGAATTTCATCGCTGGTCCGTTTTTAACGAGAATGCTTGGAGATTTCGGAGCGGAAGTCATCAAAATCGAGATGCCAGGATCAGGGGATCCCATCCGGAAGTGGGGCAATAAAACGGAAGGGGACAAGTCTGTCTGGTGGGCAACCCAGGCACGGAATAAAAAATGCATCACTTTGAATTTGAAGACGGAAGAAGGGCAGCGGCTTGCGAAGGAGCTTTGTGCAACCGCTGATATCGTTGTGGAAAACCTTCGTCCAGGTGCACTGGAGAAGTTGAATCTCGGATATGAAGATTTAAAGAAAGTGAACAGAAAAATTATCATGGTACGGATTTCCGGATTTGGACAAACTGGGCCATATAGGGATAAAGGAGGATTCGGCAGCGTAGGAGAGGCAATGGGCGGCCTACGTTACGTTGTCGGTACTCCGGACGCACCACCGCCACGGATTGGTGTCAGCATCGGAGATACGCTCGCCTCTTTATTCGGAGCGCTTGGGACGGTCATGGCCTTGTTCAGCCAGGTGAAAAACAACGAGCAAGAAGGACAGGTTATCGACGTCGCGCTATATGAATCGGTCTTTGCGGTGATGGAAAATGCCCTCGGAGAATATTTTAAATACGGCATTGTGAAAGAACGGACAGGCTCGATCCTTCCGGGTGTAGCTCCTTCCAATATTTATCTGACAAAAGATGGCAAATGGCTTATTGTCGCTGCAAACTCGGATAATCTGTTTAACCGCCTTGCTGTCGCAATTGGAAAAGAAGAGTGGCTTGAGGATCCAAAATTCAGCCATCATGAAGCGAGAGGACAGAACCAGAAAGAGCTGGATGATTTGATTGCTGCTTGGGTGAAAACAATGAATGCTGAGGAAGTGCTTGATATCATGGATCAAAATGGAGTACCTTCCGGGCCTATCTATAGTATGGAGGATATCGCCAATGATCCGCATTACCACGAAAGGGATATGATCCAGGAAGTGGCTGACCGTGATATGGGAGCCGTACATATGCCGGGCATTGTACCGAAGCTGAGCAAAACGCCTGGAAGTATCAAATGGAGCGGACCGGCGATTGGGGAGCATAACGAAGAGGTTTATCAAGATTTGCTTGGACTGACGGAAGAAGAGTTTGAGCGGTATAAGGAAAGCGGGGTTATTTAAGGAAGTCCTGAACCGTACGGGATCAATCATTTTATCTTGTCTTTTTAATCTAACTTATCATGGCAGAGGCTAAAAGGGTGATTTTTGGTACAAACCGAAAATCACCCTTTATTTTGTTGAAAGGATGCCATGAGTCCTTTATCCCTGTTTCTCATACTAATATAAAGTAATTAAGTACCAAATAACAAGAATTGATTTTCAAGTTTTACATTTCTTAATACCTGTTTTCAATTTAGTTATAAAAATATTTAGATAAATCTGATATAATCCTTTTGAAATAGCTTTCTTATTAAAGAAAATATATTAAGGGTCTCTATACCTATCTATATAACAGAAAACACACGAATTAGGGTGGTTTCGGTTATGTTTATTAATTCTATTTTTACTGACTGAACTTAGCAATAAATGACAGGTTTTTGAAGGGAGTGATGCGTGCAATTGATGATGATGATTGGATAAAGTCGATTGTTTCTGCTAGGACACTGGTTCTATTATCCTCTTACATAACTCTATGAATCAACCTAATGAACAAGAGGGGAAAAATTGAGAGGAGTGGTGAAGTTGTTAAAGAGACGCATATTTCTGGTGGCCGCAGCTCTGTTTCTTATTTTTTCCTCCAGCGGGATTGCTGGAGCACAGTCGGACAGCATCGTCGGCACGAATGCTATTAAATACGATGAAATGGTCGATATTCTTGGGCAGCTGGAAGAACAAAGCGATGGCAAACTTGATGTATTCACACTTAGGGAGTATGGGATTGAAGAAGGCCGAAGTGAAGCAGGAAGGGATCTGTATGTTGCAAAAATAGGCAATGGAGATAAGAAAGTATGGGTTCAAGGACGTATCCATGGAGGAGAACCTTATGGAACGAACGCAACGTTACGTATCATTGAAAATTTAATAAATGAGAAGGATTCCTCTTACAAAGAGATGATGAAAGAATTAACAATGTACATTATCCCAATGTACAATCCGGATGGTGCCGAACTAAATCAGCGTGGTACAATCCTGTATGATCATGAAACGGGTAAGCCCAAACTGGATGAAAGAGGTAGACAGATCTCCGTTGATTTAAATAGGGACTGGTTTGAAAGCAGATTTGATGCAATTGAATCAATGGGCTTTTACAAATTCTGGGCAGATATTAAGCCTGAATTTGCCTTGGATATTCATCATCAAGGGACTAAAAACTTTACTGGTACAAGTATTCCTGTATCAATGTCACTTGGAATCTCGTTAGCACCAGGAGGACCAACTCTTCCGACTATTAAGGATGGATTGTACGATAAACTTGCGCGCCAGGCAGCGGTTCAAATTTATGATTCTCTTGCCCCATATAAAGAATTTACTGTTGATCAGTATGATACGGGTAGCACTGTAATTGATATCCGTGGTGGGGTAGTCTCCGGTATGATGCTTGGCATAAATTATGAAGGAATAAATCCTGAAGGACATAGCAATCCTGCTATATTCTTGGAGACCTCCAGTCAAGTCCTGGATGGTGAGCGTGATCCTATGATTCAACAAAATGTGATCGCCACACATGGATTTTTGTCTGGTCTTGCTACAGGAGACTTGTATAAAGCTGATCCTGAACGCTGGTATGACATTCCGATTCGTCCAATTACCGGATATAACACAGATTATGCTGGAACGATCCCGATGAATCCTCCAAATCCTGGTGTAGGTCCAGTTGTATCTGCAGACCACATTAAAGCGCTTGTAGAACGTTACGAGGTAATTGGCAAGTTTTCAAATAAGGGCGTTGCTCAAACTCTTAAGGTCCATGCAACATCCTTAAAGCATTATGAAGAAACGGGACAATACGATAAAGTCATTAAGCATTTGGACGGTTTTAATACGCTGATTGACCATCATAGAAAGAATAACTTGATGACAAGCGGAACACATCAAATGTTAAAGGCTAATAGTAACTATTTGAAAGTATTGATGGAGAAGAAAAATCCAACGCTGGCCGGCAAAGCCAGTTAAAGATTAGCAGCTTCATATGAAGCCCCTAAGCTTACGGCTGAGGGGGTTTTTTATGTTTGTTTATGCTAGAAAATTAAACATATTTTCAGAAGTGCAATATCCTCTATAAAAATAGTTTTTTAGCTAAACAGGAAAAAAGGACTAGTTTTTATTAAGTAAGTAAAAGTTGCGATATTACTTAAATACTAACTGCCGTTGTAAAAAATGTTATCTTTATAATCCGATATAATCATTTTATTTCAAATCGTAACAATCTTCTAAAAATACTGATATAATCAACGAAGGAAATTCAAAAAATTTATGTAGGGGGGAATTCAGTGTCTTATAGACGATTTGTGTCACATTTCTTGGCGGGGACAAGCATCGTTGCTTTAACGGTATCCTCTTTTTTTGTCAGCCCCATTGCAGCAACCCCAAAAGAGGAGACGACAGAGGTTGAGTTTGAACGGAAAACGACGCTTGTAGAAATTGTCGTACCAGATCGGAAGGCAGTGGAAGACTTGGTGGTAAGAGGTTTCGACTTGACTGGATATGTCAGTGATCGAAACGGGCAGCTCGAGGTGCAGGCGGTTTTGACAGATGCTGACATTGAGATGCTCAAAATTAAAGGGTACAAAGTGACTGTTCTCCAAACTGCCGAAGAAGGCGAAAAGCTTTTAAGGCAGCAGGAACAAACAGAAAAGCAAAAGCAGCAACTGGCACAGCAGGCAGACACTGTGAAAGTTTTTCGGGCAGATTACTTCAAAAATCAGTCAGGCTTGTTTTTATATCTTGAAGTTAAATCTAGTGCTGGGCCTAATACTGTCATGAATGCAGAATGGACAGATGAAAAAGGCAATAAGCGAACGGCTTCAATGACAAGGAAAGTTGATGCTGGCGAATATTTATACCACTATGTTTTGACCGATATTAATTCTGTTCCTGAAAATGTAGTCATTTCCACTAACCAGGGCGGAAAAGTGGAAACAGGCTTAACTGAATGGATCGGCGATGGCACTCCTGCAGATGATGATTATTTCAGTGACTTTGTCGACAAATACATGACGCCGACAGAAGTGACTGAAAGGATTGAACAGCTTGCCGAAGAGTTTCCAGAACTGGCTGAAATCATAGTACTCCCTGAAAAAACAAATGGGTACCGACGGAAAGCCCAGGTCACCATTGGCAGTGTAGTGAACTCGGCAATTGTCCTTACATCAAAAGCATGGGGACATGAGGGTGGAAACGATATTACAGTAGATATTAGAACTCCAAAAAGTGTAAATTCCACATTAGATGTAACAGTCGATGGGAAGAATATAATGGTAGATCTTGGGAGAAATAGTACATCCGCTGAAGTTATCGCGGCGATCAATGAAAAAGCTGGTGATTTGGTATCGGCGACTAGATATAGAACCTCCAATGGAACAGGCGTTGTTCAACCGCAAAGCAATATAAAACTGACCGATAATTTAAGGGCACCAAAAGAAGTTTCAAGGGATCCATTCGAAGTGAAAGCTATTCGGATCGGTAAAGTACGGGACGGCTCGAAGCCTGGTGTACTTGGATATTCACAGGAACATGCCCGTGAATGGGTGACACCGCTTGTGACTGTTGAAACGGCAGAGAGACTATTGCGAAATTACCATACAGATGAGAATACGAAGAAGCTAGTAGATAATTTGGATATATTTATTGTTCCAAGCGTTAACCCTGATGGTGGACACTATTCATTTTATGATTACAACTCCATGCGCCGGAATATGACAAACCATTGCGGACCTGAAGCATCTGACCCGGCTTACCGCAATTCATGGGGAGTCGACTTAAACCGAAACTACAAAATTGGAACTGTTTGGGATGGCTGGATTGGCGGTTCAAAAAGCTGTACTTCCGATACCTTTGCCGGACCGGAACCATTCTCAGAGCCGGAAGCCCGGAACTTGAATTGGTTGGCGGAAGAAAATCCAAACCTTAAATTTGCGATGAATATCCATGCGTACGGCGGGTATTTCATGTGGTCTCCTGGTGCATATGATGCAAACCGGGTAACGCTGCCTCGCCCGACAGCAGGAGAGGAAGCTTATTACTGGCAGGCTTCAGATCATATTTTAAAAAGAATAAAAGAACATCGCGGAACAGTTATTTTACCAAGCAGGACCGGCCCGATTCCTGATGTATTATACTCTGCAGGCGGAAACTCTGCTGATACGCTTTGGTATGAGCACGGTATCTATGCATGGAACTTTGAAGTTGGCGCGGATCTATGGAATGCCAACACAAAACGTTGGACAGCCGTAGGTTTCCAGCCGGCATTCAGTGAAGGGCACGCTGAGGCGATGGAATTCGCCAATGGCTTGATCGGCATGTTTGAAGTGGCTTATGAAAATGCCAATGACGATGTTAACCCTGAATCCAAGCTGGTTCCTGGAGCTGGGACTTACGACAATCCTGTGAAAATCAAGTTTGAAACGAGTGAACCGGCAACTGTCTATTACACGCTTGACGGTTCAAGGCCAACACTTAAATCTAAAGTGATTCAAGTAGCGGGCACAAGAGAGGCTGCAGAATCGTTAAAGATTGATGAGACAACGGTGGTGAAATGGTTCTCGGTGGATGCAGCAGGAAACATTGAAAACGGATACAATCCTGACGGAGATAAAAACAATTACAACCAGGCGAAAATTGTCATTGATTACTTGGCGGAAGGTGTAAGCGCCAATGCAATGAAGAAACTGGTTGAACGCTTTGAAGCAGAAGGTGAGTTTAATGGCGCCGTAGCGGCACGCGCATTAAAAACTCACTTGACTGCAGTTGATCTTTACGAGCAGAAAAGAGAAGCGGAAAAAGTCATCAAGCATATGGGCGGCTTCAAGACATTGATAGATCAGCAAGAAAAGGGCAAGCTGATTTCCGGAAAAGCGGCACGTATCCTTAAAGGCTATGCGGATGATTTGATTGAAAAATGGGATACGAATTTTAATCCGGAAAAAGCGATGCAGCATATTCACCATTTAAGTGTGGAAATTGGACCGAGAGTGACGGGAACGGATGAAGAAAGGCAGGCTGCACAATACATTCAAAATGAGTTTGAAAGACTCGGTTATGACGTCTCGACTCAAGAATTCAGTATCCGGGATAGAGTCAGCGGTGAATTGAAGATAGTCTCTGATAATAACAAAAAATTGCATTCAGCGGTGTCAGCCGGTTCCGCGCGGACGGATAAAAATGGAGTCACTGGTGATGTCTTCAATGCGGGATTGGGTAAGCCGGAAAATTTTACTGAAGAAGCTGCAGGCAAAATAGCTCTCATTGAAAGAGGAGACAACACTTACTGGGAAAAGGTTGATAACGCCATAAAGGCAGGGTCAGCCGGGGTGGTTATCTACAACAATGTGGAGAGCTTAGCCCCGCCTAACCCAAGCTTAGGAAATAACCAGAGCAGCATCCCAGTGGTGGGAATCACACAGGCGGACGGAAAGGCATTGCTTTCAAAGCTGTCCGCGGGCGGATTGAAATTGAATCTTGCGGTCCAGAACCATACAAATCAAAAATCACAAAACGTCATTGCAGTGAAAAAGCCAAAAGGGGTTGCTAACCCGGAAATCGTTTATGTTACAGCGCATTATGACAGTGTGCCAGGTTCTCCAGGAGCTAACGACAATGGATCGGGAACTGCCTCTATCATGGAGTTGGCCAGAAACCTAAAGGACATGCCGACAAATAAAGAAATCAGATTCATCGCATTTGGTGCGGAAGAGATTGGATTGGTTGGATCCAGATATTATGTTGGCCAATTGTCAAAAGAAGAAAGGGACAGAAGTTTAGTTAACTTTAACCTTGATATGGTTGGAACAAATTGGGACAAGGCTACCCAATTGTCTGTCAATACAGGTGATGGTAAATCCAACCTTGCATGGGAGGCTGGCAAAGCAGCCGCCGCCAAGTTGGGAATAGACCAAAAAATCATGCATATGTACCGCTCAGGCGGATCGGATCACATCCCGTTTTATGAAGTTGGTATAGCCTCAGCCCTGTATATCTGGGAGGAGCCGGTTGTCCATCGCTTGGAGCCGTGGTATCACACTCCTGGTGACGTCATTGAAAACGTCAGCCCTGAAAGAATGGGGATTATCGGAAGCATCATTAACCAGGCTGTAGCGGACCTCATGGCCCAACAAGGAGCACAATCGAAAAAAGCATCTTAATTGAGAGGAGTAAATAGGATGAGAGGCATTCAAATAGCAAAAAAAATAGCAGATTACTTGAAAAACAATCTAGTAGTCAAGCGGCTTGCCATATTATATTTGTTGTTTTGTATTGCCTCTCTTCTGACTACTCCCACGACTGCACATTACACCTATGAGGAAAATGTCTCCGGTGAAATGTCTGTCAGTGACCAACTGGGAGAAGCCGAAGAGCCCGATACCAATGATCAAGAGGAAATAGATGAGGCAAGGGAACCAGAGGAAAAGCAGTTGGAGTCAAACGAAACTGAAGAGCCGCTGGACAAAAAAGAGGAAAAGTCAGAAAGAGAGCAGACAGAAAATCAGGTAGATAGTGATACTGACGAACAGAGTGAAAAAGCTGAGACGACGAAACCTCCTGCTGAAGATCAAAATGAGGGTAGTTCGAATCAATCTAATGATGGCAACAATGATGAGGAGCAAGAAAATGGTAAAAATGCTCCGTAACTGGAAGGTTAGAATCCAAACATAGATGGGAGTGATTTTTACAATGAACTGGCAAAAGACAAAAAAAATAGTCGGTAATATCGGATCGACATTTTTGTATATCTTCCTGGCTGTGATCTTGTTCAATGTTGTCACTTCCAAAATGGCAGGGGAACCTCCCAGCATATTCGGATATCAAATGAAGGCTGTCTTATCCGGTTCGATGGAGCCTGGAATAAAAACCGGGTCAATCATTTTGATCAAAAATACAGATGCAGGGGATCAGTTTGCAAAAGGCGATGTTATCACTTTTATTACAGAGGAAAAAATCCTCGTAACACATAGGATTGTTGAAGTGCAAGACGGAGGGAGCCATTTTATCACAAAAGGTGATAATAACAACGGTCCTGATCTGGAACCTGTCCATGTCAATAATATTGTAGGTAAATACACGGATATTACCATTCCTTATGTTGGTTATATATTTAAAATCACCGAATCACAATTAGGTGGTGCGCTTCTGTTGTTCTTGCCGGGAATATTGCTGGTAGGCTATGGCCTTTTATCTATCTGGCGAACAATTCGTATTGCAGAAAGCTATAAGAATGCAGAGGCGGAAACGCCAAATAAATAAACCTATTAATCTTGCAAATTGGCAGTACCTATCTCTTAGAGATGGAAATAATAAATTTATTGGGGGAATGAAAAATGTCAATGAAGAAAAAGTTTGGTATGGGTATGATGTCTGTTGCGTTGGGAGCTGCGTTGATTGGCGGGGGTACATACGCTTATTTCAGCGACACGGAAACATCGCAAAATACTTTCGCGGCGGGGACTTTGGATTTAAGCTTAAGTCCGACAGAAATTATTAACGTTAAAGATATGGCTCCTGGCGATTCTTTTCTCCGTGACTTTGAGCTAGGAAACGGAGGAACATTGGACATCGATAAGGTGTTGCTGGAAACAGACTATACCGTCAAGGATGCAAAAGGAGACAATACTGGAGATTTTGGCGAGCATATTCAGGTGGAGTTCCTGTATAACATGGATAATTTCGATGAGGTAATTTTTGAAACAACTTTGGCGGACCTGAAAAATATGACTCCAGAAGCTATAAGTCAGAATATTTTTTATCCTGAATTAGGTGATAAAGGGCTTCCTGTAGGTAAAACTCATGACCTTATAGTGCAATTCAGCTTTATGGATAAAGGTGATCAAAACCAATTCCAAGGAGATTCGCTGGAATTGACATGGAAATTCAATGCAACGCAAAAACCAGGCGAACAGAAGTAAGGGATAGAATCGGAGCAGGTGATTAACCTGCTCCGATTTAACGGAAAATTTTTTACATTAAAAAATTATAAAAGGGGCCTTTTATATGAAAATACGCCGCTTTGGCACTCTTATGTCGGCTGTATTAATCAGTTCTACGCTGGTCGGATTTTCCCCGAAAAGCATAGAATACAGTCAGACAAGCAGTACACCAATCGTTCAGGAGGAATCTCAAGCCAGCATAGTCAACATGCAGGCGCTGATTGATAGGTTGGAGAAAGATGGAGAGATTACAAGTGCTGCTGTTGCGCGAGCATTAAAAACCCATATTACTGCGGTAGGACATTATGAAAGCAGCAAGTCATACAAGAAAGCCATTAAACATATGGAAAGCTTCCATGTCCTTTTAAACAACTATGAAAAAACCAGAATGATTTCCGGGAATGCTGCCAATCTGTTAAGTGAATATGCGGATGCATTAATTGGCCAGTGGGATGTCATTTTTGATTCTGAAAGAGTCATGGATCATATACGTGAGCTAAGTGTAGAAATTGGAACGAGAGTGCCAGGCTCAGAAGGTGAAAAGCAAGCCGCGGAATACTTGAAAAACCAGTTCCAAAGCTTAGGCTATGAAACCTCCATTCAAGAGTTTGCTATATCCAACCGGACGGAAAGAACTCTAAAAATCCTTACAAATAAAAACAAGGAAATTGCCTTGGGAGCTGCGACAGGATCTGCTGGAACAGGAGAAAATGGTGTGACGGGCGATATCTATAATGCGGGTCTTGGTCTACCTGGGGACTTCTCTGCTGCTGCAAAAGGAAAGATTGCATTAATTCAAAGGGGAGATAACACTTTCCAGGAAAAAGTTCAGAATGCAACGAATGCCGGAGCGATAGGTGTCGTTATTTACGATAACGTGGACACAGTTACCCCGCTTCGTCCAACATTGAATGGCAACAGCACGATTCCGGTAGTCGGGACGACAAAAGAGTTGGGAGAATCTTTACTTGCCCAGCTTTCCAAAGGGACTGTGAAGGGGAAATTGGTTATTCACACGTTTTCAAATCAAACATCACAAAATGTTGTTGCAGTAAAGAAACCAGCCAATGTTGTAAATCCTAAGATTGTTTATATTACATCCCATTATGACAGTGTTAATTATTCTCCGGGAGCGAATGATGACGCTTCAGGTACGGGTACGATTGTAGAGATGGCTAGAATTCTGAAGAACTCCCTTACTGATAAAGAATTGAGATTTGTTGCCTTCGGCGCCGAAGAGATCGGCTTGGTAGGATCTAACTATTATGTGAAGAACTTGCCCCAGGCGGACATTGACAGAAGTGAGATCAACTTCCAGATGGAAATGCTCGGTTCGAAATATGAACCTGGGTCCTATCTAGCATTCAACACAGTCGATGGAAAAACGAACATCGCCTGGGATTATACGAATGCGGCATTTGACAAACAAGGAAAGGATAAAGAGAAGCTGATTCTTTTTAGGAGAGGGTCATCAGACCATGTCCCATTCCACAATGCTGGTATTATAGCATCATGCTTTAACATGGGGACCAAAAGCGGTGGATTGGAACCTGAGTACCATACCTATCGTGATACGATAGAGAATGTAAGCCCTGAAAGAATTCAGTTTGCGGGCGACGTTATCAGTGCAACCATTTGGGATTATCTAGTAGACCATAGTTTCATTGCTAAGGAAATAAAGGATGCTTCCTAAGCTTTTCAGCCTCCGGCAGAGTACTTCATGGGTGGGGGAATGAATGATGAACATAAAAAGAAGGTTTCTTGTCGGCCTGACATCAATTTTACTTGGTATTGCTTTAATAAGCGGGGGCACCTACGCCTATTTTAGCGATAACAAGATGACAGATAATACATTTGCATCAGGAACCCTTGATCTGTCTGTGAACCCGAATACCTTAATCAATGTAAAGAATATTAAACCGGGAGATTCGTTTCTCCGAAACTTTACACTTAAAAACAACGGGACTCTGGACATAGGGAAGGTCATAATTGAAACAGATTATACTGTCATTGATGCAATGGGAGACAATACAGAAGATTTTGGGAATCATATTGCAGTGGAGTTTCTGCTGAATATGGACAAGAACAATCAACCGATCTATAAGACTACATTGGCAAGCCTGAAAAATATGTCACCGGATGCGGTAGCTAAGAACATTACCATTCCTGCGATTGGCAAAGGGGGGCTTCCAAGCGGTGCCAGTGAGCGCCTTGTCGTAAAATTCTCTTTCGTTGACAATGGAAAAGACCAAAATCAATTTCAGGGAGATTCCCTCAAATTGGAATGGAAGTTCGTAGCTATGCAGGCCTTTGGTGAATAAGGAAAGTAGCGTGGGCAGGGTATTCCTGCCCCTGTTTTATTTTTAGTGATACAAAATAACAGGGAAAATAGTGAAGAATAGTGTGTGGAGGGTGATTGCCCCCTCCGATTACCCTCCGCTAAAGCTTTTCCCGCCACTCACCTTCATAATTTGTAAATCAATATACAACTGGCAATTCGCATGAAAATCATCAAATCTGATGGAGGTCAGCTCTTCGATTTGATTCAATCGGTATTTTAATGTGTTTGTATGGATGTACAATTTTTTCGCCGCGTGCTTTAGGCGGCAGTTTTCTTCCAAATAGACTTCCAACGTCTGAAGCAAGCTTGTCTGGCTTTCATCGTCTTTTTGTTTCAGTTTCAGAAGGTCTGGATTCACATCGTCCATTTGTTTTTGATAATGGAAAATCGCTTCCAGGTAGCGGAATAGCCCAAGCTTTTGATATTCAAAAGACGGGAGTTCTTCCATCCCGATAAATTTTGCAGTTCTTATAACCTCAATTGCTTCCATATAACTTTTTCGCAAATGGATGACAGAGGTATATTCACGGCTGATTCCCGCGTATACCTGCTCCTCACTAAATTGAGCCAATACCGACGATACCAGTGCGTTTGCTTGTATAGACAGGTCTTTGGGTGATGACAGACTACTTCCGATCATAACAATCACCTTTAGCTGATCAATAAAAAGGTGGGTTGGCATTTTTAGTGCATTTGCGAAAAGTCCCACTTTTTCAATCAGCTCTCCGAAGGCTTCCTCACTTGTAGGGTCGACTGCAAAAACAATGGAAATAAACGAGTCAGGCATGGAAATATTGACATTCGCGGCTTCCCATTTAATTTGGGCTTCCGTTTGGAAAGTGTCGTCCATCACTTTTTTATAAAAGTTGTTCTTCTCTTCGTCTCTCTTTAACTTCAATTGCTTTTTTTGATAGAGGAGTTTACCCACATGAAAGGAAACTTCCTGTAAATAGCCGAATTCTTCGTCGGTCAGAAGGTGGTCCGTTTCCTGCACCCAGATGAATCCTAAGACGCGTTCTTTATATCTAGCGCTTACAACAACACGCTGGTTCAATCCGATTGCCTCTATTTTTTCCACTCTGAAGGGTTCCGGTATTGTTTTTAGCTGGTCGACAATGCCGTCATCCATGAATTTTTCCAAGATAGGGATCGTCCAGCGCTTTGTAAAAATGGTTTGCTTGTTCGCTTCATCAAACTGGTCGATATAAAATGAGCTGTACGCCAATAGGGTGAACTGCTCGTCCTCAATAACAACAGGCTTTTTTAAATATTCGCTGATTATTTCGGTTATTTCTTCGATACTCGTCAAAGAACGGATTTTTTCCAAGAGGCGGTCCAATCAAACTCCCCCCATCCAAAAATACAAGCGGTCAATGAAAAGTTTATCATACTTTTCATTGACCGCTTCAGTAAAAGTCCTATTCCTTCAAAAGGCGTAAGCTCTCATCAAATTCTTTTTCAATTTCGTCATTTGGTTTATACGTGATCAGGCTGACAACCACTGCAACAAGAAGGTTGATGATGAAGCCTGGCACAATTTCATATAAAGCGAAATCCAAGTTTTGCCATACAAGAACGGTCACAGCCCCGGCAACCATTCCGGCAATCGCTCCCCAGTTGGTCAATTTTCTCCAGTAGAGGCTTAAAACAACTACCGGTCCGAATGAAGCTCCGAATCCGGCCCAGGCATGGGCGACAAGGTTCAGGATCGATTCGGTTTTATTTGAGCTGAGGATGTATGCGATCACTGCGACGGCCAGAACCGCCATCCGTCCGAAAAAGACGAGCTCTTTATCGCTTGCCCCGCGGCGGAAAATTAATTTATACAAGTCCTCTGTAAGTGCACTTGACGTGACAATCAACTGCGAGGATATGGTACTCATGATTGCGGCAAGAATCGCAGCTAGAACAAATCCTGCAAACAGCGGGTGGAAAAGGATTTGGCCAAGCTCAATGAATACAGCTTCCGGATCCTGCAGCGTGTGGTTCGTTGTATGGAAATAAGCGATTCCGATCAATGCTGTCAGTACGGCTCCCAGCAATGATAAGATCATCCAGCCCATCCCGATCCGGCGGGCAACCTTCGTTTCCCGCACAGAACTGATCGCCATGAATCTGACGATGATATGCGGCTGTCCGACATATCCGAGCCCCCAGGCAAGCAGAGAAACAATCCCGATAAAAGTGGTATCCCTGAAAAAGGAGAAAAGGGCAGGATCAATGGATTGAATCGTTTCCACTGTTTGTGCTGGACCGCCGGTTTTTATGACAGCCAAGGCCGGCACGATCAAAAGCGCAATTAACATGATTAGTCCCTGTGCAAAGTCCGTCCAGCTTACGGCAAGGAATCCTCCAAAAAGTGTGTAGGCAACGACAACGAGGGCAATGATGAGCAACCCTTGCTGATAGCCGAAACCAAATGAGCTTTCGAAGAAAACGGCTCCTGCGACAAGTCCCGAAGAAACGTAAAAGGTAAAAAAGACTAGGATGACAAGGGATGAAATGATCCTTAACAGTTTTGTATTGTCTTTCAGCCGGTTTTCAAAGAAAGATGGAATCGTAATCGAATCATTACTCACCTGTGTGTAACTGCGCAGCCTTGGTGCAACAAAAATCCAGTTTAAATAGGCTCCCACAGTCAATCCGATGGCAATCCAGACACTGGTCAATCCAGTAGCGTAGACGGCTCCGGGCAATCCCATTAGGAGCCATCCGCTCATATCCGCCGCCCCGGCACTGAGTGCTGTGACTGCCGGTCCGAGCGAGCGGCCACCGAGCATATAGTCGGTCAGGTCGCCAGTTCTCCTGTAGGCGACCCAGCCGATCACGAGCATTAAAATCATATACACAACAATCGTTACTAGCTTTAATGTTTCATCTGTCATAAAATTCAACTCCGTTTTAGTGACTACAGCATCTCAGATGTAGTTTTCGCCTGCATATGAAGAAGCAGGTAATCAGGGCCTCCCGCCTTAGAATCGGTGCCGGACATATTGAAGCCGCCGAAAGGCTGATAGCCAACAATTGCTCCTGTGCAGCCGCGGTTGAAATACAGGTTACCGACATGAAATTCTTCGCGGGCTATTTCCATATTCATGCGGTTGTTCGTAATCACCGCTCCTGTCAGGCCGTATTCCGTATTATTGGCGATTTCGAGGGCTTCTGTAAAATCTTTCGCTTTGGAAAAAGCGACAACAGGGCCGAAAATCTCTTCCTGCATAAGGCGTGCCTTTGGATCAAGTCCTGCGAAAATAGTTGGCTTGATGAAGTATCCCTTCGAGTCATCGCCTTCTCCGCCGGTCATCAATTCACCTTCGTCCTTGCCTAATTCAATATACTTCATGATTTTATCAAAGGCATTTTGGTCGTTCACTGGCCCCATGAAGTTGTTCTGATCCGCAGGATCGCCGATGGTCAGCTCTTTTGTCAGTTCGACTGCACGATTTAAAACTTCGTCATATACGTCTTCGACGATGACTGCACGGGAACACGCAGAGCATTTTTGTCCGGAAAATCCGAATGCAGACTGTACAATTGATTGGGCGGCAAGCTCGAGATCCGCTTCCTTATCCACAACAATCGTATCTTTTCCTCCCATTTCGGCGATGACACGCTTCAGCCAGATCTGCCCTTCGTTCACAACGGCAGCACGCTCATAGATGCGAGTGCCGACTTCTCTTGATCCGGTAAAGCTGATAAATCGGGTTTTCGGATGGTCGACAAGGAAGTCGCCGACTTCTGATCCGCTACCTGGGATATAGTTAAGCACGCCTTTTGGCAGCCCAGCTTCTTCCATCACTTCAACAAATTTGGCTGCGACAACAGGTGTCGTCGATGCGGGTTTGAGCAGGACCGTGTTGCCAGAAACGATGGCAGCCACTGTTGTTCCAGCCATAATGGCAAAGGCGAAATTCCATGGGGAAATGATGACGCCGACGCCAAGCGGGATATAATCGTAGCGGTTGTATTCACCTGGCCGGCTTTCCACTTTTTTGCCATCTTTGAGCTCTAGCATCTGCCTTCCGTAGTATTCCAGGAAGTCGATACCTTCAGCAGTATCGGCATCCGCTTCATTCCAAGGCTTGCCCGCTTCTTTGACAAGCAGAGCGGAAAATTCATGCTTTCTTCGGCGAATGATAGCAGCCGCTTTGAACAGAACGTCCGCACGGATTTCCGGCTTTACTTTTTTCCATGATTCCAAGGCTGTGAGCGCACTATCCATTGCCTGTTGGGCCAATTCCCTGTTCGCTTTGGAGACGCGGCCGACAACCTGGTCTTTTTGGGCGGGATTCACAGAAACGATTTTTTCTTCCGTCGTGATTTTCTCACCGCCAATGACCAAAGGATAATCCTTGCCAAGATAGCTTTCCACCAATTCCAGCCCTGATTTAAAGGCCTCTTTGTTTTCCTCTGTGGAAAAGTCCATAAATGGTTCGTGTTTAAAAGTGATCATCCGACACAACTCCTTATCATAATAAAATTATTAACCTTTTACCATTCCTTTAAATGCAAATGAAATATTTGCCGGTCTTTCAGCCAGTCTTCTCATGAAATATCCATACCAGTCGCGGCCGTAAGGGACATAAACTCTCACTTTATATCCTTGCTGCACTAGGTCCAGCTGTGTTTTACTTCGCATGCCGTATAACATCTGAAATTCGAATTGATCGCTTGGGATCTGCAGTTTTGCAGCGAGTTCTTTCGTATATTCGATCATCCCATCATCATGAGTGGCGATTGCAGTATACACGCCGGATTTCAAACTTTGCTCTATCAATTTTTTATAATTGGCATCGACATCTTTTTTGTCCGGATAGGCGACGGATGCCGGCTCTTTGTAGGCTCCTTTTACAAGCCGTAAAAACGGTTTCAAAACACTTAACTCTTTTAAATCCTGTTCTGTGCGGTACAAGTAGGCCTGCAACACGGTGCTGACGCAGCTGTATGATTCCTTGAATTGTTTGAAAAGCTCCAGCGTTTTCTCACAACGGGGCTCGTCTTCCATGTCAATCGTTACCATGACACCATGCTTTTCCGCCGTGTCCAAAATGCTTGTCATGTTTCTGAAGACAAGGTCCCGGCTGATATCAAGGCCAAGCGACGTCATTTTGACAGACATGTGGGAATCAAGGTTTTCTCTGCTGATTGTTTCGATTGTCTGGATAGCCTCTTTTGTCCTTTTATTGGCCGTTTCTTCGGAATTGACAAACTCTCCCAAATGGTCAACAGTGGTGGTCAAGCCTTTACTGTTAAGATCTTTGATGATTTGGACAGAGCTTGGAAAATCAGTCCCGGCGATAATCTTCCCCGTGACAATGCTGCTGCCTCTTTTTTTGGCCATGTCATTCAGAAGGTTGTTTTTGGAAAGGAATAAAAAGAAATTTCTTGTTACCGCTTCCATTTTAATCACCACCTCGGATATATTAGGATTAACTATATTGTAAGGGCTTTCTATTAGTCTGGCATCGTTTGAAGAAAACAATTTTTGAGTGGTTCTATTGTCGGTTCGGGACAATTGCTTTTTGTACGAGGAAGACGATTGGGGAACAGGCGCTTTTTGCGACGTTCCATTACCGTTCCGTGATGAACGAATTCATGAAAACTTGATTGCTAAATCAGGGGAAGGTGTTTGAGCTCATAATGCCCGAATAGGCGTAAAAAACGTACATACGGTAACTATGAAGGATTCATAGTTTCGAAGGACATTGAAAAACTCGGGATATCCCGGAAAACACAATATCCTACTAGACTAGGCCAAAAAGACAGTGATAAGCCAAGCGAATCCAAAGGGATTTTAAAGATAAGGGGAGGATGGAAATGTTAAAATTCATTTGCACGACCTGCGGTGTCCAATATCCTTACAGCATTCGGCCACCCGAACTATGCATTATTTGTACAGAAGAGAGGCAGTATGTGAATCCGGCCGGACAAACATGGACAACACTTGATGATATGCGGAGCAGCGAAAAATATGAAAATGAAATTGTAAAAATGGAGGAAGGTTTACACAGAATCACAACAAAACCGGAGTTCGGGATTGGTCAGTCCGCCTTCCTCGTTCAAGAGAGCGGGTTCAATGTTTTATGGGATTGCATTACTTTTCTTGATGAAGAAACGGAAAAGAAAATCAGGGAGCTGGGTGGAATCGATGCCATAGCACTATCCCATCCGCATTACTATTCGACACAGGCTGAATGGGCGAAAAGCTTCGACGTTCCCATTTACATTCATGAGGATGACATGCAGTGGGTGACGGAGCCGAGCGATCGAATCGTTTTTTGGAAAGGTGATCAGTATAAACTGGCGGAAGGACTTGTTCTGCATCGGCTCGGTGGCCATTTCAAAGGAGGAGCAGTTCTGCATTGGCCTTATGGAAACAGCGGGAAAGGTATTTTATTGAGCGGCGATATCATTCAAGTCGTGGCTGATACGAACTGGGTCAGCTTTATGTATAGCTATCCGAATCTGATTCCGCTGCCCGCAAGCAAAGTAAAAGACATAGCTGAACGTGTGAAGGAACTTCATTTTGATAGGTTATATAACGCTTTTCAAAAAGTGGTCAAAGAAAATGCCGGCGAAGCTGTCCAAAATTCAGCAATCCGATATGTCAGTGCTTTGGAAGGAACGCTATTTCATTCTTGAAAGAGGTCCGCAAGAAAGTCGTGCAAAATTGATTTGATCCTGATTGAAATTAACCTAATATGTGGGCTAAGCCATTATGGTCGTGATTGGAAACCATTTTTGGCAAACACACAAAGGCTAAGTGACCGCGGCGGCAAAAAAATAGCTTACACGGTAACTAAGGGCGATTCTGAGTGACCGCGGCGGTGAAAAAAGATCTCACATGGTAACTAAGGGCGTTCCTAAGTGACCGTGGCGGCGAAAAAATAGCTTACATGGTAACTAAAGGCAGCCCTAAGCGACCGAATCGGATAATAAACCGTTAACGCGGTCACTATGAAGGCACCCCTACGGGTGCCCACTTTTTTGGTAAGATTAAACGAAAATGAATTATCACGCTCTTGGTATTCGCTTTCTTAAAATATAAACAAGCATGTGCTTCCACTCGAAATAGAGAGACTTTTTAACCGGCTTCTATTCATTTTTTAAAAGTATCCGGCATGACTACCGCTACCACTTCACCTTTTGCACAAAGGGTATCTGTGGCAAAGACTTCCACTGAAGTTTTCCATTTCTTCGGGTGGATTTCTTCAACTGTTCCGATCGCTTTTAATGTTGCGCCTTGTGGTGTAGGTTTCAAGTAGTCGACATGCAAAGAGGCCGTGACAAATCGGGGAGGCGCCAGGCCGCTGCCTGGTTCATGGCCGTTTTTCCTATGTAAAGCGAGCGCTGCTGAACCTGTTCCGTGACAGTCGACCAGTGAAGCGAGCAGACCGCCATAAACAAACCCGGGAATCGCCTTGTGTTCCTCTTTGGGTTCATAAATAGTGAGGGTCCTGTCGTCCAGCCATCCTGTTCGAAAGCGATGCCCTGCTTCATTTAGCCGCCCGCATCCAAAACAGTGCGCAAATTCGTCCGGATATTCATCTTGAACGGCGTGAATGATTTTTTCCAAATGTCTTGCCCCTTTCTTATTCCAAATTTTTCTATGTCTTCTTATATTATAGGACACGAGCAGTTTAGTTTACAGAATAATCGCGATTCGATAAGCTTTTTTTAGAACACTGAAGGAGTGAAGATAATGAATTTGAACGAATGGTTTGATAAAGGGCTAACGACTGAGCAATACATTGAAGATTTGGAGTATCATAAAGACAGCTTTTTACATATTTATGAAAACTTCCAACCGCCTGCTGACGAGGGATTTTTCAATAAAATCAAAGGGAAGAACTTACGCGTTGTCGCGTTGGCTGAGGTATGGTGCGGTCATTGTATGCTAAATGTTCCTGTTTTGCTGCGCTTGGCAGAAAAAACAGAGATGGATGTCAGACTCCTGCCGCGCGATCAGCATTTGGACTTGATGGATCAATATTTAACAAACGGCAATCGTGTCATCCCCATTTTTATTTTCATTGATGAAAACGGCGAGCAGGTGGCCAAGTGGGGTCCAATCACTGAATCAACGAAAGCATTTGTCGGTGAATTCAAGAAAGACTTACCTTCAAAAGACGATGATAGCTACGAAGAGAAATTTAAGTCTATGATCAAGATTGTGGCAAAAACATTCAAGGAAAACTCGGACTTCTGGAATGATTCCTATGAAAGCATGAAAGAAACATTGGCTGAAGTAAAATAATATTATGTGGGCGGAGGTCAATCCCCGCCCTATTTATATTTTTGGCTGCAATTCCTTGGCGACACTTTTGGTTATATCCAAAAAGCGTTCAACAATTGATGGCTGGTAATGGTTTTGCAGGGTGACCAAACTGAGCTTCGTTTCCAATTTGGGTTCCGCCAGTGGAACGAGCTTAGGGAGCTCCGGCCAATTGATTCGACTGAAATTATAAGGCGCGAAGCTGATTCCTACACCTTTCATCACCATGAAGAGCATCGGAAAAACTTCTGTTCCCCAATAAACAACGTCGGGTGAAAATCCGCTGTTATTACAGGCTTCCATAATCTCTTCGGCGATTCCCGAGCCGTGAGAGGAGGTCGGAAGGATGAATTTTTCATTCCGCAGATCGGCGATGCTGATAGACGGCTTTTCCAATAATGGATGGCCAGGCGGCAGTGCCAGCAGTAATGGTTCTGTCAATAAAGTGGATGTATGAAGATCCTCAGCTTCAAATATTGTTCGGACGATGCCGATATCTATTTTATGGTTCCTCAATTCATTCAAAACGAAGGAAGAATTCCCTTCTTTTACACGCATTACGATGTTCGGCGCTTCTTCCCGAAGCTTTTTAACCGCATCGGGAATGATGAATAAATTCGCTGAAGTGATACAGCCGGCAGTCACAGTCCCGCGCATCCCATCATTGTGTTCCACGAGTTCTTTTACCATATTTTCAGTTGTCGCGATCAATTCTTTTCCGCGCTGGTATAAAAATTCCCCGTCCCGTGTTAAATTCAGCCTTCTGCCAGAACGGTCAAACAATGACACATTCAGTTCCTTTTCAAGCTTCCCCATCATGATGCTTAAGGGTGGCTGTGTCATATTCAATGCTTCCGCCGCCTTAGAGACGCTTCCTTCCTCTACAATTTTAATAAAACAGCGCAATCGATGAAGATCCATTTTACTTCTCCCTTTTGTAAAATAATAAGACTATTTAAAATTTATATGGTATTCATATATATTATATATTTGTAATAATACAAAATGCAACATATACTATAATTTACAATTGAAAGGGTTTTCAAAAGTTTGATAGTTTAATAAAATGGGGGGATCATCTTGAGAAAAATCACATCTCTATTGGCCGTTTTCGTTTTGTTACTAGTTTTGGCGGCCTGTGGCAATTCTTCAAAATCTTCATCCGAATCATCGGGCGAAGAAGACGGGGAGCAAAAGCTGGCGAAAGAGTTGAAAGTATTTAACTGGGGAGAATATATATCCCAGGATCTAGTAAAAAGTTTTGAAAAAGAATTTGGTGTAAAAGTAATTCTGGACACATATAGTGCCAACCAGGAGATGTATACAAAGATCAAAAGCGGAGCCGTCTCCTATGATGTCGTGTTTCCGACTGATTATTTTGTAGAACAAATGATTAATGATGATTTTCTTTTAGAGCTGGACATGGAAAATATTCCAAATTTTGAACACATATCAGAACCGCTGAAAGATCAGGATTTTGATCCCGGCAACAAATATTCTGTTCCTTATTTCTATGGAAGTATTGGACTTGCTTACAATAAAGCAAAGGTTGGAGAGCCAAAGAGCTGGGAAGATTTATGGAATCCTGAATATAAAGGGCATGTATCCATGAATGAAAGTGCCAGGGAAGTATTCACGGTACCACTTCAAATCTTAGGGTATGACATCAATAATCCTACAGAAGAGCAGTTGGAGGAAGCAAAGAAAAAGCTGGAAGAACTTCATCCTAATGTTCTAACTTATGATGGCACCCCTGAGGCGCAGTTTACAAGCGGGGAAGCTTGGATAGGAATGTCATACAACACGGGAGCTGCTAAAGCCATGGCTTCGAATCCTGATGTAGGGTTTATTTTGCCTGAAGAAGGCGGAGTGCTCTGGATGGATAATATCGCTATTCCAAAAACTGCAGAAAATAAATATACAGCAGAAGTATTCATTAATTATCTACTTGAACCAGAAAATAGTAAACAAAATGCAGAAGAAGTTAAGGGGAGCAGTCCAAACGCTGCAGCAGTAGAGTTAATGGATGAGGAAATCAAAAATAATACTGCAATCTACCCAACAGATGAAGAGGTCTCAAGAGGCCAATGGTATCAAATATTGGAACCGAAAACTTTAGAGTCAATCAATCGCTTATATAACGAGCTCAAGATTCAATAATACTAAAATATTGCATTGAATAAAGTGGCCGCGTTGAGCCACTTTATTCAATTATTGCAACTTTGGAAAGGCAGATGCAGATGCGGCCAAAAACTAAGAAGATACTTGGTGTTTATACTTTCATCATGTTTTTGTTTTTCTACGTTCCTATCATTGTGCTGATGGTTTACTCTTTTAATGACTCAAAGACAGGGACCACATGGACGGGCTTTACATTTGACTGGTACACACAATTGTTTTCAAACGGGCAAATATTGAGTGCAACGCAGAACAGTCTATTTATTGCGGTTGTGACTACTGTGATTTCCGCCATTATAGGTACCCTCGCAGCACTTGCCTTGCATCGGTATGAATTTCCGGGCAAGAAATTTTTTGATTTTCTATTTTACATTCCTGTAGTTATTCCCCACGTGGTTGTTGCAGTTGCGCTTTTGTCCCTTTACGGTTGGTTGGATGTTACTTTAGGTACAACAACAGTTATTCCAGGACATGTAGCGCTCACTACTTCGTACGTTATTTTTGTTGTCATGGCAAGACTGGTGAGATTTGACAGCTCGATTGAGGAAGCTGCAAAAGATCTTGGTGCCAATGGGTGGCATACGTTTTGGAGAGTTACATTTCCATTGATTTTCCCCGCCATTCTAGCCGGCTCCTTATTAGTTTTTACAATATCTCTTGATGAATTTAATATTTCATACTTTACCGCCGGACCAGGATCCGATACTTTGCCGGTCCTCGTTTATTCAATGGTTCGCCAGGGGATTTCCCCGGAAATCAATGCCCTATCTACTATAATGATTTTGTTAATTGTGATCGGGGTTGTTGCAGCAGGAAAAGGCATGGGAAGTTCAAAACAAAAGTAGATAGAGGGTGATTTAATGGTTAAAAGTGTAAGAAGCGCTTATGCAATGTTGTCGCCAAGTTTACTTTGGCTGCTTTTCTTCCTAATGATACCGGTTGTTATGATCACTATCATCAGTTTTACTGTAAATGGCGGCTACGGGACAACTATTTATGAGTTTAGTATAGAGTCTTATAAGACTGCTTTCAGTTCACTATATTTGAAAGTTATTTGGAATTCCTTATACTGGGCCTTTATGACAACGATTGTCTGTCTTCTTTTGGCCTATCCGTTCGCCTATTTTGTTGCTCACGCGGATAAATGGAAAAACATGCTTCTTGTTCTCGTCATGATTCCGTTTTGGTGCAACCTCGTTATCCGTCTGTATTCATGGATCATCCTGCTGAATAATGAGGGGGTCATTAATAATATTCTCAAGAATCTAGGATTTATTTCTGAGTCGATTAATATGCTGTACACACCAAGCGCTGTTTTGATCGGCATGGTATATGGTTTTCTTCCGTTCATGATTCTTCCGATCTATTCATCTATCGAACAATTGGATAAAACATATCTGGAAGCTTCGGAAGACCTGGGGGCAAGTCCTGTAAAAACGTTTTTGAATGTCACGCTGCCTTTGACAATGCCTGGTGTACTGGCAGGTGTCATCATCACATTTGTACCTGCGCTAAGTGTTTTCGTAACAACTGATTTATTGACTGGAAATAAGCTGGTCATGGTGGGAAATGTCATACGTGATACGTTTATGGTTGAGATGAACTGGCAGCTCGGTTCTGCCTTGGCGATTCTTCTGACAGTCCTTGTTTTGATTTCTATAATGTTGTTCATGAAATATACTTCATCCAGTGGCGGGAAAAACTTTCTTGCATAACGACAGTAGAAATTTAACAGAAAGGAAGACTGAGATATGGATCTGACTGTCTCGGCAGTCCAATATTATATTAGAGAAATCATAGAAGAAGCCGAATTTGTCCAGCAGGTGGAAAAAGTGGTCAGCCAGGCAATGAAGGACAATCCGCATTTCATTGTATTTCCGGAGTTTTTCACCACGCAGCTGATGTGCCTGCTTCCAAAAGGGACAGAGTATGATCTGGTCAGGGGGCTGGATCGGTATACTGGACTTTATATCGATTTGTTCAGACGTTTGAGTATATCAAATAAGGTCCATATCATTGGAGGCACACATGTTGTAAAAGATGAAAACGGCCGCTGGGTGAATCGATGTTACATGTTTTATCCGGATGGCAACTTTGTTTATCAGGATAAAATCCATTTAACGCAATTTGAAAAGAGAATGTTTCAGTTGGACGCTGGCAGTCAATTGAACATATTTGACACCGAATGGACGAAGGTAGCTCTGCTGACCTGTTATGATATTGAGTTTCCTGAGCTTTCAAGAAAAGTAGCTTCAGAAGGGGCGGAAATTGTGTTTTGTCCATCATGGACGGAAGGGATGCATGGTGTGCACCGGGTCGATCATTGTGCAAGAGCAAGGGCTGTCGAAAATCAATTGTTTGTTGTAAAAACAGCCACCCTGAGTGATTTGCCTAAGTTAGAGAACTTTTCAACTGAAGCTGGATTTGCAGGAATCTATTCTCCTTGCGACCCCTTTTTTTCCGAGGATGGGACAATCGTCAGAGGAGAAAATAACAAGGAAATGATCGTAAGCGGCCGGCTAGATTTGGGAGCTTTGAGGAGATCGCGCGAGCATAGTCCGGCACCGTTGTTGAATGATGTTCGGGATGATATTTATTCGGTGCAATTTTCTACTTGTGTAAAAACACCTAAATAGTTTTTCTAAGACAAAGTCTACTTACATAGGTGGACTTTGTTTTTTTCGTTTAGGATATTCTTAATTCTATGCTTCTGTATAGCTTGTTTTGCGTCCAACTCCGACGGACAGGAAGTGCTAGTGACCACCGAAGCCACAGGATGTGATGCTTTGAGGCGGCCAGCGCTTGTCGCCCCAAAACAGCTGCAATCCACATTTCAGCTCAGCTCAGTCTGTACGTCGATGCTTCTGTTTTTTCCTTTAATTAAACTTCTTCAGTAAACATTTCTTCATAAAGATTTACATACACTTTACATATTCCTACCATTCTATTAACATTCGGCTCCTATAATTTTAATTGCAATGGGAAGAGCAATTCAGTTTGAGTAAAATCTAAATGGAAAAATTAACCAGTATTTCATAGGGAAGGGGCATGAAGAAAGAGTGTGTTTAGAAGAATTACTCAATTTGATGGAAGAGAGATGCAATGATTAAAGGTATTTTATTTGATAAAGATGGGACATTGGTAGAGTTTAACACATTATGGATCAACTCCACTTATTCAGTGATTTACGAATTGGTAAAACAATATGCCTTGGGAGACTACGTGGGAAAAACGAATAAAATTGCCCATTTTATTGGACTGAAAGGAAATGAGGTGGACGAAAACAGTTTATTGGCTGGAAAAACGTCGAAAGATATTTCGAAAGTCATAGCTGACTCACTTCATGCCGACCAGGAGAAGATCCATAAAGAAATGAATGGATTATATTATCGCTACGTTCAGGAGCATAGCGAAGATATAAAAGCGATTGGTAATTTAGCGGCATTGTTTAAGCAGTTGAAAAAGAATCAATTAAAAATAGGAATTGTTACTGCAGACAATTTTGATGTTACTATGCTTACAATCACAGAATTGGGGATTCGCAAATATATCGATTTTATTGGAACCGCGGATCTTTATGAGAAAAAACCGAGTCGAGAAGCAATGGAAGTTTTTTGCTATGCGCATAGCCTGAAGCCGGACGAAGTTATCCATGTAGGGGATACACCGGTAGATATGGAGTTTTCAAAGCATGGCCGATTCGGGGTTGGTGTGCTTTCAGGTGTCGGTTCGGAAGAAACGCTTCGGAAATATACTCCTCATATTGTTGAGTCTGTTCAGGATTTAATTGATAACAAAGGAAACTTTATTTACTCTGATAGTTTATTGGAACTGCAGGCTTATTGATATCGGTGCGGGCAGTGTCTGAAAGCAGCAGTCAGCTTTCCGTCTTCCGGAGCAGTTGACTGCTGTTTCGCCTTGCATCAGGAGATAAATTTTAAATCCCTGGTGTCAAAAACGGTCTGGACGTCTCCGTCTGACCATCTTTTTTGACATACTCCTCAAGTATTTCTCCTCTTTCCAAATATAAAATCCGATCCCCTAATTTTTCCGCCTCATCATGGTTATGGGTGACCATGATAATTGGGATGCGCCAAAGCTCGTGGATCCGGAGAAGTTCTTCGTGGCTTTTCCTCCTGGTTTCGTCGTCGAGTGCAGAAAAAGGCTCATCCAAAAGGAGGGCGTCAGGTTCAGTTGCAATGGCTCTGACGATTGCAACCCGCTGCTTTTCACCCCCGGAAATTTCAGAAGGATATTTATCTGCCAAGTGCTCAATTCGCAGTTCTTTCATCAAGTCCTTTGCGAAGGTTTCGTTCTTCATGCCATACGCGATATTTTTCCAGACCGTCATGTGTGGAAAAAGGGCGTAATCTTGGAATAGGTATCCGATATTCCTTTTTTGAATAGGTACGAACGGCTTACCGTCAAAATAATCTTTTTCGTTTAGACGGATGATCCCGGAATCAGGGTGGCTAAGGCCGGCAATACAGTTAAGGATTGTAGTTTTTCCCGACCCGGAAGGACCGAACAGGACAACGATTTCATTGGCTGCCGAGAATTGTATATTCATGTGAAAGTGAGTCAGTTGTTTTTGAATGTCGACAGTGAGCACAGTCATACCTCCATCAGGATTTCGAATGTTTCATCATATTCCTTTTACTCCACCAGTTCAGCCATAAAATCGCGCTAAACCCAAGAACGACAATAATGATGACCCAGAATTTGGCCAGTCCCATATTTCCCGATTCCACGGCGAAATAGATGGCAAGCGGAATCGTATCCGTCACGTTCGGAATGTAACCGGCGATCATCAATGTTGCGCCGAATTCGCCAAGCGCCCGGGCAAAGGTGAGGACGGTTCCTGCCAGCAATCCCGGCCATGCAAGCGGAAACGAAATCGTCCAAAACACTTTCCATTTGGAAGCTCCCATCGTGTAAGCCGCGTTCTCAACGTTTGAATCATATTGCTGAAAAGCGGCCGCTGCACTTTGGTACATCAACGGAAAAGAGACGACAACCGCCGCGATAATGACACCATACCATGTAAAAACGATTTGGAAATCGAACCAGTCGAGCAGCAGTTTTCCGATGAATCCATTTTTTCCGAAAGCGTATAAAAGTCCGAAGCCGACAACGGTCGGAGGAAGCACAAGCGGAAGCAAAATGATTGCCTCCACTACGCTTTTCCCATAAAAAGAGTTGCGTCCTATGAGCCTGGCAAGGACAACCCCTGTAATAAAAACAATCACCGTTGCGATAGCGGCTGTTTTAAATGATAGTAATAGAGGTGAGTAGTTCATAGATTTATCATACCTTAACAGGATTATTTCTTGAATCCGTACTTTTCAAAAATGTTTTGGGCTTCCTCAGTTAGCAGGAATTTCAGAAATTCTTCCGCTTCTTTTTCATGTTTCGTATCTGCCAGGACGGCACCCGGGTAAATGATCGGGTCGTGAAGTGACAAATCGGCTTCGGCAAGAATGTTGATTTTATCAGAAGTCACCGCATCACTTTCATAGACAAATCCGATATCGGCGTTGCCGGTTTCAACATAGGTCAATACCTGGCGCACATCTTTTGCCATTACGAGCTTCTTTGCTTTTTCTAGCTCATCCCACTTTTTTAATTTATGTAAAATCTCTTCGGTATACTTTCCCGCTGGAACGCTTTCAGGGTTGCCAATCGCGATTTGGTCTACATCAGCCGCCTCAATTTCATCGACTGATTCATATTTGAAATTGGAATCCATCCCTGTGATTAGAACAATTTTATTGCCCGTGATATCTTCCCTTGTAGATGTATTGACCAGGTCCTCGTCTTCGAGTGTATCCATCCATTCATGGTTGGCTGAAATGAAAATATCAACAGGAGCCCCTTGCTGGATTTGTTGGGCCAATGTCCCAGAGCCGCCTAAATTAAACGTCAGTTCCACTGAATGATCTTTTTCATATATTTCTTTGATTTCTTCCAATGCATCGGTCAGGCTGACAGCTGCAGAGATTGTCAAAGGCGTTTTTTTCTCGGCTTTTTCATTTGAATCACTGCTTGTTTCAGTACTATTGCAGCCTGCAAATAACAAAATGATGCTAAGCAACATGAAAATTGCAAATCTTTTCACCGTAATCCCCCTAAGGAAGTTAATATTGATTATATCTACTTATAACTAGTTATATCTAATTATAATTAGCCTGAAAACATAAGTAAATGATAAAATATAATTATTAAGAATATTGAGGTGTTTTTATGGCACACAATGAATCTTTTACAACTGAAGAGATTGCCCAGCTTTTAAAAGTCTCGAAGCTGACAGTCTATGATTTGATAAAAAAAGGGGAGCTGAAAGCTTTTCGGGTAGGCCGGCAGATGCGGGTAGACGTCAAAGAGCTGGAAAATTATAAAACACGGGGACAGGAAGTGAAGTCTGTCCAAGGGGTCAAAACTGGAAGTTCAGGCAAAGAGGCTATACATCAAGTTGTGATTAGCGGACAGGACGTCAGTCTTGATATTTTGGCAAGACAGATTGAAGCGAAAACAAATGAAATTCGACCGCTGCGTTCCTATGCGGGTAGTCTTGACAGTCTAATTGCCATGTATCTGGGAAAAGCGGATATTGTGAGCACGCATCTGCTTGACGGCGATACGCTTGAATATAATCTTCCATACATTAGGAAAATGTTGGTCAGCCAATCTTTTGTTGTCATTCACATGCTTGAGCGAGAGGCGGGGCTCTATGTAGCAAAAGGTAACCCGCATGATCTTCAGGCATGGAAGGATTTTGCTAAGCCGGGGATCAAGCTGATCAATCGGGAAACAGGTGCCGGTGCACGGGTGTTGCTGGATGAACAGTTACGGTTAAACAGTATTTCAAGGAATCAAGTAAATGGATATGACAATATCCAGACAAGCCATTTGGGTGTGGCGAGCGCTGTTGCAAACGGCCGGGCAGATGTGGGCATTGGCATTGAGCAGCCCGCTAAAGTTGCAAATATAGATTTTATTCCTCTCATCACTGAAAGCTATGATTTGGTCATCCTGAAAAATGAGGCCAACAAACATCTAATAGATAATGTTACGGAGATTTTAAATAACAAAGAATTTAAGGAAGAACTACAGTCTCTTGGCTATGGAGTAGAAAGAACGGGGAAAGTTGTGTACGAACAATAGGCGGGTGCTTGTCACTCCTAGAAATTTGTCGGGAGTGTACGGGTGTCAGGACTAAGAAGTAGGTGGTTTGTTATGTGGACCTTAGCCTTTTTTATCGGTTTATTCGCGGGCATCATTTCGGGAATGGTGTCGGTTGGAGGCAGCATTATTGTAACGAGTATGCTCATTCTGCTTTCAGCCGTTTTTCAGTTGAAGTTGGACATGAAACAAATTGTGACGACAACGGCATTTTATACACTATTTACAACAATTTCAGGTGCAATCTATTTTTGGCTAAACAAGCTTGTTGTCAATAAAATCGTTATATATTTTGGCATTCCTGCAGTGATTTCAAGTCTGATTTCATCTTTACTAGCCAATTCATTCAACGACAATGTACTTCAAGGAATATTTGCCATCTTTGCATTGCTTGCTGCAGTGGCGATTATTTTGCCAAGCCGCAATAAAGAAGTTGAAGTAGATGATCAATTTCCATACTTCACTTCTGTCTTTCTTAGTGTGATTGTCGGGATGGTCGGCGGCATGATCGGTGTCGCTGCCGGGTTCCTGTATATGCCGATATTCCTTCGGTTGTTCCGGTTATCAATCAGGCAGGCAGTGGGGACCGGCATGGTTGTCGGTGGGATGCTGTGCGTAGGGACCATATTGGGGAAGCTGAGCGGGGAATATATTCGCATGGATGTCATTGTGCCGCTTGGAATCAGCGGTGTTATAGGAGCGGTGATTGGCGGAAAATTAACGGGATTGATCAGTGAAAAATGGCTGAACCTATTGATGTGCTTAATCATGGCGGCCATCGCTGTTCAGACGATTGTTGTATTTCTGGCCAATTCGTTGATGGTTTCGCTGCCGGTGGTCATTGTGGCAGCCTTGGTGATAACAGTGGCTTTCATTTGGCTCATTTTTAGTTTTAATAAAACTTATGTAAAGACGAGGACATAATTTGAAATATAGGTCGGGCGGAGGATTATCAAGTTTAAGAAAAATGATAAGGGTGATGTGATTCATTTATCAATAAATGCACGAACTCTGTGGGACAATTGCACGAACCCGGCCTTGGATTGCACAAACTTAATCTTCAATTGCACGAATCCCAAAAAACTTAAAAACCTGCTTTATCCTTTCAAGGAAAAAGCAGGTTCATCCAGTCTCTATTTAACCGGTATCTCAATTTTTTGGTTATAATCCTTCATGTAATGCATTCCTTCTATAAGTAATGACTCAGGTTTGTCTTTCGTATCGAACAACAGGGTCCGTTCCTTCATGATCCGGCCGTCCTCTTTTTCCAAATCAATTTGGTTTACTGTGGTCAATAAGGGGATCGCTCCACTTTTTGTTTCAATCGATACACCATCTAGCATAACGTCCTCATCAGTTGCAATTGTGATTTCCGTTCCTTCGGAAGTTGTTGCTACGTTTTGGATGATCAAATCCTTATTTCCCACAGTAAAATTTTTCCGGGAAGTAAATTTTATTTTTTCCTCAAGTTTCTTATATCCCGCAAACTCTTTAATCACCAGTTCCAGTGAATCAAGCTTTTTCGGCAACGCATCGTAGCGCAGGTCAAACTTCATACCGTTAAGTGCTGATCGATAGCCGCTTCCGATCGTATCGACAGGCACTCCATTGGCGATTAACTCTATGCCATCCAATGCGGAAGGAACTCTGTCAAAGTTTCCAACATTGAGCTTTCCGTCAATCACTGTCAATGTTGGTGAGGCCGTGATGGATTTGAAGGAAATTGTCCCTTTGTCCACTTTGATGTTCCTATTAATTTTTTGTCTAAGCTCAGTCTGCATGGCTTTGTTTGGATCGTAAGGGAAGGTGATACTTTCATCTTTCATGGGGCCATTCTCAACATATTCCCAATAATGAAAGGTAAGTTTTTTGGAAAATGGACTAATAGGTTCAAAGTACATTGTTCCTTTGACTTCGGTGTTTTCACCGTTCGTAATATAAGTACTGCTTTCGAAATTTGATTTTGTTAAGAACCCGGTAATTTTCAGTGGTTGAAAAAGGTCAATAGCTTCTTTGTTCAACCCTTTGGGATTACTTAACGTATAATACATGATCATCTGGTTTGAATCTGTCATGATTCCGTCGATTGTAAGAGTAGTCCCATCTCTAAGGGGCGCTTTCTTTTCAATGGTTTGGCCCAGTCCTTTGTCGTTCAGCTCTTGTAAGGTGCTATTTATTATTTCATCGAATCCAAGCAGTTTTTTCCCATAGTAGGCTAAGGCATTATATTGATATCCGGTTGCAACTATGAACACCAGGGCTATTGCCGCAAGCTTCAAAATTGCTGAAGTCCGCTTTGGCCTTTTATCAGGGACAGTTTGTAAAGTGCTCCTCAGTCTTGACTCCAGTTCTTCCGGTGCGCTGATAGCGTCCAGGCGTTTTTTTTCTTTATTTAACAGTTTGTCAAAATCAATCATCCCGATCACCCCCGAAGAGTTCCCTCAGTTTTTTCAAGCCTTCGAATACCCTTGATTTCGCAGTTCCGATCGAAACATCAGTTACGTCAGCAATCGTTTTGTAATCAAGGTCGTGATAATATTTCAATTGAATGGCTTCCCTTTGATTTTCATTCAGATGACGAAGCATTTGCTGGATATCTAAACGCTGCTCACTGCTTATAAAAGGAGCCTGATAACAACTTTGGCCCTCTGGTGTACTTTCCAGCAGGATTACTTTCTTGTCCTTTTTGAGCATGGATTTACAAATGTTCACTAAGATTGTTTTGCTCCAGCTATAAAAAGCACCTGCTTTATTTAATTGATCAATTTTTTCGTATAATGTGAGAATCATATCCTCCATAGCGTCCATCGCATCATGCTCATTTTTCATATATGTGAAAGCAAGCCTGTAATAAGCATCCTTTTCTGCCATTACCAATTGGAGCAATGCTTCCTTGTCTCCCTTTTTAGCCTTTTTCACGAGCAGGCCTTTCCCCATGACCCCCACCTCACTTATCTATAAGAGTAATCATAGGGTAAAAAAGTTCATTATTGTTAAAAGTTTTTAAAATGGATTTATTAAACCCTAATCCTGCGTGCTGGCACCCAATTCCATTAGTAATTGACGGATATAGCCCAAGGTTTTCTAAATATGGTTCTTTGTAAAAACCTGGCGAACCGTGTCCGAAAGGGGATTTTTCGAGTTTATTCTATGATATTTGCATCAATTTGCTATTTATTTGATCGCCGTAAAAAATCAATCTTACAATCAGCCAGACTAGTTTCCCTGATGATTAATTTCAATAACGAAACAAAAAATTTCATTTTTGAAAGATTAATTAACAAAAGAGACTGAAAATACCAATGGATATCACTTTCAGATCATTGGCACAGATATTGCAAATTAATTTCATGACAGAAAGAGCAAATGAGAGGTGAAGTGTTGATGACCCGTTACGAATACGGCGGAGATGAGTTTATTTTTGTCGAATTGGCAGAAGAGATGAGCCTCGAAGTAAACTTCCAGGCAATGGCGATCACAAAACAATTAAAAGAAGAAGAGATTCCGGGTATTTTGGATATTTGTCCTTCAAACGCTTCTTATATGGTCCGGTTTGAACCTGAAAAAATCCATCCGGACAAGCTGATTTCAAAGTTGAAAGATCTGGAGCAAACGATATCCATCGATGACTTTGAATTATCTTCGAGAATGGTGGATGTACCTGTTTTATTCGAAGATCCATGGACGCACGAAGCGTTGATGCGTTTCAGGGACCGGCATCAGGATCCGAATGCTACTGACTTGGAATACACAGCGAGAATCAACGGGTTTGATTCAACCGATGCATTAATTGAGGCAATGACGGGGTCTCCGTATCTTGTTACAATGATCGGATTTGTTCCGGGGCTTCCATGGTGCTATCAGATGGTTCCGCGTGAGCAGCAGATCGAAGCACCTAAATATGTCCGCCCCCGTACATTCACTCCTGAAAGGGCTTTCGGACTGGGTGGAGCATTCACGGTTATTTATCCGGTAGACGGAGCCGGAGGCTACCAGCTATTTGGAATTGCTGCAGCACCTATTTTTGAAAAAGACAGCAAGCTGCACGATTTCCAAGGTACGATGACTTTCCCGCAACAGGGAGACATCTTCAGATATCGGAGTGTGACGAGAGAAGAGTACGATTCAATCAGAAAAGAAGTGGAAGAAGGAACGTTCCGCTATCTGACAAAGGATATCACTTTTACTCCGAAACAAGTGCTTGAAAATCCGAAAGCGTTTTCTGAAGAAGTGCTAAGGAGGTTGTACGCATGATAAAAGTGAAAAACCCCGGTTTGCAAACGACAGTACAAGATGTTGGGCGGATTGGGCATTATGAAGTCGGGATGCCTCCTTCCGGAGCGATGGACAAATATTCATATGCAGCGGGCAACCTTCTTGTCGGAAATAACGATGGTGCGGCGTCGTTGGAAATTACATATATGGGACCTGTCCTTGAATTTGAACAGGATGCGGTCATCGCCCTGACAGGCGGAGAAATTCCGCCAAAAATCAACGGAGAATCCGTTCCAATGTGGCAAACGTTACAAATCAAGGCGGGTGATACCCTGTCTTTCGACTTTGTCAAAGGAGGAGCAAGAGTCTATCTTGCGGTACAAGGTGGAATCGATGTTCCATTGATCATGGAATCAAGATCAACCTATACATTATGCGGGATTGGCGGTTTGGAAGGACGTGCCCTGCAGGCAAATGATGAGCTGAATATTGGAAATGATATCAAACAGCAAGTAAAAGCCGGCACTCGTATCCCGGAAGAATTGATCCCTAGTTTTTCCAAAAATCATGAAATCCGAGTCATCATGGGTCTATGCAGTTACCGTTTGACAGAGGAAAGTAAAGAACGTTTCCTTTCGTTGGATTGGACGGTCACGCCTGAAGCAAACCGTGTCGGATACCGCTTTAAGGGGGAACGTTTGAATTTCGTGGAAAGGGAGCAACCTTTTGGCGCTGGAAGCAACCCTTCGAATGTGGTGGATTTGGGTTATCCGATCGGATCCATTCAAGTGCCGGACGGAGTCGAACCGATCGCCTTGCTCAATGATGCTGTTACAGGCGGCGGATATGCGACGATTGCCACGATTATCAGCCCGGATTTGAACAGAATGGCCCAGGCGAAGACAAATGAAAAAGTGCGGTTTATTTCGGTGACCATTGACGAGGCGCTTGAAGCGAGAAAAACTGAAAAAGATAAGATCCATCAGATAAGGGAACAAGTCAACTCACAACAACAGGAGGTCTAACCATGGAAGAAAAAACAATCGTTTCACCAATTCCGGGAGTATTTTACAGGAAGCCGTCGCCGGACAAAGAAGTGTACTTCAATGAGGGTGACACAGTCAAAGCAGGGGACATCATCGGACTGGTCGAAGTCATGAAAAACTACTATGAGATCAAAGCGGAAGCGGACGGCGTCATTGAACGCTTTTTGGCTGATGATGAGCAGCTTTTGGACGCCGGCCAGGAAATTGCCATCTTGAAATAAATCAACCTGTATTGCAAAGGAGACATGTCAGTGCTTTTTAAAAGAGTGTTAATAGCCAACAGAGGTGAAATTGCCAGGAGAATCATTAAGACATGCCACCGGCTAGGCATTGAAACTGTTGCCGTCTATTCGGAGGCGGATGCAGCGATGCCGTTCGTCAAAGAGGCAACGACAGCTGTCTGTGTCGGACCAGCGCAGGCAAAGAAAAGCTATCTAGAGGTTGAAAACATCATCCAGGCAGCCAAAGAAACAAATTCTGATGCTATCCATCCGGGATATGGTTTTCTATCAGAAAATGCCGCATTTGTGCGCCGCTGTGAAGAAGAAGGAATCACGTTCATCGGGCCGACTGCCAAAGCGATTGAATTGATGGGAAGCAAACTGGAAGCTCGCTCCCAAATGGAGCAGGCCGGAGTCCCAGTTGTGCCTGGATCGGACGGCAGGTTGAATTCGGTAGAAGAAGCGGTAGAGCTTGCTGAAGAAATCGGATATCCGCTCATGCTGAAGGCAAGCGCAGGCGGAGGCGGAATCGGCATGAAGCTTGTTGAAAATGCTGATGAGCTTACCAAGGCGTTTGATTCCACCAAACAGAGTGCCGAGACATTTTTTGGAGACGGATCCCTATTTTTGGAAAAATGGATCAATGAGCCGCGCCATATCGAAGTGCAAATCGCAGCTGACGAACATGGAAATGTCATTCACTTGTTTGAACGGGAATGTTCCGTCCAACGGAGAAACCAAAAAGTGGTGGAGGAAAGCCCTTCTCCTTATTTGGACGAAGAATTGAGAAAAAAACTGCTGGAAACAGCGGTCCGCGGTGTACAGCATATCGGCTATACGAATGTCGGTACGATGGAGTTCATTTTCGATGGGGAGAAAAACTTTTACTTCCTGGAAATGAACACGCGCCTTCAGGTCGAGCATCCTGTTACCGAGGAAATCACCGGTTTGGATCTGGTGGAGCTGCAGCTTCAATTGGCTGCTGGCGAGAAGCTTCCATTCGAACAGTCAAACATAAATAAGGACGGACACGCAATTGAATGCCGCTTGTATGCGGAAGATCCGAAGACATATTTTCCTTCACCGGGGACAATCAAGCGTCTCGTTTTACCGGAAAAAGCAAGACTTGATTTCGGGATTGAAGAAGGAACGAAAGTGTCACCTTTTTATGATCCGATGATTGGAAAGGTCATTGTTTACGGAGAGGACCGAAGCCAGGCCATCGAGAAAATGAAGGAAGCGCTTGGACAGCTGGAGGTTGAAGGAATCACGACAAATCGTCCGCTGCTATATGACATTATGGAAAATGCCGATTTTAAAAAGGGCGAGTACACGACGAAGTTTCTGGATGAGTTCCAGAAGCAGCGAAAGTAGGGTGAGTGAGTTGTATAAAGTGGATTTGAACTGCGATATGGGGGAGAGCTTTGCCCTCTATGAGCTGGGAAATGACGAGGAAATGATGAAATATATCACTTCGGCGAATATCGCCTGTGGATTTCATGCGGGAGATCCGCAGGTGATGAGACGGACGGTTGAACTGGCAAAGGAGTATGGTGTAGGGATCGGCGCTCATCCCGGCTTTCCTGATCTGCTAGGGTTCGGCCGCCGCTATATGACATGCACGGCGCAGGAAGTGAAGGATTACATTACGTATCAGACAGGTGCCTTACGGGAATTTGCCCGGGCGGCGAAGGTGGACATACAGCATTGTAAACCGCACGGAGCTTTGTTCATGAAGGCGATGGAAGACAGGGAAATTGCAAGGGCAGTGCTTGAAGCCATTCACGATGTGAATCCAGAGACGATTGTTTTTGCTTTTAACAATTCCGAAGTATGGGAAGAAGCGAATAAAATGGGGATTCCGGTTGCACTTGAAACATACTCGGACCGCGAGCATACGGAAAGCGGCTCAATCGTCCTGACAAGAAAAGGACAGGCGATCAAGGACTACGATGAGATGGCCCAGCGCGTTGTTCGCATGGTCAAGGAAGGGAAAGTCATCACCCATGATGGAAAAGAAGCCTCCGTAAAGGCTCAAACTGTATGCATTCACGGAGATACGCCGGGTGCCCCTGATCTTGCCAAGGCGATTGTTCATGCGTTGAAAGCCAATGATGTGGAGATTGTGCCAGTAAGGGAAATCGTTTGAAAACCAGTTTAGGTTCGGCCGCAGATCCGGTTACGGACAGCGGCACCTTTAGTATTCTCTGAAGTTTAAAAGTATAAAAACAAACTAGAATTAACTATAAAAGATGTTACTCCAGCTTCGACGCACAGGCCGTGTTAGTGCAAGCGAAGCGACAGGATGTCGCGTTCTGAGCCTGCCGAAGCCACAGGATGTGGCTGTCTGAGGCGGCCAGCGCCTAGCTCCTTGAGGTCACAAGTCTGTAAGCAAGCGTACTCAAAGATAATGTACTCCTGTTCCAAAGTTATTTAGAGGAAGTCTTGTTCAGCTCGTCGCAAAGCTTCACGAATCAACTCAAGGAAGTGTCACATAATGTGATTGAAGTCATCAGCTTTCTGTGATGCCTGAAGTACTGCCTTGTTTCCCCGTGCTGATCAAGGCGCTGAAGTTTTTTTAATAAACAACTAGGAGTGGTCTGCAATGAAAATAGAAAACTCTCATACATTTAAAGGCGTTTCAGTCGAAGCGCTTTGGAATACTTTACAAAATAAGGAGGTGTTGCGTGGGGCTTTGCCGGGTTGTAAATCCTTCGAGGAAGTGGAAAAAGATGTGTATGATGCTGAACTTGGCATCAACGTAGGTCCAGTGAAAGGAATATTCACGGCGGAAGTCCGACAAGTGGAAAAAAGGGAGCCGGAGTTTTATAAGTTGCTTGTCCATGGGAAAGGGAAACCTGGTGAAATTGATGCGGAGGCCGAAATGAGATTGGAAGATTCAGAGGCTGGAGCGGTACTTACCTGCAGTGCTGACGTAAAGGTCACCGGCATTCTTGCATCTGTCGGCCAGCGTGTCATGGGAGGCGTATCCAAGCTGCTGTTGGGACAGTTTTTCAAAGACATTGAAAAAGAAACGAAAAAAATCGCAAACCTGTGATTATCATATCTAAGAGGAGGAGCGGTTCATGACAAATGAAAAGATGAAGGTGAATATGACCGTCAATGGCCGGGAAAGAAGTGCGGAAGCGGAGCCAAGGATGCTGCTTGCCCACTTTTTGCGTGATGAGCTTGGTTTGACAGGCACACATATCGGGTGCGATACAAGCCAATGCGGCGCGTGTACAGTCATGGTAGACGGTGGGGCAGTAAAATCTTGTACACTGCTTGCGGTGCAGGCAGATGGGTCAGAAGTGACGACAGTGGAAGGAATTGGTACGGTCGACAACATGCATCCAATCCAGCAAGGGTTTTGGGAGGAGCATGGACTTCAGTGCGGTTATTGTACTTCCGGGGTCATGATGGCGATGATCGGGCTTTTAGATGAAAATCCGAATCCAACGGAAGAGGAAATCCGCGAAGGGCTTGAAGGTGTCATTTGCAGATGTACAGGCTATCAATTTATCGTTAAGGCGGTTCAAAAAGCGATACAGATCATGGCAGAATCCGGTCAGCCAGTCACGGCGAAAGAAGCTGTTGGGGAGGTGCGCTCATAATGACGACTGTTGTTGGAACCAGTTTGAAAAGGAAAGAAGATCCCAAGCTCCTCGTAGGGACGGGATATTTCTCTGATGATATCAAATTGCCCGGCATGCTACATGCTGTCATATTAAGAAGTCCTCATGCGCATGCCAAAATCAAATCTATCAATGTCGAAGAAGCATTGAAATCCCCGGGTGTCGTAAAAATCTACACGGGGAAGGACTTGGAAGGAAAGATTGGAAGAATCCCTTCATCATGGCTTGTTCCTGACTGTAATTTAAAAGAAATGCCCCAGTATCCGCTGGCCATTGACCGTGTCCGTTATGTTGGTGACGGTGTCGCCATGCTGATTGCGGAAGACAAATATGCTGCACGGGATGCGCTTGATTTGATCGATGTTGAATACGAGGTGCTTGAGCCTGCTGTTCATCAAAAGAAAGCAATGGCAGAAGGAGCTCCGCTTGTTCACGATGAGGTCGAAAATAATATTGCTTTCCATTGGAAGGCCGGCGAAATTCCGGAAGAAATTTTTAAAACAGCGGAAGTCGTTGTAAAAGAGAGCTTCCATGTTCAGCGGGTCGCTCCAAGCCCGATGGAAACAAGGGCAGCAGTTGGCGATTATCATCCTGCTACAGGAGAATTGACGCTTTATTGTACATCTCAGAACCCGCATATCCACCGGATGGTCCTTTCCGGCGTACTCGGTATTTCAGAAGCGAAGTTGCAGGTGATTGTCCCTGATATGGGCGGAGGTTTCGGAGGGAAAATTGGCGTGTATCCGGATGAAGCGCTTGTCGGCTACGCCTCACGGGACTTGCAGCAGCCAGTCAAATGGATTGAGCAGCGCAACGAGCACTTTATGGCATCCAACCATGGCAGGGATGAAATCATTGATGTGGAAGTGGCAGGAAGCCGCGACGGGAAATTAACGGCCATACGGGTTAAAAACACAGCTAATATGGGTGCTTATTTATCTACAATGGGCCCTGGAGTTCCAACAATCGACTTCGGATTGATGATTACAGGTTCCTATGATATTCCGCACGCGTCCTGTGAAACATTCGGAGTGTATACGAATACCACACCGACAGATGCGTACCGCGGAGCAGGAAAGCCGGAAGCGACATATCAAATTGAACGGATCATTGATCTGTTTGCAAGGGAAATCGGAATGGATCCGCTTGATGTCCGGAAAAAGAATTTTGCTCCCAAGGAAGCTTTCCCATATACGAATGCCCAAGGGCTAGTATATGACAGCGGTGACTATGAAAAGCCGTTGAAAAAAGCTTTGGAAATCATTGATTATGAAAAGCTTCGCAAAGAGCAGGAAGAACTTCGCAAAGAAGGAAAGCTGATCGGCATCGGGTTGTCTACATACGTCGAGCTATGCGGATTCGGACCGTCGGCAGTTGCCGGGGCCATCGGATTCCAAGGAGGAGTCTGGGAAAACTCCACTGTCCGTGTCCATCCGTCAGGCAAAGTGACTGCTTTCGCAGGAACTTCACCACACGGTCAAGGCCATGCTACAACATTTGGCCAGGTGGTTGCGGATAAGCTGGGAATTCCAATGGATGATATTGAATTCGTTTTCAATGATACCAAATCAGTTTCCATGGGTTGGGGAACGTATGGATCGCGATCAACGGCTGTTGGGGGCGGGGCTGTATCGATGGCTGCCGACCGGGTCGTTGATAAGGCAAAAAAGATTGCCGCTCATGAGCTTGAAGTGTCCACCGAAGATATCGAGTTTGAAAATGGTGTATTTAAAGTAAAAGGTGTTCCGGGCCGTGAACGAACTTTCCAAGAAATAGCCAGATCAGCCAACTATGCCTGGAATCTGCCGGAAGGAATGGAGCCTTCCTTGGAGGGACAAGCGTTCTTTGATCCGGAGAACTTTGTATATCCGTTCGGCACGCATATCGTTGTAGTCGAAATTGACCAGGATACAGGAGAAATCGAGCTCAAACGATATATTGCTGTCGATGATGTCGGACGTGTCATCAACCCGCTTACCGCATCTGGACAGGTTCATGGCGGGATCGCTCAGGGAGTCGGTCAGGCCATGTGGGAAGGCATCGTCTATAACGATGAAGGCCAGCTAATGTCCGGTACGTTCATGGATTACACCATGCCGAAAGCGCGCTTTTTCCCTGAAATTGAAAATTCGTTTACAGAAACTTTATCACCAGTGAACCCATTGGGCTCCAAGGGTGTGGGAGAAACGGGAACGACCGCTTCCATTCCGGCGGTGATGAATGCGGTGGTGGATGCGCTCGAGCCATTCGGCATCACGGATATCGATATGCCGCTGACTCCTGAAAAAGTATGGAGGGCAATTCAAAAGGGGAGGGAACAAGCATGATTCCTGCTAAATTTGATTATGTTCGAGCAGATTCCGTTGAGCGGGCCATTCAGTTGTTACAGGAAAGCGACGGGGAAGGCAAGTTGATTGCCGGTGGTCACAGCCTGCTCCCTTTAATGAAATTCAGACTGACAGAGCCTGGACTATTAATTGATATCAGCAGAATCTCCGAATTAAAAGGCGTTCGGAAAGAAGGGGACCGCGTTATTGTCGGTGCGATGACAACTCATCGCGAAGCGGCCAATGATCCTGTTATTAAAGAGCATATCCCTGTATTGGCGGAAGCAGCCCGCCAAGTCGGAGATATTCAAATCCGGAATCGGGGCACAGTCGGGGGGAATATCGCGCACGCCGATCCAGCAGCGGATCTGCCTGCAGCCGCGATTGTTCTGGATGCGGAGTTGACAATTCAAGGGGAAGACGGCGAGGAGACGATGAGTCTTGATGATTTCATTATCGGGCCATTGATCACAATGATGCCCGAGAACGGTGTTGTCACGAATGTGACATTTGCCATTCCGCCTTCGCATGCGAAATCGACGTATTTGAAATATTTCCACCCTGCATCAGGCTATCCAGTTGTCGGTGTTGCTGTTGTCGCCGGTACGGATAGTGACGGAAAAATCGATTATGTCAAAGTGGGGATCACTGGAGCAGGAGATATGGTGTTTCGAGCGGAAGCGGTTGAACAAGCCTTGATGGGACAAGTGCCATCTGAATCCGTCATCGACTCGGCAGCGGGTCTTGCCGCCGAAAGTGCAGATATGGGAAGCGACCTTTTTGCATCAGAAGAGTACAGGGAACAGCTTTGCAAGATTTATACAGCACGCGCTTTGAAGACTGTTTTACTGTGATCATTTTCTTTGTCTAGTGCCGACGGCGCCACAGCACTTGGCGCCAAGCCTAGCTCTTCGAGGTCATAAACCTGCAAGCAAGAATGTGCCTCTGCGCCATAGCTGTTTCAAAGAGTCTAGTTCAGCTTGTCGCAAAGCTACACGAAGGATACTCAGAGGAGTTTCGCATCATGTGATTGACATCAGTAGCTCCCCTGTGGTGGCTAAAGAACTTCCTCCTCGCGGGGATTGTCTTATGCTTGTCGGGGCTGACCAAGGCGTTTCCGCTTTTCTAATCAGGGGGCCTGCACTTTGGTGTGCGGCCCCTAAACCTTCTGTTGTATGCACAAACTCTGATTGTAAGATTCCAAGCTGCCTTGAGAAAAAGCGAATTTCAGAGTTATGTATGATAAACAATCGAAATCCAAATCATTGTACGAAAGCCCCTGCCAGAGGGCGCACTATTCTATCAATTTTTCTAAATGGGGTGGTTTGCATCAGCGGTCAATTACACTCAATCGAAGAAGCATTCAGGCAGCAAGGGTACATCACCGACCAGGCGACATTGACAGCACTTAATCTCGTAACGGCACTAAATAAGCCCCTTTTGATCGAAGGTCCGGCAGGTGTCGGCAAAACGGAACTTGCAAAGGTCCTTGCCAAATCCCTGAACACTCGTCTAATCAGGCTTCAATGCTATGAGGGGCTTGATGCGAGCTCCGCCTTATATGAATGGAATTATGCCAAGCAGATGCTCCATATTCGGTTAACCGAAAATAGCGGGGCGTCTCTTGAAGAAAAAGAAACCGAGATATTCAGCAAACCATTTCTCCTCACACGTCCCATTCTTGATGCCTTGACGGACGAGAATTCATCCCCCGTCCTTTTGATTGACGAGGTGGACAGGGCGGATGAGGAATTTGAAGCATTCCTGCTGGAAGCCCTTGCCGAGTCACAGATCACTATCCCTGAGCTTGGCACCATTCAGGCGAAATATCCCCCATATGTCATTTTGACGTCGAACCGTACCCGGGAACTGAGCGATGCACTGCGTAGGCGCTGTTTGTATCAGTGGGTTTCATACCCGGATGCTGAGAAGGAATCCGCCATACTTCATGCCCGCGTGCCGGAAATCAATGACAAACTGACGGAGCAGATCGTCAATATGATGCAGCTTGTCCGAAAGATGCCGCTTTCGAAGATTCCAGGCATTGCGGAAAGTCTCGACTGGGCCTTTGCCTTGATGGCCCTGAACCAAAGTGAATTGGACAAAGACGCGGTGCTACAAACTTTGGGCTGTTTTATCAAGGACCAGGAAGACTGGCAGACGGTTGAGAAGGAGATTAATCAGGGGAACCTTCTTTCTATGGCCAAGGTTTAGAGGAGGGTTGCAACATCCAAATGAGAACACTTTCCAACCATATACTCGAATTCTGTCTCCATTTGCGGGAGCGGGACTTCTTGATTGGTCCGCAGGAAACAATGGACGCTATCCGAGCTGTCCAGACGATAGATATTTTTAACAGGGAGCAATTCCAGGCAAGCCTGAAGCTCGTTCTCTGCTCCCGGCAGGAAGAGCAGCCTATATTCGATTATGCATTCAAAGAGTTCTTTTTTAACATAAAAGAAAATAAAATGAGTGAGGATTTGCTCCATTATTTGAGCGATGAGAAAAAAAGCGAGCATTCAGAGAAATCGGAACAGAGAAAGCCAGCGGATAATGATCGCAAGCAAAATGAAGGTGAATCCAAACAAGGACCGGTTCCTTCCGGCATGCCCGGAAACCATCCACAAAGCGGAGAGGCCGCTGAAGAAGCTCGGAAGTTATCGTGGGTTGCTTCAAGGACAGCATTTAAGCAATCCGCTGATTTTCACGCTTATATTCCTCCTGACGAGCTTGGAGATATGGAGAAAGCCGCCAAAATAATGATTAAAAGAATAGTATTGAAAAGATCGCAGTCCTATCATTCCGCAAAAAAAGGAACGAAAGTTGATTTTCGAAGGACACTGCGAGAAAGTCTGCAGACAGGCGGCGATCCTGTCAGCCTTCATTGGAAAAAGCGAAAGAAGAAAGGCGCCAAATTTGTGCTATTGTGTGACGCGAGCCGTTCCATGTCTCTTTATGCTCACCGCTTTCTCCAATTCGCCTATGCGCTGTCGGAATATTCGAGGCATATAGAAGTCTTCCTTTTTTCCACAAAAATAAAGAGAGTCACAGATCAACTGCTCGACCGCCGTGCAGGACTTCCGGTGCTGAATCAACTGGGGGATTCGTGGGGCGGGGGCACATGCATCGGGGAATCAATTTTTTCATTCGTCCAGGAATATGGTCCGCAAATGCTCCATAAAGACACGGTTGTCATGATTGCCAGCGATGGCCTGGATGCGGGGGATATTAGCCGCATGGCCTGGTCGATGAAGGAGATTCAAAGAAGGACATCCAACGTCATTTGGCTGAATCCGCTTTTGCAGATCGAAGGATATGAGCCGACGGCCCGCGGCATGAGAGTGGCACTGCCATATGTGGATGTTTTTGCTGAAGCATCCGATGCCCAATCATTCATCAGGCTAGCAAAGAAGATTCAGATCAGGAGGTAATGAGATTGACGGAAAATGAGCAAATCATTCAGGCTATCATCAGCACCAGGAAAGAAGGCATCAAGGCCGCACTTGCAACGGTCGTGCGTGTTCATGGATCCGCGTACCGCCGGGAAGGCGCTAAGATGCTGATTGATGAAAAGGAAAATGTCATCGGAATGGTTTCGGGCGGCTGTCTTGAAGCAGATGTAGCAGAATTGGCGAAGCAGGTGATCAGCAGCGGACAGCCCTTATTAAAAACGTATGATATGGATGAAGATCTCGTCTGGGGGCTTGGGCTTGGCTGTCCAGGAACAGTCGATATTTATATCGAGCCGGTACCGCTCACGCAGGATACAGCGTTTGACCTTTGGCTATCATGTATGATAGAAGAGCAGCCTTGCGTATTAGCAACTATTTTACAAAAAGAAGATGGTGTCTCTGGACGCGTGTTCATTCCCAAAAAAGGTGCACCGGCCGGGGAGTTCCCTGACTCTTCAGTTCAAGCGCATGTCATCACATACACCCAGCAAAAGATGAACGAAAAAAATCCGAAATCCGAGTCTCGCACATTTATGGCGGAAACAGGACGGGATATTGATATTTTCATAGATGTATTTACGCCACCATCAGAAATTATTATTTTTGGAGCGGGGCATGACGCCGTTCCCGTGGCCAAGTATGCGGTGTCGCTTGGATGGAAAACGACGGTTGTCGACCCCAGGACTTATTACAACAGTGAAGAACGATTTCCGGGTACTGAAAGGATTTTGGCAGATACTGCAAAATTTAACGACCAAGTGAAGATTGGCAGCCATACATATGTGATTATCATGAATCATCATATTGAAAGGGACAGGGAGACATTAAAGTACGTCTTGCCTTCATCCGCTCCGTATATCGGCGTCCTTGGTCCCCGCAAGCGGCGTGTTCGTATGCTTGAGGCCATTGAGGACGAAGGAATCCACTTTACGGATGAGCAGCTGCAACGAATGCACAGCCCGATAGGCCTAGATATCGGTTCGGAAACGCCGGAGGAAATCGCCATCAGCATCGTGGCAGAAATTATAGCGGTTCAAAAAGGACATGAAGGCGGATTTTTACAGGGTTCAAATTATATCCATTTAGGGCAGGCGGCAGCCAATCAATCTTAGGAAGGTACACATATGAGACAAACAACAAGTGCAATCATCCTTGCAGCAGGAACTTCTTCCAGGATGGGCACGGCAAAGCAGCTGTTGCCTCTGGGAGAGCGTCCTATGCTGGAACATATCATTGACCGTACACTTGCAGAAGACTTTTCCGAGATCATCGCAGTCATCGGACATAAGGCGGAAGCCATTCGGCACACAATCTGCATTGAAGACTCTCGTTTTCGGTGGGTGGTAAACAATGATTACAGTAAGGGACAGGGGACATCTTTAAAATTGGCCATGAGCCAAATCAACGAACACCATTCCGGCGTGATGGTGTTTCTTGGTGACCTTCCATTTATGTCACAGGAAACGATCTGTGACATATATGAGCTTGGTAATTTCATGCTCACCGAAAAAGACGAACCGTTTGTCCTGCAGCCCAGTTATAAAGGGACTGCAGGACATCCGGTCTTTTTCGGCCATGTAAAAGCGGAATGGTTCCAGGAAATTCGAGGAGATCAGGGCGCAAAAGCGATCATGGACCGTTTTCCGATCAGAAGGAAGCTTCCAGTGGAAGACCAAGGAATTTTATATGATATCGATACTCCCGATGCGTATAACACGGCTCGGAAAATCTATCGGCAAATTTGATAGAATGAGTTTATAATAATAGAAAGGCGTCGTATCTGTACAAAGCAATAGTCATTTTAAGGGAATATTTTTTAAAACTAATATTTTCTATTTTTAGAAGAAATACCTCTTCCCCGGAATAGGAGGGATCCTTTGATTCTCTGGAAAGACATCCTGAAACCGATTACAGTAGTGGTCGGATATGATGATTCGATTAAATCGGTTATTCAAAAGATTACTAGTGAGCGAACTGATATCGCCTTTGTTGAAGAGCAAGATGCACTGGTTGGCTATATTACAAACAGTTGTTTACTAGAACAGATTGAAACGGGACAGAGCCTAGATGAACCGATTAAATATAAAAACGATATATTAAAGGTTCCTGATGCGATTCCGGTAGAGTTCTTTCATAATGTTACAACTGTGATAGGGGTAGATTCAAAAGGCGATGTTGCTGGGTACAGCACGGTCAGGAATGCCCGCCACCAAATCAATGAACTGCAGTTGATTCATTTAAATGAAATCATCCATGGTGCGGGAGTCGGTATTGTTAGGACGAACAGCCAATTTGAAATTGAATTCATGAACGAAACTGCGGAAAGATTTTTGGGCCTGCCCAGGTCTTTTCTTTTAGCACGAAATTATGAAGCGCTTTTGACAACTGAAAAGGACTTACAGAGGGTGCTCTCTGGAGAGACGCTAGTCAGTGTGAACAGTACAATCAACTTCAAACAAATGAGCGGAAATTTTTACCCGCTAAAAATTGAAGGAGAAATCACAGGGCTGGTGCATATGTTTTACCTCCGGGAAGAATTCGAGGAGGCTGTTCAGGAACTGGACTTTGTCCGACATCTGTATTCTGATTTGCAGGCAGTCTATGATTCATCCAATGAGCAGATTTTAGTCATTGATGAAAAAGGAATCATTCTTCGCGTAGCCGGAAAATTTTTAAGAAGTTTTTGGAAAATGGAAGAAGCGGATCAGATTATTGGGAAGCAAATAAGGGATTTTGCGAGGACGAAGATTTTTCAGCCAGATATTTTTGAGATGTGTGTCGGCCAGAAAAAGAAAGTGACCTCCATCCAGGAATCCTCTAGCAATACCCGGATCTGGTCTGTCGCCACGCCAGTCTATCATGAGGGAAAACTGGAAAAAGTGGTCATCCTTTCGCGTGAGATCACTTCGACTGCACCACCCCATGAACAAAAAGAGGAGGATGCTCCATCTATCCGGACGGAAGAAAAGCAGCTTGTCTACCGTTCTGGAAAAATTGCTTCTCTTTTAAACAATCTTAGGAGAGCGGCCAAGATGAATTCCACCATTCTCCTAGAAGGGGAGTCCGGGGTGGGAAAAGAAATTTTTGCGCATGAAATCCATGCTGCCAGCCCTAGGAAAGACTGTCCTCTTATCCGAGTCAACTGCGGCGCCATTCCTGAGCAGCTGATTGAAAGCGAGCTGTTTGGTTATGAAAAAGGAGCATTTACGGGAGCTGACCGAAGAGGAAAAGCTGGATTATTTGAGCTGGCCAATACGGGAACAATTTTTCTTGATGAAATCGGGGATCTTCCGTTGAACATGCAGGTGAAGCTGCTCCGGGTGATTCAGGAACGGGAAGTCGCACGCATCGGAGGGACGGATACAATTCCAATTGATGTCCGGATAATTGCTGCCACGAACAAAGACTTGAAAGCAATGGTAGCAAACGGGGAGTTCCGAGAAGATCTCTTTTACCGCTTGAATGTCATTCCACTCCGAATTCCTCCGCTTCGGGAGAGAAAAGAAGATATTTTTCCATTGGCAGTTTATTTTCTAGAACAGTTCAAGCATATGTACAGTATAGAGAAGAGCTATACACCTGATGCGATTTCAGTGCTTGAAACGTACGGATGGCCCGGAAATATTAGAGAATTGGAAAATATAATTGAGAGATTGATTGTTTTTAGCGAGGAAGAGTGGATTGACCGCGAGGTTGTTTTGAAGGTGCTGTACGGTGATGATGAATCAAAGAGAAAACAGCCGCTCGTATTGGAGATGATGCCGTTGAAAGAAGCTGTGACCGAGCTTGAGACGCAGTTGATAGAACTCGGCATGAAGAAATACGGTACAGCGGCTAAAGTATCGGAAGTTTTGGAGGTTAGCCCTGCTACAATCAGCAGACGGATGAAAAAGATCAGGGGATAAGGGGGAAACTATGTTTACATTGCCTGAAACGAATTTTAATTTTGGCGGTGACGAGTACATTTATGCCGAAATCTCCCGCGATATGAGAGTGGAAAGCAATTTTAAGGCATTGGCTATTACCGCTGAACTGAGAAAAAGGAACATACCGGGCATTACTGACATTGCTTCCTCCAACGCTTCTTATCTGGTCCGCTATAACCCGGATATCATTTCGGCGAGGGACCTGTTGGATTATTTGAGGGAGATCGATTTGACGAAAAGCAATCCGAAAGAATTGAATCTGTCTGTAAGGATGGTAGAAATCCCGATTTGGTATGATGACCCGGTTACGAGAGAATACTCCGAACGGTTCAAGGACCGGCACGATTCCCCTGACATGACCAACTTTGAATATGTCATGCGTATGAATGGATTTAAGGATAAGGAAGCATTCATTGAAAAGCATTCCAGCACTCCTTATTTGATTACGATGGTGGGGTTTCTCCCCGGAACAGCTTGGCATTTCCCGCTGGGCATCCACCCGGAGGAAATGATCCAGGCGCCGAAATACGCCAGCCCGAGGACAAATACTCCAGCTCGCAGCATTGGCATTGGCGGGGCATTTAACGTCATCTATCCAGTAAACGGCCCGGGAAGCTACCAGCTTGTAGGCATGTCTGCCGTCCCTGTAGTTGACCATGAAAAATACTTACCTGAGCTGGACTCCTATTTTTTAGCCAGGGCGGGTGATATTTGGAAGTACCGGTCCATCGACGAGTCCGAGTATGGCCGGATCCGTGCGGCAGTGGAAGAAGGCACATATAAATACCGAATGAAAAACCTTGAGCTTTCTCCGTTGGAATACGCAGAAAAAGGCCATGGATACATCCATGAATTGACAGGAGACTTTTAACATGATAGAAATCATAGAACCAGGACTATGGTCGACCGTGCAGGACTTGGGGAGGCTGGGAAACTATCATTTGGGAGTGCCGCCTTCCGGAGCAGCCGATAAATATTCATTCATGGCAGGGAATCTGCTTGTCGGAAATCCGGTGGACTTTGCCGGCCTGGAAATGACGCTGTTTGGCGGAAAGATGTGTTTTCATAAAAGTACGGTCATTGCCTTGACAGGGGCTCCGATGCAAGCTTCTATAAACGGCCGTCCTGTCGATTTTTGGGAAGCGACTTCGGTACAAGAAGGGGATGTGCTTTCCTTGAACGCGTGCCGGGAAGGTGTAAAGGCCTTCTTATGTGTGTCAGGGGGAATTGATGTTCCTGAAGTGCTGGGCAGCAGGTCCACCTATGAATTAAGTAAAATAGGCGGTTTCAAAGGAAGAAAGCTGGAAAAGGGGGACCAGGTTCAAATAAACGAACCGCTTCCAGGGGTCTTCAAACAAGCGGGCATGTCGGTTCCAGCTGATTTTATCCCCGCTTTTAGCAGAATGCAGGAAATCCGGGTAACGATGGGGATCAAGGGGCATATGATCAGCGATCAAGGATTGAAGACGTTCTTAAATTCGGAATGGACCGTGTCACCGGAATCGAACCGGGTCGCCTATCGGTATACCGGGGCAAAAGTATCTTTTATCGAGGAAGACCCGCCCTTTGGAGCGGGGAGAAGTTATACGAATGTCGTAGACTTTGCTTATCCAATCGGTGGACTCATGTTTACGAATGAAGAGGAACTGATCGTCTTGCAAAATGACGCTACGACAGGGGGCGGTTTTGTCACCATCGGAACAGTCATCAGCCAGGATTTGGACCTCATCGCCCAATCCCGTCCGCTGTCAACATGCCGGTTTGTCGCCATCACATTGGACCAGGCCATCGAGGCTAGAAAAGAGCGCAACGAAAAGCTTGCGCGGCTGGAGGAAATGTTGAAAAGATAGCCAGCTGTTTTTATCGTTTAAGCTAAATTTTCTATTCAAACAAGGGTATGTTATGTCTAGCTCCGAAGGACAGGAGGTTCTATTGCTGACGGCGCCACAGGACGTGGCGCATTATAGTCGGCCAGGCGCCATCGGCTCGAGGTCACAAGCTGCCAGGAGGCTTATTCAGGAAGATTGTGCTCCTGCGCCATAGCATATTCGAGGAAGCTTTGTTCAGCTCGTCGCAAAGCTGCATGAAGCCTATTCGGAGATGTTTCTCACGATGTAATTAAGTAAGCAGCTTTGCTGTGGTGGCTGAAAAGCTCCCTCATCAAAATTCGTCTTGTGCTTGTCGCCGATAGGCGGGCGCCTTGCGCTTCTCCTTATAGAAAGGGGTGATAGGAATGAGCAAATGCAACATCGACCACTCTCGTGAGGACGTAGTTGGAAAGCTGGAAAGCCAGGTGAAATTTTTGCCTGCAAGTCTGGCAGAAGGGCTGGGGCAATTTTTGCAAAGTGAGCAGCCGCAGGAAACCTTGAATGAAGTATTCCATCTTTTGAAGAAATACGATTTGGCTTCGGAGGAAGAGAAAGAAGAAAGAGACCAGAAGCTGGAGGAGTATGTGAAGTAAAAAGCGAACAGCTTTGTTGTTATGAACTGGCCCCTGTCTATTTGACAGGGGCCAGTTCATTTCTTTGTTAGAAAGTGAAAAAATACTTAAGTTGTTAATATTCCCGCGCTGATTGAGGAGAAATGTGTGGGTTCAGTATAGTATAAAATCCTCCTCAATCTCCGCAATAACTTCTTTTGTTATTTTCAAAAAGATGTCAACGGCTTCTTTTTTTACATTGTTTTTTACAGTGACTAAATTCAAGGTGGTGATGATTTCAGGATTGATGAGCTCAAGCATTGGCGGAAGGGAGACGCCCACGCTTTTAATGACTGATTTAGGTGGAAATGCAATCCCCATGCCAGCATTAACCATACCAAGCATAGGCAATGTTTCAGTTCCCCAATAAATGATATTAGGTGAAAACCCACTTTTCTTGCATTCCATGATGATATTATCCGAAATATTATATTCATATGAAGAGTGATGAAGAAGGAAGTTTTCATTTTTTAACGCTTCCAACGTTACGGAACTTTTTTCGGCAAGCGGATGATTTGGAGGCACAGCAACCATTATCGGCTCGGATAATAGTTTGGTAGTAATTAAATCATCCCTATTATAAACATTTCTTATGATTCCTATATCCACTTTATGGAAGCGTAGATGTTCGAGAATGAATGGTGTTGAGCCTTCTTTTACGTGAGTGGATATATTGATGCTTCGATCATTCATCCGTTTGATTACTTCCGGAATCAATGAAAAGTTGGATACTGTCGCACATCCGATGGATACGGTGCCACGATGATCCTTCTGATATTCCCGTGCCTCCTGAAGAATGGCCTCCGAGCTCGCCAATAATTCTATCCCCCGTTGATAAACCATTTGACCGGAGTCTGTCAGAAATAGACGCTTTCCTTCCCTCCTGAATAATTGTATCCCTATCTCCTCTTCGAATTTCTTTAAGAGCATGCTTAAGGGCGGCTGAGTCATATTCAAGACCTTGGCAGCCTTTGAAACGGTGCCATTCTCCACAACAGCGATAAAGTATTTTAGCTTCTGCATATCCATTTAATCACCCTTATATATAAAATATATATATTCTAATTTTATTATATATTTTACATTTATGGAAATTCAAGATACTATTTAAACTATACTAAAAAAAATGACAAATTTTGTAGAAGCTTTATTAGCAAATAGAATACGAGTAAATGTAAGCGTTTTGAATAGAGTCATTCCGGCATCCTTTCTTTTTGTCGAATTTTTGGAAGTGATAAATTTTAAGTTTAATATTCAGAATTGATTTTTAAATAGGGGAGGGGCAACTTGATGACAAGCAACTTAGAGATTCAAAATGTCACGAAGTACTACAAAAAGTTCAGAGCGGTAAATAATGCGAATTTAACGGTTGAGCAAGGAGAGTTCTTTACGATTCTTGGACCAAGCGGTTCAGGCAAGACAACACTGTTGAAACTGATTGCAGGATTTGAAGAAGTCAGTTCCGGATCTATCATGTTAAAAAATGAGAATATCTCTTCTAAAAAGCCTTATGAAAGAAATATTGGCATGGTTTTTCAGAACTATGCCCTTTTTCCTCATATGACTGTGGCCGAGAACATTGCTTATCCATTGAAGAAGCGCAAACTGAGAAAGCAGGAAATAAAACATAAAGTTGAGGAAGTTTTAAAGATTGTCCACTTGGAACAGTATGCAGGGCATTATCCTGCTCAAATGAGTGGAGGTCAGCAACAACGCGTTGCATTAGCCAGAGCGATTGTTTTCAGCCCGCCTCTCCTCTTATTGGACGAGCCTTTAAGTGCACTGGATAAAAATTTGCGCCAGCGTATGCAGATCGAGATTAAAAGCATTCAGGAAAGTTTGGGAATAACCACCATCTCTGTTACTCATGACCAGGAGGAAGCGTTAACGATGTCCGACAGGATCTGTGTGATGAACAATGGAGGAATCGAACAAATCGATACACCTGAAAACTTATATAAGTATCCTAAAAATCGATTTGTTGCTGAATTCATAGGTGATATTAACTTGTTAAAAGGAACAGTTCTTAACGAGGATTCCGAAAATGCCAACATTCAATTACAAAATGGCCAGATGGTTACAATCCAAAGCAGAGATCAGTCATTCGATACAACATCAGTATTGATTGCTCTTCGTCCCGAAAACATTCAATTGGCTGAAGCAGGGAAGGCCTTGAAAAACACACTCAAAGCTAAAGTGATGTCCGTCATATATGTGGGGGAGGCGCTTATCATCCTTGTAAAAACTAAAGAAGGAGAAGAGATGAAGATCAAAGTCCCTTCATTATTGTCCCATGCAATCACTGTAGGGGAGGAATTGACTTTTGGCTGGAATCCCCAAGACGCCACGATATTGGAAGATGAATCGTCTGAAAATGTAAGCGGTCCATTAAAGGCGGCGTCCTCATAATTCCGGATAAGTCTATGAAAAAGGAAGTGATGTACAGTGATAGATGCAAAGCAAGAGAAACAGCCTATCAGAAGTTACAGCGTTCCAACACCGGGGCTTTTTACAAAGATTCCGGGTTTGAAATGGCTATTGGCAATCATACCATTGGCTTATGTCGTTGTACTGCTGCTTTATCCAATGATCGAGCTGTTTAAGCTTGGCATCGCTGACAGCAGCGGGGCTTTTACTCTAGAACATATGCAGCATATTTTCACTAATAAAGTTTATTTGGATGTCATTTGGATTACATTAAAAATTTCATTTCTTGTAACGGTTATTTCTTTACTGATCTCCTATCCGATCGCTTATCTTTTGATCAGGATTGAATCAAATTTATGGAAAAATATGATTCTGGCCTTGGCGATGATTCCTTTCTGGATTAGCCTCCTGGTCCGGACTTTTTCTTGGATAGTCATGCTACAAGACCAAGGGGTCATTAATCAGGCTCTCATGGCTCTCGGCATTATCGATGAACCGATCAAGCTTTTATATACCACAACCGGTGTTGTGATCGGGATGGTGCATGTTCTGTATCCATTCATGTTTTTCAGCCTTTATTCCGTCATGAAAGGGATTGACCAGCGGCTTTATCAGGCAGCGGAAGGGCTGGGAGCACGTCCTATTGCGGCTTTTTTTCAAATCAATTTTCCTCTTTCGTTGCCGGGCATTTTAGCAGGATCTCTTTTGGTTTTCGTAATGAGCCTCGGATTTTTTGTCACCCCCGCTTTACTTGGGGGATCAAGTGAAATGATGATTTCCATGGTCATTGAAAATTACATTAACAAGACGCTCAACTGGCACATGGCTTCAGCTTTATCATTAGTGCTTTTTATCGTAACAATTGTGATATTGGGATTGGCTTTTCTAGTTTTACGCAATCATGCTGTGTTAAAGGATGTGACATAAAAAATGTGGTTAAAAGGAACCGTTGCTCTCATACTAACGGCTTTGTTGGCGCCAATTATCATCATTTTTGTCATGTCATTTACTTCGGTATCGTATTTTCAATTCCCGCCACCGGGATATTCCATTAAGTGGTATCAGGCATTTTTTGAAGATGTATCATGGATGGAAAGCTTATTTCGGAGTTTGCAAATCTCGTTCTTCACAACAATATTAGCGGTCATTATTGGAACACTTGCCGCAAACGCTGTAATTCGGCTGAATTTTCCGGGCAAACAATTATTCATGGGGCTCATGGTGGCTCCGATGATCATCCCAGTAATTATTGTCGGTATTGCGTTGTTTCGATTTTTCTCACCGTTACAGTTAACGGGAACGATGACAGGAATGGTTCTCTCTCATTCGATTCTGTCCATACCAATGGTATTTGTCACCGTGATGGCGAGTTTAAAGGGGATGGACCGCAACCTGGAGCTTGCGGCCATGGGACTTGGTTCTACGCCGGTCGAAGCATTTTTTAAAGTGACCGTCCCATTTATACGCCCCGCTATTTTTTCAGGAGCATTGTTCGCCTTTCTTACATCATTTGATGAGCTTGTCGTTACGATCTTTTTAGCAGGACCAACGACAAAAACGCTGCCTGTAAAAATGTGGGAAGACCTTAGAACGCAGGTCGATCCGACCATTGCAGCCATCTCGTCCGTTCTGATTATTGGTATTGTATTTGTTTATCTGCTCCAAGGATGGCTTTCCGAACGGGCGGTTAAAGCAAAAAGCAGTCAATAGAAATAAAACTTGAAATTTTTAGGGGGAAAAAGAATGTTAAAGAAAGCATTATTAGCAGGGGTGGTTTCATCCGCTATGCTGTTTACTGCTGCGTGCGGCGGAGGCTCCGAAAGCTCTGGGTCCGGAGGAGGAAAACCCGAAACATTGGTTGTAGTTGACTGGGGCGGAGCTGTTACAGATGCGCGTAAAGATACCATCTTTAAACCGTTTGAAGAGGAATTCAATGTAAAAATCGAAGTTGAGTCACCAACCGACTATGGAAAGTTAAAAGCCATGGTGGAAGGCGGCAATGTGACCTGGGATGTGGTAAATATTGATACGTTTTGGGGAGAACAGGCAGGAGAACAAGGGCTATTAGAGGCAATTGACTATGATATTGTCAGCAAGGAAGATATCATTCCTGAAATGATCAATGATTATTCCGTTGGTGCGGAAATGTATTCATCCGTCATCGCTTTCAGCACGGACAAGTTTTCCGGAGATACCCATCCTCAAACTTGGAAGGATTTTTGGGATACCGAAAAATTCCCCGGAGCACGCGGTTTGTATAACGACCCGCTTGAAACATTGGAAATCGCTCTAATGGCAGATGGTGTAAAACCTGAAGACCTATACCCGCTGGATGTGGATCGAGCATTTGAAAGCCTTGATAAACTGAAAGCCAAAACTGAAATAGTATGGTGGGATGCTGGTGCACAGCCAGTTGAACTTCTTTCCACTGGCACTGTCACTATATCCACTGCTTGGAATGGACGGATTACAGAAGCTAAAAAGGACAATGCCCCTGTTGATCTTCATTATAATCAAGCGACTTTATCAAGTGAAGCATGGGCAGTTCCAAAGGGCAGCAAAAATAAAGATTTAGCTATGGAATTCATCAACTTTGCAACTAGTGCAGAAGTTCAAGCTGCTTTCTCTGAAACAATCGATTATTCACCTGTAAATACGAAGGCGATTGAATTATTGCCTGCAGAAGTTCAGGAAAGACTCGGTCAGTCTCCAGAATTGGCAGAAAGCCAAGTTGTCATGGATCCCAAGTATTGGGCTGAAAATTATGAAGAAATCAGCCAAAGGCTGCAGGAATGGCATCTTAAAAAATAAAACAGCATTAGATTCTAGACAGGCTTAATTGGTGACTTTTAGTGTGCCAGCAAGCTGCCTGATCTTTAAGCTCGATGGTCAGGCGCTTGCCTTTACACAATGGGAGGATTGTGAATGGATGCTGAAGTAGGTGTTATCGGTTTAGGAACCGTCGGAAGCATGACCTTGTGGCAGCTTTCACGTCAAGGTGTATCAGCTGTTGGCTTCGAACAATTCGGCATCGGTCATGATTACTCCGCTGCAGGAGGAGAATCCAGAATCTTCCGTACAGCCTATGGCGAAGGATTGGAGTATGTTCCTCTGATGCTAGAATCATACCGATTGTGGAGAGAGCTCGAAGAAGAATCCGGAAATAAGCTTCTACATCTGACCGGGGGCTTGATGATAGGGAACACCGGAACTCCATTTATGGATAATGTGTTAAAAAGCATTGAGAGATTCGGGCTGGACCATGAAGTTCTTGATCAGGAACAAGCCAAAAAGCGATTCCCGCAGCATCACCTACTACAAGGAGAAATAATGGTGTTGGATACATTGGCGGGCGGGCTTCGTCCGGAGTTGGCAGTTGTATCGGCGGTCAAGCAGGCAGAAAAACTAGGGGCCGCAGTGCACAGCCATTCCAGGGTAGAGCGCATTGAACCCAGCGGAACTGGAGTGAAGGTCATTGCCAATGGAAAAACATATCAATTTGGCAAAGTCGTTATATCAACAGGACCATGGACTGGGGCTTTTCTGCCGGAATACAAACCTCAGATCGCTGTAAAACGATTGGCAATGGGTTGGTTTGCTGCAAAGGATATTAGGAAATTTCAATCGGATCGCTTCCCTGTGTATATAAGAGAATCCGGTGAAGATAAATTTTATGGCACCCCGACCTTTGAAGGAAGCATGGTGAAAGCAGCCTTTTATATCAATTACGGCATCATTGACAATCCTGATGGACTGAACAGGACCATTATGCCTGATGACATTCAACTTTTACGAAATGCGGTCCAAAAGTATTTGCCGGACCTTTATCCCGACCCAGTCAGAGCAAGTGTTTATATGGATGGTTTTACACCTGACGAACATGCTTTGGTGGGTGCTATTGATGACGAGAAGCACATCATCCTGCTCGGCGGTTTTTCCGGGCATGGGTTCAAGATGGCAACCGGAATTGGAAAGATTGCTTCCGACCTGATAATGGAAGGAAAAACATCATTTGAAGTAGATCACCTTTCACCGAAACGCTTCCATAAAATGAACGCTTAACTGGAGGAGATAGTATGACAACAACAGAAGCAAAAGTGATTGTAAGAAATACGACGCTGGCAGATATAGAGGAGCTTGTTCCTATGGCCATAAAAGGGTATGGCTATGAAGATATGGCCCCCACAAAAGAAAAATATGCAAGTCACATAAAGCATTTTCCAGAAGGCCAGTTTTGCGTAGAGTATGAAGGAAAACTGGTGGCCTCTTGCTCCAGTGTCCTCATCAATATTGAAGATTATGGAGAGAATCATACTTTTAACGATGTAGCAGGCGGAGGGTATATTGATAATCATAATCCGAATGGAAAAAATCTGTATGGAATTGATGTCGTGGTTGATCCAGATTATCGGGGATTAAAGGTCGGCAAGGGCCTATATGAAGCGCGAAGAAAACTGGCTAAGGATCTAAATCTGGAAAGCATCATTTTCGGCGGAAGAATGCCAAACTTCAAGGATTATGCGGATAAAATGACTGCTGAAGAGTATGTTAACAAAGTATTGGATGGAGAGATTTTTGATCCGGTCATCGTTTTTCAGATTAGAAATGGTTTTGAATACAAAGGCGTCATGAAAGATTATATTCCAAAGGATGAAGAATCTTTTGGCTACGCAACGCTGATGGAATGGAAAAATCCGGATTACACACCTCCTGCTAAAGAAGATTAAGCATGCAACTTGGAGGACTTTTGACTAAAAACGGGGGAATGAAAAGTGGATTCTTTATCCATGTGGGAAGCGACTGCAGGTGAACGTAAACAACGGCCAACACTTCAAGGAGAACAACAATGTGATGTGGTAGTCATCGGTGGAGGCTATACCGGGCTTTCTACAGCTTATCATTTACAGGAAAAAGGACATAAGACAGTTGTGCTCGAAAAATATCATGTAGGATATGGCGCCAGCGGAAGAAATGGCGGTGAATTGCTGACAGGATTCCAAGGAACAATGGAGACCTGGGCCGCAAAGAAAGGGATTGAAACTGCCAAGCAGATGTGGCAGATGTCCCTTGACTCCATTGATATTACTGAAAAAATTATTAGGGAAAATAACATTCAGTGCGATTTTGTAAGAAATGGAGATATCCGTCCTGCCTATAAGCTTTCCCATTTGGACAATTTTAAAAGGGAACAGGAATATATGGCAAAGACATTTGAATTCCACGAGTTAGGTGTTCTTGATAAATATGAAATTAAGTCCGAGCTGAATACAGACTTTTATCACGGAGCCCGTACGAATGAAAGAGGGGCCCATTACCATCCAATGAAATTTGCTAGGGGACTTGCAGATCTGGCCGAAGAAAAAGGCGCAGTCATTTACGAGCATTCCGAGGCATTGAAGATTGAAAGGAACAGCAAAGTGATTGTAACGACCAAGCAGGGAAGAGTCATAGCCGATGAAGTTGTCGTCGTCACGAATGCCTACGCAGGAAATCTTCATAAAACAATCAAAGGGTCTGTGGTTCCAGTAGAAAGCATCATGATTGCAACAGAACCACTTACGGAAGAACTAATGGAGGAATTGATTCCAAATAACCGGGCAGCTTCGGACTCTAAGAATCTCCTTTATTATTTCCGCAGAACAGCAGATAACCGGATGGCTTTCGGAGGTTCCGGCAGAGCATTCAGTAAACGTGACCAGCTTCGGTTGTTCGATACGCTCCAGTCAGGAATGGTGGAGGTCTTCCCACAATTAAAGGGAGCAAAAGTCGAATATCGCTGGGGAGGGAAAGTAGGATTCACCCAGGAGATGCAGCCGTATATCGGCCAACTTCAAGATGGCACTCATTTTGCTTTTGGGTATTGCGGTCGCGGCGCAGCCATGGCGGTGATAGCAGGAAAAGTCCTCGCTCAGACAATCGCACATGATGACAATGTGATAAATCCATTGAAAAAAGAAAAACTTAGACCGATCCCTTTCCATAGCCAACATGCAAAAGCAGTAGGAATCATGAAGTTTTATAAAACATGGCAAGACAGGTATGGTTCATAGTTTGATAGAATGGTACGAACCTGAAAATGGGGGAATGAGAAGTGGATTCTTTATCCATGTGGGAGGCAACGGCCGGTAAACGAAAAAAACGGCCAACATTAGTGGATGACAAGCATTGCGATGTAGTGATCATCGGCGGTGGTTTTTCAGGTCTGTCCACTTCCTATCATTTACAAAAAATGGGACATAAAACGATCGTATTGGAAAAGGATACAGTCGGATATGGCGCCAGCGGAAGAAACGGCGGTGAACTGCTTACCGGATATCACGGAACGATGGAAACATTTGCGCAGAAAAAAGGCTTTGAAACGGCAAAGCTGATGTGGGAACTATCCCTTGATTCCATCGATTTGGTAGAAAACATATCTAAGGAAAACGGAATATCCTGTGATCTTGTAAGGCAGGGAGATATCCGGCCAGCCTATAAAGTTTCCCATTTGGATAGATTCAAAAGGGATCAGGAATACCTTGCGGAAAAGTTGAATTTTCACGGAGTATCGATCATTGAGCGATCCGAAATGAAAACGGAATTGAACACGGATTTTTACCATGGGGCACGGATCAATGAAAGGGGAGCCCATTTTCATCCACTGAAATTCGCGCTTGGTCTTGCTGATGCGGTAGAAGGCCTGGGTGGAATGATATATGAGAATTCGGAAGCCGTTAACATTCAAAGAGATTCCACTAGCAAGGTCATCATCACAACACCCAAGGGACGGGTTATAGCTAATGAAGTGGTCATTGTGACGAATGCCTATGCAGGAAACCTTAATAAAACGTTAGAAAAATCGGTCATTCCTGTCGAAAGCATCATGATCGCCACCGAACCATTAACAGAAGAACTCATGCAGGAGTTAATACCCAAAAACCGTGCTGTCTCTGATTCAAAGAACCTATTATACTATTTCAGGAGAACTGCCGATAACCGCATGGCCTTCGGAGGTTCCGGAAGGGCTTTCGGGAAGCGGGCACAAAGAATGCTGTTTGATAATCTGAGGGAAGGCATGGTCACTGTTTTTCCTCAGTTGAAGGATGCGGGCATAGAGTACCGCTGGGGAGGAAAAGTTGCCTTTACCCAGGATTTTCTTCCCTATATAGGACAGTTGGAAGACGGAACCCATTATGCCTTCGGATATTGCGGTAAGGGAGCTGCGATGGCTGTCATGGCAGGAAAGGTTCTTGCTGAAACGATCAGTCATCCTGACCGGGTGAATAATCCGCTGAAAAAAGAGAACCTGCGCCCGATCCCTTTTCACAGCCAACATTCAAAGGGCGTTGGACTGATGAAATTTTATATGGCTTTTCAAGATAAATATGGGAAATGAAGCCTGCGGTTTACCGCGGGCTTTTTTGTCTTTGATTTTCTTTGTCTTTCACTTAAACTTTAACTAGTCAAATCTAGTTATTTTTTCCCCTCTGTAGTAAAATAGTAATATATTCTAAAAATTAAGAGTGGATTTGTTCGTATAGAAGTTTGAAAGTTCGGAATAGAGATTCATTTAATTAGTATTATAATATTGAAATATAAAAAGGAGATGGAAGAATGAAGAAACGTTGGGGGATAATGCTGACCCTTATTTTACTTATGGGAATCGTGGCAGCTTGCGGAAATCAAAAGAGTTCAGGCGATAATAAGGCGAATGATGAACAGAGCAGTAATAAAGAGCAAAATGAGGAAAAGAAATATACTATTGGAGTCAGCCAAATAGTTGAACATCCATCACTTGATGAAGCATTCAATGGCTTCAAAGAGGCTTTGGAAGACAACGGTTTTGTCGAGGGTGATAACATTACATATGATGTTCAAATTGCGCAGGGAGACATGAACAACAATCAATCAATTGCTAACAATTTAGTCAGTTCTGGTGTTGATTTAATTTTTGCCAATTCTACTCCAAGTGCTCAAGGAGTGCTGAACGCAACAAAAGATATTCCAATCATCTTTACATCCGTTACAGACCCAGTGGGAGCTGAGCTTGTCCAATCCATGGAAGAACCGGGAGGCAATGTTACAGGGACTACAGACACACATCCAGATGCAATTCCAAATAATGTGAAATTCATAAAAGAAGAGTTTGAAAATGTAAAGAAAGTCGGTATGATCTACAACTCGGGAGAACAGAACTCTGTTGCTCAAATAGAAATGGTCGAAAAGGCACTGGAAGGGACAGGAATAGAATCAGTAAAAGCAAGTGTATCCACATCATCAGAAGTGCAGCAGGCTGCAGAATCATTGAATGGCAGAGCAGATGCCATCTATATTATAGGTGATAACACAGTAGTATCAGCATTGGAATCTGTCATTAACGTGGCAAAAGATCATAAACTTCCGATGTTTGTGGGTGAGCTGGATTCCGTTAAACGCGGTGGATTCGCTGCATACGGGTTTGAGTATCATGATATCGGATATGAAGCCGGCGAAATGGCGGCTAAAATTTTGAAAGGTGAAAGTGAACCTGCAGATATCCCAGTTCAGTATCCTCAAAACTTGAAACTATTAATTAATAAAAACTCAGCTGAAGACATGGGGATTGAAATCAAGTCGGAGTGGGAAAAAATAGCAGAGTTTCATGAGGAATAAAAAAGCTTTGGAGGGACAGCAATTGTTCCCCAAGCTTTTTATTTTCGAAGAACCTGCGTCTCCAAACTTTCATAAATGGATATATCAATTTGCTCTATAATAGTTTGTGAGAGGGGCTGAACATAAAAATGAAATTTGAAACCATTATTGTTGGAGCAGGTTCCATGGGGATGGCCGCGGGTTATTTTCTGGCGAGCCAAGGCAAAAAGGTATTGCTGATTGATGCCTCTAATCCGCCGCATACGGAAGGTGCCCATCACGGGGAGACCAGGATTATCCGCCATGCCTATGGTGAGGGAGAAAACTACGTCCCGATGGCACTCAGGGCACAGGAGCTTTGGCTTGCTCTTGAGAAGGAATCCAATAAGAAGCTTTTTCTACAAACCGGTGTTTTAAATGCCGGAGATCCAGAATCTCTATTTATTAAAAATGTCATCAAGAGCGCGAAAACTTATTCTCTGCCTGTTGAAGTTTTGACAGCTGAAGAAATGAACGATAAGTGGCCCGGATTCCATTTTTCAGAAGATTACGTAGGCTGTTTTGAAAAAAGTTCCGGAGTTCTCATGGTTGAAGAATGCATACGGGCATATCGGGAACTAACCGAAAAAAGCGGCGCTGTTCTAAAGACAAACACGATGGTAAAGTCAATCGAAGCCACGGAGTCATCGGTTACAGTAAAAACGGAAAACGAAACTTTTACGGGTGAAAAATTGATTGTCTCCGCAGGAAAAGGGACAGGCCCTGTACTCTCTGCTTTGGGACTGGAATTGCCGCTTCAGCCGGTGAGAAAAACTTTTTCCTGGTTCGACTCTGATGAAGATGTTTACCGTGAAGGTCAATTCCCTGCTTTTGCTGTCAATTATCCAAATTCAGATGAATTGTACTATGGATTTCCGAGCATCGGTGGTGCAGGCGTGAAAATCGGACGCCACGATGAAGGTCAGCCTATACAGCCATGGGAAAAGCTGGCTGACTATGGAGCCTTCCCTGAAGATGAGGGGGACGTTAAGAGCTTCGCCGATCGGTTCATGTCCCAGAAGCTTCCAGTGAAATTCGGAAAAACTTGCGTCTATACACTGACACCTGACAGTGATTTCATTATCGACAAACATCCGGAATTAAAAAACGTCTTCTTCGCGTGCGGTTTCTCCGGACACGGATTCAAATTCGCCAGTGCCGTCGGAGAAATTTTGAGCCAGTTGGCTGTGAATGGAAAAACTGAATTGGATATTTCCGATTTTTCTTTGGGAAGATTTAAATAAGGGGTTACTTGAAAAAATTGAAAATAAAGGTGACTGGGCAAAAGCAGCAGAGGATAAATATAATATTTGATTAGAAGTTGAAAACCTGATAAATGGGTTGAATTTAATAATTTATACCCCCGTGATCTTCGATCAAAGTAGCCCATTTTGAACGAAGGCATCGATTATCGGGCATGATCTTCGGGCAAAGTAGCCCGTTTTGAACGAAGACAGTGATTAACGGGCATGTTCTTCAATCAAAGTACCGTGTTTGCCACTTTTCCACTCGCGCGGGGGTATAGTACCGAAACCGCCTAAGGTGATTCTTACCATGCCGCAGGGTCACCATGGTAAAATTTTATTCAATTTATATAAAAAATAATGCATTAGTAAAAAGGACTGGCCAATGTCGGTTCTTTTTTTTGGTATTAGGCTCTGTTATAAGCATTTGAGAGATGGCAGCAATTTTCTCAAAGTGCGCTTTAACAGATTAAAAGATTGATGCTTTAAAGAAAAAACACGTTGAAGCGTGTGTTTGCGCGGAATTTTCATTTATATTAAGCTGACAATTAATAAGCATATTTTAAAAATGCTCTCAAAAAAATAAAGGAGCGGTAGAATATGAGAATGACAGAGCTAACAAGGTTTGATGCGGAAACACAGTTTCCAACGGTGCAAATCGTCGATCATGATGGCAACCTCGTAGATGACACGTATAAAACCGAAATTACCAAAGAAATGGCGCAACTTTTTTACCGCCAGCTAAAAACAATGCGGCTGTTTGACAGAAAAGCGATAAACCTTCAGCGCCAGGGACGCTTGGGAACCTATCCGCCATTTGAAGGGCAAGAAGCGGCACAAGTTGGAAGCGCTTTAGCACTTGATGACAAAGATTGGATGTTCCCGACGTATAGAGACCATGCGGCGATCATCACTTTTGGCCAATCCTACAATATTTTGTCCAACTGGAATGGACGCATTGAAGGAAATCTGCCTCCTAAAGGCAAGAAAATCCTGCCACCATCTGTTCCAATTGCCACACAGCTGCCATTAGCAGCCGGCGCAGCCATGGCATCAAAGTTTAAAGGACATACGACAGCATCGATTGCCTATTTTGGTGATGGTGCGACATCAGAGGGCGATTTCCATGAAGGGATGAATTTTGCAAGCGTATTCAAAGCGCCTGTCGTATTTTTCAATCAGAACAATGGCTATGCGATTTCTGTTCCGATTGAAAAGCAGATGAATTCCAAAACGATCGCTCAAAAGTCGGTCGCCTATGATATGCCGGGCGTCCGTATTGATGGAAATGATATTTTTGTCGTTTATTTTGAGACGAAAAAGGCGCTTGAGCGTGCGCGCGGCGGCGAAGGCCCAACATTAATTGAAGCGGTTACATGGAGATATGGTGCTCATACGACAGCGGATGATCCGAAAAAATACCGTGACCAACAGGAAAGTGAAGAACGCAGAAAATATGATCCGGTCACACGCCTTGAGCTGTTTATGAAGAAAAATGGCTATTGGGATGATGCCTGGGCACAGAAGATCGAAGAAGAGGCTGCGGATGAAATTGAGTCGGCGGTCAAAGAAATGGAAATGATGCCTGCACCGGATGTAAACGATCTGTATAATCACATGTTTGAAGAGGCACCATGGCCAATCAAAGAACATAAAGAACAATATTTGAAACATATGCGGGGTGAACAATAACATGCTTGCTAATGCGACAAAACAAATGACGCTGATCCAGGCGGTTACTGATGGCTTGCGCACAATGCTGAAAGAAAATGATGAAGTTCTGATTCTAGGAGAAGATGTCGGAAAAAACGGCGGCGTGTTCAGGGCAACGGATGGCCTTCAGGAAGAATTCGGTGAGGAGCGTGTAATAGACACGCCATTGAGTGAAGCGGGAATTATCGGGACATCCATCGGGATGGCAATGTATGGGATGAAACCAGTGGCCGAAATTCAATTTTTGGGATTCGTTTATCCTGCTTATGAACAGATCATGACCCACGCCACCCGCATGCGCTATCGTTCAATGGGGGAATTTACGGTGCCGATGGTCATCCGTGCACCATATGGAGCTGGAGTGCGCGCCCCTGAAATCCATTCGGACAGTGTGGAAGCACTGTTTACTCATATGCCGGGAATCAAAGTGGTCTGCCCGTCCAATCCGTATGATGCAAAAGGACTTCTCATATCGGCCATTGAAGATCCGGACCCGGTCCTGTTTTTGGAATCGCTTCGCCTGTATCGCTCGGTGAGAGGTGAGGTGCCAGAAGAAAAATATACGGTTGAAATCGGAAAAGGCGCCCGGTTAAAGGAAGGGGAAGATGTCACCCTCATCGCTTGGGGAGCAATGATCCCTATCGCTATGAAAGCGGCTGAAGAGGCAAAGGAACAAGGTATCTCTTGCGACGTGATCGATTTGCGGACATTATATCCAATCGACAAAGACATCATCGCCGAATCGGTTCAAAAGACGGGGCGCTGCGTCATCGTCCATGAAGCGCACGGAACCGGCGGTCTCGGAAATGACATTGTTTCGATCATCAATGATACATCTTTTTTATTTATGAAAGCTCCAATCGAAAGAGTGACCGGAGCAGACGTCCATGTTCCGTTCTGGGCTTTGGAAGAGCATTATTTACCGACTCCTGCACGTGTCAAGGAAGCCATTGACAAAGTCATCAATTTTTAAGGAGGGATTTGAATGATCGAAGTAAAATTGCATGATATTGGTGAAGGGATGACGGAAGGGGATATCATATCGTACCTTGTAAAAGAAGGCGAAAATGTCAGCGTTGACCAGCCGCTTGTCGAGGTTCAGACGGAAAAGATGGTGGCGGAATTGACGTCCCCAGCGAACGGAACCGTCAAGGAGATCCTCATTGAGACGGGAAAAACAATTTCTGTCGGCACAACGATATTGACTATCGCCTCCGGACAAAGTGCCGATCCGGCTCCTGCGAAAGAGGAAGCAGCAACAATCGCACCAGCTGCACCGCCGCAAAAATCGATGGTTATGGAAAGGCCGAAAGGCGACCCGCTTTCCAACAGGGTGAAAGCTGCACCGTACACGAGGAAAGTGGCCAGGGAAAATGACGTTGATATCACACTAGTTGAAGGAACAGGCCGTGCAGGACGGATCACAGTTGAAGATATCCTGCGCTATGTTGATGAAAGAGATAATGGGCAGGCGAAAACAGCCGCAGCTCTCGTAGATATGCCAAGTGCTGAAAAAGAGGCTATACCACAGGCAGAGCAGTTCGACACAATACCGTTCAAAGGCCGCCGCAAGCAAATCGCAATGAAGATGAGCCAGTCGCTCTTTACTATCCCGCATGTATGCCATTATGAAGAAGTCGACATGACGGAGCTTCTCAATTTCCGCAAAGAGCTCAAATACATGGATGAAAATATCTCAGTTGCGGCATTTTTCATCAAGGCGCTTGCTATTTCGTTAAAAGAATACCGTGTTTTCAACGCGAAGCTGGACGAGGAGAATGAAGTGATCCGCCTCGAGAAATCGGTACACATGGGAATCGCCGCGGATGCAGAAGAAGGCCTGATCGTTCCGGTCATCCGCGATGCCGACAAAAAGTCACTGCGAACCATCCATCAGGAAATGAAGGAATTGACCCAAAAAGCGAAAGAAAACAAATTGACAGTGCGCGAAATCACTGGCAGCACTTTTACAATCAGCAACGTCGGCCCGATGGGAAGCATCGGCGCTACACCGATCATCAACTATCCGGAGACTGGGCTAATGGCGTTCCACAAGACGAAAAAGATGCCTGTTGTCAATGAACACGATGAGATTGTCATCCGTTCCATGATGAATGTGACGATGACGTTCGACCACCGTGTCGCCGACGGCGGAACGGCTATCGCTTTTACAAACCGCTTTAAATCTTTGATTGAAAATCCTAAAAAATTGATGCTGGAACTTGTCTAAACAAGATTGAATGGAGGAAAAAGAAATGGCAAAACAGCTTGAAAAGTCATCAATCGGCAACGAGGACATTTTTCAAAAAATAGCCAATCACGAGCAGGTCGTATTCTGCAATGATCCGGCTTCAGGCCTGCAGGCGATCATCGCCATTCACGATACGACACTTGGCCCTGCGTTGGGCGGGACCCGCATGTATCCTTATAAAAGCATGGATGAAGCACTTGAAGATGTACTCCGTCTATCCGAAGGGATGACGTACAAATGTGCAGCTGCTGATATCGATTTCGGCGGCGGGAAAGCAGTTATTATCGGTGATCCGGAAAAGGATAAATCCCCCGCTTTGTTCCGGGCGTTCGGCCAATATGTGGACTCGTTGAATGGAAGGTTCTATACTGGAACAGACATGGGGACTACAATGGAAGATTTTGTCCATGCATTAAAGGAGACCAATTTTATCAACGGCATCCCGGAACAATACGGAGGCAGCGGTGATTCGTCCATTCCGACGTCCCAGGGTGTCATCTATGCCCTAAAGGCTACGAATCAGTATTTATTCGGCAACGACAGCCTTTCAGGAAAAACTTATGCCATCCAGGGTCTGGGGAAAGTTGGATACAAGGTTGCTGAACAGCTCCTTGAAGCAGGCGCCAACCTATTTGTGACAGATATTCACGAAAATGCATTGAACTCCATTAAGGAGAAATCAAAAGAGCTGTCCGGTTCAGTCACGATTGTAAAAAGCGATGAGATTTACAGTGTTAATGCGGATGTATTCGTTCCGTGTGCGATGGGCGGAATTATCAATGATGAAACGATTCCGAAGTTGAAAGTGAAGGCTGTCGTCGGCTCCGCAAATAACCAGCTCAAATTTCTCCGCCATGCTAACGTGCTGAACGAAAAAGGAATTCTGTATGCACCGGATTACATCGTCAATGCCGGAGGGTTGATCCAGGTGGCAGACGAATTGTATGGACCGAATAAGGAGCGGGTATTGCTCAAGACGAAAGGGATATACCGTTCTCTCCTGGAAATCTTCAAACAGGCGGAGCTTGATTGCATAACGACAGTGGAAGCGGCAAATAGGAAATGCCAGAATACAATTGAAGGCCAGCGAAACCGTAACAGTTTTTTTGCAAGAGGGCGCAGGCCAAAGTGGAATATTAAAGAGTAGTTTTGAAAGCATAAACATAAAGGGAAAGCGTGAGGCGCCTGCCTATCGGCGACAAGCAAAAGACAAATTTTGATGAGGGAGTTTTTCAGCCACCACAGCAAAGCTGCTTACTTAATTACATCGTGAGAAACATCTCCGAATATACTTCATGCAGCTTTGCGACGAGCTGAACAAGGCTTCCTCGAATAAGCTATGGCGCACAGGAGCACAATCTTCCTGAATAAGCCTCCTGGCAGCTTGTGACCTCGAGCCGATGGCGTCTCGAGCTAGACATAGCATGTTTTTTCTAACGGAAAAACTTAGTCTAATTTGATGTTTTTTTAATCGGAAGAGGGAGGCTGATCAGATGAACAAATATGAAACGATTGATCTAATGGAGGTGGCCAATAACGGGGCTGCCCCTCCGAATTGTGATATAACCTTGCAAATTAAACCTGTTTCCGCAAAGGATGGAAAAGCTAAGGGAATTTGGGAAGTGGATGAAAAGTTCTTAAACGGACTTGGCGTCACCATGGGCGGATACCTCGCTTCAGCGGCAGATATCATGATGGCCTATGCCATTTCATCACAGTTGCAGGAAAATCAGACATTTGCGTCCATTGATCTGCATACGACTTTTCACCGGCCAGTTTTTCCAGGAACAGTAGAAGTGCATGCTTCCGTTGAACGGCTGGGCAGAAAGGTGGGCTACCTGACAGCGGAGCTGGTGCAGAATGATAAAAAAGTGGGAAGTGCAGTCTCATCTATCATGATCATTGAAAAATAAAGAAGATTTTGGAAAGAGGCCAATGGAACTTTAAGAGGCGTTTGAAGTGTATAATATATAAATCAGTTTATTCGTTGCAAAAAAACACGGAGGTTTCCACTTCATGAACTCTCAAAAGCAATTAAACATATACTACGCATTAGCCCCAATCGTGATTCTGACCCTTTTGGCGGCACTGTCCATTTTCAAGTGGGATGCGGGCATGTTCATTCCTTTATTGGGCGGGATCGTGGCAAGCGCAATTGTCGGGCTTATGGCAGGATTTAAATGGGCAGAACTGGAAAAATTCATAGCCCAGGGGGTCGCCAGGGCCTTGCCTGCCATTTTCATTCTTTTCCTTATTGGTGCCATCATAGGTACATGGATTTTAAGCGGTGTGATCCCAACCATCATTTACTATGGACTCGGAATACTTAGCCCGAAAATTTTTCTGCCGGCGGTTGCTTTTATAACAGGAATTGTTTCTATGACGCTTGGAAGCTCGTTCACTTCCCTTGCAACAGTTGGCCTTGCTCTGATGGCCATAGGGTCGGGCTTAGGATTTCCAGCACCTATTGTTGCCGGGGCGGTCATTTCCGGTGCCTTTTTGGGAGATAAGCTCTCGCCGCTGTCAGATACGACCAATATTGCACCGGTCATGGCAGATACAGATCTGTTCAGTCATATCCGTCATATGATGTGGGATACGATTCCGGCATTTGGGATTTCCCTCATACTCTATTGGGTGGTCGGCCTGAATTATTCCGCTGTAGCCACATCCGATGGGAAAGTCCAGGAGATTATGCAGGGACTGGACAAGCTGTTTTTCATCAACCCGCTGCTTTTGGTTTTGCCGTTGCTCACTTTGTTTATTGTTTATAAACGGCTACCCGCTGTTCCTTCGCTCATTTTCATCATTGCTTTGGGAGCTTTGGCAGCATTGCTTGTGCAAGGAAGCAATATCACACAAATTGTAAATGTGATGACGGACGGCTACAAAGTTGAATCGGGAATTGAAACAATCGATTCATTGCTCAACCGAGGAGGAATCACCTCCATGCTGCCTACCATCGGTCTTGTCGTTTTAGCGACAGGCTTAGGTGGAATACTGGACGGCACCGGAGCATTCAAACGAATTATCGAGACAGTGGCAAATAAAATTAAGAGTACTGGTTCGCTTATTCTATCGACCATTGCATCCACTTTTTTAGTCGGCTTGGCAAGCGGGGAGCAATACCTGTCAATCATCCTTCCGGCTAGAACTTTCCGGGATAAATATAAAGAACGGGGTCTGGACACAAAAAATCTGTCCAGATGTGTGGAAGCGGCCGGAACGGTCGGCATAAACTTAATTCCTTGGAGTGTTACGTCACTTTTTGCCTCTCAGGTTTTAGGCGTTAGTCCGATGGCTTTTATTCCATTCATCTTCTTCGCTTTCCTTGTCCCTGCCATTAATATCGTCTACGGATATATGGATATCTCCATTGCTAGAAAAGATTATTCTCATGAAGGGTTTGCTAAACAAGGACTTGCAAAAAACGTGGTACTAAAAAAGATATTGTGATTTATATTAATCGCCTATTCCTTAGTAACAGTGAGGAAATAGGCGTTTTTTATATGGACTAAAAACTTATGTAAAAATAATTTTTGGTTCGTTACAAATTTATGTACCCAATAATCCCTTCTGCTTAATAAAAATGGAAAAAAATACAAAATGCGCTTAGGACTTGTTGATATCCCTTTGGCGTAGCTGGTGTTGGATTTGGGTTACAACCAAGGATAGTATTTATTTGCGTTGTAAATTTCAATATATTAATATTTAAATATTAAGTATTTTATATATTATAAAATTTATAAAGTGGAGAGCAGGGGAAAAATGATGACACAGTTCATACTTTCACTAATTATTAGTCTTATTGTTTTAGTTTTTTTAATTTTAAAGTTAAAAGTGCACCCTATTTTATCTTTATTTGTTGCAGCACTTATTTTGGGGATTGGCTCTGGAGCAACGATCTTGGATACCATCGGACTTATTAATAACGGCTTTGGTTCAACTTTGGGAAATATAGGGATTCCTCTTATTTTGGGGGCTATTTTGGCTATTGGGATTATCGATTTAAAGGCGGCCGATACGATAGCTAAGTTTTTCGATAAGCTGTTTAAAGGAAAAAGAATGGAATTGGCGCCTTCCCTTTCAGCGTTTATTATTTCTATTCCTGTTTTTGGCGATATAACTAATTTATTAGTGGCTCCAATAGCGTCGCGGATTGCACAAGCAAAGAAAATATCCATGACAACAATGGTAGCGTTTACTGGCTTAGGTTTAATTTTGACACATGCTCTCGTACCGCCTACACCGGGTATCCTGGCCACGGCTCTCGCGCTTGAAGCTGACCTTGGATTTGTCATAATCTATGGAATTATTGTAAGTTTAATTGCTTTCTTTATCACATGGATTCTTTTTAGAAAGTGGACAGAAAAAGAGTTTGTGCCTCCATTGCCTAAGTTTGCAGGGGTTGTGAACGATGATGGTGGAAAAAAGATAGGAAGAGGTATACCATATTCACTGGCATTTCTGCCTATTTTAATTCCGATCATATTCATCGCATCATCTTCTATCGTTAATGTCTTTCTTGCAGAAGGAACTATTTTGCATAATGTCATGAATGTTCTTGGAGACCGGGTGGTAGCTTTAGGAAGCGGGGTTATTATTACTTGTTTAATTGCTTTTATGTATAAGCAAACAGTCTTTGCATCTGCCATGGGTGAAGATAACTCAATTAGTAAGGATACACCTTTTCTGCAAGTGATCATGGGATCCTGGGTGGCCCGCGGTGTAGCCGTTGCCATATTGCCTTTATTAGTTACAGCAATGAGTGGAGCTATTGCAGGAATCATCAGCCAAAATGAGAATGTGGAAGTAATTGCTAATAATATTGCTTCCAGTAATATCCCATACATACTTGTCCCTTATATTTTAGCGGCTATCCTGGTTGCTACAGTAGGCTCTATTACTACCGCAGCACTTACAACAGCAGGTATTCTGGCACCTGTACTAACCGTTCTAGGGTTGTCCCCTGAAGCAGCTACGTTGGCGATTGGTGCAGGGTCTTTAGCTTTCATTCACATGAATAATAGCGGGTTTTGGATTCAAGTCCACTTGTTTAACGTAACAACTAAGCAAGGGTTAAAGTATATTACAATTCCTACCTTCGTTGCTTCGGTCGTTGCCATCACCGCTTTGGCAATATTCAATGGCATAGGATTAATTTAACAGTTTATACCAGATAAAGGAGAATGATGTATGCCTTCCAGAATAGATGGAGACTACTTAAGATCCAACCATATTGAAAGCTCTATAGCCCGGGCATTTATGCAGGGAGCCGGTTTTTCTGAAAAAGATCTGAAAGAACGTCCAGTAGTTGGAATATTCAATAGCTGGAGCGAGATGAATCCTTGTAATCTTAATTTAGATCAAATTGCAAAAAGTGTAAGAGAAGGGATCATGGAAGCTGGGGGACTCCCAGTAGAGATTCCCACCATTTCTATCCATGAACAAATCAATTATCCTTCATCCCTTTTATTGCGTAATTTAATGGCTATGGACGTTGAAGAAATGATTAAAAGAAGTCCTGTTGATGGAGTCGTATTACTCAATGGGTGCGATAAAACGGTACCTGCACAGATAATGGGAGCAATTAGTGCAGGCAAGCCAGCTATATCTCTTTCAGCCGGCCCCCGAGCGCTTTCTATCTATAAGGGGGAAGAGATGACCATTCATAGTCTCTGGGGTAAAAAAGAAGAACGGCAAAAGGGAGAAATAAACGATAAAGGTTGGGAGGAATATTTGAGCAAGCTCATTCCAGGGCCTGGTACATGTAATGTCATGGGTACTGCTTCTACGATGTCTGCTCTAATGGAAGCATTAGGGCTGGCATTACCGGGAACATCCTTCTTCCCATCTCAAAGTAAAGAGAGGGAACTTGCTGCAAAAAAAACGGGTCGGATGGCAGTAGAGATGATTAAAGAAAAACGCACACCAGATCAAATTGTAACCTTGGAATCGCTGGAAAATGCTTTCCGTACTGTTTGTGCATTAGGAGGCTCAACAAACGCCGTAATTCATTTAGAAGCAATCGCAGGGCGGGCAGGATTACGGATTGGAATTGACCGGTTCAGGCTCTGGAGTGAAACAACGCCTCACTTGGTAGCAGTCAGCCCATCAGGCCCTTATTCACTCCATGATTTTAGCCAGGCAGGCGGAGTCCCTGCCTTGTTTAAGCGGCTTGCAACTTTACTCCATTTGGAAAGTCGTGTTGTAACAGGGGAAACATGGTCAAAGATTATCGGTCGTACGGAAAGCACCGATTCCCCAGTCCTCCGAACTCTGGACAATCCGATCAATCCAGATGGCGGGCTTGCCATTCTAAAAGGTTCACTGGCCCCAGGCGGAGCTGTATTTAAACGTTCGGCTGTACCCAAAGAATTTTGGACTCACCGCGGACCGGCTACTGTATTTGAGGGGATAGAAGATATGGAGAAGAGGATTAACGATCCAAATCTTCCTGTTGGCCCAGAAAGTGTGATTATATTAAGAGGGATGGGACCTAAAGGAGGACCTGGAATGCCGGAAAGCGCCAAAGTTCCGATTCCTAAAAAACTGTGGGAAAGCGGTGTTCGGAATATGGTCCGGATTTCCGACGGCCGGATGAGTGGTACTGCAGATGGGGCAGTTGTCCTGCATGTTACACCTGAATCCGCTGAAGGCGGTCCGCTGGCACTTGTTCAAGATGGAGATATAATAGAACTTGATGCAATTAAGGGGAGACTTGAGCTTTTGGTGGATGCTAAGGAATTGGATAAAAGAAGGAAAAACTTGCAAAAAGCAAAAAGTCCTTCAAGGGGTTATGATTGGCTTTATCATCAGCATGTTACCCAAGCAGACACTGGAGTTGATTTTGACTTTCTAATCGATCCTGCAGTCCGTTCTCGTTAGGGTAGTTAAAGCATCTTAATTGTCTATTGATATTTAAATATATCCCCCCAATAAAGCCTCCTTTTAATAAAATCATGTTTTTTAGGCGTTTATTTACTTTCAATTGAAAGGATAAACGCCTTTTGATTTTTATTATGAATAAAGTATTTGACAAAATATCCTTTTACTCCCGAATTAAAAATTAACAGTGTATTTATTTTTCTATTGAAAAAATATAGAATAGTCAGGATAATTATATTACACAATTGAACAATGCTTACAACATCATATAACGAAAGGAAGGAATGTTATTGTCTATTTTCACTTTATCAGAATACAAAAGCAGGCTGCAAAAAACTAAAGAAAAAATGGGAGATGAAGGAATCGATGTTCTTTTAGTGACTGATCCTGCAAATATCAATTATTTGAGCGGCTATAATGCCTGGTCGTATTATACGCATCAGCTGCTTATTGTCATTATCGATGAAAGTGAGCCCATTTGGGTAGGCCGCGGAATTGATGAAAGTGCCGCCCGTTATACCACCTGGTTAAAAAATCATAATATCATTTCTTATTCTGATGACTATGTACAATCAACGATTAAACATCCGATGGACTTTGTAACTGATCTTTTAATGGAAAAAAATCAATCTAATCGGACGATTGCCATGGAATATGATGCTTATTTCTTCACTGGCCAGAACTACATAATCTTAACTAACAATTTGCCGAATGCAACGTTCAAAAATGCAACAAATTTAATTAACTGGATTCGGATCATTAAATCCGAACAGGAAATTGAGTATATAAGGCGTGCAGCAAACATTATTAGCCATACGATGAATGCGGCCATCGAAAAAATCAATGCGGGTGTCAGAAAGTGTGATGTGGTAGCGGATATTTATCAGTCGCAAATTAGCGGTACAGAGCAGTATGGCGGGGACTACCCGGCTTTTCCTCCGTTACTCCCATCCGGGAATAAAACATCCGCTTGCCACTTGACCTGGACCGATGAAAAATTCAATGAAGGGGATCCGGTAATTCTTGAATTGGCAGGTTGTCATAACCGGTACCATTCCCCTTTAGCGAGGACCTTAGTTATTGGAAAACCAACCAAAGAGATGGAAACTTTAGCTGAAGTTGTAATTGAAGGGATAAATGAAGCGTTGGCTGCAGTTAAACCTGGGGTGACTTGCGAAGAAGTAGAGATGGTTTGGCGTGAATCCATTAAAAAACGAGGATTTGAAAAAGAATCTCGAATTGGTTATTCCATAGGGCTGAATTATCCGCCCGATTGGGGCGAGCATACGGCCAGCCTTAGACCAGGAGATAAAACCATCATTCAGCCCAATATGACGTTCCATATGATACCCGGAATCTGGTTAGATGATTATGGAATTGAAATTAGTGAATCCTTTGTTGTGACGGAAACGGGAATTGAGATATTAGCCAATGTGGAACGAAAGCTTTTCGTTAAAGAAAGTCTTGTTTATTGAAAAAAGTATTAAATGAAACAGGCGTAGGATGTTTCCTATGCCTGTTTTGCATGCTGCAGTTTTAAACCTTTTTCATTCAACCGATCTGCTATTTCTCATACAATTTGTATAGCCTAGTTTATTAAAGTTCGTACAATATGATAATTGTTTGATGGTCTTTCGATAAATATAATGATTGGGAATATTTTTTTACTCGAACTTTTCCAAGCCGGCAAAACAGAACTATTTAAATCCTATATTGAGTTAGGAAAGTGGTTTGGCGAGACAGTTATTTTTCTGTCTTTTTGTAATTAAAAAGATAGACATCTTCCTTATCATTGAAAAAATTAAAGGGGAAATATGATACTATTAAAATAGCGCTTTCAATTTGGGCGTTCAAGGGGGAATTGCTATGGATAAAGTGCAGCATTTTTCAAAAGTCGATGGTCTATCTTTCCAAAAAGTTTTTGAAGCAAGAAAAAGGGTATATCAAATCGTAAAACCCACCCCATTATTCCATTCTATTCCTTTGTCAGAACGTTCATCTTCACAAGTTTATCTAAAACTAGAAAATTACCATGAAATCGGTGCCTTTAAAGTCAGAGGGGCTGCAAATAAAATTTTAAAGTTATCGGATGAAGAAAAAAAGCGGGGAGTGGCCACGTTTTCCACGGGGAATCATGGACTTGCTGTTGCTTATGTGGCTAAAAAACTCGGTATTGATGCGACTGTATGTATTTCGCGCAGGGTGCCAAAAGCAAAAGTGGATGCCATCCGCAGGGCAGGCGCCCATATTGAAATTGTCGGAGACAGTCAGGATGATGCGGGGAAATTTTGCTATGAGCTGGAAGAAAAGTATGGCTTGACGGTGGTTAAGCCTTTCGACGACCCAGATATTATTGCTGGCCAGGGGACGATCGGCTTGGAAATGGTCGAAGAAGTACCGGATCTTGAAGCTGTTATCATCCCGTTATCCGGCGGGGGATTGTTTGCAGGCGTTGCATTAGCATTGAAGGCATACAACCCGGACATTCAAGTGGTTGGCGTTTCGATGGAGCGTTCACCTGTTATGTATGAAAGCATCCAAGCAGGCAAGCCAGTTGTCCTAGAGGAGCAGCCCACGCTTGCTGACAGTCTGCTCGGCGGCATCGGATTGGACAATCGATACACATTTGAAAGCGTTAAACAATATGCCGATGAGCTGATCCTTGTCTCGGAGGAAGAGATTGCCAAAGCTATGGGGTTCGTTGCGAGTGAACACCGGATGATTGTCGAAGGGGCAGCGGCTACAGGAATTGCAGCTATTTTACAGAAGAAGCTGAAATCCGAGTTTCCCAAAATAGGCACAATCATCACGGGGAACAATGTTGATCTCTCTGTCATTTCAAAGGTAATACAAGAGTACGAATTTAAACCGCAGAAATAACAATAGACAGGGGTGGATGGATTGAACTTGTCTTTGATGGATGTTCTTAAGTTCCCTATTTTTGAAACTGCTAAAATTGTCACAGGAAAAAATGAACTCAGAAAAAAATCGGTTGAGTGGGTATCGGTCATTGAGAGTCCTGTTGAAAACTTCGTCCGGGAAAATGAATTGGTCCTAAGTACAGGAATCGGCTGCTACACGGATCCGCATTTATTTTTTGAATTTGTAAAAGATGTCTATGAATCCGGTGCTTCCGTGCTTGCAATCGCCACGGGCCATTACATATACCGGATTCCGGAAGAGATTGTTGATTTTGCAGAAGAGAATCAATTTGTCATCTTGGATTTGCCGTGGGAAATTCGGTTTGCCGATATTATTCATGAGGTGACGAGTGCTATCAATAAGCTGCAGCAGGATGAACTGATCAGGCTGAAAGAGTTGCAGCAAGAATTAATAGAGATGTTTTTAACAAAAAAGCCTTTTTCATCTATCGTTTCCGTCATTGAAAAAGAGCTCGGTCTGCCGGTCCTCATCATGAATAACAGAGGAAATGTGGCGGGGGGGTCCGCTCATATAAGGGATGTCTGGCGAATGTGGAACGACATGAAAAAAAGCGAGGATGAGGAAGAATCCCATCATCCGATTTTTTCCAAAATGAAGCGTGGGGAATCGAAAGATTCACAGCTTTTTCATATGAAAATACAGTCTAGTGAACAAAACCAAGGTGATTTTTTCATTGTGACGCCGCTCTCCTATAAGATGAAATTACGGGAGGCCAATCTTATTGAACAGGCTGTCATGGTTTGCGCATTGTGGCTGACAAGTGAGAATGCCCTAGCTGAAAATAAAAATATGCTGCAAAAAGAATTTGTCCTGAGTTTGACGAATGAAGAAGAAATTCCCGAACAGAGGATAAAAGAGGAGGCCCAAGATTTGGGTCTGGAAATAGATTTGCCCTATGAGTGCCTGATCGGCTATCCTGAAAACTTGGAATCGCTTTTTTACCAGGAAGCAAATAATAATAATAATCAGACAAAGAAATCCTGGCTTGAAAATATGATGGCATATATAGAAATGGAATTATACGATGCTGCCCAGTCCATCCACCGTCAAGTGATGTATGCCCAGGAAGATGACAAGATGATCGTTTTTTTACAAACGAGTGAGACTCCTGCGCAGTCCAATGCCAACGGGACGATCAATCAGTTTCTTGATTTAGTCGACCGAAGATTGAACAAGCTTCTTCCGGGTGTCGTCGTTTCGTGGGGTATAGGTAAACACCAGGAAGGGATCATGTCCTTTTATAAAAGCTACAATAAAGCCGTTTCCGCTTTGAAAGTGGGCAGAAAGCAAAAAGGAATTGGAAAGCGCTACCACTTCGACAATACAAAAATCAGCCGGCTCATATTAAATTTGTCCCAAAATGAAGAAGTTCAGGAAATCACGATGTCGACTATTTCCCCTTTGATCGAATATGATGAGAAAAGGGAAATGGATTTGATTAACACCTTTATTGCTTATAATGAAAATGCCGGTAATGTGAGCCAGGCTGCCCGTGTACTTAACCTGCATCGACAATCTTTGTTATATAGGCTAAGGAAGATTGAATCATTGACCAATCTATCATTAACGAACCCGGATGATGTATTTTTACTGGATTTCAGTATAAAAATTTGGATGAGCAGCGGAAACCGGAATCGCGCTGATCAACAAATCATATAAAACTACGAAAAATGAGCCAGATATCTGGTTCATTTTTTATTTTTAGTCACTAATCTATTTCCCTTACAACCAACGGAACTTGTGTAATGGCAATCAAATACAGGCTATGTTTCCAAACAAGCGGAAAAAGATAACGGGTTAATCAAATTGTATAAAAATAGTTTAAAAAAGTTCATACAGTTTCAATAATGTTTTTTACTTACTGAATAATTATAATAAATTCAAATGTAAGCACTTACATACCTTAACCGCCTGAAAGGAGAGGTTTTTTAGGGACGGCCTGTATCAAAGTCTACGAAAAAATTTATGGAGGTTTTTACGAAATGAAGAAGTGGTCATTAATTTTAATTGCTAGTTTATTGATTTTGCTAGGCGCCTGTGGGAACAGCAGTGAAAACGCAGGCGCAGGAGATAGCGGTAAAGATTCGAAATCGGAAGGTTCCACACTTGAGCGTCTGAAGGAAGTGGGCAAAGTGAAGCTCGGCGTGGCGAATGAAAAACCCTACGGCTATAAAACATCAGACGGCGAAGTGACTGGGGTTGCGCCGGAAATCACCAAAGCGGTTTTCAAGGAAATGAGCATTGACGTGGTCGAAGGGGAAGTGACAGAATTCGGGTCCTTAATCCCGGCATTGCAAGCGGAACGCTTTGATGTGGTCACCGCTGGCATGGATATCCGTCCGGAGCGCTGTGCGGAAGCGGCGTTTGGCGATGTGGAAATTCGCTATGGAGAAGGCATGGCCGTGCAAAAAGGAAATCCGAAGAATTTGCACAGCTACGAAGACATTGCGAAAAATCCGGATGTGAAGGTATCCATCATGGCGGGGGCAAACCAGAATGAATTCCTGAAAGAACTTGGCGTCAAGGACAACCAGATTGAAACAGCCGACAGTATCTCCTCCAATATCGCTGCGGTCAGCTCAGGCCGTGTGGACGCAACGGTCATGACAGAAGCGTCGATTCGCGAGGCAGTTGCATCAGCGGACCACTCCAAAGTGGAAGAGGCCAAGCCGTTCACGCAACCTGAAATTGGCGGGGAAAGTGTCATGAGCTACGGGGCTGCTGTCTTTAGAAAAGAGGATAACGAACTGAGGGAAGCATATAACGCTGAACTGAAAAAGCTGATCGATTCAGGGAAGATCCTTGAAATCTTTGAAGAGTTCGGATTTGGAGAGGACAACCTTCCGGATGATGTGACGACTGAAGATCGTTGTGCAAAATAAAACAATCAATTTAGGCGGGGTGCTGTAATAGGACTCTGCCTTCCTGATTAATACAGCTGGATGCAAGGGGGTTGTTAGCAATTGATACTTATATAATGTTTTTGCCAGAGTTATTGCGAGGAGCAGGTATAACGATTAAGGTTCTCCTGCTGTCCTCAGTTTTCGCTTTTCTATTTGCATTTATCGCCGGGCTTGGCCGGGTGTCGCGCTTTTGGATTGTGCGTTTCTTGATGGGCGCCTTGGTGGAGCTGTTCAGGGGAACGTCCCTGCTAGTGCAGATGTTTTTCTTCTTCTTTGCACTTCCGGCTTTCGGAGTGGAACTGTCCCCGTTTGCCGCAGGTGTCCTGGCTTTAAGCCTGAACTATGGGGCCTACGCCTCGGAGATTGTCCGAGGAGCGATCCTGTCGGTGCCCGGTGGACAGACGGAAGCGGGCATTGCACTGAACATGACCCGCTGGCAGCGCATGAGACTTGTCATCCTGCCACAGGCGTTTCGCCTGATGCTTCCGGGATTTGGAAACAATGCAATCGAACTGCTCAAGGGGACGTCACT
>NZ_QYTV02000006.1 GCF_003605385.1 Siminovitchia acidinfaciens | reverse complement strand
ATATTTGGCCATAAAAAAACCACACCTCCAATTGTTAGATGGTGTCTAACAATTAGGGTGCAGTTCAATGAGTTCCACCTGCTTTTGTCATACACCGGTTGAGACAAGGGAGTGAGGAAAGTCCTGACGCATCAGCATTTCTGGATGCTCTTTCATCTATAGTTGGGAATGCCTTCTTAATATTTCCTTAAGCTATTCAAAGTGTATTTTGAATAGCCTAATAGAGAGGAAGTGAAAAGGGGGAATAATTTTGACATTGACTCTGAGAGAACTTAAGTTTGAGCATGAATTTTGGCTTCAAGTGCTTGGCGATCATTCAAGATTCATTTTGGAGTCATTAAGCCCTGTAGAGAATCGGGATATTGATCAAGCAAAGGAATTTAAGAGGATTTTCGATGGACTGCTCCTTGAGGCAAGAAGGCTGAATGGTGTAAAAGGTATGTTGTCTTTGACTGAAAGAGTAGCAAAACATGTTATTCAATTTAAGAATTTCAAGCTTTCTTTGTTGGAGAGGAGTTTGGTCAAGCAGATAAAGATTCATTTGTCGTCTACATTTCTTAACCATATGATCAATGAATTGGAGGAATATGAAAGGATAATCGCCTATTTTAAAAAAGGGGAATCGGTGCCTGTTGTCCACGAACTGCATCACCATTTGCTATGGCTGCAGGATGCTTATGGACATTCAGGAGCCATTACTGACAATATGGATGCAGTTGAAAAGAGGCTGATAGAAAAAAGCCGATTATTTACAGAGCATTTTGAGGATTTCTATTTAAAGGCTATTGAGTTTGCAGGGTATTTGCGTACAAAATTGTATGAATTTCCGGCGATGGAGCGGTTAAATAAAGATGCCAGGCTTGAGATTGAAGCTTTTCAGATGTTTTTAAATGAATTGCTTGAACTCGAAATATCAGCCAAAACGCTCGGGACTTTTCCCGCCTTGATGGCTGATCATATGTATAGAGAGGAATGCTATTATTTGTATAAATTGGCTGAGTCCACAAAGGAAAGCGCTCCTTCTTGTAATCCTGCAAAACCGCGAATTAAAGAGTAATTTGTAAGATCAAAAGGAATCGGCAGTTTCCAGCTATATAGCTACAATCTAAAAACTACTAAAAAAGCGTGCCATTACGGCACGCGTGATTTTATACAAATGTTCTTTCCGGTTTTATGGATTCAAGCCTCGTTTTCGTATCTCCATTTTTAATAAACGTATCCAATCGGCACCATGATCATTCTTTTTCGCGTCTCGGTAGGCTGCAACTAACTGTTCATTGGTCATAATTTTCATGTTTGCAAAAACCTCCTCGTGAAATTGAATAAATCTCTTTTCATACCCATTGTACCTGTTTTTGTATATTATTGAAAGCGTTTTATTGAATTTTATCTCTTAAAATATGACATTTTTCGATTAATTTAGTATACAAAAAAATGGAGTTCCCAAAAGGAACCCCATATATGGTTTTATTTCATCGAAATCCACACACTCTTGACTTCCGTATAGTTATTTAACGCATATGATCCCATTTCCCTGCCAAGCCCTGATTGCTTGAACCCGCCAAACGGAGATGCGGCGTCAAAGGCGTTGTAGCAGTTGACCCAAACGGTTCCTGCACGGAGACGGTTTGCCACATAATGTGCATTGGCAACATCACGTGTCCACAGCCCTGCTGCCAAGCCGTAATCGGAGTTATTTGCACGTTCAATCAACTCGTCAAGGTCTTCAAACGGCAATGCAGAAATAACCGGCCCGAAAATCTCTTCCTTGGCAATTGTCATGTCGTCGTTTACATCTGCAAAGATTGTAGGCTCTACGAAATAACCTTGGTCTTGGGCCTTCGCTCCACCTGCAAGGAGTTCTGCCCCTTCGCTGAGCCCCTTTTCGATGTAACTCAATACCCTGTTTTGCTGTTCGGCCGAAACCAGAGGACCCATTTCAGTGTCCTGATTCAACCCGGCGCCTTGTTTAATGCTTTTAGCATGGGAAGCCATATCGGCTACAACATTATCAAAATTTTTCTTTTGAATGAATACACGAGAACCAGCCGAGCATACTTGGCCTTGGTTGAACATAACGCCGTTTAACGCTCCTGGAATCGCCTTTGTCAAGTCTGCATCAGGGAGAATGATATTTGGAGATTTTCCTCCAAGCTCCAGTGTGACACGCTTAACAGACTTGGCGCATTGCTCCATAATTTTCTTTCCAACTTCTGTGGAGCCTGTAAATGCTATTTTGTTCACATCCGGATGGTTTACAAGTGTTGACCCGGCAGGCTCACCAAAGCCCGGAACAATATTTACTACCCCTGGCGGGAATCCTGCTTCTTCAATGAGTTCAGCTAAGTATAATGCGGAAAGCGGCGTTTGTTCCGCGGGTTTCAATACAATCGTACAACCTGTAGCTAAAGCAGCCCCTAGTTTCCACATCGCCATTAATAGTGGGAAATTCCAAGGGATGATTTGGCCGACTACACCAACAGCTTCATGTCGGGTATAGTTGAAGAATGGCCCTGCCACTGGGATTGTCTGTCCAGTAATTTTGGTCGTCCACCCGGCATAATAACGCATATGTTCGATGGAAAGCGGCAAATCCGCATTCAAGGTTTCACGAATGGGTTTTCCGTTATCAAGAGTCTCCAACTGTGCGAGTTCCTCTTTGTTCTCTTCAATGAGGTCTGCAAGCTTATACATTAAACGGCCTCTAGCCGCTGCACTCATCTTGGACCATTTGCCTTCGTCGAATGCTTTTCTCGCAGCCTTGACCGCACGGTCTATATCCTCTGCACCCGCTTCATATATTGTGGCGAGCGTTTCTCCAGTGGCAGGGTTTGGCGTGTCAAACGTTTTACCATCTGCACTTTTAACAAACTCCCCGTTAATATAAAGGTTTTTCGTCCCTTGTAAAAACTTTTCCACTTTCTCATTTACAGCCATTGTTACTTGACTCATTGAACTCCTCCTTAAAAATTTTTTTCCAAGGAAACCGGTAGAAGAAGTAGGTAACCGCTTCCAACTATTAGTCTACTATGAATATATTAAATTTACAAATAAAACGGATGAACAAGTTGTCTTCATAATTTGACAAGCTTTGAGAAAGGACAAGCATTTTTTAATAATTGTCAATTATTTCTTACAATTTTCTTTTAAACATTCTATAATGAAATTAGCTGTATAAAGTAAAGAAGGAGGCGTTGTTATGTTTGATGAAAGGGCCGCTTTACAGCTTAGATTAGAACAAATGAAAGATGCCGAGGAAAGACTTATTAGGGAAATCCAAAAAGAAAGGGCTTTCATTTTTAAACGATTACGTGAGCTGGACAAAGAGGAAAATTCCAATAAGGCTGAACAGGTAGAGCAATTACATTTTTTAGAATCTTTTAATGCTTACTTGGAAGCTCCGGATGATAGCAATGAACAAGAAAACTTGGAGTCATCCAAATCTAGAAGGGCAAGACCATCCAGAAGAAGTAAAACTACCAAAATGCGCGATACCGCTATCAGGATATTGAAGGAACAGCCGACTCCGATCAGGGGAATTGATTTAAAAAGGGCCATTGAAGAGCAGACAGGCTTCCAAATAGCAAACATGACAACTTTTATGAACACAATTTCTAAAGCCGACTCGAAAATTATTAAAATTGGCCGGGGTTTATATACGTATGATGAAGATCGACTAGCCTCGGAAACAATCATTCTCGGCACAGATGAAAATAACCAAGCAATGGGCAGTGAACAATAAGCATGCTGAAACAGCACGCTTTTTTTCTTTGGCGGTGATTTGTTAAAATAGTAATGAATCACGAATTGCAGAAATAGAAAGGATTGTTCATCTTGAAAAACATGGAGCTGCCCGAAGAAATTCAAAACATGATAGAAAAGAGGAAGAGGGCATTCTCTTATTACACAGAGGAATTGGTTGGCGAACAAGGGTTTATCGCAGATGATAAGACAATTTTACTTGATGCTGTCATTGCTCTTTCGCTCGGAAAAAACATTTTGTTGAAAGGGCCGACCGGATCAGGAAAAACCAGGATGGCAGAAACTCTATCAAATTTGTTCGGCCAGCCAATGCACAGCGTGAATTGTTCCGTTGATACAGATACGGAGGCGCTTCTTGGCTTCAAAACGATCACACAACAAGAAGGGGCAAGCAGTATTGAATTTATTCCAGGTCCTGTCATTCAAGCGATGGAAAAAGGTCATCTCTTGTATATTGATGAAATTAATATGGCCAAGCCCGAAACGCTGCCTATTTTAAACAGTATTCTTGACTATAGAAGAATGCTGACAAATCCATTGACAGCCGATGTTGTTCGTGCGAAAGAAACCTTCGGAGTGATTGCGGCAATCAATGAAGGCTACATTGGGACTGTTCCGCTGAATGAAGCATTGAAAAATAGATTCGTCGTCATAGAAATCCCGTATGTCCAAGGGGATAAATTAAGAGAGGTAATCACCCAGGAGAGCAAGTTGGAAAATGAGAGCATGATTGACCGGTTTGTTCAGCTGTCGTCTGACTTGCTAGTTCAGGTCAAGAGCGGGATTATTCCGGAAGAAGCGGCGTCAATCCGGGCTTTGATTGACACTTGTGATCTTGCAGTCTATATGGACCCAATCAGGGCCGTACGCAGGGGAATTTCTGATAAATTGGAGGAAGAGCGGGAGAAGGCGGCAGTATTGAATATTGCCTCAACGCTATTTAATTAGAGGTGTTCTTGATGTATCGCTTTATCGATTTTAATGATGAGAAAGCTGACACTTTTCTTTTGCTGGAGTTGACAGATTTAGCCAAAACCCTGGCAAGCTCCCCGTTGTTTGAGGCTGCTATTCGTGTACATTCTTATTTAAGTATGAATAATCACAAAGTGTACGTCAGTCATTTCTGGAACCACCGACCGGAACAGGACAAAAAGGCTGGTATGAAAAGTGACATTTATTTGCGTGCTTTGGGGAATAAGAAATTCACAGACTTTCAGGTGATTGATACATTTATTAGGAAGGTCCAATCATCTGGATTGTCTAATTTTTCCGCGCAGCTCCTCATGCTTGCAGAAGATTTAAGAATCGAAGAACTGTGCAAAAAAGAGCGTCCGGGAACAGTAAGTGACTTTAATATTCGCCGTAAAATATATAACGAATATTTTTCGTCACAACTAGTGGTCAACTTAGAAAAAAATTTATACCCAGATGCCCTTTTCAACTTGATTTATCTAATATTGAACTCCGGAAACCCGTTTTTTTCAATTCCTTCCTTTAATGAGGAAATTGATAGGGCCATACCAATCATTCGCGGCCAGTTGGAGCTTTTATTTGAAACTAAATCAACCAGGGACTGCATTGATGTTTGTACTAATGTTATTGAAATCACGGCCTCCGTGCTGTCGTCAGATATGATCAATGAATATTTTCATCTTCCAAATCCCGAGCAAAATATGTCTGCCGATGATACCTTTTCAGACCTTGTGAGAAAAGATCCTCTCCAAAACAATGATACAGCTGAGGAAAAAGCCGGTGGAAATGAAGAAGTTCACAGCGATAAAATGAACACATGGCATCGGGAAACAGAAAGCCCAGGAAAAAGCTTTATGCAATTTGAATTGGAGCAGGGGACTAGAACCGATATTAGCGGCGGCAGCGAGAGAGAAGGGGAGGAAGGCGACCAGGCTCTTGCACTTATTCAAGGGCGGAGCAAACAAACGGAGAATAGGGATTATTCGAGGCTTGAAATGTCCGGACAGGCAGATTCCAAGTTTGGCCAAGGAAAAAACAAATATGGCAGTGCCAATAAAAATGCACGAGCGATTTTCTTGGAGGCGAACCGGCCATACCAAGCAGCACTGTCTAGTTATTCGAAACTTGAAAATGAAGTGAAGTTTTACCATAAAAAGCTAAAAAATATCATCAAACGAATGATGGAAAAGAAAGAGACCGATCACCGAACACAATTACAAATGGGACGTCTTGGTAATAATCTTTTATCCTATTTTATAGATGAGCACCCCAAACTGTTTTATAAGAAATTTGAACCAGGCAAGGAAATAAATGCAGCATTTAGTCTTCTAGTTGACTGTTCGGCATCGATGTTTGACAAGATGGATGAGACCAAACGGGGCATTGTATTATTTCATGAAGCATTGAAAGCTGTTAGTGTTCCGCATGAAATTATCGGATTTTGGGAGGATGCGAACGAAGCGGTTACTCATGATCAACCCAATTACTTCTTTCAGGCCATTCCATTTTCCAAATCTTTGTTACATCGTTCGGGTCCGGAAATTATGCAGCTGGAAGCTATGGAGGATAATCGGGACGGGTATGCAATTAGAATTATGGCTGAACGACTCCTTAAACGAAGCGAGAAACAGAAGTTTCTTATCGTTTTTTCAGACGGAGAGCCGGCAGCATTTGATTATGATAATGGAATAGTTGATACGCATGAAGCTGTCATGGAGGTACGGAAAATGGGGATAGAGGTATTTAATATTTTTCTATCCAATTCGGGGCTGGAGCCGGAACAGAAAAGGGTTTTCGAAAATATTTACGGAAATCGTAGTATTGTTGCTCCGTATGTAGATGAGCTTCCGGAAGTGCTATTTCCATTGTTGAAAAAGTTATTGAATCAGTCTATAAATGGATAGCCCGCCAAATGGCGGGCTTTTTATATTAATGAATTAAATATTGTGGCCACTTAAGAGCCCTCGTTGTTTTCCGCTCCAGGCGGACGCTGACCGCTTTTCGTATTGTCCAGTTCTAGGCGGCAGGGGCTAGCAGACTTCGCGGACTAAGGTGCTCCAAGGCAAAGCATTTTCAGGATGCTATGTTACCTTGTCGCAAAGCCGCAGGAAGCATACTCAAGGAAGCTGCTTTCCTACGATAAGTCAACATCGCTCCACTGCGTTCCGCGTGTTTCCTTTATCTCGTCGGAGCCGCTCCAGTCTGTACGTCGATGACCAGGCGCCTCCGCTTTTCCGCGATGTCCAGCTCCAGGCGGCAGGGGCTCGAGGTCGCTTCGAAAAAAACAATGAAGGCAAATGACGCCTTCACTGGTTTTTCCTCCGACGGACAGGAGGTCCTAGTGCCGCCGGCACCACAGGACGTGGCGATTTAAGGCGGCCAGCGCTTGTCGCCCCTAAGAAGCCGCCTTCCGCTTTTCTAATCACCAACCCCTACTCGCACCACCACCACCTGATGAGCCTCCTCCGCCTGAACGGGGACCTCCAAATCCTCCACCTCCACCTCCACCGCCGCCTCTGCTTAAGATAGCAGCAAGCATTCTCAAAATGGTTAAGGTGAAAGCTCCCCCAAGAAAACGGAAATCCAGAAAAATGATGCCGGCAAAAATCATTAATAAAATAAGCATGGTCAGAGGTGAAATATTTTCTTCATTGTTATATTCGATGCCCTCTGCCTCCGCTTGTTTGTCCAGATTATATTCTTTTGAAACCTCATTGAATAGCTGTTTATAAGTATTGGTTAAAGCAAGGTTGATTTCATTCTGTTCCAAATAAGGCAGCGCGTAACTGTCAAGAATGCGCCCCACTTTTCCATCCGGCAATGCACCTTCAAGTCCGTAACCGACTTCTATTCTGATTTTGCGATCCTGAAGTGCCAGCAGCAAAAGGACACCATTATCATTTTCTTTACTGCCAAGTCCGTACTGGCGAAAAGCCTGCAAGGCGTATTCTTCTACTGATTCGTCTTCAAGTGAGTTGACTGTCAGAACAGCTATCTGCGACTGAGTGTGATCTTCCAGATATTGGCCAAGTTCAATCAGTTCATTTTTTTCGCTGTCAGACAGGATATGGGCAAAGTCTTGTACATAAATATCCCCGACAGGATCTGGTATATTTGCGGCTTCAACTTGAGAATTCGCAAGGGGATAGAAAAAAAAGATAAGGAAGGAAAGGAAGAGCAATCCTCTTCTCATTACTCTCCATTCCCTTCAAAATCTACGTTTGGAGCCTCCTCAGCCCCAGCTTGTGCTTTGAAGTACTCTTTTTTGTCGAAACCAAAAATAGATGCGACAATACGCCCAGGGAACTGTCTTACTTTTTTATTATAGATTGTCACTTGATCATTATAGTCTTTTCTTGCGACCGCAATCCGGTTTTCCGTTCCGGCCAGTTCATCCATAAGCTGGGTGAATTGTTTGTCCGCTTTTAATTCAGGATAGTTCTCCGAGATAACCAGCAGCCTGCTCAGCGCACTCGATAACGTGGCATCGGCATCCGCCTGCTCTTGTACATTTTTAGCTCCAATCAGTCTGGAACGGGCATCAGCGATATCACCCAGTACTTTTTCTTCGTGCTTCGTATAGCCCTTGACAGTGCTTACGAGATTTGGAATCAAGTCGGCCCTTCTTTGCAATTGGGTTTCAATCTGGGAATATTTTTGTTCAACATCTTCTTCTGCATTTACAAAGCCATTGTAACTGCCTAATAGCGGCACTAAAACCAGGACTAAAACAACTACAGCCCCTATGATGGCTCCCAATCCTTTTTTCATTCTCTTCACTCCTCACAAATAGTATAACGGATACGGCAGGAAAAAGTTTCAGCATTCTCTCATTTTATTTACCCAAATATTAGATGAAATATATAATACCTGTGTCATAAAGAATGAACGCACAACGGAAAAGTGGTACAATCGGTATAAACCTTGCGGAAGGAACGGATTGGAGCTGAATGAATAGATGAACATTCTTAAAGATGGATTTAACCGCCCTTTGCAAGACTTGAGAATTTCAGTGACAGATAAGTGCAACTTTCGCTGTCAATATTGCATGCCGGCAGACATTTTTGGGCCGGATTTTAAATTTCTGCCCAAAAACGAGATATTAACTTTTGAAGAAATTGAACGCCTCGCGACGGCTTTTAGCAAATTAGGCGTTACAAAATTAAGAATCACTGGTGGAGAACCACTTTTAAGAAAAGATATTGCTAGTTTAATAAAAAAGTTGATTCAAATTCAGGGCATTAAGGATATTGGTTTAACCACAAATGGTGTGCTGCTCCCTAAATTGGCAAAGGATCTCGTTGAGGCAGGCCTTCATAGGGTGAACGTCAGTCTGGATGCGTTAAATGATGATATTTTCAAGAAGATCAATGGCAGGGGAGTCAGTTCAAGTGTCGTCTTAAAAGGAATTGAAGCTGCCCGGGATGCGGGACTTGGAGTAAAGGTAAACATGGTTGTTCAAAAAGGTGTGAATGAAAGCGAAATCATTCCAATGGCTCAGCATTTTAAAGATATGGGTGTGACATTGCGCTATATTGAATTCATGGATGTAGGCAATTCAAACGGTTGGGATTTCACCAAAGTTGTAACAAAAAAAGAAATGTACGATCTGCTGTCAGAACAATTTGAACTTGAACCTGTAGATCCGGGATATTTCGGTGAAGTGGCAAAACGATATAAATATAAAAACGATGCAGAAGTTGGTTTTATCACCTCGGTTTCCGAGTCGTTTTGTTCCAGTTGTACAAGAGCTCGCATTTCTGCAGATGGAAAATTTTATACTTGTCTGTTTGCTTCAAAAGGTTATGACTTGCGCAGGCTGGTCCGAACTCATAATGATGAGGAACCGTTGATCAAGGAAATAAGTACTATCTGGAATCAGCGAACAGATCGCTATTCCGATGAACGGACAGAGGAAAGTGCGAAATCCAAAGAAAAGATAGAAATGTCCTATATCGGAGGATAACATTTGGAAGGAGCCTGATTAAGCAGTGGTGGAGAGAAGGAAGCCGATTTGGATCAAGGAAGCGATTGAAAAAGTTATGGAGTATAAGCTAAGAGGGGAAGATGAACTGGTATCTATTCACGAATGCGATGAAAGATATCTTTCAGAACCTTTAATTGCTGATCACGATGTACCTCCTTTTAACCGGTCTCCATATGATGGTTTTGCATTAAGGGCCAGGGACACGGAAAATGCTTCCCGGGAAACTCCATTATTATTTGAGGTCATTGATGAAATTGGAGCAGGACAAGTCAGCTTGAAACAAGTGGGGCACCAGCAAGCGGTCAGAATAATGACAGGAGCCCAAATTCCCGATGGAGCGGATTGTGTCATCATGCTTGAATTGGTAAGGGAAATTTCAGAGGCCGGCAATAAATATATAGAAGTGAAAAGGCGTCTTCAGGATGGGGATAATATTTCATTTCAAGGGGAAGACACACAAAAAGGCAGCCCGCTAATCGATAAAGGAGAACGGGTCAATCCAGGGATTAAAGCTTTATTGGCTACTTTCGGATACAGTCAAGTAAAAGTTGCTAAAAAGCCTACAGTAGGGATCATTGCTACAGGAAGTGAACTGCTTCGGCCTGAAGATGAGCTTGAGCCTGGAAAAATTCGTGATAGCAACGGTTATATGATTGAATCACAGGTTCTTAGAACTGGTGCGGTTTATAAAAAGTACGAAAACTGTGCTGATGACCTGGAATCGCTGTATGAGGCGATGAAAACGGCTTTGCAAGAATGCGATATTCTTATTACGACTGGAGGAGTTTCTGTCGGAGATTTTGATTATCTCCCTGAGATTTATAAAAGGATGGGAGCAAAGCTTTTATTCAATAAAATTGCCATGCGCCCAGGAAGCGTCACAAGCTGTGCCGAAATAAACGGCCGATTGCTGTTTGGCCTTTCCGGCAATCCGTCAGCTTGCTACGTTGGTTTTGAATTGTTTGTAAAGCCGTATTTACGTTATTGGATGCAGTCTGATCGTCCTTATACTCGCTATATTACAGGGGAGCTGAAAATGGATTTTCCAAAGCCAAATCCGTTCAGCAGGTTTGTAAGAGGTAAGATCAGCTATGAAGACGGTAAGGTATACGCCGAGCCAGTAGGCCTGGATAAATCAGGAGTTGTAACCTCAATCGCATGGGCGGACTCCCTAATTGTGCTGCCTGGAGGCACGAGAGGTTACAGGGCCGGTGACGAAGTGGATCTCATCCTTTTGGAAGACCAGCAGGGAAGCGGTGTGCCATGGCAGGAAAGAAAATTTTCCAAATCGTAGGGTTCCAAAATAGCGGAAAAACTACATTGATGAAAAAGCTGATCGAAGCATGTAAAGATAAGGGACTCGCGGTTGGGACAATAAAACATCATGGTCATGGTGGTCCGCCTGAACGCCTGGTGATCAATAAAGACTCCGAACAACACCGGCTGGCCGGCGCAAAAATTACTGCAGTCGAAGGAGCTGGCACTTTACATATTGAAGCCATTAAGGATCAGTGGGAGCTGGAAAATATTATAGAGATCTATCGCCGGCTCCCCATTGATATAATTTTGGTGGAAGGGTATAAAAAAATGAATTACCCGAAAGTAGTGCTTTTACGCAATGTGCAGGATGAATTCCTCTTGGAGGAGCTTACTAATATCACAGCGGTCATTTCTCGAGAACCTTTAAGGTCCGACAGGCTGTCCGTTCCTTTTTTTGAGACGGTGGAGACGGAAGATTTTGTTCAATGGTTTATAAAAAAAATAAACGAAGACTGAGGACTAAAAGCAGTCCGCAGTCTTCATTTATTTCAGTGAAGTTTTTGTTCTATTTTCTGGCAAATTTCATCTGCAGAAAGACCATTTGCATCGATGACAGGCACCTGTGTTGTCGTAGTTTGCATCCCCATAATATTGGAGTCCATTCCAGTGACCACGCAGCAGTCTACGTTGTTTACATCTGAGGCATTAGAAAGGGTTACAACTTGATAGCCTTTTTCCTCCAGCGCTTGTGATACATTTGACAAACTTTCTTCGACACCGATTCTCATTCCGCCACACCTCCTTGTTCTTATAATTCCTATTTGAATCTTTTTTAAACTGACCAAATAAGCATTTTAATTGGAGAGCTGACAGTCAGAAAGGTATAATAAAATTCGTATTTTAAATATAATCAACAGATCCAGACGACCTGTTGACCAGCGGAAGGTTTTAGTTATTTTAATGCTTGGAGGAAAAAACATGGTTCAAAATTGGGAAGTTATTGTAATGAAAGGTGATAGCGAACCGTGGTGGTTTTTTCCTGAATGGCGGAATGATATTATCGAAATGTACACTTATTCCGATTCGGAAGCTGCCATTCAGAAGTATTTTTCCTTATTTAGGCAGTTAAAAGAGGAATTCGAGCAGCTTAAGGTAAAAAAGACTTCCCTAGCTGCGTTTTGGAATAAGGAAGATGTTTCATTCTGTGAACATTGTGATGAGGATCTACAATTGTATTATGGATTGCTTATTTTATTGAACGGGGAGCCATATCAATTTCCAGATAGTGGCCATTTGGCAAATTACGAGAAAAGAGAGATAAAATGAGTACAACTACACAAATGAAGAAGCCAACACCAGCATCATCAAAACAGATTCAAACAGTTTATGGGATCCTTTTCGCCATCAGCGGGAGCCATCTCATCAATGACTCGATTCAATCGGTTGTACCCGCAATGAATCCAATCTTTGAGCAAACACTGAATTTGTCTTTTGCACAGATTGGCTGGATCGCTTTTGTCCTGAATATGACAGCATCCGTCATGCAGCCGGTTTTTGGTTATTTTTCCGATAAGAGGCCGGCTCCTTTTCTTCTTCCGGTTGGAATGTTTATGAGCACCCTCGGCTTGATTGGTTTTGCTTTGTCCCCGAGCTTTTCTATGATCCTGATGTCGGTATTCTTCATTGGTATCGGTTCGGCCGTATTTCATCCGGAAGGTTCTCGGGTTGCCTACATGGCTGCAGGAACGAAGCGTGGCTTGGCTCAGTCGATTTACCAGGTAGGAGGAAACTTCGGACAATCGCTCGCCCCCGTCTTTACCGCATTAATATTTGTCAGCTTAGGTCAAAAAGGGGCGCTTCTGTTTACAATTGTGACAATGATTGGAATTATTTTATTGCTGAATGTTTCAAGATGGTATAAAAGACAGATTCAAGAAGGATCGTTTAGCCGAAAAAATCGAATGAAAGCTCAGCAGGCCACGGCTCCTATCCATAAAAAAATAAAAACAGCGATGGGGCTCCTCGTTTTTTTAGTTTTTGCCAGATCTTTTTATGTTGCAGGTATAAATAACTTTTATCAATTTTATTTAATTGAAGATTACGGACTGACCGTCAGACATGCGCAATTGTACGTATTTATCTTTATGTTTGCCGGGGTTCTTGGTACATTTTTTGGAGGTCCACTGGCTGATCGGTTCGGTCGAAGAAATATGATCTTTCTTTCGATGGCAGGGGCGGCTCCGCTTACGGTTATTTTGCCATTTGTACCGCTGCCGCTGATTATTCCTGTGTTTTTTATCATTGGCTTTATCATATTATCAAGCTTCAGCGTATCTGTTGTATATGCGCAGGAATTGCTTCCACAAAAAGTAGGCATGGTTTCCGGATTGATTGTCGGGCTTGCTTTTGGAATGGGAGCGGTGGGAGCAGTTTTATTAGGAACATTGGCAGATATTTTCAGTATCCGATTTGTCATGATATTATGCGGGTTATTGCCATTTGTAGGCATCCTGACCTGGATGCTGCCCAGCGATGAAAAAGTACGGGAATTAACGTCAAGTTCATAATATAAAAATCATTGCCCCGGATTTTTCCGGGGTATTTTTGGTTCATTGGAAGGAGGAATAAAATACGAGTTCATCGAATAATGAAGAAAAGATGATAATTTTTTTGGGGGAGTGTTTGATGATTCAATCCGAGCCTCAGTCGACAAAAAGACGAATGAATGTTTTACATATGGATGTTATTAGTATGAAAAAAGAGCTTACGGCTAGGAATATCACTTCCAAGGAAATAACACGATTGTTTATTGAACATTTGCAGCATGTCAATCCAAAGGTAAACTGTCTAGTGGAAGATCGCTTTTCAGAAGCAATGAAAGAGGCGGAAGAGGCTGATCGACTGATTCAAAGCGGGAATGCGCTAGGAAGGCTGGCAGGAATACCGATCAGTATAAAGGAATCCTTCCATGTAAAAGGTATGAAAACGACAGGTGGTTTAAAACATCGGAGTCACATAGCAGAATCGGCAGATGCACGAGTTGTGGAAATCCTAAGGAATGAAGGCGCTATTATTCTTGGGAAAACCAATACACCGACGCTTTGCTTTTGTCAGGAGACAGACAATAAGGTGTACGGGACAACGAATAATCCGTGGGATATCGATAGGACTGCAGGCGGTTCATCGGGAGGCGAGGGGGCGCTGATTGCACTTGGCGGTGCAACAGCTGGTATAGGATCGGATATCGGCGGTTCCATTCGTTTTCCCGCTCATTTTAACGGGGTCATTGGATTTAAATCAGGCAACGAGCGTATAGATGATGAAGGCAGTTATCCTGAAGTAGTCCATCGACTGCAAAAAAGAATGCTGGGAATCGGCCCCATGGTGAAGTCAGTAAGGGACGCCAGGTTTATTTACAAAATGATCGCCAGCCACGATTATGACAGCAGTGTGGAAATGGCCAATTATGTTATTCAGACACTTCCGAAAAATTCTTATATTTTAAGTGAAATAATTGAAAATAAAATTCAAAAAGTCATTGATTTCTTAAACACCAAGCTTCAAGTGGCCACTCAAATACCTCCCTATTTTGAGGAAAGTTCTTTGTTATGGCAAGAAATCATGTCCATTGATGGAGGAAAATCCACCGCGGACGCGGCAGGATTTACTGGGATAGGCAATGTGTTAAAAAATTATTTGAAAGAGAAGCTGACAGGAAAGTCTGATTACCATCACTATATGACATGGGCGCTTATTGGAGCAAGCTTATTCAAGCCGGGGCGGATGCGGGTGGCGGAAATTCGGAGACTGATTGAAGAAGGCGACAGGCAAATTAAAGATTATTTTGACAGAAGAATTCTGATTTTACCGGTCTATCACCGGACAGCACCACATCACGGAGATCTGTATAGTGAAATCTTTTCCATCAAAAAAACTTTTAAGAAATATATGCCTTTTGTAGCTTATGCCAATGTCTGGGGATTGCCGTCGCTTACCGTTCCGGTTGGCATGGATGAAGACAGACTGCCAATGGGAATACAGCTAATCAGCAATAATGGGAACGAAGAGGCACTCTTTCAGCTTGGTGAGTTGATTGAACGGGAATTTGGCGGATATGAACGTTGTGTTTTACATGATAAAGAAATCTACATGTGATTTTTCGTAAATAATATTACTTAAAAAAAGAAGCAGCTGTAAGTACAGTTGCTTCCAAATCTTTATTAAAGTTCTTCTTTAACTTTTCCAGCTACAGGTACCCACTCTGTCCATATCTCTTCATGTTCTTTTAATAATTTAATTGCAGCATCTTGAGCGGAGGCTTTTTCATTCTGCATATAAACTAAGAAGTCATTGGCGATTTCGGTTGTAGTTTTATAATTTTTAGAAAATCAACGACTTCCGGAGCTCGTTCAGGTAATGATTTGCTTGAAATGATGTCGATCTATTGGGGACATATGCTTGATAATGGACCATTTTGAACCTTTTCATTTAATGTTATAGAGGTCAAGTTTAGTATGCAAACGCTGAAAGTGCCCGGTTTGTTTGGCTTAAGGATTTAAAAAAGCGAGTGATAAAAAAGGGTTAATGTAACAGGATAGCATGCCACTGCTTAAACTATATAAATAAGATTGTTTATCAACATATATTGGACCTCCTTTAGAAAATGCACTATTCTACAATTGGTTTTTCATGATAAAATGAAAGTAAAAAACGGTTCTTGCATTTCGTTGCGGAACTAAATATGCATTTTTTTATAAAGGAGAAAGCATCGGGGAGAAATGATTAATAAAAATTTAAAAATAAAAAAAGTGATTCAATCAACGCTGACAGCAGTGGGTATGGATTTGGAAATCCAAGAAGAGCTGTCTGGAATCAACATGAGCTATAATTTCATTCTGCATTATATCGGTTACGATGTGATTCGGATCAAATCAGCGATAAAGGAAGTGCCTGACGCTATCTCGCTTGAAGACTATATAAAAACATTTTCTCTTCATGAATTGGGGCACGCAATTGACAGGGAATCATTATTAGGGTCATTGGACAGAACCATTGAAATATATAAAATGAAGCAAAAGCACTCGATAGAAGAAAAATATCATGACATGAGCCTGCTTTCAATGTTGATTGAAGAGCATCAAATGAATATTGCTTTTGAGGAGACGGCCTGGAGAAATGCTGAAAAATTGAACAGGAAATATGGCCTCGTTGATTGGCTGACATTCAATTTCCTTAGAAACATGGGTTTGAATACTTATATAGAGACTTATGAAAAAGATTTATTGTTACTCGATGACCTTATGAACCGTGAAAGCGGACAGATCGCTTGAAAAAGCTTCAGCAACCATCATCTGAAGCTTTTTTGTCATGTAGATAATAGGCAAGGGCTAGCAGTTTCTTCCAGCAGGCTTTTTTCGATCATTGGAAAAATGATTCTTTCTTCTTTTCTGATATGACTTTCAAGATTTGTCTAATTCAGGCATTTTTCAATTTTGGTGAAGCGTATTGAAATGTTTCCGAAATTAATGTGATCGTATCACCACATGTTCCAATAGTATCTCTTTCTTTCTTGTCTGCAATGGCCGGAAGCCAAATCTCTTCTTCCTCCCGAAAAAGATTTTGTCCGGATGGATGCCAGAAATCATGAAAATCCTTTAAAATTCCTATGGTATACCTGATATTTGCTTCTCCAGCCCTCTTCAATTTTAACGCTGTATGAAGGTCAACCATATGCTGCCGTGATAGATGCTGCAAAGATTCATGCCTATTAAGGCTTTTAGGCTTACTTTCCATTTCTATCCTCTCCGTATTTAAAATTTCACTAATAAAATGAGCCAAATTTCAAAATATAAAGGAGACGTAAAACTTGATTTGCCAAGCATTATAAACGGTAGTATAATCTTAACGCAACCTACTTTTGTATCTTGCAAATATAAAATATTAGGTGGTAGTTCAGAATGACAACAAGTAAAGAGTTTAGAGTGTTATTGTATTATCATTATGTAACGATTGAAGATCCTGAGGAATTCGCAAAACAGCATTTGAAATTTTGCAAAGAAACCGGGCTAAAGGGTAGAATTCTAGTAGCAAATGAAGGAATTAACGGTACTGTTTCCGGAACGGTGGAACAGACGGACCGCTATATTGAAATGATGAATTCCGATCCCCGTTTTGCGGATATGGTTTTTAAAATAGACGAATCAGACAAGCATGCGTTTAAAAAAATGCATGTCCGTCCGCGCAAGGAATTGGTCACTCTCCGTTTAGAGGATGACATTGATCCAAGACAAATGACCGGTAAATATTTAAGTCCAAAAGAATTTTATGAAGCGATGCAAGATGAGGATACAGTCATCCTGGATGCGCGAAATGATTATGAATTTGATCTTGGGCATTTCAGAGGGGCGATCCGTCCGGATATTAAAACATTCAGGGATTTGCCGGACTGGGTCCGTGAAAATAAGGAAATGTTAGAAGGAAAGAAAGTATTGACATACTGTACGGGCGGTATCCGCTGTGAGAAGTTTTCGGGTTGGCTCGTAAGAGAAGGATTCGAAGATGTAGGGCAACTGCACGGAGGAATTGTCTCTTATGGAAAAGATCCTGAAGTGCAGGGTGAGCTTTGGGACGGACAATGCTATGTCTTTGACCAAAGAATTGCTGTTCCTGTCAACCAAAAAGAACATGTCATTGTAGGCAGAGACTATTTTGACGGTGAGCCTTGCGAGAGATACGTGAACTGTGCAAATCCGGAGTGCAACAGACAATTCCTTTGCTCTGAGGAAAACGAGCATAAATATATGCGGAGCTGTACTGACGAATGTCGTGAACATCCTCGAAATCTTTACATCAAGGAAAATAACTTGACTGAAGAAGAGGTAAAAGAACGTATTGAAAAGTTAAATGAAGAGAATACAGTGAACGCTTAATTACAAACCCGTCCATCTTATGGTGGCGGGTTTTTCCCTTTCTTTAAATAGGAAAGTATAAAATCTGACTAAAGTATTCTTTCAGGAAGATATGTTTTTATGTCTAGCTCCAGGCGCCATCGGCTCGAGGTCACAAGGAAGCTTACTCAGGGTGAATATGCTCCTGCGGCAAAGCATATTCGAGGATGCGCATGTTTCCCTCGTCGCAAAGCTGCATGAAGCAAATTCGGAGATGTTTCTCACGATGTGAATGAAACCAGCTGCTTTGCTGTGGTGGCTGAAAAGCTGCCTCCTCGCAATTCGTCTTGTGCTTGTCGCCGATAGGCGGGCGCCTTGTGCTTTTCTTAATATCATTAGTGAATTATTATGTAGATATGCGATAATGGACATATTCCTATATAGAGAGAAGCGAGGAGAATTTATGCTAAAAGAGAAATGGTTCAAAGTAGGAACCGGGCTAATTATGGCTTTCTTGATCATTTATCTGGGGACAAAAGTCAGTTTTATTTTTACTCCGTTAGTAATTATCGTACAAACGTTATTTCCTCCCATTGTCGTAAGTGGAATCCTTTATTATTTATTGCGCCCGGTTGTCAATCTGCTGGAAAAGAAAATGCCGCGGACTCTGTCGATTGCTATTGTTTTCTTAGCAATTGGCGGCTTAATGACAGCAGCAGTTTTCATTATCGGACCTGAACTGCAAAGACAGTACAACCTATTTATGGAAAATCTACCTGCTTATTCCAAAAATCTTCAAGAATGGACTCTTTCGATGATGGATAAAGAATGGTTTCACCGGTTCCAGGAAAACGATTATTTATCTGTTGAAAAAATAACGACTTATTTCGAAAACAATGCTAAAAACTTGCTTCAGGATGCTGGATTGAAAATTGCCAGCACCGTGGGTTTTGTCGCAAATATTATCATGGTGCTTGTATTGGTGCCTTTTGTGTTGTTTTTTATTCTCAAGGATGGTAAACAAGCGCCGACATTTTTATTGAAAATCCTCCCCAAGAAGCACCAGGGAGAAGCGGAAAATATCCTAAAAGATATGGATGAAGCGCTAAGTGCATATATTCAAGGACAAATGATCGTCAGCTTTTGCGTAGGATTGACAGCCTACATAGGATATCTGATTATAGGCCTTGATTATTCGCTTGTACTTGGACTAGTTGCGATGGTAACTAATGTTATACCTTTCATCGGGCCATGGATCGGAACTTTTCCTGCAGTCATTGTCGGATTGCTCGATTCTCCGTTTCAGGCATTGCTTGTAATCATCGTTATAGTCATTGTTCAACAACTGGATAGCAATATTACTTCACCGCTGGTTATGGGAAAAAAATTGAATATCCATCCATTGACAATCATTTTTGTCTTGTTGGTGGCAGGGAAATTCGGAGGCCTTCTCGGTTTAATTTTTGCTGTGCCAGTTTATGCACTTTTGAAAGTCATTGTCAGTCATATGTATCGATACCTTAAACTTGATTAAACCCGCAATTGCGGGTTTTTGTCATTTTTTACATCAAATATTTAGGCTGTTTCATCACAAAATAGTAACGTTCTTGCGAACAATGATTAACGGAGGGGATCGTCAATGACTGTTATTAATAATGTAAAGCAAACACTTACAGGGTTGAAAAGTGCCCAAGCAAGCCTGGAAGGATTTGCGCTTCAAACAGACAACAAGCAGGCAAAGCAGTTGTATGAGATGACTGCACAGCAAACACAGGCCATCATTGATGTCCTTGAACCGCGTGTTCAGGAGATTATGCAGGAAGAGCCGCAATATAACCAATAATAAACAAAAGCATAAGTTTCTGTTCATCGCGTACAGACTTGACCAAATCCGGTAACGCCTTGAACCTCGAGGCGCTAGGCGTTGGATGGATCACGGATTAATAAAAATTTGTCCACAACCAAAGCTATTTCTAAAAAACCTTAAAATAAAAGAGGAACAGAACAAAGTTGCTTCTGTTCCTTTTTGCCAAGCAGGGAGGTCTAACACTCTTGACCGTCATTTCTGATGTTAAAACAACGCTCGCCACAATGAAGGGAATACAAGCTGCTTTTAGTAAGTTAGCTTTAACATCATCAGATGCGCATGCTAAAAAAATATTTCACGAGTGCATGATGGAAACAGAACCGATTATTAACGATCTGAAGCATAGGGTTGAATTTATGATGGCAGAAGAATTGCAGTACAAAAACTCCTAAGAAGGAGGCAGAAGCTTGGATATTCCCCAATGGCTAAATATTATACTACGATCAGTTATTTTAGTTATCGTTTTATTTTTGCTAACAAAATGGCTGGGAAAGAAGCAGTTGTCGCAATTATCCTTTTTTGAATATGTAGCTGGTATTACAATAGGTAGTATCGCAGCTGAAATATCAACAGGGTTGGAAACAAATTTCTTTCACGGCTTATATAGTATGTTTATATGGACAGCCATCCCATTTTTTGCCGGGCTGCTTGCCATCAAAAGCAAAAAAGCAAGGGATTTTATTGAAGGCCGTGAAACTGTAGTAATAAAAGATGGAAAGATTCAAGAGGAAAATTTAACGTCGCAAAAATACACTGTTGAAGAATTGCTTCATCTGTTAAGAAAAAAGAATGCCTTTCAAGTATCCGATGTGGAATTTGCGGTGCTAGAAGCAAACGGAGACTTGAATGTTTTGCTTAAAAAAGAGAAACAGCCTATTACTCCGCAGGATTTAAATCTGGATATTGCGCCTGTAAAGGTACCGGAAACAGTCATATTGGAAGGACAGATTATGGATTCGGGCCTCGCAGCAAGCGGTTTGACTAGGGAATGGCTGGATGTTGAGCTGCAAAAACAAGGTATTGCGCAGGATAATGTATTTATCGGCCAAGTGGATTCCTATGGCCAGCTGACAGTAGATTTGTATGATGATAAAATCCAGTTGCCTGAACCACAAGAAAAACCGCTGTTATTAAGCTCAATGAAAAAATGCCAAGCAGACTTGGAGAGCTACGCGTTGGCGACGGAAAATGAAAAAGCTAAACAAATGTATGAAAAGCATTCCGTCAAGCTTGCAGAAATCATTCGAAAATCGGAATATCTGCTGAAAAACTAAAAAAGGGTCATCCATCAAACGGAGGACCCTTATCTTTTAGTTAAAGCCAACAATAGCATTTATTACCTAGTCCGTGCTTGCTTATGTTAAGCATACATCTGTTCAACCTGTTTTTGCAGATCATCGCTTTCCAAATATTCGTTGTAAGTCATATATTTATCAATAATTCCGGCCGGCGTTACCTCAATGATTCGATTGGCAATCGTCTCGATGAATTGATGGTCATGGGACGTAAAGATCAATGATCCTTTGAAGTTTATCAAGCCATTATTCACCGCTGTAATGGATTCCAAGTCCAAATGGTTTGTAGGTTCATCGAGAAGAAGCACATTGGCGCCGCTCAGCATCATTTTAGACAGCATACACCGCACTTTCTCTCCTCCGGAAAGAACAGATGCCTTTTTCAAAACCTCTTCGCCTGAGAAAAGCATTCTTCCAAGAAATCCTCTTAAAAAGCTTTCTGTTTCATCCTGCGGTGAAAACTGTCTGAGCCAGTCAACAAGGTTCAAGTCGCTGCCTTCAAAGAATTCTGAGTTGTCTTTTGGAAAATAAGATTGTGATGTGGTCACTCCCCATTTGTATGATCCGCTATCCGGCTCCATTTCACCTGAAAGAATTTGAAGCAATGTTGTTTTGGCGATTTCATTTTTGCCCAGAAGCACAATTTTATCATCTTTGTTCATAGTAAAGCTAATATTGTCCAGAACTTTTACACCATCAATGGTTTTAGAGAGATTGCTGACAGTTAGCAAATCGTTCCCTATTTCCCTTTCAGGGGTAAAAGCCACATAAGGATAACGTCTTGAAGACGGCTTAATATCGTCAAGAGTGATTTTATCAAGCAGTTTTTTTCTTGATGTCGCCTGTTTGGACTTTGATGCGTTTGCGCTGAACCTAGCGATGAACGCCTGCAACTCCTTGATTTGTTCCTCTTTCTTTTTATTGGCGTCCTGCGCCAATTTTTGAGCCAATTGGCTGGACTCATACCAGAAATCATAGTTCCCTACGTAGATTTGAATATTGCTGAAATCAAGGTCGGCAATATGCGTACATACCTTGTTCAAGAAGTGTCGGTCATGAGATACAACAATGACGGTATTCTCGAAGTTGATCAAAAACTCCTCAAGCCATTGAATAGCTTTGATGTCCAAGTGGTTCGTAGGCTCGTCAAGAAGCAGAATATCCGGCTTACCAAACAAGGCCTGTGCAAGAAGAACTTTTACCTTTTCGGATCCGGACAGTTCAGCCATCTTTTTAGTATGAAGTTCTTCATTAATTCCAAGCCCTTTCAATAAAATGGCTGCTTCTGATTCGGCTTCCCAACCATTGAGCTCCGCAAATTCACCCTCAAGCTCTGCTGCACGCATACCGTCAGCCTCTGAAAAATCGGCTTTCATATAGATGGCATCTTTTTCCTGCATGATCTCATACAAACGTGTGTGACCCATGATGACCACTTGCAGTACATCAACCTCTTCATATTGGAAGTGATCCTGCTTCAATACAGCGAGGCGTTCACCAGGAGTAATGGTTACATTGCCAGATTGTGCTTCAATCTCACCAGCGAGAATTTTAAGAAATGTCGATTTACCGGCTCCGTTTGCTCCAATCAAACCGTAGCAGTTGCCCGGGGTAAATTTGACATTAATATTTTCAAACAGTTTCCGGTCTCCAAAGCGAAGACCAACATTATTTACAGTAATCAAATTCAAAACCTCCACAAGAAATTCCAGTTTATTATAACACTTTTCGCACCCTAAGGGGAATTTGGCGGAAATAACTTTTCTGCCCGATATCAGCTTCTTTGTTTTTCGTCCAGTGCCACATATAATAAATGTAATATTATTTTTGGAAAATGAGGGTTGATGATGGATAAACCTTGGATATTAATTGTAGAAGACGAAGAAAAGATTGCCCGTGTTCTTGAACTTGAACTCTCTTTTGAAGGCTATAATACCGGGAAAGCATTCACTGGATCGGATGGTCTAAAAATGTTTCACGATCAATCCTGGAATCTGGTCCTACTTGATATCATGCTCCCAGAAATGAGTGGCGTCGAGGTGCTAAGAAGGATACGCGCCAACGACACACATACACCGGTAATTTTATTGACTGCCAAAAATTCCGTGGAAGATAAGGTTTCCGGGCTTGACTTGGGGGCAAATGACTACATCACGAAACCTTTCCAAATGGAGGAGGTACTTGCACGGGTCCGTGCAGCATTAAGGCTGAATCCGAAGCCAATTGAAGATTCCGTTGATGATGGCTGGATCCAGGTTGGAGATTTGAAGTTAAACGAATTATCGAGGGAAGTAAAAAGAGGGAATAAAGCTATAGATTTGACCCAGAGAGAGTTTGATCTCCTTGCGTATTTAATGCAGCATGAAAGGCAGGTATTGAACCGGGAACAGATTTTGAACGGTGTCTGGGGCTATGATTTTTACGGTGATACGAATATTGTTGACGTGTATATCCGGTACCTGAGAAACAAAATGGATAAAGGGTATGAACAACCATTGATCCATACCGTACGCGGCGTCGGCTATGTGTTGAAGGATAGCCAATGAAGCTCAAAAGCAAAATCAACTTATTTTCTGCCGCTTTATTCATTGGGCTCCTGTTATTAATCAATTGTGCGATTTATTTTACATTTAACCGCATGATGTACGACAGTGAATTGGAGAGGATTAAGGTTGAAGCTCGCCAAAAGGTAAAAGGGATGCACGAAGCGGAAACTTCTGTCCCAATCGAAAATTTGCTCAGAGCCTATATGCCGGCCAACGGCATGCTCCAAATAGTCAGATCAGACGGTACCCCTAGGGCGGCAGTAACCTCAGCCGGGAACAGTGATCTTAGAAAAATACCTGTAGAATATAAAAATAAAGAACTGGCCAATATCTTTGAATACGATCATATCCCATATGGATTCGTTTCTATGCCAGTCATTTGGAGCAGCGGCGAAGTATCTGAACTTCAGCTTACTGAAAATCTGGCAACGACAGCACACAATTTAAGGACATTGAAAATCGTCTTAATTGCAATTACTATTATTGCGTGCATTCCCGTGCTCTTAGCGTCCAGCATGCTTAGTAACTTCATCATCTCACCAATCTCCTCACTGATAAAAACGATGAAGGAGATTCAAGGGAGTGGTCGTTATAAACGTATTGACCAGCCTAAACAATCCAAAGATGAATTGTATCAGATGGGCGAAACATTCAACAACATGATTGGGCAACTGGAACAGAACTATGTTAAACAAGAGCAGTTTGTATCAAATGCCTCGCATGAACTAAAAACACCGCTGACAGTAATTGAAGCATACGCCGATCTTTTGAAAAGAAGGGGAAAAGAAACCCCGGAGTTGTTTGATGAATCAATTGAGGCTATTCAGTCGGAATCAAACAGGATGAAAGAGTTGATTGAACAACTCCTATTGCTGGCAAAACACGATGAACAGTGGAAGGTAACAGCAGAGGAAGTACATATAAACGCTTTGATTGGAGAGGCTGTCCGGTCCTTTTGTGCAGGGTATAAACGCAAGATTGAATTTGATGAAAAGGCGGATGTAACTGTAAAATCTGATGCACAGAAATTGAAGCAGTTGTTTTACATTTTAATGGATAATGCGCATAAATACAGCAAAGATACGATCTATGTTAGCGTCGAAAGAAAACGGGGCAAAGCAGTCATTGAAATCATTGACAGGGGGGGTGGCATTCCAACAGCAGAGCTCCCTAAGGTATTTGACCGTTTTTACAGAGTGGAAAAATCCCGTGCAAGAGCGTCAGGTGGCTTTGGTCTTGGCCTCTCGCTCGCCAAAGAACTGGCAGACGCAATTGGGGCAGAAGTCAAGTTGGATAGTGTGGAAGGAGTGGGAACAACCGCACAAATATTGCTTTGAAGCTGACATTCTCATCAATTTCTCATTTTCAGATGGTAAAATGCAAATAAAATTTGATGGAGCGAATCAAATGAAATTCCAAAAACGGATCATATTGATTATGGTGACTGCCTTTATTTTCATTGGTGCGGCTGTCTGGGGGTTTTCAAGCCTGGTGGCTTCAGATACATTGACGGAAACAGAGGCTGGCAAACTTGTTCAGGAAATGTATGGCGGGGAGATTGTAAGAGTAGAGAAAAGTGGAGGGATATACTCAGTCATCATCCAGATGCAATCCGGCGAATATGGGGTTTCTGTCAATGCAAAAAGTGGAGAAGTCATGAACCTCGTCAAACATGAAGATGACTTGAAGAATAAGCTTCTGACAGAGCGAGAAATTGAAAAGCTCGTCCAAGAGAAATATCCCGGAAAAATAACGCAAATTAATCAAAAATTAGAAGACGCCCATTCCTTTTATTTCGTGGTACTAAAAGAAGGAACGACTGAAATCACATTGAAAATTGACGCCTTATCTGGTGTTATAACTAAATCGGAGAAAAAAAAGGCTTTGCCCCAAAATAAAGCGGTTCATAAAATTACCGCAAAGGAAGCAGTCAAAATTGCATTGGAGCAGGTTAACGGGAAAGTGGACGATGTCGATTTGGAGGAATCCGGCGGTTTATCATACTACATGGTAGAGATTGAGCTGGATAATGACAAAGAGGCAACGGTCCAAATCAATGCAATCACAGGTGAAGTGCTTTCCGTTACTTGGGACGACTAAAATGAGCTTTCTTTCATTCTATTCTCATCATTTTCTCATTTTCCTGTAAGTGAAGTCTCATCACGGGGCGCTAATATGTAAATATAACATATCAAGGGAGGAAATTATGATGAAAAAGAAGCTATTGATTGGAAGTATTACAGGACTTCTCATTTTAGGAGGAGCAGTCAGTGCTGGAGCAACTCCGAAAACTAATTCTAAAGGAAATACGCCTTCAGTCATTTCAATGGAAGAAGCAAAAGATATTGCATTGAAAGAATTTGGAGGGAAATTAAAAAATATTGAACTGGATAAGGAAAACGGCCATCAGGTTTATGATATTGAACTTCTGTTGGAAAACAAAGGCGAAGAGATTGATTTGGATGTAGATGCAATATCAGGAAAGATTATGGACGTTGAAAGGGAAATGTATGATACAAATCATGCGTTTGAACAAGAAGATAACAGTATAGCCGTGAAAATTCCACTCTTAGAAGCCATTGAAATTGTACAGAAGGACACCACTGGAGTTGTTAAGGAATCAGAACTCGATTCAGAGGACGGCTATTATAAAATTGAAATATTAAAAGGCCAAACAGAAATTGAATACAAAGTAGATGTGAACAACGGGAATATTATTGAAAAAGAAATCGACAATGATTAAATGAATGATACGGGTAAACGCACTTAAATAGTGCGTTTTTTTATTTGAAATCCTTATATCCTCCATTTAAATACATGATATGAATTTTTCAAACCGTTTTTGAGTTATGGCCGTTATTTATAATGAAACCGTATTTATTTTTGAAAGGAGCTGTAAGCAATATGAGAAAGTCGGTTATTTTTATAGCAGCATTATTGTTGGTAACTGCTTTACTGGGTTTTTCATCGGCCGGAAAATCAAAGGAAAGAGAAACAACGCTGAGCGTATATGGTCCAGGAGGACCATTGGGACCGATCAATGAGCTTGCTGAGCAGTTTACGAAAGAAACAGGGATTAAAGTGTCTGTAACAGCGGGCCCGGAAACAAAATGGATAGAAGCGGCTAAGCAGGATGCAGATGTCATCTACGGCGGCTCGGAGTATATGCTTCGTAATCTCATGCTTAAATATCCAAGGCTCATCGATGAAAAGTCGAAAGCAGAGCTTTATCCAAGAGCAGCAGGCATATTGGTGAGAAAGGGGAACCCGAAAAACATCCAGTCTCTGGAGGATATAACAAAAAATGGAGTTAAAATTATTGACGTAAACGGTGCTGGCCAACTGGGACTTTGGGAAGATTTGGCTGGGAGAAAAGGGTTGATTTCCGGTATCAGCCGAAATATTAATCACTCCGTTTCGTCAAGTGCCGAAGCAATTGAACTGTGGAAGAAAAGCAACAAGTATGACGCCTGGATCACCTATGAATCGTGGCATTACCGTTTGTCAGACGTTACTGAACTAGTTGAACTTCCAGAAGAGGACAAGCTTTACCGCGGTACTCCTATTGCGATTGCGGCGGAGTCGGATCAAAAGAAAGCTGCAAAACAATTCATTGAGCATTTGAAAACGGAATCATCCCATCAAGTTTTTCAAAAATGGGGATGGAAATAAACGGGAAAGGAACGATGGGTCTTGAAAAAAGTGACACTGTTTTTGGCAATCTTTATCACCGCATTATTTTTGGCTGCTTGTGGAAGCGGCAGCAATGAAAGTGTAGACGATGAGCCTGACAGCGTTCAAAAAGACAAGTCCGGAGAAGAGAACATTGTAGCCGAGGAAGAGAGTGAAACCAAAGATGATAGCGGAGAAAAGCCGGTTGAAAACGGAGTTGCAGAAAGTCTTCAGCTTATGGAAAACACAGAGGTTGGAGAATATCTTGCCGATTCCAAAGGAATGACCTTGTACTATTTCGAAAATGATGAGCCGAAAAAAAGCAATTGCAGTGGAGAATGCCTTGGCAATTGGCCGGCATTTTTTGCAAAAGACTTTAATGTTCCATATGGCTTTGACAAAAAGGACTTTGGTACAATTACAAGAGAGGATATTAATGCTAAACAAGTTACATATAAGGGCTACCCTCTTTATTACTTTGCAAAGGACCAGCAAGAAGGAGATGTTAACGGCCAAGGCGTTAAAGATGCCTGGTATATCATCGCAAAAGATACTGAATTTGAAAAATAATTGAGGGGACTGCCGCTTTTTAGCGGCGGTTTTTCCATTTTTTTAGAAAAAATAGTATGGGAGTGCAGGCGCATTTGAAGGACTTAAATGATGAAGAGCTGATGAGAATGGTTAACGGAAAACACCGTCCTGCCCTGGAAGAGATTTATGATAGGTACATAAAAATGATATACGGATTTTCATATAAATTCACCAACGGAAATGTAGAAAAAACAAAAGAGATTGTCCAGCTCGTCTTTCTAAAGCTATGGGTAACAAAAAGCCGGTACCGGCCCGACAAGGGAAGCTTTGTCAATTGGCTTTTGACCATTACAAGAAATGTGTGCATTGATTATATCCGCAAAAATCATCTCTATATGGATAACCGTTTTGAGAGCGATTCCACTAGTCAAATCGATATTCCCGATCCATTTAATGGTATTGAAGACAGTCTTGTCCGAAGTGAAATTTCATTCGCCAAAAGCAAGTTGAGCACCGCACAGAAGAGAGTGATTGATTTGTTGTACTGGAAAGGATATTCTTTGACGGAAATTGCCGTCATTGAAAATGAGCCTGTAGGCACAATCAAAAGCCGGTTGCATGAATCACTAAAGCGACTTAGGAAGTATTTGGAATTGGGGGATATTTAGATGAGAGCGGAATGCGGAAAACTGCTTTACTTTATGGCGGACGAATTAAGTGGAGGGGAAAAACTCAAATATATGAAGCATTTGAAAGAATGCAAACAATGCTCTAAGGAGTTTGAGGAAATGACTGATGTCTGGAATGCATTGCAAATGGATTTTGAAGAAAAAGATGTACCGGAAACGCTGAAAGCAGATGTAATGGACTATGTTTTTAAACATGAAAGCAAAAAGGATCCACTCAAGCGTTCGGCTCATAGGACTGCCAAAATAAAAAGACAATATACTCCTTGGGCAAGCGGATTTGTACTGGTTTTGTCTATCATGGCACTTTATCTATGCTTCCATGTACTTTCAAATCAAAATAGCAATGCGGAAAAACCCTTTCCAAGTGAAATTGTAGAGACCTTCCAGTTGAGCTCGTCTGGAAAAACAAGCAGCCGCTTGACAGGAACTGCCGTCGTTCTTCAAGAGGGGGAATCCAAAAAGCTGATTGTTAGGATGGAACATATGCCTGTACTCCAAGGAGCAGAAGTATATCAAGTATGGCTCCTCAATAACGGAAAGCGCGAAAATGCCGGGATATTCAGGCCTGATGAAAGAGGAACTGGTGTACTGATATTCGAACTTGATCGTGGCATTCAGTTTGATCAAATCGGCATCACCACCGAACCCGACGAAAATAGTGATCTTCCAAGAGGAGAAAAGATTGCAGGGTCTGCCTGAGCATTACCACTTCAAGCCTAAAGGATCTTGTCGATGCATCCCGAACACTCTTTTGACCCGTTCATTTTTTTTATTCCAAAAATGGGGTATAATAGAAAGGATAACAAGAAAGGGGATCTTATTCATGGCTTATAGAAGAGGGCCTCAGGAGCCTGTTCCTGAAGAGGAAACGATTGTTTGGTCATGTACGAATGAGCAATGTTCTTGTTGGATGAGGGATGCCTTTTCTACAGAAAATAAAACTACTTGTCCGATTTGTAAATCAGAAATGACACAGGAAACCAGAGTTTTGCCAGTCATATCATGATTTAACAATGCTGCCGTTCCGCGGATTCCGCCGGAGCGGCCTTTTCATTTTTGCTTTAAAAACCTATTGACTCTAGCAGCGGGGGCTATTCCTGCAAGACAGGAAAGACGCTGGAGGGTTTGATAATAGCGGAGCATCTTGTCTTTAATACAAGATTGAAGCGTTCTGAGAGGCAGGAGCCGCAGGCAGACATGGGAAAAGCGTATTAAGTGAGACCCTAGCAGGAGGAGCGGGAGGAAGATTACCGTCCGCCTGAAGCTGAAATAACCTGTGCCGTTAAACAAAGGAAAATTTACACTAACAGCGAGCTTTTTCATTACTCCAATTCAACCCAATCCTTCTTATCTGATATTACATTTTACACGTACATTTTTCCTGGAAAATGGGGAAACTGAAATATGGATAGAGATAAGGAGGACAAGTTATGAATAACGAGCACTCAAACAATGTTTCTTTGCCAAATAACCCTAAATCATATTGGATCGAATCTACAGAAGTATCTGCCTTTCCGCCTCTAGAAAACGATATCGAAACAGAAGTGGCTGTCGTTGGCGGGGGAATCTCCGGAATTACAGCCGCCTATTTACTTGCAAAAGAAGGATTAAAAGTTACGCTTCTCGAATCGACACGTCTATTGAACGGAACCACGGGACATACAACAGCAAAAGTTACAGCTCAGCATGGTCTCATATATGATGAGTTGATCAATCATTTTGGGAGCAAAGATACTAAGCTTTATTATTCAGCAAACAAAGATGCAGCTGAATTTATTGAAAATTATATTCAAAGCAATACGATTGACTGCGACTTTCAAAAAGAGAGTGCATATATTTACTCTTCCGCAGAAAATGACAGACAAACGCTTGAGAAGGAAGCAAAAGCCTATGAGAAGTTGGGGATAGAAGGCGGGTTCATTGATAACATGCCATTAAAAATTCCGTCTATCGGTGCAGTAGAAATGAAAAATCAGTCTCAGTTCCATCCATTAAAATATTTGGCTCACATGATTAAGGATCTGACCGAAATGGGTGTTCAAATTTTTGAAGAGACAACGGCAATCAATATGGAGCACGGCGACCCTGCGGTCATTCATTTAAGAAATGACATAAGGGTCAAGGCGAAATATGTTATTTCAGCTTCTCATTTCCCGTTTCACGATGGGAAGGGATATTTTGCACGGCTATATCCAAAACGATCCTACGTGATTGCTGTTAAGCCTGCCCAAAAATTTCCGGGAGGAATGTATCTTTCGGCCGATAAACCGACACGTTCCTTCAGAAGTGTCAAGATCGACGGGGAAGAGATGGTACTAGTTATTGGAGATAGTCATAAAACTGGGCAAGGAGTACCTGAAATAGAGCATTATGAAGCGTTGGAAAAAGATGCTGTCAAATTGTTCGGCGCAAAAGAAATTTTATACAGATGGTCGGCGCAGGATTTCGTTACCCCCGACAAAGTACCATACATCGGAAGGATATCTGAAAGTTATAGAAATGTTTTTATAGCAACAGGATTCAGGAAATGGGGAATGGCTCACGGAACCTTTTCAGGAATGTTAATCAAGGATTTGATTACGGGAAAGGAAAACCCATATGAAAGGTTTTATTCGCCATCAAGATTCCCATTGGATCCAAGCCTCAAATCATTTGTAAAGGAAAACATGAATGTAGCTGCCCATTTAATCGGCGGAAAGTTCGATAGGCCAGATAAAGAAATGATGAATATTAAGGACGATGAAGGAGCAGTCATTACAATTAAAGGAAAAAGGGCAGGTGCTTATAAAGATAACAAAGGGCAGCTGTTTGTCGTGGACACAACATGTACTCACATGGGTTGTGAAGTGAACTGGAACAGCGGGGATAAAACATGGGATTGTCCATGCCATGGCTCCAGGTTTTCATATGATGGAGAAGTGATTGAGGGGCCGGCAGATCAACCATTAAAAAGGATTGACCCGGATAAAATTGACTATTCAACATCAACATGAAAGAAAGCAGGCCGTTTTTATCCATGAATAAGAAATCAAAGGGAGTTTAAAATAAGAACAGTCCAAAATCAGGTTTTGGATGAAAACATTATGGGATAAAACAGGAGGCTTGGAAATGAGAAAATTCTGGTCTACAATGATGGCTGCTGCTGGCATTGGAGCTGCAGCTTACGGTCTAAGCAGATATAGGAATGGAAAATATATGCAGCCTGTGCAATCCATGCTGAATAATGCAAAGGATATGTTTCAGAACGCCGGTAGTTCGGCCAACAACAATCCATTGATGGAAATATCTAAGGAACTGGCGCCAAATAATTTGATTAATAAAGGCAAAAAAAATCGAAACAGACACCCCATTAATCCAAGCTAACCGTCGAAAAAACCTCACAAACAGCTCGGTGAGAGACGAATAGTCCCAGCCATCAATGGAGCCTTGCCTTACTGAAAGCCCCCTGAAAAGTAATTCAGGGGGCCTCATTTTTCAATAATAATATTCAGAATTTCAATATTATATGAAACTTTGGTAGAATGAGATAATGAAAGAATGCCCTTAGGAAGGTTGGTGCACTTGTATATCATGAAAGAAACCATACTTTTCCAACAGTTAATTACAAGCAAGAAACGTCTCATTATTCCTATGACGATACTCTTTATTTTTTTTTATTTTGCTCTTCCCTTTTTAATATGGTATCTTCCGCGGTGGATAAATATTGAAGGAAAATCTTTGTTCATTCCTTGGTGGTGGCTCTTTGCCTTTTTTCAGCTTGCGGTGACATGGATTTTGGGTTGGGTTTATTGGTGTAAGGCGAAGCGTCATGATGAATTGGTTGATTATCTAAAACAGAGGACTGTCAAATGAATTATACATATTTTTTCTTTTTTCTATGCATTATTATTTGTACTCTGATCATTACCCACTGGGCTGCAAAGCGGGATCGAACCACTTCGCAATTTTATGCTGCATCGGGTCATTTGACTGGATTTCAAAATGGTTTGGCAATAGCGGGTGATTATATCAGCGCCGCCTCATTCCTGGGGATTACCGGAGCAATCTCCCTCCATGGATATGATGGCTTTTTATATTCAATCGGCTTCTTGGTTTCCTACCTGATTGTTCTGTTTTTGATTGCTGAACCGGTTAAAAATTTAGGGAAATATTCGCTGGGAGATGTTATTTGTGCGCGGTTTCCGAGTCATCAGATTCGGTTGCTGATGGCGGGAGGCACTTTTTTTATATCCATTTTTTATATGATACCCCAATTGGTTGCATCGGGCCTTTTAATCCGCCTGCTTTTAGGTATCGACTATTCCATTTCGGTCTTGGTAATCGGAAGTTTGATGACCGTGTATGTGGTTCTTGGGGGAATGGTTGCCACAAGCTGGGTGCAAATTGTGAAGACGGTGCTTCTTATGTCCGGTACTTTCCTTGTGTCACTTATGGTCCTTGCTCGATTCGATTGGCAAGTCCTACAATTGATTGAATATGTAAAGCAAGGAACTCCATTGGGGACAAGCTTTTTTTATCCTGGAAACCTATTTGATGACTTTCTGGAAATGTTCTCATTGAAGCTTGCATTACTTTTGGGTACAGCTGGCCTGCCTCATATATTAATTCGTTTTTATACAGTGAAAAATACGTTGGAAGTTCGCCGTTCAGTAATAACTGCGACTTGGATCATTGGCATCTTTTACATTATGACTCTTGTACTCGGATTAGGAACGATCGCTTTGGTAGGAATGGAGAAGTTGACACTTGCGGATCCTACCGGCAATTTGGCTGCTCCCCTTTTAGCAAAAGAGTTGGGGGGAGATTTCCTATTGGCTTTCATTTCTGCACTCGCTTTTACTACGATTGTCGCTGTCGTGACAGGTTTGGTCATATCGGCCACCATTTCCCTTTCTCATGATGTCTATCATCATATTTATAAAAAAGGGAAAGCGACAGACAAGGAACAGCTTCGAGTTGCAAAGTGGACGGCTGTTGGAATAGGAATGATAGCTACTTTATTCTCGTTGGGGTTGGAAAATATAAATGTCACTTTCCTAGTTTCATTGACCTTTGTTATTGCTGCATCTACGAATTTGCCCGTAATTTTATTGACTATATATTGGAAGCGCTTTAATCAGCATGGGGTTTTGGTGGGAATGCTAAGCGGGTTTTTATCATCAGTTCTACTTGTGCTTTTAGGACCGCATATTATGAATATTGATAATGGTTGGATTGCCCGGGAGGCCTTATTGCCAATTTATAATCCAGGAATTATCGCTATACCAATCGGGTTTTTGGGCGCAATTCTTGGCACAATCTTTTCCAAAGAGGCGCCTGATGATCAAAAGTATTTTCGGTTGCTTGTCAAAGCCCACACAGGAATTGATACAAGGAGGAACGGCTGGTGGAATTTATGACATATATTCTGGTCCAGCGACTGGGACTGTTATTGATTTTGGCATTTTTAATGACAAGGATCCCAAGCTTCCGCAGCCTGCTTGATCGTGAAATAGATGCAAAGACGGTTATATTGCATGCCATGATATATGGCCTATTTGGGATAGCTGGCACAATTTCAGGTATTGTAATTGAGAATGGTCAAATTGTATCGCAGTATATTCTTTCCCCGGTTCAGGATAATCAGTTGATTGTCAGCTCCAGTCTCGTAGCCACAGTCATCGCCGGCTTATTGGGAGGGCCTGTTGTTGGAATGGGGGCAGGCCTTATTTCCGGCATTCACCTGTATTATCTAAGTGGCATGGGAAACATCGCAGGGTGGATTGTCAATATATTGACCGGTTTACTTGTAGGAATGACAGCACGCTTTTTTTCCCATGAAAGAGTAATCTCCCCATTAAAGGCGTTGTTTATCGGTATATTTCCGCCTATTTTACAAATGGGTCTGCTGCTCATATTTAATCCGCATGATGATTTTATAAAAACTGCCGTCGATCAAATCAGCTTGCCTCTTGTTTTTTCTAATAGTGTAGCAATTGCCATCTTTACAGCGATGATTGCTGCGGCCATTAACGAACAGGAACGGGAAGCGGCATTAGAGACAAGAAGGGCGCTGCTGATCGCCGAGGATGCCTTGCCACATTTAAAAAAAGAGTCTCAATTTGATATGGCGCAGGGAATTGCAGAACTTCTATTTAAACGGTTGAAGGTTGCGGCTGTTTCGGTGTCAAACAGGGAACAGGTGTTGGCATATGTAGGGCTTGGCTCAGATCATCATAAACAGGGTGATCCCTTGCAGACAAGACTATCTCATGAAGTGATTCAAACAGGAAAATTGAAGGTGGCTTATTCCCAGGATCACATATATTGTACGCATGACAAATGTCCATTACAGGCGGCGATTATTGTTCCAATAATGGAATCAAACAAAACCAGCAAATTAATAAAGCTATACTTTCGAAAGTCACAGCATATACGGTCAGTTGAAATTGTCCTGGCGCAAGGACTGGGAAAGCTGCTGACTAATCAGCTTGCAGTCGTACAATCCGAAAAACTGCAAGCACTTATCCGTGATGCAGAGCTTCGGAATCTGGAAGCGCAGATCAATCCGCATTTCTTGTTCAACACACTTCATCTCATAGCCACTTTATTTCGGACGGACCCTGAAAAAGCCAGGCATATCACAGTACAGCTGGGCAGCTTTATGAGATTCAATCTGCGATTGGCTTCCACTTCCCTGGTGGAACTAGAAAAAGAATGCGAGCATTTGCAGTCATATATCGAAATCATTCAAGCCCGATTTTATGGCAGGCTTACCATCTGTTTTTCTCCGAATAATGATTGCAAGGGAGCAATGATCCCGCCTTCGACTATTCAGCCGCTTGTCGAAAACAGTGTTCAACATGGATTGGAAAATGTGATGCAAGGCGGGAGGATTGACGTGGAAATACGGCAAGTGAATGGTAAGGTGCATATTGCTGTCCGGGATAACGGAAGCGGTTTCTCAGACATTGATCTATCTCTTGCGGGCAACTCTCCGATAGAAAGCGAGCGTGGTGGAGGCACAGGACTCTACAATGTTAATCAGCGTTTGATAGGAATGCTTGGCGACCAGTCCCGTCTGCACATTCGAAACTTGCCGTCGGGAGGCAGTGAAGTATACTTTGAAATTCCAGATAATAAAAAAGGGAGGAAAGCGACATGACGATACGAGTAATGGTTGCCGAAGATGAGCGTCTCGTCAGAGAAGAGCTTATATATATGCTTCAGCAGGAAAAAGGCTTTCTGCTCTGTCCGAGTGCGGAATCAGGGGAACAATTGCTTGAGCTTTATGAAAAATATATTCCTGATGTCATCTTTTTGGACATTCACATGCCCAGGCTCTCAGGTGTGGATGTTGCTAAAATATTGATCAAGGAGAAAGATAATCCTCCACTTTTTGTATTTACGACAGCTTATGATAATTATGCTTTAGAAGCATTTGAAGTCGAAGCGGTCGACTATCTATTAAAACCATATGACGAATTACGCTTGAAGGAGGCTTTGGACAGGGTCAGGCGGCGGCTATCCAACTTTTCTCCATTTGCTTCATCGAATGAAGAACCTGAAAAAGCGGCTGTGGTTCCAACCCCCTCATCATCTAAACTGTTAGTAGATGATGGAGAGAAAGTGGTTGTATTATCACCTGAATCTATTTATTATGCAACACGAGTTGATAGATTTGTAGAGATACATACTGCTAATGAATATATCCTAGGAAAAATGACATTACAGGAGCTTGAGGAAAAACTGAAAGGTTTTCCATTTTTTCGTACCCATCGAAGTTATTTGGTGAATTTGGATTTCATCCAAGAAATCACACCATGGTTCAATGGAGCATACAACTTGATTTTAAAGGGCGGAAAGAAAACACGAATCCCGGTCAGCCGCAATGCACAGAAAAAGCTGTTTCAGCTGTTGGGACAATGAATGATACCGCTTACATATGGTTTCGTGCAATTCAGACGAAGTTTCAGACAATTCACGACTTTTTCCAGTTTTTGTTGCACCTCTGGTTTATATTTATTTAAATCAGGTTTTTCGAACTGATTTGATTCCAAACCGGGAGGTGCAATGAAGTGGAAAACTTTGATCAAATTGCGAATTCAAAGGAGTTTGGTGAACTAAAAAGGTCCAAATTACGCTTTATTTGGCCTGTTGTCATTTTATTTTTCTGCCTGTATTTGTCTTTTCCATTGATGGCAGCCTATGCAAAGCCCCTAATGGGAAAATTTGTTTTCGGAAATCTAACCTTTGGTTACCTTTACGGTGTATCTCTCTATTTCGTCGCCTGGGCTCTGGCATTTGTATATTTTGTTAAAGCCAAAGGCTTTGATGAAAAAGCGAAAGAAACCGTAGAGAAATATAGGCAGAGGAAGGGGGCATAGGTATGGGCGCACATGCATTTGGAATATTTTTATTCGTGGCCATTGTAGGAGCGACAATTTATATCACACTTTGGGCTGCAAAAAGAAATAAAAGTACAGCCGATTTTTATACAGCAGGACGTTCTTTAACTGGTTGGCAAAACGGGTTGGCAATCTCAGGCGACTATTTAAGTGCTGCTTCTTTTCTTGGAATTGCCGGGCTGGTGGCTTTAAACGGTTATGACGGCTTTATGTATGCCGTCGGCTGGATGGTTGGATATGTAATTGTACTCTATGTCGTTGCCGAACCTCTTAGAAATTCCGGAAAATTTACGGTGGCGGATGTTTTGGCTTCACGGTTGAAAGAAAGGCCGATCCGGATGATGACTGCCATCGTCACCTTGGTTGTTACGACGTTTTACATGGTTGCACAGATGGTGGGTGCAGGGGCAATCATCAACCTGCTAGTCGGCATCCCGTATGAGCTGGCAGTTATTATTATCGGTGCATTGATGATTATTTACGTGATGCTCGGTGGGATGCTGGCAACAAGCTGGGTCCAGATCATTAAGGCAGTTCTTTTAATGTTCGCTACTCTTATTCTTGTCCTATTAGTCGCATTAATATTTAAGTTCAGTATTTCTGGATTGTTTGGAGAAGTAGTTGACAAAAATGGCAGGGAATTCTTATCACCGGGAGTACTTTATAAAAATCCGGTTGATCTCTTATCACTGGGGATGGCGTTGATTCTGGGTACTGCGGGCCTGCCGCATATATTGATTCGCTTCTATACAGTGCCGTCAGCCCAGGAAGCCCGCAAATCAGTCATTTGGGCAATGGTATTGATTGGAATATTCTATATAATGATTGCTTTAGTCGGTTTTGCCGCTTCTGTTCTTGTCGGTTCCGATGCCATCCGGGCGGCTGATAAAGGAGGAAATATGGCTGCGCCACTACTGGCTCAGTATATCGGCGGCGGCGCAGGGACAATTGGCGGTGAAATCTTTATGTCGCTAATATCGGCAGTCTCTTTTGCTACCATTGTTGCTGTCGTTGCGGGGCTAGTTATCGCGGGATCAGGAGCCTTTGCGCACGATATTTATACAAATGTCATCAAGCGTGGAAAAGTAGACAGCAAGAAGCAGTTCATGGTCGCGAGGAATACTGCATTAGTCATCGGAGCATTGTCTATCACTCTTGGAATTTTGGCTAAGGGAATGAATGTAGCTTATTTGGTGGTATTGGCATTCGCCGTTGGCGCCAGTGCGAACCTGCCCGTTATTATCTTCGCGCTTTATTGGAAGCGTTTTAACACGGCAGGAGCTATTGCAGGGATGCTTGCCGGAATGCTTAGTGCTGTACTGCTCGTCTTCATTGGGCCAAGTGTCATGGGGGAGAATGCGATCTTCCCGCTCGCGAACCCTGGGATTATCAGTATTCCATTAGGTTTCATCACCTCGATTGTCGTTTCTCTTATCACGAAACCGGAAAATAACACAGAGAAGTACAATGAAATGGATGTAAAATCTAATACGGGATTGGGGGCTGAACTTTAATCCTCAACAAATCACAAACATATCCTCGATATTTGAGGATATGTTATTTTTTTAAAGTAATTCATTGTATTTTACTATGTATTGTAGGAATTAAATTTGCTATAATGAATTTTACTATCCGTCAGAAAGGATGTAAACAATGAAAGTAGTAAATAATATTGCTGACCTAATCGGCAATACTCCTTTGGTCAAGCTAAATAGACTTCCAAAACCGGATGGGGCCGAGGTATTGGTCAAACTGGAATATTTTAATCCCAGCAGAAGTGTAAAAGACCGAGCTGCACTCAATATGATAGTAGCCGCCGAGCGTGCGGGTCTCCTTAAGGACGGGGCAACCATCATAGAGCCGACGTCTGGAAACACCGGTATCGGATTGGCAATGAATGCTGCTTCCCGGGGCTACAAATCTATTATCGTCATGCCTGATTCTTCAACTGCAGAACGGATTAATATTTTAAAAGCTTACGGGGCTGAGGTGGTACTTACACCGAGCGAAGAAAAAATGCCCGGATCCATCAAAAAGGCGAATAAATTGGCAGCTTCGATAACAAACAGCTTCGTGCCGATGCAATTTGAAAATCCAGCAAATCCGGACATCCACCGGACAACGACTGCGAAAGAAATAATTGATGTCATTGAAGAAACCGGAAGACAGCTTGCTGCCTTCATCGGAACTTCGGGAACGGGGGGAACAATAACCGGAACCGGTGAAACATTAAAGGAGTATAACCCGGAAATTACCGTCCATGTGGTAGAGCCGGCCGGCTCGGCTGTTTTGTCAGGAGAGGAACCCGGGAAGCACAAGCTGGTTGGTACGAGTCCAGGCTTTATTCCCCCAGTATTAAACACAGGTATTTATGACGAAATATTTAAAATACAAGATAGTGAAGCGTATGAAACAGTACGCCAGCTTGCTTCAAAAGAAGGCTTGTTGCTAGGCCCATCAAGCGGGGCATCTGTTTTTGCTGCTTTACAAGTAGCAGCAAGGCTGACTCCCGAACAATCTGTCGTTTGCATTGCCCCGGACACAGGAGATCGATATTTATCCAGTGATTTATTTATGTAATAATATTTTGAGCCTTGCATAATATGGGGGCAAAGTCCAACGAAAAAACCCACTATTTTTATAAGTTTAATTGTAAATGATCTGGGAGGAGAGTTTTGATGTATCTCTCAATAAAAGGGATTGAAAAAAGCTTTGCGAATGAAAAAAAACAGGTCAAAGTGCTGGATAATATAAGCATTGACGTTGATAAAGGAAGTTTCGTTTCCATCGTAGGTCCCTCAGGATGCGGTAAGTCGACGCTTCTTTATTTAATTGCTGGACTGGAAGATGCAAACAAAGGAGAAATTCGCGTTTCCGGCAAAAAAGTAACCGGTCCGGGGCCCGAACGGGTTGTTGTTTTCCAAGAGTCCGGTCTGTTTCCGTGGCTAACGGTTTTGGAAAATGTAACATACGGCCTGCGCCTGAAAAAAATTCCGAATAAAGAAGCTAAAGAAAAAGCGGCAAGTATTTTGAAAATGGTACATTTAAGTAAATATATGGATGCCTATCCACACCAGCTTTCCGGAGGGATGAAGCAGCGCGTTTCCATTGCACGGGCGCTTGTCATGGAACCGGATATCCTTTTAATGGATGAACCGTTCTCCGCCCTTGACGAGCAAACAAGAATGGTGTTGCACAAGGAGCTGCTGGATATATGGAAAAAGACAAAAGTTACGATTTTTTTCGTAACCCATAACATCCGTGAAGCTGTGCTGCTTTCGGAGCAGGTCATTGTATTTGCTACACGTCCAGGAAAAATAAAAACAGTTGTTTCCATCCCTTCGACGAAAGATGGGATTATGCCTGACAGTGTCACCCTCCATATGGAACAAAGAATTTTATCAGTTTTAGAGGAGGAAATTGAAAAAGTTCTTAAGGAGGAGATGGGCGATGACTACAGCTTTAAGACGGATCGTCTTCATAGCGCTGATCGCAGCGATATGGGAAGTCACATCTAGATTATCCGGACTGCCGGAGTTCATGTTTCCGTCACTCGTTCAAGTGCTGGAAACCCTGTTTAACGGGTTGGTCAGCGGACAGATGAGCGCGGCCATTGTGAAAAGCTTAAGCAGGCTCCTACTGGGTTTTTCAATTGCAATCACTGTCGGACTACTCCTCGGATATTTAATCTGGCGCTTTAAACTTGTCGAAGACACACTTGGCTTTTTGGTCACTGCCTTGCAGTCCATTCCAAGTATTGTCTGGTTTCCGCTTGCAATTATATGGTTCGGTCTGAACGACCTCTCCATTTTATTTATTGTAACCATTGGAGCGACCTGGACCATGACAATCAGTGCTACAACGGGATTTAAAAACGTCCCACAGCTGTATCAGCGAGTAGCTAAAACATTTGGGTCAAAGGGAATACACTTTATCCGAACTGTAATTTTACCTGCATCGGTACCCCAGTTGATTGCAGGGTTGCGAATTGCATGGGCTTTTTCATGGCGAGCATTGATGGCTGGAGAATTGCTGGGTGCCGGTGGAGGGCTTGGGCAACTACTTGAAACCGGAAGATCCCTTGGACAGATGGACCTTGTCATTTCAGTCATGATTATCATAGCTGTCATTGGAACGATCATGGATAATATCATATTTGTTCGGTTAGAAAGATCTGTTCAAAAAAAATGGGGCGTAACCGCCTGACGGAGGAGAAATTAATTGTTTAAAAAACGATTTTTCTTTTTATTAACTGCTATTTTGTTTTCAGGTATTTTAGGAGCTTGTGCCAGCGAAGATTCTTCAGGCAAAAAAGCATCTGGCGATGAAACAGTAAAAATCGGCTACTTTCCAAACCTGACACACATCGCTACGATTGTAGCCTTAGAAAACGGTTATTTTGAAGATGAGTTTGGTGATAAAGTGACGATTGAAACAAAAACTGTGAATAACGGTGGCTTATTTATGGAAGCCATGACGACAAAAGCAATTGATGTTGGAACTGTCGGACCAGGACCTCTGTTGAACTTTTACGTAAAAAACCAAAAATTCCATATCATCTCGGGTGCTGTGAATGGCGGGGCCGTCCTTGTGGCAAGTGAAGGGAGCGAAGTCGAAAAGCTTGAGGATTTAGATGGGAAAAAAGTGGCTATTCCAGTTATTGGAAGCACTCAGGATGTAATGCTCCGAAAAGCCCTTGAAGAAGTGGATTTAAAACCAACTGCCAATGATGGGACGGTTGAACTGTATGCAGCCGCACCAGCTGATACAGCTACCCTATTTGTTCAAAACTCAGTCGATGCCGCTGCTACTCAGGAACCGTGGGGATATATACTTGAATCCCAAGCCAAAGGGAAAATGCTGCTCGATTGGGATGAATTCGCCTGGGGGAAAGAGTCGACAAATACAGTTGTCGCCTCAAGTGAGGAATTTTTGAAAAATGAAAAACATGTTTCCGCTTATTTGAAAGCTCATAAAAAAGCGGTGCAATTCATCCGAGAAAATCCAGAAGAAGCTCAAGATCTTGTTATTTCACACATCAAGACTTTGACAGGGAAAGAAATTAATAAAGATGAAACTTCAGCAGCTTTCAAGCGCTTGGAAGTAACGACAAATGTCAACGAAAAGGTTATTCAAGAAATGGCTGATATCAGTAAAGAAGCGGGTTATGTCCCGAGCAATGACATTGACGGCATGATAAGAATGGAGTTTTTAAAGGAAATTGAGAAATAGGGATTGTCTCGAAGGGGCTATTTACGGGCATGTCCTTTTATAAATAAAAGCAAAAAGACCTTTCCCATTGATGAAAAGTACATTCACGCTTATAATAGGTGGTATTAGCTTTTTCAGCAGGAGGGATTTCATTGCCAATTAACATTCCTAAACAAATGCCGGCCCGGGAAGTGCTTGAAAAAGAAAAAATATTTGTAATGGACGAAGAAAGAGCAAGCACGCAAGATATCCGTCCATTGAATATATTAATTTTGAACTTGATGCCTGAAAAAGAAAAGACGGAAGTTCAACTGCTTCGGCTGCTCGGAAACTCGCCCTTGCAAGTTAACATTACGTTTCTGCACATGGAAACGCATCAATCAAAAAATGTCAGCAAATCGCACCTTGAGCAGTTTTATAAAACGTATTCTTCTGTGAAAAATTATTATTTTGACGGAATGATCATCACAGGTGCCCCGATTGAACATTTGGCTTTTGAAGATGTCAATTATTGGGAAGAACTGACAAAGATCATGGAATGGACAAATGACCATGTTACGTCAGTCATGCATATTTGCTGGGGTGCGCAGGCCGCGCTCTATCACCATTATGGAATAGGTAAGTTTGAGCTTCCATGCAAATGTTCAGGAATCTACAAACATACAATTAACGACCAAACGATTAAACTTGTCCGCGGCTTTGACGAAGTGTACTTTGCGCCACATTCACGTTATACAAGTGTGAGCCGCAAGGAAATTTTGGAGCATCCAAATCTGCTTCTGTTATCCGAAGGGGAAGCCGGCCCATTCATCATCATCTCAAAGGATGAGAAGCATATCATGGTCACGGGTCATTTGGAATATGATACTGATACACTGGCAATTGAATATGAAAGAGATTTGAAAAAAGGATTGGACATTCAAATGCCGGAAAACTACTTTCCGAATGATAATGCAGGCGAACAGCCTATTAACATGTGGAGATCACACAGTCATCTATTATTCTCCAATTGGCTGAACTATTATGTCTATCAGGAAACACCTTATGAGCAGGATCGTAAAGTAAAAGTCGATGTTCCTGCACCAGAGGAACACAAATAAATCGCACGGGATTTTTCTTCGTGCGGTTTTTTGCGTACAGGTAATGATAAAGTGCTAAGGTTGTGAATAACTTTGTTATCCATTATGCTGCGTCTAGCTCCGACGGACAGGAGGTCCTAGTGCCAGCGAAGCGACAGGACAAGTCGGTATCGTTACATAGGAAAAGCGTCAGCTTGTACGAGGATGTAGCGCATTGAGGCGGCCAGAGTCTAGCTCCGCAAGGACCAAGCCTGCTCCTGCGCACTGATTGTGCATTTGGATATTATAATTAACAGACTTATATATAGTCATGCTATATTGTTTTTTAAAAGAGGAGGAGTTGAGCCAATGGCCATTAAGCTGAGAAAAAAGACAGAATCATTCATTTTTTATAATAACGACGGAGAAAAAATTGAACGGGAAACAGAAATTCGTCTAGATCCGTTGACAGGGGAGTCATCCCGGCTTGTATATGATGCTGGTTTGGCGATTGCTCCTACTGATTACTCCGAAGCTGCGGAAAAGACGAAAGGTGCCAACTGCCCTTTTTGTCCGGAAAACATATTCAAACTCACTCCTGTTTTTCCGGATAAGATTTCCGAGGAAGGAAGGATTATTGAAGGAGAGGCGTTGGTGTTTCCGAACCTATTTCCTTACAGTAAGCATAATGGAGTGGTTGTTTTCTCTGGAGACCATTTTGTCCGTTTAAATGAATTCACTCCTCAATTTATTATTAACGCTTTTAAGGCAGCCCAAAGATACATCCACAAGGTAGGCATAACTGATTCCCAAGCTAAGTTTGCCTCTATTAATTGGAATTATCTGCCCCTTTCAGGTGGAAGTATCATCCATCCCCATCTCCATATTATTATTTCGGACAGCGGTACGAATTATCAGACATTGACATATGAAAAAGCAAGACAATTTGAGATGGAGACAGGAAAAAGTTATTTCTTGGAACTCTATGAAACTGAAAAATCAATCGGTGAGAGATGGATTGCGGAAGCTGGAACAATAGGGTGGCTGCATGCATTCGCACCGAAAAGTCATAATGATTATATTTCGATATTCCAAAACGCCACTTCAATTGAGGATATTGAAGATGCCGATTGGCATCATTTTGCAAATGGTCTCCAAAATATTTTCTCCCTGCTTATTGAACAGGGTTTTCCAAGTTTTAATCTTGTCTTGTCCATTGATCCAGAAGAAAAAGAACCCATCCATGTACGGCTCATTCCAAGGATGACATTAGGAGCACTTGATACGAGTGACATCAACTTTTTTCAGGTACTGCATCAAGAACCGCTTACGTATAAAGCACCGGAGGTAATTGCAGCTTTGGCACGCGGCCAATTTTAAGCATGATATCAGATTCAATAATTCCACTCTCCAATAATAGAATGAAAATGTAGTAATTATGGAGGTGGTATCATGGCTGTAGTAAAAGCAAGATCATCAGATATCGACTTGTTGGCAAGGCTGCTGCGGGCCGAAGCGGAGGGGGAAGGCACACAGGGGATGCTCATGGTAGGTAACGTAGGGGTCAATCGGATCAGGGCCAACTGCTCTGACTTTGTCGGTATTCGCACCATCCCGCATATGGTTTACCAGCCACATGCGTTTGAAGCCGTGACACATGGATATTTTTATCAAAGAGCAAGAGAAAGTGAAAGAAGGCTGGCAAGACGGTCAGTAAAAGGGGAAAGGCTCTGGCCGGCCAAATACAGCCTATGGTATTTTAGGCCGCCGGGAGACTGTCCAGCCACATGGTATGACCAGCCTTTTGTCGGAAGGTATAAATTACATTGCTTTTATGAGCCGACAGGCGAAGAATGTGAAAATGTATATAAAACGTTCTAATCCTTCTTGCAAACAAGCGAAAGTCGCTTGTTTGTTTTTTTATTCAGTCACAGCTTGTTTTCTTAAAACATTTTTATATAAGAAAGCAATCCCATTTAGTAGAAAGGGTGGAAGTTTTTTGGGAAAGAAGGGCTTGATATAAAAATGATAAAAAGCATTTTTTAAGTCATCCCATTGGTCACATTTTTTCTTTTGACGAAAGCGCGCAACATCAATTATTTTTATTTCTCCATCCTGTGTTTTAAATATATTCCTTAAATGAATATCTGAAGGATTCAATCCATTTTTACGAGCTGAAGATAAAGCAAAATCAACAGCTCTAATCTCTTTTTCTGAGATAGGTATTCCATGGGTCAGACAATCAAAAAATGTATAGCCCTTAACATAGTCTATGACAATATAATTTTGCCCGCATTCATATAATGAAGGGTACGAGTCGATATGCTGGACGACTTTATACACGCATGCCTCTTCGCGTGCAATATGGCTAAGTTCAGGGAAGAATACTTTGATTACTTTGTTTGTATCCTTAATCTTGAATACAAAGGCACTTCGTCCCATCCCCACTAACAATAAAGAATTTGAATGCCCAATGACTACAGGCTTTTTGTTCCTATAAGTTATCTCTACGCTTTCTGCTAAATTTTTATATAAGTCCAAAATAGATACTCCTTTCAATGAAAAAGACGTCAATCCCATTTTTTGGTCTGACGTCTTTAAAAACAGAAAAGACCTTACCAAAAATTGGTAAGGTCTCGCAAACAACGAATATGCGTTGCCAACAGAGCCGAGGAACTTGTCCTGTATTGACGACTTTGTTGTACAGCTACTCCCCTTAGTGGAAGGAAAAACAATATTTTATTGGTTTATTATAAGGCTTATGTATACTCAAGTCAATCATTAAATAAGAGAGGTTACTGGTATAAAAGATATATGATAAAAATTTTGTATGATTATTTTTTGGAGAATCTAATAAAGCCCAATTTTTCTGAGAGATCGGGCTTTACTATTGCAATTTTCTAATGCAATTCATTTTAAGGAATGAAGTCTTCTTTACCAAAATATTCTTCAAAAAACACTTCAGCTCCTCCGGCTGCGGCAATCAATGCGCCGACTCCCTGCAACAAATCTCCTGTAATTACAATGCGCTGGCCCTCAATGATAATGTCTATATTGTCCGTCGCTACTTCTCTTGATACACCCAATGCCTCCAAAATTTGCCCAGTGGCTTGGATCCATGTTCCTGTCAATAATGTTTTCTCAGCTTCTGATTCCGGATTATCACTTATAAAATAAAGCCTCGAAAGGAGGACTGCCTCGCTAATTTGTCCGACCGCCTGAAGCCAAACCGCCGCTTCGATTTTCTTTTTAAGACTTTTTCTCAGCGCCTCTGTCTCTTGACGAGTTTTTTTTTCGTAGACTTTCTTTTTCACTTTTTCTCACTCCACAGCAACAATTGGGTTAATATTATACCTATTCCTGACGGAACGGAAATGTGAGAGTCTGTTTCATTGTCATATCAGTTAAGAAAAATGAAATGCGCCGGCCTCAAAGCATCCCGTCCTGAGCTTCAACTGCACTAGGACATCCGATCATAATTCGACTAAAAAACTTCTTTGAAGCAATAAAAAGATCCTGATCGATACTGATCAGGATTTTTATTCACTTTTTGGTAACTGCCCGGTCTTTTGGAGCAGCCCAAAAAGCAATTGCGATAGCACCCACTAAGACAATAAATGGGGCATAAAAAATCAAGAAATTATGCATCTGGATTCCTCCTTTAATTAATATGGATCTGACTTGCCCGTAACGTAATCCTTATTGAAAAGGAATAACCGCAATAATAGATACAAGGAAGGAATCAATAATCCCAAACCCGCAATGAAGGCAATCACAAGTGATATTGCCATCATTTCATTCGTAAAGCTGTCGTAGATCGTCAAATGCGGATAGAGCAAATATGGATAATGTGATATTCCGTACCCGAAAAACGCAAGGGCAAATTGTCCGGTCAACAAACCAAAGGCTCTTCCGTAGTTCTTCCTTTTCCATATGAACCACACAGTACCTAAAAACAGTAGGAATGATAAAGCGAACATCCACCATAGATTGACTAAGTTGGCAAAGTGTTCAGGATTATGGGCGCGCAGTTCCACAATTATCCCCGACGCAGTGATGATGAGCGGCAACGCCCAAATGAGCGCATATTTCCGCATTAATTCGGTTGCCTTTTTATCATTCGCTTTATTGGCATACCATGTCAAAAATACAGCAGAAATATACAATACAGCAGTTATGCTTAATACAACAATACTCCATGTCAATGGGCTTGAAAAGAGCGCCCAGTAATCAAGAACGGGATTCCCGTCAACAATTGAAACGAATCCTCCCTCTGAAATCGTCAATACAATTGACAAAGAGGCGGGGAGGAATAATCCAGATAGGCCATACATGAGTGAATATCCCTTATGGCCTCTAGACCCATATGTTTCAAAAGCATAGTAAGATCCCCGGATTGCTAATAATAAAATTGCGATACTGACAGGCACAAGAAGGATTGTTCCATAGTAAAATGCAGTTTTTGGAAAGAATCCGACGATGCCGACGAAAAAGAAAACAAGGAACACGTTTGTTACTTCCCAAACAGGTGAGAGGTATCGCTGAATGATATTCGTCAGAATATGTTGTTTACCTGCAAAAAAACTATATGCATTAAAAAAACCTGCCCCAAAATCCACTGAGGCGACAATGACATAGCCAAACAAAAATGTCCATAACACCATGATTCCCAAAATTTCTAAATTCATTGAACGACACCGCCCTTTTCTGCATTCCGCTCTTCAAGCTCGCGTTCAACTGGATTGCTTTTGAACATCCTGCTCAGCACAACAACACTACCTACGGCAAGGATGGCATAAAGACCTGCAAATAAAATCAGCATGATATCCACCTGGCCACTTGAGGTAGCCGCATCGGAAGTCCGCATAATGCCTCGTAGCACCCATGGCTGTCTGCCAACTTCGGCCATCCACCATCCCATTTCAATGGCTATGATCGAGAGGGGCCCTCCAAGAACGATAAGCCAGCGGAACCATTTCGTATTGACAAATGCTCTGCCCCACTTGGCACCCAGCCAGTAGATGAAGGAAAGAAATGTCATCCACATCCCAATGGTTACCATAATATCAAAAAGGTAGTGTATATAAAGAGGGGGAATTTCGTCCTCCGGGAATTGATCTAGACCAATTACCTCACTCTTAGGTAAATTATGAGCCAGAATACTTAGGGCATATGGAATCTTTATTGCATATTTTACTTCCCCATCGTTTAAAGTACCATATAAAATTAACGGAGCTGCTTCTTCAGTCTCAAAATGCCATTCTGCAGCCGCTAATTTTTCAGGTTGATATTCAGCTAAATATTTTCCTGAAAAATCGCCGATGATAGCTGTGGCAATAGAGAAAATCAATCCAATTTTCATTGTCAGATATAATGCTTTTTTATGATAAATATGGTTCGAACCTTTTAAAAGCCTAAAGCCGGCAATTGATGCTAAAACAAAAGCAGAAGTCATAAATGCACTTGCGACAACATGCGCCACTTTTGTAGGCATAGCTGGATTGAACATGGCGATTAACGGATTGATATTTACCAGTTCCCCATTCACAATGTCGAAACCTTGAGGTGCATTCATAAAAGCATTGACAATCGTAATAAAAACAGCGGAAAAAGCTGCTCCAATCGCTACAGGTATCAGCAACATTAAATGTTTGCGCTGATCTTTAAAGCGATCCCATGTGTACAAATAAATTCCCAGGAAAATTGCCTCAAAGAAAAAGGCGAAAGTTTCCATGAAAAGAGGTAAGGCAATGACATTACCCGCTAATTCCATAAAGTTTGGCCACAATAGCGATAATTGCAATCCGATAGCTGTTCCAGTAACAACGCCGACCGCAACCGTAATGACGAAGCCGCGAGCCCACCTTCTTGCCAATAAAATATAGTGCTCGTCATTTTTTCTGATGCCGACCCATTGCGCGATCATAATCATCAGTGGAACGCCGACTCCGATTGTGGCATAAATAATATGAAAAGAGAGGGTAAGTTCGGTCAATAACCGGCTATAAAACAAAGAATCTCCATTGAACATTAAACTTTCACCCTTTCATCAACTTCCAAAAATACGTCCAAGCATGGATAAAAGCATAATGGCTGCCACGCCAAAAGCAAGTACCATCAATATCCGCTCATGTTTTTTATACATCAGTTAAACCTCCCTGATTTTATATTACCCTTGATTACCAATATTGAACGACTATTAATGTGGCAATTTGTTAGCGGGTTTATGATAAAGTTGTGAAAAGTTGAACAAGTAGTTGATTTTCTTCGCGAGTTCACTTTTTATATGAAAAAACCTTAATGGTATATTAATATAACGTATCCCTGAACAGATACTATATTGTCCTAACGATGGTTCTAATTGTGATTAGAAGCTGGCTTTCGCTTGATCAATTGCAGCTAGATCAAAGGAATTTCTTTGGTTTTATCACCAGAATGTATTACCTGATAATAGGAGGGCTATTGATATTAAGACCTGGTTATATTAGTTAGCATTAAGCAGCTTGCATTTCCCACAAAAAATAATGAAGGATATAATGTTAGTAGTGTAGTTAAGAGACAGGAGTGATGAGATGTTAGAGTTATCTACATTAGGAACATTTATATTGGTAGTGATAGGTTTGTTTCTGGTACCTGGTCCTGCAGTTCTTTTAACTGTTTCCAGAACAATTCAAGGCGGAAGGAAAACAGGAATTCTAACGGGTCTCGGAATTGCAACCGGAGATTTTATACATACATTGTTTGCGGCATTAGGGCTGTCTGCCATCTTGATGACCTCTGCAACTGCTTTTAACCTCGTTAAATATGCAGGGGCTATTTACTTGATTTATATGGGGATAAAAGCGATTGTCGAAAGGACGAATAAGCAGAATATTGCATCCGTCTCAAAGGCACCCAGCCTTCAATCATACAGCCAAGCCATATTGGCGGAAGTATTGAATCCAAAAACAGCCATTTTCTTTCTGGCTTTTCTGCCTCAGTTCATCCATCCCGAAAAGGGTCCAGCTATTGTTCAATTCTTATTGTTGGGATTCATATTTGTAGTCATGAGCTGTCTTTACACATCCATGATAGTCATCAGCATTCGCCCTATTGGACGTTTGATGAAGCGAACCACCAATCTTGGAAAGTGGAGCGGAAAATTTGCAGGGTTGATCTATATTTGGCTAGGTGTAAAAGTAGCTTTTCAGCAACGATAAAAAACCATATTCGATCACGCTAACAGCGTATCGCATATGGTTTTTTTATGCACAAGTAAAAGAAAGTAAAAAAATATACCGAAGTTTTTCTCTTGAACAAGGATGAGCTGTGCCTAGCTCCGACGTACAGGACGTCCTGGTGCCAGTGAAGTGGTAGGGCGTCGCGCCCTGAGTCGACGACGTGGAGGACGTGCTAGTGCTACCGCAGTGACAGGATGTCGCGGATTGAGGCGGCGACGCGCAGGACGCGCTAGTGCCACCGAAGTGACAGGATGTCGCGGTCTGAGGCGGCCAGACGCCAACACTTTTCTAATAACCCCTTTTCACTTAGAAATCAACCGTCAAGAAGCATAAATGCCCCCAACCACTACTATAATCATAAAGACGAGCTTGCTCTTGCTCCATAGTATTCAAATTCTTTCATATAAAGGTTGATGGAGGGCAATAAACATGGATAAAAATTATCGGATTGCCATTATTGGGGGAGGAACGGCGGGAATCAGTACAGCTGCCAGGCTATTAAAAGATCTGAGATCACTTGCGGGAGATATTGTTATTATTGATCCCGCAGAAAAACATTACTACCAGCCGCTTTGGACATTGGTAGGTGGCGGAGAAGCCAAAAAGGAAGAGACTGAAAGAAGTATGAAAGAATTGATTCCGGAAGGGGCCGATTGGATCAAGGCTGCTGTCGCATCTTTTGAACCCGAAGAAAATCATATCCAATTGTCTGATGGACGCAGGCTGGAATATGAGTATTTGATTGTTGCTGCAGGAATAGAGGTTCATTGGGATGGAATAAAAGGACTTACAGAAACCATTGGAAAAAACGGGGTGTGCAGTAATTACTCATATCAGTACACAGATTACACATGGGATACGATTAGGAACTTCAAAGGTGGAAACGCAGTTTTTACGCATCCGGCTACACCTATTAAGTGCGGTGGCGCTCCTCAGAAAATCATGTATTTGGCTGAAGATCATTTTTGCAGGACTGGTATTAGGGACAAAACAAAAATTACTTTTGGCTCGGGCAATCCAGCGATATTTGATGTTACCAAATATCGTCTAGCATTGGAAAAGGTTTTGGAACGGAAAAAAATTGATGCTCGATTCAAACACAATTTAATAGAAGTAAGAGGAGAACAGAAGGAAGCAATCTTTGAACAAATCGAAACAAAAGAAAAGACAACTGTCGAATATGACATGCTCCATGTAACGCCGCCAATGCGGGCGCCTGCCTTTATAAGAAATAGCTCTCTCGCAGATGACTTCGGATGGGTCGATGTTCATCCTCATACGCTGCAGCATCAAAAATATGAAAATGTTTTTTCATTGGGCGATTGCTCCAATTTACCGACCTCCAAGACAGGTGCAGCTATCCGTAAGCAATACCCTGTTGTAGCTAAAAATATTTTATCATTAATGAAGGGTGAAGCACCTGGCGCCAAGTATGACGGGTACAGCTCCTGCCCGCTTGTAACGGGGTATAACACGTTAATATTGGCCGAATTCAATTATGAAAAAGAACCTACTGAATCATTCCCGGTCAATCAAGCAAAGGAACGGCGGAGTATGTACATCATGAAAAAGGACTTACTCCCGATTATTTATTGGAATGGGATGCTTAAGGGGACCATGTAGGAGGTGGGATAAATGGAAACAGCCTTGGAAAATAAAAATCTGATAGAAAAGCTGAATAACCCGGAAACAACGGATTCATTAGAGAGGCTGCTTGATCGATTGCCCGGCATCGTTGAAAAGGTGGATAAATTGGATCAACTATTAACAACAGTGGAAGCAGTATTGGAAGATGAATCGGCGATGGAAAAATTAAAAATGAAGATTGATCATACTAATATTGATGTAAATACACTTGAAACGGGTCTGCACTTGCTTGAAAAACTTCCTTTTTTATTACACGCAACGGAGAAATTTGAGCACGTCGCCCTTTTCATGGAAGAAGTCACGAAGGATGAAAAATCCATGCGCTATCTGATTGAACAGGCAGAAGGTCATCTGCAACCGCTCAAAGAACGAATTTCCACCAGTAAGCAGGTTTGGGAAACGATAAAAATCGATGCAGAAAAAAACAGGCGCCAAATTACATTATTCACTGTAATGAAATGGATGAAAGAACCCCAAGTACAGAGAGTCTTATCCTATGTTCAGGCATTCATAAATGCAGTTCCAAATAAGGAAAAAAGAAAGGAAGATTGACAGGAGTGTTATTAAGGTATTTTTACGATGAATATCTCGCACATGCCTCCTATTTGGCCGGATGTCAAAAGACGGGAGAAGCCATTGTCATCGATCCTTCAAGGAACATAGATCAATATATTCAAACTGCGAAAGCCAACGGTCTGGAAATTTCCGCTGCAGCAGAAACACATATTCATGCCGATTTTATCTCGGGGGCCAGGGAATTGGAGGCCAGGACTGGTGCAAAATTGTATTTATCGGACGAAGGTAATGCGAATTGGAAGTATGAGAATTTGATCAATGTGAACCATAGGCTATTAAAAGATGGTGACACTTTTAACATTGGACATCTGTTCTTTGAGGTCATGCATACACCCGGCCATACACCTGAAAGTATCACTTTCATGCTAACCGATACCGGTGGCGGAGCAGATGAAGCGATAGGGGTATTTACGGGAGACTTTGTTTTCGCGGGCGACGTCGGTCGGCCGGATTTGTTGGAAACTGCCGCTGGATTTGAAGGAACAGCAGAAAAGGGTGCCAAAGACATGTTTTCTTCCATTAAACGTTTCAAACAGCTGCCGGATTACTTGCAGGTATGGCCTGCACACGGTGCCGGCAGTGCCTGTGGAAAAGCATTGGGGGCTATTCCTTCTTCAACGGTAGGTTATGAGAAAAGATTTAACCCCGCATTAAGATATACGGATGAAGGCAGATTTACGAAGGACTTGCTTAAAGGCCAGCCGGAGCCGCCGAAATATTTCTCAATCATGAAAAGAGCCAATAAACTAGGAACCGCTTTAATTAAAGACATACCGGCCCCTTTAAAATCCAATAATCCATCCGATCTGTTCAAATGGCTAAAAAAAGGGATGGTTATAGATACCCGCAATGTCTTTGAATTTAGAAATGGGCATATACCTGGTACAGTAAATATTCCTTTTAATCAGTCGTTTGTAAAGTGGGCCGGTTGGCTCGTGGACTATGACGAGCCTTTATATATTTTGCCACAAGAAGGTAAAGTGAAAGATGTATTGTCTAGCCTTTATTCCATTGGAATTGATCGGATAGCCGGCTATATGAATGTAGTTTCAGCTATTAGAAATTATCCTGAACTTGAAACATATGGAGAAGTGGAGCCGAAGGGTCTTCATGATATCCCTAAAAACGTCAGTGTAATAGACGTCCGAAATCAGGATGAATGGAGTAATGGTCATATTCCAGAAGCGACCCATATCATGCTCGGGACTTTGCCCGATCGGCTTGATGAGGTACCGCGGGACAGGATGACTGTTGTCTACTGCGCATCCGGAATTCGATCAGCAATGGCAGCCAGTATATTGCAGTCAAAAGGAATTAAAGATGTCAGGAATCTAAAGGGAGGATATTCCTTGTGGAAAAAAGTGACAGCAGCAGCAATTAATTAATTTAAGGACACACGCTCCTTCCCGGTCAAACCGGGTTTTTTTATTTAGAAAATTAAGTATAATAGCTTATAATAATGCCAATATATTTGAAGGGGGAATCATATTATCATTAAATCATTGAACATCGGAAGACCACAGCTGGTGGGAAATCCATTCGGTAATGTTATTAATTCCGGAATCAGAAAAAAGCCGGTTCCTGCAGCAAGCCTTTACAAGTCCGGGTTTGAAAACGATAATGTGGCAGATCGTGATAACCATGGAGGCGATGATAGGGCCGTTTGTTTTTATCCTTTTGAACATTATGCGGAATGGAATGCCCTTTCCGGAAAAGAGCTTAATATACCGGCATTTGGGGAAAATATCACCGTTTCCGAACATCCTGAAGATCATATATGCATCGGGGATGTATATCAAATTGGCGATGCGGTACTTCAAATTACGCAAAGCAGGATTCCGTGTGCAAAAGTTGATATTTTCAATCGGATCAGGGGGCTTTTTGAGCAATTTATACGGACGGGAAAAACCGGTTATTTTGCGCGGGTACTGAAGGAAGGAATGGTGAAAGAAGATTCGGCTATCACTTTGATCGACCGTCCTGATATGACCATTTCCGTACGCGACTTGCATCATTTGTTTTTCCATGACCGGAAAAATATTAAAGAGATAGAGAGAGTAATAGCCATCGATCCGCTTGCAGAAGATATGAGAAAAAGGCTTAACAAACTTCTAAAATAAGATACAGTACTATATTTTACGACCGTTCGGCATTTAGCCCAACGGTCTTTAGTGTTTATAGGTGCCTATTCGAATGAATGATATGTAGCGCTACAACTGTATCGTTTTCAAACATTTTGACAGTCCGTTATTTTCAATCGCCTTGAATTCTATGATTAAATTGCCGACTTTAAGGTGGCATGCAATTTGCAATATTATAAACTAATCGAAAGTGAAGGGAGAGACAAACACTTGGCAAAGTCACAAATTCTTGCCATTGATGCCGGAGGCACAATGACTGACACGTTCATTATTGACGAAAAGGGGGATTTTGTTGTTGGGAAGGCTCAAACCACTCCCATGGATGAGCACATTGGTCTCATCAACTCCGCCAAAGACGCATTAGGACAATGGGATGCGGAAGTTGAAGAGGAATTTCCAAACCTTCGAGCAGGGGTTTATTCCGGTACCGCGATGCTCAACCGGCTTGTTTCCAGGGTGGGCCGCCGGGTTGGATTAGTTGTAAATAAAGGGATGGAAGATAACCACCGGATGGGGCGGGGGCTTCAATCATATCTGGGCTATTCATATTCTGACCGTATTCATATTAACACACATCATTTCGATCCTCCTTTGGTACCGAGAAAATGGACTGTTGGTGTAACCGAAAGGGTTGACATGTTTGGAAACATCGTCATCCCGCTTTATGAACATGAAATAGAACCCGCGATTCAAAAGCTGATAGATGAAGATGTTGAGGCGATTGTCATAAGTTTACTTCATTCATATAAACATCCAGAGCATGAGAGGAAAATAAGGGATATTGCAAACGACTTAATTAAAAAAGCTAAGAAAGATATCCAGGTTTTTGCCACCGTAGATTATTATCCGGTTCGTAAAGAGTCACACAGAACGAATACAACGATCGTTGAAGCTTATGCTGCGGAGCCATCCAGGAAGACATTAGAAAAAATCGACAAATCGTTGCAAGAACATGGAACTGATTTCAATTTGAGAATAATGGCCAGCCATGGAGGAACTATCAGCATCAAGGCAAATGAATTGGCAAGAACATGTGTTTCGGGTCCGATTGGCGGCATGGTGGGAGCAAAATATTTAGCAGAAAGTTTAGGTCTGAAGAACGTCGCTTGTTCAGACATTGGTGGGACAAGTTTTGATATTGGATTGATCACACATGGAGATTTAGCAATAAATTCCAGTCCGGATATGGCCAGACTCGTATTGTCCTTACCGCTTGTTTCAATGGATACAACAGGCGCAGGCACAGGCAGCTATGTACGTATTGATCCCAACTACGGAAACTTGACACTTGGTCCAGACAGTGCCGGTTCTCTCGTTGGTGTTTGTAATCCAGAGGGAGGAATAGAAACAGTCACTGTTTCAGACTGCCATGTCGTTATTGGTCTTATCAATCCTGATAATTTTATCGGCGGAGCTATTAAACTGTCTCGTGAACGCGCCTATCAAGCAGTGAAAACGCAGATTGCTGATCCCCTTGGATTAACGGTAGAAGATGCTGCTTTGGGAGTAATAGAATTATTGGAATCACAGCTCCGTAATTATCTGGAATCAATGATTTTGGGGAAAGGGTATTCGCCGTCGCAATATGTATGCTTCTCCTATGGCGGGGGAGGTCCATTACATACAGCTGGCTACACACAAGGGTTGGGCTTTGAAGATATATTGATTCCTGCATGGGCTGCCGGTTTTTCGGCGTTTGGCTGCGGTGCTGCTGACTTTGAATACCGTTATGATAAAACATTGGATCTAAATGTAGATGAAAAAGCTGAAGGCGCTGTCATCAAGAAGGCTGGAATGGAATTGCAAGACTCATGGGATGAATTGAAGGAAAAGGTGACCGAGGAATTCAGGAAAAATGATTATTCTCCTGAAGACGTTAATTTCCGTTTACTGTACCGGATGCAATACCAAGGGCAGCTAAATGACCTCGAAATCGAAGCGCCAATCAAGGAGTTTAAAGACGTTCAGGACTTTGAAACCCTAGTGGATACATTTGAAGAGATGTACACAAGGGTATATGCAAAATCTGCTTTGTCTCCTGAATTGGGATATTCAATTACAGGGGCGATCGTTCGTGGGGTCGTTGATGTACCAAAGCCTGAGATTCCCTCTGAACCTTTGTATGAGGAAACCCCTCCTAAAGAGGCTTTCTTAGGGACACGCCAGGTTTACTGGAAAGATGGATGGGAGTACGCCGACATCTATGAGATGGAAAAACTTATGCCAGGGAATCGCATTAAGGAGTTTTCTATTATTGAATCCACAGCCACAACATTGGTCGTGCCAACAGGTTTTGAAGCATATCTGGATGAGAATCGGATTTTCCACCTTAAAGAACTAAAATAATAAAATCGCGAGGAGGTATTTAACTTGGCAAAAGCGCTAGAAGATGTTTTACAGAATAAACAAAAACCGATTGGCTGGGATGGAAAGACATTAAAACAAATGCGGCATGAAATGACAGCAATTAGTAAGGAAACCGGGCATTATGCAGGATTAACTTCCTTGCCCCTCAAAGAATCAGATCCTATAAGATTCGAAAAGATCTATTCCAAACTGCGTGGCGGGGTTGTTCATGCCAGAGAGACAGCGAAAAAAGTGGCTGCTTCTCCAATTGTAGAGCAGGAAGGTGAATTGTGCTTTAGTTTATACTCTCCAGAGGCTGACTCCATTGTTACGTCGACAGGAATTATTATCCATGTAGGAACAATGGGGGCGGCTATTAAATTTATGATTGAAAATGATTATGAAGAAAATCCAGGAATTGCTGATAAAGATATTTTCTGTAATAACGATAACCACGTTGGAAATGTGCATACCTGTGATGTCCACACACTAGTGCCTGTTTTTTGGGAAGGGGAAATTATCGGCTGGGTAGGCGGGGTTACTCACGTTATTGATACAGGGGCCGCTGCTCCTGGAAGTATGCCAATGGGACCCGTCCAACGTTATGATGATGGTTATCAGGTAACTTGCCGGAAGATCGGTCAAAATGATGTTTTATCAAAGGACTGGCTGCTAGAAAGTACTCGATCTGTCCGCGCAGTGAAGTATTGGACATTGGATGAAAAAACACGTGTAGCGGGCTGTCATATGATAAGGGATCTTGTTTTAGACGTCATTAAAGAAGAAGGAATTGACACCTATAAGCAATTTATCCGTGAAATTATTGAAGATGGCCGGCGTGGTTTTGTGAATCAAGTAAAAACCATGTTAATACCTGGAAAGTACCGTCAGGTTTCGTTTAGTGATGTGCAATTTGAAGGTTTGGATCTGCCGAAATTCGCACAGGTAAATACGATCATGCATTCACCTTCAGAGATTACAGTCCATAAAGATGCCAAGCTGGAAATTGACTTTGAAGGAGCTAGCCGCTGGGGATGGCATCCGTTTAACGCAACACCTGTATCTATGACAAGTGGGATATGGGTGATGCTTTCCCAGACTCTCGTACCCAATGACCGCATAAATGACGGGGCCTATTATGCCAGTAAATTCGGCACCCCATTAGGTTCATGGTTGAATCCGGATGATATCCGATCAGCACACTCAAACACTTGGCATGCGCTTGTAGCCGCCTGGTCTCCGTTGTGGCGCGGACTGAGCCGCGCATACTACGGACGAGGCTATCTTGAGGAAGTGAATGCAGGAAATGCCCACACCTCAAACTGGCTGATGGGTGGCGGTATTGATCAGTATGGCGGTCTTTCAGCTTTGAATAGCTTTGAAACCGCTGCTTGCGGTGTAGGGGCAAGTGCCGTTAACGATGGCATCAGTCACTCGGCTGCCTTATGGAATCCGGAAGGCGACATGGGTGATATGGAAATCTGGGAACTGCTCGAACCGCTTGTTTATATCGGGAGGGAGATTTTGCCCGGTTCAGGCGGCGCAGGAAAATATCGAGGCGGTAATGGATGGCAGTCGCTCCGTTTGGGGTGGGGAGCCAAGGAGTGGACAATGTTCGTTGCGGGCGCAGGTGTTATGGCCACCGACTGCGGGTTGATGGGAGGATATCCAGCTTCATCCGGATACCGATTTACGGCATATAACACTGATTTAAAAGAGAGGATTGAAAAGAAGCTGCCGTTACCGCTTGGTGGTGATACAGATCCGGACAACCCTCTTTATGAAGAAAGTATGGAGGCAGAAGTCATTCACCGCGATCGACAAACCTGTTCCACACAAGAAGAGTTTGGGGATTATGACATAATCATGAACTACTTGAGAGGAGGCCCCGGATTTGGAGATCCTCTCGAGCGAAAGCCAAAGGATGTAGAAGAGGATCTGAATCAAAAGTATATTCTTCCGCGTTATGCTGAAAAAGTTTTCGGATGCGTTTTCACTGAAGAAAACGGCACATATGCTGTTGATTTAGATGCAACAGAGAAAAAACGCAAGGAAATTCGCAAGGAGCGTTTACAAAGAAGTATACCAACAAAGGAATGGATAAAAAAGGAAAAAGAAAACATACTCGATCAAAAAGCATCATTGCAAGTGAGAAATATGTATGCTGAAAGCTTCGCTTTAAGTGAAAAATTTACAAATGATTTCAAGGAATTTTGGAATTTGTCGGAAGAGTGGATGATCCATGAGGACGATCTTAATATGCCTAAGCTCGGCAAGCACATTAACCGTTTCAAGGCAGGAGTGAAATAGTATGGCAAAATACGATAAGAAAATGATTGGGGAACTCATTGACGGGACGCTGGAATTCTATCAATTAAAGAATATGATGTCATCACATAAAGATCGGGAACGCTTCGATATTTATCTAAGCGTTTTACAGGATCGGGTTTCTTGGGACGATCCAATCCTTCTGCCGATCGGGGAACATCTGTTTATCGTTCAAAAGCAAAATGGGGACCGAATTGTTAAGTGCGACTGCGGACATGAATTTTGTGATTACAAGGACAATTGGAAATTGTATGCAAATATTTTTGTGCGAGATACTGAAGAAAAGATGAATGAAGTATATCCGAAATTGATGTCACCGGATCCGGAATGGCAAGTTTTAAGGGAATATTATTGTCCTGGATGTGCCTCTCAATTGGAAGTGGAAGCTGTTACTCCTTGGTATCCTGTCTTAAAGGACTTTGAGCCGGATATCGATACCTTTTATAATGAATGGATCAATGTTCCATTACCAGGTAAAGCATGATGTGCATTTGGCGACGGTTTATTAACCGTCGTCTTTTGTTAAATCATTCATAACGAGAGGAGGCCAATCGTTTGAAAAAGGTTTTGACTTCATTTGAAGAAGCGGTAAAAGACATACACGATGGTGCTGTGTTAATGGTAGGCGGATTTGGATTGGTTGGTATCCCTGAAAATTTAATAATTGCTTTGGCTGAAAAGAATGTTAAGGACTTAACGGTGATTTCAAATAACTGCGGAGTCGACAATTGGGGACTTGGACTATTATTGCAAAACAAGCAAATAAAGAAAATAATAGGCTCTTATGTTGGCGAGAACAAAGAGTTCGAACGACAAATGCTATCCGGAGAAATAGAAGTGCAACTCACCCCGCAAGGATCGCTTGCTGAAAAAATTCGAGCAGGTGGAGCAGGCATTCCAGCTTTTTATACACCAGCAGGCGTAGGTACATTGATATCTGAAGGGCGGGAAGTACGAACGTTCCACGGTAAAGACTATCTGCTGGAAGAGGCTCTGACAGCTGATTTCAGTCTCATTTATGCAGATAAAGCAGACCTTATGGGTAATTTGATATTTAACAAGACAGCAAGGAACTTTAATCCGATGATGGCCGCTGCAGGTAAGGTTACCATCGCAGAGGTGGGTGAAATTGTCGAGACGGGTCAGATGGATCCCGGCACTGTTCATACACCAGGAGTTTATGTTCAAAGGATGATAGTGGGACAGCAGGAGAAGCGGATTGAACGGTTAACTGTTATGAATTGATCTATACGGAAAGGAGGAAAGTTTCATGAAACAAGACAAGGCTAAAATACGTGAATGGATTGCAAAAAGAGCAGAGAAAGAAATTAATAGCGGAGACTATGTGAATCTTGGGATAGGGATTCCGACGCTTGTCGCGAACTTTATTCCAAGAGATAAACAAGTCGTTTTACAATCGGAAAATGGGCTGCTAGGGATTGGCCCTTATCCGGCAAAAGAAGAATTGGATCCTGATTTAATCAATGCGGGAAAAGAAACGATTACTGCCATCAAGGGTGCGGCTTTTTTTGATAGTGCCGAATCCTTTGGAATGATTCGCGGCGGCCATATCGACGTGGCAATTTTGGGAGCAATGGAAGTATCTGAGAGCGGGGATCTTGCCAATTGGATGATTCCCGGCAAGATGATCAAGGGTATGGGCGGGGCGATGGACTTGGTACATGGTGCTAAGAAAATTATCGTCATTATGGAACATACCGATAAGCAAGGAAACCCTAAAATATTAAAATCCTGCACATTGCCGTTAACAGGTAAAGGTGTGGTTAATCGAATTATTACGGAACGGGCAGTAATAGATGTAACTGAAAAGGGTCTAAAATTGGTTGAAGTCTCGGAAGGTTACACAGTGGAAGAGATTAAGAGTGTAACTGAGCCCGAACTACTTGTAGACAAAAGTGTCTTTCAAAACATTAATTAATATAGGCGAAAAAACGGTTTATCTTTACTTAAAATAAGGATAAACCGTTATGTTTATTGTATTTATAATTGGTATTTTTCTAATTTACGATAAAGCGTTGTTCTTGCTATCTGACATCGTCTGGCAACTTCCGATAAGTTTCCGCTCGTTTCCTCGATTAACTGTTTAATTTTTTCCTTCTCCTGTACCTCCAGCAAGGTAAGTGAGGGGTTTTCATCAATCAGTTGCTGATTGATGGGGCGAAAATTTTGTATAGTGTCAGGCAAGGAATCCAGGGTAATATGATTGTTGCTCGAGAAAAGAACAGCATACTCAATCGTATTAGTCAGCTCCCTAATATTGCCTGGCCAATTGTAATCGTTGAGGTGCGAAAGGACTTCGTTTCCGATAGTTGGTACCGGTCTGCCATGTTTTTTTGAAAAATGGATAATATAATATCGGGTTAGGAGCGGGATGTCTTCTTTTCGCTCTCTAAGTGATGGTATTTTGAACTCCACAACGTTAAGTCTGTAATAAAGATCCTCCCGAAACTTCCCGTTTTCAATAAGTTCTTTCAAATTTCTATTAGTTGCAGCTATGATTCTAACATCGATTGGCTTCGGATGGGCAGAACCAAGCCTTACTATTTCTTTTTCCTGTAATACACGTAAAAGATGGACTTGCAAGTCAAGCGGCATTTCACCAATTTCATCCAACAATAATGTTCCGCCATGTGCTTCTTCGAATTTCCCCGCTTTACCTTTTGGATTTCCACCTGTAAAAGCACCAGCTTCATATCCGAAAAGTTCACTTGCCATCAATTCTTTAGGTATTGCTCCACAGTTAATAGCAATAAAAGGTGATTGATTACGAAAACTCTCTTTATGGATCGCTCTTGCGAACACTTCTTTACCTGTACCGCTCTCACCTGTAAGAAGGATCGGGACGCTGGTTGGAGCAGCTATTTTTGCTCTGGCAATCAGTTGGTTCATTGGCTGGGAATTTCCAATGATGCGTCCCCAATAGGTAAAATTCCTTATTTGGTTAGTTTTCTCCAAATGGAGGAGGTAACCTATCCTTTCCAATCCGTGGACAATAATTTGAACATATACTTTGATTTGTAGAGAAGGAACGTCCAGTTCCCATTCACTTTCATTACTTGTCAGCAGTGAATTTCTAATATGCTGGAATTCTGAATGTGCAGCCAATTGCCTCCAGTGATCAATTTGCAGTAAGGATCGGCACTTGGCATCGGCATGAACGATGTTTAACATCTCGTCAAGTAAAATGACGGAATCGGAATGCCACCTTTTAGTAAAGCCCTCATAGTGCTTTTGTAAATGCTCTCTATGTCTAAAGGAATGAATCTTAAAGTTTTGTTGAATCATTTTTGAGATATTTTGAACTATACTAAGTGAGTGAGGTTGAGCAAGTTGACTCGGGCCTGTCAGATCAATAATACCCAAAATCTTTCCCGAAAGAGGATCTTTTATTGGAGCTGCAGAGCAATTCCAAGGATGTACACCTTCACAATAGTGCTCATATGAAAAAATCTGGATTGGATGGCCGACCGCTAAAGAAGTTCCGATCGCATTGGATCCGGCAGCTTTTTCACTCCAGTCTGACCCGCGGATAAAGCTCATCTCTTCCGCTTGCGCTATAATTTTGGTCTCTCCTTCTAAATGGATAATCCTGCCTTTGTCATCTGCCAACGTAATAAGATGGCCAGTACCCTTAATTTGCTCATGTAATGTATGAATGATGGGGAGGGCGGCATCATAGATTTTTGAATTTGTGATAGTTTCGCATAAACTTTGATCATCTATGATTACTGATGTTTGTTTTTGCAGCGGATCGACATCATATTTTTCACACCGTTTCCAGGACTGATAAATCATTTGGCGTATTCGATTCGGCTTTTGTCTTTCGGATACAAAATAATCCCACTCGGATTCCAGTTCCCTCATTTTTATATGAAGGTTGTCAGCGGAATGAACAGCCAAATATGTATTCACCAATGTAGATGTCCCCTTTCAATAGACTCCTGATTATTGACAAAACGTTGATTCTACATACAACATCCAAAGGACAATTTAGGCATTGGCATAAGAAGTCAGTTATTATCGATTATATTTAAAATATTCCGGCACGTCAAATTGATTTTTATCTATTTTAAATATTTTGTCTTATCGTGTTGTCTGACTAATCCTTTCCAAGCCTTGACAAAGTTTTTAATCAGCTTCATAATTATAATCAAACTATGATCGTTGAACGAAGACAGAGGACTAGTAAATGGACCTTTCCGTGAAAAGAGAGCGGATTTTACAAGCTGAGAGATTCCGCCACTGGAGACCCGTTGAACCTGCCTCTCGAGTCCCATGCAAAACATGGGCGTTTCCTGGCGTTATCAGGTCAAGTGGGGTGCTTTTGCACCCAAATAATGGTGGTACCGCGGAAGCAGCGCTCTTTCGTCCTTTATATATGAGGATGGGAGAGCTATTTTATTTTCTGAATAAATTCAAGAATGATAAACGTAATAGGAGATAGACCCATGAGAAAAAAAAGGATCGTTGTTAAAATCGGCAGTAGTTCTCTGACCAATGATAGAGGGGAGATCGATCAGGATAAGTTTACGGACCATGTCCAAGCGTTGGCAGCTCTTAGAGAAGCGAATCACGAAGTGATTCTTGTTTCATCCGGGGCTGTAGCCGCCGGCTTCAGTAGTTTGGGGTATCCGACCCGCCCGGTAACTGTTAAAGGCAGGCAAGCTGCAGCGGCAGTGGGCCAAAGCCTGCTTATTCAATCTTATACTGAAAAACTGAGCGAATTTAATATCATTCCCGCCCAAATACTGCTTACTCGCGGGGATTTTTCCGATCGGTCCCGATATCGAAATGCATTTGCAACGATTAGCGAGCTTTTGGACAGGGGGCTTCTGCCAATCATTAATGAAAATGATACGGTTGCGATTGACGAGCTGACATTCGGCGATAATGATATGCTTTCCGCTCTTGTCAGCGGTTTTATCCATGCGGATATGTTGATCATTTTAACCGATATTAATGGTCTGTATGATTCCAATCCAAGGACCAATCCCGCTGCAAAGAAATTTGATTACTTGGAAGACATTACAAAGAACTTGCTTGCATCTGCTGATGAATCTGGATCAAAAGTGGGCACTGGCGGGATGAAGTCCAAATTATTAGCGGCAAAGACAGCAGTTTCCCTTGGTGTGCCGGTCTTCATCGGCAAAGGAAGCGGAAAAGAAAAATTGATTGAAATCATGCGTGGAAACGGAGACGGCACATACATTGCCAACGGAACGCTGGACCCCCTAAATACGAGCAGGCAATGGATTGCATTCCATTCTGAAACTTCAGGAAAAGTATATGTTGACCAGGGGGCAGAAGAAGCGATTCTATACAGAGGCAAAAGCCTGCTGCCTGCAGGAGTTTTCAAGGTAAAAGGGAACTTCCATAAAGGGGATGTGGTCGAGGTATTCGGTGTGAACGGATTATTGGGAAGAGGAGAAGTCACATACTCCTCCCAAGACTTGAAAGATTTAATTGAAAAAAGAAACTGTGAAGAAAAGAAAGAGACATTCATTCCGACAATTGAAGTCATACACCGCAACCGCTGGGTAAAAGTCTGATTAATAGCAATATAAATGAACAGGAGAGGAAAGCTCTATGGAACTAAAAGAAAAAGTTAGCGTAAGTGAAGTCGAAGCCAAAGGAAAAGCAGCGTTAATAGCAAGCAGGAAGCTCGTAAATCGAACTACAGAAGAAAAAAATAATGCGCTCGGCTTAATTTCCGAACAACTACTGAAAGATAAGAAATATATCTTACAGGAAAACGAAAAGGATTTGCAGGACGGAAGAGAAAAAGGCCTGACTGATTCCATCCTGGACCGTATCATGCTAAATGAACAACGAGTTCAAGATATGTCCGACGCAATTAAGCTTTTAATAGATTTAAAAGATCCTATTGGCGAAACTTTAGAGTCGATTGAAAAGGAAAACGGGATGACGATTGAGAAAAAAAGGGTCCCCGTCGGCGTAATTGGCATGATTTATGAAGCCAGGCCAAATGTAACCATTGATGCGGCCACCTTATCGTTAAAAACTGGCAATGCAGTTATTTTAAGAGGAAGCTCATCTGCAAAGCACTCAAATTTAGCGCTAGTCCAGTCGATTCACCAAGCGCTCAAAAACAGTCAGATTCCTGAGGACGCGGTCCAACTTATTGAGGACACTAGCAGGGAAACAGCCAAAGAGCTTTTCCGCCTTAACGATTACCTTGATGTATTGATTCCCCGTGGAGGTAAGCAACTGATCGAAACGGTCATCCGGGAATCCACTGTACCTGTCATTGAAACGGGTGCCGGCAACTGTCATGTGTACATCGATGAATTTGCAGATAGTGGAATGGCGGAAAATATTGTATTAAATGCCAAGCTGCAGCGACCATCGGTTTGTAATGCAATTGAATCAATTCTTGTACAAAAAGACTGGTTTGGGAAACACGGCAACGAACTGCTTCGAAAACTTGCCCAGAACAATGTGAAAATCCATGGAGACACGGATGTTTGCAAGACCTATCCACTAGCGATAGCAGCAAGTGAGGAAGATTGGGCAACGGAATTCCTGGGGCTTGTTGTGAGTGTTAAAGTGGTAAATGACGTGGATGAAGCAATTAAACACATCAACGAATATGGAACTAAGCATTCTGAAGCCATTGTAACTTCGAATGAAGAAAACGCGCAGAAGTTCCTGACAGGAGTTGATGCATCAACCGTTTATCATAATGTTTCTACGAGATTCACCGACGGATTCGAATTTGGGTACGGCGCCGAAATTGGAATCAGCACACAAAAGCTTCATGCCCGCGGGCCGATGGGACTCAACGCTCTTACATCGACGAAGTTCTTCGTATCCGGAAATGGACAGATTCGCGAGTAAAGTGATTAAATGTTAATAAGAAAAGCGCAAGGCGCACAGTCTAAGGCGACAAGCACAAGACGAATTTTGATCCTGAATAAGCTTGTGACCTTGAATGGATGCGCCTGGCCGCCTCAGGCGCGACATCCTGTCGCTTGCACTAGCGCTAGCACTAGCACTTCCAGTGCGGCGGTGCACTAGGACCTCCTGTCCATCGGAGCCGGACATAAGGCATACTTTTCTAAAAAGAAAAGAAAACTTAGTGTAACTATATACTTTGTTATCTAATGAAAATAGATTATAGGAGAGAAGGAGAGCTCGTGTTGAAGAATCAAATTGACATCCAACTAAGTACCAATCGTAAAGAAAAACCCTCTTTTTCAAACTTGAAGTTTGGAAAGACATACACCGACCATATGTTTATCATGGATTATTCCAGAGAAAAAGGATGGTATGATCCAAGAATCGTTCCGTATCAGCCAATTACGTTAGATCCGGCAGCTACGATCTTTCACTACGGACAAACAATTTTCGAAGGCCTGAAAGCATACTTATCGGAGAATGAAGAAGTATTTCTGTTCAGACCTGATGAAAATATAAAAAGGCTTAACAGGTCAAGCGTCCGGATGTGTATTCCGGAAGTGGACGAAGAGCTTGCTCTGGAAGCATTGAAAAAGCTTGTTGCCATTGACCGCGACTGGGTTCCTAATATGGAAGGAATGTCTTTATATATTCGGCCTTTTATTATATCTACTGAACCGAACTTGGACGTAACGCCATCTCAAAACTATAGATTTATGATTATCATGTCTCCTGTGGGGTCCTTCTATAAAGAAGGGATGGATCCGGTGAAAATTGCTGTCGAGAGTGACTATGTTCGTGCCGTTAGAGGCGGAACAGGTAATGCCAAGACAGCCGGAAACTATGCAGGTGCCATGCTTGTACAGGAAAAGGCCAGTGCATCCGGCTACTCACAAGTCCTATGGCTTGACGGTAATGAAAAGAAATACATTGAAGAAGTCGGCAGTATGAATGTATTTTTCAAAATCAACGGTGAAGTGGTTACACCTGAATTAAGCGGAAGTATTCTTGAAGGAATTACAAGAAAATCAGTCATCGAATTGTTAAAATACTGGGGGGTACCAGTATCTGAGAGAAGAATTTCCATTGATGAATTGCACGAGGCTTATCAAAAAGGCCAGTTGGAAGAAGCATTTGGCTCCGGTACGGCTGCAGTTATTTCACCAATCGGGGAATTGTTCTGGAATAATGAAAAAATGCTTATCAATGACGGTAAAACTGGTGATTTATCACTAAAAGTGTACAAAACATTAACCGGAATTCAAACGGACAAGGAAGAAGATCCGTTTGGTTGGCGTGTGAAAGTGGATTAATAGAGGCATCGCCTTAATTTGGAGCCGCCCTCGGGTACGGCTCCTGTTTTTATCAAAAGATTAAGAAAAGGAGCGGCTTTATGAAACCTATTCCCGACCACTTAAAGGAAGACCTTGATGTCCTGTTCATCGGTTTCAATCCAAGTATCCGGTCAAGTGAAACAGGTCACCACTATGCCAATCCGACTAACCGTTTCTGGACTATTTTATATAAAGCCGGGCTGACCGACAGGAAAGTTGACGCAGATAAGGACTTTACATTGTTGCAGAAAGGATACGGATTCACAAATATCGTATCAAGGCCAACAAGGAACGCCCAGGAAATATCATCTGCGGAATATAAACAGGGAAGAGATGAACTGATAAAGAAAATCACAACCTATCGCCCAAAGATTGCCTGCTTTGTAGGAAAAGGTGTGTATCAGCAGTACAGCCGAAGAAAAGATGTAGATTGGGGCGCACAAAAAGATCCTGTCGTACCCGGAGTTATTGAGTTTGTAGCTCCATCTTCCAGTGGGCTTGTCCGAATTAAAATGGATGAAATTGTTGTTATTTATAAACAGCTATTGAATTATTTTTAAAAAGGAAAATCCCCAGATATGATAATATATAAATATAGATTCTTTGTATAAGGGTGGTTATAGAAATGAATGAAAAAAATAACGCTAACTTGCCTCCGAAAACATGTACAATTGAGCGCCTGGTAACCGTTCCGTCAGATGTGGAAAAGGTCCTCAAAGGGGAGAAGACAGCAACCAGAAGAAATGGACGCTATGCGGATATCGGCGAAATTATGGAATTGCAAGGCGCACAATTTATTGTCGAGAATGTCTACTCTCAAAGTCTCGGCGAAATGACTGATAAACATGCAAGGCAGGAAGGATATACAAGCCTTGAAGATTATAAAAACGTCATTTTGTCCTACCATCCCGGGATGAAATGGGTACCGAGCATGAAGGTTTGGGTCCATGAATTTGCTCCATTGCAAAAACAAGCATAATAGCCGATGGCTTATAAACTGCTTTTGTTCTTTCATATTTTCAGCGCAACCTTATCCATTGGACCTTTTTTTATTATGCTTGCCTTTGTCAAAAGGTTAAGGTCTTGTGATCATTTGCAAAGAAAATTCTATATAGAAATATTCGAATTGACTATAAGGCTTGTGAAACATGCCGGACATGCACTAGTCATAACCGGAATTTTGCTTTTATACAGTGGAGGGTGGTCATGGCATGAACCGTGGATCGTGATGACACTTGTAGTGATGTTGAGTTCCATCTTTTTTCTTGCCGGAGCTTTTAAGCACACTTTTAAAAAGATGCATGAAGGCAGTTGTGACCATTCATTGTTGATTAAAAAACTGCAACACTCCATATTGATTTACATCGGTCTCCTGATGATCATGCTCTGGTTCATGGTGGTCAAACCGAGATTGTGGTAATGCACGATTTTATCGGTGTGGACCTTGGAGCACTCGAAACGGAGATGAAGGAAACGCCATAAAATAACCTTATCAATCTGGGATAGGGTTATTTTTTCATTGACCAGCTGATTTGTCCAACATAATATATATATTCCTTCATAAAATGGACAAGGAGGGGATATATGTGGGGGCTAAAGCAACTGATTTAAAGGATATGCAATCTATTCCATGAGGAAGTTATTCCTAACATATTCCTGTTTGTTTACAGGTGCTTTTCTTCAGGGCATGTCAATGTCTTTATTTTTATTTCCGCATTCCATTCCCTCCGGCGGTGCGGCTGGTATTGCCCTACTAATCAACCATTGGTTTGATTTATCGCTAGGGTTTTCGTTATGGCTTGCGAATGCCATCTTCCTGTTGTTTGCATTGAATTACTTTGGCTATACATGGACCTTTCGCACTGTGCTTTCAGTTGCAACTACATCTGCGACGATCAGTTTTTTTACCATGAAAATTCCGGTAGAGCCGAATTTTTTATTATTCGATATGGGCGCGGGAAGCCTTTTTTTCGGTCTAGGTGTCGGTCTACTTATTCGTGCCGGGGCTTCCAGCGGGGGAATGGTCATTCCTGCTTTGATGATAGCCTTTCATAAAAATTGGAGTCCTGGAAAAGTGATGATGGGAATCAACATGTTTATCTTTTTACTAACTTCTCTCGTCATAGATTATAAAATAGTCCTTTATGCAATTGTTTGCCAGTTCATGTCAACGAATGTAATCGATTATATTTATAAAATAAAATTTCATAAAATTACCTCCTTGGCAGTAAGCTGGAGGAGAAGATAAGGAGATCCCGTCGTCAGGGATCTCTGTTTTATCAAATATTAATGGACAGGCAATCATTATTCTTTACTTCAATCCTGTTCATTTGATTAATATGTCCATATTTTACATATGATAAGGCGGCTCTGATCCATGCGCCATGCCCAAAAGCTAAAATGTTTTTTCTGGTTTTGTATTTTTGTAAAAAAGATATGATTCTTTCTTCCAGATGGCGAACGGGCTCACCCAGGGTTATAGAGAGAGGGTTACCCTCCCATTGGGATCCCAGTTCTTCCGTAAGCTTTCTTTTTGGAACACCTTCAAAAGGGCCGAAGTCCAGTTCGTCAAGCAGATGCTCAATTTCTGGTTCGAATCCATAAAGAAATGCTGTTTCCTGTGTCCTTTTTAATGTACTGGCCAAAACAAGATCAAACGGTGCCCTGATTTTCAAAAGCGTCTTATTTTCCTCAATTTCTTCGCTGTCGTTTTTGGTGAGAGCTGTAATTCCAATATCACGTTTACCTTGAAGCCATGTTTTTTTATTCCATTCAGTCGGCAGATGCCTTATAAAGGTAATCTGCATTTATTTTCCTCCAGAAAGAAGGTTTCACATCTTAATCCGCATCTTTGAGCCTCCAAAATCAAAACATCGGACAACTTGACATTCCCCAAGTTGACGTTCGGTCCAATTTCATTGATGAAATACATTTGATGTTTAGGAAGAGGCGCTTCAAATATTATTTTATTGCAATCAATCTCTTTTAATAATTCATCCACCAGCTCTGACTTGATTAGACCGCTTTTATCATAAATACCCGAAGTACCGGAATCTCGTCCTTCCGTAATGACATATTTGCATCCGTTTTCAAGTAGACTTCGAACCTCGTCTACCCAATCGGAAGTGGACATATGCTTATTTGCATCTTTGGAACCGACTTCAGCAATTACATGGAAGTCCTTTTTAAGGTGGGAAACAAGGTCTAGCCGGTCATTCAAAGGTATATCAACTGTCCCGTTGGATACCTCGATCCAATCAATTTCCAACCCCTTCAAATATTCAATATACTCGGTTAGCTTGTTTTGATGATAGGCCTTTTCAAATAATGTTCCCCCGCAATATGGGGTGATATCATGTTTTTTATATAAGCTGATTTTTTTCTCGACGTTAGGTGTTACATAGGCTGATCCGATTCCCAATTTGGCGATATCAATAATATGCCCAAAGTCATATAAAATATTTTCCAGTTCTTTTGAAGGAATGCCAAAATCAACGATGGATGTAATGCCATAGGTTCTTTTTCCAGAAGTCCTTTCAGGCAAATCCAAAAATCTCATATGGAAAACGCCCCCTCCATTTTCTAGGATAGACTATTCAAAGGCTGGGCAAGAGTGCCATTTTATTGTTGAATTATTTTATTGTATTTGTATAAAAAGCAAGTATGCCGCCAAAATAAAAAAGATTTAACAGCCAGGCTGAAGGGGGGTAATAAGTTGCCAAAGCAAAAAAACAAAGGAATGACCATTACTGCAATCGCATCCATTCCCTTGATTTTAGTATTGGGAAATTCCATGTTGATTCCAATTTTGCCAAAAATGAAAAGTGAATTTGATGTGTCCCAGTTTAAAATCAGCCTGATCATTACAGTTTTTTCAATGGCGGCGGCGATTGCCATCCCTGTACTGGGCTATTTATCCGATCGCTTTTCCAGGAAATCGATAATTATCCCGGCACTCATTCTTTATGGCGGCGGAGGTATATTGGCTGGCGCAGCTTCTGCTTGGTTTTCCAGCCCGTACATATGGGTTTTGGTAGGCCGGGTCTTGCAAGGGATTGGAGCCGCCGGAACGGCACCCATTGCCATGGCTTTGACCGGAGATTTGTTTAAAGGCGGGGAGCAGAGCAAAGTCTTGGGCCTGGTCGAAGCTTCGAACGGTTTTGGAAAAGTCATCAGCCCTATTATCGGATCATTGTTGGCTCTAATTATCTGGTATGCCGTGTTTTTCGCATTTCCCATCTTTTGTATCATATCCATTCTTTTAACCATCTTCTTTGTCAAAGAAAAGAAAAAGGAAGAGGAACCTCCAAGCGTCGGGAAGTACATAAAAGGATTGGGATCGGTATTTAAGACGGAAGGGCGATGGTTGTTTGTAGCATATTTTACAGGCGCGGCATGTTTATTCACCCTGTTCGGAATTTTATTTTACATTTCGGATATCCTTGAAAAAGATCACAATATTGATGGTATTTTAAAAGGTGGAATTTTGGCCATCCCGTTGTTATTCATGACTTTGACTTCTTATTTTACAGGAAGTAAAATCGGAAAGAACATGAAGTTGATGAAGAAATTGATTGTTATCGGCTTACTTCTTATGACCGCATCATTTTCAACTTTAATCTTTTTTAAAGGGTTGATTCCCTTTTTTTCGATCCTAGTTTTCAGCAGCATCGGGACCGGGCTTGTCCTTCCCTGTATCAACAGCTTTATTACTGGATCGGTTTCCGCAGAACGAAGGGGTTTTGTCACATCACTATATGGATCGGTCAGGTTTTTGGGCGTTGCCGTTGGGCCACCGGTTTTTAGTGCGCTCATGGATTGGTCACGTTCCGGAATGTTTTTGACCACTGCAGGTATAACATTTCTCGCAATGCTTTTATGTCTATTTTTCATCCGGGTCAAGAAGAAAGAACCAAGAGGAAGCGAGACGCTGTTTGAACAATTAAAGTTTACTTAAAGGAGCGTTATAATTGGAAATTTATTTTTCACCTGAAGTTATAACTCCCCATTTTCAACTGTTAAACGTTGTGGATGCAAAAGGGAAAGCGGTTGGGAACGTTGCATTCTTATTTGATGAAAAAAAATTATATGTTCATGGTTTATTGGAAGAAAAAGGTGTTGAAGCGGATTTCAAGGATTTGGTCACTCCTTACTTGAAAGGACTAGCCAAGGCAAAAGAGGGCATGGATATATTTTCTTGCCTTTATTCCGGCTGTGAAAAGATTGATATCAATGAGGAAGTAAAGGGAGGAAATGAATAAAAGTTCATTTGATTGGAAAAGGCCGATTTATGTTGTAGCTTAAATCAGGCCTATTTTCTTTTGATTGCGCTTAACCTATCAGGCGACATAATAAAAAACACTATTTTTAAAATTGAAATACATTTCCCCTGCCATATGCTAAACTTGAATAATAATAGAATTTTCTAATAGTAAATACAGGGGGAATCAAGGGTGAAAAATGTAAATCAAATGATCAAGGAACCTGGAATTTGGGCTGGATTGAATCGTCCGGGGATATCGTTGGAGAAGGCGGATGCCGTTGTTTTTGGCATTCCGTTTGATGGAGGGGTCAGTTTTCGGGCAGGCGCTAAAGAAGGGCCTCAAGCCATTCGCGAAATCACTTACACAATTGCTCCGACTACGGAAAGATGGGAAGACCTCTCGGATTTACAAATTCTTGATTTGGGTGACGTAGAAGGAAAAGACAGGGATGAATTGTTCCTTGAGGCCGAACAAGCAGCTTATTCCATTGTGAAATCTGGAAAATTGTTGACAATGATAGGTGGGGACCATTCTACAACCATACCGGTTTTACGTGGGATCGACAGAGCGTTGAATGAGCCATTTGGCATCCTTCATATTGATTCGCACTTTGATTTGTGCGATGAGATAGGAGGAGATCCATTGTCACATGGTTCAACGGAAAGACGGGCGTTGGAACTAAAAAACATAACAGATACAGAGAGCATTTTTTTCGTAGGTGTAAGGTCTGTTGAATCAGAGGAACTTCAGTTTATCAATAACAACAAGATGAATATCATTGGAGCGGCGGAAGTACGAAAAAAAGGCGTAGAAAATACCTTACATAAAATCAAAGAAAAAATGGGAAGGTTCAATAACATATACATTACCGTAGACATAGATGCGCTTGATCCTGCTTATGCACCAGGAACAGGCACACCGCAGTTCGGCGGCTTGGATAGCAGGGAGCTTCTTGATCTTCTGTATGGGCTGTTTGAACTGCCGGTTATCGGCTTTGATGTGGTGGAAGTTGCTCCAAAGCTTGACGATTCCCTTTTATCCGCCTTTGCAGCAAGAAAAATAATAACGGAATGCTGGGGCCACCATAACAGAAAAGAAAGAAATATCACTGGTACTTATCGTTGATATTATGCGGACCATGCAATTTTAAATGCATGGTCCTTCGTCTTTTATTGATGGGAACATTCAAAAAACATGTACAAGTTGCCCGGGGATTCTTTCTTCATAATATAGTTTAGGCTAAAGTTATGGAAGGAAGTGGCTGGATGTTGATTTCAAACTGTGAAGCGAAGAAACTTAAAAATATTTACTGTAAAGTAACTTGGCAAATCAAACAAAGCATTGCCCAGTATCCAGTCGCACAAAGCATTGAAGGGATACAAAGCAGGGATAACCTACTAACTTTTATCGCTTTGCAGAACCACAACCTTGACCAATGGGACCTTTGGCTAAAAGAATATGGGCTTGCCTCCTTTGCAGATGCGCGTGCTCATACATTATTTACAATAAAAAAGGTCTTAAGGCAATTAGGCATAAACTATGAATTCGATTCCTCTTTATCTGTTCCTTCCCCTTCTGAAGCGAGTATGATTTTACAATCACGGGCAAGCCGGGTTCTGGGAAATAGTACTGATCAACGAAAGGCAAAAATCATGGTGACCCTCGATGCTAAAATGGTCCATGATACACAGCTTCTGGAAGACTTTTTGGTAAATGGCATGGATATTGTTAGGATCAACTGTGCACATGGAGATTCGGAAATATGGAAAGAACTTATTTTGACGTTGCGCAATGCGGAAGTAAATTTGAAGGCGAAAGGCAAGTGGAAGGGTTCTACGTGCAAGATTTATATGGATTTGGGCGGTCCCAAGATAAGAATTGGGTCATTTAACCATAGCGAAAAGCTTTTGACAGTAAAAACACCTGTTGATTCGAATGGAAAATTTACAGGTACAATTGAAGGATTTGTCGATTCAGGAGCAGCAGAAACAACGGTTGATATCCACTCTTTTACAATCGCAGTCAAGGAGCAAAGTTCGCTTGAATTATTGAAGATAGGTGATAAATTGACTTTTTGGGACTTGAATAACCAAAAAAGGACGTTGCGGGTCATCGATATTCTCAGTAAGACTTGTATTAAGGTTCAATTAGACTATACAGCATTGATAGGGGCAAGCACAGTTTTTATTCATGAAAAAGGCATTTACCATATCCGCTCAATGCCGTATGGGCCCGTTGAAATCCGCTTGACAAAAGGGGATAAATTACGTCTTTACCTGGATGAAAAGCGGTTGGGCCATGCAGCATCAGATAATCAGATTGCGGGCGTACCAGTTACACTTAAAAAAGCTTTTCAAAATGTAAGACCGGCAGACCGAGTGTTCATTGATGATGGGAAAATCGCAGGCATTGTTCAGCGGGTGGGAAAGGAATACATTGATCTGATGATTCTTTCCCCAGTAGATGAATACGTAAATGTCAAAGAAGGCAAAGGTGTGAATCTGCCGGACTCGCTATTAAGTATTAGTGTCCCTGCCTTGACCGATAAAGATCTTATGGACCTTCCGTTTATCGCCAGCCACGCAGATATGGTGGGAATTTCCTTTGTTCATTCACCCAATGATCTTAAGATGCTTAGGACAAAATTAGAACAGCTGTCAGCCTCTCATTTGCCGGTTATCGCAAAAATTGAAACAAAGGATGCCATCCATCATTTGGGAAGAATTCTGATTGAAGGATTAAACTTCAATGGATTCGGCGTTATGATTGCAAGAGGGGACTTGGCCATAGAGGTTGGATATGAACAACTATCATCTGCACAGGAACAGATCTTTAATCTATGTTCTGCTGCACATATACCAGTCATTTGGGCGACAGGAGTGTTAGAGAGTTTGACCAAAAAAGGCATCCCGTCCCGGGCTGAAATTACGGATGCCGCCTATGGAGCTAAAGCAAATGCCATCATGTTAAACAAAGGGAAGTATGTTTCGGAGTCCATACAACTCCTCAATCACATTTTAACGGATGAATCCCCACCGTTCATGGAACGCAAAAGCCGAACAACCCTTTTTCCGCAATTAGGTTTATTTAAATTCAATAGTGCAAGCCCTTATAATTAACATTATCTTTTCAGGTCAAGGGAAAAAATTCCACTCTTTTCAAGTTTAAACTTCCTTGTCCCTTTTAATGAGGCACGATCATGATCAGCTATTTCCTGTAATTCCTAAATCGTGATACCACCAAAAAACAAGCCGCCTGAATAATCCCTGTTCGATATTAATATCTTACTACCTTCCGAGTTTAAATCCATGCCTTTTTTAAGAGCTTGACTCCAAGCGCGATTTCGTCACTAGAAAGATCGCTGAAGCCTAGTTTAATAATCGGGGCATTAGGATGATTTTTAATAAAGTAGGGTGCGGTCGGATATACTTTTACACCATAAGAAGAGGCACGTTGGATTAACGATTCTTCTGAATGGTTCAAGTGTATTTTGATTAATAAATATAATCCAGACTGCTCGCCAATGATAGAAATATTTTCGCCGAATCGCTTTCTTAATTCGGAAACTAAGTGGAGCATTTTTCTTTTATAAACAAGCCGCATCCGTTTTACGTGGCGATTCCATTCTCCCAATTCCATAAACTTTGCCATTGTTAGTTGACTGGAGAGCGATGTGGTACTCTCAAAATGAGCATAGTATTTTTTATAGCGAGTTAAAACCGGATCTGGCAACACCATATAAGATAAACGGATTCCAGGAAGAAATGACTTTGAGAAATTCCCTAAATAAATGACTCTTGCTGAATCAATCGATGCAAGGGCAGGAAATGGTTTTTGTGTATACCGAAATTCACTATCGTAATCGTCTTCGATAATATATCCACGCACCTTGTTTACCCAATGAATAAGCATTTGGCGTTGTTGAATAGACATGCTTACTCCGAGAGGACTTTGATGGGAAGGGGTTACATAAATTAACCGTGATTTCATTTGTTCTAATTGTGAAAGGTCAGCACCTGCTTCATAAACCGGCAAAGTTTCAAATAAAAAACGATGGAATTGAAAAGCTTCTCTTGCACCGTCGTAACCAGGATCTTCAACTATAATACTATCGAATTCATTCTTTAGTATATGGCCGAGGTATACAAGCATTTGTTGGGTGCTGCTTCCTATGACAATTGAATCAGGATTTGTTTTCACTCCGCGTGATTGAAATAAATATGTGGAAATTTGTTTACGCAGACACTCTTCCCCAAACGGATCTCCGTATTGAAAGCTACCTTGTAATGTTAATGCTTGATTAGCAAATCTCCTCCAAATTTTCAACGGGAAATTTGTTTGATCAACAGCATCTGTCCTGAAATTGACTATCCAACTTTCCTTGAACTCTGTTTGCTTTTTATTATGGAAATCTGCTGTTTCCTGATTAATTACAGGTTCTATCTCATTCGCAAAATAACCTTTCCGGCCCTCGCCACGAATATATCCTTCAGCAACAAGTTGTTCATATGCCATTAAAGTTGTATTACGACTTACATGTAAGGAATCTGCAAGTTGACGAATGGAAGGCAATCGCTCATTCGCCAAAATGTCTCCTTGTTCAATAAATGATTTGAACTTCTCGTAGATTTGCTTGTATTTAGGGGAGTTATCTTTAAATGTAAAAATAGTATTATTCAATTGCAATCCCTCTGACATGTATAATTATTTATTATTGTACCTTTTTCTATGTCAGTTTGTATAGTAGGCTATTAATTAATGAAAAATTAATAAAACGAATAAAGCTACTGCAGAAGGGAATCATCTAAATTCTCTTCAGTTGGAAGAAAAGAGTATGAAAATAAGGGAAATGAGGAGAAAACACATATGTATGTACCTAAACATTTTCAAATCGATGATGAAGAAATGATGTTTGACTTTATCGAAAAATTTAGTTTTGCCACTCTATTTTCTCAGCACAACGGAGAACCATACGCTACCCATCTTCCCCTTACATTAAATAAAGATGAGAGGGCTTTATATGGTCATTTTGCCCGTCCGAATCCGCAGTGGAAGGATATTCAAATTCAAACAGTCTTAAGCGTTTTCCATGGACCTCATTGTTATATCTCTCCTTCTTGGTATGAGACCAATAAAGCAGTGCCAACGTGGAACTATGTAACTGTTCATGTTTACGGCAAAGTTGAGCTGATCAAGGATGAACACGAGTTAATGGGTTCCTTGAATGATATGGTATTGAAGTATGAAGCTCCTGGTAGTTCATACAGACTACGGGATGTAGATGCTAAATTTCTCTCTGGTATGAACAAGGGCGTGCAAGGATTCAAAATAAAAATCAATAGGATGGAAGGAAAAGCAAAGGTGAGTCAAAACCATTCCTTACAAAGACAAGAGCTTATTATTAAACAGTTGGAACAGATTCCATCTTCAAATGAGCAACAAATTGCCTCTTTGATGAAAGCGAACCTTGTAAATAAAAAGTAGCCTTACTTTTATCAATCAAGGAGGAGCCCAATTCGATCATATTTCAATAGTATGACAAGGAGGCACACTTTTTGGAGTTTTCAACTATTTGGCTATTTGTAATTGGGGCTGCTACATTGTTAATAATACCTGGACCAGCTGTGTTTTATATTATGGCAAGGAGTATAGATCAAGGGAAGAGAGCGGGCCTGGTGTCAGTTCTTGGTGTATCTCTTGGTGGTTCTGTTCACGTTTTAGCTGGAGCAATTGGAGTATCTGCGATTCTTATGACATCAGCAACAGCTTTTAATATCGTTAAATACTTAGGCGCTGCTTATCTTATCTATCTGGGGTGTAGAACTTTATTTTCTTCTGATAGAACGACTACAGAAATTCCAAAAGCCCCTCGAAAAAAACTATTAAAGGTCTTTTACCAATCAGTGCTCGTAGAAATAATGAACCCTAAGACTGCACTTTTTTTTCTAGCCTTCTTTCCGCAATTCATATCACCTTCTGCTGGATCAGTCACAATGCAATTTTTGTTTTTAGGAGCAATATTTATTATTCTGGCTTTTATTAGTGATGGTCTGTATGCAGTTCTTGCAGCAGTTATTAGAAAGCGGATTCTCGGCAGTAAAGGGCGTTTAAAGCTACAGAATCGGATAACTGGTTATTTTTTTATTGTGTTAGGGGTATTTTCCGCCTTTGCGAGCTCTTCTAAAACATAAGAAAATCATGATGCAGTTTTTTGTGTTGGCTTCAAAACAAAACGAAATAATAAGGCAGCACAGCCTAAACATGGTATTTTTTCATTTTTACTTTACTGTAATCCAATTATGTAAACTTAATCGTGCTTTTTGTACTCATCAAGACAGCTTTTACAAATACAAACTTTTATTACTTGGTCGGCAGGCAGTAGTTCGAAAATTCCCTGCGGAAATGACTCTTTGCTGCACCAACAGATTCCCAAGTTTTTATCGAGTGTGTTGCAACAGTTGTTTCCTTTCCCGCAAAAGGGGCACTTTTCCTCCTTGCTTTGCATCAATTGATCACCTCCCAAACTTATCTTGCGCATTGCAGTAAGAACGTTGTTCACTTTCTAATCGGATTTTATTATAAGGGCTATATAATCATTTTGAAACAATATATAGCTTCATGCGTATATAAAAGATAAGGAGGGTGGGGCTGTGAAATATTTTTTGATTGGTATTCTTTTGTCTGTAGTTGCATTATGTATAACAGTCATTGGAATTGATAAAGTTGTCCTTGTTAATGGAGGAATTGGACTTTTTTTCCTTGCTTTATCCATGATTACATCGGGTTCTTTAGTAAGCGGTGATCGGATGAGAGCCAATTTCACCTCCGAAACGATGGAAGAAAGACATAAAAGAACCAGTGTAAGTATGAGGCTGGTTTTACTTGGTCTTCCTAATATAGTGGCAGCTGCCTGTTTCCTCTATTTTTTTTAAATAGCAGAGAAGCTTTCCAAAAAATCGGAGCCAGGCTATTTTCGCTCTGTTGTTTTTAACCAGATTGCCCCCACTGAAACAGCAGCTGCTAACAATACAAAGGGTATGCTGTAGCCATTGAAATGATCCACCAACAAACCGAATAGAGCAGGCGAGATAACGATAAAAAATTGATTTAACGTCAATGCAAAGCTGACAGTCAACGCAATAAAACTTTTGTCAGCTGCTTCTGCAACCATGACGATAAACAAGCTGTACCAACCAATTCCAAGAAATCCGAATGTGAAGCAAAACAGTCCGATCAGCCATAATGGAAGATAATTGCCAAGTAGCAGTATGCAAATAATAATTAGTGCAGTGGCCCAAATAGTCATTTGAAGAGGTTTGCTTCGGTTTCCATTGAAAATGTTGTCGCTGACCCAGGCAAGAATGATCCTCCCAAACATGCCTCCCAGTAGTGCCAAGCTTAAAAACGTTCCTGCCAAGCCTATGCTTAATTGTAAATGATCCCTTAGGTACCCCATCAAGTGAGCAACAATAATGAGTTGCACAGAGACCATTGTGATACCAACGAAAAACACAGGATACAAGTTGGTTTTGTTTTTTATACGGTCTATTTTTTCTATAAAGGTATATCGCTTTTTCTGTTGTTCATTCTTTGCTAGGTCCTTATAGACCAAGAGGAAAATCAGACCACCCGCGATGGCAATGCTTCCTTGCATCAGCACTGCTGCTGGCAGTCCCAATTCAAAGAAAATGAAAGGGAGGATTGCAGCGGCCAATGCTCCTCCAACAGGTATGCCCGTCTGCCTGATTCCCATTGCAAGCCCCCGATGTTTTCCGGGAAACCATTTAACGATCGCGCTACTGCCCCCAGGCTGGGCTGTTCCATACCAAATACCGACGAAAAATAAATTGGTCAATAACAAAGTATAATTATTGATTGAAAAAGCGAGTAATGTATTGAGTCCTAGAAGGATGGACCCCATTCCCACTACCCATTTTTCACCATATTTATCCATTAAATCTCCAAATAAAATCATGGAAAGAATCGGTCCTAAATTGACGACAGAGACAATTAAACCGGTTTCGAATTGCGTTAGTTCGTATGCTTGCTGATAAAAGGCTGCCATCGGACCCATACCGAAAATAACGAAAGAGGCGCAGGTCTGCGACAATGTGGCAACAATAAGAACGATCCATTGATAATATTTTCTGTTTCCTGCAATACCATTAACATCCATAGGAAAATCCTCTCAATAATATACTTCAATCTTTATCTTATATCTTTTTGTGATCAATCTTGAAGGGAAAAGATTATCAATAAATTATAAAGTATAGTTAGTCAAATTGCTTTTGGACCGAAATGGGTTGTTTCCTTGCATCTATCCTAGTATTATAATAACAGCATCGGATTTATTTGAAATGAGGGTTTTACTTTGAAAAAATCAATATACGGCTTGACGATAGATCAATTGACCGAATGGCTTGTAGAGCATGGACAAAAAAAGTTCCGCGCACAACAAGTGTGGGACTGGTTATATACAAAGAGGGTAGACAGTTTTTCTGAAATGAAAAATGTGAATAAAGACTGTCTGGAACTGCTGGATCAACACTTCGAAATACAGACGTTGAAGCAGGCGGTCCGGCAGGAGTCAGAGGATGGAACGATTAAGTTTTTGTTCGAACTGGAAGACGGTAACTTGATTGAGACAGTGTTAATGAACTTCCATTACGGACTTTCTGTTTGTGTGACGACCCAGGTCGGATGTAATATCGGCTGCAGCTTTTGTGCCAGCGGACTTTTGAAGAAAAGTCGCGACTTGAACAGCGGTGAGATTGTCGGGCAGATCATGAAGGTACAAAAGTTCCTTGACGAACGTGGCATGGATGAGCGCGTAAGCCATATCGTAGTCATGGGAATTGGTGAGCCATTTGACAACTACACAAACCTGATGAACTTCTTGCGTGTCGTCAATGATCCGAAAGGATTGGCTATCGGTGCAAGGCATATCACAGTATCGACAAGTGGTCTGGCTCATAAAATCTACGACTTTGCAGATGAGAATTTGCAGGTTAATCTGGCCTTATCTCTCCATGCGCCGAACGATGAACTGCGTACACAAATTATGAAAATCAACAAAGCATTTCCAATTGCAAAGCTAATGGAAGCACTTGATTATTATTTGGATAAAACAAATCGAAGAGTAACGATCGAATATATTTTATTGAAAGATGTCAACGATCATGAGAAGGAAGCTTTGGAATTGGCGAAGCTGCTTCAAAAACGAAAGCACCTTGCCTATGTGAATTTGATACCTTATAACCCTGTCGATGAACATGGACAGTACCAACGAAGCAAGCCGGAGTCCATTCGAGCATTCTTTGATACGTTGAAGAAAAAAGGCATCCATTGCGGCGTCCGAATGGAGCAGGGAACGGATATCGACGCTGCCTGCGGACAATTGAGAAGCAAACAAATCAAACAAAGAAAATCAGTAATATAACTGTCGGAAGAACGAATGATCAATGTGAGATCATTCGTTTTTTCATTAGTTGAGCGTACTATATTGCGCCTCTTAGTGGGTTAAATTTGTTAACGTATTGATATTTGTATTCTTGTTAAGAAGAGCATTCCATAATCCACCAATTTTTGACCGTTATTAAAAGTTGAAATTTTCATAATTGGGGTCATTTATAAATATTACTATTATAAGTGTGAAGAATGAAAATTTATTGTTTTAAATATGCGCGGAGCAGAGCATTGGTAATACGCAGTGCGAAATTGTTCCGCGCTGATAGCTTTGGAAGGACGTAGACTTTTAGTTAATAAAGGAGCAGACCTATGATTCTCTCTAAGTTTTTAGACGAACTTCCAATCCCCCCTGTTTTAAAACCTCTTCAGAAAAATGAATCATATACTTATTACGAAGTCAACATGACTGAAATTAAGCAATCACTTCACAGCGAGCTGAGTGAAACAACGGTTTGGGGGTACGAAGGCTGCTATCCAGGACCTACCATCGAAGTGGCAAGCGGAGAAATCGTATTTATCAAGTGGATGAACAATCTTCCAGACAGGCATTTGTTGCCTATCGACCATACTGTTCACGGTGCCCATATGGACGTGCCGGAAGTTCGAACGGTAGTCCACGTCCACGGGGCTTGTGTTGAATGGGAAAGCGATGGCTACCCAGAGGCATGGTTTACGAAAGGTTTCAAACAAGTTGGACGCTATTTTAGAAAACAAATATATCGATATGATAATTGCAATCACGCCTGCACACTCTGGTACCATGATCATGCCCTTGGAATTACCAGGCTCAATATATATGCCGGTTTAGCAGGTTTCTATCTTATAAGGGATCAACGTGAGCGTTCACTGAATTTACCTAGTGGGAAATATGAGGTCCCCCTTTTAATACAAGACAAAACGTTTAATAACGATGGTTCACTATATTATCCGAAGCAGCGGCCAAAACCAGTTTCTGGTTTAGAAACATCCATCGTTCCTGAATTTGTCGGAGAAACTATTCTTGTGAATGGTAAAGTTTATCCGTACTTAAAAGTGGAACCACGGAAATATCGATTTAGGCTGTTAAACGCATCCAACACCCGTTTTTTTAGAATTAAGCTTGATTCTGGACAACTTATGTATCAAATATCGACGGACAAAGGTTTCATGCAGCACCCTATAGGTATTAGACAAATTTTGTTAGCACCTGCGGAACGGGCAGATGTAATCATTGATTTTTCCAATCTTGAGGGTGAGAATATCACCATGACCAACGATGCACCTACGCCTTTTCCAAGCGGTAGTCCCCCAAATGATAACACGGGTACCGTAATGCAGTTTAGAGTGATTCTCTCCTTGTCCAGTGTGGATACGAGTGCTATCCCTGCTTATATGTTTCCTTTTCACAAATTAAATGAACGGTTAGCTTTAAAAGTTCGATATCTCACATTAAATGAGACTCGGGATAAATTTGGACGTGAATTAATGCTGCTGGATAATAAACAATGGGATGCCCCCATCTCTGAAAATCCAAAATTGGGATCGACCGAGATATGGTATTTGATTAATTTGACTAAAGATTCACATCCTATTCATCTTCACTTAATTGAATTCCAAATCCTCGACCGGAGAGATTTCGATATAGAAAGATATACTAAAGAGAAAATGCTCCATTATACAGGAGCAGCGGTTCCTCCAGAACCACAAGAACGTGGGTGGAAGGATACCGTTCGGGCCAATCCTAAACAAGTAACGCGAATCATCATGAGGTTTGGACCTTATACGGGGTTGTATGTATGGCATTGTCATATGTTAGAACATGAGGACTATGAAATGATGAGGCCGTATGTCGTTATCCGATGAAGACGGTTGCTGGCCAACACCTAATTTAATGAGGAGTGGCGTGAAGGAAATGCAGTCGCTCTCCTATTTCTAATGGCATTTACTCCGTGGTCTTGTTAAATTAATATTATCAAGTTACGGAGGGATGACTATGTTTGCTGCCGGCCGAAAAGAAATGCAGTTAATGGATCAATATACTATGGATGTCATAGGTCTGCCCGGCGTTGTTTTAATGGAAAATGCCGGAACAAAAATAGCAGAAGAGGTAATCGCAAGTTCGCCCTGTGAAAATCCTCGGATCATAGTACTAGCCGGAGCGGGAAATAATGGGGGTGATGGCTTTGTAATTGCCCGCAAACTTTATGATTCAGGTTACGATTGCGTTGTTTGCTTTATTGCCGATCCGAACAAAATGAAAGGTGATGCGAAAGTTCACTTCGATGTATATAATAAACGCGGATTGCCTATTTGGTATTTTCATAATAATTCTAGTCGGAAGCTCCATAATCTATTGAGTGAAGCCGATATAATTGTTGATGCTATGTTAGGGACAGGGGTGAATGGTCCGTTACGAGAACCTGTCAGTGAAATCATCTCATTTGTTAACCGGCTTAAAAGTAAAATAATCATGTCGGTGGACATACCATCAGGATTAAACAGCGATACAGGAAAGGCCGTTGGTATGGCAGTAAAGGCTTCAAAAACAGTTTCGTTTGTTTATCCCAAAAAAGGCTTCTTTTTGCTAGACGGTCCCAAATATATAGGTGAATGGAAGGCGGTAGACATTTCGGTACCTACTTCCATTGTAGAAAACCTGGATTTGCAAATGCCGAAGGTAATTACGGAACCACTTGTAAAAGATGTCATTCCGAAAAGGCCCATTGATGGACACAAAGGGACCTTTGGCCATGTTCTTGTATTGGGAGGCTCGCGCCCTTATGTTGGCGCACCTTTGTTCACAGCCAAAAGCTCGCTGCTATCCGGAGCAGGTCTTGTAACTTTGGCTGTCCCGGAAAGTATTTATCCAATGGCTGCATCGCAAATGCCCCAAGCTTTATTTTTCCCATTACCAGAGAAAAACGGCCAATTCTCTGAACATTCCTTAGACGAAATTTAAATCAAGCTTCAAGAGTTTGACGTAGTGGCAGTCGGCCCGGGCATGGGCAGATTTCCCGAGGGGGAAAAATGGCTGGAGAGATTGTTTTACTCCCTAACAGGCCAGCCGATCATAGTCGATGCCGATGCACTGTATCTCTCAAGAAATATTTTGGAAATGATAAGAACTTATAGCGGCGATGTAATATTCACTCCACATCCAGGAGAAATGGCTGGACTGTTGAACATGACCGTCAGTGAGGTGGAGTCTGACAGAATCGAAGTTGCGTCCTCTTTTGCAAAGAAATATGATATCTATTTATTATTGAAAGGCCACCGTTCGATCATTGCTTCACCTGATGGTGAAATTTTTATCAACCCGGCGGGCAATGATTCATTGGGGAAGGGGGGCAGCGGAGATGTCCTAACAGGATTGATTGCCTCATTTGTAGCACAGGGAGCCACCCCATTAAACGCAATGGTAGCAGGCACCTATTTGCATGCAAAAGCTGGAGAAGAAAAATCAAATTTATTATCTAATTATGGAGTGACTCCTCCTGATTTGATAGATGGGTTGAGAGAGCAGTTAAATATCATAATTTGAATGGATTCAGAAGCCGGCCCTTAGGAATTTCCTGGCGGCAATTTCCAAGTTGGACATATTAATTGGTAATTATATAGTATACAAATAAAATGAAATTATTTGAAGAGGTGGCACGGGGGTATGTTGGCAGCAATTTTTCACGGAATTTTTCTTGCATTCGGACTAATCATTCCATTAGGAGCTCAAAATGTTTTTGTTTTCAATCAAGGGGCAGTGCAAGCCCGCTTCAGGGGAGCAGTTCCCGTCGTTATAACGGCGGGCCTTTGCGACACACTTCTGATAGTTCTTGCGATTTTAGGAGTATCAGTCATTGTACTGACAATGCCTATATTGCAGGTAATATTGTTTGCGGTCGGTTTCTTATTTCTGCTTTATATGGGGTGGACTGTCTGGAACAGCAAACCGCCGGAAGCGAATAAAAACGAAAAGCCGTTGTCTCCGAAAAAGCAAATCATGTTCGCTTTATCTGTTTCCTTGCTTAATCCGCATGCCATCATAGATACGATCGGTGTCATCGGTACAAGTTCATTAAGCTACCAGGGAGCGGAAAAAGCAGCTTTTGGACTTTCAACAATATTAATTTCTTGGATGTGGTTTTTTGGGCTGGCTACAGCAGGGAAGATTGTCGGAAACATTGATACCGAAGGAAGATTGGTATACATAATTAATAAAATTTCCGCACTGATTATTTGGGGAGTTGCTATTTACATAGCTTATCTTCTTTTTAAAATGATATGATTTCCTTTGAAAAAATAATATAATAATAGAGTGCCGAAAATCCGGCGCTAAATTGACGAAAATTCGGCACATAATATTTGAATAAGAGTTTGATTGAAAAAGGAGATGCGATTTCCGTGCTACTGAATTTGACCGATACAAAAGATAAGGAAATTCTCCACTCAATTTTAAGTACGATAGATGAAGGAATCCATGCAGTTGATGCAAATGGTATAACTATGTTCTATAACCATGTAGCAGCAAAGCTCGATGGGGTGGAAGGAGACGAGGTCCTAGGGAAGCACGTGCTCGACGTTTTTCCATCTCTGACCGGGGATACAAGTACATTGCTAAAGGTTATCCATACGGGTGAACCAATCCATAACCAGCACCAGTCATACTATAATATACGCGGCATGTTGATAGATACGGTAAATACGACCTTGCCCATAAAAGTGGACGGAGAAATAGTCGGAGCCGTTGAAATTGCAAAAGATTTGACAAGGGTCAAACAGCTGTCGGAAAAGCTGCTTGATTTGCAGGCTAAGGTGGAACCGGCTAATAGTAAAAACAAGTCACCTAAAGGGGCATCCGGAGCAAATTATCAGATGATGGATATTATTACAAGCGACGCCTCTTTTAAAAAATTAAAAGAAAAAGCAATGAAGGTCGCTCAAACATCCTCTCCCATCTTGGTATACGGTGAAACAGGGACCGGCAAAGAGCTGTTTGTCCAAGCGATCCATAATGCTTCGCCCCGCAAGACCGAACCGTTCATTGCGCAAAACTGTGCTGCCATTCCATCGTCATTATTGGAAGGGATTCTGTTCGGAACTGTGAAAGGAAGCTATACAGGTGCTTCTGACCGTCCAGGTCTGTTTGAAATTGCAAACGGCGGAACGTTATTCCTTGATGAAATCAATTCCATGCCGCTTGATATTCAGGCAAAATTATTAAGGGTGCTTGAAAACGGACTCATTCGCAGGGTGGGAGGAACAAGAGAGAATGCAGTCAACGTAAGAATTATTGCGGCTATGAATGAACCTGCAGAAAAGTGTATCGAGGAAAAAACACTCCGTTCAGACCTGTATTATCGTTTGAATGTAGTCAGCTTGGACATCCCGCCGCTCAGGGAGAGAAGAGGGGATATCACGCGCCTCGCAGAGCATTTTGTTCGTAAATATAACTTCCAGTTCGGAAAACTAGTTACAAAAATAACCGAGGATGTATTGGACTTGTTCAATATTTATTCGTGGCCTGGTAACGTCAGGGAGCTGGAGCATGCCATTGAATCAGCCATGAATATCATGGATGGCCACGAAATTACAAAAGATCATATACCTCACCATATCGTTAATTACAAAAATGCCGGTGTGGAACACTTTGAGAGCACGTCTCTAAAGCCATTGAGAGACGCTTTGATGGAAACGGAGCGAAGCCTGATTTCTGAGGCATTAAGTAAAACGGGTGGAAATATCCAACAGGCTGCAAAATTATTGGACATCCCGCGACAAACACTGCAATATAAAATGACAAAATTAGCCGACAAGAACTAAACCGCCGAAAATTCGGCGGTTTTTTTGTACTTTGTCATACTATACGTTCTAAAAAATTCGGCTATTTTGGGGAAAGTCCTGTAATATCGGGGCTTTTTCTCCTTTTGTTAACAGAATTATCCGGTTGGCACGAAAGTTGCAATATTAAATCAGCGAGTTCCGCAAAAAAGAAAAAGATTCACCGGCCCGCTTGTAAACGGTGTCATCTTTTTCTTAATTATTTTGGATTCTCTTGATAAAAAAGATAGAAAAGTATTGGGAGGAGAATAATTATGAGTTTAGACATTTCACAAGTAGAAAAGATGATTGATAAAAAATTAGATCACGGCAAAGCGCCATTATACGAGGCTTTGTGTCAATATGAAGAAAGCAAGCGTACATCCATGCATGTACCGGGGCATAAGGATGGACGTGTTTTCGACCAAAAAGGATACGATCACTTTTATGATGTATTAAAAATAGATGCTACGGAATCGGTGGGAATTGACGATCTGCATCATCCAACTGATTTCATCGCGGATGCGCAGGCTCTGGCAGCAGAAGCTTTCGGATCTGATCATACATTCTTCCTGGTTGGCGGCAGTACGATAGGAAATATTGCAGCAGCACTGACTTTATGCGGCCCTGGAGACAAAATACTAGTTCAGCGAAATATGCATAAATCAGTATTCCACGGTTTGCTCTTGGCGGGAGCACATCCGATTTATATAGCACCGGCAATTGAATCAACGACAAAAGCAGCAATGGTTTCGGATATTTATTATATTGAAGAAGCTTTGAAGCAGCATCCTGATGCGAAAGCCGTCTGGATCACCAACCCGAACTATTATGGGATGAGCCAAAATGTTTCACAGCTGGCTGAGACGTGCCATAACGCGGGCGTCCCCCTTGTATGTGATGAAGCACATGGTGCCCATTTTGGACAGTCGGAGGCAGTACCTCCATCTGCACTTTCTCAAGGAGCAGATCTCGTTGTTCAATCCACCCATAAAATGTTGACCGCGATGACAATGGCTTCCATGCTTCATGTCAAAGGAAACCTTATTAACCGCGAACGGCTGGCCCAAGTGCTTGGCATGATTCAATCAACGAGCCCTTCTTATCCATTGCTTGCTTCATTGGATCTGGCAAGAAGGTATTTGGTTGAAAAAGGAAGAGATGAACTCAAGGTAACAGTGGACCGTCTTGAAAAAAGAAGAATCAACCTTGTTGATGAACTAAATGCACTCACCATTTGGGAAGGAAGTATCGAGGTTCATCGAAGGGACCCGTTAAAATGGATCATTTCCTGCAAAGATGAAACTGTTACTGGATATCAATTACTGGATCTATTTTATGAAGAAGGCTGCACAGCAGAAATTAGTGATCCCCGCAATATCGTCTTTTTGTTTTCATTAAATGAAAATGAAGAGGATATTGAAAAAGTGGTGGATGCAATCAAGGCCATTGACCGGAAATTGCAGCAGATGGCATTTACTAAGCAAGAGACGAAAGATATCGTTCTTTTCGCTGAAGAGGGGACTTTGCAAAAGCCGGCTGTATCGTTGGGAACAGCATTTCACAAGCCGCGTCATCGGATGACGCTGGAAGAAGCTATTGGATCATACTGCGCAGAAACGGTTCTTCCATATCCACCGGGGATTCCGCTTCTAACGCCAGGCGAGGAAATAACAAAGACACATGTGGATACAATCAAACAGTTGCATGAGATGGGTGCATATTTCCAAAGTCCTTCCGACGATACAATGCAAACTATATACGTAATAAAGTAACAAATAAACCGGCCGTTTTCTTTTATTTTGAACACGGCCGGATCATCCAGGGTTGTTCTTGCGAGTTGAATGAAGGACGTTAGGAAAAATGGAAATACTATATCATTCCTTCAATAAACATCGTATAAATTGTACAGACAGCATGTAAAAGGAGGAAATCGGCTTTATGTCAAACCATGCCGCCGAAACAACTATTACCGTAAATAATGAAACGAAAAACTCGCCGGGATCTCAACCTGGCCAGCAATTAAAAAGAAATTTGAAGTCAAGACACTTAACGATGATCGCATTAGGCGGCACAATTGGAACCGGGCTGTTTTTAGCAAGTGGAACAGCCATTCATACAGCAGGACCAGGAGGGGCTCTACTTGCTTACGGTGCAATTGGCTTCATGGTTTACTTTGTCATGGTAAGCTTGGCAGAAATGTCCGCTTACATGCCAGTGGCCGGATCATTCAGTACATACGGTTCCAGGTTTGTCGATCCTGCACTAGGCTTCGCTTTGGGATGGAATTACTGGTATAACTGGGCGATTACAATAGCATCCGAATTGGCAGCAGTTACTTTGATCATGAAGTTTTGGTTCCCTGAAAGCCCTTCCATCCTTTGGAGCGGTTTATGTCTAGTGCTGATCTTTATGTTGAATTATCTTTCCGTCAAAGGCTTCGGGGAATCCGAATATTGGTTTTCCATGATAAAAGTTGTAACCGTTATCGTATTTCTCATTGTTGGGGTGCTGATGATTTTTGGAATTATGGGTGGAGAGTATATCGGCTTTAAAAATTTCAATGTCGGTGAAGGACCATTTAACGGAGGCTTCATGACCATTTTGGGAATTTTTATGGCAGCAGGGTATTCTTTCCAGGGAACTGAACTGTTCGGCGTGGCAGCTGGTGAAACGGATAACCCATCCAAGTCCATCCCAAAGGCCGTTCGTTCGGTATTTTGGCGGATACTTCTATTTTACATTTTTGCCATTTTCATTATCAGCCTGATTATTCCGTATACGACAGAAAGTTTGGCAAGCAATGATGTAACCGTAAGCCCTTTCACTCTTGTTTTTGATCAGGCAGGTGTTGCTTTTGCAGCATCAGTAATGAATGCCATTATTTTGACGTCCGTTTTGTCAGCAGGAAGTTCAGGATTGTATGCATCAACACGTATGCTATGGGATTTGGCAAGAGAAGGAAAGGCTCCGAGATTTCTGGGCAAACTTGATAAACGCGGTGTGCCCGTCAGGGCTTTAGTGGCTACATCGCTCGTCGGATGTCTTGCATTCCTTGCCTCATTCTTCGGTGATGGGGCCGTGTATATTTGGTTGTTGAATGCTTCAGGGATGTCAGGCTTTATCGCATGGGTTGGGATTTCGTTAAGCCACTACCGTTTTCGCAGAGCCTATGTAGCACAAGGTCGGAGTCTTGACGATCTTCCGTACCGGGCGAAATGGTTCCCATTTGGGCCGCTGTTTGCCCTTGCTCTTTGTATTTTCGTTATCCTTGGCCAAAATTACAGTGCTTTTACAAACGGAAATATCGACTGGAATGGTGCGCTCATTTCTTATATTGGGCTTCCGTTATTCATCGCTGTTTGGTTAGTGTACAAGTTTACGAAAAAGACAAAGGTGGTTCCTTTGGAGCAATGTGATTTCAGTGTTGACAAAGACATTGAGGAGCAACGAAATGAAAAGCTGAAATTGACAGTAAAAAAAGGTGGATATAACAAGTAACTCAGTTAGCCGCAACCTGTATTCCTGAACATGTTGCGGCTTTAATGATGCCCGAATGTTGAATGCCCACTTATTTAATATTAAAAGAATAAACTAATTTATTTTCCAATAAAATGAAACCAAACCACGCTTTTAAGGAGTGGTAAAAATGGGAGTCATTGACGGAAAAGGGTTCATAACCCGAATAAATCAGATGGGTACAGAGATTTGGTTCGACGGAAAAAAGTAGAGGGAATGATCTCCGAGCATCATGCCTTTAAAGGGCTGATTCAAACAACGTCATCCTTATATGATTTACAAAACAAACCGCAATTAAAAAATGAAATGACGTTTTCAGTCCAGGGAAAAAAAGATTCCTTTGGACTTTCCTACTTGCAGCCAAAAACAAAAAAAGATCTTGAACGAAGGAGGAAAATGATAGAAAACTGGGCTCGGCACACTCACGGAATGGTCGGAAGAAGCCCTGATTATATGAACACTGTCATTATGAGCTATGCCTCATCCGCTGAGTTATTAAAAGGTAAAGAAAATTGCTTTCCCGAAAATATTCAAGCCCTATATGAAAGGGCGAGGAATGAAGACCTGTCTTTTACACATACCTTTATTACCCCCCAGGTCAATCGTTCCCAGATTAATTTAGGCTGTTCGGGTGAGCCCGTTTCAGCAAAGGTAGTCGATAAAAATAATAAGGGGATTGTCATAAAAGGCGCACGCTTGCTTGCTACTCAGGGAGGATTGACTGATGAATTGCTGGTCTATACCACGCCCAGAATATTTTTTGATTCTGATGAGGCATTTGCCTTTTCAATCCCTTCAGATACGAAAGGCCTTAAATTTATTTGCAGGGAATCATTCGTGGGAGGAAAATCAGCTTTCGATCATCCTCTCAGCTCAAAATATGAAGAAATGGATTCCATTGTTGTCTTTGACAATGTACTAGTTCCGTGGGAAAAAGTATTTTTTTACGGTAATGAGGATGCGGCAACCGACTTCAAGCTTCAAAGTTCTTTTCATTCCTTTGCATATCATCAAGTGATTATAAGACAGATAGTAAAAACAGAGTTTATCCTGGGAATCGCACAACTTTTGGTGGATACAATTAATATTGGCGAATATCAACATATACATGAAAAGCTTTCAGAAATCATCATTGGTCTTGAAACATTGAAAGCTTTGTTAGTGAAGTCGGAAAGAGATGCCAATGTGGATGAATGGGGAATTATGCGCCCCAGCCTTATCCCTTTACAAGTTTCAGCTAATATTTTCCCGAAAATTTATCCCCGCTTTTGTGAAATTATCCAGATGATAGGAGCGAGCGGGATGATTACATTACCCACAGAAAAAGCTCTTAAAAGTCATATTGGAAAAGATATTGATAAATACCTTCAGGGATATAACAGATCCGCCGTGGAACGGACAAAGATTTTTCGGCTGGCATGGGATCTTACAATGAGTCCATTTGGAACAAGACAAACCCAATATGAAAGATTCTTTTTTGGCGATCCGGTAAGATTATCCGGCTATTTATACAAAAACTATCCTAATAAGAACATAAATGACATCAATAATTTCCTAAATTCATAATGCTAATTGACTATACAGAAAAATTATAATAATATCAATTTATATTCCGATGATATAACGACACCTCTTTCAATGAAAAGAGGGTTTTTTCATCATTAATACAAAGCGTTGTCAATCATCGAATATTATTACTGATTAAGGGGAGGGATAGCGTGCCTAAAACGGAAAAGTTTCTGCTGCGAAAGACTAGGCATGATGATATTGAAGAAATCGTTCAGGTTTCCAACCTAGTGTTTGGCCCGGATATTGCTTTTATTCCAGAAGAGTTGGAAAGCCAACTGAGCATTTTTCCGGAAGGACAGGTTTGCCTAAAGGACAAAGTTGAAGATAGAATTGTCGGTTTTTGTTCCAGCTTGATTGTCAATTTCGAAGAATACGGAATAAATCATTCGCTCGATGAGATTACAGATAATAATTTTATCCGGAATCATGACCCTAATGGGAAAACTCTTTATGGATTTGATGTAACAGTACACCCTGATTACAGAGGTATGGGTTTGGGCAGGAAATTATATGAAGCCCGACAAGAAATTTGCCGAACGCATCAACTGGACAATATTATGTTTGGAGGACGAATCCCGAATTTTCATAAGTATGCCGATAAGCTTTCTGTAAACGAATACATAGATCAAGTAATCAAAGAAAAGATTTATGATCCTGTCCTTACTTTCCAGTTAAGAAACGGTTTTAATGTAGTCGCAGTCATGGAGAATTATCTTCCGGAAGACCATGAATCTTTAAAATATGCAACCTTGATGGAATGGATCAATCATTAATAGACCAGTAGAATAGACAACGATGAATGGGGGATATAATATGAATCTTACTAAAGTTTCTAAAGAAAAAGAAGTGAACGAAATGGACCACACAAAAGCCCCACTTTATGAAGCACTATGTTTATACGAAGAGACAAACCGCACCTCTATGCACGTGCCGGGGCATAAAGACGGCCGTGTATTTGATAAAGCCGCACAACATCATTTTTCCGATATATTAAAAATCGATGCCACCTGTATAAAAGGAATAGATGACTTGCATCAGCCCACCGATTCGATTTTAGAAGCACAGAGATTGGCAGCCGATGCTTTTGGTGCAGATCAGACATTCTTTCTCGTTGGCGGAAGCACGATTGGAAACCTAGGAATTGCACTGACAATGTGCAGCCCAGGGGATAAAATTCTCGTCCAGCGCAACATGCACAAGTCGGTTTTTAATGGTTTATTGTTTGCAGGGGCCCACCCAATTTATATTGCTCCCGCCATCGAGCCGACAACAAAGGCGGCCATGGTTTCAGATATTGCACATATAGAGAAGGCACTGATGGAAAATCCAGATGTAAAAGGCGTTTGGGTTACCAATCCTAATTATTACGGAATGAGCCAGGATATTACCCGTTTAGCGGAAGTTTGCCATCAGGCAGGTATTCCATTAATTGTTGACGAAGCACACGGAGCACAATTTGGCCAAGTTGACGAAGTTCCACCTTCAGCCCTATCAATGGGTGCAGATATTGTCATCCAATCAACCCATAAAATGCTGACATCCATGCATATGTCGTCCATGCTTCACGTAAAAGGAGATATCATAGACCGCGAGCGGCTGGCTAGAGTCCTTGGAATGATCCAATCGACGAGTCCATCTTATTTGCTTCTTGGTTCATTGGACCTTGCCCGAAGGTATTTGGTGGAGAATGGACGGAATCATTTAAAAGAAACGGTTACCAGGCTGGAAAAGAGAAGGAAAGAATTATCATTGGAACTGAAGTCACTTTCAATTTGGGGAGGAAGCCCGGAAGTTCATCGCAGGGATCCATTAAAATGGATTATCTCCAGCAAAAACGAAGCTATATCGGGCTATCAATTATTCGATTTATTTTACGATCAGGGTGCAGTGGCGGAAATCAGCGATCCGCGCAACATCGTTTTTCTTTTTTCCTTAAATGAAAATGAGGAGGATATTGAAAAAGTAGTAGACGCCATTAAAGTGATCGATCAAAAATTACAGGAACTGGCAATCATCCCTCATGAAAATAAAGATATTATCATGTTCGAAGAGGAAGGTACGTTATATCAGCCGAAAATGAGCCTTCAGGAGGCCTTCCACAAGCCTCGTCATAAGATAAGGCTGGAAGATTCCATCGGATCATTATGCGGTGAAACCGTCCTGCCGTATCCACCGGGTATTCCGCTTTTGAATCCTGGTGAGGAAATAACAAAAAGGCATGTGGATACAATTAAGCAGCTGCATGAAATGGGAGCGTATTTCCAAAGCCCTTCAGATGACACTATGGAAACTTTATATGTGATCAAATAGACTTTTAGCCGGGACCATACCACCATGTTCCCGGCTTTTATTTATGAATATGCCCTTAAATGCAGTACGGTTTCTTTTGCTGCGGTCAATATAGGAATCTCAATATCTATCTGTCTGGCCACGTGCTCCATGCTGTATTGCGAAAGAACGATGACATCCACTTTATCATGGATGTCTTCAATCATAGTAAGAACTCGGGAATCGTGTTCTTCGCGTTTTCCCTTCGAAAGAAGATGAATGGCTCCATCATCTACCTCAGAGAAGATTTTCACTCTTGGATTCTTTCTTTTCAAATAGTTTGTTAGGGCGATCGGAGTTTCCTTAACAGTAGATACAAGACCAATCCTGTAAAAATGAAGTGCTTTATCAAGCATTGCCTGGTCGGAGCGCAAAATCGGAACTTGGAAAATCGGCCTCAGCAAGTCCACTACATCATTAAATGCGGAGCATGTCAATTGGATGACGTCCGCATTCGATTTCAAAGCGAGTCTGCACAAGTCGATAAAGCGATCGACCATTTCGTTCGTCAAGTATCCATCTCTTTCCATGAGGTTTAAAAGTTCTGAATCCAGTAAATGGATATAGTCAATGTCTTGTGCATATTGGTCGAACGCACTCTCAATAGGCTGAATGGAATTTTTGGTTGCAGAAACCAGCGCAACTTTCATCATGGGTCACCTCAGTTAAACTATTATCTTGTTATAGACTAAACATAAATGAATGCTCTGGAAGGATGCAGATTTTCCTCTACCTGTTATTTTATCAAGTAGCCTTTTTTGCCGGTTCAACTGATTCCTGATCGGGTTTTGGACCTTTAACCGCTGATAAACCAACACCAATTAATGTTAAAGCTCCACCTATGAGTGCTAGTAAAGTCGGTATCTCTCCGAGCCATAACCATGAAATCAAAAGGGCTGCTGCAGGTGTAAGGTAAAGTGAGCTCGTCGCTTTGGCAGCTCCGGCCTTCGAAATAACGTAGGCTATTGCAAAGTAAGGCAGTATTGTCGGTATGAGGCCTAAATAGATCACTGTCAGCGTAGAAGCAGTCGATGCACTTGCAAGTTCCGTCCCCAAACCTGGAAGAAAGAACAGCATAAACACAGTCCCCGCTAAAATTGTGTAAATATTAAAATTAATAAATCCATATTTCTTAATATAGTTTGTTTCGAAGACGAAAAAGAAGCTTTCACCTAATGCTGCGATTAAAATCCATATAATACCGAAGGAGACGGCAGTGAAAGAATTACCTGTACCTACGGAAATTAAAGCCACTCCAAAGAAAGCAATAAATGAACCCAACCAGCCAATTTTTGACAGTCTCTCTTTTAGAAAAGCTGTTCCCAATATAGCGGCAAAAATCGGTGTGGTAGATACTAAAAGGCTTGAAACCCCGGCACTGACCGTTTGCTCTCCAAAGCTTAAGCCTGCGTGGTATACAGTAAAACCTAAAAATCCAAGCAGCAAAATGACAGGAATGTCTCTTACATCCGGAAATTTAATCCCTTTAAACGCTGCAAATACTAGGAGTGCCGCAGACGCAATTAAAAGCCTTAACAAAGCAAGGTGCTCCGGACTGAAGGACTGAAGTCCCACTTTTATCCCGGGAAAAGCCGATCCCCATATAAACACAGTCATACTGAAGGCTATAAGTACTTTCCTGTCCACCAAAATCCCTCTATTCTCTTATATTCACTTTTTAAAAATAAAAACGCCAGGAATATTAACTAATAAAGTCCTGGATTCCATTCAAACGAAGACAATGAGATAATAAAAAGATATGTAATTATTGATACTCTCACAATTATAATCCATTATCATGAATTCAATCTAGTGTAAATCCTGATGAATTGAAAGCTGGGTTATTTCTCCGAATAGGTTCATAAGTAAGCAGCTTTTCGTCAATATTTATATAATAGATATGCTGGACAGTAATTCATCTTGGAATAATTAGGAAATGACTAAGGAGATTCAAAATGGTAAATGAAAGTCATCATACAAAAACCTTAATAATTGCTTTAATTTCTTTTTTGTTGTTCTACATGATGGTAATTTTGGTTAAGGGCAAAAAAGTAGAAACGTTTGACCAATCCATCATCCATCTTATTCAGGGTTTGGAGTCGCCGCTCTTGACGAACATCATGAAATTCTTCACATTCATTGGATCATTTCCGATCGTCATGCTAATTTTTGTCCTGGTTTCATTTGTCTTGTTATATATTTTTAAACATCGATTCAAACTGTTGTTGTTCGGTATTGTTTTATTGGGAACACCTATTATAAATGAGCTTTTAAAATTATCCTTTCATCGGGTTCGCCCAAATTTACATCGGTTGATTGAAATTGGCGGCTATAGCTTTCCAAGCGGGCATGCCATGAATGCTTTTGCGGTCTATGGAATTCTTATCTATCTTCTTTGGAACAATGTTCCCGGACGCATTGGGCGTATTGTGTTAATTATAACTGGCTCTTTTTTCATTGTAATGATCGGGACCAGCAGAATTTATTTAGGTGTGCATTATCCGAGCGACGTCATAGCGGGCTACTTTGCAAGCTGCTGCTGGCTTTCTATTGTTATTGGCTTGTTTCAATACTTTGGAAAAAGACACTAAAAAAAAGTTTGTGCATACATACATGTACAAGCTTTTTTATTTTTCGAAAAAATAAAGTTGTAAATTATTTTAACATTTCGTATAATCAAAACTGAGAGGTGATTCATATGTCAGAAATAACAAAGCAACAATTAACAAAGAAAGGAATGAAGACCAGACAAAAATTATTGGACGCGGCAGAAGAGATTTTTGGGGAAAAGGGTTACTTTGAAGCATCGATTGTTGAAATCACATTAAAATCGGGTGTGGCCCAGGGGACTTTTTATAATTATTTCCCCACCAAAAAGGCGATCTATGACGAGCTAATTTATCAGTTAAGCTCCAGGCTAAGATTCCATATCAAAAAGGCAGTGGATGAAAAAACAACTTTTAAAGAAAAGCAAAAAGCCGGTTATTCAGCGTTTTTTGAATGGGTTATTACACATCGGAACTTGTACAGTATTGTCCATCAGGCTGTGCTCGTTGATATGAATTTATATCGTTGGTATTACGAAAAATTAGCTGACGGCTTTATCAAGGCTGTGGAAGAGGCAGTCGCACAAATGGAGTGTAAACCATTAAATCCGGAAACAGTAGCCTATTGCATGATGGGAATCGGACATTATATAGGATTGCGCTGGATTTACTGGGAAGACGCAGAAGTCCCCAAGGATGTTTTGGAGGAGACGATAGAAATTATCTTTAACGGGCTGGACGTTGAAAGGAGGGGTTAAAGTGGGTTGTATTGCTTATTGGATCCATAAGCACGCTTCAATCAATCCAAATCGGATAGCAGTGATTGGTGAAAAAGCAAAGTTCACCTACCACGAATTTTCTCGAAAAATCGACATGATGGCCGCCATACTGTCTAACAGACTTTCCCTTCAAAAGGGAGACCGGGTTGCAATTTTATCGCAAAATCGGGAGGAATACATCATCTCTTATTTTGCGATTGCTCAGCTTGGGCTTATCGCAGTACCGTTAAACATACGACTATCCGCTCAAGAGTTGGCTTTTCAAATAAAAGACAGCGGATCAAAGGTCATCCTTTATGAAAAAGAATTGGAGGAACAGTTCTTCGAGCTTTCCGCCCTGATCAGGTTTGAAAACGCTTACGATTTTGGTAGTGACATCGATACTTCTTTGAGCAATGTCGGAGATCCTTCTACGAAATTTATGGAACATAAGAAGTACGATCCGTTTATCATTTGCTATACGTCAGGAACAACAGGACGTCCGAAAGGCGCAGTACTGACTCAGGAAAATATGTTCTGGAACGCACTGAATAACCATCTTGCTCTAGATATAACCTCATATGATAAAACCCTGGTACTTTTGCCTTTATTCCATATTGGAGGCATCGGTCTGTTTGCTTTCCCAACACTGTTGGCTGGAGGCACAATCATTATCCCAAGAAAGTTTGTGGCAGAAAATACGATCAGCTGTATTGAGGATCATCAAGCGACCATTGTCATGGGAGTACCTGCCATACACGATTCAATCAGAAAGTGTTCTTTGTTCGAAACGGCCAATTTCGAATCGGTGCGTTGGTTTTACAGCGGTGGTGCACCGTGTCCCACAGAACTGATTGATGCGTTTTTAGAACGCGGCCTGCCTTTTGGCCAAGGCTTCGGTATGACAGAAGCATCCCCCACAGTCTTTATGTTATCAAAAGAAGATTATAAAAGAAAAGCTGGGACTATTGGTAAGCCAGTGATGTTTTGTGATGTTGCCATTGTCGATGAGAATGGCATACCCGTCAAAAAAGGTGAAATTGGTGAATTGATTATAAAAGGACCGAATGTCATGAAGGAATATTGGGGACTTCCAAAAGAAACAAACGAGACTATTAGAGATGGCTGGCTTTTTTCCGGTGATTTGGCGATTGAAGATGAAGATGGTTTCTTCATGATTGCAGGCAGAAAAAAGGAAATGATCATTTCAGGCGGTGAAAACATTTATCCGTTAGAAGTTGAACAAGTGATCAATGAACTTGAGTGTATAAATGAAGTTGCTGTAATTGGAAGAGAAGATAAGAAATGGGGAGAGGTTCCTATTGCCTTTGTATCTACAAATCAGTCAATCAGCGAAGCAGAAATCATTAATTATTCCAGAATGAAGCTGGCGAATTATAAAGCCCCGAAACAAGTCATTTTTATGGATGCGTTACCAAAAAATGCAACAGGAAAAATTGATAAAAACCAGCTGCTTAAAGAAGTTCAAGGGGTGAAGTGAATGGACTTTGGAGTCGGACAAAAAGCTCAATTTTCAAGAACAATTACCGAATCTGATCTTGTTCAATTTGCGGGGCTAAGCGGCGATTTTAATCCGATCCATGTGGATCGGCAGTATGCTGAAGGTACATTTTTTGGAGAGCGAATCAGTCACGGCCTGTTAACTGCAAGTTTTTTATCACGACTGTTGGGTATGCAATTACCTGGCCCCGGATCGGTTTATGTTTCGCAAACGTTGAAATTTACGAAACCAGTCTTTATAGGCGATACGATTACAGCGAAAGCTGAAATTATAGAAGTGAATAATAACAGAAGATTGGTCACTTTAAGAACAACATGTTTGAATCAGGACGGAAGTATTGTCCTTGACGGAGAAGGTGTCATGAAACTTCCTAAAGAGAAGGAGATAAGAGCATGATTGGAATTGAAGAAACAAGCATCTATCAACCCGAACAAATTGTTGATGCTAATGAACTGGCACAGCAAACCGGTATTCCCGAGCAGATTATCATAGAAAAATTCGGCATTAATGAAAAAAGGGTCGCTTCGAGTGATATGCATGCATCAGACCTTGCGGTTGCAGCAGCAAAGAAGATTTTGGAAAAGGTCAATCCGGAAGAAATTGACGCCATCATATATTTCGGAAGTCCTTTCAAAGACTATCAGGTATGGACTGCTTCTTCTAAAATCCAATTTGAATTGAACACAACGAACGCCTATTCGTTTGAAATGATGAATGTCAGTTCCTGTTTCCCGATTGCTGTAAAAGTTGCGAGAGACATGCTTTATTCAGATGAAAGCTTGACGAATATTTTACTTGTTGCCGGGTGTAAGGAATCAATGATAGTAGATTATGAGAATCCGAGATCCCGCTTCATGTTCAACTTTGCCGATGGCGGTGCGGCTGCGCTGGTGACCAAAAAAGCTACTAGAAGCGAAATTCTTTCATCTTCCATTATAACGGACGGATCATTTTACAAGGATGTATTGATTCCGGGAGGCGGATCAGTCAATCCATTCAGTATGGAAGTCGTCAGTAAGAAGCTGGAATTTATTGATGTACCTGATCCTAAAAACATGAAAGAGCGGCTTGATCCAATTTCAATTCCAAACTTCATTAAAGTGATCGACTTGGCATTGAAAAAGAGCGGGAAAGAGCTAAGCGACCTGAATATTCTTTTGCCGCTTCACACGAAACGGTCCATGTTTGAAGAGTTGCTTGATAAAGTTGGATTAACAGACGAACAAGCAGTCTATTTAAATGAACATGGCCATATGTCGGCACTGGATCCATGCTATGGTTTACATCTGGCCCAAGAAAAAGGCTTGTTAAAAAAAGATGATATAGCAGTCATTGTTTCAGCAGGTACCGGCTATACTTGGGCGGCAACAGCCATTCGATGGGTTGGGTAAGCGTGGCCGGACGGTTAAGGATTAAAAATAGGGAGGATTTAATATGGACATGAAAAAAAGATTCTTCTCATTATTAATCGTGATATCCATTTTTTCTATTATTTCAGCATGCGGAAAGAAAGAATCAACAGGAGGCGGGGATGTACAGGAATCGGTCAAAATAGGTGTTTTGGCTTCTTTAACTGGTGCACTGGAATCTTACGGAGACCAAACTAAAAAAGGTTTTGAACTAGGGATGGAATATGCTACGGATGGAACGATGGAAGTAGCAGGGAAAAAGCTTGAAGTGTTTTTTGAAGATACGGAAACAGATCCAAAAGTAGCTCGGCAAAAGGCTTTGAGTTTACTGGAAGACAAGAAAGTGGACTTTCTAGTAGGCTCATCAAGTTCAGGGGACACGCTTGCAGTGACGCCACTGGCTGAAGAATATGAAAGAATCATGGTTGTTGAGCCGGCAGTGGCTGACAGTATTACAGGGTCTGAATACAATGACTACATTTTCAGGACTGGACGTAATTCATCGCAGGATGCGGTAGCTGGTGCCGCTGCAATTGCAAAACCCGGGGTGAAAATTGCTACGTTGGCACCGGATTATTCATTTGGAAGAGAAGGGATTGCGGCGTTTAAAAAGGCCGCAGAAGAGTTAGGGGCAGAGATTGTACATGAAGAGTATGCTGACCAGACAGCAACTGATTTTACAGCCAATATCCAAAAGGTCATCGATAAAAAGCCTGATTATCTGTATGTGGTATGGGCAGGAGCCAATACACCATGGAATCAAATCAATGATATGAAAGTTCAAGAAAAAGGGATTAAAATCTCAACAGGAGTTGCAGATATCGCAACACTTCCAACCATGATTCCTTTAGTAGGGATGGAGGGATTTACAGTTTATTATCACACACTTCCAGATAATGGAGTGAATGATTGGCTTGTTGATAAGCATAAAGAAAAGTTCGATGGAGCTGTTCCGGATTTATTTACTCCAGGTGGAATGAGTGCCGCCATTGCAATTGTGGAAGCTCTAAAGCTGACAGAAGGAGATGCTCATGCGGAAAAACTCATAGAGGTCATGGAAGGTATGTCATTTGAAACTCCTAAAGGGACAATGACATTTCGGCCGGATGACCATCAGGCACTACAGACATTATATGCGGTCACTTTGGAGGAAAGCGATGATCACGATTATCCCGTTCCGAAATTAGTGCGTGAGCTATCCCCTGACGAGACAGCACCGCCAATTATGAATAAATAATTCATTTGTGATGATACAAAATATCCTTGCCCTTTTATATAAAGGGCAAGGATTGCAATAAAAGGGGGAGGACAATGCCAGCAATTTTGGAAACTAAGGACTTGTCAATAGCCTTTGGGGGGCATAGGGCCGTTAATCGGGTTTCCGTTCAAATTCAAGAAAAAAAGTTCACCTCGATCATTGGACCAAATGGTGCAGGCAAAACGACATTCTTCAACTTAATCAGCGGACAATTGACCCCAACCAACGGTTCTATCTATTTAAAAGGTGCCGACATTAAAAAATTTTCCACAGCTGATAGAACGCGGTTGGGAATTGGCAGGTCTTTTCAAATAACCAATGTTTTTCCGAATCTGACAGTTTTGGAGAACGTCAGGCTAGCTGTTCAGGCACAGTCCAAAGTAAGGTACCAAATGTTTTTGCATTATTTGTATTACAGAAAGTTTGAAGAAAAAGCATATGAGCTTTTAAAGAAAGTGTTCCTGGAAGATAAGGCTGATTCAAAAACTGTCAATCTTGCACACGGTGAAAAAAGAAAGCTTGAAATCGCCATGCTGCTGGCACTCGAAACTGAGGTTTTATTATTGGATGAACCGACAGCTGGCATGTCGTTGGAGGAAGTTCCCGGGATTATTGACGTGATCAGGCAGATAAAAGAAGAAGAGAACAGGACAATAGTTTTGATTGAACACAAAATGGATATGATCATGGACTTATCTGATGAAGTGTTCGTACTGTTTCATGGTAAATTGCTGGCGACAGGGACACCGAAGGAAATTGTGGCAAATGAAACTGTCCAATCTGCCTATTTGGGGGGCATGTACAATGAACAGCTTACTTAAGCTTGAAAACGTAGAGTCTTTTATTCAGCAATATCATATTTTACACGATATAACCTTCGATGTTCCAAAAGGTGAAGTAACAGTACTGCTCGGTAGGAATGGTGCTGGAAAAACTACCACTTTGCGGACAATCATGGGGCTAAATCCGTTATCCAAAGGAAGCATTAAATTCAATCATGAGGAAGTCGGGAATTTACGTCCCTATGTCATTGCAAATAAAGGAATCGGCTATGTACCAGAAGACCAGGGGATTTTTGGTGATTTGACGGTTGGTGAAAATATGCGTGTGGCAATAAAAAAAGAGGATGAGGAAACACAAAAGCGGCTGAATTGGATATTGGACCTGTTTCCTGATTTAAAGAAATTTTGGAATAAACTCGGCGGAACATTAAGCGGCGGACAAAAACAAATGCTTGCAATTGCGAGGGCGTATGTGAACGAAAATGAGCTATTGCTCATAGATGAGCCTAGTAAAGGATTGGCACCAATTATTGTGGAAAAAGTGATGGAATCCATCCAACAGATGAAAGAAACGACGACGATTGTACTGGTCGAACAAAACTTTTTGATGGCAAGCGGGATTGGGGATCATTTTTATATCATTGACGATGGCCGAACTATTCATCACGGAGATATGGAAGAGTTAAAAAGTGATAAAGCATTGATGCAAAAATACCTGGGAATTGCATAGGAGGTGGAGGTCATGGACTTAATCATCAGCTTGGCAATTAATGGCCTGGCAACCGGCATGTTAATATTCCTCCTTGCTGCGGGTCTGACTCTCATATTCGGATTAATGAATGTACTCAATTTTGCGCACGGCGGATTGTTTATTTGGGGAGCATTCAGCGGCGTATGGGTTTATCATGCTTCCAACAGCTTTATTTTAGCAATCCTCGCATCCATAGGCACGGGGCTTCTGCTTGGTCTGTTCACCGAAAAATTGATCATCAGGCCTGTATACGGCAATCTTATTCAGCAGATTTTAATTACGTTGGGGTTTATGCTCGTTCTGCAGGAATTGATCAAAGTGGTCTTTGGTCCAAATCAAAAAGCTGTTGCGGCCCCAAAGGTTTTGGAAGGAAGTTTTGTCATCGGTGATATCGTCCTGATCAAATACCGATTATTTATTATCATCCTCGGTCTGCTTGTCTTCTTTGCTTTTTCCTACATTTTAAAAAACACAAGAATCGGTTTAATTGTACGCGCGGGAGTCATGGACAGGGAGATGGTAGAGGCGCTTGGAATCAACATTAAGGTTGTCTTCATGCTTGTCTTCATGGTTGGTGCCGCAATCGCGGCACTCAGCGGTATTTTACATGCACCTTATTCCGGAGTCATCTATGCGGAAATGGGGCTCGAATTTGCTATTTTGGCATTTATCGTCGTAGTTATTGGAGGAATGGGCAGTTTCAAGGGGTCACTTCTAGCAGCCATATTAGTTGGCTTGACTCAGGCATTTATGGCATATTACGTCCCGGCCCTGTCTTTGGCTACAAATATGCTGTTGATGGTTGCCGTACTTATCTTCAAACCACAGGGCCTGTTCACTGTGAAGGGGTGAATCAATAAATGAAATTAAGCAACGTTGAAAGATCGACATGGCTCTACGTGGCCATTTCACTTGCATTGTTTATGGTTCCTTTGTTTGTAACTGGAAGAAGCATGCAGTTTCTTATCATTCAAATTTTCATATTTGCCATTTTTGCCATGAGTTACGATCTCTTGCTGGGGTTTACCGGGATCATTTCATTTGGGCATGTGATGTTTTTTGGAATTGGTGCTTATTCGACTGCGATCATGTTAAGCCGCTTTGAAACGGGATTGGGAGCTTTGTTTATGGCTATTATTATTGCTATAGCATTGTCTGCATTTGTGAGTTTAATAGTGGGAATATTGACATTAAGACTACGTAGCCATTTTTATGCGATGCTTACACTCGCGCTTGCCGGATTATTTTTGGTAGCCGCGGAAAAATGGACATCGCTAACAGGAGGAAACGACGGTTTTACCTTTCGAATCCCGGAAATTCTTCGGGATTCGCAAATATTATATTTTGTAAGTTTAACCTTGTTTATCCTGCTGTTTTTCGGACTGAGACGATTGACGAAATCCCCTTTTGGCAGAGTGGTAATGGCAATCCGCGAAAATGAAGAGCGCGTACAGTCACTGGGCTTACATGTGGTGCATTACAAGGTGATTGTCAGCATTGTATCCGGTGTTGTTGCCAGCTTTTCCGGAGTGTTATATATGTTATCCATTCGATTCGTCGATACGAGTGTGTTTGCAACAGAATTTACGATTGATGTCTTATTAATGACAATCATAGGCGGAGTAGGCACATTAATTGGCCCGATCATTGGAGCCGGTCTAGTTGAGTTTGCCCACCACTGGTTATCAGGATTGTCCGATGTTCATTGGCTTTTTGAACGCTGGATCATCTTATATGGGACGGTGTATATATTGGTTGTTATCTTCTTCCCGAAGGGAATCGTGGGAACAATCCAGTCGAAGCTGATAAACCGCAAACAAAGAGCCCACCTTCCCAGGGTGAACAAATCCGGTAGGCAAGGAAAAAAGAGTGCATGACGTTTTAAGGGTTATTGATAAAAGGGGGGAGTTACCATAGCAAATGTTTTTATAAAGGAAGCACTGTTGCCAAATGGTGAAAAATTGGCTTATCGGGAACGTGAAGGAGGCCAGAATACTATCATATTGGTCCATGGGAATATGACGTCATCAATCCATTGGGAGCCGGTTATCCGCGACCTGTCACCAGAATACAAAGTATATGCCGTTGATTTACGAGGCTTCGGCCAATCAACCTACCATAAAAAAGTTACCTCAATTAAAGATTTCTCGGATGATTTAAAGATGTTTGTAGACGGACTTTCCATTAAAAATTTCGCACTTGTCGGATGGTCGCTTGGTGGGGCAGTTTGCCAACAGTTCTGCTCGGATTATCAGGGCTTTTGCAATATGCTTTTCCTTTTGACTTCCGCCTCATCAAGGGGTTATCCGCATCATGCCACAAGAAAAAATGGTAAGCCCGACCTTTCTAAACGGATCAGTTCCTATACAGACATATTGGATGACATTAAAACAAGGATGATTCAAGCAGCCTATGACAAATCGGACTTTGCTTTTTTAAAGCAGCTGTGGGATACACTCATTTATAACCAACAGCAGCCTGATGCAAAAACGTATCTCAAACACTTGGAGGATATGACTGCGCAAAGGAATTTGGCCGAGTGTTACCACGCGCTGAATACATTCAATATAAGCTCATTTCATAATGGGCTTGTTGCTGGGGAAGACAAGTTAAAGCATATCAATATTCCTGTATTGATTGCCTGGGGAGAAAACGATCTTGTTGTAACGAAAGAAATGACCAATGAGTTAATTGAAGATTTTGGCGATCAAGCGGAAAGTATTAAATTAACGGGGTGCGGACATGCCCCGATGGTGGACTCCCCCCATCAGCTCATAGCTATTATGGAGAGCTTCCTTTCGAATAAACAGGTGTCTTCTTTAATGACCAATGTTAATGATTAAAAAAGGAGATTTTAATATGCATAGATTGCTTGAAAAGGTTGCGATCATTACAGGGGCCGCAAATGGTATCGGTTTTGAAGCTGCCAAAAAGTTTGCTTCAGAGGGAGCAAAGGTGATTATTTGTGACTATGATGAAGCAAGAGGAAAAGAATGTGAACAAGAACTTTTGAATCAAGGATTGGAATGCAAATTTTTCCAAGTCAATGTAGCGGACCGTGCAACTGTTGATGCCATGGCAGCTCAAGTGATTGCCGAATTCGGAAAGATTGATATTTTGGTGAATAATGCAGGGATTACGAGGGATGCAATGCTGCGGAAAATGACAAAGGATCAGTTCCAGCAAGTAATTGATGTAAATCTCACCGGTGTATTCCACTGCACCCAGGCAGTAATACCGGCAATGCTCCAACAACAAAAAGGAAAGATAATAAATACATCCTCAGTCTCCGGCGTTTATGGAAATGTTGGACAGACAAATTATGCTGCTGCAAAAGCTGGGATCATAGGAATGACAAAAAGCTGGGCAAAAGAGCTGGGGCGCAAGGGTATCAATGTGAATACGGTTGTACCCGGATTTACAGAAACAAGTATGGTCGAAACAGTTCCAGAAAAAGTGATTGATCAGTTGAAGCAGCAAATCCCATTGCAGCGTCTTGCAAACCCAGAGGATATAGCAAATGCATATTTATTTCTTGCATCCGATGAGTCTGATTATATTAATGGGCATGCACTTCATGTGGACGGCGGCATTGTCATGTAAAAACTCGCGGGCATATTGTTTGAAAATAATTAACAATGATTGAATCGGTAAGAACAATAATCTAATATTAATTTAAAGGGGGAGCATATCAATCACTACTTGCTCCCCTTTTTTATGATAAATATCAATATATATGATAAGGAGCAGTACCATGAGTTCAAACGAGTTGGAAAAGAAAATAATCGACAGTTACCGCAAAGATGAGAAGATGATGATACTTATATTTGCCCAATGGTGTATCAATCATGACTTGAATCCTGAGACTTTATATAGAAAGGCCTATCCGAACCAAAATAAAAATCAATCATTGACTGAAGCGATGGAACTGACTGTTCCAAAGGAAGAGGCCGGGGATATACCAACCGACACATTATTAGGGGTTCTTTCTTTGTTTGGCAATGAAGATCTGGCCTTCATTGTAACAGAAGAAATGCAGAAGATATCCGGAAATAAATAAGGGGGAAGCCCAAAAGCATGTCAAATAACGAAGAGAAAAAGAACAAGCTTAAAGTCATTCAATTTGATAAGGATAAACGGACGCTTGTTGAATCAATGCAGCCACAGGAAACTTTTGATGACGTTGGCGGGTTGGAAGAAGTAAAAAAGAAAATAAGGATGAACTTTATTTTGCCGTTGCAAAATCCTGAATTCTTTAAAGCATACGGAAAAGAAGCTGGGGGCAGCCTGCTCTTATACGGACCTCCGGGTTGCGGTAAAACTTTTCTGGCAAAGGCGATTGCAGGGGAGATTAATGCAAACTTTTTACACATGGAGCTGCAAGCGATTTTATCGATGTATGTAGGACAAAGCGAACATAATCTTCATGATTTTTTTGAAGAGGCTCGTGAACAGAAACCGTGTGTCCTATTCATTGATGAGCTTGATGCACTAGGCGGCAGCAGGCAAAATATGAGGCATCACCATGAAAGGATGCTTGTCAATCAATTGCTGCTGGAAATGGACGGCCTAAGCTCCCACAACCATGGAGTGTATGTCATTGGTGCCACAAACACACCATGGTATTTGGATCCTGCGTTAAGAAGACCCGGGCGGTTTAACCAGTTAATTTTTATTCCACCTCCAAGCGAGCAGGAAAGAGAACTGATTTTACAAATAAAGACGAAGGATAAGCCTCAAACAACATTGAACTTTAGAAAGGTTGCAAATAGATCACCGCACTTCTCAGGTGCTGACTTGGAACAGCTTGTAAACGACGCAATCGAATCCGCGCTCCAGCGTTCACTGGAAACAGGGGAATTGCAGCCACTGACAGACAATGATATTAACAAGGCCCTAAAAGGCCGCCAGCCGACTACATTGGAGTGGTTTTCCACAGCTAAAAACTATGCGACCTTCAGCGATGTAAATAGAGATTACCAGCAAGTATTGGATTATATTAAAGAAAATAAGATTCGATAGGAAGTGAATTCCATTGAATGAAAGTGTTCAATACTCCCAGTTTGAAAGAGTTGTCCAGCTTTTGGACTGGAATCGGTATCAAGATTCCATCAATGAAGCGGAAGCCTACATACAAATGTACCCGGAAGATCCGGATGGGTTTGCATTATTAGGAAAAATATATTTGGAAATGGACGAATATAAGAAAGCCCTGCATTGGTCCCAAGAAGCACTGAAAATGGATCCGGAGAATCCGTTGGCTTGGGAAGTCAGGGCAGGCACCCTTTATACCCAACAGGATTGGAAGGCTGCCAGAAAAGCAATCGAAGAAGCAATCAGTCTCTTTCCAGACAACAGTTATTATTATTTTTTGGATGGGAATATATATAATCAACAAGGAAAGTTCAGGCAGGCGGAGAAGTGTTTCGAAGATGCTTTACGATTGGATTCCTATAATGCACTTTATATTGCCAATTACAGTTATGTTCAAAGCCTGCTCGGAAATAAGGAACTTTCAGTTGAGACGGAAAAACAATCACTTGAATTAGAGCCGGATAATCCATTAATCTTTTTATACTTGGCCTGGGCAGCTGATCATAGGGACGACCATGAAAAAGCGCTCACTTTTTTGGAGAATGCAGTTCGTCTGGATCCTGATAATCCGCAAACCCGCAATGAGTATCTTGAAATTTTACAGAAGCAATATAAATTTTACCGACTTGTACTGTTGCCTTCCAAAATGTTTTCAAAATTCAGGCCATGGGTTGCCTTGTTACTGTGGATATTTTTATGGATCGTTTTCAAGCCCCTTGTCCTTTTGTTTATCATCATTTACGCGGCAGCGCATTGGAGCACCAAATTGATTGTAAATTATAAAGTGTTCGGGAAGGTATTTGTAAGAAATATAAAGAATAAATAGAGGGAGATGATCTGTATGATTGATTTACGCCTAATACGAGAAGCCCGGGAAAGAATTGGTGACATTGTTAAAATGACTCCAATGATGAGTTCAGAAACAATTGCAAAAGACATTGGCAATGATTTGTTTTTCAAGTGTGAGCATTTACAAAAGACGGGTGCGTTTAAAATCCGCGGCGCTTCCAACAAAGTTATCTATGAGGCTCAGAAAAATACCCAACATGTGATTGCTGCATCATCGGGTAACCACGGGCAGGCCGTGGCGTACATAGCCAATCAACTTGGAATTACTTCTACAATTGTCGTTCCTGAAAACGCAGCAGCATGCAAAAAAAATGCAATCCAAGCGTATAATGGTAATCTCGAATTTTGTGGGACCACTTCAGAAGAACGAATCGAAAGAGCTAAAAAAATTAGTGAAGAGAATAATGCTGTATTTATCCCCCCTTACGATGATCCTTTCATCATGGCTGGCCAAGGCACAGCAGGCTTGGAAATCCTGGACCAACTTGATGGAATTGATGAGGTATATATTCCAATTGGGGGAGGCGGATTAATTTCTGGCATTGCCACTGCCATTAAAGAATCAAACCCGCGGATTCGAGTTATCGGAGTGGAACCCGCCATTGCTAATGATACATATTTGTCTTTTAAGGAAGGGAAAAGAATCAATATCGGCGCCAACGATACAATTGCAGACGGATTAAGGACCTCCATACCGGGTGAGTTGACTTTTCCTGTTGTCCAGCGATATGTGGACGATATTGTCTTGGTTGAGGAGCAAGAAATTATGAATTCTTTTACATATATATTGACGCGGATGAAACAGCTGATTGAACCTTCAGGTGCGGTTTCAGCGGCAGGAGCCATGAAGAGAAAGCCCGAAGGAAAACGAATTGTTGCGTTAATTTCAGGAGGGAATGTAGATACGGAGATCATTCCCCAACTATTAAAATAAAAAGAGAGTGGGGATTTCATGGCGAAAATTACTGTGTTGTACGGCAGCAGTAGAACAACAAGCAATACCGAACTTTTGACAAAAAGGGCGATTGACGGTTTGGACGCAACGGAAATTTATCTGCGTGACTTTATCATTAAGCCAATTGTGGATGGGCGCCATGAGGAAAGTGGATTTGATGATGTAGATGACGATTACAACGCCATTATTAAACAGGTTGATGAAAGTGAAATTATTATTTTTTCAACACCTATTTACTGGTACAGTATGTCTGGTTTAATGAAGAATTTTATCGACCGTTGGTCACAAACATTAAGAGATTCAAGCTTTCCAGATTTCAAGGAAAATATGAGCAGGAAAAAATCGTATGTAATTGCAGTTGGCGGTGATGATCCCCACATGAAAGGTTTGGCCATGATTGATCAATTTCGCTGGATTTTTCAATTCGTCAGCATGTCCTTTGGAGGGTATATTATCGGAGCAGGTAATAAGCCGGAAGATGTGTTACAGGATGAGATAGCAATGCTATCTGCAAAAAAATTAAATGAGCTACTTAAAGAAACTGTTTAGGCGTAGATCTAATAAAAAAGAAATCCACTTGAACTGACAGTCACAGGTCAAGTGGATTTTTTATATTAGGAAATTACCGAGCGGAGTAACCTCCGTCAATGACCAATTCTGCACCCGTTATGTAGGATGCTTCATCAGAGGCCAGGAATAAGATGGCATTGGCGACTTCCTCAGGCTGTCCCAAACGCTGCATGGGCGTGGCGCGAACGAGCGCGTCCATTGCTTCTTTATACTCCGTCAGCTTTGCTACCATTGGTGTTTCAACCACCCCTGGAAACACCGTATTCACCCGAACGTTGAATTGTCCCAAATCTGCCGCTGCTGCTCGTGCTATAGCCCTTAATGAACCTTTCGATGCAGAGTAATGATTAAAACCGGAACCAATGATAGCAGTATAAGAGGACGTATTGACTATCGAGCCTTTCCTTGCTTCCTTCATATACTTCGATACATGTTTTATCCCAAGGAATGGGCCAAAAGAATTAATCTTATGTAAAAGACACCAATCATCTTCAGTAATCTGATCTGGTGATTTTTCAGATGAGATACCTGCATTATTTATCAAAATATCTATGCGTCCATATTTATCATATACAGCTTTCGTTACTTCCGCCCAATTAACATCGGATGAGACGTCCAGGTTCATCCCTTCTACATTGCCGATTTCCGCGATTTTTGCCAGATTATCCTTGTTGATATCAGCGGCAATTACGGTGGCTCCTTCACTTGCAAACAATTTGGCCATGGCGGCGCCCATCCCTGATGCCCCGCCGGTAATTATTGTGATCTTATCCTTCAAACGAGCCATGATATTTCCTCCATTTTAAATGAGTCTTTTTTACAATATTACCCAAGTGCCTTTTACCTAAACCAATCATCAAATCCGTTAAAAAGGATTATCTATACGTTTATCCAACCCGGCAAAATATAAATATCCTTGTAATTTCTTCAAAGGGATTATATAATAAATTCAGAATTTGTTGTATTATAGTGGTTTCCCTTATCGACAATACCGGTTAAGGTCATTGTTTTTTATTTTTTAAAATTAATAAAAGCGTTTTCAAAAGATTTGAATAAATTACATAATGCATAATTCGAATTAGTAAAGATTAATAGATATCAATAATGTCGATTTGGGAGTAATGAAGACATGGAATTCACAATATTAAATCAGGAGGAAAGTACACTATGGATCAAAAAATAATAGCCTTAGAAACTGAAAGATTTGCCAACTTTCCGCAGCAGCCTCATGGCGGAAAGCTGGTAGATAGGGTATTAAAAGGGAAGGAAAGGGAAGAAGAATTTTTTAGGGCGAAACAGCTCCCAACCATTATGGTCGATTTGGAAGCTGTCATTACGCTGGAAATGATTGCCACTGGTGTCTTGTCACCAAATGAAGGTTTTATGAATGAAGAGGACTATAAGTCTGTTCTTTATCAAGGCAGGTTAAAAAATGGAGTGGTATGGCCGGTACCGCTTAGCTTTGCACCGATCGGAAACCGAAATAAAGAGGTGGTAGAATCACTTTCCATTGGTGATGAAGTTGCATTAGCCGACGAAACTAAAGAGCCGGTAGCTATTTTAAAAATAGAGGATCTTTTCGCCTATAATAAAGAGGAGCGTGCAGCTCAGCTGTTCGGTACGACGGACCGCAACCATCCTGGTGTAGACTCGATTTTCCGAAGGATGGGCGATGTTGCACTAGGCGGACCGATTACACTTCTGCGCCGGGTCGACTGGGGTCCGTTTGAAAAAATTCGCCTGGAGCCGAAAGATACTTGGAGAATCTTTTATGAAGAAAAAAAATACCGTTCCGTAGGCGGATTCATAACAGGTGCGAATCCACTACATCGCGGACATGAATATATTCATAAAAATGCACTTGAAACAGTCGATGGATTATTGGTTCAGCCCCTTGTCGAGATGGCCAAGCGAGAGTATACCCGCAACGAATTCCGGATGCTTTCTTATCGGAGTGTCTTGGATACTTATTATCCAAAAGAACGTGTATCACTAGCTCCATTACGGGTCACCTACATATTTGCCGGCCCGCGGGAAACTGTATTGCATGCGTTGATCATGAAAAATTTCGGCTGTACTCACGCGTTAATTGGCCGTGATCATGCCGGTGTAGGTGATTATTATGATAAATATGCAAGCCACTCAATATTCGACGACTTTTCTCCTGATGAATTAGGCATTGAAGTCCAGTTGTACCATGAAGTCTTTTATTGCACACGTTGCTCGAATCATGCTACAGAAAAGACTTGTTCACACGATGAACGCTTCAGGCTGAAAATTTCCGGAACAGGCATTAGGGAAATGCTCAGACACGGAATCATGCCGCCGAAAGAAATTGTGCGGCCTGAATCCAGCCGGATTGCCATGCAGGGAATCCAGCCGAAAGGTTTGGATGATAATCAACATTCCATCTCGCCGGTGGGTAAAACGATTAAAAGCATGTTTCCGTTTTATTTGGAAGCAACGCGTCTCGGTGGTACTTACCGGAAGGAAAAGCTGACACCAGAAGAGCTGACCATCCGCGATCTGGAAGCTGCAACAACGGACGTTCGTTTGAATGCAGACCGCATTTATAATGACATCTACGAAGAATACACATATATTGGTGATGCGGATCGTGACATGCAAAGGCAGTGGGTTACTGAAGCTCGTGAAGCTTTGCGACAACAGCAGGAAATGGTTGTAGAAGACTTGAAAGAGAAAGTGAAGCAGGCACCAGAAACAGCATCGGACGAATTTTTATATCAGGACAAAGAGGAATCGCGGAAAGAATTGGAAGTTGCCGAAAAGATTCTCGCCGACATTCCGCCAGCATTGCGTGCTGAAGAACTGAAGTATCGTATCTGGAATCCGTTACCTTACCATCGCTACCGCGGCAGTGATGAACCTGAGAATAAATAATATAGAATGCCCCCGCAGCATAAGCGGGGGTTTTACATGTGTCTAAATTAATGCAATTTCCCAGATTTCCCCGACTTTGGTCGTATTTCCTAAAATCCAGTCGAAAAATTTAAGTTAGAGATGTATAATTGGTAATTGGAACAATTTAAAAATGGAGAGGAGATCCTATTTTGATGGAATGGACATTGGGAGGGTTGTTTGCAGCCTCCGCTTTATTGCTCATTATTTCAGGAGTCAAAGGCCGAAAAGCCTCCAAAGAAGAGCAAAAAGAGATTGATATGATTCATATTTCAACCATGAATGAAATAAAAGATATAAGAGAGTCAATCCGGAACCTTGAGCTTGATATGGATATTGTCATAAAGGAATCTGGTCTTCAGCTTTCATCCCAAGAGAGAACTTTCATGCGTGAAGTACTGGATTTGTATAATCGAAAATATTCAATTGAGAATATAGCGGCACAGAAACATGTTTCGGAAGATGAAATTAGACAAATCATTGCACCATACATAGCGGGTAAGAATGAAAGGAGAAAAGTTGCACATGAGATTTAACTCCTTGGCCAGCTTTGCAGCTGGAATTCTCCTGGCTACTTCTGTTAGCAGTGCTGCTTACTTCTCTGTTAAGGGTGAAGCTTCAAACCTTCCTGTGAAAAAAGAAGTCAAAGAGACTATCGTTGAAACTCAATTATCTGAGGAAGAAATGAAAGCCGAACTTGAATCATCTGGCTTTATTGTGCAAACAACCGGTGAATATGACAAAAATATTGAAGAAGCAATTGAAGAAGCGAAGAAAGCTGTAGAAAAAGAAAAACCAGAAGATGAGAAGAAAGTTGTGTATCGCGTAGTCATCAATGTCACCGACGGAATGACAAGCATTGACGTAGGGAGAATGCTTGTTAAAGCTAAAATAATTGATGATGCTTTTAAATTCTCAAAAGCTGTTGAGAAGAAAAAGGTTGAAAACCGTTTGCGTCCGGGTTCATATGAAGTGGATAGTGAAATGTCCCGTGATGAAGTGATCGCTGCGATTTTCAAATAACGAACCGAAAAACGCCCGATGTTCCAGTGAAGTACTGGGAATTCAGGCGTTTTTCCTATTTTCCAATAAAGTTTTCCGTATAAAATGGTCTTGATTCGGAATCAAATGCCACTCCTACACCAAGCGAATTAAAATCCCGACTCAAAATATTTTTTCTATGACCCATGGAGTTCATTAGTCCTTCATGGGCGAAAATGCTGCTAACTTGTCCGCTTGCAATATTTTCTCCTGCAGCTCTATACATAATCTCATCCTGCTTCAAACGATCAAAAGGAGACAGGCCTTCTAAATTGTCATGGCTGAAATACCCTTTTTGTGCCATATCCGAGCTATGTCCGCGTGCTGTTATTTTCACATGGTCATTCCAGGACAAAACAGGGAGGCCGTTCTTCACCCTTGCTGCATTGGTAAGGTCGAACAATTGATACTCGAAGCCTTCCTCAAGTAACTTGCTTCCAGATGCAAAGAAATCTTTTTTATGGTGCTCAAGTTCATTACTAATGATTTGAATCGCCGTAACCGTATCATTTTTATGTTTATCAAAAAATATGGTCACGTAGCAATTATCAAGCTCATAGAGGTTGTATTCGCCATTGTTTTGAACCTGATACGTTATAAATCCTTTCCTAATCCCTTTGACCGGTTCTCCCAGTTTCTCAACAACAGTTTCTTTGGAATCGTTCATTTTAATTCCGATTTGGGACGATATCAAATCTTGATTTGTATATAGTCCGGCAACTTTCCCCTGATCGTCATATGCGGCCATAAAGAAATTTTGGTAGTTTTCGTGATAAGTGTACCAATTTACTCCATATTCGTTAGAGAAGGACCGCTTTGCTTCGCCTGCTTGCTTTTCAACAGAACCCTTAGTATCACCAATTTCAACGTTATGGATGGAAAATGATTGTTCGTCTGGTGTTTGAAGGGATGGGCGTTCAACAGGTTCTTCCGTCTCAATGCCTTTTATTTCGCTCTTCAAGCTCTGAAGCCCTTCTTGAATTGCAACAGCTATATTGTTAAACTCAGGTTGATTTTTAACTGATTCAATATATGGATGAATGGCATTAAATATGGAATGAACAGACGAAACAACTCTTTCATTTCCTTGCTTATATAATACGAAGCCTGCAAGTAACAGGAGTACAATCAAAGTTCTGAACAGCTTCAAACAGGATTCACTCCTTTCATATCTATGAAGAATCCAATATATCTATTTTATAATGCTTGTAGAAGAAATGGAAATAAGGCGTGTTGGTAGATATAGGATCTACTATTGAAAATACGAACAAACATTTGGTGGAATGTGTTTACCATCTCAGACCTTTGCAAAAATAATTTGGGAAGGAGTTTGAAAGTTGATGAGGAATCGGGGGGGTAGTGAAGAAAGGAAATGAGGATTGAGGCAATGCTTTCAATTGTAGGATTAATCGATGTTAATATTAGAAATGTTATATATAAGCATAGGATGGAAATGCAACCGGAGCAATTTTCCGGAAGGCACCGATTGTATAAGGTAAATGAGGACTTTTTTAAGGCGATATGGCTTGGAAATAGGTTTGTCTGTAATGTATGACCACGTATTCCTGAGGTACCGAAAGAATTCTTGCCCTCATTTATATGAGTTGTGATTGATCGGAATGGATGAGGCGACAATGATGGCATACTATGAAAATTACCACAGTCAGCAATAAATCATGAAAAGTACGAATTACTAAATACCACGTTGCTAATGGTAAGTTAATAAAGTCGAACTTAGGACCAATGTAAGCCGATCAATGTTAGAGCTAATAATTATTCTTTCTAAAAAACAATACTTATGGGAACCATTTAATTGAGTATGTATCACAAAATTTATTCAAAAATTGTAATTAGTAATAATTCCGAGCCAATACATCAGGAATAATTCAAAACAACATCTGACAGTCATTATAGGGAAGATACATGATAAATCTTGAGTGCTTTTTATTTTATCTTCTCTAGTTTACATAATATAAATTATAGGAAGTAAACTAAATAATATCTCATACCATAAGTATACTTCTAATAGTGAGACAAAAAAAGCACAGGTTCCAGCTAACCTGTGCCTTAACCTAGACCTTTATTAAATGCTGTCTAGGCGTTCCCAAATATTTTATAGTTTTGTATTTGTGATCATACGAATCAACTTCAATATAGATAGGTGCATCCAGCAGCCATGGCACATGAGAATATAATATTTCATCAGCTTTAACAATCATCTGAATTGCTTTAGACAGCTCAGTTTGCATTTGATCAAATGCAGCTTGTAAAGCTTCATCTTTTTGATTGGATTCAAAGTAAACTTTTCCAGTCAATATATATTCTCCTAGCCTTGGTTTCCATTCTGCAGTAAGCACTTTTTCGCTTTTTGTGTTAAACAAGGTCGTTTCATATTTAAATCCGATTGCCAAATGACAGCTTGAATCGCTAGTTGACATTATTAATGTGTATTTCCTTCCATCCACTGGACGGTATGCTGTTGCAGGAGGCAAGATGGTTACTGAAAATTGATCGTACTCCAATTTCTCCATGCAGCATCTCCCCTTTTTTGGTGCCTTTTCCATATGATATGACTAAGGCCCATTAGGGGTGATGCTAATCGATTAGTCAGCCATCAATGCAACCATCAATGCTTTTTGAACATGCAGGCGGTTTTCCGCTTCATCAAAAACCAGGGATTGCGGTCCATCGATAACCTCTGCACTAACTTCCTCACCACGATGTGCAGGCAGGCAATGCAGGAAAACAGCTTCTTGATCAGCTGCCGCCATCAGCTCGCTGTTCACTTGAAAATCAGCAAAAGCTTTTAATCTCTGTTGTTGTTCTTCCTCCCAGCCCATACTGGTCCATACATCTGTATAAACTGCATCTGCACCATTTACAGCTTCTTTCGGATCATTTGTAATCTCAATCTTTGCTCCTGTTTCCTTAGCAATTTCTTGAGCTTTTTCAACGATTGCCTGTTTTGGTTCATAGCCTTTTGGAGCAGCAATTGAGCAATGTACGCCGATTTTTGCACAACCGATCATCAAAGAATGCGTCATGTTGTTCCCATCACCTACATAGGCCAGTTTCTTGCCTTCCAGACTCCCTTTTGCTTCATATAAAGTCATCAAGTCGGCCAAAACTTGGCAAGGATGATAGTCGTCTGTCAATCCATTGATGACCGGGACACTGGAATTGTTAGCAAGCTGCACGACGGAGTCATGGCTGTATGCTCTGATCATAATTCCATCAACAAAGCGGGATAATACTTTGGCTGTATCCTCGACTGTCTCACCACGTCCCATTTGAAGATCATCTTTACCTAGAAATAATGCATGGCCTCCCAATTGAATCATCCCAACTTCAAAGGATACACGCGTTCTTGTAGAGAGTTTTTCAAAAATCATTGCAATGGACTTACCCTTCAAATAATGGTGGGTTACTCCCTTCTTCTGCATATCTTTCAGTTTTATGGCATCATTGATGATTTTCATAATTTCTTCTTTTGTATAGTCGGCAAGCGTAAGTAAATGTCTTCCTTTGAGTGAAACGGATGTTGCTGTCATGATGTCACCACGTCCTTTCCTTTTGTTTCGAGCCAGCTTTGGAGCGATTTCGGTTCGCTGACAGTTTGTTTTATCGCTGTTAAATATGCTTTAAACGTTTCAAGCTCAGTCATAACCTCCAACTGTGCTGCGGAAGCCATTTGCCTCTTGATAATGGAATCCGTGTCATTGCCGAGACTCAGTAAAACCGAACCACTTCCGGCTTTTACCCAATCTGTAAAAGAGACGCCCATTTTCTCCGTGACCATGTTGACATCTGATTCAACAATTAATTTTTCGATAATGTCTTTATCCTGTTTATTTGCATCCACGAAGATTTCCTGACGCCCTTTTTGTTGTTTAGATGAAAGGCGTTCGTTCCACACCATTGCTTTGGCAAGAGCCTCTTCGACCGTCTTGCCAATCCCGATAAGCTCACCTGTTGACTTCATTTCAGGTGTAAGCTTCGGGTCCAGCCCGTCGAGTTTTCCAGTAGAAAAAATAGGGTTTTTAATTGTATAAAAAGATGGTATTTTTCGTTTTTCAATGGCCAATGATGATCCTGTCAGTATGTTCACACATTCATCAATTAGTTTAATCCCAGTAATTTTACTTACAATTGGAACTGTACGCGAGGCCCTTGGATTTACTTCCAGCATATAGACAATGTTGTTATAAACAACAAATTGCACATTGAATATGCCTTTGAAATTTAGCTTCTGAGCAACCCTTTTGGCAAACTCAAAAACTGTTTCTTTAATTTCGTCAGATATATTGACCGGCGGCGTGATCGTCATGCTGTCGCCGGAATGGACACCTGCTTTTTCTATATGTTCGAAATAGGCAGGAATGAGAATATCATTTCCGTCAGTCAAAACGTCAACTTCAAGTTCCAGTCCCTGATAATAAGCATCAACCAATACCGGATATTCAATACTAGCAAGATATTTATCCAATTCTTCCGCACTGTCTATGATCAGCATTCCTTGCCCGCCGATCACATAGGAAGGTCTCAATAAAACCGGGAAACCCATTTCAGCTGCTTTTGATTTCAAATTAGCCTCATCATTAGCTGTAATTCCAGGAATATGTGGTATGTCCAGTTCTTTCAACAAGGAATAGAATCTCTCTCGATCTTCTACTATATCTATTTGATCCTGTGTGATCGATAATAGTGGGACACCGTTATCTTCCAAGCCCTCCGCGAGATTAATTGCTGTCTGGCCTCCAAGCTGAACGATGACTCCATCAGGTTTTTCATATTCCAATATATTTAAAACATCTTCAAGATGAAGTGGCTCGAAATAAAGGCGATCTGCAATTTGAAAGTCTGTGCTGACTGTTCCAGGATTATTATTGATCAAAATCGTCTCATATCCTGAGTCTTTTAAAGCAAGTGCCGCTCGTACCGTACAATAATCAAATTCAATTCCTTGCCCGATTCGGACGGGGCCAGATCCGATAATTGCAATTTTTTTCCTCTTTCCGTCCGTTAAAACCTGGTCGCCCTCCCCTTTCCATGTGGAATAGAAATAAGGGGCTGCTGCTGTAAATTCGCCTGCACACGAATCAACCATTTGAAAAACGGGTTCGACATCAAACTCTTTGCGTTTATTCCTGATGTGATCAAGCGATGTATCCCAAATAGAAGCAAGCCAAGCATCCGAAAATCCATTTTCTTTTAACTGCCTTAGCAGTTCAGGGCTGATTGTATCTATGTTTTCTTCTTTGGCTATGTTTTCCATACGAATAAGTTCTGCTAAAACCTCAAGGAAAAAGGGATGGATGTTTGTTTCCTGATGTACCTCTTTCGTTGTTACGCCTCTTCTCAAAAGCTCAAGAATTGCAAAGAAACGGATGTCGTCAGCATGATTGACAGAGTTCCAAAGCTCTGCACTACTTTTATCTGATATTCCTTTTAATTCGAGTCCTTTTGTTTTTAACTCGAGGGACCTTACTGCTTTTTGCAAAGCGGAAGGAAGTAATCGGTCAATCGCCATGACTTCCCCTGTGGCTTTCATTGTCGTTCCCAGCTCTCTTTTGGCATCCGGAAATTTATCGAAAGCCCACCGCGGCATTTTTACAACAGTATAGTCGACCACCGGTTCGGAACTTGCAAAAGTAGTACCTGTCACAGGATTAATGATTTCGTGCAGATGATAACCGAGACCAAGTTTTGCAGCAATCCTTGCAATCGGGTAGCCAGTCGCTTTGGAGGCCAATGCGGACGATCTGCTTAGCCTTGGATTAACTTCAATCAAATAATATTGGCAAGTCTCAGGATCCTGAGCAAATTGAATATTACAACCACCGATAATCTTTAAAGCGCGGATGATTTTTAGAGCTGATTGGTATAATGCATCGAATTGTTCATCAGTCAATGTTTGCTGCGGAGCAAATACGATGGAATCACCTGTATGGACTCCAACTGGATCAAAATTCTCCATGCTGCAGATAGCGATGCAAGTATCATTAGCATCCCGGATCATTTCAAATTCAATCTCTTTGAACCCGGCGATGCTTTTTTCGATTAGACATTGTGTGATAGGGCTGGATTCAAGCCCCTTTTTAACAACCCTAAGTAATTCCTCTTCATTGTTTACGATGCCCCCGCCTCCGCCTCCAAGCGTATAGGCAGGTCGAATGATGATCGGATACCCTTGCTTTTTCGCAAAGGATAACGCCTCATCGATCGTGTGTATGATTTCACTGTTCGGAACCGGCTCATCCAGTTCATGCATAAGGGCGCGAAAAGCTTCTCTGTCTTCGCCCTGGATGATCGATTCCGGTGTCGTGCCGAGCACCCGGATATTGAATTCATCCAAAATGCCCTGCTTATATAAGTCAACTGTCAAATTGAGTCCGGTCTGTCCTCCAAGCGTCCCCAGAATACTGTCGGGTTTTTCTTTTTTGATTATCTCGACGATGCTTTTCACTGTCAGCGGTTCAAAATAGACGGTTTGGGCAAATTGCTCATCAGTCATAATGGTAGCAGGATTATTGTTGACCAGTACAACCTCGCATCCTTCTTCCTGCAAGGCCAGGCAGGCTTGTGTCCCTGCATAATCAAATTCAGCCGCCTGCCCGATGACGATAGGTCCCGAACCGAGCACAAGAACCTTCTTGATGTCTTTTCCCTTAGGCATAAATACGTGCTCCTTTGCTTTCGTTCACTGTTTGAAAGAAATTATTAAAGATCAGTTCATTTAAAGGATTATTAATTTGTTCAGGATGAAATTGATAGGTCGCCAATGGATATTGTTCATGCTCCAAGCCTTCCACTGTACCGTCATGGACATTTTTAAACGACACACGCAATCCTCTCTTAATTAAGTCTTTCTCGTTGACTGCATAGCCGTGATTTTGACTGGACATAAAGACCTTTTTGGACTCTGTGTGTATGACAGCTTCCTTAAAATTACGATGGCCGGTAGGCATTTTTTCAACAGTTGCCCCAAAAGAAAGGGCAAGAATTTGGTGGCCCAGCCCAAGTCCAATTGTTGGATATTTCATGGCCAACTGTTTATATTGCGGGAAAAATTTGTGCCATTGCATCGGATCTCCCGCTCCCCCAGAAAAGATGAGTCCGTCTGGTTGTAAGGAGTTCATCAAATTCATATCGATATGATTGGAAACTACCGTTACTTTATTACCAAACTTAGATACTGCTTGAATAAGTGATTTCTTATATCCAAAATTGATAATGACGATATGCTTATTTCCATTTTGAACGACATATTCTGTGCCGGACATTGCAACCACGGCTTCTGTGTGACCGTCTAATCGGTTCGCCTTATGCCCGGATGAAATGACAGCCGGCATTTCACCATCTGTTTTCACACGTTTGATCAAGGCTCTAGTATCCATTCCTGATAGGATAGGAATATTTTGTGCGGAAAAAATATCCAATACGGATTTTCCGTTAGAATTCATTGGCAATGAGACATCCTGCTGGCTGATCAGGCCTCCAATTTGAATTTTGTCGCTTTCAGACTTTGAATGATCTAAATCGCTATTTAATATGCCAGGAAAAGTGGCTATGACAATTTTTCCTTGATTGGCAGGATCTGTAATAAATTCCTGGAATCGACCCATACCTGTAAAAAATATCAATTCTCCAATATGATCTTTTTGTCTGCCATGCCACTTTCCGGTAAATATTTCACCATTAGCGAGTATTAAGGATCCTTCCATTTCTTCCTCTCCCCGCTTTCGCATTTTTATTTTAAAAGCTGTATTTTTATACATGAGAAGCTAAAAAAATTAAACGTTCTTTTGTAAAATTTCAACTGCTTCATCAATCTCGTCAATAGAAACAGTTAATGGAGGGAGCATCCGTATAACATTCGGACCGGCATTCAATACAATCAGTCCCTTTTCCCTCAGTTTTGCCAGACGTTCACCGACGTCTTCCGAAAACTCTATACCCAACATGAGACCTTTATGGCGGATATCAACGATACCATCCAGAGATGATAATTTTTGTACCAAATAGTCGCCTTTCTTTTCAACGTCTGCAAGGAATTCCTCATCAAAAATGAGTTTTAAAGCAGCACTTGCCGCCGTCATTGCCAGTGGGCCGCCGCCGAAAGTCGTTGCGTGTGTACCTGGAGAGAATGCGGATTTAAGCTTTTCCTTTCCAATCATTGCTCCGACAGGAATCCCGTTGCCTAGTCCTTTAGCCGAAGTGATAATATCCGGTGAAAGGTTATAGTGCTGGTAAGCAAAAGGCTTCCCAGTCCTCCCAATTCCGGTCTGTACCTCATCAATAATCAGAAGAATATTATTTTCTTCACAGATTTTTTCAACTTCTTTTAAAAATTCCGGGTCTGCAGGCAATACACCGCCTTCTCCTTGCACAACTTCGAGCATGATGGCTGCTGTTTCACTATCCACCTCATTTTTCAATGCCTCTATATCATTAAATGGAACGTGGACAAACGTTTCCAATAATGGACCAAAACCCGTTTTTACTTTCTCCTGTCCCGTTGCTGCAATTGTTCCCAGCGTACGGCCGTGAAATGACTGAAGAAAAGTGATGATCTTCGATTTTCCTGTATATTTTCTTGCCAGTTTTATCGCTGCTTCATTTGCTTCGGCACCACTGTTGGCGAAGAAAACTGCATCTCCGCATGAATGTTCAGTAAGCTGCTCAGCCACTTGTTCCTGCAACGAACTTTGAAATAGGTTCGATGTGTGCCAGAGCTTGGTAAGCTGCTCCTGGAGTGCCTTTACAACATCTGGATGGCAATGTCCCAAGTTACACACTCCGATTCCTGAAGTGAAGTCTAAATATTCTTTTCCATTTTTATCAATGACCTTTGTTCCATTACCAGAAACAAGTTCAACGTCCCATCTGGCATATGTGTTAAATATGTGTGACATTTAGTATACGGCCTCCATTTCTTTGTAGATGGTTGTGCCAACGATTTTTTCACCATTCAGCAAGCTATTTTTGCCGCTGACAATCATCACGTTGGACATGCCCCCATCCAAGCTATCGATGGCAGCCATTACTTTTGGGACCATCCCGCCTGTAATTGTGCCGTCATCAATCAGTTTCATCATATCTGGAACTGTAGCATTTTCGATAAGACTCTTTTCTTTTAAAACTCCCGGAACATCCGTGACAAACAAGAGTTTGCTTGCATTTAGAGCAACTGCGATGGCGCCTGCCGCTGTATCTGCATTGATATTATAGCAGGCAGCCCCATCAATTCCTGCAGCCAATGGTGAAATGACAGGTATGACTCCCATGGAAATGATATTAAGCAGGAAATCACTATTCACTTCTGTAATTTCCCCAACAAATCCCAAGTTTTCAAAATCCAATGCCTTCGCTTTTAACAAAGAGCTGTCAAAGCCAGTCATTCCAAGGGCTGGAAGTCCGTGTTTAGCCAAATTACGAACGAGAGTGTTAGTCATGGATCCGGATAATACCATTTCTACGACTTCCATGACATCTGAAGTCGTTTTTCTCAATCCGTTGTTAAATTCGCTTTTAATCTCTAATTCTTCCAACATTTGATTAATGGCCGGTCCTCCACCGTGGACAATAACCGGCTGAAGTCCACTGTCCTTCAAATCTTTAATACTTTTATAAAAATCATCGGAGAGTGAATCGATCATGCTTCCTCCGCATTTGATAACAATAATATCTTTCATTGTTTTTCATCCTCCATAACCTATGGATAAACGGGTGTAAAATGAAGTCCTGCAGTTTCATCAAATCCGCATAGGATGTTTGCATTTTGAACTGCCTGGCCCGCAGCGCCTTTCATCAGATTATCAATGACCGAAACGATGGTCACTCTCCCTGTGCGCGTGTCTACCCCAATACCCATATCGCAATAATTGGAACCATAAACCTCTTTTGTAGCAGGGAAATTACCGTTTTTACGAACTCTTATAAACGGCTCCTCCTTGTAAAACTCGTTATAAACTTTAATTAATTCTTCTTGGCTTACGTTAGATTTTAATGAAGCATAAATCGTTGTCATGATCCCTCTTGTCATTGGGACAAGGTGAGTATTGAACGAAATGGGAGATTCATAGCCCCACCCCGAAAGCATCTGCTCAATCTCAGGTATATGCTGGTGGGCATTCACTTTATATATTTTAAAATTTTCATTAAGTTCATTGTAAATTGTATGGAAAGACGCTGTTTGTCCAGCTCCGGATACACCCGATTTTGCATCAATAATGATTGAGCTTTCTTCTATCAGACCATTTTGTACAATCGGGGCCAGCCCAAGTAGCGTCGCCGTAGGGTAGCACCCTGGATTGGATATGAATTTTGTATCCTTGATGTCCGAACGATTGAGCTCAGGCATCGCATAAACCGCTTTGTCGACCCATTCCTGTGGGGCTGGTGTTTTCCTATACCATTTTTCATAATCATGTATGTTTTTCAATCGGAAGTCTCCCGATAAGTCAATGACCGTGCATCCTTCCTTTAACAGGGCCGGTGCAATTTCAGTGGAAATTCCTGAAGGTGTAGCCAGAAAAACGATATCTGTTTTTTTCGCAATCGCTGCCGGATCAATCTCCTCCAGGGTCAATGGTACAACATCTGTTAAATGTGGATAATGTTCTATAATGCTTTTACCTTGCTGTGAAGATGAATAGACCGATTCAATTTTAAACTGTGGGTGAGATTGCAAGATTCTGAGCAGTTCAGCTCCCCCATATCCCGTTGCTCCAATTACTCCTGCTTTCACTTACAACCACTCCTTGATATAAACTTACCTATATTTTCCGTTTTAATATGAAGATGTAATTCATTATACTATGTATAAAAATAAATTCAATAGTATATTTATAACTTATTAGAAAAAAGGCAAAATGATTATAGAAAAGCGGAGACGCCTGTCCATCGACGTACAGACTGGAGTGGCTCTGACGAGATAAAGGAAACACGCGAAGCGCAGCGGAGCGATGTTGACTTATCGTAGGAAGAGTCCGCGAAGTCTGCTAGTCGATAGGCGTCGGAGCTGGACATTAGAAAAGCGGAAGGCGGCTGCTCAGGGGTGACAAGCGCTGAAATAACGACGGATTAAAACTCTTAAACAAAAAGACAGTCCTTTCATCACTCAAGGACTGTCTTTTGACATTATACATCTTCAATTTCTGGTTCAACCCATATTTCTGTCACTTGGCCGCTATCCTTTTCATCAATTAAAAAGGAACCGTTGGAATATCGATCGTTGAATCTTACTTGGGACGGAAGAACTTTTTCGATTTTGGCACGGTCTGTCTGAATGCTTATAGGCTTGTCATCATTCGTTAACTTAAGTCCGACTAATCTATGAGGATTGCTCTTCAGCTCTCTCAGCATGACTACACCACGTTTAGCCCTGCTGCTTTTGTCAAATTCCGAAAGCTTCATCTTTTTGACCGCGCCGCGGTTTGTTGCAATAATAACTGAAGGGCTGCTATCACTTGGGAAAACTTCACCGCCAATGACATAGTCGCCATCCAGCAAATTCATCCCTATGACTCCCCGAGCCCGTACCCCTATAGGATTAATTTCCGTTTCCTCAAAAAACACTCCATAGCCAAAATGTGTTGCCAAAAATATATTTGATTTCCCATCAGTCAAATGCACATCTACAACTACATCGTCAGGCCGCAAATTGACAGCGACAAGCGGACGTGAATATCTCTGCACCTGGTAAAGCTCCAGGGCACTTTTTTTCACCATCCCGCCTTTAGTGACGAATAAAAGGAATTTCTCATCTTTGAAATCTTTAATCGATATCGCTTTAATGATTTCTTCATCCTGATCGATAGGTACAATACCGGAAATGTGCTGACCAAGGTCTTTCCAACGAATATCCGTTAGTTCATGAACAGGCAAATAAATATAATTGCCTTTATTGGTGAACAATAGTAGAGTATCAGCCATATTCAATTCTTCCTGCAACAGAAGTCTGTCCAGCTCTTTCATTGCCAGATCCTGTCCATTAGATGCAGAAAAAGATCGTATGCTCGTCCGCTTAATATAACCATCCTTAGTTACGGTGACAATAACATCTTCGTTTGGAATCGTTACTTCAAGATTGATTTTGATTTCCTCAATCTCATTTTCAATGACCGTGCGGCGTTCATCTGCATACTTTTTCTTGATGTCTTTTAATTCTTTCTTTATTACACTTAATAGTTTCTTGTCGCTTTCAAGAATGGCGGTCAACTGTTGAATCACCTCTGCCAACTCTTGCGCTTCTTTTTGCAGTGCAGTGATATCTGTATTTGTCAGTCGGTACAATTGGAGAGAAACAATAGCTTCCGCCTGCTTTTCTGAAAACTGGAAGCTCTTGATCAGATTGTTTTTGGCATCGCGTTTATCCTTTGACGCACGGATGGTTGTAATCACTTCATCAAGTATGGAGAGTGCTTTCATCAAGCCTTCCACGATATGCTGACGTTCCAGGGCTTTTTCCAAATCATAGCGGGAACGGTTTGTAACCACTTCTTTTTGATGCTTAATATAGGAATCAAGCAAGTCCAATATGCCCATCAGTTTTGGCCTTTGATCCTGGATTGCCACCATATTAAAATTGTACGTAACTTGAAGGTCGCTGTTTTTAAATAGGTAATTAAGTATTCCCTCAGCATCAGCTTCTCTTCTTAGTTCGATGACAATCCGAAGCCCTGTCCTGTCCGTTTCATCCCGGACTTCCGAAATGCCTTCAAGCTTCCTGTCCAAACGGAATTCATCCATTTTTTTTACTAGGTTCGCTTTGTTGACATCATAAGGGAGCTCGGTTATGACAATTTGCTCTCTTCCTCCCCGGATTGATTCAATCTCGGTTTTGCCCCTGACTACAATTCTCCCTTTTCCTGTTTCGTACGCTTTTTTAATGCCGTCAATCCCTTGGATGATACCGCCCGTTGGGAAGTCGGGACCATTAATAACAGTCATAACATCTTCCACTGTACAGGATGCCTTTTCAATCCTCATGATGACTGCATCAATGACTTCCCCTAAATGATGGGGAGGAATATCGGTCGCGTAGCCTGCTGAAATACCTGTAGAGCCATTGACCAGCAAGTTGGGAAACCTGGCTGGCAGGACTGTAGGCTCAGAGGAGGTATCGTCAAAATTTGGAATGAAATCGACTGTTCTTTTTTCAATGTCCCTGAGGAGCTCAGCTGACAGTTCCGACAGCCGTGCTTCGGTATACCTCATGGCTGCTGGCGGATCGCCGTCGATGCTACCGTTGTTACCGTGCATTTCAACCAAGATTTTCCGTACTTTCCACTCCTGACTCATCCTGACCATTGCTTCATAAACAGAAGTGTCTCCGTGGGGATGGTAGTTACCGATAACATTACCAACTGTCTTCGCCGATTTTCTGAAGCCTTTCTCCGCAGTATTACCATCCATATGCATGGCATACAAAATCCTTCGCTGTACCGGTTTTAAGCCATCGCGGGCATCCGGCAGAGCCCGTTCTTGAATAATGTATTTACTGTAGCGTCCAAAGCGGTCGCCAAGCACTTCCTCAAGGGGCAAGTCTTGAAATCTTTCTACTGCTGTCATGAAATTGCAGTACCCCCTTCTACCGTGATATTTTCATTTTCCAAAATATTCAAGTCTTCCTGCATCCCAAACTGGACGTTTTTTTCTATCCATTTTCGGCGCGGTTCTACTTTATCGCCCATTAATGTTGTAACCCGTTTCTCCGCACTTGCTGCATCATCGATTAACACGCGGATAAGGGTTCTTGTTTCAGGATTCATAGTTGTTTCCCATAACTGGTCTGGATTCATTTCTCCAAGACCTTTATACCGTTGGAGCATGAAGCCTTTGCCGACTTTCTTTGTCACTCCATCCAGCTCATCATCTGTCCAAGCATATTCAATCACTTCTTTTTTACCTGAGCCTTTGCTTACTTTATATAACGGAGGAAGCGCGATAAATACCTTCCCGGCTTCAATCAGCGGCTTCATATACCTGTAGAAAAAGGTAAGAAGCAGCACTTGGATATGGGCCCCGTCTGTATCTGCATCTGTCATGATGATAACCTTGTCGTAGTTGACATCATCGATATTAAAATCAGATCCGACCCCGGCCCCGATTGTGTGTATGATTGTATTGATTTCTTCGTTTTTAAAAATATCCTCGAGTTTTGCTTTCTCAGTATTAATAACTTTTCCCCGAAGAGGAAGCACTGCCTGGAACCGCCGATCGCGTCCTTGCTTAGCTGATCCTCCTGCAGAATCCCCTTCCACAAGATAAAGCTCGTTCTTATTCGGGTTTTTAGACTGTGCAGGTGTGAGTTTTCCAGACAATAATGCATCGGTACGTTTACGGCGTTTGCCGCTGCGTGCATCTTCCCTGGCTTTTCTTGCTGCTTCCCTTGCCTGTGCAGCTTTGATCGCTTTTTTCACAAGCAATGAGCTGGCAGTAGGGTTTTCAGCTAGAAAATAAGATAAATGTTCCGAAATGATCGTATCTACTGCAGATCTTGCTTCAGCTGTACCCAATTTTCCTTTTGTCTGGCCTTCAAATTGCAGCATATCCTCAGGAACCCGTACCGAAACGATCGCTGCAAGACCTTCCCTGATATCATTGCCTTCCAGGTTTTTATCTTTTTCTTTCAGCATCCCTGTTTTGCGTGCAAATTCATTGAAAACCCTCGTAATTGCTGTTTTTGCCCCAACTTCATGCGTACCGCCATCCTTTGTCCTTACATTGTTTACAAAAGACAGAATATTCTCAGAAAATCCATCGTTAAATTGGAAGGCAAATTCCACCTCTATGCCACTGGCATTTCCTTCTATCGATACAACGGGATGAAGGACATCTTTCTCGCCGTTCAAGTATTCAACAAAAGCTTCTATGCCATTTTCATAATGGAACACTTCCTGCTGGTCGTTCCTTAAATCGATGAGCTCTATTGCTAGACCTTTTAATAAAAATGCTGACTCCCTTAAGCGGGTGCTTAATACCTCGTAATTATAAGAAGTAACACTAAAAATCTCCGGATCAGGTTTGAAATGGATGGTCGTTCCGGTTTGTCTAGTTGGTCCCAGTCGTTCAAGTGTTGTTTCTGGCTTTCCTCCATGATGGAATCTCTGTTCGTATGTATATCCATCCCTTTTTATCGTCACTACCAACCATTCGGAAAGGGCGTTTACCACCGAAGCACCAACGCCATGCAGGCCTCCGCTTGTTTTATATCCGCCTTGCCCGAATTTGCCCCCGGCATGAAGTACAGTTAGAATGACTTCGGTTGTAGGTTTACCGGATTGGTGCAGACCGGTCGGCATCCCCCTGCCCTTGTCTTCGACGCTTATACTATTATCCTTATGAATTTTTACGGTGATTCGATCGCCATATCCTGCTAAGGCCTCGTCCACCGAGTTGTCAACAATTTCATACACTAGATGATGCAGGCCGCGTGCATCAGTTGACCCTATATACATACCCGGGCGTTTTCTAACAGCCTCCAGCCCCTCTAAAATCTGAATAGAGTCATCATTATAATCGGTTATTGTCATATTTCCAGCCATATAAATTCCCCTTTCATAGGGCTTAAAACCGCCACAGAAACATCTGTTCGCAATTATACTATATCATAATTATTTGAGCATGTCCTATTGTATAACCCGGTTATCGCATTTGGCAAATGCTGATTCTTTGATTGTTAAAGAAACTTTAAATTACTTAATTGTCAATAGCATACTGCGTCAGGTCCGACGGACAGGACGGGCTATTGGCATAGGCGCACTAGCAGTACAAGTGAGAAGCTACAGAACAAGGAAAGCTTCGGCAGCGTTACACAGCTAGAAGGAAAAGCGTCAGTTTTTCGAGAAAGTCGCGCCATGATCCTGCCTACGCCATAAAGCGTGCGCTTTAAGGCTGCAAGCACCTATCAACGCAACTTTCGCGTCTAGTGACTCCTTCGCCATGGCTTGTTCGAAAAGGATTTTTCAGCCCAGCGCAAAGTTGCATGAAGTTTACTCGCTAAGGTTTCACAAGAAGTGTTTGATGCCAGTAGCTTTAATATGTTGGCTGATGAACAGCCTCCTCGCAATTTGTCTTGTGCTTGTCTACTAAGGCTGCGCGCCTCTCGCTTCTCTTATGTATCACGGCGAAAAAAACAAGCGCTGGCTGCGCTTGTTTTTTATCGGGTCAATGAATGTTCTACCTTGATACAGCGGTTCATGATCACCGTACATCCTTTGTCTTTCAAAAACTGATAAGCCTCTTCATTTTCTACGCCAAGCTGCGCCCAAAATACATCCGCATCAATTTCCACAAACTCTTTTGCAAGTTCAGGAAGAAACTCGGAGCGTCTAAATATGTTAACTATATCCACATGTCCATCAATTTCCTTTAATGAAGAGACTGCCTTGACCCCAAAAACTTCGTCTACATTCGGATTAACTGGTATGATTTCATAACCGGACTCCTTCATTGCTTCTGATACGCTGTAAGATGTCCGTTCTGGGTTGTCACTCAATCCGACGACTGCTATGCGTTTTGCTTTTTTTAAAATTTTACCCATCTCTTCCCTGCTGGGATTTTCAATTGCCATGGATTAGCCTCCCTTATATCGTATCTCTTAATACTATCGTATGTCACTATTTCTTTTGATGCAAGCGCCATCAATAGATTTGCAAGAAATCTTACTTATTTTATTCACTATCATGGTACAATGAAAAAGCAAATGTATCGTATATTTTGAACAAAGGGGCAATATCTCATGCTTTATTTCGTAGTTTTTTTATTATCTTATTTAATTGGATCTATCCCTTCCGGCCTTATTGTCGGTAAGTTGTTTTATGGGATAGACATTAGAGAGCACGGAAGTGGGAATCTTGGCGGTACAAACACTTTCCGTACGCTTGGAAAAAAAGCGGGAGCCGCGGTAACGATTGCTGATATTTTAAAAGGCACAGTGACTATTTTTCTCCCTATGATATTCGGTCTGGATGTCCATCCCCTGTTGGTTGGCATGTTTGCCGTCATCGGCCATAGCTTCCCTGTCTTTGCCAACTTTCGCGGGGGGAAGGCAGTCGCTACATCTGCAGGTGTATTGCTAGGTTATAATCCGATTCTATTTGTAGTATTAGTCGCAGCATTTTTCCTGACTTTAAAAATTTCCAAATATGTCTCCCTGTCATCCATGATGGCAGGTATATTCGGCATCATTTACAGCCTTATTCTACAAGACTGGCTGCTGGTAGCTGTTGTAGCGGCTTTCGAGACATTTGTCATTTACCGCCATAGGGCAAATTTAAAAAGAATCCGGGATAAAACCGAACCGAAAGTGACGTGGATTTAATATAAAATATCGGCTCTAAAGGACAGGATTAAATGAAGACTAAACTGTTTATCATTACAGGCCTGCTTGTGATTCTGATAGCTATTTGCTTCATTGTGAATGACACCATGACTAAAAAAGAACCCGCTGGCCCATTAAATTTATCCAATCAAGTATTCAGAAAAAGTGGGTTACAGGAAAAAAGTTATAAAACCGAAGCCATTATTGCTGGAGTAGGCGATATTCTCATTCATGATCGTTTATATGAAGATGCTAAAACAAACAACGGCTATGATTTCTCCCCCATGCTCGCTTCTGTAAAGCCGATGTTGCAGAAACCTGACTTACTTATAGCCAATCAAGAATCTATTCCGGGAGGGGAAAAACTAGGTATTTCCAGTTACCCGATGTTTAACAGCCCTCAAGAAATTGTCGATGCCCTAATGGATGCAGGCGTGGATATGGTGACTGCAGCCAATAATCACTCCCTTGATAAAGGCGAAGCAGGAATATTAAGTGCGATAGACTACTACGGGTCAAAGAACTTGCCGTATACCGGTATGTATAAAAGCCCAAAAGATAAAGATGATATGCGCATTCTTTCAGTCAACGGCATAAAGTTTGCTGTGCTGGCGTATGCTGAGCACTTTAATGGATTATCCGTTCCTGATGGAAAAGAGTATCTGGTCAGTCCCCTTGATAGAAGTACAGTACTGTTGGACATAAAGGAAGCAACATCAAAAGCAGATGTTGTAGTACTCTCTATTCATTGGGGGGATGAGTATGTGAGAATCCCTAAAGAGATGCAGAAAACCCTGGCTAAAGAGTTTATCCAAAATGGGGCTGATATTATATTCGGACACCACCCTCATGTTCTTGAACCGATGGAGATGATTGAGAAAAAAGATGGTGGGGCCGGAATAGTCATATACTCACTTGGTAACTTTTTATCGGGTCAGAAATGGAACTATAAAGACATTGGCGGAATGGCTGAAATACTTGTGGAAAAAGAATTAGCAGACGGGAAAAAGAAGATTTCTTTAAAAGAAATCAATTTTCACCCAACGTTTACTGCAAGTATGGGAACTAAAAATTATCGTGTTTATCCACTGGATGAGGCAAATGAAAAAGGATTAACGGAGGAAACCAGTAAAAGCATTAAGCAATTTATGCAAATTCCGCAAACATCCCTAAAGTAGGATTAACTGCTTTTAAAAAGAGGTGAGCTTTATATGCAAATCAAGTTAAGCGATCGTGCTGTTGAATGGTTTAAAGATGAATTGTTGCTGGAAAAAGGAGATACCGTTAGATTTTTCGTCAGGTATGGTGGATCCAGCCCGCTTCAGGAGGGTTTTTCACTTGGAATGAATAAGGAAGACCCTATGGACCCTGGTATAACACTTAATAAAGACGGTGTTACTTTTTTCATTGAGGAAAGGGATATCTGGTATTTTCAGGATCACAACCTGATTGTCAATTATGATGAGAAAACTGACGGTCCAGTATATAGTTACGAAAAGTAAAATCAGGCAGAGGGTTCGTACCCTCTGCCTGATTTATTTCATTTTTGTAAGAAGGGAAAGCTGATCCAGCTTACCCTCTTTCTTCAAAATATGCAGCTGCCTTTCTCCCAAAAGATCGAAATGTGAATAGCCGTCCTTCCTAATGTGAATCCATTCTCTTTTCAAGCCGTAACCTACACCCCAAGCCGCTAACATGTCCAAGTCCTTACAACCGACTTTTGTTACGGTTTTCATATCGGGAAAACGATCATCAAGCCAAAAGTGAGTAATAAAGGCAATATTCCCTTCATCGATTGAAGATTTCCAATGTCTCAGGTCGTCTTTTGAAATACCAAAAGCCATGTCAATCGTCCTCAGGCTGTTGTTTTTTCTTCGCATTTTCATATGCTTCATGCCAGTCTGGGAACATTTTTTTCAGGCGAATTGGACGAAAGCTCTCTTTTTTAACGCAAACATGGCTTGTAAATCCTGTGACAGCCAGTTCACCTTTTTCGTCCACAATGTCATATCCATAGATGACTTTAAAACCGTCATATGAATCAATCCAAGTTTTTATAACTGCAATGTCACCGTATGTAACAGGCTTTTTATAAGAAACTTTGACATCCAAGACAGGAGCCAGGATTCCGTCCTTTTCCATTTCCGCATAAGAAAAACCTAAATCTTTAATTAATTGTGTCCTGCCCAGCTCCATCCAAACGATATAGTTGGAATGATGTACAATGCCCATCTGATCTGTTTCAGCATAGCGCACTTCAATCGTCTTTTCAGATATTATCATGAATTCCACCCCAAATTGAATATATGTATCTATCTATGTCTATTCTAACACCCCCGGTTGCTGGAATTAAATTAATTGCATAGAAATAAAAGCGTATACGTCTTACATAGCGGGGGCAAATAAGCCGATTCCCAAAAAGGCAGGTTTTCAGCAAATAGTGTGCTACGAGCTAAACAAGGCTACTGTGAATAAGCTGTGGCATATCATGAATAAGCTTCGTTGGTGCTTGTGACATCGAGGGGGAGCTGAAGCAAGACTTAAAAACAATGTGAAAGCTGCTACATTTTTCGCAACTTAAGTATTTTATAATATTCAACAATTTCTTAAAGAATAATTAAAAGCCGGCTAGTGCCGGCCAGTGTTTATTGGTAATTATTATTTTGAGATGCAGCTTCATCTTCAATTTCTTCACGCATCCCCTGAATACTTTCTCTTCTTCGCTCATTTTTTTGTTCAATCTGAGCTTTTTGTTCCTCATTAGAAAATTGCATTGTTTCCTCTGCTTTTTCCATATTTTCAATCGTATTATGAACCATTTCCTGCAGCTTTTCCACGTTATCGCTGCGGTCATCCGGTTTGGGCCTGTTATTTGCCATAGACATTGTCCCCCTTTAGAAAAGTCATGATGTTATTCCCCTTTTGTCTGAATGACGATCGGTTGCTGTCCTGTTTTATCTGCCATTTTCTTACCTTTGTTTGCATCTACGGCAACGGACTTTTCCCCAAGGTGATCCGGTGTAAAATTTTCTTGACCTCTTTTTGGATTGCCCATATTTCTCCCCCTTCAATATCATTGTTTCCCGAAGGGTGAGAAATATGAGTGGATTAACTAATTTTTCCCCGTTTCAGATGCTTTTCTTCCAGTCGATCCTCGATCCTTTCCAATGCCTCCAAATCCTTTAGCAGCGCCTGTCTATTTTCCTCAACCAAATCCAAAAAAGTTTTGCTTCTGTTTCTTTTCATTTATGATCACTCCTTACCTATATATTGTCCTAAAATAAGATGAGTTAAACCAATTTTCAAACTCTTTGGATAAAAAATAAACATCCCGCCAATAATGGCAGGATGTTTCGAATGTAATGTCTAGCTTAAGCTCCTTTGAAAAGGGCTTTTCGCTCTTTATCGTCTTAAAAATTATATAATTCCACCACTGTGGATAATATTTCCTTGTCTAGCTCCAGCGCAAGGCGCTTTCCTTGTTACTCAGCGATTTTACCGCGAAGGACTAACGGCAGAATTCCACCATTTCGATAATAATCGATTTCGACAATGGAATCAAAGCGTACAAGTGCTTCAAACTCTTTTTTGCTTCCATCATCAGCGACTGCAGTAACTTTTACAATGTCTCGAGGCTTTAGATTCTCATCGATTTGGACATTGATGGCTTCTTTTCCTGTCAAGCCAAGCACTTCTGCATTTTCGCCTTTTTTAAACTGCAACGGAAGTACTCCCATCATAGCAAGATTTGAACGGTGAATACGCTCATAGCTCTCAGCGATGACAGTTTTTATGCCAAGCAGGTATGTTCCTTTAGCAGCCCAGTCACGGGATGATCCCATTCCGTAATCTTTTCCTGCCAGAACAACAAGCCCTGTTCCGTCCTCTTTGTATTTCATGCATGTATCGTACATAGAACTGACTTCTCCAGTTGGCCAGTATGTGGAAAATCCACCTTCTGTACCTGGAGCAACCTGGTTGCGAATACGGATATTGGCGAATGTACCGCGCATCATTACTTCATGGTTTCCTCTTCGTGATCCGTAAGAGTTGAACTCACGTGGTTGGACACCGTTATCCAGCAAGTATTTTCCTGCAGGTGTGTCTTTTCCAATAGCCCCCGCCGGAGAAATGTGGTCAGTTGTTACAGAATCACCGAATTTACCTACAACGCGTAGATCCTTCAACGGTTCAATCGTAGCCAACTCTTTAGATAGGTTCTCAAAGAATGGCGGATTTTGAATGTATGTTGAATCCGAATTCCAGCTGTAAAGCGGCTCGTTGCTCGTTTTAATTTCGTTCCAGCGTTTGTTATCACTGAATACATGCTCGTATTCTTTACGGAACAATTCAGGCGTTACTGTATTTTTAACAGCTTCGGCAACTTCTTCTTTGCTTGGCCAGATATCTTTCATAAATACATCGTTTCCGTCCGCATCTTTACCTACAGGCTCTTTGGTTAGGTCGATATCGACTGTACCTGCAAGAGCATAGGCAACTACAAGCGGAGGTGATGCAAGGTAGTTTCCTTTAACAAGCGGATGAATACGGCCCTCGAAGTTACGGTTACCGGAAAGGACAGAAGTAACTAGAAGATCATTTTCAATGATCGACTTTTCAATTTCATCTTTCAAAGGTCCTGAGTTACCGATACATGTTGTACAACCGTAACCGACCAAATCAAATCCGAGCTTGGATAAATAAGGCATTAAACCAGCGTCACGCAAATATCCCGTAACCACCTTGGAACCTGGTGCAAGGGATGTTTTAACGTATTTAGGCACTTGAAGTCCTTTTTCAACTGCTTTTTTCGCAAGCAATCCTGCCCCAAGCATGACATACGGATTGGAAGTGTTTGTACAGCTAGTGATGGCGGCAATTACTAGCGCACCTGTTTTCATCGCTTCTTCGGAACCGTCGTCAAATTTGACTTTTACCTCTTTAGTGATTTCTGCAGGGTCAAGACCGAAGCTTTGGTTGCTGACAGGGGCACTCAATGCTTCCTTGAACGTGCTCTGCATTTGAGAAAGTGGAATCAAATCCTGCGGACGTTTTGGCCCAGAAAGATTTGCTTCAATCTCAGAAAGATTGATTTCAACGATATCTTTGTATACAGGCTCATCTTTATCGACAGTGAAGAACATATCGTTCTCACGCAAATATTTTTCTACAAGCTTAACTTGCTCTTCAGGACGTCCGGTCAAACGAAGATAGTTCAAAGTTTCTTCATCTACAGGGAAGAATCCGCATGTAGCACCGTACTCAGGAGCCATGTTGGCAACAGTGGCACGATCCGCAAGCGGCAATGTTGCTACACCGTCTCCAAAGAACTCAACAAACTTTCCTACGACACCATGTGTACGGAGAACATTCGTTACTTTTAATGCCAAGTCAGTTGCTGTTGCTCCATTTGGCAACTCGCCAGTCAGTTTAACGCCTACAACTTCCGGAATTGGGAAGTATGACGGCTGTCCCAGCATTCCAGCTTCCGCTTCAATACCTCCAACACCCCATCCAAGAACACCGATTCCATTGATCATTGTTGTATGGGAGTCTGTTCCAACAAGTGTATCCGGAAATGCCTCATAATCTCCATCTGGAGTTTCAATGGCATGTACCACATTTGCAAGATACTCAAGGTTCACCTGGTGAACAATTCCTGTTGCAGGAGGAACCGCACGATAATTTTTAAATGCTTTTTGAGCCCAGCTCAAAAATTCATAGCGCTCTGCATTACGCTCAAATTCATAATCCATGTTCACTTGAAGAGCTTGAGGAGAGCCATACGTATCAACCTGGACAGAATGGTCGATTACTAAGTCAACCGGAATTTCAGGATTGATTTTTTCTGCGTCTCCGCCAAGGTCTGACATGGCTTTTCTTAATGCTGCCAAATCAACTACTGCCGGAACCCCTGTAAAGTCCTGCAAAATGACACGCGATGGTTTGAATGGTACTTCCCCATCCTGTACTTCTCCTGTTGCCCATTTTGCCAAATTTTCGACATGCTCTTTTGTAATCACGCGTCCGTCATATTGTCTGAGGACAGATTCCAAAAGTACTTTAATGGAATATGGCAAACGGGAGATTGATGCCACTCCCTCATCTTCCAAGGCTGACAAACGATAATAATGATAACGATTGCCATCAAGCTCAAAAGATGCGCGGGCGTTAAAAATGTCGTTTTTTGTTTTTGCCATTTCAATTACCCCTTTTGATCATAGTTTCAATGCCGTACCACAATTTGCCAATCCCAATAGGAATTGGCTTTGCTCACCATTTAATCATATTACATGTTGGGACATAAGTAAATAATAAGAAAGTTATTGAAATCAATAAGTTTCCCTTATTGCACAATGGCCTTTCCTCTCAATAAGGATAACAAAATCAATCGGAATTTAAAAATAATTACCATCGGCAGTTTATCGTTCTTAATCTTTCAAGAGGGTCTTTCCCCCTTTTTTTACTTCTTCGATTGACAAAATTCCGGTCTTATTTCGTAAAGTCATATGGTAAAAGTTTATCGTTCTATATTTTTTTCGCTTGATCGAAAGCTGACGTCCTGAAATTTCTTTCCCGAGAGATCATTATGTTGAACAAGTTTCCCAATGACCAGTTTCTATATTTAGGCTCTCCTTGATCTATTTTGGTGAACTTTAAATAATCCAAATACTTAGTTCCCGCGGAAAAATAGCAATTCTGGCCAAACCTCGTTAATATAGCCAAACCAAATATAAGCCTCCACTCTGCCATTAGCAAAATTATTGAAGTGGAATACAATAAACTAAGCATTGTTTCGTATCACTCCTGCTTAAATTATTAGTCTTGATCCTGGCATTATAAAAAAATGTTTATCCCATATTTGAACAGGCAATAATAGAAGCAAGGCAATAAAGAAAAATCCTTAAAGGAGATGAATGTACATGGGCTTTCTTCTATATCTGATTGTAGGTGGAATTATTGGTTGGTTAGCTGGTTTGATTTTGGGCAGGGATGTGCCTGGTGGAATCATAGGTAATATCATTGCAGGTATTATTGGAGCCTGGATTGGTGGAGCATTATTTGGGAATTGGGGACCGGCGATGGCAGGTATACCCATTGTACCTGCCTTGATCGGAGCTATTGTATTGGTTTTGGTTCTAAGCCTTATTATGGGAGCTATGGCCAGAGGCCGAAGATAAATAATATTGCCTTAATCGCGGGAGCTCAAAGCTCCCGTTTTATATTTGTATTAGGAAATTATAAAGCGCCCAAGTGTGTTGATAACTTATTATCTATTTGTGCTACGTCCAGCTCCGACGGATAGGAGGTCCTAGTGCCACCGAAGCCACAGGATGTGGCGCATTGAGGCGGCCAGCGCCAAGCCCCTCGAGGTCACAAGCCGCTTCCCTGTGGTGGCTGAAGAACTGCCTCCTCGGGAATCGTCTTGTGCTTGTCGGGGCTGAGCAAGGCGTTTCCGCTTTTGTTATTGATCTTTTGATATTTTTGAGCGTAAAATAAAACTTCTTCTACATACTCATAACTATGGTTATATGCAAAGACTGCTTTCTCAAGATCTCCAGCCGCCGCCCCGTTTTTTGCCAAATAGTTCGCTGCTGTGAAAATTGAGTCTTCAATGTCCCATGGGTCAGCTTTGCCGTCACCGTTTGCATCAATCCCATAACCGCCATATTTTTTTATTACAACAGGGTCAGTTTTCTCATTGTCAGGTATATTTCCTTTGCCAAGTCCTTCACAACTAGGATGTGACCACCCGACAAACGTGCATGGCATAAACTGCATATGGCCCTCGGCACCGACCGGAGAGATCATAGGATCCATTGTGGAAAAAATCGTTTCAACCCGATGATGCGCTGCAAGCAGATACCATGGAACGCCATATTCCACTTCTGCTGCTTTATAGATCGGCATGAATTCACTTGGAACTTCCTCATAGGGTTGAGTATCTTTATTTTCTGGCTTTTGATTGTCCATATATGTTAACAACAGCATGAAAGCTGCAATAGGTAAAATGAGCATAAGCAAAACACTGCGTTTTCTTTTAGCAATCTTACTTTGAGACGCAGGTTTTTTTTTGCTTATTTTATTCATCTATATTCTTCCTTTCTCAAACGACACCGGCCATGATTTGAATAAGCCCCAACTTCATTATCCATTATCGGGAAGTTTTCTTTTTTTGGCAAGGAAAAGCGGCCTTTTCAACGTGATAAGCCGCGTTCATAAAACAAGATGATTTTTCCTTCATTTAATTGTTCAGCATGTCTTTCTGCTTCTTCCTCGTTTAATCCTGAGGTGATCAACAAATCTTTAATATCCTTATGACTTTTACCGTCAATTAGAGACGCTAGTGGGCCGGCAGCAATAATTGGACCAAGCCCTGGAATAGTCAAACCGGGTACGATAAATCCCCCGCTTATCCCGGTTAGAAACCCGCTGATGATTCCAAAGGCCTCTTCGCTTGCTATATGCCTTTCATGAACTTGCATTTCTTTTTCAATCAAGTCGGTTTTTGACTCATCAACCGCAAGAACAGAAAAGTTTTCTTCCTGGAAGCCTTCCAAAAGAAAGGTTTTAATCACATCTATTACTTCTTCCTCTGTATCGTAGATGCCTACTACGCCAATATCCATGACCACGCCTCCTTTGTTTTATCGTACCCGTATTCCCATCTAAATAAAACAAGACCTAACATTCAAGTTAGGTCTCTCATAGGGGTCATATTAATTTAGCACTTTAATTTTTACCGTTTTTACACCAAAGCTCACAGCTTCAGATTTTGACGGTACAAAAATATCTATTTTATTGCCTTTGATGGCCCCGCCTGTATCACCGGCTATCGCTGTTCCATATCCCTCTACATGAACTTTGGAACCAAGCGGAATCACAGATGGATCCACTGCAATGACTTTCTGGCCCGGATTTGCACGCAGGTCAATACCTGTTGCAGTCACACCGGAGCAACCATTGCAATATGCTGTATAGGCAGTTGCTGTTACCGTCAATTCTTTTCCTTCAGCATTTGCGGCAGCGGGTGCTTCTTTAGAGGCAGGCGCAACCGCTTGTTTAGGTTCCGGTTGAGCGGGTGCAGCTTCCCTTTGGACAGGTGCAGTCTGCTGCGGAGCAGTATTTACCTTAGCAACTTGAACCGGAGCACCATTTTCTTTTACCGCCAGTTGTTGGCCGGGATGTATCAAATCAGATGTTAATTGGTTCCAGGATTTCAATTGATTGACTTGGAGACCAAGTTTCTGTGAAATCTTCCATAAAGAATCCCCTGATTTAACTGTATATACATCATCTATATCAGCTTCATTATTTACAGCTTCATCAGCAGAGGTATGTAACTGCTGTTTAGGAAAAATGAGATCGCTGGAAAGATTGTTCCAGGATTTTAACTGTTGGATCGACGTACCGTGCTTTTCCGAGATGCTCCACAATGTATCCCCCTGCTGTACTTCATATGCCGCGGCTGAAGCTGCCTGCCCTGCCATGGCCCCTACAATCATGGCTCCTGTGAAAAATGCGAAAAGCTTCTTTCTCATTTTTGTTCCTCCCTTATTCGTTAGTCGAAAATCGCTAACGATGACTATGCTAACAGAGGAACATATCAGGGCAATAACAGAAGTATTTATGTTCGATTACAATTATATTGCATCCTGTTACATACGGCATATTACGATTGTATTAGATAAGTGCATTCAAATATCGACAGCCTGATTAGCCGGCATCATGATGTTTGAACGTTTTTTCACTTGCAAAAAAGGTGAAGGCGATGACGGCGAGAAAGAAAAAGCTTGATATTTGAAATAGTTGGGCTGTTCCTGCGAAAAGGGCGACCAGGCCAAAAACGAGGCCGCTCATCCCTATCCCTATATCTATCGCTGAATAGAACATGCCGTTTGCGACTCCTCGCCTGACTTTTGGTGTTTTCGCAAGCACCCAGGCCTGAAGGGCAGGAATCAAAGAGCCATATCCTGCTCCGAATATACATCCCGAAACAGCAATCCATACCCAGTTTGTTGAAAATGACAAGATCCACATGGAGAGAAAAGTAAGAGCTGAACAAACAATGACCAGTAGTTTGGGGCCGTTTCGGTCAAACCATTTTCCTGTAACCGGCCGGACTATAGTTGCTGTCAGTGCATTGAGTAAATAGAAAATATATATTTGGTCAATGCTGCGTTCTTCGGAAAAGATGACGATAAAGGTAACAATTGTTCCATATCCAAAAGTGGCCAATAATGTGATGAAGGCCGGAAACCAGCTTGATGGTTCTATGAGGGAATCTTTAAATGAAAAACGGATACTATTTTTATTTATTTCCTTTACACTTTCAGGCGTTTGATATTTTATCACCGAAAAGAAAAAAAGAGCAACAAGCCCTAAAACCGCGGAAATTGTGATCATCAGATCAAATGTGTAGTTTTGGTATAAATAGATTCCAAGACTCGGTGCGACTATCATTCCGACTGTAATAGAAAGTCCAAAATATCCCATTCCCTCGCCGATTCGGTCATTTGGCACGAGGTCTACTGCTGCTGTCCCGTTAACAGTTGAGGACCAGCCCCATATAAATCCATGAATGAAGCGGATTAGTAAAAGGACGAAAACTATTTGAGTCAATGGATAAAGAATAGTGACAATCAGCAACCCCGCCGCCCCTAACAATATGAGCCACCGGCGTTGACTGAATTCAAGTAAATAACCGATAAAAGGCCTGATTATAACCGCACCGATAGAAAACGCCATAGTGACCATACCAATCTCAAACCCTGAAGCACCAAGCGTCTTCACATAGGGGGGCAAAGTCGGAATAAGCATTGTAAAGCTCATAAAAACGAATAAATTAGCCAAAACAAGCAACGTAAAGGATTTAGTCCATAATTTACTTTTGATGAACTCTGATTCATTTTGCATATTTTTCACCTTTCGCCAAAACAAACTTAATACTGATTATTTAAACATATAGTGAAAACAGCAAGAAAACAAGCATAATACTTCGCTTGGCGAAACTTTTGATATAAGCTTATTTCAGTTTTTGGACAATATAGAGAAAAACCGACCCTATATCATTGGGCCGGCCGGTATGTAGAATAAACGTTATATCTAGATCCAGGCGTCTTGCGACTTTCCTAGTAAAAAGCATTTTTCAATAAAAGCTGTGCAGCAAGTTTTGGATCATCAGCTCTGGTAATAGAAGAAACAACTGCTATTCCATCAACCTGATACGGGTGCAGTTGTTCCACATTTTTTTCCGTGATCCCGCCGATTGCCACCACAGGAATAGATACCGAATCTTTAATCCTACCTAAAGTTTCATGCGGGAGAGGCTTGGCATCAGGCTTTGAAGATGTTGGAAAGACAGATCCAACACCAATATAATCCGCTCCTGATTTTTCGGCTTTTAACGCTTCTTCCTCTGTATGGGCTGATATACCAACAATCATCGAATCCGGGATGATTTTCTTTACTGCTTCTATCGGCAGATCAGTTTGTCCCACATGAATGCCTGCAGCCTCCACTGCCAAAGCCACATCCACGCGGTCATTTATTATTAATGGAATGGATAATGTATCAAGAATTCTCTTCACCTGAAGCGCCTTTTCGTAAAAAGCTTTTCCGTCTGATGTCTTTTCCCTTAGTTGTACAAGAGTAACCCCCCCGCTGACAGCTTTTTGGATCATTGGCAAAAGTTCTTCTGTCGGTGTGGATTCTTCTGTCACTAAATATAATTTGCAATCAAAATTATACTTCACTGATCTTTGCTCCTTTATCCCACATTTCATCGTTCATAAGTGAGATGAAATCCATCAATCTGACCTTGAATGTTCCAAGGCCTTCGGATTTGCTCAAGCTTGCCGCCGCCATCTCACCAGCGATTCCCATAAGAGAGATTCCAGCAGCTGCCGAAGACAAAATATTTTTTTCCACCGCTGCAAAACAGGCAATTAGTGCAGATGACATACAGCCGGTTCCTGTTATTTTCGATAGCATAGAATGGCCATTCCGAATGAGGTATGTACGATTCCCATCGCTTACCGCATCTTCTTTCCCGCTAACAACCGTAATACATTCGTAGGTCTCAGCCGCTTTTTTCGCTATTTCTGCATTTGAAATTGGCACACGTCCCGCATCAACACCTATCGTCGTTGATGCGCCGCCTATCAATTGATTAACTTCGCTGGCATTCCCTCGGATGACAGCTGGCCTTATTACTTTAAGAATTTCCATTGCGGAACTTGTCCGATAGCAGGTAGCCCCAGCACCAACGGGATCGACTATGACAGGTATGCCGGATTTGTTGGCAGCTTTTGCAGCCGCTATCATGCCCTCAAATGTCTCTGACCTCAACGTGCCGATATTAATGACAAGTGCTTTTGCCAACATTGCCATTTCTGCCGCCTCTTCAGGGCTGGATGCCATAACAGGTATGGCACCAACCGCCAAAGTCACATTCGCACAGTCGTTCATTGTAACCTGATTCGTAATTTGATGGATCAGCGGTCTTTCCTCACGAATGATATTAAAAAGCTTTGATATATTCCTTTTCATCCGGACCTCCAATCAAGTTACACGCTCATAAAATTGATGAAAATGATGGGCTGGACCGTGTCCATGTCCGATGTCAAGGCTCTCGGCGATTGCAGCCGTTATGTAATCCTTGGCATTTTCAATCGCTGTTAACATGTTATCACCTTTTGCCAAGTTGGCAGCGATAGCCGAAGAAAGCGTGCATCCCGTCCCATGAACATTTTTCGTCTCGATCCGCTTCCCCTTAAATAAATGGAATTCTTTCCCATCATAATATAAATCATTTGGATCTCCATCCAAGTGGCCACCTTTAATCAACACAGCTCCCGGGCCTTTTTGAAGAATGCTTCTGCATGCCTCATACATATCCGGTTCCGAATTGATCGTTCTCCCCGATAAGATTTCCGCTTCGGGAATATTCGGAGTAACGAGTGAAGCCAGGGGCAAAAGCGTTTCATTCAAATTAGCCACAGCATTGCTGTCCAACAAGTGGTGGCCTCCTTTGGAAACCATGACAGGATCCAGCACAATATGTTCCGGTTCGTATATCTTAAGGTTATCAGTTACTGTATTAATGATCTCAGGTGTACCAAGCATGCCTATTTTGACTGCATGTACTTCAATATCGTCAAATACGGCTGCAATCTGGTCGCTGATGATATTCAAGTCGATATTTTGTACAGACCTTACTTCCACTGTATTTTGTGCAGTAATTGCTGTAATAGCTGACATTCCAAATACACCGTGTGCAGAGAATGTTTTTAAATCAGCCTGTATTCCCGCTCCTCCTCCGGAATCAGAGCCGGCGATAGTAAGTGCTGTTTTCATAAAGCATTCCTCCAATCGCTGAGTTTTTCATTAAAACTTTCAGTAGGATATATCCCATTGATGCGCCAGCAATTGAACTGACGGCAAAAGCAGGCACCAGTCCGAATAATGCAGCCTCCTGTCCGAACAATAATTTGGCGATTGGATATGCTGCAACAGCACCCAAAAGACCGGTACCAATCACTTCTCCGAGGAAAGCAAATTCCATTCGCTTTGTTTTTGAGTAAAACCAACCTGCCAACAAAGCACCGATCATGCTGCCTGGGAAAGCGAACAATGACCCGGTTCCTGCCATATTTCTTATGACGGATACTATGAATGCTTGGGCCAAAGCATAGCCAGGCCCAAACAACACAGCTGTGACAATATTAGCGAAATGCTGAACTGGAAAAACCTTTGCAAATCCGACGGGAATGAAAATAATGTGGCTCGTTATTGTTGTAAAAGCTGCAATCATTGCGGTAATAGTAATTTTCTTTATTTTCATGCTGTTTCCTCCGTATTTCGGACAGAAAAATTAAATCTCCCAGTCTTGTTTATGATAGTTCATATCCCAAAATAGATATTCATATTTTGAAGTAATCAGGAAATGTTCTTCTAGGACGGCCAATTCCCTTTCCGGCTTTCCGTCTGTCAATTCATTCAATAATTCAATCAGCCATTCGCCCAATGCTCCAAATTGATCTGAGGAATAGATTTCAATCCACTTTTCGTACGGATTGTTCTCTAATCCGTCTCTGTACTGTTCTTTAAGGCGTTTTCCAGTTTCAGCATAATGCCATGCACATGGAAGTAATGCAGCGATCAGTTCAGTAAGTGTTCCATTATGGGCAACGTTCAGCATATAACGGGTATAGGCAAGGTTGACTGGTGTCGGCTCTGTATCTTCCAATTCTTCAGCTGTAATCCCGAATTCAGCAGCATATTGACGGTGAAGCTCCATTTCAAAATGAAGGTGTTCATGAAGAAGATGAGCAAACCGGTTCATCGTATCAAGCTTGTCTGCCTTTTGGACGCCTATTGCAAACAATTTCACATAATCAATCAAGTAGACATAGTCCTGCTTCATATAATAGATGAATTTGTCTTCATCGAGTGTTCCTTTTCCAATTCCTTGAACAAACGGATGCTGGTAGCTCTTCTCCCAAATGTCTTTTGCACTTTCATAAAGTCTGTCTGTAAACAACATCTTTTCCACTTTCATTAATCAACAGCTCCTTTATGTATTTTGCATCTCCCCGTGACTCTATTGTCTGTCAAATGAAACGAAAAAAGCCGCTTCTATTCGGAAGCGGCTGTAATAATTATACAAATACTGTATACTTTAGCAGCCTGCTTCCCTACGCTGGCATAAACCAGATCAGGTTCAAAGGGTGTCAATCAAAGATCTCTCTCAGCTAAAAGCTCCCCTAGCAGACAAATTAGTATTCTGTTTTTTAGTTTCATCAGATAATAGATTTACGTAGATTTAGGATGCACTTAATCCTCACTATAGCATGAAACTTCCAAAAAGCAAGTCTAGTTGATAAACAGGCTCATGACATATACCATGAATGGAATGGTAACCAATCCTAAAAGGGTCGACAGGACGGTCGTCAATGCGCCCATCTGTTCATCTGCCTTATACCTGGCAAATAGAATTGAAGCCAACGTAATTGTAGGCATCATTGACTGTATTAAAACAGTTTGTATTAATACTGAATCAAAATTAAAGAAGTGGACCATGAATATGGTTGCAACCGGAAGCAAAATGAGTTTAACGGTGATTGGCACCCACATTTTTGGCGCTGCTTGGCGCACATTTCCCCGTTGAAGGCCCATGATCATCATACCGATATAAAACATGGCTAGTGGAGCTGCCATTGCAGCCAACCTATCAGACAATCCCACGAATACTTCTGGAGGTTTTATATTGAAATAAGCAGCCAACAGCCCGATCACGATAGCGGCAGTTGGAATATTAATCATAGATTTCAATGTATGCAAGGCAAACTTCCGATTTTTTTGCAGCATGACGACCCCAACTGTCCAGATGGTCACGTCAACCCCGGCATCAAAAATAGCTGCATACAATGCCCCTTCCGGCCCCAGTAGGGCTGCACACAACGGGATCCCGATGAAGCCGGTATTTCCCAATCCGGATAATAAAGCGATCTCCCTAGTTCGATCGGAATCTTTTTGAAATATTATTGCAAAGGTCCAACCAAGTGCTATTCCCACAACGTTGATTACGATCGATAAGACAAATACCAACACTATCCTTTTAAACATATCCTCATTCATGTCCACATGAAAAATACTTGATAGGATGATGCATGGCATTGCAATATTTACGATCATATTAATAAAAACAGCCCTAGTTTCATTATTTAACGGCGAAGTTCTGGCTAATATTGCACCAATGATAATCATCATTGTAATTATCAATATTGATTGAAAAACGATAGTAAACTCCATTTATATCCCCATTTCTGGCTAAAAAGCAAAAGTTAACAGAAAAAAGCGAAGAAAATGATTGCCTGCATGCCGCGTTTCCACGATGCAGTCAATACATCATTCTTCACTCGTCTAATTATACATAAAGTTTGGTGTATTACAACAGAAAAAAATCAACGTTTTCAAACAACCATCTGAGCTTTTTTCATCATATTCGCTGTTTCAGAAATGGAGAGCGCTTCCAACTCTGTAAGCCATTTTATTTTAATGCGGGACTTCATAGTTACGCTTTCTTTAGATAGTACATGGATATTTTGGAAACCCAAGACTTTTTCGGACAGCGTGCATATTCCTTCCAATACGTCCTGATCAGTTTCAACACGAACCAGATAAGTACCAGATCTGGGAAGCAAATAATCCTTAAAAGACACTGTCAGCATCACTGTATGTGTTTTTAAATTAAATGTCTCGCTTTCTACTTCTACAGATGTGCAATAATGATTTCCTAAATAATGGGGAATATCATCAACAGCCCCTTCATTTAATAGTTCACGGATTTTTGTGGAGCTGATTTTTTTGTTTTTATATGATTTTTTTGAAACAACAGTGATGTCAAATTGACCGCCGCCATCTTCCTCGATGCGCTGCATATTCCCTTGGCCTCTATATCCATAAGTAAAATCAAAACCAGCCACGACATGTTTGCAATTCAATCCGCAAATATAACTTTTTACAAAATCAGCCGGGGCCAATTTTGCAAAGTCATGACTAAATGTAACTATAAATAGTTTTTCAACACCAAGCTCTTTAAACATTTCTTTTTTTGCATCCAGCGGTGATAAATATCGATTAATCTTTCGTTTAGTCGGCAAAACATTGCTTGGATGTGGAAAGAATGTCATCACCGACAGCGTTAAATCTTTTTGTTTGGCAATTTTTCTTGCAGTTTCAATCAGCTCACGGTGTCCCAAATGGACGCCATCAAAGAAGCCAAGAGCAATGATACAGGGATCATTTGTTAGCGCTTTCGTATCAAGGGGTCCTTTAATATAAACCGTTTGCACTTTTTACACCACCGTCATCAATATTTTAACGAATCTTTTTATATTTAGCCCTATCATATACCAATTCATATATGATTTCAATTGATATTAGAAAATACTTCTTTTTAAAATCAGCATCACATCGTTTCCAGATTGTACATAGTATGATGATAAAGGAGGTATCTTATCATGTCTTGCCTTGCAAATACACCTTTATGCCTTTATTTGGCAGCCATTATTGCCGGATATGCACTGCTGGGTTTGACGATTCTGCTTCCTGGTCCTCTCGCTGCTTTTTCCACAATTATTCTAATAGTTGCGGTAGTAGTCATCATACTTTTTTCGTTAGTCCTAATATTAAAAGCACTCAAAGCATTAATAGCTTCCACGAGATAGAAATAAGGGGGAACAGTGATTGACTGCTCCCCCTTTGATTAATTTAAAGCAAAACCGTTATCTGCTGTCAAACCGGCTAAAACATGAACACGTAAAATAAAGCCGGCCAACTTATTCTCTTTGTTTACAACAGCGAGAGGAAATTTTGATTCCAGCACTTTTGGAATCAGTTCGCTGACATATTCGTCTCCCTTAACAATGGAAATGTCATGGCGCATTACTTCCTCCAATGTCTGTTTCTTTTCACGCCCCTTGATTGCGTCGTCAATTGTAACTATTCCCTTCACTTGCCGCTGGCGATCGACAACAAACACGCTGGATATGCCATTGGCCTTCATTTCTTTGATTGCTACATTTAATCCGTCCTTCAAGGAAACGAGGGCATTCGGCTTAATCATCACATGTTCCGCTTGAAGTACTTTTGAACGGTCGATGTCCTTAATGAATTCAGAAATATAATCATTCGCCGGCTTTTCGATGATTTCCTCCGGGGTACCGACCTGAACTACTCGCCCATCTTTCATGACTGCTACCCGGTCTCCCAATTTAAATGCCTCGTTGACATCATGGGTAATGAAAACAATTGTTTTTTGCAATCGATTCTGGATATCCAGCAGTTCAAGCTGCATTTCCCTTCTAATCAAAGGATCCAGCGCGCTGAACGGTTCATCCATCAATAGTATGTCGGGATCATTGGATAGAGCTCTCGCTAATCCAACCCTTTGCTGCATTCCTCCGGATAACTCATCAGGATATTTATCTCCATAACCCTTCAATCCTACTATTTCTATATTCTTTAAAGCAATCTCTCTTCTTTTAGCCTTTGGTATTTTTCGGATTTCCAAGCCGTATTCCACATTGGCAAGCACCGTCCGATGACTGAACAGTCCAAAATGCTGAAACACCATCGCAATTTTTTCCTGCCTCACTTTTTTCAGACCGGAACTATTAGATGTCATGATATTTTGATCGTCAATATATATTGCTCCATCAGTGGGTTTGTTCAATAAATTAAAACACCGGATCAGTGTGGACTTTCCGCTGCCGGATAAACCCATAATCACAAAAATTTCACCCTTATTAATTTCAAGGGAAGCATCGTATACACCTACCGTGTGTCCTGTCTTCTTCAGTATCTCTTCTTTGGACATCCCTTGTTTCACCATGGGGATGACAGATTTCGGTTTAGGGCCGAAAATCTTTGAGACATGCTCAAGCTTAATTTGTGCAGTCATTGGCTTACCCCCTTGTGCTTTTGAAACTTCTCTGCAACTCCATTTGTAACTCTATCAATGATAATGGCTAAAAATACGATACTGATACCCGCCTCAAATCCTAATGCGATATCAATTCGATTGATTGCCACAAGCACTTGCTCCCCCAAACCGGAAGCACCGACCATGGAAGCAATGACCACCATTGCGAGGGCCATCATCGTCGTTTGGTTCACCCCGGCCATAATGGTAGGCAGCGCTTGTGGCAGCTGTACCTTCCGCAGCATCTGCCATCTGGACGATCCGAATGATAGCGCGGACTCTATGACCTCTTTGTCAACTCCCCGGATTGCTAGTTCAGTCAAACGAATAACAGGCGGCAAGGCATAAATCAGTGTAGCGAAGATCGCGGAGACATTACCTAATCCGAAGAAAAAGATGGCTGGAATTAAATAAACAAAACTTGGCATCGTCTGCATCGCGTCCAGTATTGGCCGCATGACTGTAGAAAAACCGCTACTGTATGACATCCATATACCTACTGGAATGCCAATCACTAAACAAATTAAGACGGCAGTCAATATGATCGCGATGGTAGTCATCATATCTTCCCACAACCCAAATGTACCGATTAAAAAGATAAAACTCGCATATAAAACACCTGACAAAACAGATTTGAAATACCAACCGAGTAAAAATATCGCAATGATGAATAGCCACCATGGCGTCCATAGCAAAAAATCCTCTATTCCGTTAATTAATTTTGAGGAAATTAAAAAAATAAAATCAAAAAACCCTTCAAGCGATCTGTCAAGGAAATCTACAAGATCACTTACATAGACGCCTATATTCGTCCTTAAATCTGGAAATCCTTCCATAGTAAAAACCCCACTTATTTTTTTGTTTGTATGAATGACACAAGCGCAGCCTTAGGTGACAAGCACAAGGCGAATTTCGATGAAGCAGCTTTTCATCCAGCAAAGCTGCTTATCTTAATTACAGCGTGAGAATCTTCACCGAATTTACTTCCTTATGGCTTTGCGATGAAGGAAACATATGGTCCCTCGAATACGTTGTGCCGGAGGAAAAAACATCCTGAATTCTCTTCCTGCAACTCGATCCTTGCGGCAGCGGCACCTGGGCAGTCTTAAAGCGCCACCTCCTCGAAAAAGCTGACGCTTTTCCTTCGTCCGAGTTCACGATGTCGAAGCTTCCCTTGTCCTATCACATCGGCAGGCTCAGACCGCGACACCCCGTCGCTTCGCTTGCACTAGCACCTCATGTCTTGTCCGTCAAAGTTGGACACATTTAATATTTTTTGAACAAAACATTTCGTCCAATCTTTCACCATCCAATCTGTGAAAAAAGCAGCCAGCACAAACGGCCAGCTGCTCAAAACTTAAAGAGCTTCCTTAACTTTTTGTGCTTTATCTTCCGGAATCCACTTCGACCATATATCCTCATGCTCTTTCATCCACCAAAGCGCTGCTTCTTCAGCGGAAGTTCCTTCGTCCTCCATATATTGCAAGGCTTCTTCCGTCAAGGCGCTGCTAGTTTCATAGTTTTCCAGAAACTCAACTGCTTCAGGTGCTTGTTCAGGCAAATCTTTGTGAACTGCTATAATTACGTCATTTGGAGGAAATTTGGTCTTTTTTGTTTCTTCCCAAGTATTTTCGTCATATTCCGGCTCTTCGAGCAGTACAAGATCGTACTTGGCAGTGATTGCTGTTGGGGACCAATAGTATCCAACCCAGCCTTTGCCAGATTTATAGGCATCCACTAGCGATGCAACAATAGCTGAATCAGAACCGGGCATAAAATTATTCAAAGTTTCATCCAATCCGTAGGCTTCAAATTTGGAATCAATATGGTCGGCTACTATCCAGCCGCTCGGCGCATTGATTACCCTTCCCCTGTCCGGATCTTCAGGATCGGCGAAGACTTCGGGATATTTCTTTAAATCCTCCACTGTTTTTAAATCCGGTGCCAGCGGTTCGATTCCCCTCTCTTTGTCTCCGTGAATGACGTATGCAGGTACGTAAAGCCCTTGATCATTATCATCAAAATTTACAGAGGTTTTAATAATATCTCCTGATTCAATTGCATCCTCATATACTTCTTTGAGGTTGTCTGTCCATATTTCCATATAGACGTCGATATCACCTTTTCTAAGTCCCTGAAGCGTCGCTGACGACGATCCTGCCGTCACATCAGTTTTATAACCATATCCTTCTTCAAGAATTTTTTGGGCAATTGCATTATGGACCCTGATGCTGTCCCACCCTGCATCAGCAAATACAATTTTATCCGATCCTTTTCTTGATGTTGTTTCATCGCTGCCGCCTCCTCCGCAAGCCGTTAAAAACAGAAGCGCTGCTGCAGCAAAAATACTTCCTATTTTCCTCATGCTTTCTTCCCCTTCTCTATTTTTTATGGAGCGTGGACATTATGTCCAAACGCTATTCACTCCATATCCGATAAATGAGTGAAATGTTGAGCATAGTTCTCCGAAAACATGCAACACTATTAAGCTTAGCCAACTGCATCGACTATATCAAACGAGTGTAAAGGCCAATTTATTAGTTTAATTGCGATGTAATAGAGTTAGTGCTGAATTAAACTGCAATCGTTCCCATATGTTCCCGAATTCTCCGTTTACCTCCCTTGTTCGGTAACTTTAGTCAGTTTAGAATCGATTATCCAAACAAAATAATAGTAAACTGAACTTTCCCTCTTTTCTTAAAGTGTTAGTTAGGAAATAAAAAAAGCATCATATAATCTATTCCAGGTGGTTACCCTAATATACATAGCGGCAGTTGAGTAAAAAAGGAGTTATTAGTATGGATCAAAATCTGTTGGCTGTGCTCATCGGAGTGTTTTTCGGATGTATAGCCCGAGTATTACTTCTTCGAACCGACTTCAGGCAGTATCCTACTTATCCGCAAGGAAGGATCATCCATCTCTCACTAGGATTTATAGCGGCTTTTATCGGTGCGGTAGCCGTTCCCTCAGTCCTTGAATCTAATTGGACTGCGGTAACATTTTTGGGACTCGCAGCAACCCAGTTCAGGGAAGTTAGAAAAATGGAACGGGATACATTGACAAATATTGATTCAAGCGAGCTTGTCAGGCGCGGTACGCCTTTTATTGAAGGAATGGCTCAGGCATTTGAAAGCAGGAATTATTTAGTCATGTTTACTGGACTAGTGACTACCATATTTGCGGTCTTTTCACCTTGGCTAGGCATTCTGGGTGGAATTATCATGCTTTCTGTTGTTAAACGGAATATGACAGGAAATAATTTGTTGGCAATCGCAGATATTTCGGAAGGCGAAATCCGATTTGACGGCCCAAACTTATACGTTGATGACATACATATTAAAAATGTCGGATTGAAAGAGAGCCGGCAGATGATTTTGAATCAAGGTGTAGGCGCCATTGTCACTCCCAAAAATGAAAACAGTGTGGTGACTATTTCCAATCTCGGGCAAAGGCAGGCAATGCTTCATCATGTAGCTAATGTACTAGGTGCATATCTGGACACAGGTGAACCCGACATTGTTCCATTGTCAAAAAGAAATATGAATGATGGGAGAGTCGCGCTATTTCTTATGCCTCAGGAAAAAGACTTCCAACAAATAAAAACTGTACTTGAGCATGTCCCTGTGCTTGACAGCGCAATCAGGCTGCCAGGTGAAGCGGACAAAGGCAAATAGGAGGCTTCCCCTCATGGTCGAAAGGAAGAATGAACAAGTGGCTGAAACCCCTGATATTAAAGCAATCGTCACAACAGATAAAAACCTAATCATCAATAGCGGAGCGCCGGTATTTTTATCAGCAAACCACGAGGAACTTCAAAAGCTAAGCAAAAGCCTTGAAAGAATTTTAGATGCATCCTCACATGAAATTAATAAGGAAACAGTTATTATCGTGGCAAGATAAAAAATGAAACTGTTAGGAATCTGTGCACGCTTGGGCAGGCAGCTACCCCCCTGATTTTTTTCTTCATAAAATGAAAATAGGAGGCTATTTCCTTGTTGAAGAAAGTATTGACGAAAATCGGAAAATCGCAGCAAAGAATTGATGCACTGGAAAAAGCGGCCGGAACGATAAAATACACCGGGGATGTAAGCTACCCTGATACGCTGCACGCCAAATTGGCAACCAGTAAATATGCGCATGCCAATATCAAGGGAATAAATACGGACGAAGCTTGGAAAGTTCCAGGGGTTCGAGCAGTGATTACCGGAAAAATGTTTCCCTTTCATATCGGGCCTATTCTGGCGGATCGCCCTCCTTTGGCAATTGACAAGGTCCGCTACTTTGGCGAGCCTATCGCGTTAGTTGTGGCTGAAAATGAATATCAGGCCTAGCAGGCGGCATTATTAATCAGGGTCGATTATGAACCTCTCCCTGTTGTCAATTGTGTGATACAAGCAATCCAAAAAGAATCCCCTTTAGTCCATGACAATGCTGGGCAATATCAAAAAATCATCAGTAACGTTTATCCCGTTTCAGGTACAAACATCGGAAGCCACATTAAGATACGCAAGGGTGATTTCATCCAGGCTTGGGAAAGCTGTGAAGTGAAAATGAAGGCAGAATATGAATTCAACCTTTCTGATCATGCTGCCTTGGAAACGAGGACATGCAGCGTTGAAATCAATCCGTCCGGAAAAGTTATTGTTCATTCATGCACACAATCACCCTATACGATTAAAAAAGTATTGAATCAATTTTTTAATCTCGAAGTCGGAAATATAATCGTCATGTTCCGCTTCTTGGTGGAGCATTCGGCGGGAAGGGAACCGTTCAATTGGAGCCCCTGGCTTACTTGGCTTCAAAAATGGTCGGCGGGAAGCTTGTCAAACTGCAATATGATCGTGAAGAAGATATGATCACCTGCGCCGGGGCATATCGGGCTTCATGCAACAGTCAGGCTAGGAGCTACGAAGGAAGGAAAAATAATGGCTGGCCAATACACCTTCTTGATCGATTCGGGTGCATATACGGATCAGGCGGCAGGCATCACTAGAGCAGCCGCGCTTGATTGCAGCGGTCCGTATGAAGTACCTAATGTATTGTGCGACTCATATTGTATGTACACCAACCATACATATGCAACTTCATTTCGGGGGTATGCACATCCTGAGCTTACCTTTGCTGTAGAAAGAACGATGGATCAGTTGGCAGAAAAGTTGAATGTCGACCCAGTCGAACTGCGGCTGTTGAACTCTATCAAACCTGGAGACACCTCCCCCACCCAAACATTATTGACGGCCAACAATATAGGAGATCCGGATAAGTGTATGAATAGAGCCAAGGAACTGATCAACTGGGAGGAAGGACAAAGACTGGAAACTGGTGGAAAAATCAAAGCTAAAGGAATCAGCCTTTTTTGGAAAACATCTACCACAGCAACGAATGCGCAAGCTGGGGCACTGTTGACTTTTGAAGCGGACGGACGTGTCAACCTAAACTGTGCAGCCATTGAACTAGGCCAGGGATCAAAGACGATCCTTGCTCAAATAGCAGCGGAAGAATTGGGGCTGGAATTGGATAAAATCCATGTCACAATGGAAGTAAACACACAGTACGACCCCCATCAATGGAGAACTGTTGCAAGCAGTACGACATTTCTTGCAGGGAGAGCTGTCCAAGCTGCCGCAAAGGATGCCAAGACTAAATTAAAAAGGACCGCTTCCATCGTTCTGAAGTGCTCGGAAGTAGACCTCGAGGTAGGCGGCGGAAGAGTTTATTTGAAGCCGAGTCCGGAATACGGGGTTGAAATTAAAGACCTTGCACTAGGCTATAAGTTCCCAAACGGAAATGCTGTCGAGGGGCAGATTGTAGGCCATGGAAAATATATTCAAAGACATCTGACTCCGATGGACAAAAATACCGGATTCGGAAAACCAGGGCCCTGGTGGTCCGTCGGTGCCCAGGCAGTTGAAATACAACTAAATCCAGTGGATTACTCCTATCAAATTTTAAAAGCCGTCACTGTCTTGGACGGCGGGACTATTATCAATCCGGCTACAGACATTCAACAAATGAGAGGCGAAATGTATTTGGGACTAAGTTTTGCAAGCAGTGAATCATTCATTTTCGATGATAATGGGGTTGTTCTTAATCCCCAACTGCGCACGTACCAAATGCTGCGATTCGGCGAGGTGCCCAAGGAATACCTTGTTGATTTTATCGAAACCCCGTCTGCTGATGGCCCTTTTGGAGCCCGTGGGATCGGTGAATATGGAGTGATCGGAATGCTTGCTGCACTTGCCAACTCTCTCTCTGCAGCGGTACAGACAAACTTGAATACACTTCCGCTAATTCCCGAATTCATTTGGAAACAAAAGGAGGGAAGGAATTGATCCCCTTCGATTTTGAATATTATCGCCCGGATTCATTAGACGGAGCAATTGAATTGTTTCATACATTGGATGATAAAAAGACTGAAATCTTTTGCGGAGGAACGGAATTCATTACTTTCGCAAGGAATAATCAGCTTACAGCGGATGCAGTTATAGATATAAAATGCATTACATCGTGAGAAATTTCTTTGAATATGCATCATGCAGGTTTGCGATTCCTCGAATAAGCTATAGCGCAGGAGCACCTTCATCCTGAATAGGCTTCCTTGCAGCTTGTGGCCTCGAGCCGATGGCGCATGGCCGACTTAATACGCCAAATCCTGTGGGCCGTCGGCATAAGGGCCTCCTGTCCGTCGGAGCTAGACATAACTAATCCTCATTCGGTTAGAAAGTTATGTCTATGTTAATAATTTCTTTTACTTTAAGACAAGTACCCTCGGCCTTCAATCAACCGGGGGTATTTTCATCCTTTGATTTTAACATTGATTTGACAGCCTCTTTAATCTCCGCGTAACCCGTACACCTGCACAGATCGGATTCAAACCATTCTTCAATGATTTGATCCGTTGCATTGGGATGTTTCTCTACCAAGGCGTGGCAGCATTGATTGCAAATCCATCATCGAAGAATTCTGCTTTATAGATCTCTATGTTTTTTTGTGCTTCTTTTTGATTTAATTTCTGTGCAAATGCCGAAAGTTCCCCTGCTGATCATTTTGTTTGCTGTTCACACTGATTTCCTCCCTGCTGACATTGCTCTTTAATTATTATTCTTTATATTTCAGGCAGGAATTATCCATTTTTTTATCCGTTAAAAATACTTCTCAATCCGTAAATAATCACTTTCGACAAATTAAGTCACAGTTCCTTCCTTTTTCTATTATTCTTTTAAAGAAATATGTTATGCTTGTATTTCGATTTCAGTCATGATAAAATCACTTTCGACACTATATTTGGTGACGAAGACTGTACATAACACAATATATTGATAATTCACAAGAAAAGGTGCCCATTATGGGCTTAATAGGGAATCCGGTGAAAAACCGGAACTGTCCCCGCAACTGTAAATGCGAACGAAAGGGAAAAACCACTGTCCATCATGACGGGAAGGTCCCCCAGTAGGTTGATGCATGAGTCAGGAGACCTGCCTTTTTTTGTCCGAGTTTCAATTCTTCGGGGATTGGGAAGATGAAACGATAGAGGAGCTATGTTCTTTTCCCTATCGTTTGATCCGCTCTTTCCTCGAGAGCGGATTTTTTATTTGTATAAAACAGGAGGTTTCTATTAAAAAATGACAACTTTAATAGTAAAGGAACACGGAATCAGAAAAAAACCGTTTGACAGGGATCGTCTGGAAAGCTTCATTCAGAGAGTCACTACGATTGAATCACAAGAGTACAGAGAAAAGATTTTTAGGAGCATTGAAACCAGGGCTGAAATAAAAGCTGAAAATATCACCGATATTCTTATTCAATCCGCACTGGAAAATGTCGACGAATTGAATACACAATGGTCATTTGATGCAGCGCGTATTTATTTACAGGACCTATATAAAAAAGCGGCTGAAAACCGTTTATACGATAAAAGCAAGAAATACGGGGATTTTTACGAGCTAATAACAAAGTTAACAAATAAAGGTATCTACACCCCTGCCCTTCTGAAGAAATACAGTAAACAGGAAATCAATGAATTGGCAGAGCTGATCGAGCCTGAGCGTGATTTGTTCTTTGATTATACGGGGCTTCATACGCTGGCTACCAGATATTTGGCTGTTGATCATGAAAAGAATACTTTCGAGCTTCCACAGGAAAGATGGCTCATCATTGCCATGCACCTTATGCAGGATGAATCTGCCGACATGCGCCTGAATCTTGTGGCCGAAAGCTATTGGGCATTGTCAAATCTTTATATGACGGTGGCAACCCCGACATTGGCAAATGCCGGTTTGGCGCACGGGCAGCTGTCAAGCTGTTTCATCGATACGGTGGATGATTCATTGATCGGCATCTATAACAGCAACACAGATGTGGCAAGACTTTCCAAAGACGGCGGCGGAATAGGCGTCTATATGGGCAAAGTCCGAGCTCGGGGCAGCTCTATCAAAGGGTTTAAAGGAGCTTCCTCCGGCGTAGTGCCATGGATCAAGCAGTTAAACAACACGGCTGTCAGTGTGGATCAGCTTGGAAGGCGCAAAGGTGCCATTGCCGTATATCTGGATGTCTGGCATGCCGACATTCTTTCCTTTCTCGACTTGAAGCTTAACAATGGGGATGAAAGGCAACGTGCACACGATATTTTTACCGGAGTCTGTCTGCCAGACCTTTTCATGGAACAGGTGGAAAGCCGCGGAGACTGGCATTTATTCGATCCACATGAAGTGAAACAAGAGATGGGCTATTCATTGGAAGACTTTTATGATGAAGAAAAAGGATCTGGCTCCTTCAGGGAAAAATACGAAGCGTGTGTACATAATGAGAAATTGACTAGAACAACAGTACCTGCCATCCAAATCATGATTAGAATCATGAAGTCACAGCTTGAAACAGGGACGCCATTCATGTTTTACAGGGATCAAGTGAACAGAATGAATCCGAATAAGCATGCAGGTTTGGTCTATTCTTCCAATTTATGTACAGAAATCATGCAAAATATGTCCCCTACGGTTCATCACGAGGAAGTGGTCGACGGAGATACCATCATTACATACAAAAAAGCCGGCGACTTTGTCGTGTGCAACCTATCCTCCATTAATCTGGGTAAAGCGGTTGACCCGGCGGACGAAAATTATGACATTTTGGAGCGTTTGATTCCAATCCAGGTAAGAATGCTGGATAACGTCATCGATCTGAATACAATTGATGTCAAGCAGGCTGCGATAACAAATCGAAAATACCGTGCGATCGGCCTTGGAACTTTCGGTTGGCATCACCTGCTCGCATTAAAGGGCATAGCCTGGGAGTCCAAAGAGGCTGTTCTATTAGCAGACAGCCTATACGAGAAAATTTCACAATTGACCATCAAAGCAAGTATGCAGCTGGCAAAAGAAAAAGGAGCCTATCCCCTATTTGAAGAAAGTGACTGGGAGACCGGCAAATACTTTGAAATCCGTGACTATTTGTCAGGTAACGAAAGCAATGAGTGGAAAAAGATTATGGCAGATATAAAAGCACATGGAATCAGAAACGGTTATTTGATGGCTGTAGCACCGAACTCAAGCACATCTGTAATAGCCGGTTCAACTGCTAGCATTGACCCGGTGTTCAAACCTTTTTACCACGAAGAGAAGAAAAATTACAAGCTTCCTGTTGTTGCGCCGGATCTTAATCACAATACGTACAACGTTTACCGAAAATCGGCATACATTGTTGACCAGCGCTGGTCCATTCAGCAAAATGCGGCCAGGCAGCGCCATATCGACCAGGCAATTTCATTCAATTTCTATGTCCCTAACCATATTAAGGCACAGGTCATGCTTGATTTGCATTTGCAGGCATGGGATTCCGGGCTCAAAACAACGTATTATGTCAGATCAACTGCATCCGATATAGAGGATTGTGTATGGTGCGAATCCTGATCTGCTATGCCAGTTTCAGCGGAAACACGAAAGAAACTGCCGAAATCATTGAAAAGGTACTTAATGTTAATGGGCACACAACAATTTTACATCGAATTGGATCGGGTCCAGCCCCCGATCCCTCCCGCTTTGATGCAATGTTAGTTGGAACCTTTACATGGGGGAAAGGAAAAACTCCCGAACTTGTTAAGGACTTTGTTTACGAAATCGGCTATAAGCCGCCGAATGTTTTCGTTTTTGGTACCGGCGATACTCAATTTGGTGGCGACACCCTGTTTTGCCATGCAGCTGAAAAGCTCGCTGCATTTTATCATTCATCATACGAACCATTAAAAATAGAGCAAAGCCCCAGGGGCTTTCAGGAAAATTCAGTAATAAAATGGACGGAAGGAGTATTGAACCAATGCCTAATACACTTGACAAAGTAGCTGTTTTGGAACCACTGAATCCCAATCGGTCAACTGCATTGTTCGGAGGAAAAGCCAGCGGAATTTTGAATTGGAATGACCTTGCCTATCCCCACTTTTACAATCATCGAGAACAGATCCGCGCTTTATTCTGGCGTGCCAGCGAGGTGGATATGACACAGGATATCAAGCAATTCCCAACACTGTCCGAACAAGAACAAAATGCTTTCTTAAAAATTATCGGACTGCTTGCTACACTTGATGGACCGCAAACGGACGTAGCAGCGAGAATCGGGCATTTTTCTACTGATCCATCCGTCAAATCGATCATGGCCACGATTGCTGACCAGGAAAGCGAGCATAATCACAGTTATGCATATGTCCTCTCCTCAGTCACCTCTTTGGACAGACAAAATGAATCCTTCGAAACAGGAAGAACAGATGAGGTATTATTGAAGAGAAATGAAAGGATCATGCAGGTTTATAATGAATTTGCATCGAATACCACAATTGAAAATGTGTTGAAAGCTATGGTCTACACTGCATTGCTGGAGGGATTGTTCTTTTATTCCGGATTTGCCTTTTTCTATAATCTGGCACGCAACCAAAAGATGGTCGGATCATCGACGATGATTTCATATATCAATCGTGACGAACTTCAGCATGGTCGTTTTATCAGCGACTTGTTCAGGGCCACGCTGGCTGAGAATCAGGAATATAATACAAACGAATTTACAGAATGGGTATATGACCAGTTCCGCCACTCCGTAGAACAGGAAATTACGTGGAGCCGTTATGTACTGGATGGCATCGAAGGAATAGATCTTATTGAGATGGAAGGCTATATCAAATACAGGGCAAATAAGATGCTCAGAATGCTTGGGCTAAGTGAGATCTACAACGAGTATGTTGAGAATCCGATGAAATGGATCCGTGCATATGTTGACAACTTCGATGATACGAAAACTGATTTCTTTGAACAAAAATCACGCCAATATACAAAAACAAGTGATTTAAATGGATTTGATGAATTGTAAATAGCTAGGTAATGGCCTTTTGGGAGGATGAACGGATTTCACGCATCCTCCCTTCTAGTTTTGATGGATAGCCGCTCGTTTAGGGTTTGGCGGTGTTTCTCCGGAGCTGGGTTAGAACATCTCCTGAATCAAATCGAATAAAAACAAAAAGAACTGCCCATAAGGCAGTTCTTTAGTGCATTATTATAGTTTAACAACGTTTTCCGCTTGTGGTCCACGTTGACCTTCAACGATTTCGAATTCTACTTGTTGACCTTCGTCAAGTGTTTTGAATCCTTCGCCTTGAATAGCGCTGAAATGTACGAATACGTCATTTCCGCCTTCCACTTCGATAAATCCAAAACCTTTCTCACTGTTAAACCATTTAACTGTACCAGTTGTCATGCACAAAAACCTCCAAAAATTTTTTAATATGTTCCTAATATTTACCGGGTAAATAAAAATTCACATATTATAATCAATACCCACTTGTCGGAGTAGATATTCATTATAACATGTGAATAATGGTAACTCCTAATACAGGCAAATAAAATTGGCATATCCTTACTTTCTTCATTTATCATACATGATGACAGTAAAAAAAGCAAGGAGCGGGCAAACAATTCTTTATTTATTATTGTGTTGCCCATTTCCATAAATATTATACGAATGAGCGATTTTTTTCTCCTTATTTTGTCTTTGTTGCACCAGATGCTTTCGCAGCTGGTTTCTTTGCTTTTACAGGACGTTTTACTTTTGGCTTTGTCCTGTCTATCGACGCTTGAAGTGCCGCCATCAAATCTGTCATTTGAGCTGCAGGTTTCTTTACATCAACTGTGACCAAGTCTTTTCCAGTCTGCTTCGCTTCAATCAATTCAATGACCTTTGTACGATATTCGTCTTTATATTTGTCCGGATCGAACGTGGTCGTCAACTGATCGATAAGCAGGATCGCCGTATCGATCTCTTTTTTTGTCACATTATCAGCAGCTGGCACATTAGGGACATCGGAAACATTTCGAACTTCATCGGGGAAATGGATTATCTCCATTAAAAGCGTATCTTTATAAACCCGTATGACCGCCAGTTGCTCCTTTGAGCGGATAATTATTTTGGCAATCCCTACTTTCTCCGACTCTGTCAATGCCTTCCTCAGTAATCCATATGCTTTGTTTCCCCCGTCAGGTGACATGTAATAGCTTCGGTTAAAGTATATGGGGTCAATTTCGTTTAATTTAATAAAATCGATGATTTCAACTGCTTTTTCTTCAACAGCCTCTTTCAGTTCCTTCAGTTCGTCATCTTCCACAATTACAAATTTCCCTTTCGTCACTTCATACCCCTTCACAATATCCTTTACCTCAATTTCTTTTTCACACGTGGGACAGATTTTTTCATACTTGATTGGTGTATGGCACTCATTATGCAAGGAACGGAACTTCACATCCTTGTCCTCTGTTGCAGCATGCAGCTTGATTGGAATATTCACAAGACCGAAACTGATGCTTCCTTTCCACATCGTATGCATATCGTCACCTTCGTCACTTCATATTTATCTTAGCTTTTGTTAATTGCCCCAGTAAATAAACATATAAACTTTTGGTAAAAAAAATCTGTTTGGAAAATCTATAAATAAATTCTGATAAGGTGTGATTTGTTTATGAAGCCTATGCTCCCGATATTAACCTTTCATTCCCCTGAAAAAGGCAGCTGGCTGTATGAAATCAAATATGACGGTTATCGGGGAATTTTGGAATGGACGAAAGAAGACATGTATCTTTGGAGTAGAAATGGAAAGGATCTGCTCCCTCAATTTCCTGAAATCCGCTTATTTCTAAATAGGTATGCGGAAAAGGTCAAGAAAGATCTTCCCCTTCGATTAGATGGAGAGCTTGTTATATTGGAGAATTCGTACAAGGCAAATTTCTCTAAACTACAGCAAAGAGGGAGAATGCGTTCAACGGAAAAGATTTCTTTAGAAGCCCAGGAATGGCCCTGCCACTATCTTGTCTTTGACATCCTGTCTTTACAGGGGGAGGATAAAGTTTCATTACCCTATCTCCAACGTAAAAGCAGACTGCTGAAGCTTGTTCAACATCTTAATCTCCCTGAATTTCCGTCACCAGGAGATGACAGGCTTTGCCAGTACATCCCCTTTTTCAAATCCCAAGAGGAAACATTGCTTAAGTCCTTTGAATTCGATAGTGAAGGGGTAATTGCCAAACAAGCACAAAGTCAATGGCTGGAAGGTAAACGTTCTGCAGAATGGCTAAAAATCAAAAACTGGAAAACTGTATCCTGCTTCATCACTTCCATGGATGAGTCTAATGGTTATTTTTCCGTTGGAGTATGGAAAGAAGCCGACGTCTTTCCCCTGGGACAGTTCTTATTCAGCCTGGACACTGAGACTAAGCAGGCACTAAGAACAACAATCCGGCAAAATTATATAAGCCGCAAAGGCTCCTTGTTCATGGTGCCCCCCGGTATTTGCGTTGATGTGAACTATTTGGAATGGACGGACAATCAGATGAGGGAACCCCATTTTAAAAGTTTAAGGTTCGATCTGCACCCCGATGACTGTACGTATGAAAAATTCCTGCTTGATGAGGCGATGTTTCCTGATAGTATTGAAATCACCCATCCAGACAAAATTTTATGGGAAAAAAATTATGCCACAAAACTTGATTATGTTCGTTATCTCAGAAAGGCTGCCCATTTAATATTGCCTTTCCTAAGAAACCGAGCGTTGACTGTCATCAGATCCCCACACGGCGTGTTTGGCGAGCCCTTCTATCAAAAAAACAAACCTGAATCCTCGCCGAATTTCGTGCAATCAAAAATAATAGACGGCATTGATTATATTGTCTGCAATGACTTACAAACACTAATTTGGCTTGGAAATCAACTGGCAATAGAGTTCCATGTGCCTTTTCAAACCGTTACAAGCAAATATGTTAGTGAGATCGTCTTTGACTTGGATCCTCCCGACCGTTCACATTTCCAATTGGCTGTGTACGCTGCATCTATACTCAAGCAGGTTTTTGATGAACTGAACCTATTTACGTTTGTAAAGCTGTCCGGCAACAAAGGGCTACAAATATACATTCCCCTGCCGGAAGGAAAATTCACATGGGATGACACGCGCTTGTTCACAACATTCGCTGCCGATTTTTTAATTCATTATGATCCTGATTCATTCACGACCGAACGTTTGAAAAAGAAGCGGGGCAACAGACTATACGTTGACTTCGTTCAGCATGCTGAAGGCAAGACAATCATTGCTCCGTATTCAGTCAGGAATAATGAGGACGGACTTGTGGCCGCCCCTATCCATTGGCATGAACTGAACGAAGACTTATTTCCTGACCAATTCACGATGAAGTCGGTTCTTGAAAGGCTAAAAATGATGAAAGATCCGTTTGCAGGATTTTTTCACTGTAAAGCGAATCAGCCATTTGATCAAGTGCTTGCCCGCTTGGAGAATCAATCTTAGAACAGAATCAATAAACAAAGACTAAGACTGCGCTCCTCTTGTGATATACGGCTATCCATCTTCAGCAAAGGGGTGTTTGGTGAAAAGTATTGCTGCCATTTAATAGGCATCCAGCCTCTTTTGATCGACATGATAACATGTCCATTTTTTAACAGCAGCCTGTCCGAGTATGGCTTTTTAACTTCGTAATGGTCCGGTCCCACAATAAAACTTAATTTTTTACTTCCCCTCGTATTGATGATCACAGGAATCTTTCTCTTGGCAGCAATAAAGCTGATGCCGCTTTGCCCTATATGCATGTATGCTGTCGTTCCAACACCGTGCTCACTGATTTTAAACAGGCGGCCCTTCCTCCCCAGGCCATAATATTTCATACGGTCCCGTCTCTCTTTTCCTTTAACGAATAAAAGAGAAAGTCGCCTGATGCCGTCTGAAGAATATGCCTCCAATAAAGAATTGGAATTATGTGAAACAATCAGCAGCAGTGTTTCTTCATTTTCTTTCATGGGGCCGTTGTTCAGTATTATCGAAACAGCGCTGCTTTTATATGAAAAATAAATACACCGCAAGATAAAGTAAACCATACAAAGAAACACGACCAGTCCTGCCAGATTACTGAGAAAAAAGTCAGCTTTCCTCACATTCGGCAGAATGATTACAGTAAAAACAACGGTAAACAAGATACTTTGATGAAAATACAGCCGTGCCATGAGTGAATAATGCTCTTTTATGTTCATTCTCTTCCCCCTGCTCAGGAGTTTCAATTAATTATACGAGACGTAATCTTCAAACATGCCTACTCTTTGTTTGGGAAGTACTGTAATATAAGACTGTTAATTTTCGCTCAAGTCCTACGCTTAGCCTCCTCGTCGCTTCAGTGCTATCACAACACTTACGCTTTGACGCAAAAAAGCCGCTCTTTGTAACAGTTTTTCCTGCAGGGCTTTACCTCGGCACGCTTTTTCCTTCTCTGGCCGCGGGCTCTAGCCTCTCGAAACGCTTTGGTTTTTGTCAAAAAGGCATAGAGCGCCTTTTCTTCAAGCTCTCCCGCGTCTGTCGAGCCTAGTCGGCCTTCGGCTACAATCACGAATAATTGTTGAAAACAAAAAAGTATTCCTTTAATAAATAGAATAAAAACCGCCTCCGTTTCTTTGCATCGGAGGCGGTTTGTTTTGAAATCCTATTTAATAATCCTGAATACAAGCGGGAAATGATATATTTCACCATTATACGCTTTTACAGCTGCTATGATGGTGAAAACAAAGGCCATTATACCAATGATCGGCAAAAGAATAAAGCCGACCAGTACTACCATCAGTATGGAAGCCACCAGACTGTATACTGTGTAGGAGATAATGAAGTTCAAATATTCCTTCCCATGAAAGTCTATAAATGGAGATTCGTCCTTTTTCAAAAGCCAAATAAGGAGCGGGCCAATCAAAGTTGTAAAGAAACTTGTCACATATATCGCCATTGCGAGCATTCTGTCATTGTTTGAAATTGTATCCATTTTATTCCCTCCCGTTTAATATCTATCTTTAATACGTAAGAGAGCAAAGAAGGTTTCAAAAACATTGATATTTTTATACGTACAAGCATATTCATTCTTTGAGCATGACTTGTGTGAATGGGGTGGTAAATATCCATGCTTAGGGAATGGGCTATTGACTTGCTTCAAGTCCTTGGTGACTATGGGTTTATTGGCATAGCCGTCGGTTTGATGATAGAGGTTATTCCAAGCGAGATTGTCCTCGGGTACGGAGGATTTTTAATAGCAACCGGTAAGATATCTTTTTTTCAAGCATTGATTGCAGGCGTTTTTGGAGGAACGATGGCCCAACTCTTCTTATACTGGCTTGGTATGTATGGAGGACGACCTTTTTTTGATCGTTATGGAAAATACTTATTTATCCAGTCTAAGCACTTGAATGCAGCTGAAAATTGGTTTGAACAGCACGGAACTGTAGTCATATTTACGGCGAGGTTCATACCAGTCATCCGGCATGCGATTTCCATCCCGGCAGGGATAGCCCGGATGTCATTTTCCCAATTTACCCTACTTACTATAGCTGCAATGTTTCCTTGGACGGTATTATTCCTATTGATCGGCATACAGCTGGAAAATCATTGGGATCAGATCGGAGAACATGCCACGGCCTATTTAAAACCGATCATCGGGATAGCTATAACTGTTCTTCTGTTATACTTTCTATTAAAAAAATGGAGACATAAACGTTTGTCGAAAAACGAAAAATAATATTTTAAAAAAGTTTATTTTAGCTATTTCCAAACAAAATAAATTTTTGTATTATATGGGTAGATAACAAGAAAAGCGTAAGCGCCGTTCTGGAGCTAGACAGCTTTTCTTCCAAAAAATAGAATACATCTCATAATTGAGGGAAGGCAAATGGTGCGCCACCAGTCCTGTTTCTGACTGGTATTAGTGGGTTCGATTCCCACCCCGAAATTTTTTATGCAAACTTAAAAAATTTCGAGGGCAGGATCGAACACAGACCTGCCCTGGGCAGGAGGGATTCAAATGATGCTCAAGAAACGTGAAGTAAATGGGCATGAATGCCGGATTTTGTTTGATTTGATGACGCATCCCGATGTCTTCCCTTTCGTACGTCAGAAAGCTTTTTCTTACGACGAGTTTGTTTTTTTAACAAAGCAGACAATTGAAGCAGAGGAACGTAACGAGTTGATTTCAAGGACCATTCTTGATGAATGGGAGAACCCGATTGGAACGATCAATCTTTATGATATCGACTCCAAGTCAGGATTCCTGGGAACGTGGATTGGTAAACCGTTTCACGGAAAAGGCTATAATAATATGGCCAAGGAAGCTTTTTTCCAGGAACTATTTTTTGAGCGCGAAATCGAAACAGTTTATATGCGGATCCGGAAAGAAAATATTCGGTCGAAAAAGGCGGCAGAAAAGCTTCCATACACCATTTTTTCCAATGAAACGAAACCGGAAATTTTTAATCAATTGAACCGCACTGAATATGTGTATGATCTTTATGAAGTGCCTAAAGATTTATACACCATGACATTTATTCGAAATTCTGCTGTAGAAGAAGAGACACAACCAATGGAAGCCTAGCTTCCGCTGCAATTGAACAGAACAAAAGTACAAGTGCATTGCTCAGCGCGGGCAAATAAGATGATTCCCTAGAAGGAAGTTCGTAAACGAACCGGGAAGCCACTGATTTTAATCACATCAGGAAATCTTTAACGAATACACTTCGTGAAGGTTGGCAACGGGCTTAACAAAGATTTTTCGCATAGGCTATAGCACAGGTGGCATTTTTTTATTGGATAGACATCCTTCTCGCCTTGTGACCTCGAGGGTTAGCCGTAATAAAAATCATAGGTAATAATTTCAAAAAACAAATATAAAATCAGCCGGAATTACAAGCCCCGGCTGATTTTAATTTGATTTACCCTCATCCATTTCTATAAATTCATTATATAGATTTCTCACAACATAAATTTTATATAATTCCAGCTTCTTTTTAGTTTCCGGATGGAAACGAATACCCTTTTCTTTTAATCTAGCAATATACCAGCCCTTGGAATAAATATACACCATCGATCTCCCCTTTCCCACGCCAAATATCTTATGCTGAGAGCAAATCAATGTTGCTTGTCCAAAATAGAGTAATAACAATAATGCCGGTATGATATAATCTGTCTTAAACATTTGTAACTTGAAAGAGGATGCCAATGAAACAGACATTTACCATTAAAGAAAAATTGACCCAGCTGAATATTATTCTAATCCCCATATTAATTACTCAACTGGCTATGTTTTCAATGACATTTTTTGACATAATGATGACTGGGAACTACTCCGCAAGCCATCTTGCGGGAGTTGCGATAGGGTCTTCGATATGGTTTCCTGTATTCACAGGTTTAAGCGGTATTTTATTGGCTGTGACACCCATTGTGGCCCAATTGACGGGAGCGAATAAGCACAAAGATGTTCCTTCTGCTGTTATACAAGGAGTTTATGCTTCATTAATTTTGGCAGCTGTCATTTTAACTATAGGCTGCCTTGTCCTTGATCCGATTTTAAACCGGATGAATTTAGAAGAGGAAGTTAGATATATAGCTAAATATTATATCATCAGTCTGGCTTTTGGGATCATTCCCGTTTTCGTATATAATGTTTTACGGTCATTTATTGACGCTCTTGGAAAAACAAGGGTCACAATGTTTATCACTTTGGCCTCTCTCCCCTTGAATATAATTTTTAACTATTTGCTTATATTCGGAAAAATGGGTCTTCCAAAATTGGGAGGCATTGGAGCCGGAATTGCATCGACACTTACCTATTGGATTATTACCGGGGCTGCCGCATGGATCATACATACAAAAAAACCGTTTATTGATTATGGGATCTTTATGAACGTTCAAAGAGTGTCCTTCAAAAAGCTGAAAGAGATTTTCACACTCGGTATCCCCATTGGTTTATCAATATTTGTTGAAACAAGCATTTTCGCAGCTGTAACTCTGTTTATGAGTGAATTTGGGACGGTTGTTATTGCTGCTCACCAAGCTGCACTCAATTTTGCCTCTCTCTTATATATGGTACCGATGAGCATCTCTATGGCTTTGACGATATTGGTCGGATATGAATACGGCGCCAATAGATTCCATGACGCACGAATATACAGCTTTATGGGGATCATCCAGGCTGTCATCATTTCATCTGCTGCAGGTATTTTTTTATTTATCTATCGTGTCCCGATCGCCGGTTTGTACAGCGACAGCCCTGAAGTGATTACATGGGCTGCACAGTTTTTAATGTATGCCGTTTTCTTTCAGTTATCAGATGCGGTACAGGCTCCAATCCAGGGTGCATTAAGGGGATATAAAGATGTTAATGCAACATTTATCATGGCTGTCATTTCATTTTGGATCATAGGTCTGCCTTTTGGATTCATATTGGCCAAATTTACTGATTTGGGTCCCTTCGGTTATTGGCTCGGATTGATCGTTGGCCTGGGTGCAGGTGCAGTAACTTTGTCACTAAGGCTTTTACACGTTCAAAAAATAAGAATAAATATAAAAAAGAACGAACAGGCTTTATAAGTAAGCTGTTCGTTCTTTTTTTCGTATTATTTTCCGATGAACTGTTGTGTCCAATAGTTGCCGTCAGCCACATGACCCACACCGATATGTGTGAAGTCTTTGCTTAGAATGTTAGCGCGGTGACCGGAGCTGTTCATCCAAGCGTTCACAACTTCTTCAGGAGTACGCTGACCCATTGCAATGTTTTCACCTGCAGAACGGTAGCTGATACCGAATTTTTTCATCATATCAAATGGAGAGCCGTATGTCGGGCTGTTGTGATCGAAATATTTGTTGACGGACATGTCTCTTGACTTTTCACGAGCTACTTTGCTCAATTCAACATCGATTTTAAGTGGAGCAAGTCCATTTTTAGTTCTTTCTGCATTCGTTAATTCAACGACCTTTTGCTCATATGCACTTAGTTGGCTGCTTTGCTGCTGAGCAGGCTTTTGTTCCTCTTTTTGTGGTTGAGGCTGTTGTTGCTGAGCAGGTGCCGGCTGTTTTTCAACAGGCTTTTGAACTTGTTGTGGAGCCTGTTTTTTCGGAGCTGGCTTTTGAACCTGTTGTGGTGCTGGCTTTTGAGCCGGTAGTTCAAATTTATAAGTGTTAGTTTCTGTATCCCATTTTGGATAAACTTTAAACTGTTTACACAAGTCATTAAATTTTTGCATATCGCCAGTTTGATAGAAATACACCTTTACATTTGACTGAACTTGATCAGGCTGTGCTGCACTTGCTTGTCCTGCTATTGGAGCGGCCAATAATCCCAATGCTGCCGCAGTAGAAACGATTGTTTTTTTCATTTTGTTTTTCCTCCCTGTCGTTTTCTGTTTTCATAGTATCATAGGATTTTCGTAATAATTGTGGGAGGAAATTCCAGATTCCAAACAGTTTTTTCCTTACATTGCTTAATACACAAGATGATTGATATAATGCGAGATTCCAAGGAAAATAGAAATGACTTACATTACCATAGCTTCCAATTTACAGTGCTGACAGTAAAAAACTTCTACTTTTTAGCTGTTGACAGTGTTTGAAAAAAGGGCGGTTTGTTACGTATGTTACGAAGATGTTTCAAATATGAAGATATGATGAGGTTTTTAACTGTTGAACTCTTCCTTCAGCTCCTATGAAGTTTTTGGGAGAACAATGCGCTTTCTTCGTTACACTTTTGTTTAAAAAGCTTAAGTTTTTCATACATAATGCTTTGTCCAGCTCCAGCTTACTTATAGGAGTTGCTTTTAACGTTCTAATCAATAAAAGATGTTGACGGCTATTAATAAAAAAATCGTTTGTTGGTTATTCTGAAAGAAAAAGGAGGTCATCATGAGTACAAGATATCGTTGCCCAAACTGCAAGACGAATCGGACACGGTTTAATATTGTTGAGCAAGTCGTTTCAGCTGTAAAATTGAACCCTGAAACCGGAGAAGTAGTTGAAAGGTATGATTCGATGGAAGAGGCCGGCCCCTTCCACACGCATTATAACGGACCTGACAAAAGGATACAGTGTGGATCATGCGGTTTGATTGAAGACGAAAGGACGTTTGCAAAGTTCGGTGAGCAATGAACCCATATTTTTTAAAATATAATGTAAAAAGAACTCCATGGACGGAGTTCTTTTTACATTAATTCTTATTTTTTCTTCTTTGACAGAACCTTTACCGCTTCTTTCACTTGTGGATCATTCTCATGAAGATGGTCACGTATTTTATTCATAAGTGCTACAGTAGTATCACCTGTAAGTACACCTGATGCCTTAAGGCTTTCCTCTTTTTGGAATTCCTCGACTGCACCTTTAGTTTCTTCATCAAAGTAGGAGTCTACCTTCCCCGGATCGTAACCCAATTCTTTCAAGATTTCCTCCGCAGCTTTCACATCTTGGGAGACTGTGTCCACTTTCAATTTCAAATCCGGATCAATAAATGATAGAGAAGCATACTTAGGCATTGCTACCTTTTTATCCGGTTCGATCCCTTTTTCATGAATCCAATTTCCGTCGGGTGTGAGCCACTTGGCCATCGTGTATTTGATATTTGAGCCATCTTGAAACTCATCGGTTGTTTGAACGGTACCTTTTCCAAATGTCTTGTCACCAATAAGTGGGATATTTGCGGATTCACTTACAGCTGCAGCCAGAATTTCCGCAGCACTTGCACTCCCTTCATCGACTAATACAACCGTCGGAACAGAGATTTTTTTGCCGTCCTTTGCCACATATTCTTCCACTTTTCCATCTTTATAGGCTACTTGGAATAACATTTTTCCTTTAGGAACAAAAAGATTAGAAATATTTACTGCCTGATCAAGCAAGCCGCCGGGATTTTTTCGAAGATCAAGGATCAATGATTTCATTCCCTTTTCTTCCATCTCTTTTAAAGCTTCGCTTAGATCTTTATCCGTATGACTGGAGAAGCTGGTAATTTGTATTTTGGCAATCCCGTTATCAAGCATTTCCGGATACACTGTATTGATTGGTATTTCATCACGTATAATGGTGACTTTTTTCGGTTCTTCGCCTTCTTTACGTTCAACAGTCAATGTCACCTTTGTACCTTTTTCTCCTCTGATTAGCAGGACTGCTTCATTGGCGCTCATACCTAGGACGCTTTTTCCATCCACCTCGGTTATTTTATCATTAGGCTTGATTCCCGCCTTTTCTGCCGGAGAGCCTTTTATCGGGGACACAACGACAATTGCTCCATCTTTTTCCTGAATCTCCGCGCCGATTCCTTCGAATGATGAGGTAATGCTGTCCTGAAAGACCTTGCTCTCTTCTTTTGTCATGTAATCTGAATAAGGATCATCGAGTGCTTTCACCATTCCGTCGATCGCACCATCAATTATTTTCTCTTGATCTACATCTTCGAAATAACTCTTCTTCAGTTTATCGTAGGTATTGTATAATTTATTAAATTCCGCTCTTTCTTGCATACCGACATTTACAGCCTTTTCATCACCGAATGAGAGAGCCAAAATGGTGATGCCCGCCGTAACAAAAACGATTAAAAAGATTAACATGACAAACCTGAACTTCTTCATTTTTATAAAACCAGCATTTTGCGGACTCTCTTGTCTTTGATTTTGCTCTTCTTCCATCCATCTCACCACTTTCATTGCGTCAGCTCATCCATACATGAACAATCATCCGTTAGTTATTCCAACCTCTTTATTTTACCAGTTTTACACGAACAGAGAAAGAATAATGGGCTTTACATGTTTTTAAGACATAACTATGAACAAAAGCGCAAGCGCTTTGATCAGCCCCGACAAGCACANACAAAAGCGCAAGCGCTTTGATCAGCCCCGACAAGCACAAGACGATTCCCGAGGAGGCAGCTCTTCAGCCACCACAGGGAAGCGGCTTGTGACCTCGAGGGGCTAGGCGCTGGAGCTGGATGTAGCACGAATAGATAATAAGTTATCAACAAACTTATGCGCTTTATAATTTCCTATAAAAAAACTTTGCCCGTTAAAAGGCAAAGTCGTTATATTTTTGCTACATTATCGAAGTATTCCTCAAGTGTCCAATCACGCTCATAGATGATTTTTGCTGCTTTTTCCCCTACATATCTGAAGTGCCATGGCTCAAACTGATATCCAGTGACTTCTTCTTTGCCTTTTGGATATCGTAGAATATACCCAAAGCGATGTGCATTGTCCTTTAGCCATTTGCCCTCAGATGTGTTTTCGAATTCCTGAACTAAAAGATGTTGTACAGACTCACTTGTTATGTCCATTGCCAATCCTGTCTGATGTTCGCTTGTTCCAGGAACGGCAACAGCCTGGGCAGCCTTAGTCTCTCCTGATTTATTTACCTCTGCTTGAAAAACCCCATTTTGACGGTCATAAGACCGATATCCGGAAGAAGCATACAAACGAATACCTTCATTTTTTGCTGCTTTAAACATTTTTTCTAAGGCATCTGCAGCTTCTTTCCTTAAGTAGCTTTTTTCAATATCCTGATTTCCAAAGGAAAAGTCCACTTTTGGACGAATCAAATCATCTGGTACATAATCACTAGGCAAAGCAAATGTTTTATTCACTAATGCCATCGTATTGCTTGCATTCATAATTTCCTGTTTACCATTCACTTCATTTACTTCATTAAAATATGCAGCATCTAAAGTAAGTTCGGAATCTTTTTGGTTATTCCTTTCCGCACTTTTTTCCTTTATTGAAGAAGACTCTGAGGTGCTGTCCGGTTTCTGTTCCTGTCTGTTTTCTCCCTGGAATTGACTCCATTGACATCCAGCAAGCAAGAGCCCAGCCACGATGATGCTAGTCATTTTTTTCATACGAAAATCTCACTACTCCAATTCACTTTCAAAAAAATTATTTTCCGGACAATTAACTTTTAACGGCTGATTCTAATGCCACTTCAATCATATCGTTAAAGGTTGTCTGCCGTTCTTCCGCGCTTGTCAACTCACCCGTAATGATATGGTCGCTCACTGTCAAAATCGAAAGAGCTTTACGCCCAAATTTAGCAGCTAGTGTATAAAGTGCGGCTGTTTCCATTTCAAGTGCCAAAATACCGTACTGTGCCCATTTCTCATGTTCCTCATTGTCGTTGTAAAACATATCTGCAGTAAATACATTCCCTACTTTTAAATGAAGACCCTTGTTTACCCCTTCATCATATGCTTTCTTTAAAAGGTCAAATGATGCCGTAGGCGCATAGTCAATTCCATTGAATGTCAGGCGGTTCATCTGTGAATCGGTCGAAGCTGACATTGCAAGGATGACATCACGAACTTTAACATCTTTTTGAATCGCACCACAAGTTCCTACTCTGATCAAATTTTGCACATTGTAACTTTCCATGAGCTCATTAATATAAATGGAGATGGATGGAACGCCCATTCCGGTTCCCTGAACTGAAATTCTTTTTCCTTTATATTCACCTGTATATCCCAGCATATTTCGAACAGTATTATAGCATTGAGCGTTATCCAAAAAGGTTTCGGCGATGTATTTTGCACGCAGCGGATCCCCTGGCAAAAGAATCGTCTCGGCAATGGCAGATTCCGGTGCATTTATATGTATACTCATTTTCATTCCCCTTCCTAATTTACTTCAACTCATATATTAAATGTTTACTGATTTTGATGCAAATTAACTTCAAATAAAATGACGCTTGGCCATATTTTATCCAAGCGTCATTTTAAAGTATATACGAAATTATCATGCGAATTTCTTTGTGACATATCTAACTCCGGCTAATAGGATATTCCCTGCATTGATTATACACACTTTTCATCTGGCTGCATGCCTGTGCCATCATACCTTCTAACAATTGCCGGACACTAGGAATATCATCAATAAGTCCGGCTGCCTGTCCCGCATTGACGTAGCCGCCGTTAAAGTCTCCATGAATAGCCCCTTTAATATGGTAATCCTCAGAGGTTTTCTCAACAAAATCCTCAATCTTCATACCTTTTTTTTCCGCTTCAATTATTGATTCCGCATAGTTTCCTTTAAGAACCCTCCGCACCCTTCCCAAGGAACGTCCTAAAATGACAGTGCCGAGATCATCCGCTTCCAGAAGTTTCTTTTTATAAACCGGGTGGAAAGGTGCTTCCTTGGTAGCAATAAACCTTGTACCCATTTGTACCCCGCTTGCTCCGAGCATCATTGCAGCGGCCAGCCCTCTTCCATCGGCGATTCCACCAGCAGCGAAGACTGGGATCTTCACTTTTTCTACGATTTGGGGAATAAGTGCAAATGTAGTTAATTCAAGATTAGAGTTGATTCCCGCTGCTTCAAACCCTTCAGCAACAAGCAGGTCGGCCCCAGCTGCTTCCGCTTTCAGTGCATGCCTGACTGAAGCGACAATCACTATAACCTTTATACCGTTCTTTTGTAAAAGAGGGATAAAAGGGGCCGGGTTTCCGGCAGACAAAGACACCGCCGCAATCTTATGTTTGATGGCCAAGTCTATCAATTCCTCTGTATATTGCGAAACAGTTATCGGTATATTCAATGCGAATGGTTTCTTCGTTCGTTCTTTGATATCATCAATGATCTTACCTACCTCAGCAGGCGGCATCGTTCCAGCTCCAACTGTCCCCAAACCGCCGGCCTCCGAAACAGCCGATGTCAACTGTGTATTGCTTATATTTCCCATTCCGCCTTGAATGATAGGATATTCTATCCCCAGTAAATCACATGCACGTTTCAATATTTTCACCATCCCATAAAAAAGTGTTATAGTAAAAGAGACGATTAATTTCTAAATATTTAGATCAAATGGAGGTTAAACAATGAAAATACCGTATAACCAAGCAGAACCCGAAGTACATTCAACTGTGTTTATTGCACCGGGAGCCTATTTAATCGGTGATGTGACCGTAGGCATGGAAACGACGATTTGGTTCAATGCCGTCCTGCGAGGCGATGAAGGCCCCATTAAGATCGGGCAAAGATGCAGTATTCAGGACAATACTACAATTCATATGTATGAGGGTTATCCGGCGATTATCGAAGATGAGGTCACTGTGGGCCATAATGTGATTTTACATGGATGCAAAGTTGGAAAGCGCTCAATTATTGGCATGGGCTCTACGATCTTAGATCATGTTGAAATAGGCGAGGAATGTATTATTGGAGCAAATACATTAATCCCTTCCGGGAAAAAAATCCCGCCAAGATCACTTGTTATCGGCTCCCCAGGAAAGGTTGTGCGCGAGTTGAACGAAAAAGATCTGGAACTCATTCAATCATCCATAGATACATATGTACAAAAAGGCAAGGAATACAATGCCATATTGAAACAGGATTGAAATTGGGCCTGCCCCCGTGCATGGGAGGCAGGCTTTTATTATTTTACAATATATGGATGATCATTCGCATTATAAAATGCATCTTTTTTCCTTAGGTCATTCTCTTTTTCAAAGATTGCCTCAAAAAAATTACTTGCCGGCTCGGCCAGAAGTTGGTAATATTGCCGGAACAACAATGCTGCATGATTTCCGCTCCACATCGGCGGCAGCAGATCCTTGGGCAGACCAGGGTCAACAAATAGGAACTTCCGGTATTCATGCACCAGTTTGGTCCTCTCGACAAAACAGTCAGCATTGCTCATTTTTCCTTCATTAAGCAAGCTCTGATGAACGATGAACTGTTTGCCGTATGTTGATACAAACTCCTCATATTTCTCCTCAATTTCATCAAGCGGCCAGCTTCTTTCAACAAGCCGGATATTATCCTGCGGACCAATATAATCTGATACAAAGAAGTCTACATACTCCTGAATCCCATATTTTTCAATTAACCAAGTCACTTCTTTTTCCAAATTATTAGGAGAAATCCAACAGCTGTGCGTAAAGCTACCAAAACCGCTCCACAACAATTCCTTACGTAAGTCATCCCTGATTTGCCTTTTCTCTTCCGGAATCGAATACATAAGCATTCTCCACTTTCCATCCCATTCATGTGGATCAAGCTTAAATATTCTTCTGCCTGCCTCATCGATTCTGCTAACTCCCCGAGCTGTCAAAAAATAGAAGCTTTTATTTCCCTGTCTTTCCGACTGAAGCCATCCCTGTTTTACCATCCTTGATACGGCCACCCGTACAGCCTGTTCATTATGTCCAAACTCTTTCAACAAGCCAATAAGACTGCCAATCCAAATTTTATTACCGTAATGGCGAATATAATCACCGTAGATTGTGAAAATCATTGATTGCGTGTTAAGGCCCATCTATCCGTCACTCTTTTCATTAACAATTTCGTGTTATTTCATTATACCACTCCGCTACTGAAGATAAGATGTTTTTGCCCATAGAAGGGCTTTAACAAATAACCCTTACTTGAAAAAGCAAGGGTATTTTTCCATTAATCTTTATTTTCTACGATGACCGAAATCCCCTGCCCTACTCCGATACACATTGTCGCCAGTCCGTATTTCGATTGCCGTCTTCTCATTTCATAGATCAAGGTTGTCAAAATTCTTGCACCACTTGCTCCAAGCGGATGGCCAAATGCAATGGCACCGCCGTTCACATTCACTTTCTCCTTGTTAAGCCCCAGTTCTTTAATGCATTGGATAGACTGGGAAGCAAAGGCTTCATTAAGCTCTACCAAATCTATATCGTCTACAGTTAAACCAGCACGCTCAAGCGCCTTTTTACTTGAATAGATTGGCCCGAGCCCCATGACAGCCGGTTCAAGTCCTGCAACTGCCCCGACCCTATATGTCACTAAAGGCTTCATGCCGAGTTCTTCAGCTTTTTCCTTGCTCATCAATAATAAAGCGGATGCACCGTCATTTACACCTGAAGCATTTCCGGCAGTCACCGTACCTCCCGGAAAAATAGGCCTTAATTTGGACAATTTTTCTAAAGATGTATCTGGGCGGGGATGTTCGTCAGAATCCACGATAATTTCATTTCCTTTTCTGTCTGTATAAACAACAGGAACAATCTCTTTTTCGAAAAGTTTTTCCCCCATTGCCCTTTTTGCTTTCATCTGGCTCTCGAAGGCGAATTCATCCTGTTCCTCCCTTGAGATACTGCACCTTTTTGCAACATTTTCAGCAGTTTCAGGCATGGTATCGGCCCCATACATATCTTTCAGTTTCTGATTGGTAAAACGCCATCCGATAGTTGTGTCCTGAAGTTCCATCGCCCCCCTCGGGAATTCCTTGTCGGGCTTGGCCATAACGAGTGGTGCCCTCGTCATGCTTTCCGTTCCCCCGGCAATAAAAATATCTCCATCACCGACAGCTATCGCCCTTGCAGCGTACATCACAGCGTCTAGTCCCGAGCCGCAAAGCCTGTTAACTGTCGTCCCGGCTACACTTAGGGGCAGGCTTGCTAAAAGGGCAGACATACGTGCAACGTTCCTGTTATCCTCCCCAGCCTGATTGGCATTTCCCATTACTACTTCCTCAATTTGCTCTTTCGGGAGTTCGGGATTCCTGTTAATCAGAGCTTCGATGACTTTAGCCCCCAAATCGTCCGGCCGAATATTTTTTAATGCCCCCTTATACCTTCCGAATGGTGTTCTAACAGCGTCGACAATAACAACTTCCCTCATTTTTTCATCAACTCTTTTTCTATATTTGTATATTCATAAACTCCTCTTCCAGTTTTCCGTCCAAGTCTTCCAGCTTTGACATACTGCTCCAACAGCGGAGCAGGCCTGTATTTTTCACCCAGCTTCTCATGGAGGTATCGCAAATTGTTTAACCGCGCATCCAACCCAACTAGATCAGCCAGTTCAAAAGGGCCCATCGGATAATTCAATCCTAGCTTTATGGCTTTATCTATATCCTCAGGGCTGCCGAGACCTTCTTGAAGCATGTAGAATGCTTCATTCCCAACAAGTGCACTGATCCTGCTAGTGACGAACCCTGGAAACTCGTTGATGATAACCGTTTCTTTACCCATTTTTTCTGCTGTATTTTTTATTATTTCAGCAGTCTCATCACTAGTTTCCAAACCTTTGACTATTTCTACCAAGGGCATTTTATGCACGGGATTGAAAAAATGCATGGCTATCGTTTTATCTGGACGCTTCGCATACGAGCCGATTTCTGTCGGGCTCATCGTTGAAGTGTTTGTAGCGAACAGGCATTGTTCCGGAGCAGATTGCTCCAACTTTTCAAATACCAGCCTTTTAATTTCAGCCTTTTCCGGAACAGCCTCTATGACCAAATCAGCCTTCGAAGCAGCTTCGTCCAAATCCGACCTATACGCCAGATTATCTTTTATTCGGCTAAAAATCTCATCAGTTAGCTTCCCGATAGACAGACCCTTCTCAGCAATTTTATTTATCTCTTCTCTTGCATTCTTTAAGGCATTCTCATTAACGTCCACGAGATTCACCGTAAAGCCTGACGTTGCTGCCACATAAGCTATCCCTCTTCCCATGACTCCTGAGCCGACAACTGTAATATTTTGAATCATCTATTTTCCTCCCTTTTCAGAAAAGTGCTAGGCGCGCAGCCTTAGGTGACAGGCACAAGGCAAATTTTGATGAGTGATTTCCTCGCCACTACAGAATATCTACATATAATACTTGCGTGCAGCCACCCTGAATATGCTTAAAAACAGCTTTATGACAGGGGGAAACATACACTTCCTTGAATTGCAGTGCGTTCACACGATATATGATACCTTACAACTAATGACCTCGAGACAATGGGACCTAGCCGCCATAAAGCGCCACGTCCTCTGGCGGAGTCGGCACTTGGCCCTCCTGTCCGGCGAGCTAGACATAACACACCTGCACTTTACTTAATAAGAAAAGCGGAAGGCTCCTTGTGCAATTCCGCATTATTTTGCCTTGTAAAAAAGTACGAATAGAAAATATTGCGATCCTCTATTCGTACGGTGATGAAAACGCATTCAAATATTTGAAATTGGCTTCATTGCTTCAAATGGATTTTTACAAGATTTACAATATAAGATGCTCCTGCAAGCTGTTGGTCCAAAAATATTCTCCATCGTCACGTAGGTTGACCCGCAGTAGGGACAGTCAACATGCCAAGTGCCATCTTCATCCATATGGCGAGGTGGCGGAGCTATACCGAACTTCCTCAACCCTTCATGCCCTTTTGGTGTAATTCTATCAGAGGTCCATGGTGGATGATAAATGAACTGGACTTCCGCTCTTTCCACTCCTGCACAAGCTTTAATGGCTTGAATGATATCCCGCTCGATAATTTCCAGTGCAGGACATCCCAAAAATGTAGGAAGGACATCAACTGTAACTTTCGTTCCCTCAATATGGATATTTTCAATCATGCCTAAATCTATCACGCTGACCGTATCAATTTCCGGATCTTTGACAGAATCCAAGACGTTCAAAATGTTATTTTTGGAAATGGGCAAGACTGTGTTCATCCTCGATCCCCTCCTTGCATATTACCATGAAGCTGCCGTATCCAGTCGATAGACCTCAGAAAGGGTTTCAAGGGCTGACTCGAGGTCCTTAGAATGCTCGCCCAACCGCCCATTCAACTCTTGTATTTCCGGAACTTTTGGAAGTTCCAAATCAAGGGATGTATAGGCTTTATCCAACTCGTCATACCATCTTTTTTGGAGGACCTTTCCTTCTTCAATCAGGCCGTATCGGTGAATCTCATTTGCATGCTGTCCGAATGTGAACATATCACCGAAATCTTCCAACGCTAAAGCAATGGCTTTATTCATTCTTTCGATGGCTTCGTCAGAGGAATTGAGCAGTTGAACAAACCAGGTTTTCCAATGGAGATTATGGTAAAAGAGTTCCATGCTCACCCTTGTGGCTATTTCAGCGGCAGGCTTATACGAACTGTTCTTCAGTGAATCAATCTTTACCTTCTTAGCAGTTGTATAAAAATAATTTCTTACTACAGCGTAGGCCCAATCGTATTTAGGCGTATCCATATAATATCCCTCACCGTTCGGCCTTTCTGCAATAATGCTGTTCCTCCGTTCATCGGAAGGGCGTAAATGTGCCAAATCATCCGCTGTCCCATATTCCAACTCTTCAAGTAAAGTGTAGAACATTGCTGCATGCCCCATGCAATCCTGGCTGATGGAGGAAAACGCCACATCTTCTTCGATATGCGGGGCAAGCCCAAGCCATTCGGAACCCCTGAATGAAATCAAAAAATCATCATCCGCAAATTGAAACAATAAATCCGCAACTGCCTCTTTGTACTTTTCATCAGTCTTTACGTCTGTCATCTTCTCCCGTCTCCTCCCCATGAAAGAATTTCTTTCTCATCGAGCATCTGCTGCTCATATTGCCGCCATTTTTTTCTTAAATAGCCATATCCCTTCGTTAGCCTATAATCCTTATTATCCAGCCTGGCTAAGCTTCTTTTCTCATCCGGATTTAGCGAGCGGATATTGTCTCTTTTAACAACCCAAATATCAGCTACAGGCTCTCGCCTCATGAAGTTTTCTTGAGCCATAACCAAGGCCATTTCCTCATTAGGGGCCAGCAGGGAAAATTGATGCTGGAACGGGGCTGTTGCTGTCCGTTTACTAAACACTTCAAATTCTTGATAAAACGTATTTCCAGTAGTCATGACAATCCCTCCTTACGCTTGCTTGCCAAGTGCTTGACGCACCCATGCATTATTTTCATAGGAAACTCTTCTCAGGTTCAGCCGCGCTTGGGAGCGGGGACCTTCATTTCTAATGATCTTTTTGAATTCATTCCAGTCTGGCTGCCGATATTCCCATCTCTCTTCCTCTTCATTGTATTTAATTGTTGGGTCTGGGATCGTTAATCCTAGAGAAAGAATACGCGGAACATATTTATTGAAAAAGTCCTGCCTTAATTGTTCATTTGTTTTCGTTCTGATTTTGTATTTGATCGTAACGTCTTGCTTTGAACGTCCTGTAGTATCACTGCTTGCCGGACCAAAGAACATTAACAGCGCATCCCACCAGCGGTTTAGGGCATCCTGAATCATTTGTTTTTGCTCTTTCGTTCCTTCGGCCAGTGCCATGATTATCGCTTCGCCGTGCTGGGCATGGAAAACTTCCTCTGCGCAAATCCGCTGTAGTACCCTGGCATATGGTCCATATGAAGCTCCGAGCATATTAGTCTGGGTAATGATCGCTGCACCATCGACAAGCCAGCCAATCAAACCTGCATCCGCCCATGTTAGCGTTTTCATGTGGAAGACATTATGAAACTTCAAATCCCCCTTAAAAAGATCCTGCATCAAGTCCTCCCTATTTTTTCCATAAGGCTTCAAAAGATCTTCCGCAACCCTCAATAATAACTGGCCATGCCCCATTTCGTCCTGAACTTTTGCCATAATACCGAGTTTTCTTCTTAGCGACGGCGCTTTCGGTACCCATTCCTTTTCCGGGAGTGCTCCCATAATCTCACTAATTCCGTGCATGGAAATCAATTTGATAAGAGCAATCCGGTATTCGTCGGGCATCCAATCATCTGCTTCAATTTTATCGTCCGCTTCAATTCGTTCCATAAAATTTTGCAATTTTTCAGATTCCGTCGCTTGTTCAGCATAGATCACGCCTGTCATCTAAAAAACCTCCCGTTGTATAACAGTCATTTTACGTTATTGTAAGTTATTGTTATATTAAAATCAATAGTTAGCCCTTTTTTATAAGTATAAGAGATTACCCCGCTTTTTCCACTTGGCCTTCAAACGGTTCATCTGCTACTTTGATTGAATCTGTCGGACATCCGTCGCAGGCATCCTCCAAGTCGTCATATAATTCTTCCGGCACCTCCGCCATTCCGGTATTTTCATCTAAAATGACATATGACAACCCTTCCTCATTATAGTCGAATATATCCGGTGCACAGGCTCCGCACGAACCACAGGCAATACATGTATCCTGGTCAACAATTGTATATTTAGACATAAATGTCTTCCTCCTTTAATGTTTTAAACTTTGACTTTCTTCTTCTCCATTACAGTCGTACTATGAATCGGCTGTACTCTTGATGATGAATCAATCGACACTTTCGCATTACTGACTGCTACCGGGGCTTCTCCGAAACCTGTGGCAATCAGCTTGACCTTCCCTTCGTACGTATTGATATCACCAACCGCGTAAACGCCTTTAATTTTTGTTTCCATTTTTGAATCGACGACAATTGAATTCTTTTCTATTTCCAATCCCCAGTCTTTAATTGGTCCAAGTGAAGCAATAAATCCGTAATTGCATAAAACCGCATCAACTTCCACAACAACTTCCTCTTTCGTTTTGACGTGCTGCAAGATCACCTGTTCAATTTGCCTGTCTCCCAGCAGGTCAACTGGTATATAGGGCGTTAAAATATTCACCGAAGAACTATTGAGTAATTCTACGCTATGTTCATGTGCCCTGAACTTTTCCCTGCGGTGGGCAATAATCACTTCTTTCGCAATCGGTTCAAGCATCAGCGACCAATCCACGGCGGAATCACCTCCACCAAAAAGCTGCACTTTTTTATCTGTAAACTTTGTCATGTCGTCAACGAAATAATAAAGATTGCTCTGTTCATAATTGGCGGCTTTTTTAAGCGGCAGTTTCCTAGGTTGAAACGCTCCATTACCCGCAGTGATAACGATCGTCCTGGAATAATGGATTCCCTTGTCGGTAGTTAAAATGAAAGTGCCGTCATTTTGTTTAACTAAAGATTCCACCGATTCATTCAGGCAAACTTCCTGCTCAAACATGCGCATCTGCTTTTTCAAGCTGTCTACAAGCTCCTGGGCGCGCACTTTGGGAAAACCTGCAACATCGTAAATATATTTTTCAGGATATAAGGCGGAGAGCTGCCCTCCCAGCTTGGGCAGGCTCTCGATAATTTTGACAGACATTTGTCTTAAACCCGCATAAAAAGCTGTAAACATACCAGCAGGGCCGCCGCCAACAATCGTTATATCATATACTTTATTATCCATCTCTGTTTGAAAGCACTCCTTTTAGTAATGTGGTATTAAGAAAGCATAACTGGCCCTGATTTCCTTTGGTCAACGATTCTTATGGCTTTGCCTTCTGATCTAGGGATGCTCTTTGGAGTTCCGATCACTGTTTTGACCGAAACAAGGCAAGCAGATTTCATTTCATGCTTAATTTTTCTCTCAAGTATCAATATCTGTTCATGTTTGAGATCCCCATTAATACCCTTAAACAGCTCATCGGTTATCTCCACATGCAGCTCAGCACAATCCATCGGACCTTCTTTGATAAGCCGGATCTGATAGTACGGGGCCAGACCTTCAATTTGCAAAAGAACACGTTCCATTTCCGAAGGGAAAACATTCACCCCGCGAATAATGATCATGTCATCAGTTCTTCCCTTGACTCTTGACATCCTAGTCGTTGTTCTGCCGCATTTGCATTTATCCCTGGTGATAGATCCGATATCTCCAGTTCGGTATCTTATAACTGGAAACGCTTCCTTTGTAAGAGTGGTGAAAACAAACTCACCGTCCTCACCGTCCTCCACGGGTTCCGATGTTTCCGTATCAATGACTTCCACTAGGAAATGGTCATCAGCTATATGAAGACCGTCCTGCGCGACATGACATTCGATTGAAACACCCGGCCCCATTATTTCACTTAATCCATAAATATCGACGGCTTTGATACCCAGCAAGTCTTCGATTTTTCCGCGCATCTCTTCCGACCAGGGCTCTGCACCGAATATTCCGTACCTTAAACTGTTATCTCTCGAATCCAGCCCCATCTCCCGCATTTTTTCAGCAATGTTCAAAGCGTATGAAGGCGTGCATGCAAGCCCTTTAGGCTTAAAATCCTGAATGGCCAATATCTGCCTTTCAGTATTCCCCCCCGAAATTGGAACCACTGCCGCTCCCAGTTTTTCAGCGCCATAATGTAACCCTAATCCACCAGTGAACAGCCCATATCCATAAGCGTTATGGAAAACATCTCCTTTACTTCCCCCAGCAGCAACAATAGCCCTTGCGATAAGTTCCGACCAGACATTGATGTCATTTTGAGTATAGCTGACAACAGTCGGCTTCCCGCTCGTTCCAGAAGAACCGTGCATCCGGACGATATTTTCCATGGGCTCTGCAAACAATCCAAAAGGATAGTTTTCTCGCAAATTCTGTTTTTTGGTAAAAGGCAGTTTTTTGATATCCTTTATGCTTTTGATTTCTTCTAAATCAATCCCCTGTTTGTCAAACTTCTCTTTATAAAAGCTTACTTTGCTATATACCCTGTTCAACGTTTCTTTCAGGCGTAAATATTGCAGTTCTTCTTTTTCTGCTATTGACAGCGTTTCCATTTCAGCATTATACGTTTCCATTTCAGCATTATATATCATAGAATCTACCTCCATTTGCATATCTTTTTGTCTTTAATGTAACAAAGTGCGTCCGTTAATACATTTATATGTTATATGTGTAATTTAATCCCTCTACTGATAAAAGTCAACTGTTTTTTCCGAAAATTTAATGTGTTTGTAAATATTCACCTATCATCTTGACCTCCCTAGCTTTATTCCTTAATAAAACTAACTTGCCAAATTGACATATACTTGAAATTATTCAAATTATTATGTTTACATTAAAAATGTATTATGGTATCTTTGTCTCAAGTTGTAAGGGCTTTCTTACTATCCGTTTTTGTTTTGTAACAAGAATATCTTAGGAGGTGATCCAAACAGTCACAAGCCTGCATTACAATCCTCTCAAATATCGAATTAAAAATGAAGGTTGAAACTATTACAGACAAAATTGTAGACCCTGAAATGTTTGACTATTCTTTCTACTATTGCTATTTTACTTATTTCAAGGAGGAAAGTACATGAAAAAGTGGTTATTTGGCCTTCTAGTCCTTATTTTGGCAGCTTCGGTTGCTGCATGTGGAAATAAAGAAGAGTCCTCAGGCGGCAGCTCCGATAACGGGGACAAAACTGAAGAAATTAAAATTGGAAGTATCATAGATGCATCCGGAAGTGCAGCCCCACTCGGAAAGCCGGAAGAAGAAACTATTAAAATGATCATTGACGAAGTAAATGATCAAGGAGGAATCGACGGTAAAAAAATTAAGTTGATCTCTATTGATTCCAAATCCGACCAAAACGAAGCTGTATTGGGAATGAAAAAATTGATTGAACAAGAAAAAGTTACAGCAATTGTCGGGGGTACAATCAGCGGAAACAGCTTGGCGATGATTCCTCTAGCTGAAAAAGCACAGGTTCCATACATTTCTTTGGCGGCAAGTAAGCAAATCAATAATCCTGATGACAACTCACCACGTGAATGGACATTTAAGACGGCTCAGGGCGATGACGTAGTTATTCCGAAATTATTGGAATATTTAGAAGGCAAGAACTTAAAGAAAGTTGCATGGTTGAGTGTTGCCAACTCTTACGGTACGAGCGGCCACGAGGAGTTTGAAAAGCTTAAAGGCGACTATGGTATTGAATCTGTCATCGAAGAAGAGTTTGAAGCAACTGTCAATGATGCAAAGTCCATGCTTACAAGGGTTAAAAAAGCCAATCCGGAAGCAATAATTGTTTGGGGTACTGCACAAGAGTCAGCTGTTGTGACAAAGAACATCCGTGAGATCGGCTTGGATGTACCAATCATTGAAAGCCATGGGATTGGAACTAAGGAATTTATTGAACTTGCAGGAGATGCAGCAAATGGAGTCATCTTCCCTGCCGGCAAACTGCTCGTGGTAGATGAATTGGACGATAGTGATCAACAAAAAGAAGAGTTGAAAAAGTTCAAGACAAGCTATGAAAATAAATTTGACAAAGCAGCCAGCACCTTTGGCGGACATGCCTATGATGGAATTTACATTTTACTTAATGCATTGGAAGAAGCGGGAGCAGATAAAGACAAACTCCGGGAAGCCTTGGAAAGCACCAAGGGATTTGTAGGGATTTCTGGTGTCTTTAACATGGAGGCTGACGATCATAACGGTCTTAAATCCGACAGTCTGACCATGATTGAAATTAAAGATGGCGAATGGAAAAAAGGAGAGTAATTATTTGGCAGGGAATCTAGCTATTCCCTGCTTTCTCCTTAATTACAACACTTCTTTGTGATTACCCTGAAAGGAGCTTAAATGATGGAGCTATTAACCCAGATACTGCAATTGATTTTCTCAGGCTTGACGATTGGTAGTATTTACGCTCTGATCGCCATTGGCTTTGTCATAACGTATAATATCACCGGCGTCCTGAATTTTGCCCAAGGAGAATTTGCCATGCTTGGCGCCATGTTGGCAATCACCTTTGTTTCCATGAATATGCCTATGTTCGTCGGAATCATCTTGAGCATTTTGATTGTAGTTCTTGTCGGCGGAATTTTTGAAAGGACTGCCATTTATCCTGCGAGGAATTCATCCTTGCCCACCCTTATCATCATTACTATCGGAGTGGCCATTGCCATACGCGGGCTGGCTATTTTACTTTGGGGAACTCAGCCTAAATCACTGGCTCCCTTTACAAAAAACGATCCCATAAATATAATGAATGCCGTTTTGCTTCCACAAAGTATTTGGGCTATTTGCATTTCAGTCGTCAGCCTAATTGCAATGTTCTATTTTTTCAATAAAACTTTTGTTGGAAAAGCCGTAACAGCCTGTGTTGTCAATCGCAACGCTGCCCGACTTATGGGTATCAGACCTGAATGGATGTCCTTTCTTTCGATTTCTGTCAGTGCAGGATTGGGAGCGGTAGCTGGTATTATCATTGCCCCAATATCTGGCGCTTCCTATGAAATGGGCCTCATGCTGGGAGTAAAAGCTTTTGTTGCAGCGGTCATCGGCGGACTGACAAATGCCCCTGCTGCAATTATTGGAGCTTTCATGATTGGGATTTTGGAGTCATTCACCGAGGGTCTGTGGACTTCCGGCTACAAGGATGCCGTCATTTTTGCTTTGCTTTTGCTTGTGTTGTTTTTCAAGCCAAGTGGATTATTTGCAAAAGCAAGCGGAAAGCGGGTATAAGATATGATTGATAATAAAAACCGACAAAAACAATATATCGGAATTGCCCTGTTGGTTGCAATTCTCACCATAATTCCCTTCTTTGCAAATTCTTTTATGCTGAGCGTCCTGATTTTAATTGGATTATATGCAATTGTGACTTCGGGACTGACGATGCTGATGGGTTATGCGGGCCAAATTTCACTGGGGCATGCCGCATTTTATGGTATTGGGGCTTATTCTGCTGCTATTGTCACAGGAACATACGGCCTACCCAGCATTTTGGGCATTCTCACTGGTATTGTCATCGCCTCAGTAATTGCTGTGATTATCGGTATTCCAACGTTGAAATTAAAGGAAAACTACTTGGCGCTTGCAACGCTTGGATTCGGAATTATCATTTTTGTATTCTTTAAAGAGTTTAAGGAACTTACTGGCGGTCTAAATGGATTTTTCGGTATCCCGTCTTTCGAAATCTTAGGATTTGCATTTAATACGGATATGAGATTCTATTATTTGGTCTGGCTGATTCTTCTTTTAAGCATCTTATTCTCAAGCAATATTATCCATTCACGGGTTGGCAGGGCTTTAAGATCCATTCACGGAAGCGATATTGCCGCCAACTCCATCGGTGTCAATATTCAGCAGTATAAGTTGCAAGTATTTGTTTTAAGTGCGATATACGCTTCGATTTCCGGAAGTCTATACGCACACTATGTATCTTTCATCAACCCTGAGTTATTTACGGCAATGGAATCTATCAGCCTGTTGATCATGGTTGTCATCGGAGGTTCCTCAAGTATTTGGGGCGGTATGATTGGAGCTGTCGTATATGTTTTGCTGAATGAAGGGCTCAAAGACCTTGTCCCTATGGTGCTGCCAAGTGTCGGAGGAGAATTCCAAATTATTTTTTTCGGAGTCCTGCTTGTAGTCATTTTGATTTATATGCCGCAAGGGCTTGCGCCAGCTTTAGGAAAACTATGGAACCTGATTTCTTTTAGCGGAAAAAAAGAACAGCCTTCCATTAAGAAGGACGAAACAAATGTGTCGGCGGGAGGTAGTAAATGATGAGCAATCCCTTGTTGGATGTCCAAGGTCTGACAAAGTCATTTGGAGGAGTCATTGCGGTAAGTGACGTCAATTTCCACCTCAATCCAGGTGAAATAGTTGCGGTCATCGGACCGAACGGCGCTGGAAAAACAACCTTGTTCAACATGATAACAGGAGTATTTCCCCCCACATCGGGCAAGATCTTTTTCCAAAAAGAAGAAATTACGGGCAAGCAGCCATTTCAAATCGCAAACGCAGGAATTACCCGGACGTTTCAAAATCTGCAAATCTTTGAAAATATGACAGTAATAGAAAATGTCATGACAGGTGTTCATTGTCGATTAAAAACTGGCTTTTTAACATCCGGCTTTCGCCTTCCTTCAGTTAGGAAAGAAGAAAAACAGGCTTATGAGATTGCCATGCACTTTTTAGAAAAAGTGGGAATTTCCGCCCTTGCACATGAGGATTCCAAAGTGCTGCCCTACGGAAACCAACGATTACTGGAAATCGCTCGGGCTGCTGCTTCCTCCCCAAAATTGATCTTGCTGGATGAACCGATGGCCGGTTTGAATCCCCAAGAATCAGCCCAGCTTGTTCAGGTCATACGACAAATGAGGATGGAGGGCATGACGTTCCTATTTGTTGAACATGACATGGAAACGGTCATGGGGATTTCAGACCGGATTGTCGTCATCGATTATGGCAAAAAAATTGCCGAAGGGACTCCGGCTGAAATCTATGAGAATGAAAAAGTCATTGCCGCCTATTTGGGAACTGATGACGAGGAGGCGATCTAGATGCTGGAAGTTAAAAACATTCATACGTATCACGGTTTTTTACATGTACTAAAAGGCATATCTTTTGAACTCGAGAAAGGTGAAATCTTTGCTATCGTAGGTTCTAACGGCGCTGGAAAAAGTACTTTGCTGGGAACGATTGCAGGCGTCTATCTCCAAAAAGAAGGAGAAATTATTTACGAAGGTCAAAACATCGGGAAAATGAAAGTGGAAGAAATCGTGAAACAGGGCATCTGCCTTGTCCCGGAACGCAGGCAAATATTTGATTCTCTATCAGTAAAGGACAACCTGATGCTTGGAGCCTATCATCGGTTAAAAACAAGCAAAACTATACAGAAAGACATCGACCGATGTTATGAATTATTTCCTAAATTAAAAACGATGGAAGACCGGCCCGGCGGCTTGTTAAGCGGCGGAGAACAACAGATGCTGGCTATCGCCCGCGGGTTGATGTCGAATCCAAAGCTGATGATGCTTGACGAGCCGTCATTAGGGCTTGCCCCATTGATCGTGAAAGACATCATGAACATACTTGAACATCTCCGGGAAGAATTCAAGACAACGATCATTTTGGTAGAGCAAAATGTAAGAGCTGCACTTAAAGTGGCGGATCGTGCCTGCGTCATAGAGCGGGGAGAAATCGTAATCAAGGGAATGGCAAAAGAGCTGATGAAAGACCCCCGCGTCAGGGATGCCTATCTGGGAGGAAAAAAAGAGTCCAGCTTCATTTCTTGAAGCCGGACTCTTCTTCCATTTGCTCCACTGGAACAAAAAATTCATTTTTACGGTAAACAGTTGCATCCATAGTCGCTAGCAATTCATCTTCACAACTCACTTTAATCTTATACCATGCAAGCCTGTTGCTCCTCTTCTCTTCAACGGCTTCTGCCCTTAAAATATCCCCTTCTCTTGCAGGTGACATGAAATTCATTGTTGTCGTCAACCCCATTGCCGTCTTTCCGTAAGAATTGCTGGCCGATGCGAAAACATAATCGGCGAGGGAAAACAATATTGCCCCATGAACAGTTCCATGGGTATTCAGCATATGTTTTTGTACTTCCAATGTTGCAGCCGCTGTCCCTTCCCCAAGGGATTCCAGCTTCATTCCAATATGTTTTGCATAAGGCTCCTGCTCCAATATGGAATAGATCTCTCCATAAAATGTTTCATGGACTTTTCTTTCATTGATTTTTTTCATAATTTGCGTTAAAGGACTGTTGAGATTTTAGCATAAGAAGTATATACGCCAGGCTCAATGTGCCTTAAGGTTGAACCTGCTTTTTTTCTGTCCTTTGCTTCCTCCTTTATATTTGTCGTTCGTTCAACTTATCTGCAATCATCTGCTAATATAAATTGAATTAAATATTTTTCCCCTGAGAAGCCACCGTTGATTTCCGTTACAGGCGGACGCTTTTGCGCGGCCTGCGGGGTCTCATGTCTCAAGCTACTCCCGCAAGACCCAGAAATAGCTTCTTCGAATGAGTATCTCACGAAGGAAATGCAAAGTATTTTCGAGGAATTGCCGCCTATCAATGCAATCAACGAACCGTTTTTTTATGATTTGTACAATGGAAGTTGCTCCGGTTTATTACTAGATGAATAATATTTATTTCAACCTATATAAAATATGAATTTAAACGAACCTTGTATCACTTTATAAACGAATTATACATTTAGCGTTATGTTTAATCAACTAAATCTTTAGAACTTTTGATAAACTTTTTAAATATGTATGATAGAATAATAATAATCGACAGACGCTAGATGATATGGAGGTAGAATCATGCTTTCTATTAGACAAGTGCTAGATGGTTACAGAACAAAGAAATTCTCTCCTGTAGAAGTGACAAAGGAATATTTAAAAAGAGCGAAACAGGCAGAATCTCTCAACGCTTTTATTCTACTTACTGAGGAAACATCCTTGAATCAAGCAAAAATATCAGAAATGCGCTGGTCAATGGGATATGCTGGACGGCTTGAAGGAGTGCCTTTGTCGTACAAAGATAATATCCATGTCAAGGGCATTCCAGCTACAAGCGGATCAAGGATTGATCAAAACTTTGTACCTAAGCAAAATGCTCCTGTCATTTCCACACTTCTAAACGAGGGGGCAGTGATGGTGGGTAAAACGAATATGCATGAATTTGCTTTTGGGATAACAAATAATAATCCATTCTATGGACCTGCGAGGAACCCTTGGAATCCCGACTATATTTCTGGAGGATCTAGCGGAGGATCCGCTGTTTCTGTGGCTGCTGAATTAAGTGCAGCTTCCATTGGAACAGATACAGGCGGCTCCATTAGAATTCCAGCATCATGCTGCGGGCTCATCGGATTAAAGCCCACACATGGTTTAATCAATAATGACGGTGTCACCCCAATTTCATGGACACTGGATCATAATGGGACTATTACCAAAAATATAGATGACCTTGCTTTAATGATGGAAGCGTTGACAAATGTCAGCTATTCGAATGCCGACACATCGTTAAAAGGACGGAGGATCGGCGTCCCCTCAAATTATTTTACTGACAGGATAGAATCTGAGGTTTTGGAAATATACAAGCAGACTCTCCTCAAATTGGAGAATTTGGGCGCCCTGCTATTTGATGTTGAGATTCCACATGTTGAAGAAGCGGCCTCTTTGACGTTTACATTGGCAATTGCGGAGGCCGGGTTTGTTCATAAAGACCGAATATACCGCGGGATTAAAAATTATGGAGCGGATGTTAAACAGGTAATGGAGAATGCTCATTCGATCAGTGCTATCGATTATATCAACGCCCTTAAGAGAAGAGGGATAATAGCAGAGGCTTTCAATCATTTATTTAATGAAGTTGATCTTATCATTGCACCGACCTTGCCAATTCTTCCTAAACCTGTGGGCATGGACATTGTTTCAATCAATGGGGAATCCGAACCGATTTTTAACTCCATGATCAGATATACATCCTATTTCAATTTAACAGGGCATCCCGTAATTTCCATCCCTGCGGGTCTCAGTCGTGAAAAGTTGCCCATCGGAGTACAGTTGATCGGTCCAAAACTGGACGAACAGCAGCTCATTGCCGCTGCTGGAGTTTTTGAAAGACATTATTTGGAGGATTTTTATAAAACAAGGGAAAAAGTTTGTGCGGAACAGGTGTTAAATCTTCAATAGGTTGATCACGATATAAAAAAAGGGGAATATGGTTCTTCCCCTTTCGTTGCGATATATACAGGAGTTAGTCCTCCCACTCTTCGGCAATAATTTCTTTTTTTAATAAATACTCAAATGTGACATCGGCTAGCTCCCTGATTTCATCTTCTGAAGGAATGAAACCCCTATTGATGAGTTCTTGGTAAAAGAATTCAGCAATTTCTTCTGTATCAATAAACACATCTATCTCGCGCATTTCATTCCGCCCCTTTTTATTTTTTATTCTCTGTTTCTAAATATAATTCCCAAGCTTCATCGAAAATAGCAAGCGTGGATTGGTAGCTGCCGTTCAATTCGAGATAGTCACTAATTTCATAGTAGTCCATAGAATCTTTCGGAAAGCCATGATCTTTATACACTTCTTCAGCAAAATAACTAAAATCATCCTTTGATTCCGGCTGCCGGTATTTGAGTAAAAAATGATAAAAAGTTTTCTTCATCGTCCTATTCGCCTTTCAGCCTTAGTTGTTAATTCACTATAGCCGATTGTCAAATGCATGTAAACAAAAAATACCTGGATCAGAAAGGACATTCTTTTCTTTCCTAAAATGTATGCAATATTAGCTATAAAAAGCCCCCTAATTTCAGGGAGCTTAATTCATTTCGCTTTATTATTCGGTTTAATTTTAACACCAGCATGCGCCAATGATGATCAACAGGATGAACAGTACAACAATCAGCGCAAAGCCGCCTCCAAAGCCAAAACCGCCAACTCCTCCTACTCCACATCCACCATATCCGTATGCTGGGGATACAAACCCATCGCATCCACAACCGCCGTAGCCGCCATATCCGCCATAATACATGTCATCACTCCTCATTTCTTATAGTCTCTTCATCCATATACTATGTAGGAGTTTCGTGGGCCGCATGTGCTTTAGCCCATTTTTTAAGAAATGAGGGATGTATGCTGAGCAGGCGTTTGATTCATTCAAACAAGCGTTTATATTCGGGATAACCCTCCTCTTCCAGATTTTCCACGGGAATGAAGCGCATTGAAGCGGAATTTATACAATATCTTAGTCCCGCAGGACCCGGCCCATCAGGAAAAACATGCCCCAAATGAGAATTAGCTGTCTTGCTCCTCACTTCAGTCCGAACCATCCCATGGCTGAAATCCTCATTCTCCAATATCTCTTCGTCTTCTATAGGTTTAGTGAAGCTTGGCCAGCCGCAACCGGCATCATACTGATCCAAAGAACTGAATAAAGGTTTCCCCGAAATGATATCAACATATATCCCTTCGGCTGTATTATCCCAGTATTCATTGTGGAAAGGAGGTTCTGTCCCATTATTTTGGGTCACTTCATATTGAAGCGGTGTCAATTTTTTTCTAAGTTCATTTTTTTCCATGTTGATCCCCCCAATGTCGCTCTATGAATGATGCTCTTCCAGAGCCATGTTGATACGCAGTATAGCGTTCGGGATTTTTTTGATAAAATTGTTGATGATACTCTTCCGCTTCGTAAAAAGGCTTGGCCGGCTCAATGGAAACAGCAATCGTATCTGCGAATTTCTTACTCTCATCGAGTTTTTGCTTCGACTCTTCGGCAAGAACGCGCTGTTCTTCATTATGATAAAAAATAGCAGGACGGTATGAATCACCCCGGTCGTAAAACTGTCCCCCTGCATCTGTCGGATCAATTTGCATCCAATAAATTTCAAGAAGTTCACCATAAGAAATGATAGATGGATCAAAAGTGATTTGCACTGCCTCGGTATGGCCCGTTAATCCTGAACAAACTTGTTCATAGGTTGGGTTTTCCGTAGATCCGCCTGTATATCCTGATACGACTTTCTTAATTCCAGGCATTTCGTCAAACGGCTTGACCATACACCAAAAGCATCCTCCTGCAAAAGTAGCCAGTTCCTGCCGCTTTTCGGATTTCATCAGATTCAACTCCTCGAATAACATATTTTATTCTGACGGAACAAGCATTTTCATAGAGATTCTGTCATTTGCAAGGTCAAATTCCTGTACTCTGACTTGTATTCCGTTATTCAGTCTCATTTGCTGCAGCGCCACATATACCTGCTCGTCATTTGGCTGGATGATTACCCAGGATGGAAATTTGTAGGCATCACGTATAAACTTCATTATATACGAAACCGGCAGTTTCATATCTCCAAGATAAACATCTTTTTGTTCAAGGACCAGGTCGCCATTTTCCAATGCTTTTGGCTCAAATGTCATTTTCAACTGAAGGGCTTGTGAAAATACCGACACCTCACCATAAAGTTCAACTTCATCGGTTAGAAATACATTGTAATGAATAGGCCCGTTTAAGCCTTCTTTTTCAATATAGTAATTGATGAGTTTGTTTAAGTCCTCTTTTTTGGTATTAATCGTAAACTCCGAATATTTGCTTGTATCCGTTTTTTTCTGAGGAATTCCGTTTTGATCAGATGATAAAAACAGGAGCAACCCAATACTGAAAACAAATACCAGATTTAGAGCGGCCAATACCAAAAAACCGATCTTCCAATAATTTCTTTTTGCCATTATTGTTTCCCCCGTAATGCAGACTTACAAATTTACAAATAGTCTTCTGCAACTAGATAATCATAAATCCGTTCTGCAATCAACTCATAGCCTCTCGTATTCGGATGGAAATAATCAGTATACAGCAAGCTCTCCTCATTATTTTCAAAGATATCAGCAACAGGTACAAATAGCGTATGATTATATTTCGTAACCGTCTCATAACTGACATTGTTCCAATTATCGACAACTTGATCCATTTCCTTTATGTCTGAAAACCATTTAATAAATGGATTGTAAATACCTACAAGAACAATTCCTGCGTCGCTGTTGTAACTCCTGATTAATGCAATGATTTCATCCAGCCTTTCCTGGTACGCATCTTCCGCTGCAATAAACTTATTCAGTTTCAGTCCCAGAAGATTCTCTCTGAAAACCTGCATTACATCATTCCCGCCGATTGTGATGATTACCATATCGGCCTCCATTATGTCTGCCATGACTGACTGTTGCTTCAGGCGTTTCAATAATTGATCTGTCCTGTTTCCTTTTTTTCCGTGATTTTCAAATTCCACTTTATTGATACTTTTCAGCTTTTCCAGGTCCTCTTTTAAAAAAGGAATATAGCCGCCAAGCTTATCGTCTGCTCCAACACCCTGAGTTAGTGAGTCCCCTACAGAAACAATTTTAACATCATTAGGTATAAAATCAGCCGGAGGGTACTGTTTAGCTTTCAATGCGGTTTTTTTATTACTCAGATCCTTATTTTGAATAGCACAGCCGGACATGAGTAACAGCGTGCTTAACAATGCAATTAAATATTTTTTCATCAGGCTTGCCCACTCACTTTGTTTAAGTGCTTTCATTATAACATCATATGCAAAAGATAATAAAAAAGATAATAGGAAAAGTGGAAGCGCATGTTCAAAGAAATGCGCAAGCTCCTTGCTCAGCGAGGGCAAAACAAGACGATTCCCGAGGTGTCAACTCGTAAGCGAAGCTGCTGATTTCAATCACGCCATGTAAAACTTCTCAGAAATGCTTCGTGCATCTTTGCGACGAGCTGAACATGACCTTTTCGAATCAGTTCCTTGCAAGCTTGTGACCTCGAACGGCAAGGCGCTGAAGGATGGCGTCAGTTAGCGATGTCCTCGAAAAAGCTATCGATTTTTCTTCGTGCGAAGTAACGCTGACGAAGCTTTCCTTGTCCTGACCCTTGCCTGCACTAGCATCTCCTGTGCATCGCTAGACACAGAAAAGCTTCTTTTTAATAAAATTTCCCATAACGAGTTACACTTTACTTTCAAAAGAAAAGCAACCCTTTAATTACCCCATCAATTATTCGGCATAATAGGAAAAACCGATTGCCCCCTGTCCAGTATGCGTGCTGATAACCGGGCTCGTCCAAAGTATTTCTACGGAATGGTAACCAGCCTTTTCCTCTATCTGTTCTTTTAATTTCAAGGCAAAATCAATGCCATTTGCATGAGCAACACTTGCGTACTTGACTGTTTTCCCTTTAACATCGCTCATAAACTGTTTCACAATATATTTAATTGCCTGTGATTGGCTTCGAACTTTGGCAACAGGCGAATATTCCCCATCTTCTAGGATGGCAATCGGTTTGATATTTAAAAAGGACCCTATCAATGCAGTCCCTTTTCCGATTCTCCCTCCTTTGACAAGGTTTTCGAGTGTATCCACAACGACGAATAAATTGGTGTTTTTTCTTATTTGGTTCAAAACATTAGTAATCTCTTCCGTCGAACAACCTTCTTTCGCCAATTTGGCTGCTTCTCGAACTTGGAATCCCAATGCTTTGGAAATAAACAAAGAATCCACTACAGTCACTTTGCCATCTGCCATTCCGGCAGCAGTTCTTGCTGACTCGACAGTTCCGCTCAATTTTCCAGACATATGTATAGACAAAACTTCACTTCCATCTTCTGTCAGCTGATTATACAAATTGAGGAACTCCCCTGCTGCAGGCTGGGAACTTTTAGGCAAACTTTTGAACTGTTGCATTTTTTCTATGAACTGTTCCGAAGAAATATCGACGCCATCCAAAAATGATTCCTCTCCTATGGAAATGCTTAATGGCACAACATGAATGTTTAATTCAATTAACTCTTCTTTTGTAAAGTCACTGCTGGAATCGGTAACTATTTTTATCACTTTGAAACACATCCTCAGAGCTTTTTTGTTTTACTGGTGACATTGAACTAAAGTGCAAGCGCCTTGATCAGCCCTGACAAGCACAAGACGATACCCGAGGAGGAAGTTCTTTAGCCAAGCTGTCCACCACATCATGTGAAACATCTTTGAAAATTCTTCATGCGGCTTTACGACGGGCTGAACCAAGACCTCTTCAAATATGCTATGGCGCAGGAGCACACTCTTCCTTGAATGCTTGTGACCTCGACGGGCTAGGCAGCTGGCCACCTCAAAACGCCACGTCCTCGAAAAAGCTGACGCTTTTCCTTCGTGCGATGTAACGCTGCCGAAACTTTCCTTGTCCCTGTGGCTTCGGTGGCACTAGCACTTCCTATGCGTAGGAGCTGGACAAAGGACATCTTAATTAAAGTCCAAAAGTAGGAAGAACTACCATTTCCTCAACAACGAAAAAGCGAACACAGCGGTTCGCTTTTTTTCGTTTAGGAAACTACAAAATTCCAGTCTTGTGGATAACTTGTTAATCGGATTATGCTACGTCCAGCTCCAGCGCCTATCGACTAGCAGACTTCGCGCCTCCGCCTACGATAAGTCAACATCGGCTCCTTCGTCGCCGTGTTTCCTTTATCTCGTTGGAGTCACTCCAGTCTGTACGTCGATGAACAGGCGCTTCCGCATTTGTTCAATCCCGTTCGTATATCTGGAATTCATAATCATATGGGTTTTTATCATCTTTCGGACCTTTTTCCGCTGATTTTAAACGCCATTTCTCCCAATCAATTTCAGGAAAATATGTATCTCCTTCAAAGCAAGCTCTGATTTTTGTTACATATAACCGGTCCACATGGTTTAAAAACAGCTTAAATATCTCGGATCCGCCTGTAATAAAGACCTCCGGACCGTTTTCCTCAATCCAATCGAGCAGATCTTCCTTCGAATGAAAAACGAGACAGCCTTCTGCCGTATAGGCTGTGTCCCTGGTCAAGATGATATTTGTCCGCCCAGGCAATGGCCTTCCGATAGATTCATATGTTTTTCTCCCCATGACAATCGGACGCCCCATTGTTGTTTCTTTAAAATATTTCAGGTCGGCAGGCAGCCTCCATGGTAGTTCGTTATTATTTCCAATCAGGCCATTTTCGTCCTGGGCCCATAGAAAAGAGATCATACACTCACTGCTCCTTTAATATGCGGTTGGGCATCGTAATCTTCCAAGGTAAAGTCTTCGAATGTAAAAGCAAATAAATCTTTTACTTCCGGATTTATGAGCATTTTTGGAAGTGGACCCGGTTTCCTTGTTAGCTGCAGTTTCACCTGGTCTACATGATTTTTATAAATGTGGGCATCACCCAAAGTATGAACGAATTCTCCCGGCTTAAGGCCTGCAACCTGTGCCATCATCATCGTCAATAATGCATACGACGCAATATTGAAAGGCACGCCGAGAAAAATATCTGCGGAACGCTGATAAAGCTGGCAGGATAGTTTTCCATCCGCCACATAAAACTGGAACAGGCAATGGCATGGCGGCAGTGCCATTTTGTCCAACTCACCCACGTTCCAAGCATTGACAATCATACGGCGCGAATTGGGATTTGTCCGAAGCTGCTCTAAAACATCTTTAATTTGATCAACCGTATTCCCATCAGCCGTCTCCCAAGACCTCCATTGTTTTCCGTAAACAGGACCAAGATCGCCGTGTTCATCAGCCCATTCGTTCCATATTCTGACTCCATTGTCCTGGAGGTATTTCACATTCGTATCTCCGGCCAAAAACCAGAGGAGTTCATATATGATTGACCGTACGTGAAGTTTCTTTGTAGTTAAAAGCGGAAATCCATTTTCCAAGTCGTACCTCATTTGATATCCGAAAGTGCTGATCGTACCGGTACCGGTTCTATCATCCTTGACCGTACCGTTTTCAAGCACATGGCTGCATAATTTCAAATACTGTTCCATAGAATAAACCCTCGCTTTATTTTAAGCTGCTTAAAAAAGTATACATCTTCGGAGCCTTCCTTTTCAATTGCTCCCTGGTATCTGCAGAATAGAAATAATAAGCAAAACACTCTGCAAAATATTCTTCTTTGTAATCAAGAAAATAATCCATGCCCGGAAAAAGGGAGCTTGCTTCCTGTTCCCATGCTTGGGTAATCTTCTGATCTGCTTTTCCATCATTAAAGGAAAAATGCTGCAGGGAATGTGCAAGCTCGTGATATTCGAGATTTACTGAGCCATGCCCTTCTCCTTTTTCACTTGATCCAATTTTGACAAAAACAAACTGGGAGCCTCCAGCTCCCGGCAAATCATCCCATGATGCGGTATCGGGATAACCCCTCGGCACTTTTCCTTTCAAATGCTTTGCGTACGGTTGATCCGTCAACATTCCCTCGAAAAGGATAATTTTTACGTCATGTTCATTTATAGCCGAAAGTACCGATTTTGGCAAAAAATCTAATCTATTGATGATTTTTTCCGCTTCCGTTTCGTTAAATTCCTCTTCGGGCAACATGACAGAATCTTTCAAGAGATTACCAGACTGTAAATTCAGTTCATTATATAATTTGGTGTCTCCAAGGGAAACCCCAATATCAGTAGCCTTGGACAAGTCTGAAATTAAAAAAACAACAGGGAAAATAAGAAGGACTATGATGATTTTCTTCATTCCGGGGTGCCCCTTCTCTACTAATATTTTTCGCTTTAGGATACATAAAATTATATCATACTTAGCGAGAGATTTAGAGATTCCCAGAAGAATTTCATCGTTACATATCGATACGGCAGGAAGGATTTTACGATAATGTTCATCAAACGACAAAGATGTCTTAAGAATGGTAAAAATTTTGAGTTGAGGTATAATATGAGTATTCGTTTGGATTAAGGAGGGTTAACAGATGACATCAGTACTAGTTTCAATCGGACTCATTGTTATGCTTGGCTATTTCGTTTATATGAATATTGCTGATTAAGAGCTTTGGGCATTAGAGCAGCCCAAAGCTCTCTCCTTTTACATACAATTTTTTTCAAAAGCGGTTGTTAAACCAGCGACGATGTCTTCAAGCTCATTATCCTCTATCTCTTCTCTTGGAATAAAATGAACGACCTCATTTCCCTTCATTAATGCAATCGAAGGTGATGATGGTTCGTAGCCGGTAAAATATTCACGCATTTTGGCCGTTGCTTCCCTCTCTTGGCCGGCAAACACCGTGACGAGATGATCCGGCTTATGAGGGCTTTCCTCTATTGCCTTGATGGCCGCCGGTCTTGCAAGACCAGCAGCACAACCGCAGACCGAGTTGACGACAACAAGCGTTGTTCCTGTCACCTGACTCATATACTCTTCTACTTCTTCAGGAGTTAAAAGTTCCTTAAAGTTTGCACGTACAAGTTGTTCCCTCATCGGTTTTATTACTTGTTTCATGTATTCCTCATAGGCCATTGACATGGTGATTCCTCCATTTCCGTTAATTCGTTGTTTGTTTCCTTGCTTCGGTCATTTGTTTCCAAACCGAGCCTTTCGCCTCTTCTCCACCCTCAATTCGTTCAATCGCCATTTTTATCTGCAAACGCACTTCAAATTCCGGATCATTTTCAGCGGCCTTAAGGGCAGGCAATACCCGCTCATCACCCACTTCATATAAGAACATTGCAGCCCGCCATCGCACGATTCTACTCTTGTCTCTGAGTGCCTGGCTCATCTGTTCCATCGCTTCAGGAAAGCCGAGATCTGATAAACAATCCCCTGCAGTTCTTCTGACAGTGACTGTTTTATCGTGAAGCCCCGCGTATAAAAGAGGAAGAACTTTTTTATCTTCGATCATTCCGAGATATACAACTGCCAGTCTACGAATTGAAGATTTTTCATCATGCAGTGCTTTTTCCAGCACAGGCAAATCTTCAAGTCCCGGCGTCTCCATCTGTTCCAGGAGCTGATATCTTTTTCTCCAATCAGGTTCTTCGAGCATTCCTGGTGTAAGCTTGATTAGCTTCCTAGATGTAACAGCTCGGACAAGATCAGGATTTTTGGCATTTTCTACAAGCTGATTTAATCTGTCTTCCGGGTAGGCTGCTCCCAGCTCCTCTGCTACCTGTTGGCCAATCGTATCCAAATCGCCGTATCTAACACCCATGTCCTTCCATTTTCTTAGAAGTACATAGTTTTCACCTTCCGACTGAGCCGCTGTCATGGCTTCCATAAAGCGTTCGGGGAGTCCGAATCTCTTTTCCTCGGTCCCGGTGGAAAGCTTGACCTGGAGCGGAATGCCTTTGAACATTTGCACCTGTACATCTACTTCACCGTAATGCTCATCCACCCGTTTATCACTTTCATTTGCAGCTTGCGGATCCTCGCCGAATACTTCCCTTACTTTTGGTAAAATTTCTTCCCAATGGAACTTTCCGTTTCTTTCCACAGCCAGAAAATCGGCGACGTGATAAACTCCCTTAACACCATCTATTTCCAGAATCTCTTTTATATAAGGAGGTGCTGTGTCGGTATTTTCCTTCTTATAATTATTGCTCACGCCCGCTTCAAGTTCCTCGCTTAAAATCACCTTCATCGTATTTGGACTCGGTGTCGGTTCAATTGTTTTTATATGCATGACAATCCACCTTTCCCGCAAATTATCGATTGAATAGCCGTATCGTTATTGTATCATAGACGCCTACTGGCCCCTAATGATCAAATTCATTGAACTAATGCCCAAGCGTTTATTGGCTAAAACCGATTAAAAAAGGGCGCAAACACAGATGGTTTGCCCCATATAAAATATACCAATCCAGTCACTAGCAAACCTCACACCGTTTTTTCCTGTCTCAAAACAGTCCGATGGCCCGTCCTTGTTCATCCACATCCATATGATTTGCTGCGGGTTCCTTTGGAAGACCCGGCATTGTCATCATCTCGCCTGTCAACGCCACTATAAAGCCGGCGCCCAGCTTAGGCTTGAGCTCGCGGACATGGATGATGAAGTCTTCAGGCCGGCCTAGCTTTGCGGGATCGTCCGAAAGTGAATATTGTGTTTTCGCCATACAAATTGGCAGATTTCCCCAACCAAAATCTTCAAACTCTTTCAATTGCTTCATTGCCGCAACAGAAAATTCTACATCCTTTCCGCCATATACTTCCTGAACGATTGTCCTGATTTTGCCTTCAAGTGATTCTGAAATGTCGTATAAATAATTGAATTGACTATTATCCTTTTCTATTTCATGCAACACTTTTTCGGCAAGGCGGATCCCGCCTTCCCCGCCTTTTTCCCAAACTTCAGTCAATGCAACCGGTATGGAATGTCTGTCACACCATTTCTCAAGCAGAGTTACTTCAGACTCAGTATCGGCAGAAAACTTGTTGATCGCCACAACAAAAGGCAATCCGAATTTTGCTATTGTTTCGGTATGTTTCTTGAGGTTTTCCAAGCCTTTTTCAAGAGCCATGATATTTTCATGGGTCAATTCATCTTTCGGAACTCCACCATGCATCTTTAAGGCCCTGATTGTTGCCACAATAACGACTGCATCCGGCTGCAGTCCGGCGTTTCTGGATTTAATATGAAGAAATTTTTCGGCACCCAGATCTGCTCCAAAGCCGGATTCTGTCACCACGTAATCACCTATTTTTGCCGCCGTTTTCGTAGCCATGATGCTGTTGCACCCATGGGCAATATTAGCGAACGGACCGCCGTGGATAATGGCCGGAGTATGTTCGATTGTTTGGACAAGATTTGGTTTGAGTGCATCCTTTAACAATAATGAAAGTGCACCTTGAACTCCGAGATCTTTAACCGTAACAGGCTTCTTATCTGTATTATAGGCAATGACCATTCTGGAAAGTCTGCGTTTCAAATCATCCAAATCCGTCGACAGGCACAGCACCGCCATGATTTCGGACGCGACAGTAATATCGAATCCATCCTCTCGCGGAACACCCTGAGCTGGTCCTCCCAGGCCTACGACCACTTCTCGCAAAGCACGGTCATTCAAATCGACGGCTCTTTTCCAGGCAATTCTGCGCTGATCGATCTTCAATTTATTACCCTGTTGCATGTGATTATCCAGCAAAGCTGCAAGCGCATTGTTTGCTGTAGTTATCGCATGCAGATCACCTGTAAAATGCAAATTGATATCTTCCATTGGTAGAACTTGTGACCGGCCACCACCAGTAGCCCCGCCCTTGATTCCCATCGTCGGACCAAGCGAAGGCTCCCTTAGGGCAATGACGGTCTTTTTTCCAAGCTTGGATAGAGCATCTCCCAGGCCTACCGTTACTGTGGATTTCCCTTCACCAGCAGGGGTTGGGTTGATGGATGTGACAAGAATAAGCTTCCCATCTTTGTTCGTTTGAAGTTCTTTAATCTTTTCATAAGAAATCTTTGCTTTGTATTTCCCATAGTATTCAATGTCATCATCAAACAGGCCGATCTTCTCTGCTACTTGCTGGATAGGCCATAATTCAGAGGTCTGTGCAATTTCAATATCACTCATTGGCTTTTTTTGGCTCACATGGGTTCCTCCTGATATTTTTTAAACCAATTGTACCATATTACACCATCTTTTCCTTACCCGATGACGAATCCTGTTCCTTATTTTAATTGTCACTAACACCTTCGGCTTTCAGATGAATAATACTCTTGGTTGAGTTAATTATTAAAGTTGATTTCCGCTCCAGAAGGACGCTTTCAAGGTAACGGTCGGTGAGTCTCCTCGTCGCCGGTATTTTAAAGAGGGGCAAAGCCCCTTTTCTGCCAAGACCTTCGCCTTTCTTGCAAGACATCAACAAAAAACATATTAAGCCAAGTCCTCAATAAAAGAGAAAAACGCTTCGAACGAAATTGTTCAAAGCGTTTGTACGTGATATGCATTACTGATTGGCTGTTTCCTCTTCATTTTTTTCCTGAACAAGCTGCAGGTCTGCCATCCTGTCTGGACACTCTTCAAAGTATTGTACCAGGTCGCCGATTCGGTCAATTGAATTCCAGCTCAAATGATGTTCGATTCCTTCCACATCTTCATATATATTTTCATCTTCTACCCCGATAATTTTTAGAAACCTTTCTAGAAGATCGTGCCGTTCGACCAGCCGTTTGCCTATTTTTTTTCCTTTTGATGTAAGAATAAGGCCTCTGTATCGTTCATAATGAAGATAGCTTTCCCGATCTAGTTTCTGAACCATTTTCGTAACCGAGGAGGGATGGACTTCAAGAGCTTCTGCGATATCTGAAACTCTAGCATATCCTTTGTTACTGATTAGCAAATATATTTGTTCAATATAATCCTCCATGCTTGGGGTTGGCATCTGTCAATTTCCCTCCTCTATCCAGTGATAAGCACATAAAAGTGTACTATAAGAAGCCTGTTTTAACAAGTGATGACTGTCCTCCCTGCGTTTTCTGTTATTATAATTTTCGAATTAATCGAGTTAGTTTGCCATCGTTTTCTTGACTCTTTATTTTTCCTGTTGTATAGTTGATTTATCATTTAAGCAAAATATAGGGAATCTACAGATTTTTCAGTTGTTTTGCTTTATGATAATATTTTTTCATAGGCAGCAGTGCCGAAAGATTTAGGAGGATTAAGTGCATGCAAAACGGAAAAGTAAAATGGTTTAACAATGAAAAAGGTTACGGTTTCATCGAAGTTGAGGGCGGAGACGACGTTTTCGTACATTTTACCGCAATCCAAGGAGAAGGCTTTAAAACATTGGAAGAAGGCGAAGAAGTTTCTTTCGAAATTGTTGAAGGAAACCGTGGGCCTCAAGCAGCTAACGTAAATAAAGTAGCTTCTATATAAAAAAGTTTGAAAGGCTGGCAATTTTTTTGTCAGCCTTTTATTGTTTTATTAATAAATTCCCTTTTCTTTGAAGGCTCTCACCAACTGTACACTGTTTGATGCAAAAATGGTGAGCATAGGTCTTGCTATATTCTTTTCTAAAATGCTTCTTTAAAAAGCAGTCCTCACAATATTCTTTAAGTAAATGATTAATTTCCTTCATCACTTTCGAACGGTTCATCTTTTGCGACCAACCTTCCCTTTACACTCAATCTTAACAAAATACATCGTTTTTCTATTTTTCAATTTTGAGGTGGCTATCAATCATGTTGTCTTGAAGTGCCTGGCTCGCAAGTTTGTGCGCTTCTTTATTTTCATTCCTGGATATAATCTTGAATGTCGGCTTCAACCCCAATGACTTGATTAAATCTTCAATCCTGTCAAGCCAGCGGTTAAGAGCTTTTTCATAGCAGGGCCATTCTCCCTCAAGCTGTTTAATAACTCCCTGTGCATCCCCTTTGAACACACAAGGCATATGATGCACCTCAAGTTGCTGAAGCAATTTTACAGCATTGTATAATGCGGCATATTCAGCTTCGCTACTGCTTTGCAGCTCGAGTAATTTTGCATTATTTCTTAATCGATACGTTTCCTGTCCTTTTTCATAATAAATGACTATGCCAATCCCGGCATTTTCAGTTTCACGATCATAGCCGCCGTCAAAATAGACTATGGGATTCCTCGGCTCCTCTTCCATTTTCTCCATTAACTTATTGAATTCCTTTAAGGTCCATTCCCTGCCCATTTCATCCATTACATAAATATCTTTGATCCTGCCTGTCTTTACCATATCGGTTACCAACGGTTTGATTTCCCTATCTTCAAACCATTCCGATTCCAACAGAAGCGCTTTTGTTTTCATACCCTTATACTGAAATTTCAGCTTTATGTTCATTCAACTGATCCCTCAATGTAGTTTTGTTGGTTCCATCCATCATCTCATACTATAATGTATGGTAAGTTCTTTAACTATGATATTTCCCCAGTTGCGGGAAAATAACCGAACGAAAGAGGCCGAATAAGTGATTGAAGTATACATAGACGGCGCTAGTGCCGGAAATCCAGGGCCGAGCGGAATCGGCATTTACATAAAAAAGAACGGTTTTAGCGAAAGCTATTCAATTCCGCTCGACTGTTTAAGCAACCACGAAGCTGAATTCATGGCCTTGATTAAAGCATTAGAAATTTGTCGGGGTCATTCCTATTCAATCATTTCAGTAAGATCTGACTCTTCGCTTGTAGTCGATGCCATGGAAAAAGAATTCACTCGCAACAAAAAGTATGCCCAGCTTTTAGATACGGCGCTTTATCTTGCAAAATTTTTCGATCTGTTTTTCATCAAGTGGATTCCTTCAAAGGAAAACAAAAAAGCGGATGAGCTTGCAAAAAAAGCCATCCAAAAAATCAAATCAAAGCCCAATGAAGCTTAATTGGGAGTTCGATCAACGGGACATTTCCCATTCTTCAAAAGGGTTATCCGCCTTTGCCTTATCAAAAAGGTGTAACTGTCGGCGTACACTGTTCAACTCATGCTCTTGAACGAAATCAAATGCGGTTTGCGGAATCCCTGACCATCCGGCCTTTTCTATGTCCATTGTAATAGGAACCTCGCAATGTATTTTTGCAAGTTCCCGGGATAGAAACATCATTTCTTTATCCTGCTCTATCTTATTTCTTTGTCCTGGTGTCAAAACTGATAAATTTTCCAACAATGTCTCAATATCGCCATACTCCTGAATAAGTCTAGTGGCGGTCTTCTCACCGATGCCTTTTACACCGGGATACCCGTCGCTCGCATCTCCCATCAGTGCCTTCACATCGACCAGCTGCTCAGGGTCCAATTGGTAGTCGGTCGTAAAAAGACTCTTTGTATGCTTGGCGTAATTCCCGATCCCTTTTTGCATGATCCACACATTCACCCGATTATCCAGGATTTGGAGCAGGTCGCGGTCCCCCGTCAAAACGGTAATTTCCATTTCCCCTTTTACCTGTTTGCAAATTGTGCCGATGCAATCATCAGCTTCATACCCTTGAAGGCCAACATTCGGTATCTCAAAAGCAGAAGTCACTTCTTTGGCCAAATCGAATTGGGGCAGCAGCTCTACAGGAGGAGCTTCCCGATTGGACTTGTAATCTTGGAAAATATCATTTCTGAAAGTTTTGCTTCCCATATCCCAGCAAACGGCAACATGCGTAGGTTCAGAGGTCTCCATAGCGGTTAGGAAGTGACGTAAAAAACCCTGGACCGCGTTTGTTGGAACCCCCTTGCTGTTGAACATAAATTGCTTTCTGATGGCCGTCGCAAAAAACGAACGGAAAAGCAGTGCCATTCCGTCAACTAGTAACAATCGATTATTATTCATCAATGGATACACCTTTCAACCAAATTTAATATAAAACTATTATAACAAAGAAAAGAACATGGCGCTTAGCCTTAGGCGACAAGCACAAGGCTAATCATGATTTAAAGAAAATATTTCGTATGATTTTAAGTTTTCATATTTTGCATAAAAAAACAGGGCATCTTGAACTGCACCCTAATTGTTAGACACCATCTAACAATTGGAGGTGTGGTTTTTTTATGGCCAAATA
>NZ_QYTV02000005.1 GCF_003605385.1 Siminovitchia acidinfaciens | reverse complement strand
GCAACCGTTCCCACACCTTCGTGTCCATTTTGATAACGGAGTACAGCATCTATTTTCTGTTCTATGGTATATTTGGCCATAAAAAAACCACACCTCCAATTGTTAGATGGTGTCTAACAATTAGGGTGCAGTTCAGATTGTTCCACCTGCTTTTGCTGTTTCATCTCATTTGTTACGGTTTAGGTGAAAAGCAAGCGTACCCGTAATCAAACGCCTCATTCGTTGCAATAAATGTAAAAAAGAATTAAAACGGTAACGTCTAATTCGTTTACGGTTAAAATGAACAATTCAGGGAAGCCGTTACGCATGCTGTTCAGTTTAATATTCACAAAAAGCTTTTAACATAGCTCGAATATGATATTAATCGCCTTTGTTAATTTTTTCATAGACTGCCGCCAAAGCCTGTTCGAATTTTCCTGTCTTTTTCGGCTTGTAATATTCTTTTCCTTTTAACTTGTCGGGTAGATACTGTTGTTTCACCCATCCTGAATCATAATTGTGGGGATATTTATAGTCTATCCCTCTGCCCAATGCTTTTGCCCCTTTATAATGTGCATCTTTCAGATGTGGCGGGACCTCTCCACTTTGACCAGCTCTGATATCGCTTAAGGCCTCATCCATCGCTTTATAGGCTGAGTTCGATTTTGGTGAAAGGCATAATTCCACCACGGCATTCGCTAATGGAATGCGGGCCTCGGGAAAACCGATTTTTTCCGCCGTTTGTACGGCAGCGAGTGCCCTGGGGCCTGCTTGCGGATTGGCAAGGCCAATATCTTCATAGGCAGTAACTAGCAAACGTCTTGATATGCTTGGCAAGTCTCCCGCCTCAATCATTCTTCCCAAATAGTGCAAAGCGGCATTGACATCACTTCCTCTGATCGATTTTTGGAAAGCGCTCAACACGTCATAATGGGCGTCGCCGTCTTTGTCGTGGGAAAAAGCTTTTTTCTGCAGGCATTCTTCCGCGATTTCTACTGTAAGATGAATGATTCCGTCTTTTTCAGGTTCTGTTGATAGGACAGCCAATTCCAAGGCGTTCAATGCGCTTCGCACATCTCCTCCGCTTGAGGAAGCAAAGTGATGAAGCGCTTGTTGGTCCAGGTTTATTTTATACTTCCCTAGGCCGCGGTCTTCGTCATGAAGCGCCCTTTCAATCGCCTTGATCATGTCGGACTCTTCCAAAGGATACAGCTCAAATATCTGGCAGCGGCTTCTGATGGCAGGATTGATCGCATGGTAAGGATTGCTTGTTGTTGCGCCAATCAGAATGATCATGCCGTTTTCCAAATATGGCAGCAGGAAATCCTGCTTGCCTTTGTCAAGGCGGTGAACCTCATCTAAGAGGAGTATGACCTTCCCGCTCATTTTCGCTTCCGCAGCCACGATCTCCATATCTTTTTTATTATTTGTCACCGCATTCAAAGAACGGAACGCATATTTAGTGCTTCCCGCTATGGCACTTGCAATTGATGTTTTTCCGATGCCAGGGGGACCGTATAAAATCATTGATGACAGCTGCTTCGCTTTTACCATCCTTGAAATGATTTTTCCGTCTCCGACTAAATGTTCTTGACCAACTACTTCATCGATTGTTCTTGGACGCATCCTAAAGGCCAAAGGTTGTGCGTTCATTAAATCCTCTCCAAACTGCTGTTCTATTTATTCGTTGCATCTATCATATCAAACTTAGCGAATGGTGAGAAATATCATGGTATATCGAATGAGAGTTAATTCAAAAATGATAAAACAACATAAGCTATAACTTTCGAAGAAACTGCAAACGGAAAACAAAGTAGGCAAACGATGAAAGTGATTCCTGAAGGATCGTCCAAACACGGGAGTCAAAAGGAGGAAAGCTATCATGATACGCGAAATAGTAAAATATTGGGGCGTGCAGGAAGGCCGTGCCTCCCATATGCATTTTAACCGGATGGTATGTTATAATTGAGCAATGCAAAGGGGTAGGGGTATTGAAAAAAAGACAGCAATTACAAAAAAGATTCGTCTTGTTCACTGTCGGTTTGCTTATTATGGCCCTTGGAATTACGTTGACCATTGTCGCTAATTTAGGCGCGGCTCCCTGGGATGTTCTCCACGTCGGTTTGTATTATCAGTTCGGCTTGACAATCGGGACATGGAGCATCATTGTCGGTTTTATTGTGCTGGGCACCGCCGGCCTCATAATGAAAGAGTGGCCGAAATTTGGTGCTTATTTAAATATGATTCTAGTCGGAGTTTTTATTGATATGTATATGCTTCTGCCGATTATGACAGAGCCAGTGACATGGTTTGGAAAAGCAGCCATGTTCCTGGTCGGAATGATCATTTATGCATACGGCATGGGAATCTATTTATCGGCTGAGCTTGGGGCAGGGCCGAGGGACAGCTTCATGCTGGCATTGACTGCCAAAACAAAGTGGAAAGTCTCTAATGCACGGCGTCTGATGGAGGTTGGTGTCCTGGCCATTGGCTGGCTGCTTGGAGGACCTGTCTTCATAGGGACAATAATATTCAGTATCGCTGCCGGAACTTTTATTGGTATCGCCTTGCCTCAGTGCCGAACACTGACACATAAATGGCTTAAAGATACGATGAAAGACGAAAAAGTTGAAATTGAACGGGGTGCAAGTGTATGAAAATTTCTACTAAAGGACGTTATGGTCTGACTATCATGATCGAACTTGGAAAAAGATACGGGGAAGGTCCCATATCTTTGAAATCCATCGCACAGGCTTATAATCTATCCGAACATTACTTAGAACAGCTTGCGGGTCCGCTGCGTAACGCCGGACTGGTCAAAAGCGTACGGGGAGCGTACGGGGGCTATATCCTTGCCAAAGAGCCTGCGGAAATTACTGCTGGTGATATCATCCGTGTATTGGAAGGCCCTATCAGTCCAGTTGAGGGCATCGAGGATGAAGAACCTGCAAAACGGGCATTATGGATACGAATCCGTGATGCAGTAAAAGATGTCTTGGATAATACGACTGTGGAAGATTTGGCGAATCATGAAGATGAAGGCCAAGTACAGCCGTACATGTTTTATATCTAATTTTTAAAAAATGGTGGGAACAATGAATAATATATATCTAGATCATGCCGCAACAACACCAGTACACCCAATGGCCGCTGAGAAAATGGGGGCCATCATACAGGGAATATATGGGAATCCGTCGAGTATCCATGCGTACGGCCGGCAAGCCCGTCAAGTTTTAGATGAAGCGAGAGTAAAGATTGCCCGGACCATTCATGCAAACGATAAAGAAATCGTGTTTACGAGCGGAGGGACGGAGGCCGATAATCTCGCAATTATCGGCGCAGCATATGCAAACCGTGACAAAGGGAAGCATGTGATCACATCAGCAATAGAGCATCACGCTGTACTGCATGCATGTCAATTCCTTGAGAGGGAAGGGTTTGAAGTCACATATATTCAACCGGATCAAAACGGATTGATCCATCCGGAAGAGGTTGAAAGATCTCTACGCAATGATACAATCCTTGTTTCAATCATGTTCGTCAATAATGAAGTAGGGACCATACAGCCTATCAAGGAAATCGGTTCATTACTCAAGGATCACCAGGCTTATTTTCATACTGATGCTGTACAGGCTTATGGAACGGAAAATATTGATGTAAATGACCTGCAGGTTGATCTAATGGCGATATCCTCCCATAAGATTAACGGTCCCAAGGGAGTCGGCTGCCTATATATTAAGGACGGGACTCGGATTGATCCCCTGTTTTACGGAGGAGAGCAGGAGCTGAAAAGGCGGCCGGGTACAGAAAACCTGGTATCTATCGCCGGGTTTGCAGAAGCTGCCACCATCACTTCCAGCATGTTGGAGGAAAAAGGACGATTATATCAACAGCTTAAAGACGAATTCATTAAAACGCTGAAAGCTGAAAAAGTTGATTTTGTAATCAATGGGTCAGAGGAGCATTCGGTTCCGCATGTATTAAATATCAGCTTCCCGGGCACGGATGTTGAATCGCTCTTGGTAAACCTTGATCTTGCAGGAATTGCAGCGTCTAGCGGATCTGCCTGTACTGCAGGGTCCGTTGAACCATCGCATGTATTGACAGCGATGTTTGGCAGCGGATCGGACCGGACCCACAATTCAATCCGGTTTAGTTTCGGATATGGCAATACGTTGGAACAAGCCGCGGAGGCAGCCGGGAAAACAGCTGATATCGTCTGCAGGCTTACGAGGTGAAAGGAAGATCGAACGTGAGTAAAGCACCAAAAGATACACGTGTGATAATCGGCATGTCCGGTGGAGTCGATTCGTCTGTGGCAGCCCTACTATTGAAAGAACAGGGTTATGATGTAATCGGTATTTTCATGAAAAACTGGGATGACACGGATGAGTTTGGCGTTTGCACGGCTACAGAAGATTACAATGATGTCATACGGGTTTGTAATCAAATAGGCATACCATATTATGCCGTCAATTTTGAAAAACAATATTGGGATAAGGTGTTCACCTATTTTCTTGATGAATACAAAGCCGGCAGGACACCTAACCCCGACGTGATGTGTAATAAAGAAATAAAGTTTAGGGCATTTTTGGATCATGCTATCAAGCTTGGAGCCGATTACTTGGCAACCGGGCACTATGCACGCGTTGACCGTAATTCGGGTGAGGTCAAAATGCTCCGTGGAGTCGATGAAAACAAAGACCAGACATATTTTTTAAATCAGCTGACTCAGGAGCAACTCCAGAAAGTCATGTTTCCCATTGGAGGCATTGACAAGAAGAGGGTAAGAGAAATAGCAAAGGAAGCCGGTCTGGCTACCGCCCAGAAAAAGGACAGCACCGGCATCTGCTTTATCGGGGAGCGCAACTTCAAGGAATTTTTAAGCGGCTACCTCCCGGCTCAAAAAGGGAACATGGAGACAATGGATGGAAAGAAGGTCGGCACCCACGACGGATTGATGTATTACACTATCGGACAGCGGCACGGGCTTGGGATCGGCGGAGCTGGTGACCCGTGGTTTGTGGTCGGTAAAAATCTTGAACGGAATGTTTTATATGTGGAGCAGGGGTTCAATCATCCTTCATTATATTCCGACAGTATAAGGGCAATACAAGTGAATTGGGTTTCCGACAAAGAGAAACAGCCGGAATTTACATGTACAGCTAAATTCCGTTATCGTCAACCAGATGAAGAAGTGACAGTCAAACTACTTCCAGGCAACGAAGCGGAAGTGGTATTCGCCAGACCGGTCAGAGCAGTCACTCCCGGTCAGGCAGTCGTCTTTTATGATGGGGAAGTCTGTCTTGGTGGAGGAACGATTGACAAAATTTATCGCGATGGAAAAAGATTGACGTATGTCGGATGAGAGATAGGCTGCTTATTTCCATAAGCGGCTTTTTCTCATGCCTGGAGAGCTATTTTATAAGGTGAAGAGTGGTTTTAAATTTTTGGAGAGTATTTGGAAATAACGAAGAGCATATCAAAAGTCGAAGAGTATTGCTTAATTCCTAATAGTGTCTCTGTTTCCGGGAATTAATGTGCTATAATTTTACTAATTAAAAGAACCTATGTACGGAGTGTGGAGAATGGACAAAAACAAGCAGGGCATTGAATTATTACAACAAGGAAATATAGAAAAGGCTATTCAAATGTTTACGGAGGCAATCGAAGAAAATCCGAAAGATCCGGTTGGTTATGTAAACTTTGCGAACGTCCTTCTATCGGTGGGAGAGCCTCAGCGGGCGGAGGAATTTTTAAAACGGGCCATCGAACTGGATGACAAAGCGACTGCTGCGTATTACAGCTACGGCAATCTTTATTTCAACCAGGAAAAATATCCGGAAGCGGCTGGCATGTTTGAAAAAGCATTGGCTATCGGTCCGGAAACGAACGACCTGCATTACATGCTTGGGATGTGTTTTGTGTACCTGGGAAAAAACGAACTATCGTTGCCGTACCTACAAAGAAGCGTTGAGCTTGACGACAAGGATACGGAGGCAAAATTCCAGTATGGACTGGCACTGGCTCGTGCGGGGGTCATGAATGAAGCGATCAGGCTGCTTACAGAGGTGACCGAAGCGGACCCAGAACATTCAGATGCCTTTTATAATCTTGGGGTTGCTTATGCGGGGAAAGAAAATCAATTGGAAAAAGCCTTGGGATACTTTAATAAAGCATTGTCCATCCAGCCTGACCACATACTTGCCGGCAATGGGAAAAAGCTGGTTGAGCAGGCGTTGAAAGAGGATTAAATTTATGGGGAGGTTCCGCCGATGGAATCATTGGATCTTTTTTCCGAAGATGAAAAATTCATAAAGGGCCGGTACCTCGTTACCATTTTTCATAATGAGCAAAACCTTTATTCTGTTGTAAGGATCAAAGTGGACGAGACTAACGAGGAATTTAAGGAAAAAGAAGCGGTTGTCACCGGTTATTTCCCGAAAATCCACGAGCAGGAAACATATATTTTTTATGGTGGATTAAAAGATCACCCGAAATTTGGTCTCCAGTTTCATGCGAAGCATTTCAAGAAAGAGATGCCTCAGACGAAACAGGGCCTTGTGATGTATCTATCCAGTGATTTATTTCAAGGTATAGGCAAAAAAACGGCCGAAAGGATTGTTGAAGCTCTTGGGGAAAATGCCATCAGTATTATCTTGAGCAAACCGTCTGTTCTTGATGAAATACCACGTGTTCCTCCTGATGCTGCGAAAAATTTGTATGAAGCCTTGCTTGAACATCAGGGGCTTGAGCAGGTCATGATTGGATTGAACAAATACGGTTTCGGTCCGCAAATCTCCATGAAAATATACCAGGCATATAAAGAAGATACATTGTCCATTATTGAAAAGAATCCATATCAGCTCATAGAAGATGTTGAAGGTATTGGTTTTGGAAGGGCAGACGAACTGGGAATCCAGTTAGGCATAGTTGGTAATCATCCGGACAGGATCAAAGCTGGCTGCCTATATGTTCTCGAGCAGCAATGCCTGCAAAATGGACATGTCTATTTGGAAGCTGAACAGCTTCTTGAACAAGTGAAACAGCTTTTAGAAAGCAGCCAAGCCGTAGAGATTCCTTTTCAGTCAATAGCCGATGTCATGGTCCAATTGAAAGAAGAAAGCAAAATTGTTGGTGAGGACAAACGTGTTTACATGCCATCCCTATATTTTTCGGAAAAAGGTCTTGTGACGAATATCCGGGAAATCATGGACCAAGCACAGTACGCTGATCAATTTCCGGAATCGGAATTTTTATTGGCGCTTGGGAAGTTGGAGGAGAGGCTGGGCGTCCAATATGCGCCATCGCAAAAAGAAGCGATTCAAACAGCTTTGACAAGCCCGCTGATGATTTTGACAGGCGGACCGGGAACAGGAAAGACAACGGTTATCAAAGGAATTGTCGAGTTGTATGCCGAGCTTCACGGCTGTTCCCTTGATCCCCATGCGTATAAAAGGGAGGACGTTTTTCCATTTATACTGGCGGCTCCGACAGGGCGCGCAGCAAAAAGGATGGCTGAATCAACGGGGCTTCCTGCGATGACCATCCATAGGCTACTTGGCATGACAGGCAAGGAAAGTCTGGACTCTGAAGGTGAGCGCGAGATTGAAGGGCATATCATTATCATTGATGAGATGTCAATGGTGGATACTTGGCTGGCACATCAACTTTTTAAATCGTTGCCTGAATCCATCCAGGTAATTCTTGTGGGGGATGAAGATCAGCTTCCATCAGTTGGACCCGGACAGGTTCTTAAGGATCTGATTGCATCTAACATGCTGCCTGTTGTCCAGTTGACGGATATTTACCGTCAGGCGGATGGATCGTCGATTGTTGAACTGGCACATGAAATTAAGGGCGGAAACCTTCCGGCAGACGTAACTGTACAGAAGAAGGACCGTTCTTTTATTAAGTGCCAAGCTCCGCAAATTGGGGACGTTGTCGAGCAGGTTGTAAGAAATGCACTTCAAAAAGGATTTACGGCAAGAGATATCCAGGTGCTTGCCCCCATGTATCGCGGCCCAGCTGGAATTGATAATTTAAATAAGATTTTACAGGAAGTTTTCAATCCCAAGAAGGAAAAAAGAAATAAGGAATTCACTTTTGGAGAAGTGAAATACAGGATTGGAGATAAAGTGCTCCAGCTTGTTAACCAACCCGAAAAAAATGTTTTTAATGGAGATATCGGGGAAATCATTTCCATACTATACGCAAAGGAAAATGTGGAAAAGCAGGATATGATCATTGTCTCATTCGAAGGGACGGAAGTGACTTATTTCAGGCAGGATTTTAATCAAATTACTCATGCTTTTTGCTGTTCAATCCACAAATCCCAAGGTAGTGAATTTCCGATTGTCATCCTGCCTGTTGTGAGAAGTTATTATCGCATGCTCCGGAGGAATTTATTGTATACAGCCATTACCCGAAGCAAGAAGTTTTTGATTTTATGCGGGGAAGAAAGTGCATTCCGTACGGGCATCGAGCGGGAAGATGATCAAAAAAGACAAACAACATTGCGGGAAAAGCTTGCAGGGATTGCAGAAGTGCCTGTTGCAGTGGAAGCAGGAACAGATATGCATGAGGAAATGTCCTATGAGGATAAGTTGTTCATGGCAGACCCCATGATTGGCATGGAAAATGTTTCACCTTATGATTTTCTCGATTGAGCAGAAAATATAAATGTTCGAAAAAAGGCGGTGTTTCTTTTTGCGGACATTTTCTTTATTGAAAGGCATGCCGGTTTATGATCGGCGTGGAGAAATGCTTGGTGAGGTTTGTGACATTTGCATCGTCGAAGAGGGAATGGTGACAGATCTTCTGCTGCAGATGAAAGGGTTTATGGGTAAAAAAATGCGGGTTCCTGTACAGTCGGTATCATCCTTCGGTGAGGATGGGATTATTGTTGACGGTAGCGGGAACTACTCCAAATACCAGGAACTTGATGACGAATATACAATGCATCATGGCAGGTCAATAGCCAAGAAAAATACAATGACGCCGCAAGGCGAACAGCTCGGTTTGCTGGATGATGTATATTTTTTGGAAAAAGAGGGCACAATCGTTGGGTATGAGCTGACAGATGGCTTCTTTTCAGACATAACGGAAGGAAAACGGGTAATCCGTACCCTGGTCCCGCCGAATATAGGAAAGGATGCCATCATCGTGTCGGCAATCAATCAACGAGGTGGCCATATCCATGATGAAATGTCCGAATTGTCAAAGCAAGGACCTTGGTAAAATTGGAGTCAATCAGTATTATTGCTGGAATTGCTTCATTGAACTTTCCATCGGAAAGGAAATCATCTACACCCATCAGGTGGAAGAAGATGGTACCTTGAGCTCCTTGGATGATTTGTTCGACGAACGGCAACGCAAATTGATTTGAGAGGCTGCCTTTAAACAGGGCAGCCTCTTGATGTTTAAAACCTGGTTTTCTGTCCAGCCTGCAAGGGGTGCAATGGAAAAAATGTGTTCCTGCGGTATAGCTTTTTTGTGGAAGTTTTGTTTAACTCGTCGCAAAGCTACCTGCGATTACTGAAGGACGGCCTTTGATTTTTTATTTTTTTCTTCCTTTCGATTAAAAACTTTTGAAAACGTAAAAACTAATCAAAGGAGGGAAAACTTTGAAGAAAGAGCGGCTCCGCTTGCTATACAATTTGGCAATTGTCTTATTATTGTTCATCATCCTTTATTGCTTTTTATTGATTAAACCGTTATGGAAACCTGTCTTTACTATTCTTTGCATCGGGCTTTTGCCATTTGTCATCGGAGGCTTTATCGCTTACTTGCTGCATCCCATCATTGAAAAAATTGAGGCGCTTGGTGTCAATCGTACAGTGGCCATCCTGATCATATATGTTTTATTCTTTGGAGGATCCGGCTATGCGCTTTACATGGGAATACCAGTACTCATCGATCAAATCAGCCATTTTTCAGAGCGTATTCCTGAGTTGGCAACCCATTATAAAGGGTTAGTGAAAGACTTGCATGCTTCAACTTCGAGATGGCCAGATGGCATACAAAATCAAATCGAGGAACGGGTCGACGATTTTGAACAATGGTTGAATCGTTTTCTCGAAAAGATCATGTCTGCTTTTAAAGGGATTGTAAATTTTATATTTGTTTTGGCAGTCATTCCATTCATTTCGTTTTACATATTGAAGGATCTGGAGCAGATAAAAAAAGCTGCCTGGTACTTGACGCCGAAAAAATGGCGCAAAAAAGGCATGGAATTCCTCACTGCCGTCAATATATCTCTCGGTGGATACATCCGTGGCCAGTTACTCGTGTGTGTATTGATTGGAACAATCTCCAGTCTTTTATTTTGGTTCATTGGACTGGATTATCCGGTTATCATGGGAGCCATCATTGCTTTTACAAATATTATCCCTTACTTTGGCCCGGTGATCGGGGCAGTGCCGGTAATTACCTTTGCCTTATTAAGCTCTGTTAAGCTGGCGCTTATGGCTGGAGGTATCATAGTTCTCCTTCAACTGCTCGAAGGGAATATCCTTTCACCGTATATTGTGGGGAAGTCCATCAACATTCATCCGCTTTTCATCATTGCAGCACTAATCATCGGAGGTGAAGCGGGAGGCATTATTGGCATGCTAATCGCCGTCCCCCTTTTGGCTATATTAAAAGTGGCTGTCATCCACTCCCGGGATTACTTGATAAAGGCGAGGCAGCCTTAAGGGGTCTGACCCCCAGCGCGTTAAGTGCGAAAGAAGACCTTGAAATCAACTTAAATTTGACAAAGAATGTGGTTTTACCTATAATTTCTAGTAGCAAATATACCTAAATCTAAGAAGGATCCATTCTTATTACTGCCCATCAGAGCAACGGGGCCTGCCTGTTGCACAAGAGAGGAGTTTCCGTGGCTGAAAGAAACTCCAGGTGAAGAGTAATAATGAGCTAATCCGGAGTGCAGTTAAAAACTGACGTTAACCGCGTTAAGGTCCTGAGAGATGACAAAGAATTATTTTGTTGAATCAGGGTGGTACCGCGTGCAAGCTTCGCCCCTGTGATGGGGAGGAGCTTTTTTATTTTTTTTATTATTTGGCTTCAACGAACAGGATGTTCTAGTGCAGGCGAAGTGACAGGACGTCGCTGTATGAGCCCGCGTTTTAGCCCTTCGAGGTCGTAAGTCTGCAAAGACGCATACTCAGAGAAGTTTCCCATCATTTGATTGGAAATCAGTAGCTTCCCTGTGATGGCTTAAGATGGTCTGGTTTGCCCGCGCTGATCAAGGCGCTTACTCATTTTATTTTAGGAGGAAAGGACATGAAAAAACTTACTGGGTCACAAATTAGACAGATGTATTTGGATTTCTTTCAACAAAAGGGACACAAGGTGGAACCGAGCGCTTCTCTCATCCCGCATGATGACCCATCATTGCTATGGATCAACAGTGGAGTAGCTACGCTGAAGAAATATTTTGATGGAAGGGAAATTCCCGACAACCCACGAATTGTTAATGCTCAAAAATCCATTCGTACAAATGATATTGAAAATGTCGGAAAAACAGCCAGGCATCATACGTTCTTTGAGATGCTCGGAAACTTTTCGATTGGAGATTATTTTAAAAAAGAATCAATCGAATGGGCATGGGAGTTTTTGACAAGCGAAAAATGGATCGGTTTTGATCCGGAAAAACTGTCCGTCACAATCCACCCAGAGGATGATGAAGCCTTTGAACTATGGAACAAAACGATTGGGCTTCCAAAGGAAAGAATCATTCGACTTGAAGAGAATTTTTGGGATATCGGTGAAGGCCCAAGTGGACCGAACTCGGAAATCTTTTATGACAGAGGTCCGGAGTATGGTAATGATCCGAATGACCCTGAACTATTTCCAGGTGGAGAAAATGAAAGATATCTTGAAATCTGGAACCTCGTATTTTCTCAGTTTAATCACAATCCCGATGGAACATACACACCGCTTCCTAAGAAAAACATAGATACAGGAATGGGACTTGAGCGGATGGCATCTGTTGTTCAAGATGTGCCTACGAATTTTGAGACGGATTTGTTCATGCCGATTATTATAGAAACTGAAAAATTATCGGGTCAATCGTATGGTGAAGATTCCGATAAGGATACTGGATTCAAGGTGATTGCAGATCATGTGCGTACAGTAGCATTTGCTGTGAGTGACGGTGCTCTCCCTTCGAATGAAGGTCGTGGCTATGTATTAAGAAGGTTGCTTCGCAGGGCTGTTCGTTACGGAAAAGAGTTGGGGATTGAAAAGCCATTCATGTATCATCTTGTTCCAGTGGTGGGTGAGATCATGAAAGATTTTTACCCGAAAGTTGCGGAAAATGCCGAGTTCATTCAGCGGGTCATCAAAAATGAGGAAGAGCGTTTCCATGAAACATTGAATGATGGATTGGAAATCCTTTCTTCCTTGATTGAGAAAGCGAAAGCTGAAGGAAAAGATATGATTTCCGGTGAAGATGTATTCAGGCTTTATGATACGTATGGATTCCCGGTGGAACTCACGGAGGAATATGCCGAAGAGGAGCATATGAAAGTCGACCATGAAGGCTTTGCCAGAGAAATGGAAAAGCAAAGGGAAAGAGCGCGTTCAGCAAGGAGCGAAACAGATTCCATGCAGGTCCAAAGCGGAACGCTAGCTGAATTGACCATCGATAGTGAATTTGTCGGTTATGAACGACTGGAAACTCAATCTGTTGTAATGGCTATTTTGAAAGACGGAGACATCGCTGAAACAGCAGAACAAGGAGAGGAAGTCCAATTCATTTTGGATGTCACGCCTTTCTATGCTGAAAGCGGCGGACAGGTTGCTGATCATGGGATACTAACAGCGCCGGACCTGGAAGTTGAAGTCACCAAAGTCATTAAAGCGCCAAACGGCCAAAATCTTCATACGGCTACCGTAAAGGAAGGCACAATAAAAACAGGCAGTGAAGTGGCAGCGAAAGTCGATGAAAAAATGCGTAACCAGATCATCAAAAATCACACAGCAACACATTTACTGCATAAGGCATTAAAAGAAATTGTTGGAACCCATGTCAATCAAGCAGGATCATATGTCGGGCCTGAAAGGCTTCGCTTCGACTTTTCACACTTTGGTTCAGTCACCGATGAAGAACTTCAAGAAGTTGAGGACAAGGTTAACCATGACATTTGGGCAAACCACTTAGTTCAGACGAAACTTACGAGTTTGGAAGAAGCTAAGGAAATGGGTGCCATGGCCTTGTTTGGCGAGAAATACGGCGATACAGTCCGTGTAGTTTCTGCCGGCGACAGTTTGGAATTGTGCGGAGGCTGTCATGTATCCAACACCGCTGAAATTGGATTGTTTAAGATTATTGCAGAGAGTGGAATCGGCGCAGGAGTGCGAAGAATTGAAGCGGTGACAGGAGAGCACGCATTCCGATTCATGAATGATCAAGTACACAATCTGCACATCGTGGCCGAGAAATTAAAGACAAAGCCGGCTCAAGCTGTAGAAAGAATGGATGCCCTTCTTCAGGAGTTAAAGGAACTTCAAAGGGAAAACGAGTCGCTCACTTCTAAATTGGCGCATGTGGAAGCCGGAAGCCTAATCCAAAAGGCTAAGGAAATCGAAGGGATCAATGTAATTGCAAGTACAGTTCAAGGTGCAGATATGAACACGTTAAGAAATATGGGCGATGATCTAAAACAAAAGCTTGGTTCAGGAATTGTAGTCCTTGGTTCTGCACAAAATGGAAAAGTGAACATTATAGCAGGTGTTACAAAAGATTTGATGGAAAAAGGATATCATGCCGGAAAGCTTGTGAAAGAAGTCGCTTCAAGGTGCGGAGGCGGTGGCGGAGGCCGGCCGGACATGGCCCAGGCCGGGGGGAAAAATCCAGATCAATTGGAATCGGCGTTATCCTATGTGGACGAATGGATAAAATCCGTTTGATTCCGCCTTCAAATCATGTACAATGAAGGTAATGTTTAACAACTGGGTTAATCTTGCGCCAAGTTCTGAAAGAGGGTGTTGTAGTAAATGGGCTCATTTGATAAAACAATGCGTTTTGAGTTTTATGAAGATCCAATGGAACATGATGTCAAAGAAGTACTGCTTCATGTTTATGGAGCTCTTCAAGAGAAGGGATATAATCCGATCAATCAAATAGTCGGGTATTTACTTTCCGGGGATCCTGCCTATATTCCGCGGCATCAGGATGCAAGAAACATTATGAGAAAGCTGGAACGGGATGAAATCATTGAAGAGCTGGTGAAGTCCTATTTAAAGCAGCATCGTGAGGAGAAGTAAATTTGAGAGTAATGGGCCTGGATGTTGGATCCAAGACAGTGGGCGTCGCTGTCAGTGACGAAATGGGCTGGACCGCCCAAGGTTTAGAGACAATACGGATCAATGAAGAAAAGAATATGTTTGGATTTGATCGGATTGGTGAAATTATTAAAGAATACAATATCGACAAAATCATTGTCGGTCTGCCAAAAAATATGAACAATACGATTGGCCCCCGGGGTGAAGCGTCGATGGCCTATGCTGAAGGGTTAAGAAGCAAGTTTCAACTTCCGGTTCAGCTGTGGGATGAGCGGTTGAGTACAATGGCTGCCGAACGAGTCCTGCTGGAAGCGGATGTCAGCAGAAAGAAAAGAAAAAAGGTAATCGACAAAATGGCAGCAGGAATGATTTTACAAAATTTCTTGGACAGCCAACATTAATGAGGTGATATTTATGGAAAATGGAGAAAACTATATTACAGTTGTTGATGAAGAAGGAAACGAAGAGTTATTTGAAGTGCTTTTTACATTTGACTCAGAGGAGTTCAACAAGTCATATGTCTTGTACTACCCTGCAGGAGCAGACAACGATGGTGAAGAAGAAATTGAAATCCACGCATCTTCCTATATTCCGAACGAAGATGGGGACCATGGGAATATGCAGCCGATTGAAACTGATGAAGAATGGGACATGATTGAAGAAATGCTCAATACTTTTCTTGCAGAAGAAGATGAGGAATAATAAAAATTTGCCGACCCGGATTCACCTGGGTCGGCAAATTTTTTTATTAGAAACTTTAAAGTTGTGAATGTAACATCTAGCTACAGTGCCCTTCGACTAGCAGCCTTCGTTCCTACAGTGCTCTAAGTAATAGCCTATTCAGGGAGTTATGTTACCTTATTGCAAAGCCTCATGAAATTTTATTCGAGGATGTTCACACGATGAAAATGAAGTCAGCAGCTTTCCTACGATAAGTGGAACATCGGTTCCGACAGACATGACGTCCTAGTGCTAGTGCAAGCGAAGCAACAGGAGGTCGCGCCCTGATCCTGCCGGCTTCCGCTTTTTTAATTAGTCTGTACGTCGATAACCAGGCGCTTTCGCTTTTGATAAATTCGACTCAATCAGTGGTTTTTCGATGACGTTTAAAAAAAGTATTGTATAATAGGTGTGTTGTGCATACAAAATAAACATCAGTATCGGGAGGGGGAACCCGGCATAATGGAAAAAGAAGGGAACGAGAAAATAGATAAGCAGGCAAGAGCAGCTGCAATGAGAGAGAATCTGCTCGTAAAAAGGAGTGAGGCAATTATCATAAGAAAAATCGTCGGCATCATTACTCTAACCTTCGGTGTCCTGCTATGTATAGTGGCATTGAGTGGTTTTTTATATATAAAATCTGCTCTTAAACCGGTGGATGCAGGCAGTGACAAAGAAATCAAAGTAGAAGTGCCGATTGGATCTTCTACAACTTCTATAGGTAAACTGCTAGAAAATAAGGGCGTCATAAAAAATGCATCTGTCTTTAAATATTATGTCAAATTCAACAATATTTCCGGTTTCCAGGCAGGTACTTATACATTTACTCCATCGATGTCATTAGAGGAGATCTCTCAAAACTTGCAAACGGGGATTCTATCTCAGAAAGCGATCTATAAAATCACTGTTCCTGAGGGCTATTCTTTAGATCAAATTGCCGGCTTGATCTCCAAACAGATTGGCAAGCCGAAAAAAGAGATAGTATCTGAGCTAGACAATAAGGAGCTCCTGAAGCATTTTCAAGGACAATATCCGGATCTTTTGACTGACGATGCGTTTGGCAGCCGCGTTAAGCATCCGTTGGAAGGTTATCTGTATCCGGCCACTTACTCTTATTATGAAGAAAAGCCGACCCTTGAAGCAATCATCGATCCGATGATCAAAAAAACACACGAGGTGTTAATAAAGTATTCGGATAAGATGGAAGAAAAAGATGTAAATGTCCATGAGCTTTTAACGATGGCTTCGTTAATTGAAAAAGAAGCCACCGAGAAAGCGGACAGGCACATGATTTCAAGTGTTTTCTATAACCGTCTGGATGAGGATATGCCGCTGCAAACGGATCCGACCGTCCTGTATGCATTAGGAAAACATAAAGAACGGACCTTGTATAAAGACCTTGAGGTTGATTCACCATATAATACGTATAAAGTTAAAGGTCTTCCACCAGGACCGATTTCCAATGCAGGTGAATCATCTATAGAGGCAGCGCTCAACCCGGCAGAAAGCAAGTATTTGTATTTCTTGGCTGAACATGGTACCGGGGAAGTGCATTACGCAAAAACATTGAAAGAGCATAACGAGTTAAAAGCGAAATATATTACGGATAAAAGGAAGTAGGTGGCCAAGATATGAATCAGTCAATCAATCATTATTTGGAGTCCCTGCTTCCGCAGAGAAGTAAGTTATTCCAAGAGATGGAAGAACTCGCTGAAAAAGAGCGCGTACCAATCATGGAACAAACGGCCATTGATGTGATGCTTCAATTCATGAGGCTACAAAATCCTGCTAAAATATTGGAGATAGGCACAGCGATTGGCTACTCTGCCCTGAGAATGGCCGATGCCTTACCTGATACGAAAATCACTACTATAGAAATTGACCCCATTAGAGCGGCTCAGGCGGCTCAATATATTCAGGATGCAGGAGCCGACGGAAGAATAACTATTTTAGAAGGCGATGCGTTGGAACTTGTTGAAAGAACATCAGAATTAGGTCCGTATGATGCCATTTTTATTGATGCGGCAAAAGGGCAGTATATGAAGTTTTTCAACATGTACAGTACATTATTGACTCCAGCAGGATGTATATATTCGGATAATGTTCTGTTCAGAGGATACGTGGCGGAAGAAACAGTTGATAACCGCCGTTTCCGCAGCATGGCCAGAAAAATGAAGGATTTTAACAGTTTTTTAATGGAACACGACGGGTATATTTCCACTATTATTCCAGTTGGGGATGGACTGGCAGTAAGCAGGAAAAGATGATGTATGTACAAAACCGCATACGTGCTCTTGAACAAAAGTCATTTTTGTAATATGATGACATAGATAATAATATAAGGAACTAATATGAATAGATAGCGCGCCCTTGTGGCGCGCTGTCATGTATTTCATGAACAATTATCCGCAGGTTTCGGATAAGGGAATTATAAGGAGTGAAGGGAAATGGCTACAGAAAAAGCATTTCATATGACAGAAGCCGGAAAAGAAAAATTGGAACAGGAACTCGAATACTTAAAGTCTGTAAGAAGAAAAGAAGTTGTAGAGCGAATCAAGGTTGCTCGAAGCTTTGGGGATCTATCCGAAAACTCGGAGTATGATTCAGCGAAAGAAGAGCAGGCATTTGTTGAGGGAAGAATCACTACCTTGGAAAATATGATCCGCAATGCAAAAATCATTGAAGAAGATGAACTTAACTCTGACTCGGTGACTCTTGGGAAAACGGTTACTTTCGTTGAGCTTCCGGATGGAGACGAGGAAACATATACAATCGTCGGAAGTGCCGAAGCGGATCCGTTTGAAGGGAAAATTTCTAATGATTCACCAATCGCCAAGAGCCTGATGGGCCAGAAAGTCAACGAAGAAGTAACGGTCCAAACGCCTGGCGGTGAAATGAGAGTTAGAATCGTTTCAATAAGTTAAATTAGAGTAGCGCAAGGCGCGCAGCTATAGGCGACGAGCACAAGGCGAATTACGAGGAGGCAGTTCCTAAGCCACAACAGCAAAGCAGTTGAGTTCAATTTCACCGTGAGAAGCAGCTTTGAACTTACTCCATGCGGCTTTGCGACTAGGGAAACATGCGCTTACTCGAGTATGCTTCCTCGCAGCTTGTGACCTCGAGCCGATGGGCCCTGGCGGTCTTAGAACGCCGTTTACTGTGGCTTCGCTTGCATTAGCACTTCCTGTGCGTCGGTAGAACTAGGACCTCCTGTTCGTCCAAGCTAGACATTATGCCTATTTATTCAAATGAAAAACTTAGTCTGATTTAACTTTTCTATTTTAACCAAAAACACGGGACGCCTCCTGAAGGCTTACCCGTGTTTTTTATTAATTAGGTATCTACTTTTGATTACACCTCTTTTCCGCGGGCAACAATGGGACTGAGGTGTTTCTAATGCTGCAAAAACGTATATTGTTCATAGCAATCATAAATTTCATGTTGATAGCTGGTCTTTTGGGGAGGTTGATGCAGATCCAATTATTTCAGGCTGAAAATTTTTCCGGATACCACGTCAACTTAATAAAAGAAAGCGTCAGGCAAAGGACACAGGAGTTAATACTGGATGATGGTCGAGGACAGTTTCTTGACCGCAATGGAGAGCCGCTTTCCTATGAAGAGAAATCAGTGCTTGTTCTCTTCCCTTTTATAAAAAACATGGATTGGAAAAGTACTGAAGTAGCCAAGGTTTTAGGGATATCCCATAGAGATCTTGAGTATGAGGTGCAGGCAGCGAAAGAACCGATCATTGCGGGTGGAAAAAAGGCGCTTTTTCTGACCGAGAAGCAGGCAGAAGAAATAAACCAACTAAATATCCCGGGGGTTTTCGCTGTAAAAAAGAAAATCTTTCCCGAGCATTCGCCTGCGGGTCAATTCCTTGGAATATATGGAGAAAATGAGGAGACTTTTAAAAAGCGTTATCCGGATAAAGATTGGCGAAACAGGACTGTCGGGCTGTCGGGATTGGAAGAAACGTTTGATGAATTTCTCTTATCCGAACATGAGACAAAATTTGTATATCATGTGGATGGGGTCGGGAACCCTCTATTTGGGATTGATGTAAAGTATGCTGGCCAGGCCAACCCGTTTTATCCATTACAAGTAAAAACAACAATTGATCAATCTTTGCAGAGGATGATCGAGTCCCTTTTGGACGAACATGGCATTAAAAAAGGGGGGGCGGTTTTGCTTGATGTAAAAACAAACGATATACTTGCAGTCGCCTCTAGACCTCACATCAACAGTCGAAACCCATATTTTGATGAAGGGACGAAAAACATGATTTTCAAGCAGCACATACCAGGCTCTGTTTTTAAGACTGTTGTTGCTGCAGCAGCTATAGAGGAAGGGATTGTTTCTAGAAAAGATCAATTTCGCTGTGATCTGGATATAAGGGGAAATCCTGCAGAACGAGATTTAGGCCAGCTTAATTTTGAAGATAGCTTTGCTCGAAGCTGCAATCGGACGTTTGCTGAACTCGCTGGAGTTTTAATGGAAAAAGACCCGATGATTCTTGAAAACTATGCGCGCAAACTTGGGTTGCTTGAAAGTATCGCATGGAAGGGTGATGTGTTCCATCTCGGTGATTTCAGCCAGTTCGAACATGATTCAGGAAGAGTCTTTGCCGATAATGAAAGCAGGAAAGACCGTAATTTTATAGCCCAGACAGGGATCGGCCAGCAGGAGGTCCGGCTTGCTCCAATCTCGGTGGCAAATATGTTGGCTGCCATCGCAAGAGGGGGAAAAAAGATGTCAGTCAGAGCAGTATCAGAAGTACAATACGGCAATGGTACTGTGATGACTTCATTTGAAGAACAGAAAAAGGCAGATGGTGAACAAATATCGCCATATGCTGCCATCAAAATGCAGCAGCTACTTAGGAAAGTGGTAAGCGATCCTGAAGGTACGGGAAGCATCTTCAATGACCTCCCATATGAAGTGGCTGGAAAAAGCGGAACGGCAGAGACAGCAGTCATGCACGAAGAAAAGCAGCTCCATCATAAATGGTTTGCCGGGTACTTCCCTTTTGACGACCCTCAATATGTACTTGTTGTGTTGAACATGGACGTACCGATCGATCAGGGCGGGGTCAATATATTGTTTGCCGACATTGTTCGCAGCATCTTCGAAAGAAATCATCCAAATGAAGAGCACACTGATTCCACGGGATGAAAAATTGATGCAAGTTTTCCCTTGTCCATGATATTATAAGTACAATGACAGGGGGGATTTTAAGTGCCAATCGATTTCAAGGATGACAAATCACGCTCTGCACTCCGTGCAAAACGGAGAAAAACGAATATTGTTTTAAACACATTGATTGCTGTAGTCATCATTCTGATTTTACTCGTTGGCGGATCCATTTTCTTTGGAGGAAATGATTCGAATAAAGAACAGGCGGAAAGCCCGAAGGATACCGAAGATGTAAAACAAAACGATCAGACGAGTGCTGATAATGACGTGAAACAGGAAGAAAATTCAATAGAAGATGAGCCGACAGCTGAGGAAGAAGAAGGCGGCAAAGTGGAAGAAATGGAAAGTGATGAACCGAATGTTGAGAAAGTCTTGATCAATCCAGAATGGAAGCCGGTAGGGACTGAGCAGGCAAACGGTCACCAATCATCATATAACATGGGTACTACCGACTGGAATGAAAAACTTCAGGCAGCTGCCTATGCCATTGATACTTCTGTTGACAATATGACTGCATGGTGGGTCACAGGCGGGGATGATCCCGAGAATCAGGCGGAGTTGACTGTTTCCGCCAAGGGCAGTGATGATACATACCGGGTCTATATTGAATGGATTACCGGTGAAGGCTGGAAGCCTGTCGAAGTGAAAAAGTTAATTCAAAATGATAAGAGGTAAGGGGAAAAGCGTAAGCGCCCGCTTAGCGACGTACAAACTGAAGCACAAGGAGTGCGAAGTTTGCTAGTCGCTGAAACTGGACAGTCAACGAAAAATATTCAATAAATAACACTTGTTTATATTAAATGTTTAGGGGAGTTAGAAAAAATGAAAATAGCAGTTATTGGAGCGATGGAAGAAGAGGTTGAGCTCCTGCGCGAAAAAATGGATGTACATAATATAGAAGTGATTGCCCAATGTGAATACATCATCGGAACCTTACACGATAAAAAAGTCATTTTATCAAGATCTGGGATAGGAAAAGTAAATGCAGCTATGGCAACTGCTATTCTTTTGGAGAAGTATAAGCCTGATGCTGTCATCAATACAGGTTCCGCCGGAGGGTATAATCCTGAGCTTCGAATTGGTGATCTTGTCATTTCTAGTGAAGTTCGCCACCATGATGTTGATGTTACAGCATTTAATTACGAATACGGCCAGGTTCCGCAATTGCCTGCAGCTTTTAAGGCGGACGAAGCGATGATTGAAATTGCCGAGTCTGTAGCACGCACAGTGGGAGAAGTTAAGGCGGTCAAAGGACTCATAGCCACTGGTGATACGTTTATGAGCGATCCTGTGAAGGTCGAGTTTGTCCGGGAGAAGTTTCCACATATTCAGGCAGTGGAAATGGAAGGGGCGGCAATTGCCCAAGTGGCTTATCAGTTCGACATTCCGTTTGTTATCATCAGGTCTTTATCAGATATTGCCGGCCAGAAGTCAGAAATCTCTTTCGACAAATTCATTGAAAAAGCTTCGGTCAATTCAGCAAACCTTGTAATGGACATGATAAAGAAGTTGGAACGATAATAGAAAGCCGAAGGGTCAGTGGACACCTTCGGCTTTACTTTAATCTTCAGTCATGCGCAGAAATTCTTCTACATCTTTTATACAAACATCAACACCTGCTTGCCAAAACTCCTCTTTTGTAAGGTCCGCTCCCAAATGTTTTTCCGCCAGTTCTTCCACGGTCATTCTGCCGGTGTCTTTCAGAAGTGAAATATACTTTTGTTCATATTTTGTACCCTCTTTCTTCGCTTGGGCATAAATGCCGAGAGAAAACAAATAACCGAACGTATACGGAAAATTGTAGAAAGGTACATCCGTAATATAAAAATGGAGTTTGGATCCCCAAAAATATGGGTTATATTGCTCCAGTAAATCGGAGTAGGCTTCTTTTTGTGCCTCTACCATCAATTGATTTAGTTTTGCAGTGCTTACCATCCCTTTTTTGCGCTCCTCGTAAAAACGGGTCTCGAATAGGAAGCGGGCATGGATATTCATGAAAAAGGTGATGGAGTTCTGGATCTTACTTTCAAGGAGAGCCAGCTTTTCTTTTTCATCTTTTGCAATGTTTAATGCTGCATCGGCAACAATCGTTTCAGCAAATGTTGAAGCTGTCTCGGCCACGTTCATTGCGTATTGGCTGTTTAAAGGCACTACGTCTTTCATCGCATAAGTGTGGAATGCATGCCCCAGCTCGTGGGCTAGGGTGGAGACATTTTCATATGAGTTCGAATAAGTCATAAAAATTCTCGATTGGCCGCTCAATGGTAGTGAGGTACAGAAACCTCCAGGGCGCTTTCCAGGCCGGTCTTCAGCCTCAATCCATCTGTCTTCAAATGCTTTTTCAGCGAACTCTGCTAACGTGCTGCCGAACTCTTTGAAATGATTAATGATAAAAGCAGCACCCTCCTGATAGCTGTATGATTTTGCCGAGTCTGTTACAGGTGCATCCAGGTCATACCAGCTTAATTTCTCAACACCAAGCAAGCGTGCCTTCCTGTCAAGGTATTGCACAAATGCGTGCTTGTTGTCAGAAATCACCTTCCACATGACATCAAGTGTTTTTTTGCTCATGCGATTATAATCAAGTGCTTCCTTTAAAACATTATTCCAGCCCCGTTTCTTATAAACTGCCAAACGAAAGCCTGAAAGGTGATTTAAAGTGGTTCCAAGCAGATTTGCCTGCCCGCTCCATGCTTTTTCCCATTCCTCGAATAAGCTTTTCCTTAGTTGGCGATCCTGACTGGAGAATTTATTTTCCGCCTGGCCGATCGATAAATTGATCTTTTCACCATTTTCCACAAAGGGGATTGTCAATTGACTGACAATCGAATCATACATTTCTTCCCAGCCGTGATAACCGTCCACCGCTAGATCGTTGATGATGGCTTCTTCTTCTTGTGATAATTTTTCGGCCGCTAGCCGGCGCCTTTCATTTAAAACAAAATACAAATCCTTCAAACTATCCTGCTCAAAAAGATTTTTCCAAACGGTGTTATCAACTTGTACAAGGGCTTTATCCAAATGAGTCAATGCCGTGTTCAGCTTCGAAGCTAATGAAGTTACAATCCCCCTAAGTTCATTTGCTTTTAAATCTTCCGTATCTTGCGCTTGAAGGCATGACACGAACGATTCCGCCTGCTCTAAATCAAGGTCGGCTTTCTGAAGCTTACTTAAAATATCGATTAGTATGGAATTGTTGTCTGGCTCTGAAGAACTCCAACTTTCAACACTTGTCTGAAACGAAATAATTTCATCATCCAGTTTTTTTAGAAAATCACTAAACTCCTTTGATGAACTGCCTCCAGGAAAAAGATTTTCCAGCTCCCATGTCATAGAGTAAGTATTGTGTATTGTCAAAGGCTTTCTCCTCCTTTGGATATTAATTCCATTATAAGATAACCAAGCTGCTTTTACATATATAATCTTTGGGGACAGACTTATTTTTACAGGACAAGCAATTGTCCTTTTTCTTTAACATATATATGTAACCAGTGGGTTATCTCATAGGGGGGTGAGGAATTGTCGGGAATTCTTACGGCTCTCGGCTTGTTATTCAAAGAATTGGTCTTCCTTGTGTCCTATGTGAAAAATAATGCATTTCCTCAGCCACTTTCTCCGGAGGACGAAAAAAAATACCTAATGAAAATGGCCGACGGAGATGAAGAAGCTCGAAACATATTGATTGAACACAATTTGAGACTTGTCGCCCACATTGTAAAGAAATTCGAGAATACCGGGGAAGACTCGGAAGATCTTATTTCCATTGGGACCATCGGGTTGATCAAAGCGATTGAAAGCTATTCATTCGGAAAGGGAACAAAGCTGGCGACATATGCTGCCAGATGTATCGAGAATGAAATTCTGATGCATTTAAGAGCCCTCAAAAAGACACGGAAAGATGTTTCTCTTCATGATCCTATCGGCCAGGATAAAGAGGGTAATGAGATTTCACTTATTGATGTATTGAAATCTGATGCAGAGGATATTTTTGACACGATTCAGTTGAACATGGAACTGGAAAAAATCAAGGAATATATCGGTGTATTGGATGACAGGGAAAAGGAAGTGATCATTGGCAGATTTGGCCTTAATCTTGAAAAAGAGCGGACCCAACGGGAAATAGCAAAAGAACTCGGCATATCAAGAAGTTATGTTTCACGAATTGAAAAAAGGGCGCTGATGAAAATGTTCCACGAATTTTACAGGGCGGAGAAAGACAAAATGAAAAACCTGAAGGATGGACAAAAAGGCTGAGAGCGTCATAAATAAGGCAGGGGAGGCATGAGATCTTTGCCCGGAAATTATTATGGGTGCAGTCAGTATGAATTGGAAGTGCAACGCATGATTTATGAAGGAGGGGCCATTTTTCAAGATTATATTTTAAAAGAAATGAAAAAGCCGGACAGTGGAAAAAAGATTAAGGAACCCGGACCATAATGTAAAAGCCAGTTTCGGGAATTTACACGAAACTGGCTTTTAAGACTTTTTTGGAAACCATATGATACATATGTTGGTTAAGGCAACGATTTTTTTATTACACCTTCTTCAATGTAAAAGTGCTGATCATGAGAAGTGATAGGACGAGAGTGATGAACAAGAAAGAAAATGATGGGAGGTAAGGGATAGCCAAATAGCTGAGTGTGAGCAGACAGCCCGCTGCAGTAATGGGAAGGCCTGTAAAAAAGCCGTTATTCTCCGAAATATTGAATCTTGCAAGACGGAAAGCTCCGCAACCTATATAAAATATTGTAAAAAAGACACCCGGAAAACCGAACAAGTTCAAAATTCCTTGGTATAATAACAAAGCAGGCGCAACGCCAAAAGAAATGATGTCACTCATCGAATCAAGCTGCTTTCCCAAATCAGATTCAATTTGGAGTTTTCTGGCAGCCATTCCGTCAAACCGGTCTGCCAAAGCGGCTATGAAGATAAGCATAAGGCTTAAATGAAGCTGGCCGTTAATTCCTGCGATAATGGCGAAGCCGCCAAGGCCAAGGTTCGTCAAAGTCAGGACATTCGCAGTTTGGGCTTTCAGTTTTTTTATTGTGTGATCAACTACTTCGGATAGTAACATAACACTCCTCCCTTTTTTCTAAAGTAGATATTTAACTAAATTTATTATATGATTTCTTTTTAATAAAGTTAAGCATAAATTTCTGTTCTGTTTGGGGGAAAATAGATTGAAAGCGGCACTGTATAAACTTTTTATTGAGCTGACCAACGGACCAATTTCATCCGCGGCAATCAGGATATTTGCAAATTCAAACATTAGCAGGTTGTTTATTAAGTCATATGCCGCGGTCTATAAAATCAACTTGGATGAGATGGTTGAGGATATTCATTCATATCCCAATTTACATTCCTTTTTTACAAGGAAGTTGAAAGAAGAGGCACGACTAATAGATATGAGCGCCGACAGTGTGGCCAGTCCTGTAGACGGAGTGATAGAAGATGCAGGAAATGTTACGGCAAACAAGGAAATCATAGTAAAAGGAAAGACCTATTCCATTTCCGAAATGCTGGGAGGCACCCTTCGAGCTGAAAAGTATGGAGGAGGCACGTATATCATTATATACTTGAGTCCTTCCCATTATCACAGAATTCACAGTCCAATAAGCGGGAAAGTAACCGATTCCTATTCTCTAGGAAGAAAATCATTCCCCGTCAATCGGTTAGGGTTAAAATTCGGGGACTCTGTATTGGCAAAAAATTTTCGGGTAATCACAGAAATAGACTCCCCAAAAACTACTGTAGCCATGGTCAAAGTGGGCGCGATGTTCATTAATTCTGTTATCGTTACTAATTCTAAAAGGGAATGGGAAAAAGGGGAAGAGGCTGCTTATTTCTCATTTGGCTCAACTGTGGTTCTTTTGTTTCAAAAAGGAGCCTTTGTTCCAAATGATGTTGTAAAATCATGCGGTGAAATCCGGATGGGGGATGCACTGGGACGTCTAACAGGGGGAAAGGGCCAATAAAAAAAGCACCTGGAAAAGGTGCTTTTATTGCTGAATGTCAGCAGGGCAAATTTCTACGTCTCACTAATGAACGGCGTTCGATTTCGGATTCCATAAGACTGATGAATTCCTGGTTCAGCTTTAATCTTTTTGCCTTGAAGTATGTCTCAATCAATAATTCATCGGATAACTTTTTCACCAGCTTCACCTCCACGAATAATTCACGTTCTAAAGCAGCAGGATTTTGAATAAAATGATAAGTTCTTTTATTTGTAACTTCACTTTAGCAGAGAAATCCGTGTGGAACAAGCGTTCCTTTATCCACAAAGTGCAGTGGATAACTTGTGGTTAAGTTGTTTATAACAGTTTTAAAAGCGTTCATAGGTGCTTCTGTAATGTTTATAAAGTTACCCACAGTTCGTGTGGTTGGTGGAATTTGTCGAAAAGTTTAGGCAATATATTTCTTCTAAAGATAAGTGAACATTATATCTGACTAAGTTTTTTTGAGAATACTCGTAGTGTCTAGCCCGACGTACAGAAAATCCTAGTGCATGCGAAACGACAAGGCAAGTAAAGCTCCGACAGCTTCACTTCTCACGAAGAAAAAGCGTTAGCTTTTTCGAGGATGTGGCGTCCTGAGGTAGACAGGCGCCATTGGTTCGAGGTCACAGACTGCAAGGAAGCATTTTCAGGATGAATGTGCTCCTGCGGCAAAGCCTATTCAGGGAGAGGATGTTTCCCTCGTCGCAAAGTAGCATGAAGATATTCAGAGATCTTTCTCCCAATGTAATTAAGTAAGCAGCAATGCTGTGGGGCTGAGTAACTGCCTCATCAAAATTCGCCTTGCGCTTTTCTTATGTAAAATTTTGAAAGTCCTTGGCAGATTGATTAAGATTAACATATGATGACGAAATAATGGGGTGCACAAGTTGTTAAAGCAATTTTTACCAGATGAATATGTAAAGAGCATTTTTTCAATAAAACCAGCTGTTTTAAAAGAAAAGGGGATCAAAGGAATCATTACTGACCTGGATAATACACTTGTCGAATGGGATCGGCCTTATGCCACTCCCCAACTTATAGACTGGCTGGAAGAGTTGAAGAACCATGACATGAAAGTGACGATCGTGTCGAATAATAATGAAAAAAGAGTAGGAGACTTTTCAAATCCGTTGAATATCCCGTTTATATACAGAGCCAAAAAGCCTTCCAGAAAGGCATTTCAGCGGGCTGTCAAAGAGATGGGACTTTCGCGCGAAGAGACTGTGATTATTGGTGATCAACTGTTGACCGACGTATTCGGAGGGAACCGGGGTGGATTTTATACGATTCTTGTCGTTCCTGTTGCCCAGTCCGACGGCTTTTTCACCCGGTTTAACCGGATGGTGGAACGTCGGATCATGGCCTCATTCAAACGCAAAGGGTTAATTAAATGGGAGGAATAAGTGTGAGCAGCCAAAATGAACATTGTATCGGATGTGGTGTAACCATCCAGACTGACAAGCCTGGTGAACTAGGGTATACGCCGCGTTCCGCATTGGAAAAAGAGGAAATTATTTGCCAAAGATGCTTTCGTTTAAGGCATTACAACGAAGTTCAGGATGTAGAATTGTCAGACCAGGACTTTCTGGATATCCTGCATACGCTTGGCAAAACAAACAGCCTGGTTGTTAAAATCATTGACATCTTTGATTTTAACGGGAGTTGGATTCCGGGACTCCATCGGTTTGTCGGAAAAAATCCTGTCCTTTTAATCGGCAATAAAGTTGACCTTTTGCCGAAGTCGACTAACAAAAATAAATTAATCAATTGGATGAAGTTACAGGCGAAAGAGCTCGGACTGATCCCAGTGGATGTATTGCTCGTCAGCGCGGAAAAAGGACTTGGGATTCAAGAGGCGCTTGTGGAAATTGATCGTATTCGCCAGGGGAAAGATGTGTATGTTGTGGGCTGTACAAATGTCGGAAAGTCAACATTCATTAATCGTGTAATTAAAACGGCGGCAGGCGGAGACGACGTCATCACAACATCGCATGTGCCAGGAACTACATTGGACATGATTGAGATTCCGCTGGATGACGGCAAAAGTCTTGTTGATACGCCCGGAATCATCAATCATCATCAGATGGCGCATTATGTAAGTAAAAAAGATTTGAAAGTTATCACTCCGAAAAAAGAAATCAAACCGCGTGTCTATCAACTTAATGAAAACCAGACGCTTTTTTTCGGGGGACTTGCGAGGTTTGATTACATAAAAGGCGGCAGACGGTCCGTTATTTGCTATTTAGCCAACAGCATTGAAATCCACCGTACAAAACTTGAGAAGGCGGACCAGTTATATGAAAAACATGCCGGTGAAATGTTGCAGCCGCCAAGCCGGGATGAGCTTCAGAAGTTCCCTGAGCTTGTCAGGCACGAATTCAAGTTGAAGTCTGATAAAATGGATATTGTCTTTTCGGGCCTTGGCTGGGTCACCGTGAAAGAACAGGGCGCACATGTAGCGGCATATGCCCCTAAGGGTGTTTCAGTCTTATTGCGGCCGTCGCTTATTTAATAAGAAAAGGTAAGTGCCTTGAATAGCGCGGAGGAGGCCGTTCGTAAGCGGGCATGGAAGCTACTGATTCAATCAGATTATGTAGAAGTTTCTCTGAGTATGCTTCATGCAGCTTTGCGAAAAGCTGAACAAGAATTCTTCGAAAAAGCTATGAGCAGGAACACATTCCTCATGAGTTTGCTTCTATGCAGGCTTGTGACCTTGAGGGGCAAGGCGCTAGCTGAACAAAGCCAGTCTTGTTTTTAAATGAAATTTTCCATAGCAAGTGCTGCATTCTTTATTTTTAAAAAAGACAGGATGATCACGATTGAAAAAGCTATACGGTGTGATCGGGGATCCGATCGCTCATTCATTATCGCCGGCAATGCATAATGCAGAACTTAAAGAGCTCAATATCGATGCATATTACCATCCGTTCCACATTTATGAAAAAGATTTAAGAACAGCTGTGGAGGGAATGAAGGTAATAGGAGTTGACGGCTTTAATATCACTGTTCCGCACAAAACTGCTATTATCCCTTTTTTGGACAGGGTTGATCCGCTTGCTAAAGCAATTGGTGCAGTTAACACTGTTGTTAAGGAAGATGGGCAATTTGTCGGTTATAATACCGATGGGGCGGGATTTGTGGAGTCTTTAAAAGAAGTTTGGAAAGAAGATTTAACGAATGAGAAAACTTTGATTATTGGAGCAGGCGGTGCTGCAAAAGCAATCTACTATACACTTTTGTCCATCGGTGTTCGGCAAGTAGACATTTGCAACAGGACAATCCAAAAGGCAGAAGCGTTAATTGCAGCCCAGCCATATGATGCTGATTCAAAAGTGCTGACAATGGAAGAAGCCGAGTCAAGTATCGGTGAGTATTCTCTGGTCATACAGACGACATCAATCGGAATGGATCCTGATATCGATCAGAGCCCTTTGTCTTTAAGGAATTTGAACCCATCAGCCTTTGTGTCCGATATCATTTATAATCCGAAGGAAACAATGTTGCTAAAGCAGGCAGCAGAGCAAGGGGCCAAAACGCAAAACGGTCTTGGAATGCTTGTGTACCAGGGAGCGTTGGCCTTTGAGAAATGGACAAATAAAAAGCCTGATGCCAGGCGCATGAAGCAGACAGTCACAAACTTTTTAGGAGGAACGCCATGTTGACCGGAAAGCAAAAAAGATTTTTACGTTCAAAAGCGCACCATCTCCAGCCTATTTTCCAAGTCGGAAAAGGCGGAGTAAATGATAATATGATCAAACAGATTGCAGAAGCTTTGGAAGCCAGAGAACTGCTCAAAGTAAGCATCCTCCAAAATTGTGAGGAGGATAGAGAAACCGTAGCCGCGAGCATTGTCCGCGGCACTGGCAGTGAACTGGTGCAAATCATAGGACGCATCATCGTTCTTTATAAAGAGTCCCATGAGAATAAACAAATAGAGCTTCCGGTGAAAGGCTGACAGGGATGAAGAGAAAAGTCGGCATTCTTGGAGGGACATTTGATCCGCCGCATTTTGGTCATTTAATCATAGCCAACGAGGTGCTGGAGCAATTCGGGCTTGATGAAATCATGTTTATGCCTAATCACGAGCCGCCACATAAAGAGAGGCGCAGCGGCACCACTGGGCAAGACCGGCTGACCATGCTTGAACTCGCTATTGATGGGCATCCTTCATTTTCAATCGAGACATTCGAATTGAACCAGGAAGGGCGCTCATACACATATAATACAATGAGGGAACTTAGTGAAAAAAACCCTGATAATGAGTACTATTTTATTATCGGCGCTGACATGGTGGAATATTTGCCCCATTGGTATAATATTGAGGAGCTCATCAAGCTTGTTCAATTTGTTGGCACGAATCGGCCGAATCACCGGTTGGAAACACCATATCCGATTTCTTTTGTAGAGGTGCCGATGATTGAGATTTCTTCCTCCATGATCAGAAATCGGGCTCAAAGAGGGAGTTCCATAAGATACCTTTTACCTGAAGCTGTCATCCGCTATATTGAGGAGAATCATTTATATGGAACGTGAACAAGCTTTAACTATAGTGAATAAAAAAATAGCGGGACCAAGATACGAACATACAAAAAGAGTAGCTGCAACCGCTGAGAAATTGGCTGTGAAGTACGGGGCGGATGTGGAAAAAACAGTATTGGCAGCGATTTTTCATGATTATGCAAAATTGCTTCCGATCAAAGAGTTGAAAGAGATCATTTCCGATCATCAAGTCGATCCCAGATTATTGGACTATCATCCCGAACTGTGGCATGGCCCGGCAGGAGCAGTTCTTGTGCGTGAAGAAATAGGGATAAACGATGAAGACATTTTTAATGCTATCCGTTATCATACAACAGGAAGGGCTGGTATGTCCTTGGTTGAAAAAATCATTTATATTGCAGATTATATTGAGCCGGGAAGACAGTTCCATGGCCTGGATGAAGTTAGGTTGTTGGCGGATACAGATTTGGACATGGCTTTAAAAAAGTCATTAGGCAATACAATCAAATTTTTAATCGATAAATCCGCCCCTATTTTTCCTGACACTTTTGAAGCTTATAACGCAATGTCCAACAAATGAAGGAGGAGATAAAATTTGGATTCAAAAACGGTATTAAAAGCGGCAGTCAAGGCTGCAGATGATAAAAAGGCTGAAGATATAGTGGTTTTGAACATGCAAGGGATTTCGCTCATCGCGGATTATTTTCTCATTTGCCATGGGACTTCTGAAAAGCAGGTCCAGGCAATTGCGCGTGAATTGAAATCGACTGCCGAACAATTGGAGCTTGATGTGAAAAAAATAGAAGGCTTTGAAGAGGCAAGATGGGTGTTGATTGATATGGGTGATGTGATTGCCCATGTGTTCCATCGTGATGAAAGGAGCTACTATAATCTGGAGAGATTATGGGGAGACGCACCAATGGAAAATATTCAAAGGGAACTGGCTCCGTGAGTTACGAACAGCTCGCATATGTATATGACCAGTTGATGGCGGATGCGCCCTATGACAGCTGGATTGAATTTCTATGCAAGGAAATGGACCGTTTTCAAGCACCCGGCAGGCGGGTGCTTGATTTAGCTTGTGGAACCGGCGAGTTATCGATCCGCCTGTTAAAGCAGGGGTTCGAAGTAACCGGGGTGGATATGTCAGAGGATATGCTGGCGGTAGCTGCCGAAAAGGCAGGGGAAGAAGGGCTCAGTTTTCCTTTGTTTCAGCAGGACATGAGCCAGCTCGACGGATTGCCGTCATATGACATTGTGACCATCTTTTGCGATTCTCTCAATTATCTGGAATCATCTGAAGCAGTAAAGCAGACCTTTTCCGGTATATACCGGCATTTGAATCCAAACGGCCTGCTTTTATTTGATGTCCACTCAACTTATCAGATGGACCATGTGTTTCTAGACCAGACCTTCACATGGAATGAAGATAAAATCGCTTATATTTGGAACTCCTTTCAAGGTGAGGAGCCTTATTCCATAGAACATGATTTGACATTCTTTGTATTGGATGAAAACAGCGGCCAATATAATCGCATCGAAGAATTCCATAAGCAGCGAACTTATTCTGTACATGATATTGAACATTGGCTTGTAACCGCCGGGTTTGACGTTCTCAGCATAACCGCCGACTTTACGGGAGAATCACCGGAAGCAACGTCACAGCGGATCTTCTTTACGTGCAGAAAAAAATAAGGCCGCGATATCGCTGCCAAAAAAATAATAACTTTTTAGAAGGACTTTTCTCCTGAATATAGAAATATATTTAGGAGTTGAATTTTTTATTAATATGAAATGCTTCATCAGCAAATTTTTTATGGGTTGCACGAAAAAGTTTTTCGAACATTTCGCCTCTTTCCTGTTCTAAAACTGCGATTCCTTCCCCTGTAATTCCTCCTTTGACACAAACTTTTTCCTGCAATGTAGGGAAGGTAAAGTGTTTTTGTTTCAAAAGCTCTCCGAGTCCGATCAGCATATTCTCCGCCAGCATTGTGGCTGTTGTCTCATCAATTTTTGTTTCTTTTTCGGCAGCAGTTATCATACTCCTAGTCAAAAAACTGATAAATGCCGGTCCACAGCTTACTATATCTGATGAAACCCGAATAATACTTTCATCTATTTCAAGCGGGACGGAAACCTTAGAAAACATCTCCCACAACATTTCTTTCCAATGTTCTTCACAACGCTTTCCAAATGTAAATAAAGAAACTCCTGCCAGCGCCCTATTCGTAATACTGGGAATGATCCTCATACAAGAGGCATCAACCAACTGTTCCAGCCATGGAACCTGTATCGGGCTTGTAATTGAAATGACACACTTTTCCTTTGTAAATAAGGAGGCCTTTTCTTTTGACAATGAAATGATATCAAGAGGCTTTACACAAATAAAAATAATCTCCGATTGCTTGATGACCTCATCAGGACTGCCGGCAACTGTGATTTCTTTAAAAATATGTTTAAGCCTGTCAGCTTTTGATTTTGTCCGATTTGTAACTATGAGATCCGAAGGAGAAACCGCTCCGCCAGTGATCAAGGCTTCGATAATAATGGTTCCCATGTTTCCGGTTCCTATAACTCCGACCTTCATGCTGTTCCCCCCTTCAACTTTTGTATTCCTGACAATTTATGCTTCAAAACGAAAAATATTCATAGTAGAAAGGCAGGCAATGATGAATGATTTGGCTAGAGAAATATAAGACGATAATAATTACCGGTATCGTAGCTGTTCTTGCTGTATTTCTGTTTATAAGTAAACCTAAAGACGAGATGGCTGCAGGAAACGAGCTGCAAGTTTTAATGGAAGAACAGCCAGATGCGGATTTTCAAAAGGAGGAAAGGGAGGAAAAAGCCGGGCCAGTCTTGGTAGATGTAAAAGGGGCGGTACCTGTGCCTGGGCTTTATAAGATGGAAGAAGGCGACCGTGTATTGGATGCTATCGAGCAGGCTGGTGGGCTATTAGATGCCGCCGATGAAAAACAGGTGAACTTCGCCCAGAAAGTATATGATGAAATGGTCATATACATTCCTGAAAAAGGGGAACCCATGGAAGACATACCGCAGATGGCCATTACTCCGTCAAGTGGTCAAGGGAATGGAAACGGGAAGGTGAATATCAACAAAGCTGATTTGTCGGAACTTCAGACACTTTCGGGAATTGGTCCGGCGAAAGCGCAGGCAATCATCGACTATAGGGAGCAGGATGGGCCTTTTAAGCAGGTGGAGGATTTAAAAAATGTTTCCGGCATCGGAGAAAAAACCTTTGAAAAGTTGCAAGAGTCGATTTCAGTCAATTGACTGAAATGGATATATGCCGATAAACTAAAGAAAACATCTAAAAGGGAGTATCAAATGGAAAGAATATCTTGGAAACAATATTTTATGGCACAAAGTCACTTATTGTCTTTTCGAAGCACCTGTACAAGACTCACAGTCGGCGCGACGATAGTAAGGGACAACCGGATCATAGCCGGTGGATATAATGGATCAATTGCCGGCGGTGTCCACTGTATTGATGAAGGATGTTACGTCATTGACGGTCACTGTGTCAGAACAATTCATGCGGAGATGAATGCCATCATCCAGTGTGCGAAATTCGGGGTGCCGACGGACAGTGCCGAAATATATGTGACGCATTTCCCATGCCTGCAATGTACAAAAGGAATCATTCAGGCAGGGATAAAAGCAGTTTATTATGCGGAGGATTATAAAAATCACCCTCACGCCATGGAACTTTTTGAACAAGCTGGCGTCCACACGGAGCAGGTTCCTTTGGACAGGGAAATCTTCGCAAAGTTTGCCTATGTAAATGAGTAAGATATGTGGCGGCTTCACAAGGTCCACCCTGTGGCCCACGACAGGCTCAGGACGCGACTAGTTTCATTAAGCTTTGCTTTAATAAAAAAAGGGGCTGGCAAAGCCCCCATAACTTTTTTTGGATGGAAAGGAGACAGACATGTCCGGCAACTGGGTATTTATGGCTCTTGCAGCTTTATCCGGTATCCTGATCTCATTGGAACTTAATTTTATAGCGCTCCTAATCCTTTCATTGGGAATCATCAGGATAACACGCTGGGAAAAGCGTAATTTGTTTTTACTATATTGCCTAATTATGCTTATCTTCTTTTTTATAAGTGAGCATGCAATAAGATCTAATGTTTCTTACCATAAATCTCCCGATAAAATGACGGCGGTCCCCATTACCTTCAAAGAATATCCACAGATTGATGGCAATCGGCTCAGGGCGATTGCAGCCACTCCTCAAAAAGAAAAATTCATGCTAATTTATAAGATTTCTACCGAAAAAGAGAAAGTTTATTTGAATGAAAAGCTAAGGGCAGGAACGACCTGTATGATGAATGGGAAATTGATCCGCCCGGAACCGAATCGTAATGAACATGCATTTAATTATGAGGAATATTTAAAAAGAATGAATGTCCATTGGATTTTTGAGCCGGATACGATCGGAAAATCTGATTGTCATTTAACCAAAATAACCGTGATGACCGCACTGCAAAATTTAAGGCAAGCCGGCATTGAAACAATTGAAAACAAGTTTCCTGAACGCCTTGCTTCATACACAGCTGCGCTATTATTCGGTGAAAGGTCCTTGATCTCAGAGGAGACAGACAGATCCTATAAACAGCTTGGAGTCGTTCATTTGCTTGCCATTTCCGGATTGCATGTCGGTATTATTGCCGGTGGTATCTTTTTTCTGTGCTTAAGAATAGGCATGACTAGAGAATCAGTTTTTTGGCTTCTTATCTTTTTCCTTCCGATTTATGCTGTATTAAGCGGAGGAAACCCTCCTGTGATTCGAGCGGTAATCATGGCTCTTCTATTGTTAGTGTCGAAAAAATGGCGTTTGTCGCTTTCTACACTTGATACATTTTCGCTGAGTTTTATCTTGTTCTTGTTATTTGATCCTTTTTTGATTTATAACATCGGTTTTCAGCTTTCCTATGCAGTCAGCTTTGGTCTGACTCTTTCACCTGCTTACTTATTCAATAAAAGGGACCATGTAGTTTGGAAAATGGCAAATTTATCCATTGTTTCTGTACTGTCATCTCTTCCTATTCTTTCCTACCACTTTTTTGAGTTTTCACTGATTAGCATTGTTGCAAATCTCCTCTTTGTGCCGTTCTATACACTTGTACTTTTACCTTCTGTTTTCTTTTTGTTTGCTCTTTCTTTCACGGAACTTCAGGCTTTTAATACCGCTGCCTTGATTTTAGATCAGCTGGTATTACTATCGGAAATATTAGCAACAGCGGCTGCCCAGCTGCCTGTTTCGGTTTTTCTGACCGGAAGGCCTTCACCATTAAGTATAATTTTCATGGTTGTGAGCATATTTACTTTTTTTGTATTTAAAGAAAAGGATATCCATCCTTTAGTCTGTGTTTTGCCTCTGGTCGTAACATTAACTATTCATTCAGTATGGGTGAAATATTCACCATTTGGAGAGGTTGTTTTCATTGATGTGGGACAAGGAGACAGTGTGTTAATCAAGCTTCCATACAATCGGGGTGTATATTTGATTGATACAGGCGGCCAGCTCAGCTTTCCTATCGAGGAATGGCAGGAGAGAAGAAGACCATATAAGATAGGCAGGGACACTTTACTTCCTTTTATAAAAAGTAAAGGGATCAGGCGCATCGACAAATTGATTTTGACCCATAGTGATACCGATCATATTGGTGCTGTGGAAGAGTTGATCGGAGAAATTAACATCGGAGAAATATTAATTAGCCCAAATTCATGGGTCAAGCCAATCATGGCTGGAACCTTAGACAAAGCCATGAAAGCAAATATCAATGTGAAAGAAATAAAAGCGGGCTATGGATGGGATAACAAATCCGCCATATTTCATATGGTCTACCCTTTTGATGATGAATATGAAGGGAATGATGATTCGCTTGTCCTTTATGCGTCATTTGGAGGGCTCAGGTGGCTGTTTACAGGTGATTTGGAAAAGGAAGGGGAAAAAGAAATGGAGTCAGCTTATGGCCGTCTAAAAACCGATGTCCTTAAAGTGGGACACCATGGCAGCAGAGGCTCGACAAGTGCAGCATTCATTGAAATGGTCCGCGCTGAATATGCAATTATTTCGGCAGGGAAATCAAACAGATATGGTCATCCGCACCTCGAAGTGCTTGAAATACTTGAAGGAGAAAGTGTTCGAATATTGCGTACAGATGAGCATGGCGCAATCCATTTCCGATTTACATCCAAGGGGGGAACCTTTAAGACCGTACTGCCATAAGATAATGCGAGAAACCCGTTAGCACCGAGCTTCTTTTTTCGCTGTAAAAAATAAAAAAGAAGCTTGCAAACTGCAAACTTCTCCTAATTTTGAGGAAACTAAATAATGCCAATAATGTTGGATTGTTTTTTGTGCATTAAGCTATGGTTAGCTCCAGCGCCTAGCCCCGCAAGGATCAAGCTGCTTCGCCGGGGTGACTGAAGAACTGCCCCATCGAGAATTGTCTTGTGCTTATTCGGGGCTGAGCAAGGCGCTTGCGCTTTTCTTATTACTTTCCAAGTACTTCGATTACAGTACCAATCACAAAAATGGCTGTGAAGAATATAAATGATACACCGAAGCCAATTCCGGAATCGATAGCGTCATTGCGCTTGGACTGCACATTTTGTTCAAATTCAAATTGAGATTCTCTCACAACTACCCCTCCTATTTCCACTTTAGTATAGATGAAGCATGAAAAAAAATCCACTGTCCTTTTACCTCTGTTGACAAGAGTTGACACATATACTTTTTTTGCTTGTGGTCAAACTATCTTTACAGCACGTTTCTCCGCTTTTGAAAAAGTGTCCTAGGCCTTGTTCAAAAGCGTTCATCATAGATCAGGGGGCTTTCACGCATGGCTGTGGGGTCCCCTTTGCCTCTTGTCAAAAGTGCTCTCTTTACTTACCATGAATGTATATGTATGAAGTTTGGGAAAGAGAGAAGAGAACTGTGAGCATAATAAAAAAAATTAAGAGCAAGAAATTTTCGCCATTGTATTTATTATACGGAACGGAAAGCTTTTTAATCAATGAGGTTAAGCAAAAACTAATGTCGAACGTGTTAACGAATGATGAATCCGAGTTTAATTACTCAGCCTATGATCTTGAAGAAACCCCTGTGGAGCTTGTGATCGAGGATGCCGAGACATATCCTTTCATGGGAGAAAAGAAACTGATTATTGTACATAATCCTGTTTTTTTGACGGCTGTGAAGCCAAAGGAAAAGGTGGAGCATAATTTAAAAAAACTCGAGGAATATTTAACCAATCCCGCACCGTATACAGTCATGGCATTTACTGCTAATTACGAAAAGCTTGATGAAAGAAAAAAAATCACTAAATTAATCAAAAAGCACGCTGAGGTTTTGGAGGCGAAGCCACTGAATGAGGTCCAGTTGAAAAATTGGATCAAAGACCGTGCTGTTTTGTACAATGTCGAAATAGAAGATCCCGCAATTGAAACTTTGCTATTTATGGCAGGCGGCGATTTGATGGTGCTGAACGAAGAGCTTATAAAGCTGTCTCTTTATGTTGGTGAAGGAGGTTCAATTACAGAGGAAACAGTCAAAAGCCTCATATCAAGATCCCTTGAGCAGAATGTATTTTCATTGACAGAAAATGTAGTAAAGCGGAAAAGCGATGAAGTCCTCCGTATCTATTATGATCTGATGAAACAGAACGAGGAGCCAATCAAAATACTGTCGCTCATCGCCGGACAATTCAGGCTCATTTATCAAGTGAAGGAATTGACTGGACGAGGATATAACCAAAAGCATGTGGCAGGCATGCTGAAAGTGCATCCTTACCGTGTAAAATTGGCAGCCGGGCAAGGGAATTCTTTTTCAAATGAAGAATTGAAGGCAATCATTCATTTGATTGCGGAATGCGACATAACATTAAAAACCGGAGGACTCGATCGATCTGTCGCCGTGGAATTACTGCTGATGAAAATCCTGAAAAAATAAATCAAAAATAAAATTGTAAGGTGCACGGCGACAAGCACAAGACGAAATGCGAGTCAGCAGCTTTTCAGTTTCCACACCAAAGCTGCTGACTTCAATTACATGGCGAGATGCGTCTCTGAATAGGCTTCATGAAGCTTTGTTATGATGCTCCAAAGCTGTCTCGAATAATCGATGGTGCAGGTAGTAAGCTCCCTTGCGGCTTGTGACCTCGAGCCGATGGCGCCTGGCCCGCCTAAGAACGCCACTTCTTCGAAAAAGCTAACACTTTTCCTCCGTGCGATATGACGCTGCCGAAGCTTTCCTTGTTCTGTTGCTTCACTTTTACTAGCACTTCCTCTCCGTCGTAGCTAGATAAACTTTATCCTTATTTAAATAGAAAATTCCGTCATAATTTATATTTTTAACAAATAAAAAAACGACCCGTTTAAAGGTCGTTTTTATTATGCGCCAATATTGCTTAGCTTTTTAGACAAGCGTGCTTTTTGGCGGTTAGCTGTGTTTTTATGGATGATACCCTTTGTAACAGCTTTGTCCAATTGCTTGACTGCATTTTTGAAAAGATCTTTTGCATTTTCAGCGTTTTGATCAGCAGCAGCTTCAAACTTTCTGACAGCTGTACGCATCGCTGATTTAAATGCTGCATTTTGCTCGTTTTTATATTCATTGATTTTTACACGTTTAATCGCAGATTTAATGTTTGGCATTACGTTCACCTCCCGCAGACCGTTCAATTTGCCCATTCGTTATCCAATAGAACAAGAGTATTTTATCAAACGGGCTTCAATATTGCAATATAAAATGACAATCTGCTCTTTCTTGGTGAATGAATAAGTATGAGAACGGAGATGATGAATTAATAATAAAGCAAGCAGCAAGGGAGGCATTACGAACAGTGAATGAGAAAGAGTTGGATGTAAGCCGCTATTCAGTTAGGACCGATTTGGCAAAAGAAGCTTTTGAAATGGCTGTTGATCAAAAAACCGGGCAAAAACGTGAAATAAACGGCGTGATATTGGAAGAAAGGGACCAGGATGGAATAAAAATCTCTTCGGTAAAAATCACCCCTGAAGGCGAAGAACAAGTTGGGAAAAAAGCAGGGAATTATTTAACGCTTGAAGTGCAGGGAATCAGGAGCCAGGATACTGTCTTGCAACAAAGGGTTCAGGAAATATTCGCAGCCGAATTCAGCAGGTTTTTATCAATGCTCGGCATTCCCAAATCAGCCAGTTGTCTCGTCGTTGGTCTTGGCAATTGGAATGTTACACCTGATTCGCTGGGCCCCAGTGTCTGTGAACACTTAATCATAACAAGGCACCTTTTTGAACTTGATGCGCAAAATGTTGATGAGGGATACAGGCCCGTCAGTTCGATCTCCCCAGGTGTAATGGGGATTACAGGCATTGAGACGAGCGACATCATTTTTGGTGTAGTTGAAAAATCTAAGCCTGACTTCATTATTGCTATCGATGCACTGGCTTCCCGTTCGATTGAAAGGGTAAATGCGACAATTCAAATATCGGATACAGGGATTCATCCCGGCTCAGGGGTTGGTAATAAACGAAAGGAACTAAGTGAAGGAACGATGGGGATTCCTGTAATATCTATTGGAGTTCCGACGGTGGTTGATGCTGTAACAATCACGAGCGACACGATAGACTTCATTCTAAAGCACTTTGGCAGAGAATTAGATGAATCAGGACAGCCGTCAAGGTCGCTGGCGCCGGCTGGGTTGACATTCGGCAAAAAAAAGAAGCTTACTGAGCAGGATTTACCCGGCGAGGACCAAAGAAAAACTTTTATGGGTATTGTAGGCATGCTTGATGATCAGGAAAAAAGAAAGTTGATCCAGGAAGTGCTTGCACCGCTCGGACATAATCTTATGGTCACACCAAAAGAAGTAGATGTATTCATTGAAGATATGGCTAATTTGATTGCAGCCGGTTTAAATGCTGCTCTTCATACCGCAGTCGATCAAGAAGATACCGGTTTTAAGACACGATGAGAGACTGGGGTTCTATTAATACTTTTAAATACATAAATTATTAATAGAGTAGGCGGAGGTGACCGGAATGGTGAAGTTTATCTTGAAGTTTCTACTTTTGATGCTAGTCCTTTTCATAGGTGTTTTTATTGGAATGGAGAAAGCACATCAAGGAATGCAGGATATGAAAGGTTATGAAGATGTGTCACTTCCGCCTCCGGTCCATATTACCGAAAGTGAGGATGGAAAAATAGAGGCCGCACTTTTAGGAAATGAAATCAATCACACAGAAGAGCTGGCAAGAAAAAAGAAAGATTTGGAAAGCCTTGAGACTTTCAACTTTTTTTCGTCCATGGGAAAGGCGCTAGCTTCGTTTGTTACAGAGGCAACGAAAAGTCTAATTGATTTTATAATGGGGCTTTTTAAATAAAACTAATTTTCTTATATGAAAAATTGCACATATTTTTATATGTGTTTTTTTTTGTTAATTGAGAGCGGGGCTGATATAATCTATCCTAGTGGACATGTGCCTATTAACAGGAGTGAAAAAAATGAATCATAATGACAGAAGGAAAAGACAAGAAAAAATCCGCAACTTTTCAATTATTGCCCACATCGACCATGGGAAATCCACTTTGGCAGACCGTATTCTAGAAAAAACAGAAGCATTATCTTCTAGGGAAATGAAAAGCCAATTACTAGACTCCATGGATCTGGAACGGGAGCGGGGCATAACGATCAAATTAAATGCAGTCCAATTGACATATACGGCTAAGGACGGGGAAGAATATATCTTTCATTTGATAGATACGCCAGGACACGTCGATTTCACCTATGAAGTGTCAAGAAGCCTTGCCGCGTGTGAGGGAGCGATTCTCGTTGTCGATGCTGCCCAGGGAATCGAGGCCCAGACACTGGCTAACGTTTACCTTGCTCTTGACAATGATTTGGAAATCGTTCCAGTCATTAATAAAATCGACCTTCCTGCTGCAGATCCGGAACGGGTGCGTCAGGAAGTTGAAGATGTGATCGGTTTGGATGCCTCTGATGCGGTACTAGCATCAGCTAAAGCAGGAATCGGAATTGAAGATATTCTCGAGCAAATTGTAGAAAAAGTACCAGCGCCGGAAGGTGATCCGGAAGCACCGCTGAAAGCTCTAATTTTTGATTCAGTCTATGATGCCTACCGGGGGGTTATTGCCTCTATTCGTGTGATGGATGGTACGATCAAAGCAGGGGATAAAATAAGGATGATGGCTACCGGCAAGGAGTTTGAAGTCACAGAAGTCGGTGTCCATGCTCCGAAGCCGATGCTCGTTGATGAATTGACTGTGGGAGATGTAGGCTTCCTCACAGCATCCATCAAAAATGTCGCCGATACAAGGGTGGGTGACACGATTACAAGTGCTGCCAAACCTGCAGATGAGCCGCTGCCCGGATATCGGAAAATGAATCCGATGGTCTTCTGTGGCTTATATCCAATAGACTCAGCCAAATTCAATGATTTGAGAGAGGCGCTTGAAAAGCTTGAATTGAATGATTCCGCGCTTGAATACGAAGCGGAAACATCCCAAGCGCTCGGTTTCGGCTTCCGCTGCGGATTCCTCGGCCTTCTTCATATGGAAATCATTCAGGAACGGATTGAACGCGAATTTAAAATCGATTTGATTACGACCGCGCCAAGCGTTATCTATAAGGTATTCATGAATGATGGGACTGAGCTGTCGGTAGACAACCCGGCCAATATGCCTGATGCTCAGCAAATTGACAGGGTAGAAGAGCCTTACGTCAAAGCATCAATGATGGTGCCGAACGATTATGTAGGTGCTGTCATGGAATTGGCCCAGGAAAAGCGAGGAAACTTCATTGACATGCAATATCTCGATGAAATCAGGGTTAATGTCGTCTATGAAATTCCGCTCGCTGAAATCGTCTATGACTTCTTTGATTTATTAAAATCAAATACGAAAGGTTATGCATCTTTCGATTATGAACCGATTGGCTATAAACCGTCTAATTTAGTGAAAATGGATATTTTATTAAATGGCGAAAAAGTGGATGCTCTCAGCTTTATTGTTCATAAGGATTTTTCTTTTGAACGCGGAAAAACAATCGTAGAAAAATTGAGAGACCTTATTCCAAGGCAACAGTTCGAGGTCCCTGTTCAAGCGGCAATCGGCCAGAAAATTGTCGCCAGATCCACCATTAAAGCCATGCGCAAAAATGTCCTTGCGAAATGTTACGGAGGAGACATCTCACGTAAGCGGAAGCTTCTTGAAAAGCAGAAAGAAGGGAAGAAGCGCATGAAGCAGGTTGGATCCGTTGAAGTTCCGCAGGAGGCATTCATGGCCGTGTTGAAAATGGATGATTCTGGAAACAGTTCCAAATAACGGGAAAATAAAATGAGCACAATAAAAGAAAGGGAGAGTAATCTTTTACTTGTGCCCTTTCTTTTATTATTGCCCCAAACAAGCGAAGGTTGTGAAGAAATGAAATCAGCCTATATCCATATACCCTTTTGTGAGCATATTTGCCACTACTGCGATTTCAATAAATTTTTTATGCACGGACAGCCGGTTGATGAATATCTTCAACTGCTGGAAAAAGAATTTGAATTATATAGAGACCGGTTTCCTGATATGAATCTGAAAACGATCTTCGTTGGAGGAGGGACGCCGACGGCCCTTAGTGCCAGCCAGTTGGACACCCTATGTTCCGCGATTCGCAAGAACCTTCCTTTTACCGAAGGGGAATTCACTTTTGAGGCGAATCCCGGAGATCTGACGATGGAGAAGCTCCGTGTATTGTTCAATCACGGCGTAAACAGACTTAGTTTCGGTGTACAGTCGTTTAATGATGAGTTATTAAAAAGAATAGGGCGGTCACACCAAGTGAAGGATGTTTACAGATCGATCCGTCATGCTCGGCAGGCTGGATTTTCTAATATTAGCATCGACTTGATTTATTCTTTACCAGGCCAGACTACGGAAGATTTTTCAGATACCGTAAAAAAAGCGATTGAACTAGATCTGTCCCATTATTCAGGTTATTCCCTTATCGTTGAGCCAAAGACGGTTTTTTACAATTTGATGAGGAAGGGAAAGCTTAAACTGCCTGGAGAAGATCAGGAAGCCGCGATGTATAATGTTTTAATCGAAGAAATGGAAAGAAGCGGTCTGCGGCAATATGAAATAAGCAATTTTGCAAAAAGCGGATTCCAAAGTATTCATAATCTTGTCTATTGGAACAATGAAGAATATTTTGGTTTTGGAGCCGGTGCGCATGGCTATGTTAATGGTATCAGATACTCCAATTACGGCCCGCTAAAAAAATATATGGAGCCAATATCCAGGGGGACAGCTCCTGTTTTTGAACAACATGAAGTGACCCATCGTGAAAAAATGGAAGAGGAAATGTTTCTCGGTTTAAGAAAGAGAGCCGGAGTCAACATTTCCCTGTTCAATAAGAAATATTCGATCAATCCCAAAGAGCTATTTCAACAGCAAATTGAGGAACTGTCAGAAAAAGGGTGGATTGAGGAGAAAAACGACAGTATCCGACTTACTCGCGAGGGCCTGTTTCTTGGAAATGAAGTGTTTCAAACCTTTCTTTTATCATAAATAGATGTTGGATGAACGAGTATAATTTCGTTGACATCAATGGGTCATTTTGTTACTTTTATATTAGATTTAGCACTCCGGTTAACAGAGTGCTAACAGAGGTGATGAATGGTGCTGACAGATCGTCAACTACTCATACTGCAAGCCATTATTGATGACTTTATCAGCTCTGCCCAGCCCATCGGATCTGGGAAATTGTCGAAAAGAGAAGAAATAAACCTAAGTTCGGCAACAATCCGCAATGAAATGGCGGATTTGGAGGAATATGGATTTATTGAAAAGACTCATACTTCATCGGGGCGTGTACCTTCTGAGAAAGGGTACAGATATTACGTGGATCATCTTTTGGCACCTGCAATGCTCCGTGCCCATGAAAGGCAGTTGATTCATTCCATCTTTGCTGAGAAAGTATATGAGCTTGAAGATGTTGTGCAAAGATCTGCCAGTATTTTATCGGAACTGACAAATTACACAGCCATTCTACTTGGACCAGCGGTCAAAGAAAACAAGCTGAAGAGTCTGCAAATAGTTCCACTTTCGGGCGAAAAAGCCGTTGCTGTGATCATAACGGATACCGGACATGTTGAAAACAAGGTCTTTTCCCTACCGGATAATATTAATCCGGGAAATATTGAAAAATTGGTCAATATTTTAAATGAAAAACTGGCCGGCGTACCGATTGCTGAGTTAAGAGGTAAAATAGAGTATGAATTAGCCGAAATATTACGGATGAATATCCATCAATACGATTTGCTTTTGAAGTCCATATTGCAAACGCTCGATGTTCCTTCCAACGAAAAAATATTTTTCGGCGGAAAAACAAATATGTTAAATCAACCTGAATTCCATAATATTAACAAGGTCCGGTCATTGTTGAACATGATTGAACAAGAAGAAGGGTTTTACGAGCTTTTTAGGCATATCCCTAATGGCATCCATGTTACAATCGGCAAAGAAAATAAAAATATGGCTATGGAAGACTGCAGTCTTATCACTGCCACATATTCCATCGGTAAAGAGAATGTAGGGACAATTGCCATCTTGGGTCCTACACGTATGGAATATTCGAGAGTAATCGGACTTCTGGATTTTTTAAGCAGGGATATGAGCAATGCACTAACCAGGATGTTTAACGAAAGTTAATCGGTAACTGGGTTGGGAATTAGCGAAATTCGCTAATTTCCCTTCTTTTTGAAAAATTGTACCATTTCGGGTTCCAGTGAAGCACGGGATATGGCGCTTTAAGGCGGCAGGCGCTTGTCGCCCCTAATTAGCCGCCTATCGCATTTCTATTGTCCAGCTTCAACGCCTAGCCCCTCGAGGTCATAAGCCAATCGCTGCTGAAGGCAAAGGACGCCTTCTTCAGCGCTCGACTTATGCTTGTCGGGGCTGATCGAGGCGCTTACGCATTTCATTATTTAAGGGAGGTGAAGACATGCAGGAAGAATCTAAAGAAACATTGCAGCCGGAGGATTTGAGTCAAGAAGAAACGGCAGAAAGCAACGAAACAACGCAAGAGAATCCAAGCGGGCAAGAAAACGGCAAAGCAGAAGATATCCAAAAATCTTCAATGCCTGAAGAACCAGATGACGAGCTTGCAAGAAAAATTGAAGGGCTCGAAGAGCAACTTAAGGAAAAAGAAAATCGTTACTTGCGTCTGCTTGCTGATTTTGATAATTTTCGCCGTCGTTCCAAGCTCGATCTGGAAGCGGCTGAAAAATATAGAGCACAGCACTTGATTACCAATCTTCTTCCAGCTATCGATAATTTCGAAAGAGCCATGCAGATTGAACCGGATAACGAGCAGACAAAAGCTTTGCTTGAAGGGGTTGGAATGGTTTATAGAAGCATCATTGAAGCATTGAAAACCGAAGGTGCCGAACAGATTGAGGCAGTGGGTAGCGAATTCGATCCAAACCTTCACCAGGCAGTGATGCAGGCAGAGGAAGAAGGAAAAGAGGGAAATATTGTCCTCGAAGAATTCCAAAAAGGTTATATTTTGAAAGATCGTGTGATCAGACCATCAATGGTTAAAGTAAGCAAATAGTTTAGGTACATATTGTTAAGGAGGTATTTAGGCATGAGCAAGATCATCGGTATTGACTTGGGAACGACAAACTCATGTGTGGCAGTACTTGAAGGTGGAGAACCGAAGGTAATTCCAAACCCTGAGGGAAACCGAACTTCACCATCAGTCATTGCTTTTAAAAATGGTGAGATTCAAGTTGGGGAGGTTGCGAAACGCCAGGCAATCACCAACCCGAATACAGTCATGTCCATTAAACGTCATATGGGAACTGATTTTAAAGAAGACATTGAGGGGAAAGAATATACACCTCAAGAATTGTCGGCAATGATACTTCAATATTTGAAATCATATGCTGAAGATTACCTTGGCGAAAAAGTGAGTAAAGCGGTCATCACCGTTCCGGCATATTTCAATGATTCACAGCGCCAGGCCACAAAAGATGCAGGTCAAATTGCTGGGCTTGAAGTTGAGCGGATCATCAATGAGCCTACAGCTGCAGCACTTGCCTACGGATTGGAAAAAACGGATGAAGACCAAACCATTTTAGTATATGACCTGGGCGGCGGTACTTTTGACGTTTCCATCCTTGAACTTGGCGATGGAGTATTTGAAGTATTGGCGACAGCGGGAGACAATAAATTGGGCGGAGACGATTTTGACCAAGTCATTATTGATTATCTCGTCCAAGAATTTAAGAAGGACAATGGCATTGACCTTTCCCAAGATAAAATGGCCCTTCAACGATTAAAAGACGCAGCAGAAAAAGCGAAAAAGGATTTATCCGGTGTTGCACAAACGCAAATTTCCTTACCGTTCATTACTGCAGGTGAAGCAGGCCCTCTGCATCTTGAAGTCACTTTGACCCGTGCAAAGTTCGAAGAGATGTCTTCTGGGCTTGTGGAAAGAACAATGGGGCCAACTCGTCAAGCTATCAAAGATTCAGGCGTATCGGCAGCAGAAATTGATAAGGTTATCCTTGTTGGGGGTTCTACGCGTATTCCTGCTGTTCAGGAAGCAATTCGTAAAGAAACTGGAAAGGAACCTCATAGAGGGGTTAACCCAGATGAAGTTGTGGCAATGGGAGCGGCTATCCAAGGCGGCGTATTGTCAGGCGACGTTAAAGATGTGGTACTCCTAGATGTCACACCGCTTTCCCTTGGTATTGAAACGATGGGCGGCGTCTTTACAAAATTGATTGACAGAAATACGACAATCCCGACATCCAAGCAGCAGGTATTTTCCACTGCGGCGGATAATCAGACAGCGGTTGATATTCATGTCCTTCAGGGTGAACGCCCGATGGCTGCAGACAACAAAACACTTGGACGTTTCCAATTGGCTGATATCCCTCCGGCACCACGAGGCATCCCGCAAATCGAGGTTAAATTTGATATCGACAAGAACGGGATCGTGAATGTCAGTGCCAAAGACCTTGGTACAGGCAAAGAGCAAAATATCACGATCAAATCTTCTTCCGGCCTTTCTGAGGAAGAAGTTGAGCGCATGATAAAAGAAGCCGAGGAAAATGCGGAAAAAGACAAGCAACGCCAAGAGGAAGTTGAACTGAGAAATGAAGCGGATCAACTGATTTTCACGACTGAAAAAACATTAAAAGAGCTTGAAGGCAAAGTGGACGAAGCAGAGGTCAAGAAAGCTGAAGAAGCAAAAGATGCTTTAAAAGCTGCAGTAGAGAAAAACGAAACTGCTGAAATCCGCGAAAAGAAAGATGCCCTTCAGGAGATCGTTCAAAACCTCTCCGTCAAGCTATATGAGGAAGCGGCTAAGCAAGCCCAGGCACAGCAGGGAGCTGGGGAAGGGGCAGAAGCCGGCGGAGATGATAACGTAGTCGATGCTGAATTTGAAGAAGTCGACGATGACAAGGGAACAAAATAATCGAATGAAAAAGTCAAAGTCCGGATAATCTGGGCTTTGACTTTTATTCATGAGGCAGTATCCTTGTTACTCCTTTTAAACTATCCGTTGAATATGGTAAAATGAACGTTATGTGAAAAGATTCGGGAGTGTGGAGACATGAGCAAAAGGGATTATTACGAAGTGCTTGGTGTAACAGAAGGCGCTTCTAAAGATGAAATAAAAAAGGCCTATAGAAGGCTTTCAAAAAAATACCATCCGGATATCAATAAAGAACCGGGATCTGATGAGAAATTCAAAGAAATAACTGAAGCGTATGAAGTACTGAGCGATGATCAAAAAAGAGCCCAGTATGATCAGTTCGGACACGAAGGACCACAAGGTGGTTTCGGCGGCTTTGGCGGTGGTGCGGATTTCGGCGGCTTCAGCGGATTTGAAGATATTTTCAGCACCTTCTTTGGTGGTGGGCGAAGAGACCCTAATGCTCCTAGGCAGGGAGCTGATTTACAATATACAATGACCCTTACTTTCGAAGAGGCTATCTTTGGGAAGGAAACAGTCGTTGAAATTCCTAGGGAAGAAATGTGCGGTACATGTGACGGATCTGGAGCAAAGCCCGGCACCTCACCTGAAACCTGTCACCAATGTCATGGAACTGGCCAGTTGAATGTGGAACAGGAAACTCCGTTTGGCAGGATTGTAAATCGGAGAGTATGTCATCACTGTCATGGAACTGGTAACATCATTAAAGACAAATGCAGCACTTGCCACGGAGAAGGCAAGGTGAAAAGAAGGAAGAAAATTAATGTTAAGATTCCTAAAGGAATTGATGACGGTCAGCAGATGCGTGTGGCGGGGCAAGGAGAGCCTGGCGTCAATGGCGGACCGCCAGGGGATCTTTTTATCGTTTTCCATGTCACGCCCCATGAATTCTTTGAGCGGGATGGAGACGATATCTATTGTGAAATGCCCATCACGTTTGTCCAAGCTGCACTCGGGGATGAAATTGAAGTTCCGACTCTGTATGGCAAGGTCAAGTTGAAAATACCTGCCGGTACCCAAACAGGCACACGATTCAGGCTTCGAGACAGAGGGGCCCATAATGTACGTGGTTATGGCAAAGGGGACCAGCACGTTCTCGTAAAAATTGTTACGCCGACGAAGCTGAATGAACAGCAAAAAGACTTGCTGCGTGAGTTTGCAGAAGTCAGCGGTCAAGTTCCTGATGAACATCATGAAAGTTTTTTTGGAAAAATGAAACGCGCCTTTAAAGGCGATTAAATGAATGGAGCAGCCAAATGAATTGGACTGAAATGAGTATACTCACAACAAACGAAGCCGTTGAACCTGTCAGCCATATTTTATATGAAGCCGGAGTAAGCGGATTGGCGATTGAGGACCGGGCGGATTTTTTAAGGGTGAGGGAAAATCGATTCGGCGAAATATACGAATTGAATCCCGAGGACTTCCCTGAAGAAGGGGTCATCATCAAGGCCTACTTGGCAAATACGGAAAGCTTGAGCGAAACCGTAAAAATCATCAAGCAAAATATATCAAAGCTTGTCGACTTTCAAATTGATATTGGTAAAAACAAAATCACACTATCGGATGTGAAAGAAGAAGATTGGGCAACAGCATGGAAAAAATATTATCATCCTGTCCAAGTCTCCGATCGTTTTACCATTGTTCCGACCTGGGAAGACTACACTCCAGCTGAAAATGAGTTGATCATTGAACTTGATCCAGGGATGGCATTCGGGACGGGCACCCATCCGACAACCGTCATGTGTATACAGGCTCTTGAAAAGACTGTTCAAGCGGGAGATTATGTGATCGACGTTGGAACAGGGTCAGGTGTCTTAAGTATCGCTGCAGCTTTGCTGGATGCAAAGAAAGTGACTGCGCTTGATCTTGATGATGTTGCGGTGGAAGCGGCGATTCAAAATGTTGCCTTGAACCGGGTTGAAGAAAAAGTTTCAGTCAGTCAAAACGATCTTCTTAATGGTATTGAGGAGGCGGCTGATGTCGTTGTGGCCAATATTTTGGCTGAAGTGATCATTTCCTTTGCAGCAGAGGCAGCAGAGGCGGTCAAACCAAATGGATATTTTGTTGCTTCAGGGATCATAGACCAGAAAAAAGAGGCTGTTTCTAATGCCTTGACTCAAGCCGGTTTTTCCATAGAAGAAGTGATCAGTATGGACGACTGGGTGGCTTTTATTTCTAAACGCACGAATTAGAAGGTGGAGACATGCAACGGTATTTCATAGATGAAATGTATGAGGGGCAGGAAACTGCTGTACTTTCAGGAGAAAACTTCCATCACATCGTCCGCGTGATGAGGATGAAAACAGGTGATTCGCTGTGGATCGTATTTAATGGAGGAAAAGCCGGAAAAGGGATCATTGTTGATATTGCCGACTCTTCGGTGGAAGTTCGCATTGCTGAATGGGAAGAAACAAGGAAAGAACTCCCTGTTCAAGTGACAATAGCGAGCGGGCTGCCCAAAGGGGATAAATGGGAATGGATCATTCAAAAAGGGACAGAGCTGGGCGCTTCACAATTTGTCCCTTTCATTGCGACTCGCTCCGTTGTAAAATGGGAAGAGAAAAAGTCCTTGAAAAAGCTGGAACGATGGAAAAAAATAGCGAAAGAGGCTGCTGAGCAATCTCATCGCCAAGTCATTCCAAAAATCGTGAAGCCTGTATCTTTCAGCGAATTGCTAAACCTTGGAAAAAATTTTAGTCATAAGGCAATTGCCTACGAAGAAGCAGCAAAAGACGGTGAAAAAGGCAATTTCGCGCAAGTGCTTTCCTCTTGTTCTCCAAGTGACCGACTATTATTGGTTTTTGGGCCTGAAGGCGGATTTGCGGACGAGGAAGCTGCTAAACTGAAAAGTCATGGATTTACTTTATGTGGGCTTGGCCCAAGAATATTAAGGACGGAAACTGCTCCGTTATATGCTCTATCGGCAGTTTCCTACCACTTTGAATTAATGAGGTGATTTTAATGTCTCTCGTGGCATTTCATACATTAGGCTGCAAAGTCAACCACTATGAAACGGAAGCCATTTGGCAGCTGTTTAAAAATAACGGCTATGAACGGGTTGAGTTTGAAGATACTGCTGACGTTTATGTCATCAATACGTGTACAGTTACTAATACTGGCGATAAGAAAAGCCGGCAGGTCATTCGCAGGGCAATTCGGAAAAATCCTGATGCAGTGATTTGTGTAACCGGCTGTTATGCACAAACTTCACCGGCAGAAATCATGGCTATTCCCGGAGTAGACGTTGTTGTGGGAACCCAGGACCGGGTGAAGATGCTCGATTATATCGAGCAATATAAAAATGAGCGCCAGCCGATTAATGGTGTAGGCAATATCATGAAAAACCGTGTTTATGAGGAGCTGGATGTTCCTGCATTTACTGATAGAACACGTGCTTCTCTTAAAATTCAGGAAGGCTGCAACAACTTCTGTACGTTTTGCATCATTCCTTGGGCACGTGGATTAATGCGTTCTCGGGATCCTGAAGAAGTTATCCGCCAGGCACAGCAACTTGTAGATGCCGGATATAAAGAAATTGTATTAACCGGGATTCATACAGGTGGTTACGGTGAGGACATGAAAGACTACAATCTGGCAGCTTTGCTCCGTGATCTTGAAGCGAAAGTGAAAGGATTGAAAAGACTTCGGATTTCCTCCATTGAAGCGAGCCAGCTTACGGATGAGGTCATTGATGTCATCGATAAGTCCAAGCTTGTCGTAAGACACTTGCACATACCTCTTCAATCAGGCTCAAACACAGTGTTAAAAAGAATGCGCCGTAAGTATACGATGGAGTTTTTTGCAGAACGTCTTGAACTATTGAAAAAAGCATTGCCTGATCTGGCGATCACTTCGGATATCATCGTTGGTTTTCCGGGTGAAACCGAAGATGAATTCATGGAAACATATAATTTTGTAAAAGAGCATAAATTCTCTGAGCTTCATGTATTCCCATACTCCATGAGAACCGGGACGCCTGCAGCCAGGATGAAAGATCAGATTGATGAGAGTGTCAAAAACGAGCGCGTTCACCGCTTAATTACACTTTCGGACCAATTGGCAAAAGAATATGCTTCCAAATTTGAGGACGAGGTTCTTGAAGTCATTCCTGAAGAGCCGTTCAAAGATAGCCCTGACAACGGCTTATATGTAGGATATACCGACAATTATCTTAAAGTTGTTTTTCCGGCCACAGAGGAAATGGTCGGCAAGCTTGTAAGGGTCAAAATAACAAAAGCTGGATATCCATACAGCGAAGGGCAGTTTGTCCGTGTAATGGATGAAGATGCCCCGGCCTCTATGGTGGTATAAAAAGAACTGCAGCGATAAGCTGCAGTTTTTTTAAAGGTTTAAAAATAAAAGTTGAGAGAGGGACAAAAATATGCTAGAAAAAAATTATATAGCTCAAATGATTGACCACACACTATTGAAAGCTGATGCAACAAAAGATGAAATCAAAACTTTATGTGAAGAGGCTAAACAATATCAATTCGCTTCCGTTTGTGTAAATCCAACGTGGGTTGAATATGCGGCCGATCTATTGAAAGATACGGATGTAAAAGTTTGTACAGTCATCGGATTCCCACTGGGGGCTTCTACACCTGAAACGAAAGCATTTGAAACAGAAGATGCCATTGAAAAAGGGGCTACGGAAGTGGATATGGTAGTAAATATCGGGGACTTAAAAGGCGGAAAATTAGACCTTGTTGAAAAAGATATCCAAGCTGTCACTTCTGTTGCAAAAGGAAAAGCGCTTGTCAAGGTAATCATTGAAACATGTCTTTTAAATGAAGATGAAAAAAGGAATGCATGTGAAATTGCGAAACGGGCCGGTGCCGAATTTGTTAAAACTTCAACAGGCTTTTCAACCGGAGGCGCAACTGAACAGGATGTAGCGTTGATGCGGGAAACTGTTGGAAGCCAAATGGGAGTAAAGGCATCCGGTGGAGTCCGCTCCAAGGAAGACGCTGAGAAAATGATCAAAGCTGGCGCAAATAGAATTGGGGCAAGCTCCGGAGTTAAAATTATGAACAGTAATTGAGGCATCTTTTTGTAAGAGGAACGGAGCTATTTCTTCAGGGCTGGCATAATTTTTAATTCCAGGTAACACTTCCAGCCGAACAAATTAAATATTTTGTGCTTCTTGCTATTTATGTGTAATTGACAAAAAATCATGGAAAGCGTCTCATTTTCTAATAGGGGAATATTTCATGTTTGAACCCTTGATTACAATGTTTGAGATGCTGGCATTATCGTAACAATTGCCTTATATTGACTAGGTTCCACTTTTTTAGAAATATGATTTATCTGGAGAAGCTTAATCGCAGGCAGCAGCAAACTGCGATTATCTTCTTTGGTTCTTTGCAATCATCGGCACGTATTTAGGTTATAGACTTAGTGTGGAAACTTGAATAATGATCGCTGATTTGTCTATCTATCCGCAGACGAGGCAATTGTGCTAATTCCCGGGTGATCGGTATTGTATACGTTGGCTTGCTTAGGGGGATATAAGCTTGGAATAGGGCAGCCTTGATTAGGGGATCCATCGATTTACATTGGGTGGATTCACAGCACTTTCCTGTGGGCTTGCGAGACTATTGTCGTCGGAGTGCTGACCGGTATGTTTCATAAGAATCTGGTTAATCTTAAACATGTCACTCGACTGACTCCATGGTTTAATGGAGCCTATAATTGGAAATTGAAGAAAAAGAAGAATTGCTGTCAGTAAGCCAGAATTATGTAAAGGCATTGAGGGAAAGCCTTGAAATTTGAAATATAATGAAAGCTATCTAAGTCAGATGCATAATAATTGCTTATAAATACATCTTAAACCAAGTTTTCTACCTTTTAATCCAAATACTGCCCTAGACATCTGTAACTTTAATATAATATAGATGTAAACGCATTCATTTATATTATTTAGAAGGGGGAGGCATATGTATACATTTTTAGCTGGGATTGCGCTTTTAATCATAGGGTATTTTACCTATGGCAAATTTGTTGAAAAGGTATTTGGGGTAAAGGAGGAGCGAGCTACTCCTGCATATGTTAATGGCGATGGTGTTGATTACATCCCTATGAGCACGTCTAAAAATTCCATGATTCAACTTTTAAATATAGCCGGTACTGGCCCGGTTTTTGGGCCGATTATGGGAGCGCTGTATGGTCCTGTAGCTTTTCTCTGGATTGTAATCGGTGCCATCTTTGCAGGAGCAGTCCATGATTATCTGACTGGTATGATTTCTATCCGTAATCGCGGAGCACACTTACCTGAACTTGCCAGCAAGTTTTTAGGAAAAGTGATGAAGCATGTCGTCAACGGCTTTGCAGTTTTGCTTCTTCTTTTGGTTGGTACTGTTTTCGTCTCAACACCTGCTAGTCTACTCCATGTTTTAATGGATGGAAAGATTGCCTTGGGCGTTATTATCGCAGCTGTTTTCCTATATTATATTTTAGCTACTTTAATGCCAATTGATAAAATCATTGGGCGCTTATACCCTTATTTTGGAGCACTGCTTTTAATAAGTGCGGTAGGAGTGGGGATTGGATTGGTTTTTACTGGGGCGCCGATTCCTGAACTTTCGTTCAAGAACTTCCACCCTAACAATTTACCGATCTTCCCTTTGATCTTTTTTACGATAACATGCGGGGCCCTTTCAGGCTTCCATGCAACGCAAACACCGATTATTTCGCGTACGACGCAGAAGGAAAAACAAGGGCGTAAAATTTTCTACGGTATGATGATTGTAGAAGCTATTATCGCAATGATATGGGCTGCAGCAGGAATGAGCCTTTTCGGCGGCTATAATGGTTTGAATGAAGTGTTGGCAGCAGGTGGACCTGGTGCTGTTGTAAGTGAAGTATCTGTAGCTATGCTTGGAGCAATTGGCGGAACGCTTGCTATCCTTGGCGTTGTTGTTCTTCCAATCACATCCGGTGATACAGCTTTCCGGAGTGCGCGTATGATTATCGCAGAATACTTCAATATTGCCCAAAAGAAATTCAGCAGCCGTTTATGGATTGCCATTCCATTATTTGCAATATCTGTTGTTTTGACGCAGATCGATTTTAACATACTATGGAGATACTTCAGCTGGGCCAACCAGGCAACTGCTGTCATCGCTCTATTCGTAGGTGCGATGTACCTGTATATAGCAAAGAAAAATTACTATATTTCGCTTGTTCCCGGAACGTTCATGCTTGTCATGGTCATCACCTATATTTTAAATGCACAAATCGGCTTTAATCTTCCGATGAATACCGCGTGGATTGGCGGCTTTATCGGTGCAGCTTTTCTGGTGGCCCTATTCTTTAAAGCCGCTAGGAAAAACCGTACAATGAACCTACCGCTTGAAGATGATATTTCTAATTGGAACAGGGTGGCCTAATGGGCTGCTGCGGTCCCGAATATAGAAAAGCTGTCAATGAGAAAGAAGAAAAGATTAATGAAAAAGGGAAGGAATCACTTCCCTTTTTCATTAAAATTCTCGGCGCGACCATCGTCGCTGGTGCAATAGTGGCTTTCTTGCTAGTTAAATAATAATCAAATATGAAAAGATGAGGCCATCCAGAAAGTCAGTTGATTATCTGGATGGCCTAATTGAGATTAAATCTGAATTGAGGGTTAATCGAAATTTTAGGTTGTTACCACTTTTGTGAGCCAGATATGATAGTCACAAAGATGGGCTAATTTACCGAAGTGGCAAAAAGATTTGATATCTCGATAGCTATATAAATTGAATTAAATATTGTGTGCTCATCAACATTAGCCCGAGGCACTACATAGAGATTTAAAAGTTACAGTGGAAGGCGGCGACTCCTCGAAAATGCTTCGCATTTCCATCGTGAGATGCTTATTCGGAGAAGCTTTTCCTTTTTATTTGGCGAGGCGGACCTAGCTTACCTGCGGTGGGAATTAGCAGTAATAGAAATGATGTGGCTAACAACTTTGCATGCTTCCGTTGATATCTCACAACTACTTGTTCTTCAACTTAAAACTTTCAGATGGCATCTATCGAATTCTAGGGCTTCTTTTATGCATCTTAATGATGAATCGCCCAAACTGATGCGAAAAGGGCAGAACTGCTGCCGAGCAAATGATATTGAATATGACGCTTGCATGTGCGAGTTGAGTTTCCGGATTTGCTGTTAGAACAATGCTCCAATCAGCCAAGAAGGATATGAACGGTAAAAAAGCCAAGACACCGATAATATTCAGCCATAAATGGGCATATGCTGTAAGCCGTGCTTCGTTCCCCGCTCCAATCCCCGCCAAAAGCGCTGTGGAACAAGTCCCGATATTGGATCCCATCATGATGAGAATGCCAGTTTCTAAACTGAAGATGCCTGTTCCGATAAAACTCATGGCAATGCCGGTAACAACCGTGCTCGACTGGATGACAGCAGTAAGCAGTACGCCTATCAAGAAAGCGTAGAACATACTATTTTCCATTCGTACAATGAAATTATGTACATAGTCAACGCTGGTCAGCGGACTGGATAGCCATCCGAAGCCGTTCATGGCAGCAAAGATTATGCCGATCCCCATAAAAATAAAGCCGGTGCTTTTAACTTTGGCGCTTCGAAAGAAGAGGCAGATTGCCCCCGCTGTTAAAAGGGGAATAATGACAACTGATAAGTCAAAAGAAAGGATTTCCAAAGTCACGGTAGTCCCAATATTTGTTCCCAGTATAATTCCGATTGTCTGAGGGAAAGTCAGTATTCTTGCTGATACGAGTCCGACGGCAATGACTGTCACCGCCGAGCTGCTCTGAAGGATAACTGTCATAAAAATTCCTGCGAACATGCTTTTCAGCGGCGTGTTTGTCACATTCCGAAGCCAGCGTTCCAACGCACTTCCCGATAAATTGAAAAGCCCGATTCTCATCCAAGTCATGCCCAGCAAGAAGCATACAGCCAATAAAAAAAATAAAAAAATGTAGAGCATGTCCTCACCCCTATTGAATGATATGGGCTCAAACTCTCGGACATGCAAGAAAATCCAATTACTCCGTTCAATCCATTGACCAGAAATAATTGTTATAATATAATTGCTAAGTACATGGATTTCGATCCATTGGCATGTAATTGTGATCGCTATGTTCGGAGGGAGGGAAAGTTAGATGTCAAAAACAGTAGTTCGCAAAAATGAATCTCTTGAGGACGCTCTTCGCCGTTTTAAGCGTACTGTTTCTAAAACAGGGACTCTACAAGAAGCTAGAAAACGCGAGTTTTATGAAAAACCAAGCGTTAAGCGTAAGAAAAAATCTGAAGCCGCAAGAAAACGTAAATTTTAAGAGGGTGGACCAATGAATCTTCTTGATCGTTTGAACGAGGATATGAAGCAGGCAATGAAAAGCAAAGAGAAAGAAAAGCTCTCTGTCATTCGCATGCTCAAAGCTGCATTGCAAAATGAAGCAATCAAACAGGGTAATAAGCAATTATCAGAAGATGAAGAGTTGACAGTCCTTTCTCGCGAAGTGAAGCAGCGTAAAGACTCCCTCCATGAATTTGAAAAAGCTGGCCGAGAAGATCTCGCTCAGAAAGTTAGAGAAGAACTTAGTATTATAAGTTATTATATGCCGGAACAACTGTCTGATGATGAAGTGGAAGAACTTGTTCGTAAAGCAATTGCTGATACAGGCGCATCAACGAAGGCTGATATGGGCAAAGTAATGGGCGCTCTAATGCCTAAAGTAAAGGGCAAAGCGGACGGAACACTTGTCAGTAAGCTTGTTCAACGGCATCTGTCATAAACAGGAAACAAAGCCGGAAAGCATATGCTTTCCGGCTTTGTTGTTAGACCCCTGTGTTACATAAATAATATATTTAAATTCCTTTTGGGATTTAAGGTATAATAGAAGCAGAAACATGAAACTTTTTCCCTTGCGTTCCGTAATGTTTAATGACGGGTTTTTTATGAAGGGAGGGGATATTGTTGAAGAGGATTCTAGCTTCTGTTTTTCTTATTTTAGCGGGGGTTATATCATTTCTACCTGTTCAGGCTGAAGGGAAAGAAAATAATGTATATGTCATTCCAATAAAGGATGATGTCGAAAAAGGCTTGAACGCGTTCTTGGACAGGGCGATCAGTACTGCAGAAAAAGAAAAAGCGGATATGATCGTTTTTGATATGAACACTCCGGGAGGAGCTGTCGACGCTGCGCGGGATATTGGAAACAGGATAGCCAAAACGGATGTGAAAACGGTCACATTTGTCAATTCATGGGCCATCTCGGCAGGCTCTTATATAGCTTTGCATACAGATGAAATCTATATGACGCCAAATGCTGTCATGGGGGCTGCTGCGGTCATTGATCAGCAAGGCAATACCGCTGGTGAAAAAGCAGAGAGTATGTGGCTTGCAGCCATGGAAGCTGCAGCAAAAAAAAGCGGGCGCGACCCGCAAATTGCCAAAGCGATGGCAAGTAAGAAGGTTGACCTTCCGGACTTGAAAGAAAATGGAAAGCTCTTGACACTTGAAGCTGATCAAGCACTTAAAGTGGGATATTCCGAAGCTACTGTCAACAACATTGATGAACTTCTCAAAGCTGCTGGAATGACGGATGCCAAGATTCATTCGGTTGAGCCTTCCTTTGCCGAGTCTCTTGCTAGGCTGATCACCAATCCGGTTGTCGTCCCGATACTGTTGACAATAGCAAGCCTCGGACTTGTACTTGAATTGTATACGCCGGGCTTTGGTTTGCCGGGCGGGATGGGTCTTTCCGCTTTACTGCTATTCTTTTACGGCCATTATGTTGCTGGGTTCGCCGGTTATGAAGCTATTCTTCTATTTGTTGTCGGACTCATTCTGATTGCAGCTGAAATCTTTGTCGCGGGTGGAATATTAGGTATTCTTGGAACAGTTGCAGTCATCGGCAGCATGTTTTTGGCAGGAGAAAATGTCGTCCAAATGGGAATGTCCATTGTAACTGCTTTGCTCCTTGCGTTTATATTAATAATAATCATGTTAAAGGTGTTTGGTAAAAGAGTGAATATATTCAGGAAGTTCATATTGACTGACTCGACGAATACGGAAAGCGGCTATGTTTCAAACGTAAACAGGTTGGAGTTGATCGGGCGTGAGGGAGTGACAGTCACGCCGTTAAGACCATCCGGAACTATCAAGGTTGATGATGAACGTCTGGACGTAGTTGCGGAAGGCAGCTTTATTGAAAACAATACAACTGTTAAAGTAGTAAAGGTAGAGGGGTCACGCATTGTCGTTCGGCCTGTTTAATGTAATGATGAGGAGGAAAAGGAATGCTTGGTGCTGAGACACTATTCTTATTGGTCATAATTGTCATAGCGATTATTGTTGTTTCTGTTTTAATCACCTTTGTTCCGATTGGCCTGTGGATTTCCGCGTTGGCCGCTGGAGTAAAAGTCGGTATTTTCACTTTGATTGGGATGAGATTAAGAAGGGTCATTCCAAGGCGCGTCGTAGAACCGCTGATTAAAGCCCACAAAGCAGGGCTTCCTGTGGCAACAAATCAGCTTGAGAGCCACTATTTGGCGGGCGGTAACGTGGACCGAGTGGTCAATGCGCTGATTGCGGCTCAACGCGCGAATATTGAGTTGACATTCGAACGAGCTGCAGCTATCGATCTTGCAGGTCGTGATGTTTTAGAAGCTGTTCAAATGAGTGTTAACCCTAAGGTTATTGAGACACCTTTCATTGCGGGTGTTGCAATGGACGGTATTGAGGTAAAGGCTAAAGCCAGGATTACAGTTCGTGCGAACATTGACAGACTCGTCGGGGGTGCAGGAGAAGAGACTGTAATCGCCCGTGTCGGTGAAGGGGTCGTTTCTACAATCGGTTCTAGCGATAATCATAAAAAGGTACTTGAAAACCCTGATATGATTTCCCGGACCGTTTTAGCAAAAGGCCTTGATGCAGGTACGGCGTTTGAGATTCTTTCCATTGATATTGCCGACGTTGATATAGGTAAAAACATTGGTGCCCAGTTGCAGACGGACCAGGCCGAGGCAGACAAAAAAATTGCTCAAGCCAAAGCCGAGGAAAGAAGGGCAATGGCTGTTGCGAATGAGCAGGAAATGAAGGCTCGCGTTGAAGAGATGAGAGCAAAAGTGGTCGAGGCAGAGGCAGAAGTGCCGCTGGCCATGTCAGAAGCCCTCAAATCAGGCAATCTTGGAGTAATGGATTATTTATCGCTTCGCAACATTGATGCGGATACAGATATGCGTGATTCCATCGGGAGAATGACGAGACCGAAGGATGACAAAAAGCCGGAGTAATTTTCAATAAATAAAATGCGTAAAGTGTAAATGCGGATAGTGGACAATTAACTTTTCGGCGACGCACAGGGGGTGCCAGTGCAGGCAAAACGGAAGGAAGTCGCTGATTGAGCCTGCCTTTTACTCCCAGCCCCTCGAGGTCACAAGCCCACAAGGAAGAAAGTGCAGCGGCGTAGCATCGAGGATGGTCTGACCATAGCAAAGCTGCAAGAAGCTTACTCGAAGAGGATTTTCAAGATGTTATTGAAGTCAGCCGCTTGGCTGAATGCCTGCCTCCTCGGGAATAGTCTTGTGCTTGTCAGGACTAAGCGGGCACTTACGCTCTTCTTAAATGAAAGGGGGTAACTCCTTTGGAACAGTTTTTACCGATCATTATCATAGCCCTGATCAGCTTTTTCGTAAACAGGGCTAGTGAACAAAAGAAACGGGCTGCCAATCGCGAACAGCCCACAAAACCGAATAACCGGCCAACTCAATCTAGGCAGGGGGAGAGCTGGATGCCTCCTGTAGATAGGCCATCCCTGGAAAAGCCAAATCCTGTTCAGACGGAACGTCCTAGGAGTCTGAGAGAAGCTGCAGAAATATTGCTTTCTCAAATGCAGCCGCAGCTTGAGGAAAAAAAGGCTGAATCCGAAAGTAAAATCGAGGAGCTTCAAAGAGAAGCAGCAGTTTATGAAAAAAAAGCTCGTGAATTTCAACAAAAAGCGGAAGCTGTTAAAAAGTTAAAAGCGGCAGATCCACAAATGGAATCTTTTTTTCAAAAAGACGATATTGTCAAAGGCATTATCATGTCAGAGGTCCTTGGACCGCCAAGAGCTAAAAGAAGATACGGCCGCTAAGAAAAATAGAGTGATGAAACCCCCTTTCAACTCATACATATGAGATGAAAGGGGGTTCTTTTTCATGGCGAAAAAATGGACACACCGATTTCGCAAATGGGCTACAGAAAAAATGGAACTGCCGCCCGATGTAATGATGGACCTCCCGCGTGTAACAATCGTCGGCCAATTGCACATTTATATCGAGAATCATAAGGGCCTCCTTGCTTTTTCCGATCAGGAGCTGAGGCTGCTTCTAAAGCAGGGACAGCTTTTAATAAAAGGGAAATCCTTCGTAATCAAAACAATACTGCCGGAAGAAATATTGCTGGAAGGTAAAATAAACGAAGTTTTGTATTTGAAAGAATAGGAGTGGCACAAATGAAGAACCGTTGGATGACCTTTCTATCGGGCCGGGTATTGGTTAAGGTGGATGGACAAGGATTGGAGCTCCTGCTAAACAAAATGACGAGGGCCGGCATTGCGGTATGGAAAGTGAATCGTCTCAAGTCGGATGCCATTCTTTTTTATATTTCACTTCAAGATATACATAAGTTGAGGAAAGCTGCCCGTCGTTTTGAATGCCGAATTTCGTTCATTCGCGGTGAGGGGGCCCCTTTTCTATGGAAAAGATTGTTTAAAAACAGTGGATTTCTAGGTGGAATGGTGTTGTTTTTAATATTAATCACAATGCTTTCAAATATTACTTGGGGGATTGAAATCAAAGGGGCCAACCCCGAAACCGAGCATAAAATCAGGAAAGAGCTGACAAAGCTGGGTGTCCGGGTTGGCACCTCCCACTTTTTAAATCAGGATCTTGAAAAGATTCAACGTGGATTGACGGACCGCGTTGATAATATTACATGGATCGGAGTGGAGTTAAAAGGGACAACCTTTCATTTCCAAGTCGTGGAAAAAACGGAGCCTAAAAAACAGGAAGGGCGGTCACCAGGTCATCTTGTAGCAGCCAAAAAAGCGGTTGTTGAAAAAATGTTTGTGGAAAAAGGAAAACCGCTTGTTAAAGTGAATCAATTTGTGGAAAAGGGTCAGATACTTGTTTCAGGTACAATAGGCAATGAAAATGAAACAAAAATAATTTCTGCACGTGGAGAGGTTTGGGGTAAAACATGGTACGAAACGAACGCTGAGTTCCCGCTGCAGTCAACCTTTCAAATATTTAATGGTGAAGAAAAAAGAACACATCTATTGAGGTTCGGCTCTTTTTCGGTGCCGGTTTGGGGATTCGGCAAGGCAGGATTTGACACATATGAAGTGGAGGCCGACGTTCATCCAGTTCGTTTTCTAGGAAAAGAACTTCCTGTAGCTTATATTGAGAAAACAGTCCGAGCGACGGAAGAATATAACCGTTCTCTTACCGAAAAAGAAGCAGCTGAAGCGGCGAAAGAGCTGGCGCGAAGAGATCTGATTAAAAATATTCCCGAGGATGCACGTATAGATGATGAGATTATTTTGCATGAAGAAGTGGAGAATGGTAAAGTAAAGCTGACAATGTATTTCCAAGTGATAGAAAATATTGCATTAGAGAAACCGATCACTCAAGGAGATTAAAAATGACAGATGAATTCATAACAAAAAAAATACAGCTGGACAACGATGATGAAGCTCCTATTCTTTTTGGTAATGGTGATAGCAATTTAAAGACATTGGAAAATGAATTTGGTGTCAAAATTGTTACTCGCGGAGAAGCGTTGAGCGTTGCAGGACCTGCTGAAGCGGCCGCCCTTGCAGAAGAGACAATCAAACAGCTGATCATTGTCATGAGGCGCGGAATCCGGATCGGACTTCGGGACACCGTTTACGCGGCCCAGATGGCAAAACAAGGAAAGATAGAATACTTCTCTGAGCTATACGAGGAGGAAGTCACCCGTAATGCGAAAGGAAAAGTCATTCGGGTTAAGACTTTGGGGCAGCGTCATTACATTGAAGCAGTCCGCAAAAGCGATCTTGTGTTTGGTATTGGGCCGGCAGGCACGGGTAAAACTTATCTTGCGGTCGTCATGGCTGTAGCTGCACTGAAAAGTGGAAAAATAAATAAAATAATACTAACCCGTCCCGCTGTTGAAGCCGGGGAAAGCCTCGGGTTTTTACCAGGTGATTTAAAGGAAAAAGTGGATCCGTACCTCCGGCCTTTGTATGATGCGCTCCACGATGTCCTAGGGGCGGAGCATACCCAGAGGCTGATTGAAAGGGAAACGATTGAAATTGCACCGCTCGCCTATATGAGGGGGCGAACACTTGATGATGCGTTTGTCATTTTGGATGAAGCTCAAAATACGACACATGCTCAAATGAAAATGTTTTTGACGAGGCTCGGCTTTGGATCGAAGATGGTCATTACAGGCGACTCCACCCAGGTGGACCTTCCTCCCGGAGTAAAGTCTGGGCTCGCGACTGCTGAAGTCATATTGCAGGGAGTACCGGGAATTTCCTTTATCCACTTTGAAGAAGGCGACGTTGTCCGCCACCCTCTTGTTGGTAAAGTGATTAAAGCCTATGCTCAAAATGAAACAACCCCAGGACGATAAGTTCAGGGGTTGTTTCATTAATTTTATCAAAGTTTGTAGTGTCATTACTGCTAGGACCTGCTATATTTGACATATGGATCCTTTTGTTACGGTAAAAAGGTGGTGGAGGAGAGAAATGAACTTTCAAGAGTATATCAAAAATATACGGAAGATTCTTAGTTATAAGTTGTTTGCAGGGCTCGTATTTTTAATATTGGGCCTCTTATTATTCGGCATCCTTTATTCCAACGTGAAGCCTGAAACATATGATATGGAGCTGTTTTCAGTAGCAGATAAAACAATTCGCTCTCCGAAAACGATTGAAGATGAAGAAAAAACAGCGGAAGAGAGAAATATAGCAGCAGAAGAAATCGAAAATGTATATGTCTATAAAAAGGAAATGGCTCAAAATAGGGTACTGCTGCTGACATCCATTTTTGATTTTGTCAACGAAGTGAATCAGGAAGAGGCGGACAAAAATAATAAGGAAGACGGCAAAGAGGAAATCCAGCCGATTTCTTCAAAGCTCTCATTGTTGAAATCCAAGTTGACGGCAGATGTTACCGAGGATGTCACCGAAACAATTTCCGATCAGACGCTTATTCAACTGCTGGAAGCGGACCCATCCGAACTTGAAAAAGCAAGGGGCATTCTTGTTAATAATGTCGAAGCAATCATGAATGGAAAAATTCGGGAGGATCAAGTAAATAGGGTAAGGTCAGTTTTAATTGATCGCATTACAGCGGCAGGTTTGGCGAAAACTGTGGAAAATGCTTCAATTGAGCTTGGAAAATATGCTATCATTCCAAATGAGCTCTATGATCCTAGGCTAACTGAGGAACGAAAAAACCATGCAATGGGAGAAGTGGAACCCGTTAAAATATTGCAAGGTCAGATCATTGTCCAAGAGGGACACCTTATTGACAGGGATATTTACAGACAGCTTGATATGCTTGGTCTTTTGAAAAGCAAGCCGACAGTCAAGCCATTTATAGGACTGGCTATATTTGTTCTGCTCTCCATTGGCGCCTTGTATATACCTTTTTCGAAAATGAAAGAGTCTGAGGAAAAAAAGCAAAGCTTTGCGCTGCTTCTGGGAATTGTCTTTGTCGGAGCACTTGTTGTTATGAAGATCATGAGTCTGATGGAGGAACTTGATCAGTACAATCTTGCCTATCTTTTCCCGGCAGCAATGGCACCCATGATTATCCGAATCATGATAAATGAGCGCTTTGCTCTGCTTATGGCCATTATTTTAGCCGCTTGCGGAAGCATTGTTTTCCATGATAGCATTTCGGGCACAATAGAAGTGGAAATTGCACTTTACATTCTTTTCAGTGGTCTAGCAGGTGTTATCTTCTTATCGGGCAGAAGTGAACGATTTAATTTACTGCGTGCAGGGCTATTAGTTTCCTGTGTTAATGTTTTACTTATTTTTTTCCTGTTGTTTATTGGAAACGGTCAAATTTCCAACATTGAGTATTTATTCTTCATTGTGTTCGGTGTCGTTTCCGGTATCTTGTCCGCAGTTTTGACAATGGGGATTCTTCCTTTTTTGGAAGTCGGTTTCGGTATTTTATCAACGATGCGACTGATAGAATTGTCCAGTCCAAATCATCCGTTGTTAAAAAGAATCCTTATTGAGGCACCAGGTACATACCACCATAGTGTCATGGTTGCCAACTTAGCCGAATCGGCATGTGAGGCCATCGGTGCCAACGGCCTGCTTGCAAGAGTCGGGGCCTATTATCACGACCTTGGAAAAACGAAAAGGCCGCACTTTTTCATTGAAAACCAGATGAACATGGAAAATCCGCATAATAAGCTTCCACCTGCAACAAGCAAGGATATTATCATCGCCCATGTAACCGATGGTGTTGAGGAATTAAGGAAGCATAAAATGCCGAAGGAATTAGTGGATATTGCGGAACAGCATCATGGAACTACGCTTTTGAAGTTCTTTTATTATAAAGCGGTGGAAATGTGTGAGGATGTGGAGGAATCTGAATACAGGTATCCGGGACCGAAACCGCAATCAAGAGAAGCAGCAGTCATCAGTTTGGCAGATTGCGTGGAAGCAGCAGTCCGTTCATTGAGCCAGCCTACACCAGAGACCATCAAATCACTCGTTGATTCCATTGTAAAAGACCGGCTGCTTGATGGCCAGCTGAATGAATGTGATATTACTATCAAACAATTGGAACTCATTAAACAAACATTTTGTGAAACGTTGAGCGGCATTTTTCACTCAAGGATTGAATATCCGGGAAATAAGGAGCAGAAGGTGATTTAAAAATGAGATTGAATATTGACTTCATGGATGAGACAGATGATGTGAAACAAGAAGAGATGAATTTATTGGAAAAGCTGTTAAATCATGCGGCAGAGATGGAATCAGTGGATAAGGACAGTGAACTTTCCGTCACATTTGTTTCCAATGACGCTATTCAGGAAATAAACAGAACTTACAGGGGGAAAGATTCTCCAACAGATGTTATTTCTTTTGCTATGGAGGAAATGGGGGAAGGTGAAACGGAAATAGCCGGAGCTGAAAACCTTCCTCGAATGCTGGGTGATATTGTCATCTCCATTGATATGGCGTTAAAGCAGGCTGAGGAGTACGGACACTCATATATTCGTGAACTAGGCTTTTTGACAGTACACGGTTTCCTCCATCTACTCGGATATGACCATATGACCGAAGAAGATGAAAAGCGAATGTTTACTAGACAAGAGGATATATTGAAGAGTTATGGCTTGGAAAGGTAAAACCCCATTTTCCCGCCGACGTGTAATCGGGTCTTTCACCTATGCTATTCAAGGGGTGTGGTACGCAGCAAGAACGGAGAAAAATTTTCAGATCCATTTGATTGCTGCTGTAATTGTGAGTATGTGCGGTTTTGCTTTCCAATTGAACAAGGTGGAATGGCTGTTTGTATTGATTTGTATCTTTGGCATGTTCTCCCTTGAATTGCTGAATTCAGCTATTGAAAGGGCTGTCGACCTTGCCACAGAAGAAATTAAGCCTCTGGCCAAGCAGGCAAAGGATCTGGCTGCAGGGGCTGTCCTTGTTTTTGCCATAATGACCATTGTGATTGGTGTAATTATTTTTTTGCCAAAAGTTTTGGAGTTGTTCCAGTAAAGCTGCCTTAAGGGCAGTTTTTTATTTGTATAGGAAATTATAAACCGCATAAGTTTGTTGATAAATTATTATCTATTTGTGCTACGTCCAGCTCCGACGGACAGGATGTCCTAGTGCAGGCGAAGCGACAGGACGTCGCAGCCCGAGCCTGCCGACGAACAGGATGTCCTAGTGCCGCCTGCGCCACAGGACGTGGCGCTTTAAGCCGGCCAGCGCCTAGCCCCTCAAGGTCACAAGCATGCAAGGAAGAGCGTGCTCCTGCGCCAAAGCATATACGAAGAAGTCATTGTTCAGCTCGTCGCAAAGACGCATGAAGCACTTTCAGAGAAGTTTCACATGATGTGGTGGAACTCAGCAGCTTGGCTGAAGAACTGCCTCCTCGGGAATCGTCTTGTGCTTGTCGGGGCTGAGCAAGGCGCTTGCGCTTTTGTTCTTTGGTTAAGCATATTGATAGGAATATTTCGACTTGGGCTCTTAAACCTTTTATCCAGAAACATCCCTTTTCAAATTCACCTCTGTTTGTATAGAAACTAAAATAGAGATTAACTTTAATGTAGGAGTTAGCGGCAGCTTGATTTCATATAGTGCTGCTTTTTAGCACGGCGGAGAGGATTCATAGTGTTACAGCTGTATAGGAAGGGGGCGGGTTAAAGCATGGTAATCATAAGAGGGGACAAAGTTTACGTTGCCACTGCGTGCTATAAATGATTTTTTCACATAACAGTAACTGGCTTTTGCCGACAACTCTTTGTTATCATTTGAAACTTAGACCTCGTTCAGATAAAATAATCTCAAACATCCTTTAGCATAGGATTGATTTGAGGAAATTATCTAAAAATTTCTTCAAAAAAATATAACTTTTTTTATCAAAATGTAGTAAACTTAGAGTAAGACACAAGGAGAATCATTACATGAAAGCAGAACAACTAGTTGATGAGGCGAAAAAAGCCAAGGAAATGGCGTATGTTCCATATTCCAAATTTCCAGTTGGAGCAGCTCTTCTTTCACAGGACGGCACCGTTTACCACGGGTGCAATATTGAGAATGCTTCCTACGGGCTGACGAATTGTGCAGAAAGGACTGCACTATTTAAAGCGCTTTCAGAGGGCGCAAAAGCTTTTGCAATGCTTGCTGTAACAGCTGATACAGACCGGCCCGTACCACCATGCGGTGCGTGCAGGCAAGTAATTGCCGAGCATTGCCCAAAAGATATGCCAGTAATTTTGACTAACAGTAAAGGGAATAAGCAGGAGCTGACAGTTGGGGAATTGTTGCCGTTTGCTTTTTCAGCGGGGGATTTAAATGAATAATACTATAAGAGACGAAAAAGAATTCAAATCAGGCTTTATATCCATCATTGGCAGGCCAAATGTAGGTAAATCAACTTTTTTAAATAGGGTAATCGGTCAAAAGATAGCGATCATGAGCGATAAACCTCAAACGACTAGAAATAAAGTACAGGGCGTGTTGACTACTGACGAAGCACAAATGGTATTCATTGACACCCCTGGAATCCATAAACCGAAACACAAGCTTGGAGACTTTATGATCAAGCTTGCAATCAACACATTCAAAGAAGTGGATATTATCTTGTTCATGATCAATGCTGAAGAAGGGTTTGGACGCGGCGATGAATTTATCATTGAACAACTGAAAAGTATCAAAACCCCGGTGTTTCTTGTCATCAATAAGATTGATCAGATCCATCCGGACCAGTTAATCACTCTCATTGAGCAATATAAAGATATGTATCCGTTCGAGGAAATCATTCCGATTTCCGCATTGGAAGGAAATAATGTTGACCGGCTGCTTGAGCAGATCAGAGAGTATATGCCGGAGGGACCTCAATATTATCCTGCAGATCAGGTGACTGATCACCCGGAAAGATTCATTGTATCCGAACTGATCAGAGAAAAAGCACTTCATCTGACAAGGGAGGAAGTGCCTCATTCAATCGCAGTAGTGATCGATCAAATGAAACAAGAAGGCAAGAAGGATCTTATTCATGTGATGGCAACGATTATCGTGGAGCGTGATTCACAAAAAGGGATCGTCATAGGAAAACAAGGGAAAATGCTGAAAGAAATCGGGCAGCGTGCCCGGCAAGATATTGAGAACCTTCTTGGTTCAAAGGTTTTTCTTGAGTTATGGGTAAAGGTCCAAAAGGATTGGCGGAACAGATCTACTCACTTGAGGGACTTTGGTTTTACAGATGATAATTATTGACAAATGATATATTGGTTCGATTAACAAATTTTACGTTGAATCGTCCTGGGGCGCGTGGACAAACATATTCATACAACCATCACAAAGAAAGGCGGGATTCAAATGTATGAGTTTACTTGGAAAGTTTTTAAGAAGACGGGAAACATCGATATTTACCTGCTTCTAAAGGAACTGGAGAAAGAAGAACACATGATGAATACTCTGCCGATTACCGACAAGGCTGATGTGATCAACTATCCTGTTTCCTGACCATAACTTTACTTTGTTTTGAACACCCTTTTACAGTATGATACTGTAAAAGGGGTTAATGACATGTTGGAAAAAATTGAAGGCATTGTAATCAGAACGACGGATTATGGTGAATCACATAAAATAACTGCCATATACAGCAGGGAAGCGGGGAAAATTTCCGCCATGGCAAGGGGGGCAAAAAAAACGAACAGCCGTCTTGCTGCAGTTTCCCAGCTGTTTACATACGGTTACTTTTTAATTCAAACTGGACGCGGTCTTGGTACACTTCAGCAGGGTGAAATTATATCCCCTTTAAGGGGCTTGAAAGAGGATATTTTTAAGACCGCCTATGCTACGTACATTGTGGAAATGGTTGACAGAAGTACCCAGGATAATGAACCGAACCCATATTTATTTGAAATGCTGTATCAGTCACTCAATTATATAAGCGAGGATAATGATCCGGAAATCATTACCCACATATTTGAAATGAAAATGCTTCAGGTGTTGGGGCTTTATCCGGAAATGAGGAATTGCACTGTTTGCGGCGCCGCGGAAGGCAATTTCGGCTTTTCGATTAAGGAGAACGGGCTCATTTGCCACCGTTGTTTTGATAAGGATCCGCATTTTTTGCCTCTAAGCCAAAATGCAATTAAGCTTCTACGGTTATTTTATTATTTTGATTTGGGCCGTTTGGGGACTATATCGGTTAAGCCCGAGACGAAAAAAGAATTGAAGCAGGCAATTGATATGTACTATGATGAATATTCGGGACTTTATCTAAAATCAAAGCGGTTTTTGGAGCAAATGGATTCATTGAGGGACAGACTATGACAAAAAGGTTGACAACTGCCTCTGTTTCCATTATTTTTATTCTTAGTGAATATAATACCTGCTAAGACGGAAAGTAGTAGTTGCGTGACCCCATTTCAGCGAACCCGGGAAGGTGCAAGCCGGGTATGGTATCGCAGTGAAGGCAGTCCCGAGCGGGATTTTCAAAGAGGCCGAAATATACGGCAAATAGGGTGGAACCGCGGGTAACTCTCGTCCCTATGCTTTTTATGAGCATAGGGACGGGAGTTTTTTTATTTAAAGAAAGTAATAAAACATTAAATGTTGATAGAAAAAGTATTTACTTTGTCCAGCGACGCACATATTGTGCTAGTGCCAAGACCCGCAAGGGACCCAGCTACTTCCCTGTGGTGGCTAACGGGTGGTGTCTAGTTTGCCCACGCTGAACAAAGTGCTTACGCTTTTCTAATGGAAAGGGTGTTTTGCATGAATATACAGGAAATGATTTTAACGTTGCAAAAGCATTGGTCCGACTACGGCTGCATTTTAATGCAGGCGTATGATGTGGAAAAAGGCGCTGGGACGATGAGCCCTTATACATTCCTAAGGGCAATTGGTCCGGAACCTTGGAATGTTGCTTATGTAGAGCCTTCAAGGCGGCCGGCGGACGGCCGATACGGAGAAAATCCGAACAGGCTTTATCAGCACCATCAATTCCAGGTGATTATGAAGCCTTCGCCGGAAAACATTCAGGAAATGTACTTGGATTCGTTGAAAAAACTGGGGATTGATCCATTAGAACACGATATCCGGTTTGTTGAAGATAACTGGGAAAACCCATCGCTTGGATGTGCAGGACTCGGATGGGAAGTATGGCTGGATGGTATGGAAATTACTCAGTTTACATACTTCCAACAGGTTGGCGGTTTGGAGTGCAAGCCAGTATCCGTAGAATTGACATATGGAATTGAACGTCTCGCTTCATACATTCAAGAAAAAGACAATGTATTTGATCTGGAGTGGACAGACGGCTTTACAATCAGGGATATTTTCTATCAACCGGAATATGAGCATTCCAAATACGCTTTTGAAACATCTGACCAAGATATGTTATTCACCTTGTTCAACACGTATGAAAAAGAAGCTAAAAGACAGATGGAAGAGGGGCTTGTTCACCCTGCATATGATTATATTTTAAAATGCTCGCATGTCTTCAACCTTCTTGATGCCAAAGGAGCAATTTCAGTCACCGAACGGACTGCTTATATTTCAAGGATGAGAAATATGGCCCGTCATGTAGCGAAGACTTTTTATGATGAAAGGGAAAAACTCGGTTTTCCGATTTTACAGCACGAAAAGGAGGGATCCAGCCATGAGTAATCGCGATTTATTGCTTGAAATCGGTTTGGAAGAAATGCCTGCCAGATTTATACGGGGATCCATCAATCAGTTTGAGGAAAAAATTCAAAAATGGTTGGATGAACAGGGAATCGGTCATGGTGATCTTTTTGCATTTTCCTCGCCGAGAAGATTGGCTGTTCTCGTTAAGAATGTTGCGGAGTCGCAACTGGATACGGAAGAAGAAGCAAAAGGCCCAGCTAAAAAAATCGCTCTCGATGAAAGTGGAAATTGGTCAAAAGCAGCAATGGGCTTCAGCCGATCACAAGGTATGACACCTGATGATATTTATTTCAAAGAAATCAAAGGTATTGAATATGCCCATATCAAACGATTTATTCAAGGAGAAAAAACAGTGGATTTACTTCCACAGCTCAAAACTTTGGTGGAAGGGATGAGTTTTCCCAACAGCATGCGCTGGGGAAGCCATCAACTTCGTTATCTTCGCCCTATCAGGTGGCTTGTCGCACTTTTTGGCAATGAGGTAATTCATTTCACTGTTGCGGGAGCATCTGCAGGTAATGTAACGATGGGCCACCGCTTCTTGGGACAAGATGTTACAATCGATTTGCCTCAGCATTATGAAGAGGCTCTTAAAGATCAATTTGTTGTTGCCGATACAGAGAAAAGAAAGCAGATCATTGCTTCGCAGATTGCTGATCTTGAAAAAGAAAACGGCTGGGTCATACCGACCGAAGATGATTTATTGGATGAGGTAACAAACTTGGTGGAATATCCGACAGCTTTTTACGGGAATTTTGATGAAAAGTTTTTAAATCTACCTGAGGAAGTGCTTATCACTTCGATGAAGACACATCAGCGATATTTTCCTGTTAAAGACGCGCAAGGAAGCCTGCTCCCATACTTTGTATCGGTCAGGAACGGTGGGGACAGCAGTATTGACATTGTTGCAAAGGGAAATGAGAAAGTACTGCGGGCAAGATTGGCTGATGCGGAATTCTTCTATGAAGAAGATCAAAAGCTAGAGATTGCCGAGGCTTTAAAAAAACTTGAATCAATCATCTACCATGAAAAAATTGGAACGCTGTCACAAAAGGTCAACAGGGTTCAAAAAATCACTAAAGAATTATGCACTTTGCTGGAACTGTCGGAAGGTCAAATACAAATGGCTGACAGGGCTGCTGCTATAAGCAAATTTGACCTTGTAACAAATATGGTGGATGAATTCCCGGAGCTGCAAGGTATAATGGGTGAAAAATATGCTCTACAAAAAGGCGAACAGGCCGAAGTGGCAAGGGCAATCAATGAGCATTATCAGCCGCGTCATGCACAGGATGAAATTCCTGAGTCCCTTATCGGTGCCCTTGTGGGAGTCGCGGATAAAATGGATACGATTGTGACGGCTTTCGCTATCGGATTAATACCGACCGGATCCCATGATCCATATGCATTACGCAGGAACGCAACAGGTGTAGTCAATATTTTAAAAGGCATGAATTGGAATTTCTCTTTGGAAGACCTTCTCAATCGGGTGATTGAAATTACGAAAGAGGATGTCAAGATTGAAAATGCGGATTTGAAGGAGAGTCTACAGCAGTTTTTCAAGCTGCGGATCAAGCACCTTCTTCAGGAGCAAAATATCCGCTATGACATTATTGAAGCAGTAATTGGCGGAAAGCTGCACGGAGTTCCCGAGATGATCGACCGCGCCGGCACCTTGAATGAACATAAGGATGAAGGTGATTTCAAAGAGACAGTGGAATCATTGGCGCGTGTAATGAACATCGCCCAAAAAGCGGAAGAAGACAGTGAGGTAAAACCGGACGCTTTTGAAAACAAAGAAGAAGAAATTTTATTTGAGGAATATAAAAATGCGCTGGCTATTTTTACATCCGAAAATAGCTCTGAAGCACGTTTTACGGCACTTAAAAACTTATCTCCGGCAATCTACGCCTATTTTGATCACACAATGGTTATGGCTGAAGACAATACAGTGCGAAAGAACAGATTGGCTCAAATGAAAAAGCTCTCAGATTTGATTGGAAGCTTTGCAATGATGAATGAAGTTCAAGTGAAGTAGGAAAAGCGGAAAACGGCTGCTCAGGGGCGACAAGCGCTGGTCGCCTCAGACCGCCACATCCTCGAAAAAGCTTACGCTTTTCCTTCGTGCGATGTACCGCCGCTGAAGCATTCCCTGTCCTTTGGCGCGGCAGGATTATGCAGAAGTCTTCTCGTTTCGCATACATCAAGAACATCCTGTCTTCACAGTTTGAAAAGCAAAAATACAAGCCCTATGATGAAGTACGGGCAAAGACAAATTCCATACGGCTCTAAATTTGTGTACCTTTTATGGATAGAGATTCTCTTTGGGTGCTAAATAGTATATACTAATTCTAATAAGTATGTCTCATTTCATGTCCATAGGTGGTGAGCACGATCGAACTCAGCAAAAGACAGGATCGAATATTGGAAATCGTCAAGGAAAACGGTCCGATAACAGGTGAGCACATTGCGGAAAGACTGAACTTGACTCGCGCCACTTTGCGTCCCGACCTGGCTATTTTAACGATGGCTGGATATTTGGACGCGCGGCCAAGGGTCGGCTATTTTTATACTGGCAAAACAGGGACACAGCTTTTGGCAGAAAGCATGAAGAAACTGACTGTCAAAGACTATCAGTCTATCCCTGTAGTCATCAGTGAAAATGTTTCTGTTTATGATGCAATTGTTACAATTTTCCTCGAAGATGTTGGAACGGTTTTTGTAACGGACGATGAACATCATCTAGCGGGGGTACTTTCCCGAAAGGACTTGTTGAGGGCGAGTCTGGGGCAGCAAGAGTTGTCCACCCTGCCGGTTAACATAATAATGACTAGGATGCCCAATATTACGATGTGCGAAAAAGATGATTTGTTGATTGATGTAGCAAAAAAGTTGATTGATACTCAGATTGATGCAGTTCCCGTAGTAAAAAAGACGAATTCTGGATACGAAGTAATCGGCAGGCTTACGAAAACGAATATAACAAAAGCGTTTGTGGCGCTTGCCGAACAAGAAGGTTAGTTGAATGACGGGAGATGATAAATCATGACAGAACCGGTGATATATGTAGTATCAGACTCCGTGGGAGAGACTGCCGAACTTGTAACAAAGGCGGCAATGAGCCAGTTTTTCCAACCGAAAGTAATAATTAAACGCATACCTTACGTAGAAGAACGAGAAAATATCGATGAAGTTGTTTCATTGGCAAAGATGAATAATGGGATTATTATCTTTACGCTGGTAAAGCCGGATATTAGAGAGTACCTGGTTGAAAAAGCAAAGAAATCCAACATACATGCAGTCGATGTTCTTGGGCCGCTGATGTCAACATTTGAGCAAGTGTTTGATAAAATGCCCCTTAATGAACCAGGATTAGTACGCAAATTGGATGCTGATTACTTTAAAAGAGTTGAAGCGATTGAATTTGCAGTAAAATATGATGATGGACGAGATCCAAGAGGGCTGCTCAGAGCGGACATAGTTTTAATCGGGGTGTCAAGAACATCAAAAACACCGCTATCACAATATCTTGCTCATAAAAGATACAAAGTGGCAAATGTTCCTGTCGTTCCTGAAGTCGATCCCCCGGAGGAGTTATTCAAAATCGATCCAGACAAATGCATCGGCTTAAAAATCAGTGCGGAGAAGCTTTATGAAATCCGTAGAGAAAGACTACTGACACTTGGTCTTGATGATAATGCCATCTATGCGAATATTGAAAGGATTCGCCGTGAGATCGATTACTTTGACAGGATTGCTAAAAAAATAGGCTGCAAAATCATTGATGTAACGAATAAAGCCGTTGAAGAAACAGCGAACATCATCATAAATTTTAAATTAAATAGTAATTGAGCGCGCTTATGCAGCGCTCTTTTTCGTGAATGGTTATTTCCAAGCCTTTGTTCTGGGCAAACTCCGTGAAATACGCTATAATAAAAAATTGTGTTTATGAAAAATAATTGGGTTAGACAGCTGGGTATAGGAATACACTATTTATTGTGATTATATTTTGCTCAAAACTCCATTTTTAAAAAAAGGAATAAAAATAAGAAGGAATCTGCGGAGGGATGCAGAATAAATAATTATGCCCGTAAAAAAAAGGTGATATTTGTCGATGCGGATGCCTGCCCTGTAAAGGATGAAATTTCTCGCATCGCCAAAGTATTAGGTATGAAGGTATGTTTTATTGCCTCTTATAATCATAAACCTTCGAGTATAAATAAAGGTGATGATTGGACTTTTGTCGATCCTGACAGTGAAGCGTGCGACCTTTATATCTTTAACCATATTAAACGGGGAGACGTCCTGGTTACACAAGATACAGGACTTGCAAGTCTTGCTCTTCAGAAAGGCGTTTATGTCTTTTCTCCCAGGGGAACGGAATACAAGGAAGCAACGATTGATGCGGCACTTGGCTTTCGATATTTAGCGGCAAAAGACCGTAAACGAGGTGTCTTTTGGAAAGGGCCAAAGGCCTTTACTTCTGAAGACCACGATAGATTCAAAACCGTTTTCGAGAGTTTTTGTCGAAAATTGGTAAATGCAGAAGATTGAAGTTTAACAAGATAAATGGGGATGTTTAGAAGGTGGCTGCAAGAATCTCGGATGAGAAGATTAGCAAACTCAGGCAGTCTGTAGATATTGTTGATATTATCAGCGAATATGTACAGTTGAAAAAGCAGGGTCGAAACTATTTTGGATTATGCCCATTCCACAGTGAGAACACCCCTTCTTTCTCCGTAGCACCGGAAAAACAAATTTTCCATTGTTTTGGATGCGGTACAGGGGGAAATGTATTCAACTTTCTTATGGATGTAGAAGGAATCAGCTTTCAAGAAGCAGCATCGATTGTGGCTGATAAAGGCGGCATCCCATTTGAAATCGAGCAGAGTAATGAAATAAAGGATGACCGGTACCCTGCCGAGCATCAAAGGATGGTCGATGCTCATGAGCTCTTGGGTAAACTATACCACCATTTATTGTTGAATACAAAAGAAGGTTCCGATGCGCTGAAATATCTTCATTCCCGCGGATTTTCAACCGAGGGTATTAGAAAGTTCAAAATTGGATATTCTTTGCCTGAATGGGATATGGCCGTGAAATATTTGAGCAAGCGGGGTTTTACTGAAGAAGAGCTTGAAAGCGCAGGATTAATAATAAAAAGAGAAAACGACAGTGGGTTTTTCGATCGCTTCCGCAATAGGATCATGTTTCCATTATTTGATGAAAAGGGAAGAATTATCGCCTTTTCGGCACGCGCAATCGAACAGAGTGATTCTCCGAAATATTTAAATACACCGGAAACAATCATTTTTAATAAAAGCTCTCTTTTATACAATTACCACGGGGCTAGGAGTGAGATCCGCAGACAGGGGTATGCGGTTTTGTTCGAAGGATTCGCCGATGTCATTTCAGCTGATGAAGCAGATGTAAAAAATGGCGTTGCAGTCATGGGGACTTCGTTGACCAATCAGCATGTACAGCAGCTTAGAAGGCTGACGGACACGATCATTATCTGTTTTGATTCTGACCAGGCGGGAATAGAGGCGTCCAACCGTGCCGGCTCATTGCTGGTCGATCAAGGGTTGGAAGTGAAAGCTTCCATGCTCCCACAGGGCATGGATCCCGATGACTATATCCGAAAACACGGTGCGGAAAAATTTCGTGCGGATGTAATAGGGAATGCTTTAACATGGACAGCTTTTAAACTTCATTATTACAGGTTCGGAAAAAATCTGCAAAATGAAGGAGAAAAGCTAAAGTATATCGAAGAAGTCATGAATGAGCTCAGTAAGCTGAACAATCCGATTGAAAGGGACTTATACATTCGCCAGATTGCTGATGAATTTTCTCTTTCCTTGGAAGTACTCGAGAATCAGCAAAAGCAGCTTGTTCAAGCAGAAGAGCAAAAGCAACGGAAACATCGGAAACAAACCGATGACTTTTATCAGGTACATCGCCAGAAGAAACAGGGAGTACCAATGGCACATCTCACAGCAGAGAGGCTTCTTTTAGCCAGAATGCTTCGGGATGAGGAAACTGCCTATCGAATAATGGCTATGCTTGAAAATCATTCTTTTTTCTTTGACGAGCATCAGGCAATCATCACTTATCTATTCGGCTATTATGCGGAAGGCAATCAACCGGACCCATTGCTTTTCTTGGATTATCTTCCGGACAAAAAACTTAGGGCTATAGTCACGGAAATAGAAATGATGGTAATTGACAGTGAAGAAAGCGAGCAGGAATTAAAAGATTGTGTTAATTACGTGTTGAAACATGCAAAGATGTTAATGATAAAAGAAAAACAATCGGAGCAAAGAGAGGCGGAGCGAAGCAACAATGTCGAAAAGGCATTGAAAATAGCGCAGGAAATCATTTATCTCCGCAACTCATTAAGCAGTATGTAACGGGTGCGCAAATGTTTGGAAGGAGGGGGACGTATGGCTGAAAAAGCACGTTCCAACGTATCAGAAAATGAACTTACCCTCGAACAGGCAAAGGATCAATTGCTTGAACAAGGAAAGAAACGAGGGACTTTAACATATGAACGAATTGCGAGCAATCTCGCCCATTTCGATTTGGACTCAGATCAAATGGATGAGTTTTACGAAATGTTAAGCCATCATGGTGTCGAGGTGCTTGAAGAAGACAGCGACGAAGAAGAGGCAGATCCGGACGCAACTGAGATTCAAAAAGAAGATGAGGAAGAATTTGATTTAAATGATTTAAGCGTTCCTCCCGGAGTGAAAATCAATGACCCTGTCCGAATGTATTTGAAGGAAATCGGCAGAGTGGATCTTTTATCGGCAGAAGAGGAAGTTGAGCTTGCTGAACGTATTGAACAAGGGGATGAAGAAGCCAAAAAAAGGCTCGCTGAGGCCAACCTTCGCCTAGTAGTCAGTATTGCCAAACGATATGTCGGCCGAGGCATGTTGTTCCTTGATTTGATCCAGGAAGGTAATATGGGTCTTATTAAAGCAGTTGAAAAGTTTGACCATAGAAAAGGTTTTAAATTCAGTACCTATGCCACATGGTGGATAAGGCAGGCAATTACACGAGCCATTGCAGACCAGGCAAGAACGATTCGTATTCCGGTCCATATGGTAGAGACAATTAATAAACTCATTAGAGTACAGCGTCAATTGCTCCAGGATCTCGGCCGCGAACCTTCTCCGGAGGAAATTGCTGAAGAGATGGATTTGACGCCGGATAAAGTCAGGGAAATATTAAAAATCGCTCAGGAGCCAGTTTCTCTGGAAACGCCTATTGGCGAAGAGGATGACTCTCATCTTGGTGACTTTATCGAAGATCAGGAAGCCACTTCCCCATCCGACCATGCCGCTTACGAATTGTTGAAAGAACAGCTCGAGGATGTCCTCGATACATTGACTGACAGAGAAGAGAATGTACTTCGTCTCCGTTTTGGACTCGATGATGGGCGTACCCGAACCTTGGAGGAAGTTGGCAAGGTATTCGGTGTGACGCGCGAACGTATCAGACAAATCGAAGCGAAAGCACTTAGAAAGCTTCGACACCCAAGCAGAAGCAAACGACTAAAAGATTTTCTGGAATAAAATAAAGATAGCAGCCTCCTGTATCAAGGGGGCTTTTTTATTTTTTAAATGCCCTCAAAATTTTACTATTCAATAGGTTGCGAGCCTGCAATTCACACAAGAATAATCCCTGAAAGGTAACGCCCTCCTACAAGAATGCTACTGCTCACCCTCTTGAGAAGCCGCATGAGGTTGAATGCTAAAAATGTTATTCAAAGTCCGGCCATGCCTTACGGCTTCGTCTCGCAGAATGCCCTTTCGCTTCGCCAGCAATAGAATTCCCGTCCGTTGTAGTTATTTATAGAAAAATTAATACGATTTGGCTTGTTCACCCGGACTCCATCGTTTCAAGGTCAAAGTTCTGCGGAAGCGGATACAAAAATTCCTGGGCACAACATTCGCTGAGACGCAATGTTCCTCTCGCACATTACTGCATGGAGTAATAAAGTTAACTGATCTGTTGTGGCGGCTGCGGAACTTCACCATGAATGTGCTTGTCGTTAAGCCTCAGCAATTTTTAATTTGAACTTATTTTACTTAATCCATAAAGCTTTTGCAAATCCGGATTTTGATCTCTTTTGTCGATAGAAATAAAAGAAGCGTTTATTGTTATTTTGGTCTAGCTTTATTTTTTGGTTAATACTTGTTTAACATATGTGAAATATTATGTCAAAAAAATACTTGAGAAGTTATTATCGCAAGTGTTGAGAAAACAATCATATAAAGATTATAATATATATTGAAAGCGGATACAAAGGGCGGGAGGAGAGTAAAATGAATTTCGACTTAACTTCTGAGCAAAGCATGATTAGGCGGACAATCCGGGATTTTGCCCGTGAAGAAGTGGCACCTGGGGCGGTTGACCGGGACAGACACAAGAAGTTTCCGAAAGAAATCATTAAGAAACTGAGCGATTTGGGGATGATGGGACTGCCTTTCCCGGAAGAGTACGGAGGAGCAGGGGCGGATACTATCAGCTTTGCCATTGTCACGGAGGAATTAAGCAGGGCATGTGCCTCAACCGGCATCACCTACTCTGCCCATATATCGCTTGGAGGCGCTCCTATATATATGTTTGGGACAGAGGAGCAAAAGAAAAAATACCTGGTCCCCATCTGTTTGGGCGAATCATTAGGTTCATTTGGGTTGACAGAACCGAATGCAGGTTCCGATGCAGGAGGGACGCAGACAACGGCAGCTCTGGAAGGAGATCAGTATGTAATTAATGGAACTAAATGTTTTATTACAAATGCCTCATATGCCAAATATCTCGCGTTAACCGCTATTACAGGAAAAAAGAATGGGGAAAAGGAAATCAGCGCAATTATTGTCCCGACAGATGCGAAAGGTTTCACTATTCTCAGCCAATATGAGAAAATGGGATTGCATGCATCTGATACAACTGAACTTATTTTGGAAAATGTAATGGTGAATAAAGACCAGTTACTGGGAAAAGAAGGGGAAGGATTTAAACAGTTTCTTCAAACGCTCGATGGAGGCAGGATTGGGATTGGGGCCATGGCTGTTGGTGTAGCCCAAGGAGCGTATGATAAGGCGCTCCAGTATGTAAAGGAACGGAAGCAGTTTGGAAAAACGCTATCTCAATTCCAGGCTACACAGTTTAAAATAGCCGATATGGCAATGAAGATTGAAGTTGCACGAAATATGGTGTACAAAGCTGCCTGGTTAAAGGACCAAGGAAGACCTTTTGCTAAAGAAGCTTCAATGTGTAAATTGTTTGCTTCCAAAGTATGCATGGAAATTTCAGATGAAGCCGTCCAACTGCACGGCGGATATGGCTATATGCGTGAATTCGAAGTGGAGCGTATGATGAGAGATGCAAAATTACTCGAAATAGGTGAAGGCACGTCTGAAGTCCAGCGCATGGTAATAGCAAGAGAAGTCGGTTGTTATTAGGTAAAAAGCTCGCTTTATTTGTCCAAATATCGAAAAAAGTTGAAACATCGATAGAAAGACTTTCCCTTCCGCTCATTTTCGAGTAGAATGTAGATGTTTGCATAATTTATATTTATCAACTGTTCATTACATAAGGAGGGTAAGTCATGAAACGTAATCCGTTAGTTCCATATTATTTGATTATGGTTCTGGGTCTCGTACTCGTTTTTTTCCTTGGAATAAAAGGAATTGGTGATGCAAAAGAAATCGCGAAAGAAAAAGAAGGCGGAGCGGAACAAGTCGAGGAATTTGATCCGGAACAATATGCCAATACTTCTTGTATTAGCTGTCATGGTGAAAACTTGGAAGGACAAGGTTCAATTCCTAGCCTTCACGGAACAGGACTTTCCAAAGATGAAATAGCAGACATTCTTGCCAACGGACAAGGCGGAATGCCAGGCGGTCTCGTTCCAGCGGATAACATTGATGAAATGGCGGAATGGATTGCGAATCTGAAATAAACACACTTGAAAAAAGTTCTTTGCTAAAAGGCAAAGAACTTTTTTTAAAATGAAAATTAGTTAAGAAGCGTATTTGCATTGTCCAGCATCAGCATTTATCTCAAGCCGCTTCCCTGCCATGATTGAGGTACTGACTCCTCGGGAATCGTCTTGTGCTTGTCTGAGCAAAGCCAGGCGCTTACGCTTTTCTTATAAAGAGGTGCCGGAATAACTATGAATGAAAATCAATTATCAAAACGGCTCCATTGCGCAGCCTCCTACATAATTCCAGGAATGTCAATTGCAGATATAGGCTCTGATCATGCATATCTTCCTTCTTATGCTGTCAAACAGGGGAAGGCCACTTTTGCCGTTGCAGGAGAAATAGCAGATGGTCCTTTTCAATCTGCAAAAGAGCAGGTTGAAAAAGTTGGTTTGGAGCATCTGATTGATGTACGAAAAGGCGATGGACTTGAAGTAATAGAGCCCGGGGAAGTGGATTGCATCATCATTGCAGGGATGGGTGGTCCGTTGATTACACATATTCTGCAGGAGGGTAAAAGTAAGCTTCCAGGTGTTTCAAGGCTTGTTCTACAGCCCAACATAGGAGCTGAACATGTCCGGCGCTGGTTACTGGAAAATGATTGGAAATTGGTGGAGGAACAAATCCTTGAAGAAGACCGTAAGATTTATGAGGTGCTTATCGCTGAGCGAGGTACACCCGTTGAGCCGTATAATCAAAGTGAATTACTAATGGGTCCATTCTTGTTGAAAAGAAAGAACGAAGCTTTTTACAATAAATGGTCTTCGGAGCTAAAAGCATGGCATAATATTTTAGACAATTTGGAACGAGCACAGACCCGTCCAGAGACGGAGGGAAAGAGACAGGAATTATTGCAGAAAATTTCCTTAGTTGAGGAGGCGTTGAACTAGTGAAAAAAGTGAACGGCTTTCAAGTGATAGAAATGTTTGAGCAGTTTGCCCCGAAAAAATATGCAATGGAAGGAGATCCGATTGGCCTTTTGGTTGGGACTCTCAATAAAAAAGTGTCCAAGGTCATGGTCGCCCTTGATGTTCTTGAAAATGTCGTGGACGAAGCCATTGAAAAAGGAGCGGAGTTAATCATTGCCCATCATCCACTCATTTTCCGTCCGTTAAAAAAGATAGCTTTGGATGAACCAGGGGGAAGGTTGATAGAAAAGCTGATAAAGCATGATATTGCCGTCTACGCAGCCCATACAAACCTGGATGTAGCCAAAGGCGGAGTTAATGATATGCTTGCAGAGGCATTACAATTGAAAAACACCTCTGTACTCGTACCTACATATGAAGAAAAGCTTAAAAAGCTGGCCGTGTTTGTTCCCATGGAGCAAGCTGATCAGGTAATAGCTGCGGTTGGAGATGCCGGAGCAGGATTCATCGGAGAATATAGCCATTGTTCGTTTTCGACAAATGGTACAGGCAGATTTTTACCCGGCAGCGGGGCGAATCCTTTTATTGGTGAAAAAGGGAAAATAGAAAAAGTATCAGAGATAAAAGTTGAAACGATCTATCCAGAGTCATTGGAGAAAAAGGTGGTTTCGGCAATGATCCAAGCCCATCCGTATGAAGAGCCGGCTTATGACCTTTATCCGCTAAGCCTTAAGGGAGAGGAACTGGGACTTGGACGAATAGGGGAACTGGATGAAGAAATGACACTTGAAGAGTTTGCCGAGCATGTCAAGAAGTCATTTGATGTTGAAGGTGTCCGCGTAATAGGTGATCTTTCTAATCGGGTTAAAAAGGTGGCAGTGCTGGGAGGAGACGGAAACAAGTATTATCAGCACGCAAAACGAAAAGGTGCAGATGTTTACGTTACAGGCGACTTTTATTATCATACCGGGCACGATGCCATGAATATTGGTTTGAACATTGTAGACCCCGGTCATCATGTAGAAAAAGTGATGAAAAAAGGGGTTGCCAAGTTTCTTGAGCAGCGGGCTCATGAACTTGGATATGATGTAAGCTTTCATTCTTCGGAACTGAACACAGATCCATTTACTTTTGTTTAAGAAACAATAGCGCAAACGCCTGGGTCATCGACGTACAGGCAGAACGGAAAAGCGGAAGCCCCTGCTGGCTGCAGCTAGACAGCCGAAATCCGGAAACGCCTTGATAAGCTGTGGGCAAACATGACGATTTCCGAGGAGGCAGCACCTTGGAAACACAGAGTGCTACTCATTTCAACACATAATGTAAAACTTCTTTGTTTTAAATGTGCAACTTTGCGACAAGGTAACACAGCCACTTTAAGCGCGAATTCTGCTAGTCGATAGGGCTGAAGAAAGACGTAATATTATGATAACAAAGTTATTCATACTAGGGGCGTAAAAGAGTTCCCGTAGTTCCATCAACTACAAAAAGGCCAGGACACCTCACCGGGTGTACCTGGCCTTTCAGTCTTTCGTAAAGGAAATTATAAAATTCCGTTTTTGTGGATAACTTATCTTTGTCTAGCTACAGCGCTCGCTACACGAGCGCTGTAGCTTTTCGTGTTATTTAGCATTCAGCTTAGGCGTTCTTACCTTTGGTAAAATTTTGCTTGATGGAACTTTATTCTCTCTAACCCAAGTAGAAGGGTTGAGCGGGTCGAATTGCTCGAGGAAAGTGATGACTTCTCTTACAATCGGTGTTGGTGTTGATGCACCCGCCGTGACTGCCACGGTTTCTGCTCCTTTTAACCACTCAATATCAATTTCGGATACGTCGCCGACCCTGTACGCCTCTGTATTGGCGATTTCTTGCGAGACCTGGGCCAGACGGTTGGAGTTGTTGCTCATCGGATCCCCGACAACTATCAAAACATCGGCTACTCCGGCCTGCTCAGCAACAGCTTCCTGCCGCACCTGGGTGGCAAGGCAAATCTCTTTATGTTTTTCTGCATGAGGATATTTCTCCTGCACCTTTTCCATAATATGAGCAACATCCCATTGGCTCATAGTCGTCTGGTTCGTCACAATGATTTTTTCATTGTTGATATTTAGCTCTTCCGCATCCTCAAGAGTTTCCACAAGATGAACGATATGAGGAGCGACGCCTACAGCACCTTCCGGTTCCGGATGCCCTTTTTTTCCTATATAAATGACATCATAACCTTCTTGTTCTTTTTGTCTGATCAGATCATGGGTTTTTGTCACATCCGGGCATGTAGCGTCCAATGTGGTCAGCCCTTTTTTCTTTGCAAGCTCACGAACTTCCGGAGAAACACCATGAGCAGTAAATATGACTGTTCCTTTATCTACCTTCTCCAGGATTGCTTTTCTGTTTGGTCCGTCAAGTGTGATGATTCCATCCTCGGCAAAAGCATCTGTGACATGTTTATTGTGAACAATCATGCCCAGAATATAGATAGGGCGGGGCAGTGTCTTATCCAAAGCCGCGTTTCGTGCTATCACCATAGCATCAACCACCCCATAGCAATATCCCCGAGGTGAAATTTTAATGATTTGCATTTATATCCTCCTGACTATAGCCAGGCATCTGCCTGAAACATTATGACTCTATCTCTATTATATAGAACAACCGTGGAAAAGCCAACAGCCGTTCCAAGCTGGGCACGGCTGTTAAAGTTTTATATATATAGTTTTGGTACGGATTTCCCTCGTTTGACAGGACTGGACTCTTGAATAGAGGATTCGTATTCGGATTCTCCGGACTCTATTATTGGCTTGCTTGAGCTTTCTTTTGTTTTTTCTTCCGGACTATCTTTAAAGCCTTTATACAGTTTCCACATGGCGGGAAGATTTCTTACCAGCGGTCCGTACTGTTGGACCATCGGTCCTATTTGCTGTGCGGTTCTCAATACATGTTGAGTGTTGTTTAAAAATGATTGGATATTTCCTGGATTCGTCAAACCTTGTAAAAGTCCTCCACTTGCTTGTGGAGCTCTAGAAAACATTCCCGCAGCGGATCTTCCTGCCTGTAAAGGGGCCTGGCGCTGAAACAAACGTGATAATATCCCACCTCTGTCCATGCCCTGGGGTCCCGGCATTCTGGGTGGCCCGAACATCCCTCCACCCCTTTGGGGGCCGGGAGGACCAAACATTCCCATTGGCGGCCTTCCGCCGAAGTTTCTTGGCTGCATGTAAATCCCTCCTTCCGTTGTTTTGAAAAAGTATGCACAATTGTAATAAACGGCTCGTTAACCGATAGGCGACCATAGTCACAATGTTGTAGTTGGATTATGAATCATTTATAATAAGAGCTTAGCAGGGGAACGCCTATGTCTAGCTCCGACGGACAAGGGGTCCTAGTGCCACCGACACACAGGAAATACTAGTGCAAGCGAAACGACAAGATAAGGAAAGCTTCTGCAGCGTTACATCGCACGAAGGAAAAGCGACAGCTTTTTCGAGGATGTTGCGTCCTGAGTCGGCCAGGCGCCATTGGCTCGAGATCACAAGTCAAGCAGAAGTTTATTCAGGATGAATGTGCTCCTGCAACATAGTAAATTTTGGGGGATGCCTTGTTCAGCTCCTCGCAAAGCTGCATAATACAAATTCGGTGATGTCTCTCACGAAGTGATTGAAATCAGTTGCTTTGCTGTGGTGGCTGAGGAACTCCCTCATCAAACTTTGACTTGTGCTTGTCGCCGATAGGCGGGCGCCTTCCGCTTTCCAATAAAGGAGTGAGCCGAATGGCTGATTACAGTTTTGAAGATTACCGATTGAAACCATTCATTAATAAAGCAATAAGCAGGCTTGGATTTCGACAGCCTACACTGATCCAGCGCAAAATGATTCCGCTGATTTTAAAAGGGCAGAGTGCTATTGGCCAGTCACAAACGGGGTCAGGCAAGACACATGCGTATTTGCTGCCTATCATTCAAAAAATTGATCCCGCGCGCCGTCATGTCCAAGCGGTGATTTTTGCGCCTACAAGGGAACTGGCAAGTCAAATTTACCAAGAGGCCCTAAAAATTACGGAATCCAATGAAGGTGAAGAGATTCTGGTCCGTAATTATACCGGAGGCACTGACAAGCAACGAACGATAGAAAAGCTGAAGCAGCAGCCGCACCTTGTGATTGGGACACCAGGCAGGATTCACGACCTTGTCAGAGAGCAGGCGTTATTCGTCCATAACACTGAAGCTCTGGTTATTGATGAGGCTGATCTGATGTTTGACATGGGCTTCATTCAAGATGTGGACCAAATTGCAGGACGGATGCCGGAAAATCTTGAAATGTTTGTCTTTTCTGCAACAATTCCGGAGAAGCTGAAGCCTTTCTTAAAAAAGTATATGGAAAACCCTGTTTTTGAGCACGCAACACCGAGCCAACTGGCTGCTGAACTGATTGAGCATGTGCTAGTTCCTATCGGCAGCAGGAAGAAAACGGATCTATTAAGCCAAATGCTTCAGTCCATCAATCCCTATTTGGCAATTGTATTCACTAATACGAAGCAAATGGCAGATCAGGTGGCCGACCAATTGATCGGGCACGGTTTAAAGATTGGCAGAATCCACGGAGGACTGACTCCGCGAGAAAGGAAGCGGATGATGAAGCAGGTCCGTGACTTGGAGTTTCAATACATCATTGCGACCGATCTGGCCGCAAGAGGAATTGATATTCCTGGAGTGAGCCACATCATCAACTACGAGCTTCCTAAGGACTTGGACTTTTATATTCACCGTTCGGGCAGGACTGCGCGAGCGGGTAACCAAGGTGTTTCATATACAATATATGAGCCGTCTGATGAAGATGCGATTGTTCGGCTGGAAAAAATGGGGATTCAATTTGCCCATCAGGATTTGCGTGGAGAGGAATGGGTTGAACTCCCGGATCGAAACCGCCGAAAGAACAGGATGCAATTAAAAGAAAAAGAAGGCAGCAGCAAAATATATGTAAGAAAACCCAAAAAAGTCAAACCGGGATATAAAAAGAAGATGGCGGCGGAATTCGATAGATTAAAGAGACGGGAACGCCGGCTACAAAGAAATAAAAAGAAGTAAGTGGGAGAAACTAGCGGGAGGATGAACAAGAATTGTTAAAAATAGGTTCTCATGTATCAATGAGCGGAAAAAAAATGCTTCTTGGATCCAGTGAGGAAGCAATTTCCTATGGTGCAAACGCCATGATGATTTATACAGGTGCACCGCAAAACACGAGAAGAAAGAAGATTGAGGAGTTAAACATTGATGCCGGAACACTTCACATGAAGGAAAACGGCATTAATGATTTGATCGTACATGCCCCTTACATCATAAATATAGGTAACACTGTAAATCCGGCTACATTTGAACTTGGCGTAAATTTCCTTCAATCGGAAATAGACAGGACCAATGCAATAGGGGCCAAGCAAATTGTTCTTCACCCAGGTGCACACGTGGGTGAGGGTGCCGATAAAGGCATCGAAAAAATCATTGAGGGGCTCAATGAAGTATTGACAGCAGACCAGGAAGTGCAAATAGCCCTTGAAACAATGGCTGGAAAAGGTTCAGAATGCGGTCGTTCGTTTGAAGAGCTGGCCAAAATCATTGAGGGCGTGACGCATAACGAGAAGCTTACGGTTTGCTTCGATACATGCCACACCCATGATGCAGGCTATGATATTGTGAATGACTTTGATGGAGTATTAGATGAATTTGACCGCCTTATAGGAATTGACAGAATCAAGGTCGTACATGTGAATGACAGCAAAAATGAGCGCGGAGCAAGGAAAGACCGTCATGAAAATATTGGTTTCGGCCATATTGGTTTCGATGCTCTAGATTACATCATCCATCATCCGCAGCTTTCAGAAGCACCAAAAATATTGGAAACTCCTTATGTAGGAGCCGATAAGAAAAATAAAAAAGCACCGTATAAACATGAAATCGATATGATCAAAAGCCGCAAGTTTGATGAAGGACTTTTGGAAAAAATTACGGGAGAAGTGACTGTGTAATAATGTACAAGCCTGCATTAGCGGGCTTTTTTTCTTTGTTTATGCCTGCTGGTTTCATTTTGTCAGTTGGATAAATAACTGGTTGATTTCTTTTGCTGTTTTCGGTCCAGTTATTTTTGCAATTTCGCGGATGATTTTTGAACGGACGTTGTCATCAAACAAGTCAAAGTTTTTTCCTCGCAAATAAACTGCGATTTTTTCCGCCTGGCTTGCTGTCAGTTGGATGTTAAATTCGCTGGCATACTTCATTAAATCATCTGCCGTTATCATATTCAGTTTGTAATTCACCATGTTTTTAATAAGCTTCATTAAAAAAACCTCCTTTACCAATACTTATGTTAAAGGTCTGTCAGCTGTGACATGAAAAATGGGCTCTGATTATTTACAATAAGGTAGAATTCCTGTATACTTTTTATTTGTAAATAGGAATGATTCCTATTGGAAAAGGAATGGTTAAGCCATGATTGAAAACAAAGTCATAGATGTAAAAGATGTGAGCTTCCAGTATGGCCGCGATATCGTCTTGGATCATATCAATTTATCAGTTACCAAAGGATCATTTTTAGGTATAGTCGGTCCAAATGGGTCCGGGAAATCGACACTTCTCAAGTTGATACTAGGATTGCTGCGTCCGGATGAAGGGGAAATTTACTTATTCGGTGAAAGACTATCCAAATTTAAACATTGGGAGCGAATAGGGTTTGTCTCACAAAAAGCTAATTCATTTAATACCGGTTTTCCGGCAACGGTATTTGAAGTGGTCTCAAGCGGATTAACAGGGAAAATCGGATTATTCCGCTTCCTGCGACCAAAACATAAAATGGAAGTCATCCGGGCAATTGAACAAGTCGGCATGAAAGATTTTATGAACCGGAAGATTGGTGAACTTTCTGGGGGGCAGCAACAGCGCGTTTTTATTGCAAGAGCCATTGTTTCACGCCCGGATATCCTTATTTTGGATGAACCGACGGTAGGAGTAGATGCCAGGAATGTTCAATCCTTCTATCATATTCTGAAATCTTTGAAGGAAGAATTGGGGATCACCCTTTTAATGGTATCCCACGATATAGACACACTTTTAAGCGAGGCTGACCATGTGGCTTACTTAAACAAGCGGGTGCAATTTTATGGGGACGTGGATGAATATAAGCGAGTAAGAGGTGAAAGATTTTCCCTCATGGAAAGTGTCAAGTAAAGAGTTTTTTGTTAAGGCTTATGTAATCTAAAGCTTCCGCGGGTATAATCCTTGGAATGCGAAATAACCGATTGTCGCCGCTTGTTCTGACAATGGGAAGTGTGGCAGGAACATATGGAAGAAGTGTTGATGTTGATGCCAAGATATTGACCAACATGGTTCCTAGTTTATAAAGGGTGGATGTTTGATTTGATCACAGCGATTTTTCAATATGAATTTTTACAAAATACATTTATCACCGGGCTTTTGATCGGCTTGATAGCACCATTGCTCGGCACTTTTTTGGTGGTTCGAAGGCTGTCCCTCATTGCGGATGCTTTGAGCCATGTCACGTTGTCCGGAATAGCAGCAAGTCTTTTTTTAAGTAAAACATCTGCCTTGTTTGCCGGACTTAATCCACTTTTTTTCGGAATGGGATTTTCTGTGATCGGATCCATACTGATTGAACGTCTTCGGACTGTTTATTCACATTATCAGGAGTTGGCCATTCCAATCATCTTATCCGGCGGAATCGGTATCGGTGTCATTTTTATTTCGCTAGCGGATGGATTCAATACAGAACTGCTGAATTATCTGTTTGGGAGCGTCAGTGCAGTTACCCGCACTGATTTATGGGTGATTGCCGGGATCAGTGTATGTGTCTTCGGTATCGTCATATTTCTATATAAAGAACTATTTTTGCTTTCATTTGATGAAGAGCATGCCAAAGCATCCGGCATCCCATCAAAGGTAATCCATTTAATTTTTATCATCATGATTGCCCTGGTTATTGCCGCGTCCATGCGGATTGTCGGGATTCTTCTTGTTTCGGCTTTAATGACATTGCCTGTTGCTGCAGGGATGAGAGTGGCAAGCGGCTTTAAAAAGACTATTTTTATCTCAATCATCTTCGGCGAAACGGCAGTGATCGGGGGACTGATCAGCGCTTATTATCTCGATTTAGCACCAGGAGGGACAATTGTTGTCATTTCCATTGCCATTTTGCTAGGGGCTATCTTATATAAACGCATTTATCATAAACTGCAGCTGAAATTTCATTGAGGTGATATCATGCATATTGCTGAAGCGATACAAATGGTAAAAGAAAGCGGATATAAGCTGACGGATAAACGAGAATCGATGCTGGACATATTTTCTGCCAATAATAAATATTTGACAGCAAAAGAAATTTTGGAACTGATGCAGGAAAATTATCCAAGGGTAAGCTTTGATACGATATACAGGAACCTGTCTTTGTTTTTGGAGTTGGGAATCCTTGAAGCCACAGATCTTGCCGGAGAGAAGCATTTCCGTTATACATGCGGGAAGCATGAGGGGCATCATCATCACTTCATTTGCTTGAAATGCGGCCGTTCAAAAGCGATTGATGCCTGTCCAATGGCATATGTCACAGAAGATTTGCAGGGATATGACGTAGCTGACCATAAATTTGAAATATATGGAAAATGTCCGAAATGTAAAAAAGAAGCCGTAAGCTAGGCTTCTTTTTTTATTTTATTCCTCCCGAACATGTTCTTCACCCATTGCTCGGCCTCCTGCCAACTGTATACCCTGATGACATCTTTTGGAGAGGGCTTTCGGTTATACGGGGTATCAAACAATATGACCGGAATGCTAAGCTCTTCTGAAATAGCAACTGCATTATCATGCTTGTCCTCAAAAAATAAATCAACTTCGTGCTTCTTGGCAGTAGAAACTTTATCATGGGTTCCGATCAACTCAATATGATGATAGTCAAGATTGTGCTGTTGGAACCATGTTTCCGTTACGTCAAGCAATGCATTTCCTCTTGCACTGATAAAATAAAGCTCGTGCTCATTAACCCACTTTTTTAACACTTTCTGCGCCCCGCTTGCAATCGGGGATTGTGCATATATTTTAGGTTCAGTCTCAACGAACCATTGATATAAAGCTTCCTCGGGAATATCGAGGCATCTGTTCAGTTCATATTCAGTCAGATCGTCCAAGGTGATGTTTAAATTAAACGATTCATTGATGAATGGTACAAGGGACGTTGGACATGTAACAGTTCCATCAATATCAATACCGAACCTTCTCTGCATACAATTGACTCCTTTTTGCTATATTGATGAGAAAAACACTTGTATTATTCATTGTAACACATTCCTTCCCATCGGATAACGGATGAAAAGCAGACGTATGAGCAAACTAATCATGCTTGACCGTTAAGCAGGGAGGAAATGTGATGGAACAGCAACAAGATGATGTAAACAGTTTTAAAAAATTTGATGAACGGAGTTTAATCGAAGAAACAGCGGCTGAAATAACTCCGGATATTTTTTGGGAAAAAGCGGCAGATGATGGAATTGGACGATCAAATATATTGGGATATACCGCTCTTGCCATGGCCATACTGTCACTATTTTTTATGCCTGGCCTGATGGGGATTGCAGGGGCTGTGTTTTCGGTTATTGCGATCGCCCGGGGCGCTCATACAATTGGCGGATGGGCGCTTTCCGTCGCTTTGTTATCCCTAGGGTGGCGCTTCCTTATAGTTCCTTTTATTTAAACGTATTAAAAGCACGGTCGAGGGGACCGTGCTTTTACATTACACATTTTGCTTTTCAGCTTCTTGTTTTTTAAAGTATTCCTCAGCCATAATGTCAATTTCTTTTTTCAATTCTTCGACCATCGTTTCCTCTGGAACTTTACGGACTGTTTTTCCTTTTTTGAAGAGCAGGCCTTCTCCACGTGCACCTGCGATTCCGATATCAGCTTCCTTTGCCTCACCCGGTCCATTAACGGCACAGCCAAGGACGGATATTTTAAGGGGAGCTTTGATCTTTTGAATATATTCTTCCACTTCGTTGGCAATACTGATCAAATCGATTTCGATTCTTCCACATGTTGGACAAGAAACGAGTGTAGCTGCGTTGGAAATCAGTCCGAAATCCTTCAGCAATTCCCTGGCGACTTTTACCTCTTCAACAGGGTCAGCACTTAATGAAATTCTAAGCGTGCTGCCAATGCCCCTGCTTAAAATAGCGCCAAGGCCGGCGGCGCTTTTGACTGTACCAGCGAATAAAGTCCCGCTTTCTGTAATTCCCAAATGAAGCGGATAATCAAAGGCTTTCGCCGCTTTTTCATATGCCTCGATGGCAAGATTGACATCGGAAGCTTTTAAAGAAACGATAATATCATGAAAATCGAGATCCTCAAGGATTTTTATATGATGAAGCGCACTTTCGACCATGCCATCTGCAGTTGGATATCCATATTTATTCAATATTTCTCTTTCCAGGCTTCCGGCATTTACTCCGATGCGAATCGGAATGCCTTTTGCTTTCGCTGCTTTAACAACAGCTTCAACTCTTTCTCTTTTTCCGATGTTCCCCGGGTTGATACGTATTTTATCCGCTCCGCCTTCAATCGCTTTTAAGGCAAGGCGGTAATCGAAATGGATATCAACAACAAGAGGGATGTTGATTCTTTTTTTGATTTCGGAAATAGCATTCGCTGCTCTTTCATCAGGGCAGGCTACCCTTACGATTTGGCAGCCAGCTTCTTCTAGGCGTGCAATTTCTTTTACTGTCGCATCCACATCATGTGTTTTTGTCGTTGTCATGCTTTGGATGATAACTTCATTGCTGCCGCCAATCGTCAGATTTCCCACTTTTACCGGGCGTGTTTTGGATCGATGTATGATTGTACCCAAAGGTCATTCTCTCCTTTATCAAATATAGAGACGCTTGTCTCTATTTTTAAATCAAACAAGTTTTCCACCCTTTATTGTATCAATTTATGTGCCTTTATGACAACAGATAGACTAAATTATTCCTCTCTAGGGCGGTATAAGGGGAATTTATACTCTTTATTTATTTGAATTTCATCAGGCTTTAGCCCTTTATTCAATGTCTGGAAGTCATCTATCAACTGATCGATGGAAACCGGCAAAGGACCTTGATGCAGCTCTTCGGTAATTGAAATGACAGTATCGCCGGATTTCGTTGTTTTTGTATGATAGGGCATGTTATCGGATTGTTCCAGTTCGGTGCCAACATTTATTTCTGAGACAGCTGTTACGGCCTTGTCCAACGACAATGTTCCAATTGTCAGGTCATAATAAATACTATAGGCGATAACGGCGACTGCTAGGAAAGCTGCGATTTTTTTCAACGAATATCCCGCCTCATTATTTAAGATGTCCCAAATATATGCAGTCGAGACGGGCTTTATTCCTTGATTAGCTCTTTTTTCTTGGCTTCGGGATAGCTTTAATGCTGACTATAATAATTACGACGGCCATGATCAGAGCTAATAAGATGAAATATGGTTGATCGAAATGAAATAGGTTTAGCAGGCTGAATAAGACAACAGGCAATGTTGTACTGCAAGCTGTCAGCCTCCAGCTTTGTCTATAGGGAAGTTTTCTACCAAGCGCTTTAGCTATCGGCTCACCGATAACCGCCAAAATCGTAATTGACAAGAATGCAAGTCCAGAATTTAATATGAATGCCATCAAAACGACAAGGGCAGCAAAGAGGACCTTCGTTCCAGTATCAGAAGCTGTATGTCCATAGCCTGCGGTAAAATCCTGCTGAAAAATCGCATCATAAAATCCAGCCAGCGATAAAAACAGTCCAAGAATAAACACATATTGGATTGACTTTCCAATAGTAAGGAACCTGTACTTTGCAATTTCTTTCGGTGAGTATATGCTTTTAGAGAAAATAGTTATAAGAGAGATTTTTCTCAAAACCTTCACGTCCTTCATTCGTATACTCATTATTTTGGTTCCTTAATCAAATACATTCAAGCTTTTGAAGAAAGTTTGACAAAAAAGTCGAAAATAGGTTTATTTATATCCTTAATGTCGTATAGAAACATAATCCATTTATAGAAATGAGGGAGCAGATCATGGGAGTTGTATATTGGTCAATTTTTATTATTTTGATTGTCTTGGCATTTGTGGGACTTGTGTATCCGATCATTCCCAGCGTTTTGTTGTTAGTTTGCGCCTTTTTGTTGTATGGCTTCTTTTATACCTTTGAACCTCTGAACTATCTGTTTTGGACAGTTCAAATTCTGTTTGTGTTACTTATTTTTGCCGCAGATTATCTGGTAAATCTATATGGTGTTAAAAAGTTTGGGGGTTCGAAAGCCGGAATATGGGGAAGCACATTGGGCCTGCTTATTGGACCATTCGTTATTCCTGTCGCCGGGATTTTAATCGGGCCGTTCCTCGGAGCAGTTGCAGGGGAGTTGTTGGTTAATCGCACGGCATTCAAACAGGCTGTCAAGATTGGTGTCGGATCTGTTCTTGCGTTTGTTGGAAGTGTTGCGACTAAAGCGGTTATCCAGCTTTTTATGGTGGGCTACTTCCTATTCCTCGTATTAAAATGATCAAGCATAAAATTTGAATGCGATATCAATATTTGATAATCTTATGATGGAATACGATTGAATCGTTCAATGATTCAAATAATTACATAGGAGGAATTTTATTATGGCATACGAATTACCACAATTACCTTACGAATATGATGCATTGGAGCCACATATCGATAAGGAAACAATGAACATTCACCACACAAAGCACCATAACACATATGTTACAAACCTGAACAACGCAGTAGCTGGTAACAGCGAGTTGGAAGGCAAGTCAGTCGAAGAATTGATTGCTGACCTTGATTCCGTTCCTGAATCAATCAGAACAGCAGTCCGCAATAATGGTGGAGGCCATGCAAACCACTCATTGTTCTGGAAATTGCTTTCTCCACAAGGCGGAGGAGAGCCAAGCGGCGATTTGAAGGATGCCATTGAAAGCAAATTCGGCAGCTTTGATAAATTCAAGGAACAATTCGAAGCGGCAGGAGCTGGACGTTTCGGTTCTGGATGGGCTTGGCTGATCGTTGACAACGGTGAGTTGGCAATCACAAGCACTCCTAACCAGGACAGCCCTGTAATGGAAGGCAAAAAGCCGATTCTTGGCCTTGATGTTTGGGAGCATGCGTATTACCTCAAATATCAAAACCGTCGTCCGGATTACATGAAAGCATTCTGGAACGTCGTGAACTGGAACGAAGTGCAAAAGCTTTACAACGAAGCAAAATAATTTTAATGAAAACGAATTGCCTGTATGATGCGGGTGATTCGTTTTTTTTATTTGACAAATCCAGGGGTGACAGTCGCACCTACCGGGCTCCATCCGCTTTTCCATTTTCTAGCTACAGGCGCCTTTCGCTTTTCCTATTGTCCAGCTTCAACGCCTAGCCCCTCGAGGTCATAAGCCAATTCCCTGTGGTGGCTGAAGGGCTGCCTCCTCGGGAATCGTCTTATGCTTGTCGGGGCTAATCAAGGCGTTTCCGCTTTTCTATTGTCCAGCTACAGGCGCCATCGGCTCGAGGTCACAAGCCAATCGCTGCTGAAGGCAAACAGCGCCTTCTTCAGCGCTCGTCTTGTGCTTGTCGCCGATAAACAGTCGCCTTTCGCTTTTCTTAGTATAAAACATTCCCTTTCACAAAAAATAGTGTGTGTAAAGGGGAGTACTATCATGGTGAAAAAATTGTTTGGAAAAGTGGAAGTACCAAAGGACTTGGGGCTGCTTCTTCTTGTTGGCGGCTTGTATTCACTGAGCATCGCTTTGTCGAACACATTTGTAAACATATATTTATGGAAGCAGTCGGGAAAATACATAGACTTGGCCCTTTACAATTTGGCTATTGTCTTTTTTCAGCCATTGACTTTCATATTAGCAGGAAGATGGGCGAAAAAAATTGACAGGGTGATTGTACTTCGAATCGGCGTAGTATTTTTGGCATTCTTTTTTTTAGTCGTACTATTTCTGGGAGAAAAAGCACAATCTTACTTAATTATTTTAGGGAGCCTGCTTGGGATTGGCTATGGCTTTTATTGGCTCGCATTCAATGTGCTGACATTTGAAATTACTGAGCCCGAAACACGAGACTTTTTCAACGGATTCCTTGGGACGCTTACTTCTGCAGGCGGGATCATCGGCCCAATATCAGCCGGCTTCCTTATTACAAGATTTACCTCGAATATAGGCTATACAATCATATTTGCCATTTCTTTGGCGTTGTTTGCGCTTGCTGTGGTAATCAGTTTTTTTATTAAACGCCGTCCAGCCAATGGGGTGTACTGCTTTAGAAGGGTATGGCGGGAAAGGAAGAAGAATCAGAACTGGAAATATATTACCAATGCGCATTTCTTTCAGGGATTCAGGGATGGTACATTCATTTTTATCATCTCGGTCTTTGTGTTCATTTCAACTGGAAGCGAACTTGCTTTGGGAACGTTCGGTCTGATCAATTCGGGAATATCGTTTATCGCTTATTATCTGGCAGGGCGTTTTATTAAAAATGATAAAAGAAAGCCGGCTATGCTTATAGGCGGGCTATTACTGTATCTGGCGATTTTTCTGATTGTATTTAAAATGAACTATCCGCTTCTGCTTACATATGGGGCAGCAATTGCCATCGCTTATCCCATTATGCTCGTTCCGTATTTTTCAATGACCTATGATGTGATCGGGAAAAGCTGGAAGGCAGCTGAAATGAGGATTGAATATATTGTCGTTAAGGAAGTTTTTTTGAATACGGGTCGGGTAGTTTCAATTTTGTCTTTCATTGTGGCCATCCTATTTTTTGACGCACAAAAAAGCATTCCCATATTATTGCTTATCATCGGTACAGGCCATGGTCTTGCCGCAATACTGCTTCAAAAAGTAAAAGTCACCTTTTCTTCATGAACAAACATCATCTTTTTGTCCCACACTGTAGAAAAAAAAAGCTTTTTCTTTTACAATAAAAGATACGGATGAGGGAGAAAGGGCTGGAGAAATTGAATAACACTAAGGAAAAGAAAAAAAACCATGTTCCCTTTAGAATGAACATGCTGTTTTTTATTGTCTTCTTGTTATTTTCGCTGTTGATTCTCCGTCTAGGAGTAATTCAGATTGTGTACGGTGAAGATGCAAAACGGGAAGTTGAACGGACTGAGGACGTTACCGTCAACAAGTCTGTACCCAGAGGAAAAATTTACGATCGGAAACATAGGCTTATTGTTGATAATGACCCGAAAAAGGCAATAACGTATACCATTCCGAACCAATTTGACCAAGAGAAAACGCTGGAAACGGCCCAAGCTTTGGCTAAGCTCATTAATAAGGACACGGAAAAAATTACGGAAAGAGATAAGATTGACTACTGGCTTATGACTCATCCTGATGAGGCGGCGAAAAAAGTCACCAAGGCAGAATTGGAAAAGTATAAAGACAAAAATGATGAAATTTATAAGCTTCAGCGAGACCGCGTGACGAAAGAAGAACTGGCTAGCCTAACCCAAGACGACTTGGAAGTGCTTGCGATTTATAGGGAGTTTACAGGCGGATATGCTCTTACCCAGCAAATTGTAAAAAATGAAGATGTTACAACCGAGGAATATGCGCAGGTGAGCGAAAGGCTTTCAGAGCTGCCGGGTGTTGACACTACGACAGACTGGGAACGCAAGTATACCTACGGTGAAACCTTGAGATCGATATTGGGCGGTGTCAGTAACGGTTTACCTAGTGAGAAACAGGATTATTACATGTCACGGGGCTATAGCAGGAACGACAGGGTAGGAAAAAGTTATATCGAACTTCAATATGAAGATGTACTCCGCGGTCAAAAAGAGAAGATCAAGAACATCACCCGCTCGGGTGCTGTCATAGAAACAAAAGTCCTTCATGAAGGCCAGCGCGGAAAAGACCTTATTTTGACAATTGACATGGAACTGCAGGAAGCGGTTGACCAGATTATTGAAGAAGAACTCCGTAAAACAAAAATGAGGGGTGGCACCGGGCTTCTTGATCGGGCTTTCGTGACTTTGATGGATCCATACACTGGAGAAATTTTGGCGATGTCCGGAAAGCAATATGCTTATGATGAAGATGAAGGAAGGTATAAATTCAGTGATTTTGCTGCCGGAAACTTCACGACATCCTATGTTGTAGGTTCATCTGTCAAAGGAGCATCTGTGCTGACAGGATATATGAGTGGAGCTATTGCACCTGGAAGAAATGTTTTATTGGACGAACCGATTGTCATAAAAGGATCAAAGCCTAAAAGCTCCCATTTTAACAGGGGTGGATATATTTATCTTAATGATCATACAGCTTTAGTGAGATCTTCAAACGTTTATATGTATAAGATTGCCATTGCCGTCGGGGATGGGCAATACAGAAGAGGGCAATCTTTAATTATAGATAAAGAAAAGGCGTTTAGGGAAATGCGTATGTACTTCAGCCAGTTCGGGCTTGGAATCCGTACAGGCATAGATCTCCCAGGGGAGCAGATCGGTTTCCGTGGCTCTGTGGAACTTGCCGATGGAGGTAACGTACTGGACTTTGCCATCGGGCAGTATGACTCCTATACACCGCTTCAACTGGCTCAATACGTATCGACCATTGCCAACGGCGGCTATCGGATGCAGCCGCATGTCGTAAAAGAGATTAGAGATCCTTCTAACGAAAAAGAAGAAATTGGACCGCTCGCCCAGGAAATAAAGCCAAAGGTACTTAATAGAATTAATGCACAAGATTCGTGGATTCAAAGGGTCCAAGGCGGTTTCTGGGGAGTTTTCCACGAAGCGAACGGAACAGGAAGAGCATTTGCCAGCGAACCATACCGTCCGGCAGGAAAAACGGGAACAGCCGAAACTGTAGACAGGGGCACCGGTGTTTGGAACCTCTCGCTTGTAGCCTATGCCCCCTACGAGAATCCGGAAGTGGCAATGGCTGTCATTGTCCCTTCGGCGTATGTCAAGGGAGGAACACCGAACAGCATCAATTCTGAAATTGGCAAGCGGGTACTGAAAGCTTATTTTGATTTAAAAAATAAGAAAGATGATGCAGCTTCTGAAGAAACAAATGAGGATCAAGGAGAATAATAAGAAACGCAAGCGCATGTTCATCGATAGAATTATATAGTTATGAACGAAAATAAAGCAGGCTCTTTGGCCTGCTTTACTCTTTCTTAGGTAAATTTCCCGTGATTGTTTCGGCGATTTTCTGCATTTCCATTTCGCTTGTAAGCTCATAATCGCCGATTTGAATGGACTGCTGCCAATTCTTTGCAGCGAGATAATCATTGAATTCGTTCGCATCTTTAATGATCTCGGCTTTTTCCATTTGCTTGCTCACTTCTTTTGAAGTCATACCGTCATTAATGTACAAATGCATGATCTTTACGACTGTTTTGTCCTTCTCTTTCCCTGTTGTTTCTTTTTGCTTCAGCTCTTCATATTTTTGTTTCCATTGGTCGCGTTCCTTTTCCAGGCCTGTGTAATCCGACTGCTTCACTTCAATAAATCCTGCCTCGGGCGCTGCGACAGCTTCTTTCTTTGGCTGAATGTTTTTTATGCCGATCAGGATAATTGCTATCACAAGGAGAAGTGAAGCCAATTGCCTAGTGAGCCGTTTGTCCATTTATATCATCCTCCTGGCAGCGGGATCTGATTCGATAATCCTTTTGACAGTATGCAAAGGGAGGGATGACTGGTTTGATATCCGTTGTAAATCAATACCTTGATTATGCAATGAAAGTACTTGGTTTTTTATGATTTCGTGTACAGCCGGCGGATCTTCCTCAATCCTAGCCTTACCAGTCGAAGGGTGGACAATCTGTTTTTCCAAAAGCAGCTCTTCCTCCAGCAACCCGATCCTTTTTTTGATGTTATGGTAATCTTGCAAAAGTGTCATGGATAATTCTTCAACTTCGGTTTCAAGCTGACTAGTCTTATCTTTTTGAAAAATAGAGATGATAAAGAGTAACGTTGACAGTGACAATAAAATAATGATAGCGGTATCCATAGTTCACCTCGAATTAAGTTTACCTATCTGTTATACCATATACAGGAATTTTCAGCTATGCTATTAGTCGTGTTTCCGTATAAATACTGATACAATTTTAAAGTTTATCAATACATTTTTAGGAAATACAGACTGGCATTTCATCGGAATTAATGATATTATAAAAAAGTCCTTAGAATAGTAAAGAATGCCATGAGGTTTGGAGGGATAGATAGACATGCGTGTAAATATTACATTGGCTTGCACCGAGTGCAATGATCGCAATTATATTTCAACAAAAAACAAACGTAATAATGCTGACCGCCTTGAGCTTAAAAAATATTGCCCAAGAGAAAAAAGGGTTACATTGCATCGTGAAACAAAATAATGACCAAAAGAGCCAGAACACTGATCAAGTGGAGCTGGCTTTTTCTATTTAATGTAAAAGCTAATTGGTAGTTTCATTACGATCAACGGGCGTTTACGCTTTTAAATGAGGAGTGGTGTTTTGGACAAAAAATCCATAAGGCAAAACATAAGCAGCGAACTTCAGGCAATGGATCGAATGACATATGAACAGTTCTCTTATTTGATTGGAAACGTACTGGTTGAAACAGATGATTGGAAAAGTAGTGGCACCATTGGCTTGACAGTATCACGTTTTCCCGAAGTGGATACTTGGCAATTGATACGCACAGGTTGGGAACAAGGGAAAAGAATCGTTGTTCCAAAATGTATCCCGGAAACAAAAGGAATGTCCTTCCGGAGAATATCCGCTTTTACTCAATTGGAAAGTTCATTTTTCGGGCTTTTTGAACCGATTGAATCCCAAACAGAAGAAATATCTAAAGACGAGATCGACCTATTGATTGTGCCTGGTCTCGTATACAGCAGAAAAGGCTACCGCACTGGTTTTGGCGGCGGATATTATGACCGTTTCCTGACCGATTACCATGGCAAGACAGTATCGCTTGCATTTTCCAGGCAATTGGCTGAACATGTGCCTGTTGAGGAACATGATATACCTGTTGAAAAAATTATTACTGAAAAAGGTCTGATTGATTGTAACAATGTAAATTAATGTATAAAGCCTCCTCACTATCGAACAATAGTAGGGAGGAGGAGATGAAAATGAGAAAGCTTATCTCAGCTGTGGTGCTTCCGCTTGCAGCAATCATGCTTTACAAATGGCGGTACAAACTTCTGAATCTGGTTTTGGGCAATGACTCAATTAGAAGAATGAGTGTAAGGGCTGCCATGGGCATGCCAGGTATCAGATCCCGCCTTCTCAGCAGAGCATTTCGGAGTTAAGAAAGACCTCAAAGTGTACTGAACCCCAAAAGTTAGACTTCAATATTAAGCAGCTGGTTGGCTGGTATGAAGACGGTATTCAACCGGGCTCATGCCAGTCAATTTTGTTTTTATCCGTATTGTTATAGTAAAAAATATAATCAGTCACAGCTTGCTTTAGCTCTATAAATGATTGATACACCTTTCGATAATACATTTCCTGTTTCCTTTACAATCACTTCCACACTTCGCTATATTAGAGTCACAAAAAGAGAGCGATTTGCGCCGGGAAAGCGGGGAAGGAAAATTTTGACGGAACGTGAGCAATATTTATTTTGGAAGTTGGCCAATTATTTTATAATAGATCTGGATTACAGGCTTGTTCACATGGATCAGGAAGAAAATGAGATTTGGATTGAAACTGTTCGCAATAAAAGTGTTAATCTGATTCGGATTTTTGCCGAAGATATCGACTGGGCGAATTGGTTGAAACGGGATATACAGCAAACTGGCACAAGGGCCGAAGAAATTCGAAAGCAATTTTTGAAAAAAGAATTCACCGTGCTTAATATTTATGTGTCAAAATATCCACCTGTGGACGATTATGAATATGTCATTCAACAGCCCTATGATGTTCAAGGCGGCAAAACACAGGTAAAAACCTTGCTGATGGCAAACGGCTTATTGGAGGATTCCTTTCAGCAAATAGCCGTGATCTTTAATAGGTCTTTTCAATTCCAACCTCAAAATCCATATGACGAAGCTCTCATACAAGGGTTAAAAGAAGCTGCCCTTCAAAAAGCGAATAGCCGGGAAAGAGAAGAGAGAGAGCTGTTCGAAAATGGAAAACCTTTTTTTACTTATTTTTTCGTTGCTGCTCAGCTTCTGATGTTTTTTATCCTCGAAAGTAATGGAGGCAGCACGAATGTAGAGACACTCGTTAAATACGGGGCTAAATATAATCCGCTCATATTGACTGGTGAGTGGTGGCGTTTTTTTACTCCCATCTTCCTGCACATTGGACTATTACATTTAATGATGAATACTTTGGCACTTTATTATTTGGGCTCTGCTGTTGAGAAAATTTTTGGACGCTTACGTTTTTTATGGATCTACTTATTTTCGGGCTTTGCAGGTTCAGTAGCCAGCTTTGTATTTACAAGTAATTTATCGGCGGGAGCAAGCGGAGCCATATTCGGATGCTTTGGTGCACTTTTATATATGGGTGTCGTTAATCCCAGGCTTTTCTTCAGGACAATCGGAATGAATGTCATAGTTGTGATCATTATCAACCTGATCTTTGGGTTCACTGTGTCCGGCATTGATAATGCGGGTCATATAGGTGGACTCATTGGGGGCTTTCTTGCCACGGGTATTGTGCACTTGCCTGGTAAAAGAAAATGGGGAAGGCAATTTATCTTCTTATTGGCAGCGGCAGTAGCGGTCTATTACATGCTGAATATTGGTTATCACAATGACCGCCCCGATGCAGTGAATGCCAAAGCCCAGAAGCAGATAGAAAATGGAGAAATTCAAGCGGCCTACGAAACACTCTCAAGCTTTGTGGATGAAGGAAAAGGAGATGCTGTCAGCTTTTTTCAACTTGCATATGCGGAAATTCAACTTCAAAAATATGATGATGCAAGGTTACACTTGGAAAAGTCAGTTGAATTGGAACCAAAGTTTCACGAAGCGCATTTCAATTTGGCGATAATTTATTATGAACAAGGCAATATCGAAAAAGCGAAAGAACATGCTTCAAAAGCAGAAAAATTAGCGGACCAACAAAAATACCGGGATTTTTTAAAGAAAATAGAATAATAGCATTAAGGTGATGTAATGAACTCCGTTTACGATGTACAACAATTGTTAAAAAAATTCGGCATTTATGTTTATATTGGCGACAGGCTTTCTGACTTGGAGCTGATGGAAGAGGAGATCAGGGAACTGTATTCAGCAAAGTTGATTTTAAGGGAGGATTTTACACAATCCATCTTGATACTTAGAGCGGAGAGAAGTCGAATACAAAAAGATCAAAACAAAGAATGAAGGAAGGGGAATTTCCTCCATTCTTTGTTTTTGATGAAATTACGCCTATTTCAATTCGACACACACTGCTTTTCAAATAAGTTTGTCCACCATGTAATTCACAAAAAAGGCACTTAAAATGGAAATAAAGCGAAACCTTTTCAAAGTTTATTTCGTCTAATCTAAGGGGATAGAGCATACGCTGTCTCTATGTATGGGATGTTCGTCCCAACGTACGCCGTATTTGATTTTTTACAAGAAACATATTATGATATTGCTTAGTGCTGTCATGGTATTTCAAAAAAATGGCAAAAAAGAACCAGATAGCAATCGGGAGGTAGGGCATTGAACAGGCTTAAGATTGAAAAGATTTCTCTACCGGTTTTAGCGGCTGTCATGCTTTGGCTCAAGACATACATCGTTTATAAAACAAGCTTCAACATTAAAATTGAAAATGTCATGCAGGAACTTATATTGTTCATCAATCCTTTAAGCTTTCTGTTATTTGCTTTCGGGATTGCGCTATTTTTTAATTCAGAGAAAAATAGAAATCGGTATGTCATCATCACGAGCTTTATATTAGGTTTCATCCTATATGCGAATGTGGCGTTTTATCGGTTTTTCACCGACTTCATCACATTGCCGGTCCTATTCCAGACGAGCAATTTTGCCGACCTGGGGGACAGTGCGCTGACGGAAATCCATCTTTACGACATTGTTTACTTTATCGATGTCATTCTATTGCTTGTTTTCATTAGATACAAGCGGAATTTTCAGGTGTTTACACCAATGAAAAAAGTGAAGCGCCGGGCTTATTTCCTTGTTGCGGCAGCTCTGCTATTTTTAAATATAGGTCTGGCAGAAACCGAGCGTCCACAGTTGCTGACAAGAACATTTGACAGGGAAATGCTTGTGAAGAATCTTGGAACGTATAATTACCATTTATATGATATTTTCCTGCAGTCAAAATCATCCGCACAGCGGGCAATGGCTGACGGCAGCGAATTGGTGGATATTGATAACTATGTAAGGGCCAATTATGTCAAGCCGGACAAAAATATGTTTGGCATTGCCGAAGACAGGAACTTGATTGTTGTTACACTTGAATCACTCCAGAGTTTTGTCATCAATAACGATGTATACGGCGAAGAGGTAACTCCGTTCTTAAATGAGTTCATTAATGACAGTTATTACTTTGACCAGTTTTACCATCAGACTGGCCAAGGGAAAACATCGGATTCCGAATTTTTGATTGAAAACTCTTTGTATCCGCTGAGCCGAGGAGCAGTTTTCTTTACACACTCAGGCAATGAGCTGAATTCTCTTGCCCAAAATTTAGGCGAACGGGGATATTTTACATCCGCCATGCACGCCAATAACAAAAGTTTTTGGAACCGGGACATCATGTATAAGGCCATTGGTTATGATTACTTTTATTCTGCTTCTGACTACGAAATCACCCCTGACATTTCTGTCGGTTGGGGTATGAAGGATATCCCATTCTTTGAACAGTCAGTAGATCTGATGAAAGAAATGCCGAAGCCTTTTTATACGAAAATGATCACGTTGACAAACCACCATCCTTTCAGGCTGGACGAAGAAGATATCTTCATTGACGAATATGATTCGAAGAGCGGTACATTGAATCGTTACTTCCAGACTGTCAGGTATATGGACGAAGCTGTAAAACAGTTTATTCAAAAACTGAAGGATGAAGGATTATATGACAATTCCATCATTGTCATGTACGGAGATCACTACGGGATATCGGAAAACCATAATGAAGCGATGGCGCAATATTTGGGTAAAGAAGTAACTCCATTTGTTAGCGCACAGCTCCAGCGGGTTCCTTTGATTGTCCATATCCCTGGGGTGACAGATCATGGGAAAGGGAAAGTCATATCCAAGGTGGGTGGACAGATTGACCTGAAACCGACGATATTGCATCTGTTGGGAGTCGATACAAAGCAAGCCATCCATTTTGGAGAAGACTTATTTTCAAATGACCATCGTGATTTTGCAGTTTTCCGGGACGGGCGCTTTGTTACAAAAGATTATGTTTATGCTGATAATACATGTTATTCAAAAGAGACTGAAGAACCGACAGAGGCCTCTTACTGTGACCAGTATAAGGAAAAAGCACGTGCTGAGCTTGCTTACTCGGATAAAATCATATATGGTGATTTACTGAGGTTTTATGAATCTTCTGAATATAGAGTGGAAAATCAGGAATAGGAGCTCCCATTAAAGGGAGCTTTATTTTTTGTTTAGAAAAATTTAAGCTATTGTATAACTTCACCATAAAGCTATGCCAGTCCAGAGAGGTTACAAGCGGTCAAGAAAGCTATTTAAGAAGAAGATGCTCCTTTGCCACAGGTGATTCGAAAAAGGATTGCTCAGCTCGTCGCAAAGTTGCACAATAAAGAATCAAAGAAGTTTTACATGAAGGGATTGAACCAGCAGCTTACCCGGTGGCTTCCGAACTGCCACTTCGAGAAATGACTGGTTTGCCAGTGCTAAGCAAGGGGATTGCACTTTTTCTGGAAAATAAAAAAAGCAGAAACCGAATTGTTTCTGCTTTTTGTGTTATTGAGGAAAGCCTGATTTTATTATGGTCATGATTGAGAAGAAACCAAATACCGCTACCGTTCCGAATGTGAAAACCAATGCTAGTACATTTCTGTTTTTTAACGCGCCGATGAATGCAAAAATGGCAAGGATTGCTACTAAGGCAAATATAATTGCTGTTCCCATTTATTAAGATCTCCCTTCCGAAAATATTAAGGAATTAATTAAACTATGTATGAAAAATACGGCTCCCCCATATTTTATAGCTTTTTATCGTGTTTGTCGAGTTTCAAAAGTGACACTTCTTTGACTTATCTATAGGATACCCCGGTTGGATCCTTTTAACCGTATATGTTTCCTTAACTACCATTTGCGGATTAATGGTAAACTTGAGAAAGAAAACGTGAAAGGAGTATGCATATGAACTGGAAACAAATTCCCTTGGGACCGCTGCAAACAAATTGTTACCTACTTTTCAACGAGGATAAGCAGTGCATCGTTATCGACCCAGGAGCACAAGGAGAAGACTTGATACAATATATGGAGCAGGAAGGACTGAAGCCTTTGGCAATCTGCCTCACCCATGCGCATTATGATCATATCGGAGCAGTCGAGAATGTTCGCAGTCACTGGGGCATCCCTGTATACATACATGAAAACGAGAAAGAGTGGCTTACGGATCCTTCCTTAAACGGATCTGCTCGCCATCCAATGGAGCCTGTTTCAGGGCAGCCTGCAGATCATCATCTGGAAAAGGAGGGCGCTTTGGAGATAGGGCCATTTACAATGGAAGTGCTTGAGACACCCGGACATTCTCCAGGAAGTGTCTCCTATTATATAAAAGAAATAGAAACTGTATTTTCAGGGGACGCCCTTTTTAATGGTGGTATCGGCAGAACGGATTTGTTGGGTGGAGATCATGCTACATTGATTGACAGCATCCATAACAAACTTTTGAGTTTGCCGGATCAAACAACAGTCCTGCCGGGCCATGGATTTTCAACCTCGGTGGAAAAGGAAAAGACAAGTAATCCGTATCTTTAAAAACAAGGCGCTGAATATCTTATTTATTTTTGTTAAAAACAAGTTTTGCTGTTTGTAGTAGAAGACACCGGCTCCTATAAAAAAGGCGGAGGGCGACGTCTAGCCTATGAAAAGACCGAAGCGTTCAGAGAGACTCAAACCCGCGTCCAGAAAGGGTAAAGGCGTGTCCAGGTTGATCCCGCAGGAAAGCTGTCAATGGCCCGTAAGCGTGCGCGAGGAAGTCTCATGGACTGCCTGAAGGGGTAATTACAGGTGTTATCTAATAGAACAACAACAAAAAAGCTTCCGGAACTCCGGAAGCTTTCTTGTTGTTGATGAAATTATTGATTTCCCAACTTGTGGACGACTTTAAATAAGATATTATTCGTCCAGCTCAGCGCCTAGCTCCTCGAGGCCACAAGCCGCTTCCTTGTGGTGGCTTAATAGCTGCCTCCTCGGGGAATCAGTTTGTGCTTGTCGGGGCTAATCAAAGCGCTTCTGCGTTTGTTACGACAATCCGCCGCCAGGCGGCATGATGAACATGGTGTAGTATGTAAAACCAGCAAAGAATACAGTCAGGTATGCGCCAAACACATACATATACATACGTTCTGTCAGGTTCATATAGCCAAGCAGTACAAAGAATCCTGTTTGACCGAGAAAGAGTAAAGCAGTCTTATCCATTCCTCCAAGGTAAAACATAACAGTAAAAATTGCAGTCCAAAAACCCATTACTCTGTACATGCGATCCATAAAGATTCCCTCCTTTGCAGCATGTAATCCATCAATTTCTTATTATAAAGGAAAAGCAACAAAAATGTAAATATATTCGCAGGCTCGATTGTGTCGAATGCGTGATAAAACTAATGATTAATGATTATCATACCCCTTTTTAACAGATTTAAAATATTTATTATTTTTAGCAGGAAAATGCCAAACATTGTCGAATACGTATTATCAAGAAGAAAAAAGGAGGTATTGTATGATAAATGACAATTGAGAGGACAGCTGATTTGCTCATTACCCAGGCGGTACAGCTGAATGCATCTGACGTTCATATCACTCCGCGCCGTCATGATTACCACATCAAGTTCCGCCTTAACGGACAGCTTACCCACCACAAGAACCTTCCGCCTATTGCAGGAGAAAGACTCATATCTCATCTAAAGTTCATGGCCTCGATGGATATCGGGGAAAAGAGAAAGCCCCAAAGCGGTTCATGGCAGACATATTGCCAAAACACGTTCGTTGCCCTTAGAATCTCCACCTTGCCATCCACCCTCTCCAAAGAAAGCCTGGTCATCCGCATCTTTCCGCAAAACAATTCTTTTTCACTAGAAACCATGGCCCTTTTTCCAAAAAGTATGGCAAAGCTTACCTCTTTGATGTCCCATTCGCATGGAATGATCATTTTTACAGGGCCTACAGGCTCAGGCAAGTCGTCGACGATTTATTCACTTGCAGAATACTGTGCATCTCAATTGAATCTCAATATTATCACTTTGGAGGATCCTGTGGAGAGGCAGAGTGATCGTTTTATACAAATGCAAGTGAATGAAAAAGCAGGCATCACATATGAAACGGGGTTAAAAGCTATTTTGCGCCATGACCCGGACATGATTTTTGTGGGAGAGATCCGTGATGCAGAAACAGCAGAAATTGCTGTACGGGCAGCGATGACAGGGCATCTTGTGCTAACAAGTATGCATACAAAAAATGGAGAAGGAGCAGTTTATCGACTGTTGGAATTCGGTATCATGCCTTTGGAAATCGAACAAACCCTGATTGGCGTTACAGCCCAGAGACTTGTCTCTTTACTTTGTCCTTTTTGCGGTACGAGCTGTTCAAAGTACTGCAATGGAAGCCTGATTAAACGGGCAGCCATTTTTGAAATACTTGAGGGGCGAAGGTTGGAACGAGTCATTCAAATGGCAAGGAAGTCAGCAGGATCCAGGCTTTTTGATCACGCATATTCACTAAGGAGATTAATCAGAAAGGGGATTGCGCTTGGATATATCGCCGATGAAGAATATCGCCGTTGGATTTTTCATGAAGGAGATTAAGCTGCCTTGGAAAGATCAAGGGCTGTATCTGACCCGGATCAGTGAAATGCTTGATAAAGGTTTTACATTGGGGGAATCGCTTGATTTTCTAGGGCGCACTAATGTAAAACGACTGGGAATGTTTCAGTCAATGGCAACTTTACTGAAGACCGGTCAGCCCATTTACGAAGTATTTTACATGGAGGGTTTTGATCATCAGACATGTACACAGCTTTATTTTGCAGAAAAGCACGGCTTCCTCATCACCGCTATGAAAGAATCAGGAGAGTATCTTCTTCGAAAGGATGACCAGCGTAAAAAATTAATTCGCTTATTGCAATATCCAATAATTTTAGTAGTGATTTTAATCATCGTAAGCTTTCTTCTTCAAACTCTTCTTTTACCACGATTTCAAATGTTCTACGACTCCATGGATTACCAACCTAACTTCATTCTCAAGCTGTTTCTTCAAATCATCCAGACTTTTCCGCTATATTCAATGCTTGTTATTCTTTTAATTCTTCCGACCAGCATTGTTTTCACAAAAGGTTTATTCAAAAAGTCGGCTATGGAAAAGGCTGTGTTTCTTTCACGATTTCCAGGCCTACAATCTTATTACAAGCTATATCAAACAATTTTCCTAGCGAGAGAATGGAGTTTTTTATTAAAAAGCGGTTTTTCCATCAACGAAATCATTCACATCATGAGAAGGCAGGATTTTCACCCATTATTAAAGGAGTCTGCAGTTGAGATAGGAGAAATGCTGAAGTTTGGATATTCATTTTCCGAAGCGATTTCACACCTTGGATTTGTGGAAGAGGAGCTTATGGTTATTGTTGCCCACGGTGAAAAAAACGGAAAGCTTGAAGATGAATTGATGTTTTATAGTCAATTTTGTCTCCAAAGGATGGAAGAAAAAATAATGAAGGCATTGTTGGTGGTCCAGCCTGCAGTTTTTGCATTGATCGGCTTAGTCGTCATAGCTATCTACTTATCGATTTTTCTTCCGATGTTCCAAGTGATCGACTCAATTTGAAGGGGGAAAATGAAATGAAACGCTTTTTTAAAAATGAAAAGGGCTTCACTCTTATAGAAATGATGATCGTTTTGCTAGTGATTACTGTGCTACTGTTAATTGCTTTGCCGAACATTACAAATCATAGTGCAAACATTAATGAGAAAGGCTGTTCTGGTCTTAAGCATATGGTCCAGGGGCAGGTTGAGGCCTACAGGATGGATAAAAATGAAATTCCCAATGCTGCTCAATTAGTAGATGCTCAGTATTTGAGAGATGCGGATTTAAAATGTCCGGATGGGACAAACCTAACAATCGATCCAACGAGCGGCAAGGTTGAATAATGCTATGCCATTAATATACTTTCGTTCAAACAGTGGCTTCACCTTGTTAGAATCTCTAATCGTTATGTCCGTTGTTGCGATCGTTCTTCTTTTTGGGATTTTCACGCTGAATCCCGTGATGGAATGGGTGCAAAAAAGGATGTTCATATCCCAGCTGCAGTCTGATTTGTACTATGCTCAATCTCATGCCATTAATCGAAAGGAAAGGGTGTCAATTATCTTTTCGAGAAACGACAATCGCTATTCAGCCACTGGGGAAGCAAGCGGCATATTAATTAGCAGGGACCTTAAGCATCCTGTCAAAATTACAGGCGGGTCGTTAAACCAGCTTCGGCTTCACATTACCCCGGAGGGGACAATCAATAATTTCGGAAGCGTAAATTTTAATTTGAACAAGCAAGTGATAGTGCTCAATTTCCATATTGGTAGGGGGCGGTTTGTTGTTAAAGAATGAAAAGGGGTTCACGTTTTTGGAAAGTATCATTTCTTTAAGTTTTATCTTGCTAATTTCATCTTCGTTTTTTCCCGTCATGTCGAACATGCTGGCCCACTTAAAGGAAGGTAAGAAAGAAATGACCGCTTATCGCCTGATGTATGAGCATGTGGAAAGGGAGGTTATGAGCGGTACAATGGGCAAAGGACAAGTGAATTGGAAAAACATCACATATGAGTTATTTATAGAAGAAAATAAAAAAGGAGATTGGAAAGCATGCGCCCGCTATGAGAAAAAAACACTTTGTGTTGACTGATCAATCAGGTTTCACCCTTATCGAATCCATTTTTTCGATAGTCGTTCTAACTATTCTCATGTCCCTCCTGCCCTTGATGTACAATTCTTTATCAGCAATTGACCGTTCAATATCATTGGAGGAAGATTTTGAATGGAACATCTTCCTTATACAGCTAAGGGATGAGCTGGGGACCGTTGACAGCTGCAGGTTTGGGACAGAACGTGTTTATTTAATAAAGAACACAATCTCAATCAAGTATGAACGATTCCAATGGGATATCAGGAGGCAGGTAGGTGACAAAGGGCATGAGGTAGTTTTGCAAAATGTAAGAAAGTTTGATGTCAAGGATGAGGCCCACATGCTTGTCATCAATGTGGAGTTCATAAATGGTACGAAAGAGGAGGCAAGGTTCATTATGCCGGCAAGGGAGGAGGGAGAAATATTTTCAACGAAAGAGGCTCCGTTTTACCCATTACATTGATAATAATATTGATAGCCATGTTCACTTTAGGTCAGGCATCCTTGAGCTATATTTCGCAATATAATTATCTCAATGAAATCGGGCAGTATTATGAAAAGGAGATCCAGTTGCAGCTTGTTAAAGGAAAGCACAGATTGGCATATAGGGATGAGGGAGTGATGAATCTATTGTCTGAAACACAGGGGCAATGGATTGAAGAATAGGTTGGAATGGACCGCTGCTGGGTTCAATTTTCCTTATTCCGGTCATACTATGGATAAGGAGGGATGTGTTGAGATGTCAACAAATGACTATGTGAAATACATGACTGAAAAATTGATCCAGCGTATGGAAACTCCAAAATCTGAAAGAAAGGAAATGAAAAAGGAACAGAAAGAAATAAAAACACCATTCCTTGTTAATTGGTTCGGAATGGTGCCCTTTTCTATTCTTATGTTGCTCAAAAAAGATAAACAGCCATTATAAAGTTCATTGATGAAATGGCATGGATTAGTTGTAAATTTAAATATTGGCTGACTCGGTCTGGATTACGCTGGTAGGGATTGGAGGTAAAATATCCCTCCGTTTAAAATATCAATTTGAATGTCCGGTTTATATTGGTCTTCAAGAGCTTTTTTCTCTATGAAATACGTTTCAGGCTTTTCCTCCTCGCCATCATAAAACTGATCCAACAGCTTGGAATCTTCCATCCATCTTTTTTGAGCTGCGTCAGCCCAGGGATGTTCATGGCTATGAATTTCATTTGTTAAAAAGGCCTCAATCCTTTTAAGACCACTCGTAGGCATGATAATTGGCGAGATTGTAAAACAGTAGTCAGGTATTTTTGGCGTAAGAGACACTGGGGAGATTTTTTCATCAAATTGTTCAATCAGGCTGCCATTTATTAAATTAAGGCCAAAAGATCTGTATACATCTTTCTTTCTGTCAGAGCAGTATGATATTTTCATATTCACATTCAACCAAGGGTGAAGCGGGACGTTTTGTGTTGAATGCATGTGTGGGCTTTCGTAGAGCCGTATATACGCTGCAAGCTTTCTGGCAGCCAAAAAGAGCTGATGCAACCGCGGTGCCCCAAAATGGATGAACTCCCCTTTTATATTCGGTGGTGCCTTTTCTTGATCTGTTATGAAAGTGACTTTCATCGGGTTGGGGATACCGCCTGTTTTCTCCAAATATGTCCAATAGAAAGGGCGGTTCATCAGTTCTTTATCCATTTCAACTGTTAGTTGAACGGTCAAGAACCCTGGGCCGTATTCTTCGATTGTACAGCCGGTTGCCAGGAAAAATTGTTCAAGATATTGATGGACTTCCTTTTGAAGCATAAGCTGCATCTTCCTTTCTAATCGTATCTGCAAACTCGATCATTGCTGCAAGATTGGCCATTTTGACTTTCATTTCCCCTTCTGTACTGGAGGTTTTAAAAATATCCATCATATGTTCCTCTATGCTTCCTCCATCAAGTTTGGCCAATATATCATCAAGTTCACCCACAACCCGTTCGAACAGCTTTATTTTGTTGGTCAAGAGATTCACTATATGCTCTTCGATGGTATGCTTTACAGCAAAATTGTATATATGCACATCCTCTTTCTGCCCCAGTCGGTGAACCCGTCCAATCCTTTGTTCCAGTCTCATAGGATTCCATGGCAGGTCATAATTGATGACGTTGCTGCAAAATTGAAGGTTAATTCCTTCGCCGCCTGCTTCAGTAGCGATAAGTACCTGAACATGATTTTTGAATAAATCCCTCATCCAATCCTTTTTGCTTCGTTTGAATCCGCCGCGGAACGGAACTGACTTGATTCCATGCTGCTGCAGAAACCATTGCAAATAAAGCTGGGTTGCCCGGTATTCTGTAAAGATGATGACCTTGTCATTAATATCTTTAATCAATTCCAAGGCTTTTTTTGCTTTAGAGTTTTCAGTAACGGCATCAATTTTCTGCTGAATGAGCTGAATGGATTTAACATATTGCTGTGATGGATTTTCCCGTTTTTGCAGCATGTTTTTTAAAGTGAAATAGACGGCTTCCCTGCTGCTGCACGCTTCCCGCTGCAAAGTCATAATCGAGAATGCGGGCATGGGCATATCGGTTTGCCGCAACAAGTCTATGGCATGGTACAATTCCTGTTCTTCTCTGTTGAAATCTATCGGAATCGTCTTAACATGGCGTTTTGTCCATTCGATTCCAGTATCAGCCCTTCTATTTCGTATCATCACCTTATTTACAAGACTTTTCAAATGCTCGTTCTCTGCAACTGAGAGCTTTTTGTTTTTATATTTCTCCAGAAAGCTTGTCTGGCTTCCAAGATGGCCGGGTTTAAGCAAAGAGACAAGGTAAAAAATTTCTTCAATCCGATTTTGTATGGGTGTAGCAGTAAGAAGAAGACAAAATTTCTTTTTAAGAGACTGTACAAACTCGTAATTTTTTGTTTTATGATTTTTAAGTTTATGTGCCTCATCAATAATGATCAGATCGAAGGACTGTTCCGCAATGATTTCCTTATGTGGGCTCCTTTTTGCCGTATCGATGGAGGAAACGACACAGTCATAGCGCTCCCATACATAGCTTTTGGTGGCTGCAATAGCATGTATGTAAAACTTTGAGTTCAATTCGGAGGTCCATTGGGAAACAAGGGATGCGGGTACGAGAATCAAAGCTCTTTTTACCAAGCCCCTGATCATATATTCTTTCAATATCAATCCGGCTTCTATAGTTTTTCCCAGACCAACTTCATCGGCAAGGATAGCTTTTCCATTCATATTTTCAATTACTTTGGCCGCGGTTTCCTTCTGATGCGGCAAAATTGTCAGCTCCGGCAGATGCTTTGGAGCTACAAGCCCTTCGAAATCTGGGACGAGGAGATGTTTTTCGGCAGTTAATGATAAATGAAAAAGTTTTTGGTTTGCCCATGGTCCGTCATTTTCGAGGCGTTCCAAGAAACCGGGCATCCAATTCTTGTTGAAATTGATTGTAACTGACATAATTGACCTCCTGTGTGATTCCGAGAAAAAATTTGAAAAGTAAATTAAAGAATGATACTATACAAGTGACAGAGTCGATACATATATTTTTTACTTTTAAGTAAGCGCAGTATGGCCAGCTTCGATAGTTAGGGCGTGCTAGCGCCATCACTCCCGCAGGGTGTGGTACTTTTCTTAGTATAACCATTCTTAAAAAGAATATAGGCGAATGAAGACAAGAGGAGAGACTGTATCAAAACAGCGCCGAAGGAGCAAGCGAATCTCGCGAATCTCTCAGGCAAAAAGACTCTTGTCCGACGCACCTCTGGAGAGTGTTCCGCCAGACGGAACCACCAACGGGGAAAGCCGGGTCATATCCGGTCAAACTTTCAGGTGCCAAGACAGAGAACCTTGTAACGGGGTTTTTCTGTCTTTTTTTATGCCCTTATACAGTAATAAACCAAAATCCAAGGAGGAATGAAAAGCGATGACCGAATTAAAAAAGACCCCATTGTATCCTTTGTATAAAGAATTTGGGGCAAAGACAATCGATTTTGGCGGTTGGGATATGCCGGTCCAATTTTCCGGCATCAAAGAAGAACATGAGGCAGTGAGAAAGAATGCCGGTATTTTTGATGTATCCCATATGGGTGAGATTATTGTCAAAGGGAAAAAAAGTCTGGACTTTCTGCAAAAAATCATGACAAATGACTTTTCCAAGCTTAAAGTCGGCGGTGCCCTTTACACGGCGTTATGCTATGAAAACGGCGGTGTGGTCGATGATTTGCTTGTCTATAAGTTAGGCGAGGAAGAGTATTTCCTTGTGGTCAATGCTGCAAATACGGAAAAAGATTATGACTGGATAACTGACCATGCTATTGATGATGTCAGCGTTGAAAACGTTTCGGATCAATACGTATTAATTGCCATTCAAGGCCCGAATGCTCAGTCAATACTTCAAAAGATTTCAAAAGATACTGACTTGGACGATATTGGTTTTTTCAAATTTAAGCAGGATGTTGATTTGGATGGAGCCCGTGCACTTGTATCCCGTACAGGGTATACAGGGGAGGGTGGATTCGAAATATATTGCCGTCCGGATGATGCGGAAAAGCTGTGGAGAACCCTTTTGGAAAATGGTAAAGAAGAAGGCATCAAGCCGTGTGGTCTCGGCGCAAGGGATACATTAAGGTTTGAAGCGGCGCTTCCTTTGTACGGACAGGAGCTTTCCCCGGAAATCACACCATTGGAGGCAGGACTGGGGTTTGCCGTCAAGTTGAACAAAGAGGCTGACTTTATCGGTAAAGACGCCTTGAAGCAGCAAAAAGAGCAAGGTGTGGAGAGAAAAATTGTCGGCGTTGAAATGATTGATAGAGGAATACCGAGAACCGGTTACAAGGTTTTTTCAGGTGACAACGAAATCGGCTATGTCACTTCAGGTACTCAGTCCCCTACTTTAAAGAAAAATATCGGGCTTGTTTTAATCAGTTCTGACTATAATGAAGAGGGAAATGAAGTGGAAATAGAAGTGCGTAAAAAACGCTTGAAAGCAAAAATTATTCAAACACCGTTTTATAAGCGCCTAAAAAAGTAGGATGGAGGATGAAGGAAATATGATCAAACATCGTTATCTGCCTATGACAGAGCAGGATAAAAAAGAGATGCTGGATACAATCGGGGTGGACTCCATTGATGAGCTGTTTTCCGATATTCCGGAAAAGGTCCGCTTCAAAGGCGAGTACAATATAAAACAAGCAAAATCGGAAACGTCATTAACGAAAGAGTTGGCTAATCTGGCAGCAAAAAATGCCGATTTAAAAAACAATGTGAGCTTTCTTGGAGCTGGAGTATATGACCACTATATCCCGATAATTGTAGACCATGTAATCTCCCGGTCTGAATTTTATACTGCTTATACTCCGTACCAGCCGGAAATTTCACAAGGTGAGCTGCAGGCTATTTTTGAATTTCAGACAATGATCTGCGAGCTTACAGGAATGGATGTGGCCAACTCATCAATGTATGATGGCGGCACCGCTCTTGCGGAGGCTGCGATGCTTAGCGCAGGACATACCAAAAGAAAAAAAGTTCTCGTTTCAAAAACTGTGCATCCTGAATCACGCGAAGTATTAAAGACTTATGCGAAAGGTCAGCACATCGAAGTTATTGAAATACCTTACAAAGACGGCGTGACGGATATTGAAGCATTAAAGTCGGAGCTTAATAATGACGTTGCGGCTGTTGTTGTCCAATATCCGAACTTTTTTGGCCTTATTGAACCATTGAAAGAGATTGAGCCTCTTATCCATGATATAAAAGCACAATTCGTAGTTTCCAGCAATCCCTTGGCGCTTGGTACACTTGCCTCTCCTGGGAGTCTTGGAGCTGATATCGTCACAGGGGATGCCCAGCCATTTGGTATTCCGACGGCGTTTGGCGGACCTCATTGCGGATATTTTGCCGTAACAAAAAAATTGATGCGTAAAGTCCCGGGAAGGCTCGTAGGTCAAACCGTCGATGAGGATGGAAAAAGAGGATTCGTTTTGACGTTGCAAGCTCGCGAACAACATATCCGCAGGGATAAAGCTACATCAAATATTTGCTCGAATCAGGCTTTGAATGCTCTGGCTGCTTCCGTCGCCATGACGGCATTGGGTAAAAAGGGTATGAAAGAGATGGCGTCCCAAAATATCCAAAAAACCCATTATGCGAAGGAAGCTTTTAAGAAAAATGGATTTGAACTTCCTTTGAACGGGTACCATTTCAATGAGTTTGTTGTAAAGCTGAACAGACCAATTAATGAAGTGAATGAAGGACTTCTTAAAAAAGAGATGATCGGCGGATATGATTTGGGGCGTGATTATCCGGAGCTTGAGAATCATATGCTTGTTGCGGTCACAGAAATGCGGACCAAAGAAGAGATTGATCAATTTATCAAAGAATTGGGGGATAATCAATGAGTGAAGTGGTTATGCCATTAATATTTGAAAAGTCCACTCCCGGCCGTATCGGGTATAGTTTGCCAGAGCTTGACGTTCCTGAAATTGATATTGAGCAATGCATCCCGTCGGGATATTTAAGGGAAGATGAGCCTGGTTTGCCTGAGGTTTCCGAGTTGGATATTATGAGGCACTACACTGAGTTATCGACTCATAATCATGGGATCGATTCTGGATTTTATCCGCTCGGTTCATGTACGATGAAATACAATCCGAAAATTAACGAATCTGTAGCAAGATTTCCGGGTTTCGCCCATATTCACCCATTGCAGCCGGAATCATCAGTACAGGGAGCTCTTGAATTAATGTATGATTTGCAGGAGCATCTAAAAGAGATCACCGGCATGGACGAAGTGACTTTGCAAACCGCAGCGGGCGCTCATGGAGAGTGGACGGGACTGATGATGATCAGGGCTTTCCATGAAGCAAATGGGGATATGGACCGGACAAAGGTCATCGTTCCGGACTCCGCACATGGGACAAATCCGGCATCGGCGACTGTAGCGGGGCTGGAAACTGTTACAGTCCGCTCAGGAGAAGACGGTCTCGTGGACCTGGATCATCTCAGGGAGCTGGTTGGCCCTGATACGGCAGCGTTGATGCTGACAAATCCTAACACGCTTGGTCTGTTCGAGGAACAAATTCTTGATATGGCTGAAATTATCCATAGTGCCGGAGGAAAGCTTTATTATGATGGTGCGAATCTGAACGCTGTTATGTCAAAAGCGCGTCCTGGTGACATGGGATTCGATGTTGTGCATTTGAACCTTCATAAAACATTTACCGGTCCGCACGGTGGAGGAGGACCAGGATCCGGCCCGGTGGGCGTTAAAAAAGAGTTGATACCATATTTGCCAAAGCCTGTCATTACAAAGAAAGATGATAAATTTACTTTTGACTATGACAGACCGAGAGCAATCGGCAGGGTAAAACCTTATTATGGAAACTTCGGGATCAATGTCAGAGCCTATACGTATATTCGTTCAATGGGTCCGGATGGGTTGAAAGCCGTAACGGAATATGCCGTTCTCAATGCAAACTACATGATGAGAAAATTGGCTCCGTATTACGATTTGCCATTTGACACGCATTGTAAGCATGAGTTTGTATTAAGCGGAACCCGTCAGAAAAAATTGGGCGTCAGAACGTTGGATATTGCAAAACGGCTGCTTGACTTCGGCTACCATCCGCCAACCATATATTTCCCGCTCAACGTGGAAGAGTGCATGATGTTTGAGCCAACAGAGACAGAATCCAAGGAAACCCTGGATGGGTTTATCGATGCGATGATTCAGATTGCTAAGGAAACGGAGGAAAATCCTGAGATCGTTCAGGAGGCACCTCACAATACGATCGTTAAAAGACTGGATGAAACGCAGGCGGCAAGAAAACCTGTACTTCGTTATACTCAAGAATAAAAAGCGTGTTTACCACGCTTAGCTCAGCTGAAAGCTGAAAATATCAAACAGCCTCTTCGTATTTGAAGAGGCTGTTTGTTGTCTGAGAAAATCAGATAATGTTTTCTTCGGATTATGATTTGTGGTCTGAATGACAGGCGCCCATCACCGCAATCGGCTGCAATGAAGCTCATTCTTTATGCGATGTATTCGTTGAAGTGTATGATACCCTCGTCGGAAAACTGCATGAAGCAAATTCGCTGATGTTTCTCAGGAAGTTATTTAAGCGGCTGCTATGCTGTGGTGGCCAAAAAGCTGCCTTATCAAAGTAAGTCGTGCATTTGTTGCCTAAGGCTGCATGCCTTGCGCTTTTCTTTAAAAGGAAAGGGAAGTATAAAAATTTCATGAATATTGGCGCTTGTGTTTTCTTTATTTCGATCTAATTTTTCCAGTCCACTGTTTGAATCCGCCTTGAAGATGATACAGCTGGCGGTATCCCTTCCTATATAACTGCTGGGCAGCTCTGCCGCTTCGCAATCCGCTTTGGCAATATAAATACACAGGTTTATCTTTCCTGATTTCTTTCATTCTCATTTTCAATTGAGACATGGGAATATTTCGCGCTCCCAAAATATGTCCGCCGTCATATTCTTTCTGTTCCCGAACATCAATTAATTGTGCTTTTCGATATCCGGCGCGGAACTCATCTTGATTCAATGTTTTTAATACTTTTTTCTGTTGAAAGAAATTAAATAGAGAAAAAGCGATGACTGCTCCCAAAATGATAAGCAACGTATAAAGCAATGACAATGTAAAAGCCCCTTTCTAGTAAATAACACTAAATTCTATTATATTCGTCAAGGTACAATGAATCAAAGGTTTTCTCCAGAATACTGGCACCGAATAATAAACAAAATGTGATAGATGAAAGATGGGTGCTCCATTTAATCTGTCAATGGAGGAAAAAGTCTAAAATTGTTGAAATCAATCGGTTTATGAGGGAGTTTCCTTCAATTACTTTGTTTTACTTTTGAATCCTCGCTTTTTAAGATTTGACAAATTGTAATCATTTATTTCTGAAAACACAATATATAGTGGAGAGATTTTAAATAAAAATCAACATATTGTGTTTAAGCATTGATTTTATGGATATATATATGGTAACTTAACTATGACAGATAGTTACATACATACAGTAATCATTCTTCAAATCGTTTTTTATAAAGGAGTTGGCAAAATGTCTGTTGCATTTACGAAAAAACCGAGCTTAAACATAGAGGGGCTCAACGAAGACATTCAATTATTTAAACATGTCCATCCGATTACACCTGATATGAAACTCACTCAAAAAGGCGTTTCACGACTGGTCATGATCGATCGATATGCCTATAAGGATACAGAAAAAATCACATTGTCCGTCGGCGATTTTGTTGTTTTGACTATAAAAGAAGATCCGAAATTCCCAGCAAGGGGACTTGGGTTTATCAAGTCTATTGATTGGGAAGCGAAAACAGCTGAAGTTCTTGTTGAGGAAGAATTTCATACAGCCCTGGACGATGAAAAAGAAAGGGAAACAGGACTCATAGTCCGCCCGCTCGATATCATTGAAAAGCCGCTTGAAGTCTTTTATGAGCAAATTGCGAAAAGAAATGCAACGGGACTTGCTTCAGTGGAAAAAACGGAAGAGAAGAGACAGGAATGGTTTGAGAAGTTCTATGAAGAGCTTGTCAATTTGAATTTTGTTCCGGCCGGCAGGGTGCTCTACGGGGCAGGTGCAGGAACAGATGTTACTTATTTTAACTGTTATGTGATGCCTTTTGTTGCGGATTCACGCGAAGGGATTTCTGAACACAGAAAACAAGTGATGGAAATTATGAGCCGTGGCGGAGGCGTTGGTACAAATGGATCAACTTTAAGGCCTCGGAATACGCTCGCACGAGGTGTCAATGGTAAATCATCTGGATCCGTATCTTGGCTTGATGATATTGCAAAGCTTACCCACCTGGTGGAACAGGGCGGATCACGCCGAGGAGCTCAAATGATCATGCTTGCATCCTGGCACCCTGATATCGTGGAATTCATTATTTCAAAAATGCAGAATCCAAGAATTTTACGCTTTTTGATCGAGAATACAAACGATCCGATCATTAAAAAGCATGCAAAGGATAAATTGAAATTCACTCCGTTGACGCAAGCGGAGGAAGCGATGTACCAAGGAGTGCTAAACTATCGTACAATGCCGGGTCTTGGCGGATTCAGCGAGGAAATTTTCCGTTCTGCTGAAGAAAAGCTGAGTGAAGGCGGGACATATTCAGTCCATAATCCGGAATTCTTAACAGGAGCTAATATATCTGTATGTATTACAAAAGAATTCATGGAGGCAGTTGAAAACGACGGAGATTATGAGCTATGTTTCCCAGATGTTGAAAACTATGATGCAGAGGAAATGAAGGCTTATAACGAAAAATGGCATGAGGTCGGGGATGTACGTGAGTGGAAAAGCCTTGGCCATAAAGTAAGGACATACAGGAAGATCAAAGCGAAAGAACTTTGGAATCTGATCAATATTTGCGCAACGTATTCCGCTGAACCAGGAATATTCTTTATCGATAATGCAAACGAAATGACAAACGCAAAAGCTTACGGACAAAAAGTTGTCGCAACGAACCCATGTGGCGAACAGCCTTTGGCTCCATATTCAGTTTGTAACCTTGCGGCTGTAAATCTAGCCCAAATGGCTGATCTTAAAAATAAAACAGTGGATTTTGAAAGATTGAAGCAAACCGTCAAAGTTGGTGTCCGCATGCAGGATAACGTAATTGATGCTACGCCATACTTTTTGGAAGACAACAAAAAGCAGGCACTCGGAGAGCGTCGTGTCGGCCTTGGTGTTATGGGACTGGCGGATTTGCTCATTTATTGTGAAAAAGAGTACGGCTCGCCTGAGGGTAACGAACTTGTGGACAAAGTGTTTGAAGTGATTGCTACAACTGCTTATCGTGAATCGGTCGAACTTGCAAAGGAAAAAGGCAGCTTTCCGTTTTTGACTGGCAAGAGAGACGAAGAAACAGCGAACCTGCGTGAAGCATTTATCCAAACAGGATATATGAAAGGAATGCCGGAAGATATTCGTGAATCCATTAAGGAGCATGGCATTCGGAATTCGCATCTGTTGACTGTTGCTCCAACAGGTTCAACTGGTACAATGATTGGATGTTCAACGGGTCTCGAACCATATTTCTCCTTTACTTATTACCGTAGCGGACGGTTAGGAAAGTTTATAGAGGTTAAGGCAGATATAGTACAAGATTATCTGAAGGAACATCCGGATGCTGATGAGGACCGTTTACCGGATTGGTTTGTGACAGCCATGGAGTTGGCTCCTGAAGCTCATGCCGATACACAGTGTGTTATTCAGCGCTGGATTGACAGTTCCATCTCAAAAACGGTGAATGCTCCAAGAGGGTATTCAGTCGAGCAGGTAGAGGCAGTTTACGAGCGTCTGTACAATGGAGGAGCAAAAGGGGGCACGGTATATGTAGACGGCAGCCGTGATTCCCAAGTACTCACATTGAAAGCGGAAGAAAATAATTTTGATGAAGAAAAAGATGAACAGCAGCCTGAACGGCCGGTTGTGCTTGTCGATACGATTCAGGATCTAAGGTCAACAAGCGTTACAATCGGTTCAGAGCTGGGGAATACATGCCCTGTCTGCCGAAAAGGACAAGTGAAAGAAATTGGCGGATGCAACACATGTGATAACTGTAATGCACAATTGAAGTGTGGAATATAAAATATTTATATTTGAAAAAGCTGGCTATGAAGAATAGCCAGCTTTTTCCTTTCTCTATTGTAGAGTGACGCATAGGAAGAGCCAGGGCGAGCAAAGCGGCGAGTGAGCTTTTGCGGAAAGGATCCCCTGAAGCGGAAATCGGCAGTTCTTAAATCGAGTCCTTCTATAATATCAATATAAAGACAACACGAAGAAGGGCGGCACAAAAGATGGATATTGACGGCGTGTTTTCCGGTGGGGGAATTAAAGGGGTTGCTTTGATTGGTGCCTATGAGGTATTGGAGGAAAGGGGTTTTATATTTAAAAGGGTTGCGGGAACAAGTGCCGGTGCAATTATTGCCTCTTTGATAACGGCTGGATATTCCAGCAAAGAGATGGCGGATCTGATGAAAGAACTGGATTTAAATGAATTCCTCGACCCACGGAAAACGCTATTGCCCTTCCATTTGGCAAAATGGCTGCTTCTTTACTTTAGAATGGGTTTATTTCGTGGTGATCAGCTCGAGGAGTGGATTGGAAAAAAGTTGGCAAAAAAAGGTATCTATACATTTAAGGATATGCCGCCTGATACTTTGAGAGTAGTTGCAAGTGATCTGTCCACAGGAAGAATGTTGATTCTTCCTGATGATTTAGAGAAATACGGCATCCCAAAAGAAACTTATCCAGTTTCACGTGCCATCAGAATGAGCTGCAGTATCCCTTATTTTTTCGAACCGGTCAAATTGCGTTCATTAAGTGGAATGAATGTCATTGTAGACGGAGGTATATTAAGTAATTTTCCTATCTGGCTTTTTCAAAAGGAAGAACAAAAGCAAGCAAGGCCTATTATCGGAATCAAACTGAGCCAACGTATTGAACAGCAGCCAAAAAGAACGATCAAAAATGGTCTTCAGCTGTTTGAATCATTGTTTCATACAATGAAAGATGCTCATGACGCCAGGTACATTTCCAGAAGGCATGAACGCAATATCATATTTATTCCCACGGAAGAGACATTCGCTGCTGAATTTACAATAAACGATGAAAAAAAAGAAGCCCTTTTGAGAAAAGGGCGGGTAAGAGCAGAACAGTTCTTAAAATCATGGACATATTAACGAAGACAGACAGATTAAAAAATAGCTCTGTCTTTTTTCTTGCTTTTCTTTCCTTCTATTACAGTAAGATGAGCAGTCGACCTTTTGCGAAGCGGTCGGTTTCGGAAATGGTTGCTGGTTTGAGCTGAAGTTTTCCTTTTTTTCGCCCGCATTTTAGACTGCTTTGCTGCTCTGGCAAATGCATTTTTCTCTCTGCCGCCTTGTGATCTATTTGTCCAAATACGGTAGATGATTAATACGGCAGCAACTACCGCTCCCATAAATAAGAGTTGTTTAAATAAACCAACCGGATTATTTATTAAATAGGAGCCCAAACCGATTACAGCTAAAATGAAAATTCCGCTTATGATCAAATTCCGTGCTTTCAAGAGCGCCACCTCCTCGGGAATAGTGGATATCTTTCCCAAAAAGAACATCCTTTATACATAATTAGATGTAGAGATTTAAATGAAATTCATCCTCTCTATCCTTTTCCACCATAATCAAGTCTTTAAACGAAGGAAGAGCGACTTTGTTGCAGGCAAGGTTCTTTTGACTAGCCGCTTGGTTAACATATAAAGAGAATTCTACCCTGGACAAATTCAGCCAGGGTCAAAAAGTGAAATATCAATCAGGATATAGTGTCCTGTAATTGAAGAACGCCTTCCAGTATCTAAATTAAGTATATCTAACTCTATTTTACTAAAAAAATGAAAATTTAACCAGATAAAAAGCTTCGTGAAACAAAATAGACATAAAGGACATGCTATGGAAGAGGTGGTTGTCATGGAAGAAAAAAATTATTATTCAATACCGCTGATCACGATGGCTGTTATCACAGGCTTTGTCGCCGGGGTAGCGGGAAGTTTGATGGGATACCTTGTACATTACTTAAACTTTACAGAGATAAGCCCGGGAATCATTCTAGCTCCCTGGAGCGGGGGGGGGAAGGGCGGCTGGGCAGGGATACTGCTTGCAGCTTTACTATATGGTTTGGTTTCAATCGTGACGGCACTGCTTTATTATGGAACTTTGAAAAAAAGAAAATCATTTTGGTGGGGAATAGCCTATGGAGTTGTTTTATTTTTAATTGTTTTTCTTGTGCTGTTTCCATTGTTTCCTGGAACGAAATCATTATTAAAATATGATATAAATTCAATATTGACTGGACTAAGCGCGTTTATTTTATATGGGGTTTTTATCGGATATTCAATTTCATACGAATATGAGGAATTTCAATACTTGAAACAACTGAAATTGAAACAATAACGGTTGTTTTCATTCATGTTTTTTCCAATCTTTTATGTTAAACTGTTTATGCCAGAACATTCCTGTTTCTTCTTAAAAACTATAATCTGACTATGTTTTCAATCTTGAAAATATGTGTTATGTCTAGCTCCAACGGAGAGGAAGTCCTAGTGCCACCGATAGGAAGTGCTAGTACAAGTGAAGCGACAGGACAAGGAAAGCTTTGGCAGCGTTACATTGCACGAAGGAAAAGCGTCAGCTTTTTCGAGGATGTGGCGTCCTGAGACGGCCAAACGCCTTGCGCTTTTCTTATCTTAAAAGCAACTCTAAGCCTAAATTCCGGGGGAGAAAAAAGATGGATAAAATCGAAAAAATACGAGGGAATTTCACTGAGTTCGACATTGATGGACTGTTGATAACGAGCCCATATAATCGCAGGTATGCTACAAATTTTACGGGGACGGCAGGCGTTGCCCTAATTACCCATGATGCGGCTTATTTCATAACTGACTTTAGGTATACGAAGCAAGCGGAGACTCAGGCGCCTGGATATGAAATCATCCAATACGCCGGATCCATTATTAGCGAAATAGCTGAAATAGTGGAAAAGCATGGAATAAAAAAACTCGGCTTTGAACAGGATTATGTCACTTATTCCGAGTGGACGAAGTATGAGGATGAACTGAAAGCGGAACTGGTACCGATTTCTGCCTTGATTGAAGAGCTGCGCATGATAAAAACGGATAGCGAAGTTGCTGTCATTAAGGAAGCAGCAGATATAGCGGATGCTGCATTTAAGCATATTCTCGACTTTATCAAACCGGGAGCCTGCGAAATTGACATCGCCAATGAACTTGAATTTTTCATGAGAAAATGTGGAGCAACTTCTTCGTCATTTGATATTATTGTCGCTTCCGGCTGGAGATCTGCTTTGCCACACGGGGTGGCGAGCGACAAGCTGATTGAAGCAGGGGATTTCGTCACTTTGGATTATGGAGCGCTACATAAAGGGTATATATCTGATATTACAAGGACCGTGGCTGTAGGGGAACCATCCCAACAGCTCAAGGAGATTTATCAGATTGTTCTTGAGGCACAAATGGAAGCAGTTGAAAAAATAAAGCCTGGCATGACAGGAATTGAAGCGGATAAGATTGCAAGGGATTTGATTGCGAAGCATGGCTATGGCGAACACTTTGGTCATTCTTTAGGTCATGGGATCGGACTGGAGGTTCATGAAGGTCCAGGTCTATCCCCGCGCTCTGAGAAAAAGCTTGTACCTGGAATGACGGTGACCGTGGAGCCGGGAATTTATTTGCCAAATGTGGGCGGGGTTCGGATAGAAGATGATATTCTAATTACCGATTCCGGGAATGAAAGATTGACACACTCAACAAAAGAATTGCTCATTTTATAATTGTTATTGGGAGGCAGTAAGATGATTTCAGTAAACGACTTTAAAACAGGATTAACAGTGGAAGTGGACGGCGGAATTTGGCGGGTATTGGAGTTTCAGCACGTCAAGCCTGGAAAAGGAGCCGCATTCGTCCGTTCAAAATTGAGAAATCTCCGTACAGGGGCCATCGCGGAAAAAACTTTCCGTGCAGGCGAAAAAGTGAAGAAGGCGCAAATCGATAATAAAACGATGCAATATTTATATTCAAGCGGAGATCAATATGTATTTATGGATCAGCATACTTACGAACAGATTGAACTTCCTGCCTCACAAATTGAATATGAATTGAACTTTTTGCTCGAGAACATGGAGGTTCATATTATCATGTTTAACGGTGAAACGCTTGGAGTGGAATTGCCAAATACAGTAAACCTCAAGGTCGCGGCTACAGAACCAGGGATTAAGGGAGATACGGCTTCCGGCGGTTCGAAACCTGCTACAATGGAAACCGGTTTGGTTGTTCAGGTACCGTTCTTCGTTAATGAAGGAGATACATTGGTCATTAATACTACAGATGGCTCCTATGTTTCGAGAGCTTAATCATGTAAAAGGATCAGCCGCGGATCATTCCGCGGTTTTTATGTCTAGCTCCAGGCGCCATCGGCTTGAGGTCACAAGTCACGCAGAAGTTTATTCAGGATGAATGTGCTCCCTGCGCCATAGTAAATTCGGGTAAGCCTTGTTCAGCTCGTCGCAAAGCTGAATGAAGCAAATTCGGTGATGTCTCTCACGAAGTGATTGAAATCAGATGCTTTGCTGTGGTGGCTGAGGAACTCCCTCATCAAAATTCGCCTTGTGCTTGTCGCCTAAGGCTGCGCGCCTTGCGCTTTTCTCAGTCTTGACTAGAAGGTAGGGAAGGAATTGGCTGTAATATTTGAAGAGAAGAAGATACCATATATTTGTACACCTTTAACTGGCAGGAACAAGGAAGAAATTATAGGAGAGCTGGAAGTGATTTTGCCTGAAAAGCCAGATTTGATTGAATGGAGAGCGGACTTTTTGGAAAATTTGGCTGATTTTTCCTGCGTATTGTCCATCCTTGAAGAAATTGCGAAAAAAAGCGGATTGCCGCTGCTTTTTACCATCCGCTCTGTTCATGAAGGCGGCCAGCCAATCACTTTAACCGAAGAGCAAAAAGTACAGCTTCTTAGTGACGTTTGTAAAAGTGATGCAATCAGCTTAATTGATTATGAAGTGTCAAATAATCCAGAGTACATAAGAGAATTGAGAAGGGTGTCTCAATTACATGGGAAACAATTGATCCTCTCCTATCATAATTTTAATTGCACCCCCAAAAACGAGGAAATTATGAAGAAGCTATTTCTAGCGGAGTTTTACGGGGCTGACATTGCCAAAGCAGCTGTAATGCCTGAAACGAAAGACGATGTTTTAAGGCTGCTGCAGATCACGAATAACGTGGAGGAATCAATGGATATTCCTTTGATCACGATGTCCATGGGCAGTCTCGGCGTTCTAAGCAGAATTATCGGCTGGACATATGGATCCTTTCTTACATTCGGTTCAGGAGTAGAGGCTTCGGCGCCAGGTCAGGTTCCAATTAGAAAGCTAAAACAATTGATTGCCATGACAAAAGAGGAAATGGATGCAAAATGAACACCAAAATAATAGCTGCTTCGGAGTATGGTGAACGCTCCGGCAGCTATTTTTCAATTTTTTTTACCTGAATGTAAATATAGTTCAACAATTTTATCTGCAGTTTCATCCGGTGTCAGGTCGTCAACCAATATGCTGTAATGGTGATCGGCATAAAGGACGCGCCGCTTTGAATATAGACCTTTTATCTCATCCAAGTCCCGATCCTGTAAAACTGGACGTGTATCAACGAGCAGTTCATAACGCTTTTTCCAAGCTTCCCATGATATATCCAAGAAAATGACGATCGTGCTGTCCAAACACGTTCTCCTGGTCCCTTCATCCATAAAAGCTCCCCCGCCAAGTGAAATCACTTGCCTTTTTTCAGTGCACTTAGATTCAATGATATTTTTCTCATATGTACGGAATGCTTTTTCGCCATGTTTTTTAAAAATATCCGTCGTCGGCATTCCGAATTCTTTCTCAATCTCCAGATCAATATCGATAAATCCAGTGTTTAACTTCCTTGCGGCAAGTTCACCGGCTGTCGTTTTTCCCGCACCCATAAATCCAATCAAAACAATACTTTTATCCATTCCGACCTGCACCCGCTTTTCTATAAATATCAATATTAATATAACACGTTACGAGGTTATTCGCTTATTCAATTTCCTGGTTCCCCGGTATTTAAGGTCAAACCAATTAATTGCAGTTAATTGGGTCGGTCATAATTAAAGCTTGGCCGAATACATATTAGGTAGAAAAGATGTCTGGGAGAGGGTCGCTTTGGAAAATATCATTCGAATCCTGCCAACTGAAGTCTCGGAATTGATGAATGTTCTTCCGGAAGAAACAAAAGAAGGTATCGAAGAAATCCGGCTCAGGGTCAACCGTCCGGTGGAAGTGACTTCAAGGGGTCTAACAAAATTCCTTCCGTATCTTTTTTCTAAAAGTGAGGCAGAACTACTCCTTGATAACTTAGCCGGACACTCCTTTTATACTCTTGATGAAGAATTGAGAAGAGGGTACATCACCATAGAAGGAGGGCATCGGATTGGGCTCGCGGGAAAAGTCATTCTGGAAGAAGGACGGGTAAAGGCCCTAAGGTATCTTACTTCTTTCAATATAAGGGTTGCTAGGGAGAAAATTGGAGCCGCAGACCAGTTCACACCTTATTTGTATGAAGAAACCTGGAAACATACGATGATTATTGGACCGCCTCAAACCGGTAAGACAACGCTTCTTCGGGATCTTGCAAGGGTTGTATCCACTGGTTGTCCGATGAAGGAAATCCCTGCCATGAAAGTGGGCATAGTTGATGAAAGATCAGAAATAGCCGGATGTATGCAGGGAATTCCTCAACTGCAGTTCGGGCCAAGGGTTGATGTGCTGGATGCATGTCCGAAAGCGGAGGGAATGATGATGATGATCCGTGCATTGAGCCCAGACGTACTGATTGTCGACGAGATCGGCCGGGAAGAAGACAAGGCAGCCATCATGGAGGCTGTCAATGCCGGTATCACCCTTATGATGACCACCCATGGAAATAGTCTTGAAGAGATTAAAAAAAGGCCTTTGCTCAAAGAAATCATAGACCATCAGGTGTTTCAAAGATTCATAGAACTATCGAGGAACGACGGTCCAGGCACAGTAGTTTCCATCAAAGACCATAACGGATATGTAGTGAATCACTATGCTTAAACTGTTAGGCGCTCTACTTATCATTGGAACGACTACATGGGCTGGTTTTGAGGCTTCAAGCCACTTTACCCGCAGACCTAAACAAGTGCGTATCATTAAAGATTCTTTGCAGGCACTGGATGCCGAAATCATGTACAGCCATACACCGCTCAGGGAAGCAGCAAAAAAAATTTCGTTGCAGATGCCAGAACCGGCCGCCCGTTTATATGATTTATTTTCTTCCAAGCTATCCCGGACGGATGTGACAGTGAAATCCGCCTGGAAAGATAGTCTTGATGAAATATGGAATACCACAGATATGAAGGACGAGGAATATGAAATCTTGATTCAATTTGGCGAAAGCCTTGGACGGCACGATCGCTATACTCAGCAAAAACAGATCCTACTTACACTTACCCATCTTGACAGGGAAGAAACTGAAGCAAGGGAGAAGCAAAAAAAATATGAAAAGATAATGAAAAGTGTCGGTATCTTATCTGGAATGCTGTTCATTATTCTACTCTTTTAGAAGGAAAGATTATTGAAATTTATGGTTGAGAGAATGCTGGTAGAGCAATCGGCACAGGACAATATGATAAATATAGAATACCGCGTCACCTTCGTCTTCAGATTCTTGCCTGGGTGCGCGCTTTGTACTTTTTCCGAGGAATGGAGGAAATAGGATGGGCATTGATGTGGATGTGATTTTCAAAATAGCCGGGGTCGGCATTGTTGTTGCCTTTTTGCATACAATCCTTGATCAGGTCGGTAAAAAGGAATATGCCCAGTGGGTCACATTATTTGGGTTTATATATATTCTGTTCATGGTTGTCACCATTGTCGACGGACTTTTTCAAAAAATAAGATCGGTGTTTTTATTTCAATGATGGGAGGGAACGGCGATTGCCATACTTCAAATAGCCGGTATAGCTCTCATTGCCACTTTCCTTGCCCTCATCATCAAGGAGCAAAAGCCTACTTTTGCTTTTTTGCTGATTCTTTTCACGGGATGTGCCATCTTTTTATTCCTGGTAGATCAGATACATGGAATCATTACTACCATCGAGGTTCTGGCTCAAAGTGCCGGCATCAATACGATGTACGTAAAAACAATCTTAAAAATCATCGGTATTGCATACATTGCTGAATTTGCTTCACACATCAGCAAGGATGCCGGCATGGGGGCCATTGCGGCAAAAGTTGAATTAGCGGGGAAAATTCTTATTTTAGCTTTGGCAGTCCCCATTTTGACCGTTCTGATTGATACCGTCATCCATATGATGCCCGTCAAGTAAACATCGACATGCGGGGTGAAATATATGCGTAAAACAATCCAGCTGCTCATTTTTTTCTATGCACTTTTTATAGGTTCATCCGCAATACAGGCAGATCAGGAAGAGGGGGTATCAAATGATGTCATCTCAAATATGGTGGACGAACAGATAGAGACGCTAGGCATTGAAGAGCTCAGCGGTTTTTGGGAAGGTATCATGGAAGAGTATGGAGGATATTTGCCCGAAAGTCAGCGGGGGACCCTTTTGGAGTTTTTAAAAGGGGAGAAATCCTTTTCAATAAAAGAGTGGTTTCGTGGAATTGCGGCATTTGCCTTTCAAGAGCTCACGATGAATGGAAAGCTTCTTGGTACTTTATTGCTTCTAACTGTTTTCAGTGCTTTTTTGCAATCGCTGCACACTGCATTTGAAAAAGGTTCAGTTTCCAAAGTGGCCTATGCCGTCGTTTTCATGGTCTTGATCATTATCGCTCTAAACAGCTTTCGGGTGGCTGTAGATTATGCGGTGGCAGCCATTGATTCAATGTCCCAATTCATTTTTGCACTGATACCCCTTATTCTTGCATTGATTGCCTCATCGGGAGGGGTGACGTCGGCCGCATTTTTCCATCCAGTTCTGGTTTTTTTAATTCAGACAAGCGGTCTCCTCATTCAAGCGGTTGTTTTGCCACTTCTTTTTATGGCATTGCTATTAAACATCGTAAGTGCACTGAATCAAAATTACAAAGTGACTCAACTTTCCGGCCTCCTGAAAAAAGCCAGTATAGGCATTTTAGGTGCATTCATGGCAGTGCTATTGGGCGTCATTTCCATTCAGGGGACAGCATCGGCGGTAACGGATGGAGTGGCAATCAGGACTGCTAAGTATGTAACGGGTAATTTCGTCCCGGTGGTCGGACGGATGTTCACGGATGCGGCGGATACGGTATTGACCGCCTCTGTCTTGATAAAAAATACAGTCGGTTTGGCCGGAGTGGCAATTATCCTGTTGATCGCCGCCTTTCCTGCGGTAAAAATACTCGTCATCATTTTTATCTATAAGCTTGCCGGCGCCTTGCTCCAACCCATAGGTGACGGCCCCATTATCGGATGCCTCGATTCGATCAGCAAATGTATGATGTATGTGTTTGCTTCGTTGGCCATTGTTTCTTTCATGTTTTTTCTGTGCGTCACCATTGTTATCACTTCGGGAAACATTACAATGATGATCCGCTGAAAAGGGAGGATAGACTGTGCAGCTGCTTTCCGAATGGATTATAAATATTGTCATTTTTATTTTGCTGGCGATGATTGTGGACATGCTCCTCCCCCAGACTGCCATAAAAAAATATGTGAAGCTTGTTGTGGGTCTACTATTGATTTCAATAGTTGTCACACCCATTTTTCAAATTTTCTCGACCGACTTTGATGAGGTCCTGGACTCGTTTTTAACAGAGAAAAGCAACCTTGGTATATCCTTGCAAAATGCGTCTGATGAAAAAAAAAGAGAAATAGAAACTTCCCTGCATGCATATACATTAGAGCAAATGGCTGTCCAACTTAAAGAGAAAGCTGAAAAGGAGATGATTGAGAGTCATGGCATGATCATTACCAATATTGATATATCAAGTAATTCTTCTCCCACGCAAGATCCTGAGAACATTTTGGAACATATAAAAAAGATAACTGTCCATATAGAGCCATTGATGGAAAATGAATTGGTGGCTGAAGTGGAACAAGTATCTATTAAGATCAAGGATCGGGGTGAAAGTAAAAACGCCGGCCTGGATGAGAAAATAAAAATGATGCTAGCAAATGAGTGGGACGTGCCAGAATCCAAAATAGAATTGCAGGCGAAGGGAGGAACCGGCCATCAATGAGCAAAAAAAACGGTCCTCTTGATTGGTTGAAAAATTTGTGGTCAGAAGGCAATAAGGCAGATCCTTCACGTAAGAAAAACAATAAACTTTATTACGTTCTCATTCTGGTCCTGGTGGGCGCAGCTTTAATGATCATCTCCGACTTTTGGAAAGCTGGCGAAGAAAAAAATGCTACTACTGCAATGAAAGAAATGGAAGCAGGGGCGGATGAAGAAGAAGCCTTCGGAAGAAAAAAGGATTTAAATGAAGATGGAATGAAAGCTCTGGAAAACCAATATGAAAATCAATTGAAAGAAGCCCTTGAGCAAATAGTGGGAGTCTATGATGTAACGGTTGTCGTAAATGTGGAGGCAACTGCAAAAACAGTTTTAGAAAAGAATCTCACTTTAAAAAACCAGACAACAGTGGAAGAGGATAAAGAGGGAGGAACTAGAAAAATAGAAGACCAATCGACAGAGGATCAGCTTGTGCTGATCAAGGAGGGGGACAAAGAGGTTCCGATAGTATTGGAGACGCGTAAGCCGGAAGTGAAAGGAGTACTTGTGGTTGCGGGAGGAGCTGAAAATATCCAGATTAAGAAATGGATTGTGGAATCTGTAACAAGGGGCCTTGATGTTCCAAGTCATAAAGTGGCAGTCATGCCGAAAAAGTCAAAGGGGGATTCGTAATGCTGTTGAAAAAACAGACAGTTTGGCTTCTAACTATGCTGAGCCTTGTCGTGGTACTTTCCGTATACTATGTGACATCCGATCCAGCCAAAAATGATCTTGTGACGGGCGGAAAAGAAGAGGCTGCGGGTGAAATGGCAGCCAGTGATAAAGACATGAAAGTGATTACCGAAGCTTCCGGAGATGAAGCCTTTGAAACTATAAGGATGGAGGTCCAGGACAAACGGAGTAAGGAAATATCCGATTTAACTGCTCAAGTAGCCTCTCCTGACCTGACTGCCGAGGAAAAAAATGAACTGTATACGAAGATGCAGGATTTATCAGCATTGGAAACAAAAGAAAAAACTCTTGAAAGCTTGATCAAGACCCTTGGATATGAAGATGCGTTAGTACGGACGGAAAATAATGAAATGCTGATAACAGTGAAGGCAAAGGAACACACGCGAAAAGATGCTGCGCGGATCCTCCAGGTTGTAAGAGAAGAGATCGGTACAAATACGGTTGCCACGGTAGTATTCCAGACAAATTAAGAAATTGACGGAGGGGAGGATTCCTGTCCGTCTTTTTTTGCCGAAAAAATGAAAGTGTATGATATTTTGATATTGTTCTGGTGTTGGTTCCCCTTGTCCTGTCGCTTCGTTTGTACTAGCACTACCTGTGCGTAGGTGGCAATAGGATGTCGTGTCAGTCAGAAGGAAAAACAAAGAACTCGTTTTGATTACAATGGTATTCCTTCCAGCGCTTGTCGCCCCTAAACAGCTACCCTTCGCTTTTCTTAATGTCCAGCTGCGACGCCTAGCCCCTCGAGGTCACAAGCCGATTCCCTGTGGTGGCTGAAGAGCTGCCTCCTCGGGAATCGTCTTGTGCTTGTCGGGGCTGATCAAGGCGTCTTCGCCTTCCCTATTGCATTTTAGGATTTATTTCTGTATATTTACCCTGTCGTCGTTGTAATTTTATAACCCGTTATATTATGATATTAAGAGCTACTCATAATTTTTAAGGAGTGTCGTGAATGTTGAAGGTTCAGGAAATACGTGAAATTATAAAACTTATAGACCAATCGGATATTGAGGAATTTGTCTATGAGCATGAAGGCTCAAAAATTGAATTGAAGAAGCGAGTGAACGCGGTTGTTCAGGAGCAGGTACGGTACGTGTCAGAACCAGTTGTGGCACCTCAGCCAGTTGTTCAACAGGTAGCTGCCCCTCAACAGCCGGCAGGAGAAAAAGCGCCATCTGCAACCGAAGCAGCGCCAGCACCAAGTGCAGCAGAAAACAGCAATTTACATAAAATCGTCTCTCCAATGGTAGGAACTTTTTATGAGGCTCCTTCTCCTGACAGCGATGCATATGTGAAAGTGGGATCCGAGGTCACTGCCGACTCTATCGTTTGTATTGTTGAAGCGATGAAGCTGTTCAATGAGATTGAGGCGGAAGTTGAAGGGAAAATAGTGGAGATCCTCGTGAAGGATGGGGAACTTGTGGAATATGGCCAGCCGCTGTTCTTAGTTGAGCCAAGGTAAGGAGCGAAATACATGATTAAAAAACTTTTAATAGCAAACAGGGGAGAAATCGCTGTCCGAATTATCCGGGCTTGTATGGAGCTGGATATTGAGACAGTCGCAGTATATTCCGAAGCTGACAAAGAAGCTTTGCACGTACAATTGGCAGACGAAGCTTATTGCGTAGGACCAACTGCATCTAAGGATAGCTATTTGAACTCTGCCAACGTAATCAGTGTAGCGAAGCTGACGGAATGTGACGCCATCCATCCCGGCTACGGATTTTTAGCGGAAAATGCTGATTTTGCAGAGCTGTGCCGCGAGTGTAACATCATCTTTGTCGGGCCAAGCCCGGAAGCCATCACCAAAATGGGGACAAAAGATGTGGCGCGTTCCACGATGAAAGCCGCTGGAGTGCCTATCGTACCCGGTTCGGACGGAATTGTGGAAACGATGGATGAAGCAAGGGCAATTGCCGAAGAAATTTGTTATCCCGTGATCATTAAAGCAACTGCAGGCGGCGGAGGCCGGGGAATCCGGGTAGCAAAAACAGAAGAAGATTTAATTAAAGGTATTGAAATCACTCAGCAGGAGGCCGCGGTTGCTTTTGGAAATCCCGGGGTGTATATCGAAAAATATATAGATGATTTCCGCCATGTGGAAATTCAGGTTTTAGCCGATACACATGGAAATACAATCCACTTGGGAGAAAGGGATTGTTCCATTCAGCGAAGACTTCAAAAGCTGTTGGAAGAGACTCCTTCACCTGCGATCAGTGAAGTGATGCGGGAGAAAATGGGGGAGGCTGCTGTCAAGGCCGCAGAAGCAGTCGATTATACCGGAGCGGGAACGGTGGAATTCATTTTTGACCATAAAAACCAAGAGTTCTACTTTATGGAAATGAATACACGCATCCAGGTGGAACATCCTGTTACAGAAATGGTGACAGGGATTGATTTGATTAAAGAACAAATTTATGTAGCTTCAGGAAAAGCGCTGTCCGTTACACAGGAAGAAGTAGAATTTAGCGGCTGGTCTATTGAGTGCCGTATCAATGCAGAAAATCCAGAGAAAGGCTTCATGCCTTCAGCAGGGAAAATTGAGATGTATCTGCCGCCGGGAGGCATGGGAGTGCGTGTCGATTCAGGCGTATACCCTGGTTATACGATTCCCCCTTACTATGATTCCATGATTGCAAAAGTGATTACCTATGGTTCCACTAGGGAAGAAGCGATAGCGAGGATGAAACGAGCACTTGAGGAATTCATCATCGAAGGTGTTTACACGACGATCCCCTTCCACTTGCAACTTCTGGAAAATGAAACGTTTGTGGGCGGAGATTTCAACACGAAATTCTTGGAACTGCATCCTGTTATGAAACAAAAATAAACGGAGGTGTTCTTAATGGAAGAAAAGTTGAACATGCTTGAGATGACTCAGGAAAATGGCCAGGATCACGGGAAAATTGAAATTGCCCCCGAAGTGATTGAAGTTATCGCCGGAATTGCTGCTTCTGAAGTAGAAGGTGTAGCTCAAATGAGGGGTAACTTTGCCACAGGAGTGGTAGAGAGACTTGGTAAGAAAAACCATGGAAAAGGGATTAGGGTGGAACTGACAGAAGAAGGAATCATTGTCGATGTTTACTGTCTGATGAACTTCGGAGTTTCCATTCCTACTGTTGCCCAAAAAGTGCAGGACAATATCCGCCAGACGTTATTCAATATGACGGCGCTGGAAGTGGAAGAGGTTAATATTCACATTGTTGGTGTGACGTTCGATCAAGGCAAGCAGGAAACCGAAGAAGAATTTGAAACGGAATAAATGAGGCCAAAGGTGAAATCCCTTTGGCATTTTTAAATGATGGACACGTCTAGCTTCAGCGCCTAGCCCCTCGAGGTTACTAGCCGCTTCCCTGTGGTGGCTAAAGTACTGCTTCCTCGGGAATCGTCTTGTGCTTGTCGGGGCTGATCAAGGCGCTTGCGCTTTTGCGCATGCTTGTTTTTCTTCTTATGTGGTAAACTAAGAAAAACCCAGGGCTAACGAGCCATTTTTAAAGGAGCCTTATGAATAATGAAAAGAAGAGAAGCGCGCGAAAAAGCTTTGCAGGCTTTATTTCAAATAGATATGAGTGATATTCCCCCCGAAGAGGCCCTAATGAACGTTCAGAAGGAAGGACAGTCTGATGATTTCTTACGAGATCTGATTGTCGGTGCAACTTCCAACTTAAAAGAAATTGACCAAGAAATCAGCAGCCATCTAGAAAAGTGGTCAATTGACCGCCTTGGAAAGGTTGACCTGAATGTGCTTCGTATTGGAACATATGAATTAAAATTTACCGAGGTTCCGCCAAATGTAGCTATCAATGAAGCGATTGAAGTTGCAAAAACATATGGTGATGAGAAGTCAGGACAATTTGTGAATGGAATATTATCGAAAATCAAAGGCGAAGGTATGTAAGTAGGAGGAATTGCAATGACAGCAGAGTTGATTGATGGTAAAAAAATATCGCAAGAAATAAGAAAACAGCTTGAAAGAGAAGTCGAGGAACTAACTGCGAAAGGAATAAAGCCTGGGCTTGCAGTTATTCTGGTTGGTGAGGATCCGGCATCCCGAACCTACGTCACTTCCAAGCAAAAAAGCTGCCGTGCAATCGGAATGGAGTCTGTGCTTATTGAGTATCCGGACGATGTAAGCGAAAATGAGCTGCTGGATAAAATCAGGGAATTGAATGCAGATGACAGCATTCATGGGATTTTGGTCCAACTTCCGATTCCTCCGCACATTTCGGAAACAAAAGTCATAGAAACCATTTCTCCTGAAAAAGATGTTGATGGTTTCCATCCAATAAATATCGGAAAAATGATGACTGGTCAGGATACATTTTTGCCTTGCACACCGTATGGCGTTATTAAAATGCTTGAATTTATGGATATCAAGCCGGAGGGCAAGCATGCTGTCATTATAGGCAGAAGCAATATTGTTGGTAAACCAATGGGGCAGCTGCTGTTAAATGCAAATGCAACGGTTACCTATTGTCATTCAAGAACAGCCGATTTGAAATCAATTACAGAACAGGCAGATATACTTGTAGCAGCGGTCGGAAAAGCAAAAATGATTAAAGCCGACCATGTAAAGCAGGGGGCCGTTGTCATTGATGTCGGTATTCACAGGGATGAACATGGAAAGCTATGTGGCGATGTTGATTTTGAAGATGTAAAGGACAAAGCTTCATACATCACTCCAGTTCCGGGAGGAGTCGGACCGATGACTATTACTATGTTGCTATACAATACGGTTAAATCAGCAAAAAAAACGGTTAAATGAACCCAATACCCAATAAAAATATAGTAGAATTAAAGGTGAACATGATGAAAGCTGTCAACTCTAACAAAGGGGCAGCTTTTTGTGTGAAAAGCGGACGCGCTCGTTTAGCGATGTCCTTTGCGTCGGCAGGCTCAAGCAGCCACGTCCTGTGCGTCGCTGACTATGTCAAAAATGGAGGGCGGCCCTTTGGATATGCAAAATCCACAATATTTGACTGTAAAGGCATTAACGAAATACATAAAAAGAAAGTTTGATGCAGACCCGCATTTGGAGCAGGTTTTTGTAAAAGGGGAAATCTCCAATTTTAAAAAGCACTCCAGCGGCCACATGTATTTTACACTAAAAGATGAAGATACAAGGGTCATGGCTGTAATGTTTGCCAGATATTCTGCAGGAATGAAGTTTGTTCCCGAAAATGGCATGCATGTACTGATTAGGGGAAGCGTTAGTGTATACGAAATGAGCGGACAATATCAAATATATGTAAATGAGATGCTTCCTGATGGAATAGGAGAGCTATTCCTTGCTTTTGAGCAGTTGAAAGAGAAACTAGGAAAAGAAGGATTATTCTCCCAGGAAACAAAGAAGCCAATCCCCATCTATCCCAATGTAATTGGCATCATTACATCTCCAACTGGCGCCGCGATAAGAGATATCATCACTACAATTAAGCGGCGATATCCGATGGGTCAAATACTTGTCATTCCCGCCCTTGTACAGGGAAAAAACGCCTCAAAGACAATAGCAAAGGCAATAGAAAAGGCGAATGCGGGAAATGTGGCCGATGTTTTGATCGTTGGACGTGGTGGAGGCTCAATGGAAGAATTATGGGCTTTTAATGAGGAAGTTGTTGCGAGAGCGATATACGAATCAAAAATTCCTGTTATTTCTGCAGTCGGCCATGAGACGGATGTTACAATTGCTGATTTTGTTGCCGATCTAAGGGCGGCAACTCCTACAGCGGCTGCTGAATTGGCCGTCCCTCATATTGAAGATCTCATGGAGCAGCTTATGCAGCGAAAGGCCAGACTGTATCAGGGCATGGGAGCAATTATTAAAACAAGAAGAAATCAATTGAATTACATGGAGCAGTCCTACATTTTAAGGAATCCTCACAAATTATATGAGCAGAAGTGGCAGCAACTTGATAGGATGAAGGAAACTCTCATCGCAGCCCAGAACCATATCATTTTTAAGAAGAACAGCCATTATGGTGAATTGCGAAACAGACTTGCAAGGAGCCACCCGTCTGCTCTATTCGAAATGAATAAAGAAAGGGCTGCAAGGGCGGAAACAAGACTGCAGCAGGAAATACGGACAATCATAAAAACGAAAGTCAGTGAATTTATGGGGAAAACCGCAACACTCGATGCACTTAATCCTTTGAGTATTCTTCGCAGAGGTTTTAATGTAGCCCATACGGAAGATGGAAAATTGATAAAAAGTGTCAGTCAAGGGTCGGTCGGAGATAAATTAACGCTGACGCTGGCAGATGGCCGGCTGTATTGTAAAATTGAGAATAAAGAAGAAGGTGCGCAAAAATGAGCGAGAAACTAACCTTTGAACAAGCACTCGAGCAGCTGGAAACAATCATAAAAAGGCTTGAAGAGGGGGATATCCCTTTAGAAGAGGCGCTTGCAATCTATCAAGAGGGGATGGAATTGTCAAAGACGTGCCATGATAAGTTAAAATATGCGGAAGAAAAACTGACGAAGGTATTAACGGAAGATGGCGAAGAGGAGTTTCGTGTCAGTGAGGAGGACCAAACTTGACGAGTAATTTGGAAGACTTCATGGAAAAGCATAAGAAAATATTGAACAAGCAATTGTTAGCTAGTGTGTCCGGGCTCGATGCACCACCTGTACTAAAGGAAGCGATGGCCTACTCGCTTGAGGCCGGCGGAAAAAGAATCAGACCGCTGCTTTTGTTTGCAGTTATTGATTCGTTTGGAAAAAATCCGGAAATCGGCTTGTCAACAGCATCCGCTCTGGAAATGATACATACATATTCATTAATCCATGATGATCTTCCAAGCATGGACAATGACGATCTAAGGAGAGGAAAGCCGACTAATCATAAAGTATTCGGCGAGGCGATGGCAATATTGGCAGGGGACGGGCTGCTTACTTACAGCATCCAGTTAATCGCGGAGGATAAGAATCTTCAAGCCGACCAGAAAGTGGAGCTTCTTCAGTTACTCTCCCAGTGTGCTGGGCCTGAAGGCATGGTCGGTGGACAAGTTGCAGATATGGAAGGCGAAAATAAAGAGCTTGGCCTGGATGATCTTGAATATATTCATACACATAAAACAGGCAAGCTTTTAACATTCAGTGTTCTTGCCGGAGCAATCATAGGTGGTGCAGACAGGAGCCAAATGGATTGGTTCAAACATTTTTCACATCATTTGGGACTCAGCTTCCAAATTAGTGATGACATTCTTGATGTAACAGGAGATGAAGAGCTGATGGGAAAACCGGTCGGGAGTGACACCGGCAGGCATAAAAGCACATATCCATCCGTTCTGACATTAAAAGGGGCCCAGGAACAACTTGCCCGACATATTGAAGAAGCCAAAACAGCATTACGCCAAACTAATTTAAATACCGGCATTCTCAATCAAATTACAGATCTAGTCGCCGACCGAACGCATTAATACTAATGTTTGTATTGATTCACCGGTTATGGTATAATTTCTGCAGATTATCGGATGGTGCAGTATTCTAGTCGGCCTACCAGTTCTGAAGGTGAGCCTAAAAATTCACTAAAGGGCACATCGATGAAGTTCCTTGTTCCGGCTTGAGGAGCCCAGCCTTGGGTCGGAGCTGGGAGTAAAGGTATAAGGGCGATCCACAAAGGCATGTGGGCGTAGACCCTGTACCGCGGAGGCTTCGCCATGTTCGGCTAGCGCAAATGCATTGCACGAAAAGCGAAGTATAGACCTGCAACGTGATGAAGGGCATCACTAGCAGCGTAGCCTGCCTTGAGTGAAGCGTGAGGGGATTATGGTTATAAGAGGGCAGCTCGGTTGGCCATCGTTCTGTTCTCTTCCGTCCATATGAAATCAGTTTTGCAAAAGAGGCTAGGAACCAGGTTAAAGGCTGTTGAGGAAATCTCCTAGACTGTTCCAAGGGACATATGAAGAGGATTATAGTGCGGACTAAGTGGCAATCCAGTCTGGCATATGGCGACAGTGTCAAGATGGGTTTAAAGGGAAACCGCCAGCATGGCGACATGCGGTACCTGTCTGGGAAAACCTACTGGACCTAAGCCGTAATTTTTACTCTTCCTATGACCATCCGACTTAATTAATAAGAACGGTGAATGAACGCTTATTATGAATGAATTGATAAAAAATTCCATAAAATGGAGTATTAGTATTGCCGTTATCACTTTCGTGTTAGCGGCTATTTTTTCAATTGCTTCTAATGGTGTCCTGATAGGAGTATCTTGGACATATGGCCTTCTTGTTGTTCTTTTTATTGTATTAATTGGGATCTTTTTTGATATGATTGGGATTGCTGCAGCTGCTGCAGATGAAACTCCGTTCCACTCGATGGCATCAAGAAAGATATACGGGGCTAAGCATTCCATAAGGATTGTCCGAAATGCCGACCGTGTTGCCAGTTTCTGTAACGATGTCATTGGCGACATATCCGGTATTATCAGCGGGACGGCCGCCGCTCTTGTAGTCATTCAAATAGCTCAGAGTGCGGGTCTGTCCAGTACGTCTCCGGTGGAATACGCGATCAATGTGGGACTGACAAGTCTAATAGCAGCGTTGACAGTAGGGGGAAAAGCGCTCGGCAAATCTTTTGCAATTGCACACTCACGGGATATTATTTTTCGTGTGGGAAAAGTGCTGCAATTTTTTGAAGAAAAGCTTAATCTCTCAATCATTAAAGACAATAAGAGGAAGAAGCCGAAGCAAAAAAACAAGAAACGAAAGTGAGTGATCCTTTTGGATCTCATGTCAATTAAAGATCCTTCTTTTCTTAAAGATCTTAATAAGGAACAATTGGAGGAATTAAGCTCTGACATTCGGAGATTCCTCATTGAAACTTTATCTAGAACCGGTGGCCACATCGGCCCTAATTTGGGGGTGGTCGAACTGACCATTGCCCTTCATAAATGTTTTGACAGTCCAAAAGACAAAATCATTTGGGATGTGGGACACCAGTCCTATGTCCATAAAATTTTAACTGGCAGAGCAGGCCAGTTTGAGTCTTTGCGACAGTATCAAGGATTATGCGGATTCCCAAAAATGTCAGAAAGCGAACATGATGTGTGGGAAACCGGCCACAGCTCGACATCGCTGTCTGCTGCGATGGGAATGGCCATCGCAAGGGATGTTAAAAAAGAGGACAATTATGTCATACCTGTCATTGGAGATGGCGCTCTGACTGGCGGCATGGCTCTGGAGGCATTAAACCATATCGGCCATGAGCAAAAAGACATGATAGTCGTATTGAATGATAATGAAATGTCCATCGCACCGAATGTCGGTGCATTGCATAATGTCCTAGGAAGACTGCGGACAGCAGGAAAATATCATTGGGCAAAAGAAGAACTTGATTATTTATTGAAAAAAATCCCGGCCGTCGGAGGAAAGCTGGCAGCAACAGCCGAAAAGGTCAAAGACAGCTTGAAATATATGCTTGTATCCGGCGTATTTTTTGAAGAGCTCGGCTTTACTTATCTAGGCCCAGTCGATGGACATGACTATGATTCATTGTTTGAAAATCTGGCTTATGCGAAGAAAACAAAAGGGCCAGTGCTTTTACACGTCATTACAAAAAAAGGAAAGGGCTACAGCCCTGCGGAACATGACAAGATCGGAACTTGGCATGGAACCGGACAGTACAAGATTGAAACAGGGGACTTTATTAAACCAGTGAACACCCCTCCTGCTTGGAGTGCTCTAGTGAGTGAAACTGTCAGGAAGCTTGCCAGAAAGGATGATCGCATCGTTGCCATCACTCCTGCAATGCCTGTAGGATCGAAATTGGAAGGTTTTGCTTCGGAATTCCCGGACCGCATGTTTGACGTAGGAATAGCAGAGCAGCATGCTGCAACAATGGCTGCAGGCCTGGCAACACAAAAGTTAAAACCGTTTTTAGCAATTTACTCCACTTTTTTACAAAGGGCATACGACCAAGTTTTGCATGACATAAGCAGGCAAAAGTTGAATGTCTTCATCGGTGTGGATAGGGCAGGACTCGTTGGGGCAGATGGCGAAACACACCAAGGTGTATATGATGTGGCCTTCCTGAGAAACCTTCCTAATATGGTTTTGATGATGCCTAAAGATGAAAATGAAGGCCAGCATATGGTTTATACAGCCTTGAAGTATGATGATGGCCCAATCGCGCTTCGTTTTCCTAGAGGAAACGGCTATGGTGTTCCTATGGATAAAGATTTGAAGCAAATTCCAATCGGTTCATGGGAAGTATTGAAAAAAGGAAAAGATGCTGCCATTTTGACATTCGGTACAACTATACCGATGGCACTTGAGGCAGCGAACCGTCTGGAAAAACAGGGAATATCGGTCCAGGTCATCAATGCTCGATTCATCAAACCGCTTGACGAGGCGATGCTTCATGACATTTTTCAAGCGCATTTACCGGTCCTTACGATTGAGGAAGCTGTTCTTCAAGGAGGGTTTGGAAGTGCAATCATGGAGTTTGCTCATGACCACGGATATCATCATGCATTTATTGACCGTCTTGGGATTCCTGATCGCTTTATCGAACACGGAAGCGTCAAGGAGCTTCTCAAAGAGATAGGAATGACATCTGAGAATGTCGTGATGAAAATCAAATCGCTCATACCAAAAAAGCAAAAAAGGGCCTAAACAGATGAAAGCAAAGAAGCAAAGATTAGATGTTCTATTAGTTGAAAGAGGATTGGTTGAGACTCGGGAAAAAGCAAAAAGAGCTGTCATGGCAGGCCTTGTTTTTTCAAAAGAAATGCGATTGGACAAACCTGGAGAGAAAGTGAATGATGATATTCCTCTTACTATTAAAGGCAGCATGATGCCTTATGTGAGCCGAGGCGGACTAAAACTGGAAAAAGCCTTGAAAGCTTTTGAGTTATCAGTTAAAGACAAAGTCCTGCTGGATATCGGTGCATCTACTGGCGGGTTTACCGACTGCGCCCTGCAGCACGGCGCAAAGATGTCCTATGCGGTTGATGTAGGGTATAATCAGCTTGCTTGGAAGCTCCGTCAGGATGAGCGGGTAATGGTGATGGAAAGGACAAACTTTCGGTATGTGACCCCTGGGGATCTTCCAGGGCCAACACCTGATTTTGCTTCAATTGATGTTTCATTCATCTCTTTAAGGTTAATATTGCCTGTTTTAAAAAATCTACTCGTTCCTGGAAGCGACGTCGTTGCTTTGATCAAACCGCAGTTTGAAGCAGGAAAGGAACAGGTTGGAAAAAAAGGGATTGTGCGTGATCCAAAGATCCATGGAGAGGTCATCAATAAAATAAAAGATATGGCGATGGCTGAGGGATATGATGTCATGGCGCTTTCCTTTTCGCCCATAACCGGGGGCGAAGGAAATATAGAGTTTTTAATCCACTTGAAATGGGAAGGCAGGCAATCTGCCGGCAAAGTTAAAAGCCAAATCCCGGTGAATGACGTAGTGAAAGAAGCGCATGAACATTTAAATAAATCAAATGTGGAAAAGGGGTAATCTAATGGAGATTGCCCTTTTTTCGACGTTTATTTATAATACATACTAGTGAACGTATAAAAATACAGTACGCTGTAAATATCAATGAGGTGGATAAATGTGAGTAAAGGACGACGGCATTTAAAAATTCGTGAAGTAATCGGCAATAAGGAAATAGAAACACAAGATGAACTTGTCGATTATCTTAAAAATCAAGGGTTTAATGTTACTCAAGCGACGGTATCCCGTGACATCAAGGAATTGCACCTTGTGAAAGTTCCATTACCAGACGGGCGTTACAAATACAGTCTTCCCGCAGATCAGCGCTTTAACCCACTGCAAAAATTAAAACGTTCGCTGACTGATTCCTTCGTCAGCATCGACTATACCGAGCATTTTCTTGTGCTGAAAACGCTTCCTGGAAATGCCCAGGCGATTGGAGCATTGATCGACAATCTTGATTGGGAAGAGATCATGGGGTGTATTTGCGGCGATGACACGTGCCTAATCATTTGCAGATCACGTGATAATGCCGAAGAAATCAATGAACGGTTTATTAACATGCTTTAAACGCAATGAGGGGTGAAGCCTTTGTTACAGGAATTGACAATCAGAAATTTTGCGATCATTGACCAGATTTCCATTTCTTTTTCAGAAGGCCTTACAGTCTTGACAGGGGAAACTGGGGCAGGAAAGTCCATAATAATTGATGCAGTACATTTATTGGTAGGTGGGCGCGGCTCTTCCGAATTCGTTCGCCATGGGGAACGAAAAGCGGAAATTGAAGGTCTTTTTTTTATTAATGAAGACCACCCCAGCACTGCGAAAGCTGATGAATTGGGCATTGAAATAGAAGAGGGGATGCTGGTCCTACGTAGGGAAATATCAAGCAGCGGAAAAAGCATCTGTCGTATCAACGGGAAGCTTGTCACGTTGACGGTCTTAAGAGACTTGGGAGGGACGCTCATTGACATCCATGGCCAGCACGAACATCAGGAATTAATGGACGAATCGATGCATTTATTTTTGCTGGATGAATTTGGCCGTCAAGAGATTGCTCCGAATCTTACTGAATATCGAAAAAAATATGGTGAATTGGTTGAAATTGAAAAGAAAATCAATGAATTGAACAAAAATGAACAGCAAATGGCACATCGACTTGACCTTTTACAATTTCAAGTTCAAGAAATCGAAAAATCCGAATTGAAACTGAATGAAGATGTGATGCTTGAAGAAGAGAAGACTCGCCTGGTCAATTACGAAAAACTATTTGAATCACTGAAAGCAGGGTATGAAAATCTTCAAGAGGAACAAAAAGGACTCGATTCAGTAGGCCAGGCTATGAGCTTCATGGAAACGGCTGCCGAAATAGACGATAAGTATAATGAGGTGCTTGAGTCAATTTCTACAAGTTTCTATATGCTGGAAGATACGGTCAGGACCTTAAGGAATGAACTTGACTTACTGGAGTTCGATCCGCTTAGACTAAATGAAATTGAGATGCGGTTGAATGAGATCAATCAGCTAAAAAGAAAGTACGGCCATACGGTAGAGGATATTCTCGATTATTTGGAAAAGATAAAAGAGGAAATGGAGTCAATCATCCACCGTGACAGCAGGATTGAGCAGCTGGAAGAGAAGAGGGCGTCTATTAAGACTGAAGTTTTGAAAAACGGTACACAGCTAAGCAAGCTTCGCAAAAAGTGGGCGGAACAATTGAAGGCTGCCATCCATAAAGAGTTGAAAGTTTTATACATGGAAAAAACTGTATTTGATGTAGTCTTCCATGAACAGAAAGAAAGTATGAATGGTCTGGATGATGTGCAATTTCACCTCTCCACCAACCCTGGAGAACCTTTGAAGCAGTTGTCAAAAGTGGCTTCTGGTGGTGAGTTGTCAAGGATCATGCTGGCACTTAAAACGATATTCTCAACGAGGGTGACATCTGTTATTTTTGATGAAGTAGATACAGGTGTTAGCGGCCGTGTAGCACAAGCCATGGCTGAAAAGATCCATCAAATATCTAATAATTCCCAGGTACTTTGTATCTCGCATTTACCACAAGTTGCTGCAATGGCTGATACTCATTTGTTAATATCTAAAAAGATCACTGATGGAAGAACCAGGACAATTATAAAAAGCCTGAATGATGACCAGAAAATTCATGAAATTGGGCGTATGATCGCCGGTACTGAGATTACCGCTATAACGAAAAAACATGCGAGAGAACTGGTAGAGACTGCCTATACACTTAAAAATCAATAAAAGTTTGTAATCCTATCCTCCTTTGGTCATCTTTTTTTTCCGCTCCCGGTTATAAATGCCCGCTTAAGAGGTCAAATTATAACTGTGGACTAGAAGGCGAGGAGAGTGAAAATGGACTTATGAAAGATCGACTCAGACAGCTGGCAGGTGGAATTCTCCTTGTTTCACTTCTACTTCTAGGCTTTTCCAAGCCTTTTCAACAATATATAAAAATCCCGGCAAATATCACATTGCTGGAAGGGCAGGAGCATGTCATCCCTAAAGACAAAGTTGTTACTGCCATGGCAGATTCCTTTGAAAGCTTCTCGTATTCGGAACAAGCACAATCTGTTTCATTAACAGCGGAAGCACCTGGGAAGGATGAACTATTCCTTCAAATTGCAGGATTGCCTGTCAAAAAGGTTGATGTTAACGTCCTCAAAAATTTCAAGGTCTTCCCTGGTGGTCAATCCATCGGTGTAAGGCTCAATACGCTTGGAGTACTTGTTGTCGGCCACCATCTTGTAACAACAGCTGACCATAAAGGATCACCAGGAGAGGATGCAGGTATACAGGTAGGGGACATTATTACGAAAATCAACGGAAAAAAGATTGAAAAAATGGAACAGGTGGCACCATTTGTGGAAGAAGCGGGAAAGAGCGGAAAAGCGCTTGATTTAACTGTACAGCGTGAAAAGGAGCAATTCCAAACAAAGTTACTCCCGCTGAAGGATGAAAAAGAAAAAGAATTTAAATTGGGATTATATATTAGAGACTCGGCTGCCGGAATAGGCACGATGACATTTTATGACCCAAAAACAAAAAAATACGGGGCATTGGGCCACGTCATTTCAGACATTGATACAAAAAAACCGATTCTGGTTGAAAATGGACAAATTGTAAAATCTACGGTAACAGCTATCGAAAAAGGGAAAAATGGAAACCCCGGCGAAAAGCTGGCGCGTTTTTCAGGAAACCGTGAGGTAATAGGAGACATTTCGTTAAACAGCCCATTCGGGATATTCGGAAAGCTAAAGAAAGACATTAAAAATGGATCATTGGACAAGCAAATGCCAATTGGTTTGTCCCACCAAGTAAAGGAAGGTCCTGCCAAAATTCTGACTGTTGTTGAAGGAAACCAAGTGGAGCCTTATGATATTGAGATTGTCAGCACCATTCCACAAAAATTCCCAGCAACAAAAGGCATGGTCATTAAAGTAACCGACAAGGAACTTTTGAAGAAAACCGGGGGGATTGTTCAGGGGATGAGCGGCAGCCCAATTATTCAAGACGGTAAGCTGGTTGGAGCAGTCACTCATGTATTTGTAAATGATCCTACTTCCGGATACGGTGTTCATATTGAATGGATGCTTCACGAGGCTGGCATAGATATTTACGAACAGCGGAAATTGGATAAAGTAGGTTAAAGGGGGCGACAAGCCCTCTTTTTTATTCGTATAAAGAAATTTCGACAAAACGTAGTAGTAATTATCAAAAAATGACGAATGTAGTTGAAAAAAATAGCAAATAAAAGGATTTATTAGGTTTTTTCCTTATTTTAAAAGATTTTAAAGGAATTTAACTTTCATTGGCGTATTTGTTTGGTAGAATATAGGCAATGGATTCATTATTCTTTTTTTACAAATGGGGAGGAAGAGAATTGAATAAAATAAAAGTTATGCTAGCTGATGATAACCGTGAACTTGTTTCTTTATTAGAGGATTATATGTCAAACCAAGCGGATATTGAGGTTGTTGGAACCGCTCACAATGGTCAGGAATGTTTGAATCTATTGGAAAAGGTAGAGCCTGATGTCCTGGTATTGGATATAATAATGCCGCACCTGGATGGGCTTGGAGTTCTTGAAAGATTACGGAATTCGAATATACGCTTCCCTCATGTGATCATGTTAACGGCTTTTGGCCAAGAAGATGTAACGACAAAGGCAGTGGAACTTGGTGCTTCGTATTTCATCTTAAAGCCGTTTGATATGGAATATTTGGCGAGTCACATTCGGAGTGTCAGTGAAAAAGGCAAACGCTCTTTTAAGTCAACCCCGCCATCAAGAACCCAGGAAGATAAGAAACCCCAAAACCTTGAAGCAAGCATCACATCAGTTATTCACGAAATCGGTGTCCCAGCGCATATCAAAGGCTATTTATATCTTCGGGAAGCGATATCCATGGTTTACCACGATATTGAGCTATTGGGTGCTATCACAAAGGTTCTTTATCCAGACATCGCGAAAAAATTCAACACAACTGCAAGCCGTGTTGAGAGAGCTATCCGGCATGCCATAGAAGTTGCCTGGAGCAGAGGAAACATTGATGCCATCTCTTCTTTGTTCGGGTATACGGTCAGCATGTCAAAGGCAAAACCGACTAATAGTGAATTTATCGCAATGGTTGCAGACAAGCTCAGGCTCGAACATAAGGCCTCATAAAAAGTGTTCTATGCTGGCTAAGTCATGTTGTTGCGCATATGCTACCTAAAAAGGGTATGATGTAAATATCCTTGTTTTAGGTGGTGGGCAGATGACGTTTATTCTGGCACATCGTGGATCGGCCGGCACTCACCCGGAAAATACGATGGAAGCATTTATCGCAGCGGAAAAAGCTGGGGCGGACGGCATTGAACTGGATGTACAGTTGACTGCCGATGGTGAAATTGCGGTGATCCATGATCTTACAGTCGACAGGACGACGAATGGGAGCGGCTATGTTAATGAGATGACGTTCAGCGAATTATCCAAGTTGAAAGCCAACTACCACTCCCTTCATTTTTTCAAAAAAAGCTGTCGGATTCCGTCTTTGCGGGAAGTGTTTTTATGGCTGGAAGGTAATAACCTTTTATGCAACATTGAGTTGAAAAATGCGGTCAATCCATATAAAGGAATGGAGGAAATGGTCATCGCGCTCGTAAATGAATTTTCTCTGGAAAAGCGGGTGCTAATTTCCTCTTTCAATCACAAGTCGCTCGTCCTTTGTAAAGAGATAGATCCGGTTATAGAGACGGCCCCATTATACAATGAGGCATTATACAAACCGTGGGACTATGCAGTGTCTCTAGGTGCAAGCGGAATCCATCCCAAATTGAAAACAATATCCGATCAGGAAATACTTGCTGCAATGGATTGCGGTGTTGCTGTCAGGCCTTATACAGTCAATAAAGAAAGTGATATGAAGAGGCTATTTGCCATCAGTTGCTCGGCAATTATCACTGATTTTCCAGGGAGGGCATTTCGGTTAAGGGAGCAATATTAATAAAAGATCTGCAATTTAGCAGATCTTTTATTGTGCAATAGTGCACCGCTCCGGCGCTTGCGCTTTTCTTAATGTTCCCTTTTTTTGAATCTGTCTTGAACTTTATTTCTTTTTCTATCCCGATGTAAAATGAATCCGCCAATAAAGCCTAAACCAATGATGAAGAAGATCAGCCCTCCAAGAAATTGCAGCCATAAATAGGGAAAGGGAGGCTGTAAAACACCGAAAAGCATATCCCTCATTAACTTTATTCCATAGCCGGCCAAAATGCCTGGCAGAAGCAACAGGATGAGTGCGATAATTCGAACCATTTAAATCTCCTTAATAATAAATACTTCAAAAAAATCATATCCTATCGGTATCATTTGTCAAGCATCGCGCTTTTCGCTACAATCAATTGTGAAATAATATACTTGGGAGCTGTATGATTTTTTTTTGCAACTCCTCTGGGGCGGCTTCTGTTTCAATTTCACTTTTTACCAGTCAATACAACCAATATAGATATTGATAATAAAACAAGACGAAGACGGGGTGAGTTTGTGAAAATATTTGAGAGCATGGCCAAGCATGATTATGAACAATTATTGTTTTGCCAGGATGAGGAATCTGGATTAAAGGCAATCATAGCCATACACGATACAACGTTGGGGCCGGCCCTGGGCGGCACCAGAATGTGGACGTATGACAGCGAAGAAGCAGCTATTAATGATGCTCTTCGCCTTGCAAGGGGAATGACCTATAAAAACGCTGCTGCGGGATTAAATCTTGGCGGCGGTAAAGCGGTTATTATCGGGGATCCGAAGAAAGACAAAAACGAGGAAATGTTCCGGGCCTTCGGCCGATTTATTCAAGGTTTGAATGGCCGGTACATTACGGCAGAGGATGTAGGTACAACAGTTGAAGATATGGATTTGATCTATGAAGAGACGAATTTTGTCACAGGCATATCTTCAGCATTCGGCTCTTCCGGAAATCCTTCTCCGGTAACAGCATACGGCTGCTTTGTGGGAATGAAAGCTGCTGTAAAAGAGGCCTTTGGTTCAAACTCGGTAGCAGGGAAGACAGTTGCTGTGCAAGGGGTCGGAAACGTGGCATTCGAGCTTTGCCGTCATTTGCACGAAGAAGGCGCAAAACTGATTGTGACGGATATTAATAAAGAAGCAGTCAACAGGGCAGTAGAGGCATTCAGCGCTGACCCTGTGGATCCGAACGATATATACGGGGTGGATGCTGATATTTTTGCTCCTTGTGCGCTTGGTGCGATTATCAATGATGAAACAATCCCCCAACTAAAGGCAAAAGTGATCGCGGGTTCGGCCAACAATCAATTGAAGGATTCTCGCCATGGAGACATGATACATGAAAAAGGGATCGTTTATGCCCCGGATTATGTGTTAAATGCCGGAGGCGTCATCAATGTGGCAGATGAACTTCACGGTTATAATCAAGAGCGGGCATTAAAGAAGGTTGAAACAATTTATAATAATGTTGAGAAAGTGATTAACATATCAAAACGAGACAGAATCCCGACATACATGGCCGCTGATCGGATGGCCGAGGAACGGATCGAAAATTTACGTAAATCAAGAAGCCAATTTTTACTTAATAACAAACATATTTTGTACAATAGAATATAAATTGGCCTTAGCGAAGAGTTCGGACAAAATCAGCGTGCAAAAAGATTCCGTTCTCGAATAAGGGGGACATACAGATGGCTCAAGAGTATGATTTGGTTATCATCGGAGGAGGAACAGGCGGTTATGTTGCTGCTATCCGGGCTTCACAACTCGGCTTAAAAACAGCAATCGTCGAAAAAGAGGCCCTAGGCGGGACTTGTTTACATAAGGGCTGCATACCGAGTAAGGCGCTGCTTCGAAGCGCTGAAGTGTACAAGACGGTACAGCAAAGCGGAGAGTTTGGGATTGAAACAACAAGTCCAAGCTTGAATTTTAGAAAAGTCCAGGAAAGAAAATCGGCTATTGTTGACAGGTTGCATAAAGGTGTCCAACATTTGATGAAAAAAGGCGAAATAGATGTCTATGATGGCTATGGACGAATATTGGGTCCTTCCATCTTTTCGCCATTGCCCGGGACAGTTTCCGTGGAAATGACAGACGGCAGTGAAAACGAAATGCTCATCCCAAAGAATGTTATTATTGCGACAGGTTCAAGAACAAAGTCTCTGCCTGGACTGGAAATCGATGGGATTCATACCCTTACATCCGATGAAGCCTTGGAGATGGATCAGCTTCCGGAGTCGATGCTCATCATTGGCGGAGGTGTGATCGGTGTCGAGTGGGCATCCATGCTTGCGGATTTCGGGGTAGAAGTGACAATTATTGAATATGCAGAACAATTATTGCCGGCGGAAGATCGAGAGATCTCGAAAGAATTGCAGCGCCTGTTCAAAAAGAAGAAAATCAATGTAGTCACCAACGCTAAGGTGCTTCCCGAAACATTGCTGAAAGATAGAGGCTTTGCAACCATCTCGGCTGAAATCGAAGGTGAGACAAAGGTCTTTACAGCTGAAAAGATACTAGTTTCTGTCGGTAGGGAGCCGAATTCGAATAACCTCGGTCTTCAAAATACCGAAATAGAAACCGATAATGGTTTTATCGGGGTAAATCAATATTATCAGACGAAAGAAGCACATATATATGCAATAGGCGATGTCATCGGTGGCTTGCAGCTGGCTCATGCCGCCTCGCATGAAGGGATTGTAGCAGTTGAGCACATTGCAGGGCAAAGTCCCTCTCCTGTTGTTTATGAAAATGTACCAAAATGCGTATACAGCAATCCTGAAATAGCCAGTGTTGGAATGACGGAAAATGAGGCGAAGGAAAAAGGATTTAAGGTAAAATCAGGAAAGTTTTCTTTCCAAGCTATTGGCAAGGCTCTAGTATTTGGGGAGACCGACGGATTTGTAAAAATCGTGTCCGATGAGGAGACAAATGATATTCTCGGTGTACATATGATTGGGCCGAATGTAACAGACCTTATTTCCGAAGCAGCGCTAGCCCGCGTGCTTGATGCGACACCATGGGAAATATCACAAACCGTTCACCCTCACCCTTCATTGAGTGAAGTTATGGGCGAAGCGGCCATGGCAGTGGAAGGACGCGCCATACATATATGAAAAGCGAAAGCACCCCATCTTTGAAAAAGCTCATGCTTTTCCTTCGTGCGCTTTAAAGCAACACTGAGAAGCTTTCCTAGTACTGTCGCTTCTCTGCACCAGCACATCCTTGTCCGGCGAAGCTAGATCGAATTTTTTACTACATAAGTTGAAATATATTTATTCATCTGGCAAAAGCCCGGGCAACATACAATGAAAAAATTTAGAAACCCGATTCGTCGATTGTAGCGGAATCAACGGTGGCTTCTAAGTGTGCACAATATTTAGTTCAAGTATATAAAATGTTTATTTTGTAATAGGGAGGTAGAAAGGATGGCAAAAAACCGTCATAAAGAGCTTGGATTGAGCGATGATGATGTATTGGGCATGTATGAGACGATGCTGCTTGCCCGCAGGATTGATGAACGGATGTGGCTTTTGAACCGTTCCGGAAAAATCCCTTTTGTCATCTCTTGTCAGGGCCAGGAGGCGGCACAAGTCGGTGCGGCCTATGCTCTTGACCGCGAAAAAGATTATGTTCTCCCTTACTATAGGGATCTTGGAGTTGTTCTTGCTTTCGGCATGACAACAAAAGAGATTATGCTTTCAGGCTTTGCTAAAGCGGAGGATCCGAACTCCGGAGGAAGACAGATGCCCGGTCATTTTGGACAAAAGAAAAATCGAATTGTCACAGGATCTTCGCCTGTTACTACGCAAGTTCCCCATGCAGTCGGGGTTGCGCTGGCAGCTCGTATGGAAGGCAGTGATCTTGTCGCTTTCGTAACTTTTGGTGAAGGCTCGTCAAATCAGGGGGATTTCCATGAGGGGGCTAATTTCGCCGGTGTCCACAAACTTCCGGTGATTTTTATGTGTGAAAATAATAAATATGCAATTTCTGTCCCTGTCGAAAAGCAGCTAGCCTGTGAAAAAGTATCTGACCGTGCGGCAGGTTATGGTATGCCTGGAATCACAATAGATGGCAATGATCCGCTAGTTGTATACAGTGCAGTGAAGGAAGCCGCAATCCGTTGCCGGAATGGTGAAGGGCCTACATTGATTGAAACAGTTTGCAACCGGCTGACGGCACATTCGTCAGATGATGATGACCGTACATACCGTTCACCGGATGAAATGGAAAAAGCCAAAAAACAGGACCCCATCATTTTGTTCGGCTCCTATCTTAAAGAAAACGGAATTTTGGATGACGAACTGGAAAAAGAAATAAATGAACGGATCATGAAGCAGGTGAACGAGGCGACGGACTATGCGGAGGAAGCACCATATGCATTGCCGGAAGATGCCATGAAGCACGTGTATCATGAAAAGGAGTAAGGGGGTATCTCGATGGCAATCATTTCATATATAGAGGCAGTTACTGCAGCACTAAAAGAAGAAATGGAACGGGATGAAAAAGTTTTTGTCCTAGGTGAGGATGTCGGCAGAAAGGGCGGCGTATTCAAAGCGACCCAGGGTCTATTTGAAAAGTTCGGGGAGAGCAGGGTAATTGATACTCCTTTGGCAGAGTCAGCTATAGCCGGGGTTGGAATTGGAGCAGCAATGTATGGATACCGTCCGGTTGCCGAGATGCAATTTGCAGATTTCATTATGCCCGCTATTAATCAGATTATTTCCGAAGCCGCGAGGATTCGTTATCGCTCCAATAATGACTGGTCTTGCCCGATCGTCATCAGAGCGCCATACGGCGGAGGAGTCCACGGTGCTCTTTATCATTCACAGTCGGTCGAGGCCATTTTTGCAAACCAGCCAGGTTTGAAAATCGTCATGCCATCGACACCGTATGACGTGAAGGGGTTGTTGAAAGCAGCCATCCGGGACGAGGATCCTGTACTATTTTTTGAGCATAAAAGGGCTTATCGATTAATTAAAGGTGAAGTTCCCGACGAGGATTACGTGTTGCCAATTGGAAAGGCCGACGTCAAACGGGAGGGCGATGACATCACTGTCATAACGTATGGATTATGTGTCCATATGGCCCTGCAGGCTGCAGAAAAGCTTGCGAAAGACGGAATCAGTACGCATATAGTTGATTTGCGTACGATCTATCCGCTTGATAAAGAAGCAATCGTAGAAGCAGCTTCCAAAACCGGGAAAGTATTGCTTATCACCGAAGATAATAAAGAAGGAAGCATCATTGGCGAGGTGGCCGCCATTATCGCGGAGGAGTGCCTGTTTGATCTGGATGCACCTATAAAGCGGCTTGCGGGCCCTGATGTGCCGGCCATGCCTTATGCACCAACGATGGAAAAGTATTTTATGATTAATCCGGATAAAATAGAAAAAGCGATGAGGGATCTTGCGAGATTTTAAAATGGCCCTTAATAAAGGAGGCTTGTTTTTTTTGGCTGTTAAAAATATTACCATGCCCCAGCTCGGAGAAAGTGTGACTGAAGGGACGATCAGCAAATGGCTTGTTGCGCCCGGAGATGAGGTCAAAAAATATGACCCGCTTGCTGAAGTTTTGACCGACAAAGTGACCGCTGAAATACCTTCTTCGTTTTCAGGGATAGTTAAGGAGATCATTGCCTTAGAAGATGAGACGCTTGCTGTTGGGGAAGTTATATGCACCATTGACACTCAAGAGGGGGGCGCAGGGGAAGAGTTGCCGGAAGTTGCTACTGTCAAGGCTGAAGGAGTGGCTACTTTTGATGAGCGCTCAGCCGGAACCCATGCTGATAAAATAAATAATCCAAATAAGGCTCGCTATTCACCTGCGGTTCTTCGGATGGCCCAGGAATATGACATCGACTTGGATCAAGTAGAAGGAACCGGCTTGGAAGGCCGTATAACACGAAAAGACTTGCAAAAGCTTATTGATGCAGGAAAGATTCCTACAAAGCCTGAAACAAGCGACCAACCGAAGCAGAAGGTCGTTTCAGCCAACCATGGCTTTGCCTATCAGCCTGCACATGTTCCTGTCCTTCCAGGGGATACAGTCATTCCTATCACACCTATTCGGAGAACGATTGCCGAAAATATGGTCCGAAGTAAGCAGGAAATCCCGCATGCTTGGATGATGGTGGAAGTTGATGTAACGGGGCTTGTACAATTCCGGAACTCCATAAAAGATGAGTTCAAGCTAAAGGAAGGCTTTAATCTGACTTACTTCGCTTTCTTTGTCAAAGCGGTGGCACAGGCTTTAAGGGAATACCCGATGATAAATTCCGTGTGGGCAGGGGACACAATCGTCCAGAAAAAAGATATCAATCTATCTATTGCAGTGGCAAGTGAAGATGTCCTGTATGTTCCTGTTATCAAAAACGCGGATGAACAATCTATTAAGGGGATCGCAAAGGAAATAGTGGGATTGGCAAATAAGGCCAGAAATGGCAGACTGAGGACAGATGATATCCAGGGCGGTACATTTACTGTGAATAACACTGGATCTTTCGGTTCAGTACAGTCCATGGGAATAATTAATCATCCTCAAGCAGCCATCTTACAGATAGAATCGATTGTCAAGCGGCCGGTGATATTGAAAAACGGAGGAATTGCTCCACGAGATATAGTAAACCTCTGCTTGTCAATGGATCACCGCGTTCTAGACGGACTCGTATGCGGTAACTTCTTGAAAAGGGTAAAAGAAATTCTGGAAAATATATCCAAAGAAAATACATCTGTCTATTAAGCGGAAAAATCCCGTACTCACTTTTGAGTACGGGATTTTTTAGAGTTAACGAAGGTATGAATTGGAGTGATTTTCCATTTAAACAAGGATAGTTTAATCTAGCTCCGAAGGACAGTAGATCCTAGTGCCGCCGGCGCCACAGGACGTGGCTCATTAAGTCGGCCAGGAGCCATCGGCTAGAGGTACAAGTTACGATGAAGCATATTCAGTATTTGCTCCTGCGGCATAGCGTATTAGAGGAAGCGCATGTTTCCCTCGTAGCAAAGCCGGATGAAGTAAATTCGGTTATGTTTCTCACGGTGTGATTGGAATCAGCTACTTTGCTGTGGCGGCTGAGGAACTCCCTCATTAAAATCCGCCTTGTGCTTGTCGCGCGCCTTTTTGTGCGGCTAAATTTGAATATATTCATTTTTTTCCTTTTGCTGCTATGCTTAACTATTTTCGGCATTTGATTTAGAAAGGATAACACGTTGTGTAGACTCACCCATAATCACTCTATCTTTACCTGATTTGATCCCTACAATAAAGATTATTGCCGAAAGGATCATTAACATAACAAGGGAATGCTGCCATTTTCCGCTAATATCATATAAAGCCCCGAATAATACAGGTCCTGAGGCAGCTAAAAGATAGCCAAAAGATTGTGCCATGCCAGATAGCTCTGTTGCTTGTCGCCCGTCGATGGTCCGAAGGCTGAAAAACATCATGGCCAAGCTAAAGGCACTCCCACCTGCAATTCCGATAAGTATCACCGAAACATATAATAACGGTCTAGCCCCGATCATCAAGGCAACGATACCCAGGAAAAATAACAGGGAAGTCATTCCTGCCAATAGTTTCTGGTTTTTCATTTTATCTGCAATCACCGGAATCACAAATGTGATGGGAATCAATGCAAGCTGCATGAGAAATAGCATCCAACCAGCTCCATTCGAGCTGAATCCATGAGATTGCAATATGTCCGGAAGCCAGGTAATCAGAGTATAAAACATCAATGACTGCAATCCCATAAACAAGGTGATGCTCCAGGCCAAAGGAGAGCGCCAAACTGGCATTTTTTTTTTGGAAGGTGCTGCCGGCACAGTAAGTTTATTCTGTTTGCTTAATTGCGGAAGCCAGAATAATATGGCGGTGAAAGAAAGTATTGCCCAAACGGCAAGCGAACCTTTCCATCCGACCCCTCCTATCGTTGAGATCGGAACACTCAATCCGGACCCCAAAGCCCCGAACACATTCATAAATACAGCATAGATTCCCGTCATGACTCCAATCCTAAAAGGAAAGTTCATTTTAATATATCCGGGTAATAATACATTTCCCACTGCGATGGCCAACCCAATCATAATGGTGCCCGCGAAAAGAAAGCCGGCGCCAAACATGGAACGTGAAATTACTCCAACAGTCAATAGGATTAATGAAAAAAGAATGGTCCGTTCCATCCCCAATCGACTGGCTATCTTTGGTGCAAAGGGGGAAAGAAAAGCAAATGCCAGAAGGGGTAAGGTGGTAATGGTCCCGGCTATTGCATTACTGATTCCCAAATCTTCACGTATAAATGAAATAAGAGATCCGACCGAAGTGAGCGGCGCTCTTAAGTTTGATCCGATAAAAATAATTCCTATAAACAACAACCAATTGACTTCACGTCCCGGCATTTGTTCCATGGTTGATCTGCTTCTATTCAAATTGATGCCTCCCATAACATACAATGAATCTGATGGTTAATCATCTTTACCTCATGTTAATTTTCTTTTTTATTAATAGATATATTTCTATACATAACATGCCGCAGCCACGACATCCAAGTCACAGATTAGGAGTTCATTATGTATTTCTCTTTTATAACAAAACTGCGTATCCAGCGCCATTAAATATTTTATTGAGGAATATAAAGAACATGGGACATGTTATCATTGATTCCAGCGATTGTAAAACACCATTCTGAAAAGGAAGGGAGCTTTCAATCATTCGAATTGGAAGAGAGGATATAGTAACTGTCTAGGCTTGATTCCAACTTACAAACCACGAAAAACTTTTAGATCTCACAGGAGGGAGATCAGCCCTTGTCGCTCAATCGGTTGTCTGGCTTCCACAACTATAATAAAATAGGAATGAATAGATAAATATTTTGGAATCGTTTACATAAATGGAGAGGAAGGGTGTACCGCATGTTCACTGATCAGGCAAAAAATACAGTCTTCAATAAAGCGACAATCAATGATTGGGAGAAGACTGCACAATCATCTTTGAAGAATGCTTCCCTCAAAGACCTTTACACCGATACGTACGAAGGTATTCAATTAACTCCCCTTTATACACAGAATAATATCGATTATAGACGGATAGACCAATACCCAGGAGAAGGGAATTTTTTACGGGGCTTTTTTCCTCCTGAGAAAAAGCAAGGTTGGCGTATAGCTCAAATTATAAAAGAAGAAGATTGGAACAAATTGAAGCTTCAAATTGAAAATTCCCTTAAACGGGGGCAGGACACGGTCGCATTCGACCCTTTGCAGCTTGCAAGGCTTGCTGATGTAAGTTTCAAAGAATTGAACGATATAATCCCACTTGATCAAGTGCCGCTTCTTATTTTTGGCGGAAACCGATACGAAATCATCACAGAAAAGCTGCTTGATGAAAATATTAATGTTACAGGGGTGATTGCGGCCGATGTGGTTTCAGCGGAGCTTGACGATGGCTTCATCCCCGACGTTAAAAGTGACCATATGGAAGATTGGAGTTCACAGATCAAACGGCTTGATCGGGAGTTTCCTCAAATTCGTACAATACTGATCGATATAAAGCCATATAAGGAAGCCGGGGCTCAAGTAATTCAGGAGCTTGGTGTTTCTTTGGCATTGGCAGTATTTTATCTTGAACATATGAAAAAACTGGGATGGCCCCCAGAAAAAACCGCATCCAAACTTATTTTTCGGTTTGGCATCGGCAGTAATTTTTTTATGGAACTATCGAAATTTAGGGCTTTCAGGGTCCTTTGGAAGACGCTTGCTGATGCATACGGAATGCCGGCAGGTGAACAAGCAGTTCCGATTAGCGCGGAAACAGCCAATATTACAAAATCTGTCCTGGACCCTTATGTGAATATGCTCCGTGCGGGAAATGAAGCATTTGCCGGAATATTGGGCGGTGTTAATTACCTCCATGTAGGGCCATTTGATGAATTGTCCAAACAAGCCACCGATTTTTCAATAAGAATAGCTGGAAATACTCAACTTCTGTTAAAAGAAGAGTCATTTTTGGACCAGGTTGTGGACCCGGCGGGAGGCTCTTATTATATCGAGGCGTTAACATCAAGTCTGGTCAATGATGGGTGGAGGTTTTTCCAGGAGATTGATCATCGAGGCGGCATGATTGAAGTCTTGCGGGAAGGGTGGCTCCAAAGGAAAGTCAAAAAAGCTGCAGCTGATAGATTAAAAGACATGGAAACAAGGAAAAGGGCGGCTGTCGGGGTGAACGTGTATGCTGTGGCCAGCGAAAAAGCTGGATATCCAATAAAAGAAGGCAAGTCCCTTCCGAAAGGAAGAGGGATGTTGAAAGTTGAGCCTCTTCGAAGTGTTAGGCTCGCGGAGAAATTCGAGAGCTTGCGGGAAAAGGCTTCCAAGCTGTCATTGAAAGGAAACACTCCAACTGTAGGACTGATCTGCCTTGGGGAATTGAGGGCATATAAGCCATATGCGGATTTTGTTGCAGGTGTACTGGCTACAGCAGGTATACAAGCTGTCTGGAAAGATGGTTTCCAGAGTTTGGATGATATAAAGCGTTACATGATGGAGTCTTCGGAAATAGATTTCTGTTTGTGCGGGCCGCATTCCTTTTGTAAGGAATTTGCTCCGAAAATTGGACGCTGGGCGAAAGAAAACTTGCCTAATGTCCATCTGGATATTGCCGGTGACTTCACAAAAGAGGAGCTTGCGTCACTCCATATGGACGGAACATTTTATTCCGGACAGAATATATTTGAAAAGTTATATGGAATGTTTAGCCGATGGGAGGTAGATTTAAATGGATAAAAAGCCGGATTTCCAATCGATTGTACCTCAATTTGCGGGGGCTCCCAAAAATCAGCAGGCTTTTAAAAATAAAAGCTTTGAAACGAATGAACAAATTAACGTAAAAGCTTTATATACAAAGGACGATCTTAGTGGGTTGGAATTTACGGATACGATACCGGGAATCCCCCCGTATACCCGTGGGCCTTATCCTACGATGTATGTGAACCGTCCCTGGACAATCAGGCAATATGCCGGATTTTCAACCGCGGAAGAAAGCAACGCCTTTTATCGGAGAAATTTGGCCATGGGACAAAAAGGCCTGTCCGTGGCGTTTGATTTGGCAACCCATCGGGGGTATGATTCGGACCATCCGCGGGTTGAGGGCGACGTCGGAAAAGCGGGGGTGGCCATTGATTCCATTCTCGATATGAAAATATTATTTGACGGAATCCCGTTGGATCAAATGTCCGTCTCGATGACAATGAATGGGGCAGTAATTCCTGTTCTGGCCTTTTTCATCGTGACGGCCGAAGAGCAGGGCGTCAAGAAGGAGCAGCTTTCGGGTACGATACAAAATGATATTTTAAAAGAGTACATGGTAAGAAATACGTATATTTATCCGCCGGAAATGTCCATGAGGATCATCGGTGATATTTTTGAATATACATCAAAACATATGCCAAAGTTCAACAGCATTTCAATTTCCGGATACCATATGCAGGAGGCGGGAGCTCCAGCTGATATAGAATTGGCCTATACGCTTGCGGATGGGCTTGAGTATGTAAGAACAGGCCTAAAATCCGGACTTGATATTGACTCATTTGCGCCGCGTCTTTCATACTTCTGGGGCATTGGAATGAATTACTTCATGGAAGTGGCCAAATTGAGGGCTGCGCGAACGATGTGGGCCCAGTTAATGAGTCCCTTTGAGCCGAAGAATTTGAAGTCGCTGGCTCTCCGGACGCACAGCCAAACGTCAGGATGGAGTTTGACAGAACAGGATCCGTTCAATAATGTGATTCGGACATTGATTGAGGCACATGCAGCTGCCATGGGGCATACACAGTCCCTCCACACGAATGCACTTGACGAAGCCATCGCTCTTCCGACGGACTTTTCTGCACGAATCGCCCGTAACACCCAGCTTTTTTTACAGGATGAGACCGGTTTGACAGACGTAATCGATCCGTGGGGCGGTTCATACTATGTCGAAGCGCTGACCGATGAATTGATGAAAAGGGCTTGGACTCATATTGATGAAGTTGAAGAACTTGGCGGCATGACTAGAGCGATTGAAACTGGACTCCCAAAAATGCGGATTGAAGAAGCTGCCGCAAGAAGACAGGCTTTGATAGATTCCAAAAAAGAGACAATTATCGGGGTAAACCGCTATCGTCTTGAGAAAGAGGAAGAGATCGATATTTTAAATATCGATAATACCGCAGTTCGGGAGAAACAAGTGGAGCGCATCGGTCAACTAAAGGAGCAGCGCTCGGAAGAAAAGGTTAAAGCAGCGTTGAAACAACTGACAGAAGGCGCTGCAGGCAATTCGGCTAATCTCTTAGAGCTTGCAGTTGAAGCGGCAAGGGAGCGCGCGACGCTGGGTGAAATATCATCAGCGATTGAAAAGGCATGCGGGAGACACAAGGCAGTAATCCGATCAATCAGCGGTGTTTACGGCTCGCATTTTTCAAATGAGGAGGAAATTACCCTGATAAAAGACATGACAGATGACTTTTTGGAAAATGAGGGACGGAGACCGCGGATTTTAATTGCCAAAATGGGCCAGGATGGGCATGATCGCGGTGCAAAAGTCATTTCGACTGCTTTTGCAGATCTGGGCTTTGACGTTGACATCGGTCCTTTATTTCAAACGCCTGAAGAAACGGCGAGACAGGCGGCAGAAAATGATGTGCATGTCATTGGAGTAAGCTCATTGGCTGCCGGACACCGGACATTGCTGCCAAAGCTGGTGGAGGAACTGAGGAAAATTGGCAGGGAAGATATCATTGTGGTCATAGGCGGCGTCATCCCTCCGCAGGACTATGATTTTCTGAGAGCGAATGGCGCTTCGGCCATTTTTGGGCCGGGAACCGTCATTCCTGTTGCTGCCCAAAAAGTGATTGAAGAAATTTATGAACGTCTGGGATACGAGGAAGCGGGCGAGATTAATGAATAAGGAAACCCGCAAGAAATTCATCAAGCGGAAGCAGACTGAAATTAGTGCTGCAGAAATGGTCGACGCAATTCTTTCAGGGGATCGCACCATCCTTTCAAGAGCTATAACATTAATTGAAAGCAATGCGGGGCGTCATAAAAAAACCGCGGAAGAAATACTGCAGAGCCTTCTTCCCCGTGCAGGCAAATCGGTCAGGATTGGTATAACAGGCGTACCCGGAGCTGGAAAAAGTACATTCATTGAATCGTTCGGCCTGTTATTGTGCAATAAAGGCCACCGTGTTGCCGTGCTGGCAGTGGATCCAAGTTCAACCGTACACGGGGGCAGTATCTTGGGAGACAAAACGAGAATGGAACAACTGGCAAAGCACCCAAACGCTTTTATCAGACCTTCTCCTTCCGGAGGTACTCTTGGCGGTGTGCATCGAAAAACTAGAGAAACAATGATAGCTTGTGAAGCGGCAGGCTATGATGTTCTTTTGATTGAAACAGTTGGCGTCGGTCAAAGTGAAGTGCTTGTGCGGGGCATGGTTGATTTTTTCATGCTGCTGGTTTTAACAGGTGCCGGCGATGAATTGCAGGGAATGAAAAAAGGGATCATGGAGCTTGCAGATGCAGTCATTGTCAATAAGGCTGATGGCCGCAATCTGGAGCTGGCTAAAAAAACGCAGAGAGAATATAAACAAATACTTCATTTTCTGCAGCCAGCGACACAAGGTTGGACAACCCCTGCCCTTACCTGTTCAGCCCTGTTTAAACAGGGCATTGAAGAAATTTGGGAAATGGTCCTTCGATATATAGAGGTGACGAAAGCTTCCGGGCTGTTTCAGGAAAATCGTAAAATGCAGGCAAAGGAATGGCTATACGCTTTAATAAAAGAGGAGCTGGAAAGCGCCTTTTTTGGAGACGAAAAAGTAAAAAGCCTTGTGCCAGGAATTGAAAAGAAAGTGATGGATGAGGAAATTACTGTCACTAAAGCAAGCGGCCTTTTGTTTGATGCTTTTTATGACAGGCTATGTTAAATCTATGTTTGGCATTTGCAAATAACCTCAAGGTTAAACAGAACTTTATAATAAACGGCGCTGTTGATTTTGCGGAAAGCGCCCGCCCGAAGCGATAATCAACGGTGTTGATTAATGAACGAATAAAAAAGGGACAGCCCTTCGGCTGTCCAAAGAAAACATCTAGGGAGTTTAGGGGTATGGATCTAGATGTATTTTTATCATACCCGAACTTTTTAGAGTTAAACCAAAACTTTTGATGAAACTCCCATATTTGATAAAATACGTGTCAAATTGTTATGATAGCATTAGTACAAACTATGAAAGTTGTTGAAAGGGGAAAGAAATAGATGAGTATGGATTTTAACATGTATGTTAACGATATTGTCAGGCAGGCCCGTGAAGATATGGAGCAGTCTGGCTATGAGCAGCTTCAGACACCCGAGGAAGTGGATGCGGCATTGACAAGAAAAGGGACAACCCTTGTCATGATCAACTCTGTTTGCGGATGTGCCGGCGGGGTTGCACGTCCTGCTGCAGCACATGCTATTCACTATGATAAGCGTCCTGACCACCTTGTGACAGTTTTTGCCGGGCAAGATAGAGATGCGACAGCCAAAGCAAGAAGCTACTTCACTGACTACCCGCCGTCCTCCCCATCTTTTGCATTGCTGAAAGACGGAAAAATCTGCACGATGGTAGAACGTCACGAGATTGAAGGACATGCTCCGATGTCTGTTGTAAACAAACTTCAGCAATATTTTGATGAATATTGCGAGGAAGTTTAATTTTTTTAAAAGATAAAAAGCATAAAATTTTACTGCATTTTTTCTTCAAACAAGGATACGGTATGCTAGCTCCGACGGACAGGAGGTCCTAGTGCCGGCGGCGCCACAGGACGTGGCGCATTAAGTCGGCCAGGCGCCTTGCGCTTTTATAAAAGTATTTGAATCATACTTCACCCTACGTGCAAGCTAAGTAGAAAAAGCAAAAGCGGAGCCTATTACGGTGATGCAAGACGAAATTTGTTGAGAGTAACTCGGTGTCACAGCAAAGCTGCTGAACTGCATTACGTAGCTTTGCTATGACATTCTGAACCTCCCCGAATACGCTTCTTGCAATCGATCCTTACGCATGGCGCCAAGCTTGATAAAAAAGGGTGAAGAACGTGCGCATTTTTTTCATGTTGTTTTTATTGGCCGCCTCTCCTTTTTGGCCGCTTGGTTCTGAAGTTTTACCGGGAGATCCCTTAATTATCATTAATAAGAAAACGAACGAACTGGTTTGGGTCAATCATGGAAAAGTTCAAATGCAAACCAAAGTGGCGACGGGAAAAACAAATGAGTTGACTCCCGAAGGCTTGTTTACTGTCAAAGTGAAAGCGGTAAATCCTTATTACCGAAAAAAGGATATTCCCGGAGGCGATCCGCGCAATCCGCTCGGATCGCGTTGGATTGGATTTGATGCAAAAGGTACAGATGGCAGGATTTACGGACTGCATGGCACAAATCAGCCCTATACGATCGGGAGCTATGTATCGGAAGGGTGTATACGTCTTTCAAAAGTGACCCTGGAGGATCTATACGATCAAGTTCCGGAGGGCACAAGAATACTCATCACCAATACTGATAAGTCTTTCGAACAATTGGCCAGTGAAGCCGGGGCATTTTAAAAAGGCCTTGCTACAGCAGGCCTTTTTCTATATGGAAATTTAATTGTGACGGCAGGATGGACGCTTTTCGCTTTTCTTTATAGCATGAATGATAATCCTGCCATCACTGTGGTGGCGATCATGGCAAAAAGCATTAAGTATATGATCAGGCGTTGCATTTTTTTGTTGGACAATTTCTTCACTCCTTGTCTCTCGCTTTACTTTCTATTTTATATCCAATATTTTATGGAGACAAGCCCATAAACAATTCTTCTGCGGGGAGAGAGGGCATCATTGGAACGGAGGAGGTCAAAGACATGAAAAAAGTCGATCACATCGGTATTGCAGTCAAATCGATTGATGAAGCACTAGTTTTTTATACGGAAATTCTCGGTTTTCGTTGTACGGCTATAGAAGATGTGGAATCCCAGCAAGTGCGCGTTGCTTTTCTTGATGCAAACAATGTTAAGCTTGAACTGCTTGAATCTCTTGACATTACAGGCCCGATTTCAAAATTTATAGAAAAGCGGGGAGAGGGCATCCATCATATTGCATTTGGGGTAAATTCCATAGAAGAGCGGATATCTGAACTGAAAGAAAAAGGAGTTCGCATGATAGATGAAGTGCCAAAGATGGGCGCAGGCCAATCACTTGTTGCTTTTATGCATCCCAAATCCGGTCATGGCGTCCTATACGAACTATGTGAAAAAGAAGGCATGGAGGAGAAGTAAGTGGCGGATATATACGATAAGATTAATGAGTTATATGATCGCCGCCGAAAAGCGGAACTTGGCGGCGGGGATGAACGGATTGCCAGGCAGCATGAAAAGGGTAAATTGACAGCGAGGGAAAGAATTGAACTACTTTTGGATGAAGGCACATTTGTGGAGCTGAACCCTTTTACGGAACATCGTTCAACGGATTTCGGCTTGGAGGAAATGAAGTATCCTGGTGATGGTGTGGTGACAGGTTACGGAAAAATAAATGGCCGCCCCATTTATCTGTTTTCACAGGACTTTACTGTTTTCGGGGGAGCCCTTGGTGAAATGCATGCTGAAAAAGTTGCAAAAGCAATGGATCTGGCAGCAAAAAATGGTGCTCCGTTTATTGGGCTGAATGATTCGGGAGGGGCGCGGATTCAAGAAGGCGTGGTTTCTCTTGATGGATATGGGCATGTCTTTTACCGTAATGCGATTTATTCCGGTGTGATTCCTCAAATATCCGTCATCATGGGACCATGCGCCGGAGGAGCTGTCTACTCTCCCGCGATTACCGACTTTGTTTTCATGGTTGATAAGACCAGCCAAATGTTTATTACAGGGCCGAAAGTGATAGAGACTGTCACAGGAGAAAAAATTTCATCGGAAGACCTAGGCGGTTCCAAAGTACATAATACAATCAGCGGAAATGCACATTTCCGTGCGAAAAGTGAAGAAGAAGTCCTTGCAATGGTCAGAAAGCTGCTTACCTATCTTCCGCAAAACAATCAGGAAAAATCAACTAGGGAAAAATGGATAGCGGGGGATGAAATAAGACCCGATTTAGCAGATGCTATCCCATATGACGCTGTGAGGCCTTATGATGTCCGTACAGTCATTGAGCAGGTGGTCGATGACAATTCATTTTTTGAAGTGCAACAGGAATTTGCAAAAAATATTGTTGTTGGCTTCGCCAGAATCCGTGGAGAAGCGGTCGGGCTTGTGTGTAATCAACCGAAATTTCTTGCTGGCGGACTTGATATTGACTCATCAGATAAAGCGGCAAGGTTTATTCGATTTTGCGACTCTTTTAATATCCCTCTTATTACGTTTGAAGATGTCACAGGCTTTTTCCCGGGTGTCAAACAGGAACATGGGGGCATCATCAGACATGGGGCGAAAATCCTTTATGCTTATTCAGAAGCGACTGTACCAAAAATAACGGTCATATTGAGAAAGGCATACGGAGGGGCTTATGTAGCGCTGAACAGCAAATCAATTGGTGCTGATTTGGTTTTTGCTTGGCCGAATGCAGAGATAGCAGTCATGGGTCCGCAGGGAGCGGCGAATATCATATTTGCCCGTGAAATTGCTCAAAGCGATAATCCAGATCAAACGAGGAACAACAAAATAGAAGAATACCGGGAAAAATTTGCGAACCCCTATGTTGCAGCTTCACGAGGTATGGTGGATGATGTCATCGATCCGCGGGAAACGAGGATTAAATTGATCCAAGCATTGGAAATGCTGCATAATAAGCAGGAAGAGAGACCACGGAAAAAGCACGGAAATATTCCACTTTAGATGAGGAGGAGAAAAAGCATGATCAATGAAAAGCGATTGCTCGATGAATTTCTTGAATTGGTGAAGACAGACTCGGAAACAAAAAACGAGGCGGATATTGCCAAACTACTGAAGGAAAAATTTGAAGGGCTCGGCGTCGAAGTGTACGAAGATGATACGATGGAGCAGACGGGCCATGGAGCCGGGAATTTAATCTGTACCCTAAAAGGAACAAAGGACAATGTAGCGACTATCTATTTTACCTCCCATATGGATACGGTCGTTCCAGGCAACGGAGTGAACCCGTCAATTAAAGATGGATATGTAGTAACGGACGGGACGACGATTTTGGGTGCGGATGATAAAGCCGGGCTTGCTGTCATGCTGGAAGCCGTGAGGACTTTGAAGGAAAATGACATTCGGCATGGGGATATCCAATTCATTATTACTGTTGGGGAAGAATCCGGTTTAGTCGGCGCCAAAGCCCTTGATTCAAAACTCGTAAAAGCCGAATATGGCTTTGCTTTGGACAGTGACGGGCCAGTAGGAGATATCATTGTGGCAGCTCCCACCCAGGCAAAAGTAAAAGCGGTCATCCATGGAAAAACGGCTCATGCAGGCGTCGCTCCGGAAAAAGGGGTATCAGCCATCACCATTGCCGCCAAATCAATCGCCAAAATGCCGCTAGGCCGGATCGACGAGGAAACAACAGCAAATATAGGCAGGTTTGAAGGTGGAAAAGCAACGAATATCGTTGCCGACCGTGTTGATATATTGGCGGAGGCACGTTCACTTGTGGTGGAAAAAATGATCTCCCAAACTGAAAAAATGAAGGCGGCTTTTGAGACAACTGCAAAAGATATGGGGGGCAGCGCTGATGTCGAAATAGAAGTCATGTACCCTGGCTTTAAATTTTCTGATGGAGACCATGTTGTAGAAATCGCCAAAAAAGCGGCTCAAAAGGTGGGGCGAGAGCCTCGTTTGTTGGCAAGCGGCGGTGGCAGTGATGCAAATATCATTGCAGGGTTCGGAATTCCTACCGTCAATTTGGGTGTCGGATATGAAGAAATCCATACAACGAACGAGCGGATGCCAATCGAGGAACTGAACAAATTGACTGAAATGGTTGTCGCACTTATTGAAGAAACGGCAGCCAATTAAGGATTGATGAAAAGATGAAGAAATTTTATCCGAAAAGCGGACGGGTAATTCTTCATGTGGATATGAACAGCTTTTTTGCATCGGTGGAAATAGCGCATGACCCTTCTTTAAAAGGGAAGCCTTTAGCGATTGCCGGTGATGCCAAACAACGAAAAGGTATCATCGTCACATGCAGCTACGAAGCGCGGGAATACGGAGTTAAAACGACGATGCAGCTCTGGGAGGCGAAAAAGCTTTGTCCGAAGCTCATCGTAAAACAACCTGATCACGAGCGTTATCGACTTATTTCAAGAGCTATTTTCGACCTTTTGCGAAAGTACAGCAAACTTGTTGAGCCCGTATCTATTGACGAGGGATATGTTGATATTACGGATTGCCAGGAACTTGGAAACCCCGTTCAAATAGCCGAAATGATTCAGCGGGATTTATTGAACACCCTTGATCTGCCATGCAGTATCGGAATTGCTCCAAATAAATTTTTGGCAAAAATGGCTTCTGACATGAAAAAGCCGCTTGGGATCACGATACTGAGAAAAAGGGATATCCCGGCTGTTTTATGGCCTTTGCCTGCCATTGAAATGCATGGTATTGGTGAAAAAACAGCGGAAAAGCTGGAAGCCATTCATGTAAAAACGATTAAAGATCTTGCACATGCAAATGATTTGCAGCTTCAAACAGCAATTGGCATCCGCGGAATCAAACTGAAAGAACGGGCAAATGGAATCGACCCCCGGAAAGTCGATCCGGAAGCCGCCGCTGTGAATAAAAGCATTGGCAGTTCGATTACTTTGCCCAGGGATATTTCCAATCAAGCCGAACTTCTATCCGTATTGGAAAAGCTCTCAGCCAATGTGACAGCAAGGCTGAAAAGGAAACAGTATGTAACGAAAAATGTTTCTGTGATGATCAAATATAAAGATTATGAAACGATTACCAGAAGCCGAATGCTTGATAATCCAATCGTCGAGGCCAGTGATATTTTCATTGCTGCAAAATCTCTTTTTGTAAAAAACTGGAATGGACATCCAGTAAGGCTTTTGGGGATAACCGGACAGGATCTGCTAAAGGCAGATCACGCTTTTGAGCAGCTGAGCCTATTCACTTATGAAAAAGAAACAAAAAAAGAGCCGCTGTATGACGCCATCAAAAAGATGAAGAAGAAATACGGCCCTTCGATTCTGCAGACTGGAGCTGAAGCGTCCCATCCGGAAAATAAAAAGGAATCATGATTATTTTCTTTTGAATATGCGTTTAAATAAAGAAAAGGGAGCCCTTTTTTTCTTTTTTTTCTTTGGTATCGCTGTAAATTTTTGAGGTTCCTTATTAATATAAATGTTTTTTTTATCTATGGCGTGATGATAAGTGAGAACAAGCCCGATATCTGTGTAGTGGTCTTTATCCCTGACGATAGAAAAGGGAATTTTCTTTTGGCGTGCTTTTTTTATATAATCAGACAAGTAGGAGTAGCCCAGTTCGCCATTTAATAAGAGAACGGATTTCGGATGTTCGTTCATCAGTTTCTCAACTTCTGGATAAAGACCCGGCTCCATTACCTGGCTCTTTGTGAGCGCGACGATAATCCTTTCCCTAATTGTACCGAGAAATTTTTTGCGTTCTTCAATCTTTGTCTGTTTCGGGCCATACATTCCTTTTTCCAGGTAATCTTCAAGATTGGCGCGTTTCAACTGCAACACCTCCGGGATAATATATTCGTCGGCAATAGTCCGGGTGAATGCCATAGGGGCCTTTGCAGCCCCTTGCAAGTAAATGAAAAGATAGAAAGCGGGTGAGCCGATGAACCTTTTGTTTTTGGGTACCGGCGCAGGAGTTCCTGCAAAGCTGCGTAACGTATCTGCATTGGCTTTAATGCTTTTGGAAGAGAGAAATGCTGTTTGGTTATTCGACTGTGGAGAAGCAACGCAGCATCAAATTCTCCATACGTCATTAAAACCGAGAAAAATCGAAAAAATATTCATTACCCATCTCCACGGAGACCACATTTTCGGTTTGCCGGGATTATTGGGGAGCCGCTCCTTTCAAGGCGGCACATCGGAGCTGACTGTTTATGGACCGAAGGGGATTCGACAATTTCTCGAGGTGTCGCTAAAAATAAGCGGGACTCATTTGAGATATCCTCTTACAATCATGGAATTTGATGATGGTCCAATATTCGAAGATTCCCAGTTTACGGTTGAAGCTTTACTTTTGGATCATGCCCTTCCAAGCTATGGTTTTCGGATTACTGAAAAGGACAAACAGGGGGCACTTGATGCAAATAAGCTCCGGGAAGAGGGAATCCCTCCGGGCCCTATATACAAACGGCTAAAAGCAGGTGAGGCTGTTACGCTTGAGGATGGGAGAACAATCCATGGAAGCGATTATGTAGGACCGTCTCAAAAAGGCCGTGTTCTCGCCATATTAGGCGACACACGACCTTGTCAAAATGCCGTTAAGCTTTCAGTAAATGCGGATCTGTTAGTCCATGAAGCCACTTTTTCCGGCGACAACGCAGAAATGGCAAATGAATACTTTCACTCCACCACACTTCAAGCCGCAGCCATTGCCCGGGATGCAAACGCCCGTTTGCTGTGCCTGACCCATATTAGCTCCAGATATGGAAAAGAGGATTGGGATCAACTCGAAAAGGAAGCACAGTCTATTTTTCCGAATACAAAAGTAGTTTCTGATTTCACTAATATAGCCATACCTTAGCTAGGATGAAGGTATGGCTGTTTTCATTCTGTACGTCGCTAAAGGAGCGCTTACGCGTTTCCTGTTGTCCAGCTTCAGCGCTCAGCGACTAACAGACTTCGCACCTCCTGGTACTCCTGCGGCGCAGCCTATTCGGGGAAGTGAAGCTCACCTCGTCGCAAAGCCATGATGCATAATCAAGGAATGATCACACGAGGCTTTCAAGTTAGCGGCTTTCCTACGATAAGTCAACATCGGCTCCGACGTACAGGAAGTCCTAGTGCAAGCGAAGCGACAGGATGTCGCGTCCTGAGCCTGCCTACGTCGCCGTGTTTCCTTTATCTCGTCGAAAGTGCTCCAGTCTATACGTCGCTAAAGGAGCACTTACGCCTTTCCTTCTACCACCCACGCTTATACTGAATCGGAGGCTCGATTTCATAACCCAGTTCTTCAGCGGCAGTCCTTGCCCAGTATGGGTCCCTTAAAAGGGCGCGTGCCACAAAAATTAGGTCGGCACGGTTATTTTGCAAAATTTCTTCCGCTTGAATTCCCGTGGTGATCAATCCGACAGACCCGGTCGCGATTGCCGCCTCCCGTTTAATTTTTTCGGAAAAAGGCACCTGATATCCCGGGTAGGTCGAAATCTTCGCCGGAGCAACAGCTCCAGAGCTGACATCGATCAAATGAACACCTTCTTCTTTCATCCATTTGGCCATCGTCACATAATGGGATGGATCCAAGCCTTCATCAAGATAGTCATTGGCTGAAACCCTGACGAAAAGCGGGCCGTCCCAAACAGCTTTCACCTCGGCGATGACTTCTTTTAAGAAGCGATAACGGTTTTCCATCGACCCTCCGTATTCATCGGTTCGATGGTTTGTGAGAGGGGAGAGGAATTCATTGATCAGATAGCCATGTGCACCGTGCACTTCTATAATGTCAAATCCTGCCTGCTTGGCACGTTTGGCAGCTTTTCCAAAAGCTTTGACCGTTTCCGTTATGTCAGAAATACTCATTTCTTTCGGTGTCTTCATTTTTTCATTGAAAGGGATGGCGGAAGGAGCCAAGATTTCACCTTCGAGCTCAGCCTTCCTGCCGGCGTGGGCGATTTGGATTCCTGCCTTAGCTCCATGGTCTTTGATCATGCCGACTAGCTTTGCCAATCCCTCTACATGATCATCACTCCAAATTCCCAAATCCTGCGGACTGATCCTGCCTTGAGGAGTGACCGCAGTGGCCTCGACGATAATCAGGCCGACTTGCCCCACAGCACGGCTCGTATAATGGGTGTAATGCCAATCATTGACCATGCCGTCTTCATTATGGCAGGAGTACATGCACATAGGCGACATGACAATACGGTTTTTTAATGTTACATTGTTTATCTCATACGGTTCGAACAATTTTACAGCCATTCGGTAAAAAATCCCCTTTCGTCATCTTGTCACCCATTATTATAACAAGAGGGAGCGGAAAGACCCCAGCTTTCAGCTCTTAGACCAGATGCTTCGATTCGTGGACTTGGCCCAAACGCTTCGATTGTTCTGCTGCAGCCTTGATACATTTGATGAATGCTTCTTCGACATTATTGTTTTGAAGCACCTTGATGCCTGCTTCCGTTGTACCCCCCGGACTTGTCACAGCCTTCCGTAGCTCGGAGGCCTCGCGGTCCGATGAGCTCAGCATTTCCGCAGCACCTGCCAGCGTCTGAAGAATAAGCTGTTTTGCCATGCCTGCGTCAAGGCCGATTTCTTCGGCGGACTGCTCCATCGCCTCAACAACATAGTAGATGTAAGCCGGGCCGCTTCCGGAAAGGGCAGTGATGGCGTCGAGCTTGTTTTCTTCGACAACGGCTGTCATTCCGATAGATGAGAACACTGTTTCCGCCAACTGTTTTTGATTTTCGGATACATGATGATTGAATGAAATAGCCGTGGCTGATTTGCCTACGCTGGCAGATGTGTTTGGCATGGCTCTTGCGACGGCGCATGATACTTTCAATTTATCCTCCATAAATGAGATGGATATGCCAGCCATGACTGATATGAAAAATGTGCTGGGTTGGATATATGGCTGGATTTTTTGAAGGGCGGCATCTGCATCTTTCGGCTTTACTGCAAAAATGACCATGTCAGCATCTCTAATTAGTTCATCCATGTCATACGTAGATTGGATTTCGTAACGGTGTTCAAGTTGTTCCAATTTTGTTCGGTCTTCACGGTTGGTGACTAAAATGTCTTCTCCCTGACAAATATTTTTTTCAATTAAACCGGCAATGATAGCCTCTGCCATGGATCCGGCCCCGATGAATGAAATCTTCATGTTTTTTCCCTCCATTATTAAGACAAGGCTCTGTTAAACTTTATTGTTGTTTTTAGCAAGATCGTTGGTAGCGGAAATCAACAGTATTGTTTAGCAGCCTTAAAAACAAAAAAACCTTTCATCCTCAAAGGACGAAAGGGTTAACTTTCGCGGTACCACCTTTATTAGCTGCAAAAGATGCAACTATCTCAAAACCCTGTAACGCAGGGGGACGGTCAGTTTTTACCGACAGCTCACTTGGGCAGGTTCGATAAGATAGGGGATGATGGAGTCTTCCAGCCTCTGGACTCCAATCTCTTTCATCATTTGCTTATCTACTGATCCCGATCATCGCTTTTTTAACTCAATTTTATATATGATTATGCTGACAGATTGCAAAAATGTCAAGGGGTTTGGAAGAACAAACCCCCATTTCTATTCAAATATAATGACATTATATGCAATAATCGATAAACTATACATGCTTGTATTATGAACTCTTTTTTCAAAATAACGAAGTTGAGGGATTAGGTATGGACGAAAAAATTTTCAAGCTTGTTTTGCCAACACCATTTGCTGTAGGAGACGTTAATGTATATCTTGTCAAAGGGGACACCCTGACTTTGATTGATGCAGGTGTAAAAACCGAAGAAGCCTGGGATGCATTCCAAAAGCAACTGAAAGAAATAGGCTTTGAACCTAGGGATATTGAACAAGTCGTCTTGACGCACCATCATCCGGATCATGTGGGGCTATTGGAATTGATGCCGGAAGAAATTCCAGTTTACGGCCATCCTTACGTACGTCCATGGCTTGAAAAAGACAAAAGCTTTTTTGAAGGCTATGATCAATTTTATAGCCAGTTGTTCACGGAATTCGGTATGGAGGGCGATTTTGAAAGAATGCTTGCGGCCTTGAAAGCCCCTTTGCGTTTTTCGGCTAAGCGGGCACTCACTTATGAAATTGAAGAAGGGGATGTAGTTCCGGGTTTAGAAAATTGGACAGTTTTCGAAACACCAGGGCATGCGCAAAGCCATTTGGCTTTTTATAGAGAGGAAGACGGAGTTTTGATTGCCGGGGATCATATTCTTGCAACGATTTCATCCAACCCGTTGCTTGAGCCTTCGATCCATCCCGGAAATAAGCGTCCGAAGCCCCAGCTTCAATATAACGAGTCGCTCCGAAAAATGCTTGATGTGGATATTAGCAAGGTCTATACGGGCCATGGCGCCGAGGTGAAAAAGGCGCACGAACTCATTGAACGCCGGCTGACCAGACAGCATGACAGGGCCATGCAAGTTCGGGAGATTCTGAAGGAACAGCCTGTAACAACATTTGAACTGACTAAAATCCTTTTTCCAGCAGTTTATGAAAAGCAGCTTGGCCTGACATTGTCCGAAACGACAGCACAGCTTGATTATCTATTGGAAAATGAGTTGGTTACAAAAAAAATAAATGATAATGGTACAGCATATTTTTCAGCATGACGGAGAGAAAAAGATGACAAGAAATAAACGTTTAAAAGGAAAAACAGTCGTTATTACTGGGGCTTCAGGAGGGCTGGGAGAGCAACTGGCCTACCAGTGTGCCGCAAGCGGGGCAAATCTGTTCCTGCTTGCCCGTAACGTGGGGAAGCTGGACCAAATGGCCGAAAAAATCCGCGGACAGCACGGGGTGGATTGCCGATACTTGCAGCTTGATCTCTCTTCGCATGAGGATGTTCCGGCTGTTTTCCAGGCCATTTTTGAAGAGGTGCGCCATGTTGACGTACTGGTCAACAATGCTGGGTATGGAATATTTTCCGAGGCAAAAGACGTGACTTTGCCGGACGTTCAGGGAATGTTTGCGGTCAATGTTGTAGGGTTGATCGCATGTACAAAGGAAGTGATCCCTTCCATGAAAAAGAGAAAGCTTGGCCACATTATCAATGTTTCTTCCCAGGCAGGAAAGCTCGCCACTCCTAAATCAAGTGTTTATTCGGCGACGAAGCATGCGGTCCTTGGCTACACAAACAGCTTGCGGATGGAACTCGCCGATGCCGGCGTTTTTGTAACGGCTGTTAATCCAGGACCGATGGCTACAAGTTTTTTTGATCTTGCGGATCCAAGCGGAAACTATGTTAAGAATTTGGGCCGCCATATACTGTCCACTGAAAAGGTAGCTGAAAAAGTCGTTGCTGCTATGCTGACAAACAGCAGGGAAATCAATCTGCCTGGTTGGATGAATGCCGGAAGCATTCTGTATGCTTTATTTCCCAAGCTTGTTGAGCGCCTCGGTAAAAAAGCTTTTTTAAAAAAGTAAAGCTCGCCACACCCTTCTTGTTCCAGTTTTCATGGAAAGGAAGGGTGTTTTTATATTGTCTCGGAGAGGGCTTCCTGAATATTCCATTGAATAATGTATTGAAAGGTGTATATAATGGGAACGAGTGTTCCTTTTTGTCATTTAACTATAAAACTCTATGCTCATGGATAACTTGTTAATCGGATTATTCTACGTCCAGCTCCAGCGCCTATCGACTAGCAGACTTCGCGCCTCCGCCTACGATAAGTCAACATCGGCTCCTTCGTCGCCGTGTTTCCTTTATCTCGTTGGAGTCACTCCAGTCTGTACGTCGATGAACAGGCGCTTGCGCATTTGTTCTGAGGAGGGGAAGAGATTGAGTGTCGATTATAGCCGGCTGCCGAACGCCGATATATTGTGCATTGATATGAAGAGTTTTTATGCAAGCTGCGCGGCGGTGATGAACGGTCTTGATCCACTGGAATGTCATCTTGCAGTCGTCGGGAACTTGCAACAGTCCGGAAGCGTTGTTTTGGCTGCCTCTCCTCGAATGAAAAAAGAATTCGGTATCAAAACGGGGTCGCGCCTGTTTGAAATTCCAAATGATTCCCGCATTAGGCTTGTGGAAGCGAAAATGGGCACCTACCTAAGGATATCGACCGAAATTACCAGGCTGCTGCACCGCTATGTTCCCGTAGACGAGATTCATGTATACAGCGTTGACGAAAGCTTTATTAAGCTTAATGGTACGGGTCATCTATGGGGGGATGCAATCACAGCCGCTGAAAAAATCCGGGATGACCTGATGCGCGAATTCCAGCTTACTTGCTCCATCGGCATTGGGCCCAACATGCTGCTGTCAAAGCTGTGCCTCGATTTGGAGGCAAAAAAAACAGGAATCGCTAAATGGGCCTATGAAGATGTGCCTGAAAAGCTGTGGCCAATCTCCCCGCTAAGGAAAATGTGGGGGATCGGCCGGCGGATGGAAAGGCGGCTGAACAATCTGGGGATTTTTACAGTCGGGCAGCTTGCATTTTACGATCTTCAAGCACTTGAAAAAAAGTTTGGAATTATGGGAACGCAACTATATTACCACGCATGGGGAGTTGATCTGTCGGAACTGGGGGCTCCCATCATGGATGGGCAGATCAGTTTTGGAAAAAGCCAGATTTTATTGCGCGATTATAAAGAGAAGAATGAGATTATCACGGTGATTTTGGAAATGTGTGAAGAAGTGGCGCGGCGGGCACGGGAACATCGAAAAGCGGGAAGGACGGTCAGCCTCGGGATCGGCTACAGTGAAAAAGAGCTTGGGGGCGGATTCCTTCGCTCGAAGTCGGTTGAAGAGCCAACAAATATAACAATGGAGATTTACAAGGTGTGCCGAGAACTGTTTGAAACTCACTATACGGGAAAGACTGTGCGGCAAATTTCCGTTTCTCTATCAAACATTGTTGATGATCATCTGCTCCAGCTCAGCTTGTTTGAGCCGGACAAAGAGCGTAAGAGAGAACTTGGCTACGTAATGGATCGAATCCGCCGCCGGCATGGGGCGGCTTCCCTGCTTCGGGCGGTTTCCTATACCGAAGCGGGAACAACAAGGAAAAGAGCCTCGCTTGTCGGGGGACACAAGGCATGACACCTGTTATAAGTGAAGGGGGAAGGCAAGATGATTCGGGACCGCGGCAGAATCAAATGGAATTCACTGATGCTTCCGGAGCATGTCAAAATGCTCCGAAAGTGGGCGGAAGAAGAAACTTGGATGGAACAAAAACAGCTGGATGAGCAAAAGCTTGAAATGCTAGATGAAACGGCAGCAGAAGCAATGGAATTAGGCAAGGCAGTCTCGATTACATATTTTGAAGCGAATCGCTTCGCGCAATTAACAGGTACAATCCACTACTTCGATGATTTGCAAAAAGAATTCCGGGTCATTGATCAGTCGGGGAACGCACGGCGGATTTCATTGAAAAATATCGGCCAGATTCGGATGATTGATTAGACACACTGTAGCTTGAAAAGGAATCTAAAACAAAGTTTCCGCCTTTTTAAAGCCAAAGTAAGAATAAAATTACCCCTAATTTTCTCTTCAAACAAGGATGCTTTTATGTCCCGACGGACAGACGGCCAAGCACCAGCAGCTCGAGGTCACAAGCAGCAAGGAAGATAATCCAGGATGATTATACTCCTGCGGCACAGCGTATTGGTGGAGTGCATGTTTTCCTCGCCGCAAAGCCGCATGAAGCAAATTCGGTGATGACTCTCACGATGTAAGTGAAATCAGTGGCTTTGCTATGGTGACTGAAGAGCTACCTCCATCTGCTTGTCGCCTAAGGCTGCGCGTCTTGCGCTTTTCTTTATCTGTTTCTTTTCTTTAATTTCACCCTCTCGAATTTCACTTTCTAACTTTAAAAGCTTTCGATACTTTGCAAGAATGAAAAAAGACTTGCAATAATGAACGAATTTCCCCTTAAAAAAGAAAGTCGCCACGCAGCCAAATTTACAAATTACCTCCTTTTTTATCAGATAAATAAAAGGTTTCTGTCACTTTTTATAGAAAATTTAGGTCTTATGTCTTAAGTTGGTACGGTTTTTGCGATATGTAATTTCATCAAGGGAGAGCAGGTATCTCCAATGATGTAAGCGGTTGCTAATCTGCAAAGGGGGATTGGGAAAATACACAAACTTTTAAGTTGTTCGCAGGAAATTGATTTATGAAGAGGGATTTCCCGTCGGATACTGGGATGAAATGAAATAAGAGAGGGGTAAAAAGTGTGGCGGAAGTAATTAAAAATGAGGGAAAGATTGTAGAAAATAAAGAGAAAAAAGAAGATTACGCGTTAGAACGGGTGCCGGAACATTACCGGATGAACTGGTGGAGCATCACCAATGTGACCCTCGGCGTAGCAACAGCGATGCTGTTTATGCAAATGGGAAGTTTGATGACCGTGAGTTTCGGAGCGGTGAATGCTTTGCTTGCCGAAATATATGCTACGATCGTGGCTGGTGTTCTGGGAATAGGAATTGCTTATGTTGCTGGAAAATCCGGGCTGAATGTAAATTTGATGGCAAGAGGAGGAGGCTTCGGATATATCGGAGCGTCGATTACATCCCTGATCTACGCATTGAATTTCATTATGTATTGTGCCATCGAAGGGGCCATCATGGCATATGCTGTTCATGAATATATTCCGGGAATTCCTGTTTGGGCCTTAATGGTATTTTTCGGATTTGCGGTTGTTCCATTTAACTGGTTTGGCGTGAAGCAGCTTGATAAGCTGCAAAAGTGGACACTGCCTTTGTTTGTTATTTTGCTGGGGGCTGGAATGGTAGTAGCCGCAAGGCTTGAGCCTGCATACGTAGGGAGTCTTTGGGGAGTGCTTCCGGAAGGGATGGCAGTCGGCGGAGCATCGCTTATTACTTGTATCGGTATCATGAATGGTCTGGTAGGAATTATTGCATTACTAATTTCTGATTACGCCCGTTTTATCAAACCGAGTCAATTTAAAATGGGTGTCTTTATGGTAGGATTCGTCCCGGCTCTTGTCTGCTTCTTTATAATGGGACTGATCGGCATCTGGTTTGGTGCCCGCTTCATGCAGGAAAACCCGGGAATCTATTTTGTACAATTGATTGGAATTTTTGGGGCTTTATTTACGATACTTACACAATTGCGCATTAATATTACAAATCTGTATAGTGGTTCACTTTCACTGGCCAACTTCTTTGAAAATGTATTTCGTTTCAAACCGGGCAGGAACTTCTGGGTGTTTTTTACAGCCACGGCAGCGGTCGTCTGTATGTTAGCCGGAGTTCTGGATTATCTCGGTCCCTTGCTGACATTCCAAGGAGTATTCTTACTTGCCTGGGCAGCGATCGTCATTTGCGATGCATTTGTTGTTAAAAAAGTTTTGAAAATTGGTCCGAATTATTTCGAATACCGTCAAGAATACTTATACGCCTGGAATCCGGTCGGGGTTATTTCCCTTATTGTTTCCAGTGTGATTGGAACAATGGCTGCTTTTGGGCTAATGGGCAGTTTCCTGGAAGCGTTCGCTGCATTCTTCGCAGGGATTTTGGCCTTCGTCTTGACGATTGTATTGGCAATTGCGACCCGAGGAAAATATTATCTTAAAAAAGAAGCAACAGCAGAAATGCCGAAAGCGAATTAAATAGAAAGATGTATACGCGGGGATAGCTATCATCTCCGCGTTCTTCATTTTCCATTTTATCCTCCAAAAATCCCTTCAAAAACCCACTTTAACTTTTTATGAAAAAATGTAAGGTAATCGATCCATAATCGTCTAATATGTAAAGGAGAGGAGGGACGGTGTGAAGGAATATTCGATTGAAGACTGGTTTGAGAAATATGAAAGGGATATTACAAGCTTCCTTATATACTATACGGGATTTACAGATGTGGAAGATCTGGTGCAGGATACCTTTGTAATCGCGATGAATAAATTTTCCAAATTCAAGGGGAACTCCCATCCGAAAACCTGGCTTATAGCCATTGCAAGAAATATTGTGATAGACCGCTACAGAAGAAAGAAAGTATGGCAGAGGATCAAGCATTATTTCATCGCGGATCGTGCGCATGTCCCTGGATCGGAGGAAATCATCATCCAAAGCCAGGAACAGCAGCAATTATATGATGCCATTGATAAGCTCTCTCCCCAGCAAAAAGAAGTGGTGATATTGCGGGGGATTTTAGAATTATCATCCAATGAAACTGCTGAAATATTAAATTGCAGTTCAAACAGTGTGAACGTAGCCTATCACCGTGCATTGAAAAAATTGAAGGACATTTTACAAGAGGAGGGGTTTGATCTTGAGGGAAACGGAGCAAATCAAAGAAAGTCTAAAGAGCCTTCCTAAATATTCATTAACGAAAGAGCAACAGCAAAATATATTATTGAAACTGCAACAGAATCGTACTCATCAAAGGAAGAGCCTTAAACCGGCAGCAGCAATTATCTCTTTTTCAGCTATTTTAATGATATTTGCTTTCTCACTCTTTGAAGGAGGACTTGGCAGCGAAACAGCCAAGGAGGAGAGTCAATCCATTCAGATGGAGTCCTCAATGGAAGACAAGGCCGAAAGTTTTACAGACCTTGAAAGTATACCGAAAGGGCAGGCGTTTATTCTCCCGGATACGAAGCAGGAAGTCATCGGAATTAAAGGGAAGCTCGGGATTTTAAACACCTTTGATCATTTCGTTGCTGAAGATCCCAGGAGGGTTGCAAAGCTGATGATCTTCTTTTGGGGAAATCCTGAGGAGCTTGCCGGGAAAGAATACGAGATAGAAGCGGCAAACAATAACGAAAGTATACTATTATCACATGGAATCTTGTCAACGGGACTTAATGGGGACGATGCTCATGTATTGACGCAATTTACACCTTTTACTGAGGAAGGGCTATGGCAGCTATCGTTTTATGTGGATGGCCAATTATTTGATCAGTTTTCACTAGAAGTCCTGCCTCCATTCCCAAAAACAGAGAACTACACACTTGAAAAATCCCCGAAAGAAATGGAGATTCGCAAAGAAACAGACATAATAATAGAAAGTTCAAGGAAAGATAAAAAGAGAATTGAGGTACAATTAATAAATGAGAATGGAAAAACGGTGTCGGAGCATACTTTTGTGCAAGAGACCGAACACATTGATGGTGCAACGAACAATCCTATATATTTATATGGTGGGAAACTGTCATTTCCGGAAAAAGGGATTTGGAAGTTGAAAATTGATGGAGAAGAGACAGGTAGTTTCGAAAATTAAAACGAGAAGCTGTGTGCTTCTCGTTTAGGTTCCTTTATGGAGATAGAATTTTACTCTCGTCCAGCTCCAGCGCCTATCGACTAGCAGACTTCCTCCTTTTGGTGCTCCAAGGCATAGTTTATTCGAGGAGGTTTTGTTACCTCGTCGCAAAGCTCAACGAAGATTATTCGCAGAAGTTTCTCATGATGTGTATGANACCTCGTCGCAAAGCTCAACGAAGATTATTCGCAGAAGTTTCTCATGATGTGTATGAAATCAGCAGCTTTCCTACGATAAGTCAACATCGGCTCCGACGGACAGGACGTCCTAGTGCCACCGAAGCCACAGGACGTGGCGCCCTGAGGCGGCCTTCGTCGCCGTGTTTCCTTTATCTCGTCGAAGGCACTCCTGTCTAGCTGCAACGCCTAGCCCCTCGAGGTCATAAGCCAATTCCCTGTGGCGGCTGAAGTCCTGCCTCCTCGGGAATCGTCTTATGCTTGTCGGGGCTGACCAAGGCGTTTCCGCATTTCGGCTCAGTCTGTAAGTCGATGAACAGGCGCTTGCGCTTTTGTAATTATTCCGCTCTGACGCAGGATTCAAACTTCCCTTTATGTGTACCGTCACAGAAAGGCTTTTTGTCCGACAGGCCGCATCTGCATAAAGAAATCATATTTTTCGTTTCAAATGCATTGCCTTCGGCATCAATCAGCTCAAAATTTCCCGCAACCCGGTATGGACCGTTATCCATCACTTTAATCTGAGTTTTATTTTCCATTTGATAACCTCCTTCTAAAAATTCAATCAATAAATAGTATGCGGCTTCAAATGGAAAAACAAACACGCATGAAAAATAATAGGGAGGATGAACAATATGGTGAACATTAATTTTACTCCTGAAGCAACAGAACAAATTATAAAGAAGCTTGCTGGGAGAGACTTGGATTTGAAACTGATGTATGAAATCGACGGCTGCTCTCTCAGCGGCATTCCCATTCTCAGGCTGATGGACAAGCAGGAAAGGGAAAGCGATGAGATAGCGGTGGAAACGAACGAAATGCCTGTCAGAGTGGAGCAGTCAAAGCTGGTATTTTTAGATGATGAACTTGAAATAGATTTCTCTGAGAAAAACCATGCCTTCCAACTTGCCAGCCCCAATGAAATCCTGAACGGCAGGATGAGCCTGCTCGATTAGTTTGGCTTTCCCGACAATTGGTAATAGCCGGTGGTAATCGGCCGGGAGACGGCAGGGGCGACCAAATCAATTGCTTTTTTCAGCTCATCGAGATCAACCCCGGTCTCAACACCCATGCGTTCCAGCATGTATACGACATCCTCTGTTGCCACATTGCCGGTCGCTCCCGGAGCAAAAGGACAGCCGCCGAGTCCGCCTGCGGACGTGTCAAAACGGTCGATGCCCGCTTGGAGTGCGGAAAAAATATTTGCCAAGGCAGTTTTTCGCGTATCGTGGAAATGTGCAGCGATCAACGTGCCAGGCAGCTCTTTTTTGAGTTTCGAGAAAAGTGAAAATGACTCTGTCGGCACCGCCATCCCGATGGTATCTGCGACACTCAGTTCATCTGCACCTGCTTCCGCAAACTCACGGCAAAGCGATATTGTATCAGATTCCACTACCTTTCCCTCATAAGGACAGTAAAAGGCAGTAGATATACATGCCCGCACGAAAAAGTCTTTCTCTTTCAGTTCAGAAATGATAGGCTTCAACTCTTTTAGGCTTTCCTCTGTTGACTTATTTATATTTTTTTTATTGAAAGTGTTGCTGACACCTACAAATACCGCAACCGCTTTTGAGGAAGTTTCCAGGACTCTGTCAATCCCCCGGCGATTTGGCGCAAGTACAATATTCCTGACTCCGGCGGGAGACGCGTGTACGATTTCAGCAGCATCACGCATTTGCGGTACCCATTTAGGAGAAACGAAAGAAGTGATTTCCATCTCTTTGATTCCCGATGACGCCAGTTGACGGATGAATTCCTTTTTTACTTCGGTATCTACAAATTTTTGTTCGTTTTGCAGGCCATCCCGTGGACCCACTTCAATGATCGTTGCTTTTTTCGGTAAATTCAATGAAAATCCTCCTTAGATAAGAAAAGCCGGACTCAGCTGTCCGGCTCTCTTTGTTGATCTCTCAAAATAAATACTTTTATAAGTTGTGACACATGTTCCTTTAGAATATCAGGGATCAGGCGTTTTTTCCTTTATTTTAAACTAAGCAGCTTTTGCTTTAATTCGTTTTCCATTGTCACCAGTTCCTGCTCAGCCTGTGCACGTTTTGACCGGCCTTCCTGCTGGATTTTAATCGTTTCTTCCAGTGTGGAAATCAGGTTTGCCTGTGTTTTCTTCAATGTTTCTATATCCACAAGACCGCGTTCACCTTCACGGGCAGCTTCCAATGTATTGGATTTAAGCATTTCGGCATTTTTAAGCAATAATTCGTTCGTTGTTTTCGAAACCTGCTTCTGCGCTTCGACTGCTTGCCGTTGGCGGAAAAGGGAAAGGGCTATCGCAATCTGGTTTTTCCAGAGCGGGATGGCTGTCATGATTGACGTCTGAATTTTCTCAGCCAGCACCTGATTCGTATTTTGAATCATTCGGATTTGCGGAGCGCTTTGAATTGTAATTTGTCTGCTCAGCTTCAGGTCATATAATCTTTTTTCAAGACGGTCGGCAAATTGGATCATGTCATTAACATCCTGATATGCCATTTGATCCCCTGAAGCTTCCGCTTTTTTCTTCAATGACGGAATGGTCTCTGTCCGCATCTCTTCAATCTTCAACTCGCCAGCAGCGATGAAAATATTCAATGCATGGAAATATTCCTTGTTTTTTTCATATAATTGTTCCAGCATCTGTAAATCCGAGAGGAGCACATCTTTTGATTGGTTCAGCTTGATGCTGATCCGATCAATCTGGGCGCCTGTTTTTTGATATTTTGACATCGTTTCCTGAATGGAGTTGGAAATCTTGCCGAACATTTTAGAGAAAAAGTTCTTCTTTTCCGGTGACAATTCTTCCGGGTTGATAGATTTCAGCTTACTCATCAGATCATTTAAAACATCGCCAATTGGACCGATATCTTTATTTTGAACATGGTCGAGCATGGAGCTTGAAAAATTCAGCAGCTGGGATTGCGCCTGCGTACCATATGAAATGATCGCCTGATGGTTGGCGGGATCAATTTGCTTTGCAAGATCCAATGCCCTCTTTTTGCTTTCTTCCGGCAGGGCGTCCACAAGCTTTACCGGTTTCGGAGCAGAAGGCTCCTCCGCCAATTGTGGCTGCAATGCGAGCTCCTGCTCTCCGAACGGATTGGCAAGCAAGTCATCCAATCCGCTTGTGAAATCGTCTTTTAACACTTTTTCGTTCATTGGTTCGCTCATTCTTTTGTACTCCTTTCGTCGTCAAGAGGGTGATATTCAAGCTTCTTCAAAGAATGTCTTGCGACATCCAATTCGAATTGCAAATCATCCACATCCGAAGACAATACGTGATATATGTCTTTTTTGATTGACTCGTTCAAGTCTTCGAGTGTACTTTGCGTTTCTTTCAATGAAAGATAAATATTATCGTTTTTCACCGGCTGGGAAGCCAGGCGCGCATACCGTTCGGATATTTCCACAACAGAATCAAGATGGTAGAAGAAAAAGCGCTCCGACTGGTAAAATCTGCGCGGGTCTTTATTGACGATGGCGTACATCCTTTTGGCGAGCCTATTCAATTCATACAGCTGTTTGAATGCTCCCATCGTTCTGACTGATAAAAATGACTTTTGCAGGCGGGCTATCTTCCTTTTGGCTTCCTGCAGGTTTTTTTGAATGTAGGCGTATTCTTTTCTGGTCAGCCTGTTCTTTTTTAAAAACCGATAGTCCGAAACGAACTTGACTCCAAAGAATGTAGCGAGACCGGCCAGGGCTGATATGCCCGAAGATTCGAAGAAACCCATATCAAATCCCAAAAACAATATAAGCCATATAAGAACTGCTTCGGCAGTTGCAAACATTCCCAGAAAAAAAGACAAAATTGATTTCAAGCTGGATTCACTCCTGTCCCTACTTGCTTTATCTCTAATACGTTTGTCATACAAAGAAGTTTCATTATCTTTCATTATAAGGAATTCCAGGGATGAATGAAAGTACAAAGAGTGTAGGTTATCGCTGATCGCTTGGTTAAAAAGAAGGTTTTTTGCAATTTTTCACGAAAAGTTACAGTAGACATATTCAAAGGAGGGTAAACATATGGGTCAGCAGGATGTAGTGATTGTCAGTGCCGTACGCACGGCAATTGGGAGTTTTATGGGTACGCTAAAAAATACGCCGGCTTCCGAACTGGGTGCAATAGCCATTAAGGGAGCGTTGAAGGAGGCGGGAATTAGACCGGAGGATGTGGAGGAAGTCATTATGGGGAACGTTCTCCAAGCAGGATTGGGACAAAACCCGGCGCGGCAGGCGGCAATAAAAGCCGGCATTCCTGAAAGCGTTTCCTCGATGACGATCAACAAAGTGTGCGGGTCTGGATTGAAGGCTGTTCATCTGGCCACCCAGGCCATATTGTCAGGAGATGCAGAAATTATTGTTGCCGGCGGGATGGAAAACATGTCTAAGGCACCGTACTTATTAAAAAATGCCAGGGAAGGCTTTAAGATGGGCGATCAAAAGCTTGTTGACAGCATGACGAGCGATGGCCTTACCTGTGTATTTAACGACTATCATATGGGTGTCACAGCTGAAAACTTATGTGAAAAGTATGACATCAGCCGAGAAGAACAGGATGAATTTGCGGCATTGAGCCAGGAAAAAGCAGTGAAAGCCATTGAGGAAGGGAAGTTCAAAGAGGAGATCGTCCCGATTGAGATTCCGCAGCGAAAGGGCGAGCCGATTATTTTTGATACGGACGAATATCCGCGCAAAGGTACGACTGCTGCAAAGCTTGCAGGTTTAAGACCCGCTTTTAAAAAAGACGGAAGTGTCACTGCAGGAAACTCATCAGGCATCAACGACGGAGCTGCTGTTGTGGTTGTCATGTCAAGAAAAAAAGCTGAAGAGCTCGGCGTTGATCCACTTGCTTTTATCACTGCGAATGCCAATGCTGCTGTTGATCCGAGCATCATGGGAATCGGGCCTGTCTCTGCGGTGAAAAAATCCCTGCATAAGGCCGGATTGTCCATGGAAGATATAAACCTCATTGAAGCAAACGAGGCATTTGCAGCCCAATCGCTCGCGGTGGACAGGGAATTGCATTTTAATAAGGACTTCTTGAATGTAAACGGAGGGGCAATCGCACTCGGGCATCCAATAGGAGCGAGTGGAGCAAGAATCCTGGTTACACTCCTGCATGAAATGAAGAGGAGAGGGGCGAGGAGGGGGCTTGCTACGCTTTGCATCGGCGGAGGTCAAGGAGTGGCGACCATCGTTGAACTGGCAGGACAATAATACAATCTGGGAGGTTAGGCCGGCATGAAGAAGTTTTTTGCGACATTTCAGGATGCGGTAGCCGATATCCATGATGGATCTACCCTAATGGTTGGGGGATTTGGCCTTTGCGGAATACCGGAAAATCTGATTATGGCGCTTGTGGATAAGGGTGTAAAAGATTTAACGGTCATTTCGAATAACTGCGGCGTGGATGAATGGGGGCTCGGACTTCTTCTTCAAAACAAGCAGATAAAGAAAATAATCGGTTCATATGTAGGGGAGAACAAAGAATTTGAAAGACAGGTATTGGCGGGAGAAATTGAAGTCGAGTTGACCCCTCAGGGGACGCTTGCTGAAAAAATCCGTGCTGGCGGTGCAGGAATTCCGGCTTTCTATACCCCGGCAGGAGTTGGCACGCCGATTGCGGAAGGGAAGGAAATCCGGGAGTTCAATGGAAAGGAATATGTTTTGGAAGAGGCACTGACAGCCGATTTCAGCCTGGTGAACGCCTGGAAAGGAGACAAGATGGGCAATCTCGTCTATCAAAAGACTGCTCGGAACTTTAATCCGATGATTGCAGCAGCAGGGAGAGTGACCATAGCGCAGGTAGAAAATCTTGTGGACATTGGTGAACTGGATCCTGATTGCATTCATACTCCGAGTATTTATGTTCAAGGCCTGATACAAGGTGATCTCGAGAAGCGGATAGAGAGAAGGACAGTAAGTTCGTAGAAGGGAGGTTGTCAAATTGAGTAAAGCTGCTGTAAGAGAAAAGATAGCGAGAAGAGCAGAAAAGGAAATCCGGGACGGATATTATGTAAACCTTGGCATTGGTATGCCGACTCTGGTGGCCAATTATATTGCAGATAATAAGCAAGTGGTGCTTCAGTCGGAAAATGGGCTTCTTGGCATCGGGCCATATCCGACGGAGTTGGAGGTCGATGCCGATTTAATCAACGCCGGTAAAGAGACCGTGACCGCTATTCCGGGGGCTGCCTATTTTGACAGTGCAGAGTCGTTTGCAATGATTCGTGGAGGGCATGTAAATTTGGCCATTTTGGGTGGAATGGAAGTTTCAAAGGACGGCGACCTCGCCAATTGGATGATCCCTGGTAAAATGATAAAAGGTATGGGCGGGGCGATGGACCTTGTCCATGGTGCGGAAAAAATCATCGTGATCATGGAGCATGTCAATAGAGACGGCGATCCAAAAATATTAAACCAATGTGTCCTTCCGTTGACGGGTAAGCAGGTCGTAGACCGGATCATCACTGACCGAGCGGTGATAGATGTAACGGAAAAGGGACTTGTGCTAAAAGAAGTGGCAAAAGGATATTCAGTTGATGATATTAAGCAATCAACGGAACCTGAGCTGCGTGTCAGTGAGAATGCAATCATGGATGCCTATTAAAATAGAAGGCTTGGTTTTTTCCGCCAAGCCCTCTAGTCTTTATGGTATTTTAATATATCAATTATACTCTCTGCCTTTCCTTAACGACACTTGCTCAGTTTTTTCTTCTTAAAAATGAACGAATATCCTCTATTTTAATGTTTAACCGCTTTGCCTCTTTCATCAGTAATACCCATTCATAGTCGACTTTATCGAAATGTTTGCTGCCCCCTTTATATTGGCTCACCTGCGGCCCTCCTCAATGAGTTCATCGTTTTTTATTCCGGTTTTTAAATTGAATGAATTGATAGTATTCAAGGAAATCCTCTTTTCTCATTCCTGCCTGTATTGCTTTTTGCACAAGCATTTGCCATTCTTTATCCAGTTTGAACTCCTTTTGCACGCTCTCCTGTAAAAGCTGTTCTACGGTTACCCCTAGAGGATGGGCAATTTTGGAGAGAACTTGTAGTGAGGGATTTCTTTGCATGTCCCTTTCGATGTAGCTAAGGTAGGACTTTGATATGCCAGCCTTATCGGCGAGTTTGGAAAGAGAGTATCCTTTTTGTTCTCTGAGTTCTTTAATATGCAGCCCGATCACATAACATTACCACCTTTCAACCTATGTGTTCATTATAAGAAACATATTGTTCTTGATAAAGTTGCAAAATAATGAGGAAAAAGAAGGAAAAGTTTGTTTGATGGAGTTTTATGTTCTTAATTGAGAATATTCGGCAGAATTTGAAGTTTTAATAAATAGCCCGTTTGTACTATACTCAATTCAGTCCATTCGTTAAAAAGAACGAAAGGGAAAATATAAAGGGAAAGAGGAGATTAGTATGAGTATCAAAAAGAAGCTGGGTATGGGAGTAGCGTCGGCGGCATTGGGGATTGCATTAGTAGGGGGAGGAACGTTTGCGTATTTTAGTGATACGGAAACTTCAGCTAACACGTTTGCAGCGGGTACATTGGACTTGACTTTAAACCCTCAAGAAATTATTAACGTATCTAAAATCAAGCCGGGAGATTCCATGCTTAGAACATTTAAATTGAAGAATGATGGATCATTGGATATTAAAACTGTTGGTCTTGAAACTTCATATGAAGTAACTGATACAAAAGGTGATAATGCGGGAGAGGATTTCGGAGAACATATTCGAGTGAATTTCTTGACGAATGTTAATCAATTAAGTACACCGATTCATACAACGACACTAGCGGCTCTTAAAAATGAAAACCCAGATGTCATTAAGCAATTGTTCATTGACAAACTATTTGGCAATGGTGGCTTAAAACCGGGTCAGACACATAATCTTGCTGTCCAGTTTGAATTTGTAGATAACGATCATGATCAGAATAAATTCCAAGGGGATGAACTTGAGTTAACTTGGGACTTTACTGCATATCAAATGGATGGTTCACCACTCAAATAATATAAAAAGGCGGGACCTCCCGCCTTTCTCTAAATACTTCACCAAAGCCTGATTACGGGAGGTGGGCTCTATTAGAAAATCGCGGCAGAGAACACACGGCAATAGAAACAAGAAATTGATAAGAGCAGGGAAAGCTACGGCATTTTGGTATATGTCCGTTTTTGCGGCTATCACTCTCGTTTCACCCACTTTTGCTGGGTTTACGAGTTCGGAGGAGATAGAAGGGACGATTGAAGCCGGTAAATGGCCTGTTCCGTGGAAGCAAACCGATGTCAGTTTATCTGTGGGGAATGAAGAAATTGAAAGCTGCGATAAGAATACAGAAATAGAAGCAAAGTTTACAAATCAAGGAAAATATGAAACTGAAGAAGGATATTGGAAAATTGAAGAAGGGCCCGCAGGTTCAAACAAAATAAAGAGGTTAAAGTCTGGAGAAAGTGTAACTTTAAAATTTAAAGCTAGAGAACCTGGAAGTTATACATTCAAAGCTTATCAAGAAGGAAAACATCCAAGTGAATTCTTAAAGAAAATTACTGTCACATGTGAAAAGGAAGAGCCCGAAGACGAGGTAATCGAAGAAGAGAATACAACTGAGGAATCACAAGAGCCATCGGATAAAGAAAAACCTCAAAAGGAAGAGAAGCAAGATAACAAACCTGAAAACAATGAGAAAAAAGATAAAGATACACCAAAACAGGATGGCCCACCAACTCAAAATGAACCATCGAAGCCAGTTGATCAGCCAGATAATCCAAATCTGCCAGACGGCAATGATAATAAGCCAAAGGGTCAAGAGCCTGTTCCAACCCCAACACCAACACCTGTGCCAGAGCCTAACCCGGATCCTCTACGAGCCCCTGAAGCACCTGCTAAGGAGGAGCCGTCAAATTCTAATTCTGTAAAGGATGGAGAAGAATGAAACTCGTTTGGAAAATCATCAGCAATACAATTAGCGCCGTGTTATTCCTTGTGTTTATCCTAATGCTGTTTTTGGTTATATCTTCAAAAGCAGCCGGCGGAGAACCCCAGTTTTTCGGCTACCAGCTGAAATCAGTTCTGTCCGGTTCCATGGAACCGGGAATAAAAACGGGCTCCGTGATAGCTGTTAAGCCTGGCGGTGACTTCACTCGCTTTAAAGAAGGCGATGTCATCACATTCATGCAAGATGAGAATACACTAGTTACCCACAGGGTCACTGAAGTGAACAAAAGCGGAGAGCAAGTGACGTACACGACAAAAGGGGATAATAACAATGCTGCTGACACGGAGCCTGTACTTTCAGAAAATGTTGTTGCAGAGTATACAGGGGTCACTGTTCCATATGTGGGATATTTCGTCAGCTATGCGCAGTCAAAAGAGGGGAGCGCGCTGATGCTCATCCTTCCGGGACTCTTGCTATTGGGCTACTCTGGCTTTACGATCTTTAGTGCGATTAGACAGCTGGAACCGAAGGAGAAAGCAATCAAAAAGACTACATGAGCGGGAAGAGCAGTATGACTGTTCTTCCCGTTTTTTAATTGTAGAAAAAATAAAAAACGCCCAGACAGATCGTCACGGAGCGTTTATTTATTCTTCATTTTCCATTTATTGAATTCCAGGAACTCACGGAATTCTTCTTTAGAAATACCGGAAGACATCGCTTCGCGGACGAGTTCTTCCCAACCGTGGTCCAATTCAATTTCACCCGTTTCTCCGTGAAGCAGAACATGGACCGGCACATCAAGGACAGATGAAAGCTTCTCCAAAATTTGAATGGAGGGGTTCGACTGGATATTGCGTTCGATTGAACTCAAATATGATTTGGCAATCCCAGCTCGTTCGGCCAATTCGGAAAGGGATATTTTTTTTTGCAGACGATACTCTTTAATTCGTTGACCAATCATTTACACAGTCACCTACTCTTTGCCCATTATAACATACACTGCAAAGTTATTAATAGAGCAAAATTCCTGATTTACAGGGTCATTATTATGTACTACTGAGATTTTCGAAAAAATTCCTTGATCTCCTGGGGGCTGATTCCTGCACCCAATGCATGGAGTATGAGCTCTACCCACTCTTCATCAAGCTTTTCTGGTCTCATTACGACTGACTTTTTCATCGTTACCTCCCATAGATACGGGTAACCCAGCTGCCCTAGTTATTTAACCTTAGGCCTGTGGCTTTGCGTCTCTGCCTTTCGAACAGATTTGCCTTTTTCGCTAAGTGTATCTAAGTATAGGCGCTTCTAAAGTCATAGTCCTGAAAAAAATGTTGGTGTCGAAGAGTGGTAGAATCTCTTAAATTAGAATCGATTTAAAGGATATGGTGTCGATATACCCCTAAAAAAATCAATTGTAAGGAATTTATGATTCGATATTACTATTATACTTGAACGAGCTTGTAAAATATATGCTGAAATGTTAGAAAAAAGCTAAAAGATTGACGAACGATTAATTCAGCGATGTGCCGAATAGCGACTTTCCTTTGTTAGAAGCTCTAAAAGGGCCAACTCCTCTTTAGATAAGGCAGGGGAGTTGACTGCACGTACATTATCTTTCACCTGCTCAACCGTGCTTGCTCCAACAACAACAGCAGCCACTGCTTTGTGGGACAAATTGAATTGAAATGCCAATTCATTCAGCGATCTTTTATCATCTAAAAGTTTAGCCTGGATACTTTCGATGAGCTCCTTGATATCGTTTGAAGAATAATCGAGATATTCTTTCCCTTCCCATTGATTTTCTTTGACTCCGAGCATTTTATCACTTAATAAGCCTTTGGCAACGGAGCCTCTTGACACGATGCTTATTTCATTTTTCGTAAGTAGGGGCATGACTTCCTCTGGGCGGCGGTCCAGCAAACTATATTGCATCATAACACTGACAATTGAGGAGCGGGTTGCATATTCCCGAATAACATTAGGCCTAATGGAGGAGATCCCGTAATGTCTGACCAGTCCTTCAGATTTTAACTCTTCAAAAGCTTCTATTGTTTCATCGATCGGATCTTCAATGGTACCCCCATGCAGCTGGTACAAATCGATATAATCAGTGCGTAGACGCCTGAGGCTGTTTTTAACCGCCTCTTTTATATGTTTTTTAGATGGGTCCCAATCCCAGCCATCCTTCTTATCAGTCCAGCGGTTTCCCACTTTTGTAGCAACTATCACTTGATCGCGGACTGCTCTGAGAGTTTCTCCTACGATTTCTTCGTTTACCCCATAATCGTATAAATCAGCCGTATCAAAATAGTTGACTCCTTCGTCAAGTGCAGTTTTAATTATTTTTTCAGCATTGGCCGAATCTGTTCCAAGTGACATACAGCCTAGCCCCATCTTGGTTATAAATAAGTCTGATTTTCCCAGCTTCCGTTTTTCCATATAAACCCCGCTTTTCTTTTTTTCCTATTTTATCTGAAGGTGCCCATTCTATTCAATCATTGTGCAAGAGTCCAGCCAATCTTTTACAAGCTTGTGCTGCTTGGCATACTTTTTAAGCAGTGCTTGGATTTCCCATGCCTTTCCTGTTAAAACAAAGCGGTTTTCACTTATATTCACTCTCATCGTGATCCCTCCCCGATGTATGGTAAAATGTATGATTATCTGCAATTGAAATAGAACAGGGAGCTGAATACGATGAATAAATTCGAAGAAAAAACAGTTGGTATGAAACCAATCTTTGACGGGAAAATCATCAGCGTACAAGTGGATGAGGTGGAGCTTCCTGATGGCAAAAGATCTAGTCGTGAAATCGTCAGGCATCCTGGCGCCGTTGCCTTGATTCCCCTGACAAACGAAAAAAAAATCGTCATGGTTGAGCAGTACAGGAAGCCGTTGGAAAGATCCCTGCTTGAAATTCCAGCCGGGAAATTGGAGCCGGGGGAAGAGCCTGCGGTTACGGCGGAAAGGGAACTGGAAGAAGAAACCGGCTATCGGGCAGGTAAAATGGAATATATCACTTCCTTTTACACGTCACCAGGCTTCGCCAATGAAATCATTCATATTTACTTGGCGACAGAATTGGAAGCATTGGATAATCCGGCTGATGGGGATGAAGATGAATTTGTTGAGTTGGTTGAAATTTCACTTGAAGAAGCACTTGAATGCATCAAAAATGAAAGGATTTATGATGCAAAAACTGTATTTGCAGTTCAATATTTGCAATTGATGGAGAAAAAATAATATGAAACAGTATTTTGTAGACATGCATATTCACATTGGAAGGACTTTTACTGGAAAACCTGTAAAAATCACTGCCGCGAAAAGCCTGACATTGACGAATATTTTACAAACAGCAAAATTCCCAAAAGGACTGGATGTCATTGGGATTATTGACTGTCATTCTCCAGAAGTGATTATGGAAATGGAACAGCTCTGTGACGAGGGGCGTCTCGTAGAAATGGAAGAAGGCGGTTTTCGATTTGAGGGGGAGGTGACGCTGATTCCTGGCACGGAAATGGAAGTTTTTGATGAAAGCTGCAACGGTCCAATCCATCTGCTGGCCTATTTCCCTGCCTTTAAACAGCTGAAGGAATTTTCCTCCTGGCTTTCGAAGCGTGTAACGAATAATCAGCTAAGTACACAGCGAGTGTATGAGAAAGCTATCATTATTCAAGAGAAGGTAAAGTCTTTGGACGGCCTATTTATCCCTGCACATGTCTTCACACCTTTTAAAAGTCTTTATGGAAAAGGAGTCAGGGAATCTCTGGAAGAAGTGTTAAATCCGGATTTGATAGACGGAATTGAACTTGGATTAAGTTCCAATACAACGATGGCTGACCAGATCGATGAATTGCACAGCTTAACTTTTGTATCTAATTCAGATGCCCATTCATTGCCGAAGATGGCGCGGGAATACCAGAAGATGACCTTAGAAGGTCCCACCTTCCAGGCAGTCAAAAAAGCCTTGCATGGAGAGGATGGCAATAAGATCGACGCAAATTACGGCCTCAATCCTTTTTTGGGCAAATATTACCGGACCGCTTGTGCTAAATGCTTCGCTTTGAAACAAGAAGATGAATGTGTGAGCTGTGGCTCAAAAAAGTTTACAAAAGGGGTATCCGAACGGATCGCAGAGTTGGCGGAAGGTGGGGAAAAATCAAGCAACCATCCTGAAAGGCCGCCATACATCCATCAGGTGCCGCTTGATTTTTTACCCGGTCTGGGGCCTAAAACAATGGAGAAACTGTACAGCCATTTCGGATCTGAAATGAATATACTGCATCGCGTTTCTGAAAAGGAATTGAAAAAAGTTATTAAAGCCGAGCTGGCGGAATTGATTGTCAAAGCCAGATCGGGAAAATTGCAGTTGGAAGAAGGCGGAGGAGGGCGCTACGGAAAAGTGGCGAAATGATAGAGGTGCCGTCTATGATGAATGGTAGGTACCATCAAAAAAATAATATTTAAGTTTAAATGAATATTGTTTATCTAGCAAAGGCCTGAAGCCAGATACTAATGTACAAACTCAGAAACCCTGTTCGTTGATTGCAGTGAAAGGCGCCGACTCCTGGAAAAATGCTTCGCATTTCATCGTGAGATGCATATTCAAAGAAGCTATTTCTAGGTCCTGCGGGAATAACGTGACCCTTAAGGCTCTTGAAAAAGCGGAAACTCCTTGCTAAGCCCCTCCGAGGTACAAGCTGTGAGGAAGCATATTCAGGATGAATGTGCTCCTCCTGCGGCCAAGTATATTTGAAGAATCTTCTTATGATGTAAGCAGCTTTGCTGTGGTGGCCGAGAAACTCCCTCATTAAAATTCGTCGCCTAAGGCTGCGCGCCTTAAGTTTTTCTTAGTCATATGCATTGTTTTGTCCTCATAAGATGTAACAATTGCCGGACAGGAGGAAGCAGCATATGAGGAAAAAGTTTTATACCAGTTATATTACCAGACACATTCAAACCTACTCTCCCATCTATTCTTTCATCATGGTATTGTTTGTCATGGGCATTATTTTCGGTGCAGTCATTGTTAACAGTCTATCAATTGCACAGAAAGAAGACCTCTTTTATTATTTGAACCATTTTTTTGGACAAGTGGCGGATGGAAAAACTGGGAAAGCCGAAGATTTGTTGAAGCTCAGTTTCTTTCATAATGTTAAATTCACAGGGTTAATGTGGGTGCTTGGTATATCCATCATTGGATTTCCCTTGATTTTGATTCTTCTATTTTTAAAAGGGGTCGTGGTCGGTTTTTCCGTCGGTTTTCTTGTCAATCAAATGGGCTGGAACGGACTGCTTCTCGCTTTTGTGACTTTGCTGCCACAAAACCTGTTATTTATACCCGTGTATATTTTTATTGCAGTCATTTCGATAGCATTCTCAATTAAACTCATAAGAAAAATCTTCATTAGACAAGGATTCTCATTTCACTTTGTTCCTGAGTTTGCACGTTACTTCTTGTCTTTTGTCGCAGCGATGGCTGTGATTACTCTTGCTGCGAGCATTGAGGCGTTCATAGCGCCGGTCTTGATGAAATCGATCATTGCCTCCATCACTAAATAATGGTAAATTTCTGATTGTAAACCTCCCATTTTAATAATGATTTTAATTTGATTATTGTTCACTGTCTGTTATAATAAAAGGGATAGTGGCGAGGGAGGATTGTTTGATGGAAAGTCGCATTAACCGTATAAAGAAACAATTGCATTCCGCAAGCTATAAGCTTACTCCCCAGCGTGAAGCCACGGTTAGGGTGTTGCTTGAACATGAGGACGACCATTTGAGTGCGGAAGATGTTTATCTGCTTGTAAAGGATAAATCTCCAGACATCGGTCTTGCAACTGTATACAGGACTCTGGAACTTTTAACTGAATTGAAGGTAGTGGACAAAATCAATTTTGGTGATGGAGTTTCCAGATATGACCTGCGTCAGGAAGGTGCAGATCATTTTCACCATCACCTCATCTGTATTGAATGCGGTACGGTGGATGAAATACAGGAAGATCTCCTCGGAGATGTTGAAAAGATTGTTGAACATGATTTTAATTTCAAGATCAAAGATCACAGGCTGACATTTCATGGCATTTGTTGGCGCTGTCACGATAAAGTGGAGAACGAACAGAAAGAGCCGTCAGCCGGCAAAGAAAATTAAACCCGAAGCGCTCGTCCTTTTGGATAATAGGATGGGCGTTTTTTAATCGTTCAAAAGCATATATTCAACTTGTGCTTTTCTTGTTTCGCTCAAAATTAAAAAGCCCTTTGCACGTATAAATTCGGACGACTTTTGCATATCATGTATTACTGGTACAAACTGTCCGAATACTTGAAAAGGGTTTGATTAAGATGAGGAATGCGGCGAAATTGATGTTTCAGGTCCTAAGGGTGTTTCTGCTTTTTGCGGCATGCACAATCATGTTTTACTATGGTATTATATGGGTTAGCCAAGAGTATGAGAATTACCGGAGATACGACGAGCCCGAGGGGACGGCTATCAAGGTGATCCAGCAAAATAGTAGTGAAGAGGAGAGTGATTGGTTCTCCCGCCTGTTGTTTTTTTATTTAAATGGGGAGTAGAGCAAATGAAAGATCGTCTTCAGGATTTTATTCATTTTATGATTGTTGAAAAGGGATTGTCCCAAAACACGGTAAAGGCTTATGAACGTGACTTGGTGAACTATCTTTCCTATGTCCAAAAAATATTGAATATTAATAGTTTCGATGAAATTACCCGCATGCATATCATACAATTCTTGGGACAGATAAAAGGCGAGGGGAAATCAAGCAGGACGCTTGCCCGTCATATTGCATCGATACGTTCGTTTCACCAATTCCTTTTACGGGAGAAAGCAGCCGGGCATGACCCTACCGTACATATTGAAACGCCGCAGCTGGAAAAAAATCTGCCCAAGGTCCTTTCCATAACGGATGTACAGTCTCTGCTGGAAGCTCCAGACCAATCTACGATGTTCGGTATTCGGGACAAAGCGATGCTCGAGCTCTTATATGGAACAGGTACACGGATAAGCGAACTCCTTGATATGAATTTGGATGATATTCACTTGACAATCGGTTTTGTCAGATGCAGGGGGAAAGGGAATAAAGAACGGATTATCCCAATCGGAATGGAAGCGACCAAAGCGATTGAGCGGTATTTGAAAGAAGCAAGGCCGAAGCTGCGGAAAGAAAAAAATAAAACAGATGCCCTATTTTTAAACCACCATGGAAAACGTTTGACAAGGCAAGGCTTTTGGAAGAACTTGAAAAAACTCGCTTCAAAAGCCGACATTAAAAAGGAATTGACACCGCATACGTTAAGGCATTCGTTTGCAACCCACCTCCTTGAAAATGGGGCGGATTTGCGCGCTGTCCAGGAAATGTTAGGCCATGCCGATATTTCTACCACACAGATTTATACACACGTATCCAAATCAAGATTGAAAGATGTATACAAACAGTTTCACCCTCGTGCTTAAAACCGCTTATTTTTTAAAGCGGTTTTTTTAACGTTTCTAAATGGGTATGATACCATTAGAAAATATTAGTTTTTGATTCGGAGGGATAATTGTGGAAAGTTCTCAATATAAAAGAATCCACTTGATTGTATTGGATTCCGTAGGAATTGGCGAAGCCCCGGATGCGAAGGATTTTGATGATATCGGTGCAGATACACTGGGGCATATTGCGGAAAAAATGAACGGACTGCACATGCCGAATATGGGAAAGCTGGGATTGTCGAATATCAAAGAAATTAAAGGGATTGAAAAGGTGGAAAAACCACTTGCCTATTACACAAAAATGCAGGAAGCGTCAAGAGGGAAAGACACATTGACCGGGCACTGGGAGATCATGGGCCTTATCACAAGCCATCCGTTTAAAGTGTTCCCGAACGGATTTCCTGAACTGCTGATCACACGGCTGGAAGAGGCTTCTGGCCGGTCGGTTATTGGAAATATACCCGCGAGCGGGACGGAAATCATCGAACGTCTCGGTCCGGAACATATGAAAACAGGAGCTTTGATTGTGTATACCTCCGCTGATTCAGTCTTGCAAATCGCGGCACATGAAGAAGTCATTCCATTGGAAGAACTGTACAGCATTTGCGAAAAAGCGAGGGAGCTTACACTTGACGAGGAATTTAAGGTCGGACGGGTGATTGCACGTCCATTTATCGGTTCTCCGGGGAATTTCCAGCGTACAGCAAACCGCCACGATTATGCATTGAAGCCGTTTGACCGGACAGTGATGAATGAATTATCCTCCAATAACTTTGACGTAATTGCCATTGGAAAAATTCACGACATTTATGATGGGGAAGGGATCACGGAATCAGTAAGGACTGAATCCAATATGGACGGAATGGACAAGTTGATTCGAGTGATGGAAAAAGACTTCAACGGCCTCAGCTTTATCAACCTTGTTGATTTTGATGCCAAATTCGGACACCGGCGGGATCCGGAAGGATATGGAGGTGCGCTGGAACAATTCGATGAGCGGCTTTCGGCAGTGTTTGAAAGAATGCAAGAGGATGATCTATTGATAATAACTGCTGATCATGGAAACGATCCGACCCACCACGGGACGGACCATACAAGGGAATATGTGCCTCTTCTCGTATATTCCAAACGTTTTAATGGAGGCAAGGAGCTTCCAATTCGAAAAACATTTGCTGATGTCGGTGCTACGATAGCACACAATTTTGGGGTTAACTGGAAAGGAGCGGGAGATAGTTTCCTGCCGAACTTGATAGTTGAAGATGAATAGGAAAATCTGTAATAAAAATTAATATTCGTTTAAAATGTTAGGGCCCTGCGGAACGATCCGCAGGGCATTTTTTTATGAAAGTAAAAGTATAAAAAAACCTTTCCGGGGGACAATGGTGATAGTTGGTAAACATTACCGTTTTTATTAAACAATTGGAGGGGTTCGGATGAAAAGGTCAGCTGGTATATTCTTTTCTTTTTTGCTCATATTCTCACTCATTGGACAGCCAGTTTTGGCAGAGGAAAAGAAAAAGGAGCTATCTGAGGATTCAAGTTCAGCGATTTTAATAGAAAGGGATACGGGGGCAGTTCTGTATGACAAAAACAGTCATGAAAAACTACCTCCCGCATCGATGACAAAGGTGATGACAATGCTTCTTATCATGGAAGCATTGGACAGCGGACACTTGAGCATGGATGAGAAAGTGCGGACAAGTGAGCATGCTGCTTCGATGGGTGGATCACAAATCTTCCTTGAGCCCGGGGAAGAAATGACTGTAAAAGATATGCTGCTTGGAATCGCAATCGCATCTGCCAACGATGCTTCCGTGGCATTGGCCGAAAAAATTTCTGGTAGTGAAGAAGCTTTTGTTGCCAGAATGAACGAACGCGCAAAGGAAATGGGATTGAAAGATACAAAGTTCCAAAATCCGACAGGCTTGACGGCAAAAGATCATTACAGCACAGCGCATGATATGGCGCTAATGGCCAAGGAACTGTTGAAGCACGAAGAAATCACAGATTTTACAAAGTTGTATGAATCATATTTAAGGGAAGAATCGGAGAAGAAGTTCTGGCTTGTCAATACGAATAAACTAGTAAAGTTTTATCCCGGTGTTGACGGTTTGAAGACCGGCTTTACAAGCGAAGCAAAGTACTGTCTGACCGCAACGGCAAAAAAGGATGGGATGCGGGTCATCGCAGTCGTCTTCGGTGCACCGACATCAAAAAGCCGAAATGCGCAGATCACAAAAATGTTTGACTATGCTTTTTCCCAATATGCTACTCATTCTCTTTATAAAAAAGGCGAAAACCTTGGAAAAGTAAAGGTGAGTAAAGGAAATTACAAGGAGATTAATGCGCAAACAGGAGAACCAGTTTCCCTCCTGACGAAAAAAGGGGAGAAAGCCAAAGATTTCACAACAGAATTAAAGCTGGATAAGGATTTGAAAGCTCCCATTAACAAAGGTGACACAATTGGCAAGATCATTATTAAGAAGGATGGAAAGAAACTGGCCGAGTCGGCTTTGGTTGCAGACAAAGGTGTTAAGAAAGCTTCCTGGTGGCAGCTCTATAAAAGGTCATTTGGGCTTTTTACACAGTCAAAATGATGAAAAATCAATAAGATTAGCGAATAGGTTCTAGTTTTGTCATGAAGAAGGAATCGGTTGCATAGAGGTAGAATTCACTCATTATACGACACATAAGGAGGCTGTTCATGTGGGATTGGAGATTGATATTGAAGTGAAGCAAGACGTACTGTGCATCCGGCTTTCCGGCGAATTGGACCATCATACAGCGGGAGTTTTGCGGAACCGGATTACTGAGGCAATGGATACTCATAAAATTTTGCATCTCGTTATGAATTTGGAAAAGCTTTCTTTTATGGATAGTTCCGGATTGGGCGTAATCCTCGGAAGATATAAGCAAATAAAATTGAATCAGGGAGAGATGGTTGTTTGTGCTATTTCCCCGCCGGTCAAACGGCTTTTTGAAATGTCGGGCTTATTCAAAATCGTCCGTTTGGAGTCTTCGGAAAAATTTGCACTTGAAAGATTGGGGGTTGCCTGATATGAGAAATGAGATGCAAATTCAATTCAGTGCGCTCAGCCAGAACGAGTCATTTGCCCGTGTGACCGTTGCTGCATTCATTGCCCAGTTGGATCCTACTTTGGACGAATTAACAGAAATTAAGACGGTTGTTTCTGAAGCAGTTACAAATGCGATTATCCACGGTTACGAACAGAACCCTGCTGGAATAGTCTATATTTCGGCAGTTATTGAAGACGGAAAAGTGGATCTAGTAATTAAAGATACAGGTATCGGCATTTCTGATATTGATGAAGCAAGGCAGCCGTTGTTTACAACGAAGCCGGAAATGGAGAGATCCGGCATGGGCTTTACAATTATGGAAAATTTCACTGACCATTTGGAAATACAATCCCACCCCGGGACAGGCACAACGATTAGATTAATCAAGTATTTAACGAAAAATAAAGCGTTGTGCAATTAAGGAGCCGCGCCTATGGATGTGGAACTTAAAAAAGACTCAAACAAATCATTCCTAAAGGACGATGAGGTTAAGGAATACATTAGAAGAAGCCAGAATGGGGACCAGGAGGCCCGCGATATTCTGGTTGAACGAAATATGAGGCTTGTTTGGTCGGTCGTTCAGCGCTTTCTAAACAGAGGCTATGAACCTGATGACCTATTCCAAATCGGAAGCATTGGTTTGTTGAAATCAGTTGATAAGTTCGATCTTTCATATGATGTAAAATTTTCCACTTATGCCGTTCCTATGATCATTGGCGAAATTCAGCGGTTTATCCGTGATGACGGGACAGTTAAGGTAAGCCGTTCTTTAAAAGAGCTAAGCAATAAAATCAGAAGGTCAAAAGATGAACTTGCTAAAAATCATGGAAGGGTGCCAACCGTATCGGAAATTGCCGATCATCTTGAGGTGCCTCTAGAGGATGTCATTATGGCACAGGATGCAGGGCGGACCCCGGCATCCATACATGAAACTGTGTATGAGAATGACGGTGATCCAATAACTTTGATGGATCAATTGTCAGACCAGAATGAGCATAAATGGTTTGATAAAATTGTCCTTGAGGAAGCGATACGTGGACTAGATGAACGCGAACGGCTGATTGTTTACCTTAGATATTATAAAGACCAAACGCAGTCTGAGGTAGCAAAACGTCTGGAAATCTCCCAAGTTCAGGTTTCCAGGCTGGAAAAGAAAATACTTGAACAAATGAAGGAGCGCATGGATACCTCGTAAACGGGGTTCTGTGCGCTTTTCTTAATGTTAGAGAAATTATGGGAGAATTAGGGATTTACATTCGAAAAGGATAGCTCCAGGCGCCATCGGCTCGAGGTCACAAGCCACAGGAAGCTTATTCAGGATGAATGTTCTCCTGCCCCATAACTTATTCGAAGAAGCTTTGTTCAGCTCGTCGCAAAGCTGCATAATGCAAATTCAGAGATGTTTCTCACGGTGTGCTTGAAATCAGTAGCTTTGCTGTGGTGGCTGAAAAGCTTCCTCATCAAAATTTGTCTTGTGCTTGTCGCAGATCGCTTTTCTAATCAATGCATGACTGTAAATAATATGAAGCATAATAAAACATACACAAACGCATAATTCAGGAAGTGGAATGATGGAGAATACGATATATATTCAAATGAAGCACCGGATGAAGCTAAAAAAGGGTGCCGTTATAAGGCTCGGAGACATCGCACAGCTCATAGTCCCGGATAGTTTAAAACACCTGCATGAATTACAGGTGTTGAAAAATACAAAAGATGTTGAAAAGAAATTTATTGTACTGGACGTTATGGCTGTAATCAGTAAAATCAAGAATCGTTGCCCTGATGCAGACGTCCAGGTCATAGGGCCCACCGAAATAATCTTTGAAATCGAAGAGAAAAGGAAGGCATCCCCTTCTATAATTTTTGTTCTCGTCTGGCTTCTGCTTTTTATCGGATCGGGTCTGGCCATAATGAACTTTCATGAAGAAACCAGCATGCAGACGATGCATCAGAAGATATATTGGATGATGACAGGGAAAATTAACTCCAATCCTTATGTTGTCCAGATTCCATATTCCTTTGGCTTGGGGTTGGGCATGATCCTGTTCTTTAACCATCTTTTTAAGAAAAGAATCAATGAAGAACCAAGTCCTCTGGAAATTGAGATGTTCAATTACCAACAGGACTTAGATCAGTACGTTGTATTAAATAAACATAAAGAAAGCACGAATTATAGTGACGATCATTAAGGCCATCCCAGTCATATTTGTCGGCTTGTCAGGAGGCATTGCCGTGGGTATCGGGTTTGTCGCTTTTTTAACTGTCCTGGGGGTGATTCCGCGGCTGACCCAGCTCACGAAAACGGGTGAAAGCATCCGCTCATACGAATGGGCTGTTGTTATCAGTGTTGTTATGGCCAGTTTGGCTGACCTAAATAACTTTTCCATTCCGATCGGGGCTGGTATTTTGATTCCAATTGGATTTGCGAGTGGAATATTTATTGGTATGTTGGCAGCCGCTCTTACGGAAGTGCTGAATGTGCTCCCGATCTTGTCAAAGAGGATTGGAATGGAAGGGATGCTTATCAGCCTGCTTATGGCGCTTGTGATCGGGAAGTTGGCAGGATCGTTGTTTCAATGGTTATTTTTTGTAAATTATTGAAGCTGTCTCTGGAAAGGAGCCTTATGATGGGAAATAAATCTGAGAAAAAATTCACCGAAATTCCAAGGGACCTTTACCTGTTGGAGCAATTTTTCAAGGACAGGGTCGGCCTCGGTACAAGCTTCGATCTTGGTCAGAGAAAGCTTGTCATATTAAAGAAAGAAGTGCAATTATATTATGTAAATGGCCTTTGTGATACCGAGTTTATCATTCAATTAATCAAAGAGCTTGTCAATTTAAATGAACGAGAACGGCCAACCAAAAATATCTTTGAAATCGTCCAGAATAGGCTTGTCCATGAATCAGTTGAAATTGTAAAAACAATCGATGAAATGACTGACCAGGTTTTATCGGGGTTACTTGCAATCGTCGTGGAGGGCGAGCAATCCGCCCTGATCGTTGATGTTCGGAGCTATCCCGGCAGGCAGCCGGAGGAACCGGATACAGAAAAAGTGGTCCGCGGTTCCCGTGATGGTTATGTGGAAAATCTTATTGTAAATACAGCGTTGACAAGGCGCCGGATTAGGGACGAGAATTTAAGGTTTGAAATTTTTAAAGTCGGTGAACGCTCGAAAACGGACATTGCAGTAGGTTATATCAAAGATGTGGCCAATCCGCAGTTGATCGAAACAATTAGGAAAGAAATTTCCAGTATTGATATTGATGGAATATCCATGGCGGATAAAACGATTGAAGAATATTTGCTGAAGCAGGGATATAATCCTTATCCGCTTGTTCGATATACAGAAAGGGCTGACGTAGGAGCCATTCACCTGTTGGAAGGGCATGTATTGATTTTTATCGATACCTCCCCGAGTGTTATGATCACGCCAGCGACATATTTCCACCACGTCCAGCATGCTGAGGAGTATCGGCAGTCACCGGCTGTCGGCACTTTTGTCAGATGGACAAGGTTTCTCGGGATTTGGGCTTCCCTGTTTTTATTGCCGCTATGGTTTCTGTTCGTCATAGAACCTTCATTGCTTCCAGAAAACCTTGCATATATCGGTCCAAATAAAGAATCAGACATTCCTTTGATCATTCAATTGCTGATTGCTGATTTGGGTATTGAGTTTCTAAGGATTGCAGCCATTCATACCCCTACACCTTTATCAACAGCCATGGGTTTGATTGCGGCCGTTTTGGTCGGGCAGATTGCGGTGGATGTCGGACTTTTCCACTCGGAAGTAATTCTGTATGTGTCGATCGCGGCGATTGGTACGTTTTCCACCCCAAGCTATGAGCTGAGTGTGGCAAATAAAATTTTCCGAATGGCTTTGTTAGTGGCAGTGGCTTTGTTTAAGGTGCCCGGGCTGATTGTTGGCTGTACCGTTTATTTTTTGTACCTTATATCGCTGCGCCCGCTTAACGCCCCGTATATGTGGCCTCTATTGCCATTCAGCCCGAAGGCTTTTATCCATGTACTGATTAGAAGACCGGTTCCAGGAAGTATACTGCGTCCAAGCATTGTCCATCCTAGGAACAGATTTCGTCAACCGGAGAACAAGCCGTGACAGCCCGTTGCTAAAAGGCATAAATTATGGTAAAGTTATGCTTACTTATTTAAAGTTTTTGTTAATTGTTGAAGCAATCGGATACATCCGATTGCTTTGTTATTATAAACGTTCGGAGGGAAAGAGATGTACTTACATGGAACCGCATCGATCAATGATGAAGGCCACCTTGAGATTGGCGGATGCGATACAGTAGAACTTGTTGAAAAATATGGCACCCCTTTATATGTTTATGATGTGGAACTCATCAGAAGCCGGGCGCGTGCTTTTAAGAAAATGTTTGATAAGCATGGAGTGAAATCTCAGGTTGCCTATGCAAGCAAAGCTTTTTCATCTATAGCGATGCTGCAGCTTGTTCATGAAGAAGGACTTTCCCTGGATGTTGTTTCCGGCGGTGAGTTGTATACAGCAGTTGCCGCGAAATTTCCTGTAGAAAAAATTCATTTTCATGGAAATAACAAAAGTGAAGAAGAGCTGGAAATGGCTTTGGATCATGAAATCGGCTGTATTGTCGTTGATAATTTTCATGAGCTTCACATGCTTCACCATTTGTGCCAGGAACGAAAACAAAATGTTAATATCTTACTTCGCGTAACACCAGGTATTGAAGCTCATACGCACGATTACATCCTTACTGGGCAGGAGGACTCGAAATTCGGATTTGATTTGGAGAACGGCCAAGCGGAAACCGCGCTTGCCATTTCGTTGGATAGTGAGTATTTGAACGTGCTTGGAATCCATTGTCATATCGGATCACAAATCTTTGAAACTGCCGGATTTTTGCTAGCTGCGAAGAAAGTGCTGGAAAAGCTTAGTTTATGGAATAACGAGTACGGGTTTGTGCCGAAGGTACTTAATCTGGGAGGCGGTTTTGGTATCCGTTACACGGAAGAGGATAAGCCGTTGTCCCCAGAAGAGTACGTCGAAGAAATGATTCACGAGGTAAGAAAAGAAACTGAACGGCTATCACTTCCGATGCCGGAAATTTGGATTGAGCCGGGCCGGTCCCTTGTTGGCGATGCTGGAACAACTTTGTATTCTATCGGTTCAAGAAAAGATGTGCCAAATGTAAGAAAATACGTGGCAATCGACGGCGGAATGAGCGACAATATCCGACCGGCGTTATACGATGCAAAGTATGAGGCAATACTTGCAAACAGGGCTCTTGACAAACAGGAAGAAGTTGTGTCGATAGCAGGGAAATGCTGTGAATCCGGTGATATGCTCATCTGGGACCTGCCATTGCCTGAGCCGGGAACAAATGATATTTTAGCTGTATTCTGCACGGGTGCCTACGGATATTCCATGGCAAACAACTATAACCGCATCCCAAGGCCGCCGGTTGTTTTTGTGGAAAATGGAAAAAGTCGCCTCGTCATCAAGCGGGAAACTTATGAGGATCTTGTCAAGTTGGACGTCCCTTACGGCGAGAAAACAACCATTTAGGAAGAAAAATCGGACAACATTTGCGAAAAACACCAATTACCGGTAAAATGGTCGGTGTTACTCAACTGATCAAATCAAGCGGGAGTGTTTGTTTTTGCGCAAAAACAACATATTATTGTTTGTTATCTTTTTAGCCATGGCGTTCGTATGGGGATTGATTTATTGGCTTTTTATTGTGCCGAATAAATAAAAAACTATTCGAAAAAAGAATGATGAGGGGTAAATGATGTTAATTCGCTATAAAAAAGCCTTTGAAAAAATTGCAATGGGCCTTCTTTCATTCATGCCGAATGAAAAAGATTTGAAGAAGCTGCAACAAACGATGAAACAATATGAAGAAGGTGACAGTTGGCAGCTTTATTTATGGAAAGCAGAAGATGATATCATTGGTCTCATTGGTTCGGTCATTGACGAAGATTCAATTGAGATCCAGCATATTTGTGTCACTCCTTCTCATCGCCATGAAGGAATAGGGAAGAGTATGGTAAAAGCATTGAAGCAGCTCCATTCGAACAAAAGCGTTCATCCAAATGAAGATACAGCTGCATTTTTTGAAAAATGCCTTTTGGATGAAGAAAACCCGGATGAATAGTCATCCGGGTTTTTTTATTTAACATCAACAAGTTGACTTTCCGAAAACTCTCTTCTGGCAATATGCTTATTGACGATGTATGGGTCAAAAACATCATTTTTGGAGCCCCATTCCAAACCGAGTCCACGTACACGCTCTTTGCACACAGTTAATAATTCATCATCGTGTATGGGAAGGTTCGTGTTTATGAATTCATATGGTATGTCTGAATCCATGTCCCGTCTGCATTGGTTCAGAATCGCAATTAACTGCTGATGATTGATACCAAGCGTATGAACCGCTGCTCTTTTATTGCTTAAAATTTGGAAAGCTTTATCCATCATCTTGAGTGCGCCAGTTTTATTTTCACGCCGATAATGGTATAGACTGACGGCAATTTGAATCAGGCCGACCCATACGGAGTTTCTTTCCATTCCGTGTTGCTTCCAGTGCTCCTCCAAAACTTCATGACATTCAAAAAAATCTCTATCCCCATGAAAGTGGGTGAGAAACTCAATATATGATAAAGGAAAAATCACCAGTGATGCTCCTTCCAATTCAATAGCTTTATATTCTAGTTTAACATATAAATAGGGTGTTTTTCTAAAAAAATTGCCACTCTTGGAGGAAAGTATTGTATGATGATAAAGTAGAAATATCAATGTTTATGTCGAAATTGGTGATATTTTATGTCTTACCAAATTAAAACAGAAGTGTTTGAAGGCCCTCTTGACCTTTTGCTGCACTTGATCAAGCGGATGGAAATCGATATTTATGATATTCCAATGGCCGAAATAACAGACCAGTATTTATTATATATACATACAATGACGGAGCTTGAACTTGATCATGCAAGCGAATATCTTGTCATGTCAGCGACGCTGCTCTCCATAAAAAGCAAGATGCTCCTTCCAAAAAACGAAGAGGTTGAGGAAGAAGAACTGCCCTATGAGGAGGAGGACCCTCGTACAGAATTGGTGAAACAGTTAATTGAGTATAAAAGATTCAAAGAGGCAGCTATGCTATTCCAGCAAAAGGAAAATGAGAGGAACGAAATTTTTACCAAACCTCCAAGTGACCTTTCCCAATTTGAGGAAGATCTGCCAAAGCTGCAGAATGCAGGAGTGACGATCTACGACATGATTGGAGCCTACAATAAACTGTTGAGGAGAAAGAAAATTCGTCAGCCATTATCTGCCAAGGTTGCAAGGGCCAAAATTACAATTGAACAGCGGATGGATGAATTAATGGGTACACTCGAAAGAAGTGGGACAAGACTTTGTTTTTCCACTTTCTTTCAAGTACCGGATAAACATTTTATCATTATCACTTTTCTGGCCATGCTGGAATTGATGAAATGTAATGCTATTGAAGTTTGGCAAAGCGACAATTTTGAAGACATATATTTATCAGCTAGAGAGGAGCCAGCAGTTCTTGAAAGCAGTTAATTTAAAAGCGGCACTGGAAAGTCTGCTGTTTGCTGCAGGGGATGAAGGGCTGACTTTAAAACAAATAGGAACAGCCCTCGAAATTAATGAAAAGGAAGCAGAAAGTTTAATCGAAGATCTTTATGATCAATACGAGTCGGATGAAAATAGAGGACTGACGGTCGCTATTCTTGCAGGTACTTACCAGCTCGTGACGAAAAGGAAATTTTCTGTTGTTTTACAGAAACTCGTGGAAAGCTCACATACTGATTCCATTTCACAGGCCGCGCTCGAAACGATGGCCATCATCGCTTACAAGCAGCCGATCACAAGGGTCGAAATCGAGGATATCCGAGGTGTGAAGACAGAACGGCCATTGCGGACCCTTCTGGCAAAGGGATTAATAAGAGAAACCGGTAGGAGAGAAGGGATTGGCAGGGCCATACTCTATGGTACTACCCGTGAATTTCTGGATTATTTTGGGTTGACGGATATAAAGGAGCTCCCTCCTTTGCCCGAACCTGCTTTGCAAAAAATGAAGCTGGAGGAAGCAGGACCTCTGTTTGATTTGACTTTGAACACAAGTGAATAAAATATGAAATGGCCCCCGTATGGGAGCCATTTTTTTTATCATATGAACCCAATAACTGCATAGACTTGTACAAATGCAGGAGAGGGGCGGGAGGATGTCGTCTTTCAAAGGTTTTTTGGCTTTATCTATATGTGCAACCATAATACTCACCGCCTTTTCACAAAGAGAAAATCCGGATTTGCAGGTTAGTGCCTCCACTGCTGTTTTGATGGAGCAGGATTCAGGCAGAGTGCTTTTTGAAAAAAACCCCCATGAAGTCCGCAGAGTAGCCTCAATTACAAAAATAATGACAGCCATTCTTGCCATTGAATCCGGAAAGATGGGTGAAACGGTGAAAGTCAGCCGCTCGGCTGCCTATGCAGAAGGTTCATCCATTTATTTAATTCCGGGCGAAAAAATAAAATTGGAAGATCTTATTTACGGGTTGATGCTTCGTTCCGGAAATGATGCCGCAAATGCTATAGCGGAACATGTTGGAGGCAGCATGGAGGGATTTGTCTTTATGATGAATCAAAAAGCAAAAGAAATTGGCATGACCAATACAGCATTTTCAAATCCTTCAGGGCTTGACAGCCATGAAAATCATTACTCTACAGCATATGATATGGCTGTACTTATGCGTTATGCCATGCATAACGATACGTTCCGTGTAATTTCAGGAACAAAAATGCATTCTTTTAAACGTGAGGATGGACCGCGGCATTGGAAAAATAAGAACAGGCTTCTCACAGAAAAATACAAATATGCCACAGGCGGGAAAACCGGCTATACAAAGAGGGCCGGGAGGACGCTAGTTACGACAGCCACCAAAAACAACAAGGACATGATTGCGGTCACACTGAATGCCTCAGATGACTGGAATGACCATATCTCTATGTATGAGTATGGGTTCGACCATTTTAAAATGAAAGAAATAATACCCGAGGGTCCACTGCGAGATGTACAGCCACTTAAAGGAAAGAGAATATTATATATAGAACATCCTGTTCATTACCCATTGATGAAGGAAGAATATTCGGAGGTGCGCGTCCGTTACACTCTGCTTTCACCGAAGGAGATGAAAAAGACTAAGGAAGGGGAAGTGGGAAGAGCGGTCATTTATTTACATGATCGAGCCGTCCGCAAAATACCGGTTTATATAACTGAGGGAGAAGTACAGAGCAAAAGCTCGTGGACGACCAAGCTGAAGGCCCTGTTTTTTGGACGGGCAGGTGTGAAAGTGCCATGATTAATATTATCTGGGTTGCAATGACAGTGATCGGTCTCATATTTGCCGCAGCAAACGGGAAGATGAATGAAGTGAATGAAGCGATTTTCCATTCAGCGAACGAAGCTGTAACACTTTGTATCGGATTGATCAGCGTGCTTGTTTTTTGGCTGGGGATGATGCGGATAGCCCAGGATGCAGGCTTGCTCCAAAAACTTTCCAATTTATTCAAACCGATTATTCTTAAGCTTTTTCCAGAGGTGCCGAGCGATCATCCCGCGGTTGGCTATATATTGTCAAACATCATTGCAAATATGTTTGGTCTTGGAAATGCAGCCACCCCGCTCGGAATTAAGGCAATGGAACAACTGAAAGTCCTCAATGGCGGTAAATCAAATGCAAGCCGGTCAATGATTACTTTTCTCGCCCTTAATACTTCGGGGTTGACATTAATACCGACAACCGTCATTGCCGTTAGGATGAATTACAATTCAACGGGACCAACAGACATAGTAGGTCCTACATTAGTGGCAACGATTTGCGCCACAGCCGGTGCTATTATCATTGATAGATATTTTTACCACCGCCGGGCTAAAAAGGGAGACAAGTGACAATGCATGTGATTTCAGTTATCTCATTGTGGATCGTTCCTGTAATAATTGCCTATATTTTACTTTACGGAACATGGAAGAGGGTTCCCACGTATGAATCCTTTGTTGAAGGAGGCAAAGAGGGAATAAAAATCGCTGTCTCCATCATACCTTTTTTGGTTGGAATGCTCGTCGCCATTACAGTGTTCAGAGCATCAGGTGCGCTAGACTTTTTTATCGGACTTGCTAAGCCTATACTTGATCAGATTGGCGTCCCGGCGGAGGTGGTCCCGTTGGCTCTTATCAGGCCCATTTCCGGTACGGCTGCATTGGGGTTGATGAGCGACATTATTTCAGTTCACGGACCCGACTCCCTCATAGGGCGGATGGCTTCGACCATCCAAGGCAGCACTGATACGACATTCTATGTTTTAACCGTCTACTTTGGAGCCGTCGGCATTAAGAAGATGGGAGATGCAATCAAAGTAGGGCTTCTTGCGGATTTAATAGGGATTTCTGCAGCAATCATAATTGTGACACTTTTGTTCGGTTAAGAAACCGGGCTTTTTTTTATTCCCAAATTTGACTAAACTATGTCCACGAGCTAAGATTCTTTGATTTTCCTTTTTTGTATGCAATAATTCAAACAGAAAATGCATCCATAGAGGTGAGAAAATGGAAAGATTGCAAAAGGTCATCGCTCAGGCGGGTGTCGCTTCGCGCCGAAAAGCGGAGGAGTTGATTACTGAAGGAAAAGTGAAAGTGAATGGCCAGGTTGTGACTGAACTGGGCACGAAGGTTTCTATGACGGATAAAATAGAGGTTGAAGGTATTCCACTCGTGGAAGAGGAAAAAAAGTATTTCTTATTTTATAAACCCCGTGGAGTAATCAGTGCTGTGAAGGACGATAAAAATAGGAAAGTTGTTACGGACTTTTTTAAGCATGTCTCCCAGCGGGTCTATCCGGTCGGCCGACTGGACTATGATACGACAGGGCTTCTGCTATTGTCGAATGACGGGGAATTTACCCAGCTGCTAACCCATCCAAGCCATGAGATAAATAAAACCTATGTCGCAAAAGTAAAAGGCGTCCCTTTGCGTGAAGCATTGAAAAAGTTGGAGAGGGGAATTGTCTTGGAAGATGGAAAAACAGCTCCCGCTAAGGCGAAACTCCAATCAGCGGATAGAAGTAAAAATACCGCAATTGTTGAAATCACGATCCATGAAGGAAAGAATCGTCAGGTGCGAAGGATGCTTGAGGCGATCGGGCATCCAGTTTTAAAGCTGAAAAGAGAAAAATTCGCTTTCCTGGAATTGCGCGGTTTAAATGCAGGCGAATATAGGGAATTGACTCCCCATGAGGTCAAAAGGCTGAAAGTTCTGGCCCAAACAGGGCAATGATGTTAGTGACATGCATCAGTTTTCACATAACCTTCATATGAACCGGCTTAGCCGAACTTATATAATGATATAATTAATGTCGAATATCTGCGCTTCAAGGAGGTTTTATTAATCAAATGGCTTCGAAAAAGAAGCGGCGTCTAATCGTTAGAACCGTAATCTTAACTGTTATGACAGCAGCAGTTATTTATACTCTATACGCTAACTTTACTAAGGATTCAAGATCGAAAGTTTCAGCAGGAGCAATGGCCCCGGATTTCATTCTGGAAGACCTGAACGGGAACCAGCATCAATTGTCCAGTTATAAAGGTAAAGGTGTGTTTCTAAACTTTTGGGGGACATGGTGCAAGCCGTGTGAAAGAGAAATGCCCTACATGAACAATTTATACAAGGAATACAAAGATCAGGGCGTTGAAATTTTGGCAGTGAATGTCGGTGAGCCGGAGTATTTGGTTAATAAATTTGTTCAAAAACATGATTTAGTTTTTCCGATCTTGAAGGATAAGAACAAAGATATCATGAATATGTATGGGGTTTTCAACTTGCCTGCTACCCTTTTAGTTGATCCGGAGGGGAAGGTCATTAAGGTCGAAGAAGGCGAATTGACAGAGGGAAAGATCAGGGAAATGATGGAGAGTATTAAACCTTAAGGGGAGCTAGTTATGAAAGAAGTAAAATGTGTCTGCGGCCATGTCAATCCAGTGGGCACGATTCTCTGCGAATCATGTGGCCGTGCCCTTACCGAGGAAGCAAAGCGGGAAAATCTTCATGATATGCGTTATGAAGGCAGTGCCCGCCGTTCCCAAACATACAACAGGACTTTTATAGATAAAACATGGAACTTTTTTTCATCGGTCAAGGTAGGTATTTGGCTTATAGTGATTACACTCATTGCTTCAGCACTTGGAACCATTTTTCCTCAAGAGATGTACATACCGCCAACCGCCGATCCAGCACAGTACTATGGTGAAGAATATGGCACACTTGGCCAAATATATTATTGGCTTGGTTTTCATGATTTATACAGTTCCTGGTGGTACCTGCTGCTGATTGCGTCCATCGGGGTTTCACTCGTCATTTGCAGTCTTGACAGGGTTATTCCGCTATACAGGGCTTTGAAAAATCAACGGGTTGACCGCCACGAAGGCTTTCTGAAAAGGCAGCGGTTCTTTATTCGTAAAGATATGGATATCCCGGAAGAGGACATTGAAAAGTTCAAAAAAGGCCTTAAAGATAAGAAATACAATATTCGTATCAAGAATGGAAGTATCCTCGCCGAAAAAGGAAGGTTTTCCAGATGGGGACCATACGTTAATCATATCGGTCTAATCATATTCCTGATCGGAGGGATGCTACGATTTGTTCCTGGTATGTATGTGGACGAAATATTGTGGCTTCGTGATGGAGAAACGAAAACAATCCCCGGTACTAATAATGAGTATGTTTTGGAAAACAAAAAGTTTACTTTGGAATTTTATGATAAAGAAAAAGATAAGGAAGTTTACAATTCTGCTTTAGAGAAAGTGGGTCCCGTCGTCAAGGAATTTCAATCAGATGTGGTGCTTTATAAACGGGATCCTGATCAGACAATTGGATCCGAGAGTGATCTTGTCAAGGTGAAAACTGCGGAAATCCGCGTCAATGAGCCGTTGAAATTTGAAAACTTTGCCCTTTACCAGACGAGTTATAGGGAAGGCGAATTCGATTCGATGACATTCGACCTTGTAAACAAAAAGCAGGATAAAGCTTTTGGAGAGGTCACCATAGATTTATTTGATCCGAAAGACAGTTATGATTTAGGAAATGGATATAAGGTTGAACTGATCGGCTATTATCCTGATTTTTCCGGGTTTGCCGAAAATGGGGAGCCCGAGACAAAATCGCCGAATCCAAACAATCCAGCCTTTGTATTTAACATGATTTCTCCGGAACACCCTAAAGGGGAGGTCAGCTTTACAGCCATCAGACAAACGGTTGAGCCGTTGGGAGAAACCGATTATAAGATGACGTTCAAAGGGATAGATACAAGGAATGCCACTGCGCTTACAGTCAGAAAGGACTTGACACTGTGGATCCTCGGAGTGGGCGGCGCCATTTTCATGATTGGTGTCATACAGGGCTCATTCTGGATGCATCGAAGAATCTGGCTTCAACGCAAAGACGGTGAAATTTTAATCGCAGGGCATACAAATAAAAACTGGCATGGGTTGAAAAAAGATATATCTGACCTTATTAAAGACACAAAAATTCCGGACGTGATAGACCAGACGGAAGAAAATAAAGGAAAAGAAAGTGGGAATAAATAATGACAGGACTTGTACAAGTAAGCAGTAATCTGTTATATGCTGCTTTCATTCTATACCTTGTCGCAACCTTCCTTTTCAGCGGTGCCATCCGTGATAAAAGGGGAAGAGAAAAACTGACGGGTGTTAACCGTTGGGGAAGACTCGCAATCATTGTTACGGTGATCGGTTTCATTTCCCAGGTTGGCTATTTCATTACGAGGTGGATTGCTGCAGGCCACGCACCTGTAAGTAACCTTTTCGAATTCACGACATTTTTCGGAATGATGATCGTCGGTGCATTCATTCTCTTATTCTTCCTTTATAAGCTCAACGTGCTTGGTCTATTTGCCTTACCGACAGCGCTACTTTTGATTGCATATGCCAGTATGTTTCCAAGGGATGTCAGTCCGCTTATCCCAGCACTGAAAAGCGACTGGCTCCATATTCATGTAACAACGGTTGCTGCGGGACAGGCAATCCTTTCCATCAGTTTTGTGGCAGGTATCATGTATCTATTGAAAGCTGTTGAACCAACAGTAAAAGATAAAAGATCTTTCTGGTTGGAAGCAATTATGTACTGTGTTGTCGCCACAATTGCATTTATCATTGTTTCAACATCATTTAATTTGACAAATTATAATGCAGATTTCGCTTGGGTTGATAAAAATGGTCAGCCGGCAGAAACATCATATCAGATGCCAGCGCTTGTAGGCCCCCATGAAGGTGAACTCCTGACTGAGAATCGGATGAGCCCGATTGTATCAATGCCTGCAATCGTGAATGCAAAGAAGTTGAATACAGTTATTTGGACAGTTATTGCTGGTACTATTCTTTATTTGCTAATACGACTGATTACTAGAAGACGGGTCAGCCAATTATTAAGGCCGCTAGTCAAAAACGTTAATCTCGATCTTCTCGACGAGATAGGATATCGCTCTGTTTTGATTGGTTTCCCTGTATTTACTCTGGGAGGTCTAATTTTCGCCATGATTTGGGCACAAATTGCGTGGACGAGATTCTGGGGTTGGGATCCAAAGGAAGTTTGGGCATTGATCACCTTCCTCTTCTACGCAGCATTTCTTCACCTGCGGTTATCAAGGGGATGGCATGGAGAAAGATCTGCATGGCTCGCCGTTATAGGGATTGCGATTATTATTTTCAATCTGGTGTTCGTTAACTTGATTATTGCAGGACTGCACTCTTATGCATAAGGTACTTCAGAAATATTGTTAAACAAACCGTCTGGATGCCTGTCGCAACAAGACGGGCATCGCAGTAAGGTTTTCCTTGCCTTTCTGGGAGGGGATGCTTGGAGCCTATGGAACACTAGGCAATTGAAGCAGAGTCCAGCGCTTTATAGTGCGCTTCTTATTTAGAAAAGCCCTCACTATTGTGGGGTCTTTTTTATGGTTGGTGAAATTAAAGCTGTTTGAAGTATATTCTAAGACAGCATATGTAATAATGTTTTAAGTTAAAGAAAGTATGAAATTAGACAAGGTTTTCAAAAAAGTATACTTTCTATCTAGCTTGAGGCCCCATCGTCTGCTTAAGGGGAAGCATATGTTTCCCTTGTCACATAGCTGCCAGAAGCATATTCGGTGATGATTTCTTACGTTATTATTGGAGTCAGCTGCTATGCTGTGGTGGCTGAAACACTTCCTCATTAAAGTTCGTCTGATGTTTTTCGCCGATACACGGGCGACTTTCGTTTTTCTCTATGGCCCCATGTAACCTAGAGGCATGTATTAAAAACCAAAATCAACCCAAAAATAAGAAGTGTGAAAGAAATATAATTTTTCTTTTCAACATACCCCCAAAGTATAATACGAGTCATTAATCTATATAGGTGTCTCTTCCCTTTGAACCCTCAAATGTGAAGCCTTAATTTCTATTTAAAAAGGTATTGTTACTTTTTACAGTTCGTCAGCGCTTGTTTAATGCTTGCCGCCGCTAGACGGGTTTTTTAAATGAGTAAAAAAGTTTTGAGTCTGATATAGATAACTGGCCAGCTTCGACGGCTGGGAAGCCCTAATTCCACACGGACAGGAAGTGTAGTGTAAGCGAAACTACAGGATGTGGCGCTAGCATGCGGCCAGCGCCTAGCCCCTCGAGGTCACAAGCCAGCGAGGAAGAATGTGCTCCTGCGCCAAATCTTATTCGAGGAAGTCTAGTTCAGCTCGTCGCAAAGCTGCGTGAAGCACACTTAGAGAAGTTTCACAGGATGCGATGGGAGTCAGCCGCTTGGCTGAAGAGCTGCCTCCTCAGGAGTCGTCTTGTTTGCCCGCGCTAAACGAGGCGCTTACGCTTTTCTAGGTGTCCAGCTTCAGGCGCCAGGGGCTCGAGGTCATAAGCCAAACGCTTCGGAAGGAAAAAAACGCCTTCTGTCAGCGTTTGTCTTATGCTTTTTCGCCCCTAGACGGGCGCCTTACGCTTTTCTAATAAACATGGAGGTGCTTTATCATTGCTGAAATTTGAACATGTATCGAAAGTATATAAAGGAGGAAAAAAAGCAGTTAACGATCTCTCTTTACACTTTAAAAAAGGGGAGTTTATTTGTTTTATCGGACCGAGTGGCTGCGGTAAAACGACTACGATGAAAATGATTAATCGATTGATCGAACCATCTTCCGGAAGTATCTACATAAATGGTGAAAATATTTTAGATAAGGATCCGGTCCAGCTTCGACGGGAGATTGGGTATGTTATTCAACAAATTGGCCTGTTTCCTCATATGACAATCCAGGAAAACATTGGGCTTGTTCTTAAGTTATTGAAATGGCCTGAAGAAAAACGGAAAGCAAGGGCAAGGGAATTAATTAGCCTTGTTGATCTGACGCCGGACTACTTGGATCGTTACCCACATGAACTCAGTGGCGGACAACAGCAGCGTATCGGCATTTTACGTGCGTTGGCGGCCGATCAGCCGCTTATATTAATGGACGAACCGTTCAGTGCACTAGATCCTATAACGCGGGATTCGTTGCAGGAAGAGTTTAAAAAGCTTCAACAGAGGTTGGGGAAAACTATTGTTTTTGTTTCGCATGATATGGATGAAGCCCTTAAGCTGGCGGACCGGATTGTCATTTTACGTGATGGTGAGTTAGTTCAATGTGATACACCAGATGAAATTTTGCGGAATCCAGCAAATGAATTCGTTGAAGAATTTATTGGAAAAGACCGGCTTGTTCAAGCGAGGCCTAACATTCAAATGGTTGAACAAATCATGAACCCAAATCCCATAACGATTACTAAAGACCGCTCATTGTCGGAAGCAATCCAGTTAATGAAGGAAACAAGAGTTGACACTTTGCTCGTTGTGAATGAGAAGAATATCCTAGAAGGATTTATTGATGTTGAGATGATTGATCAGAAACGAAAAAAGAAAAGCTTGGTGGCAGACGCATACGAAACGGAAATGTTCACTGTAACGGAAGGGACGCTTATTCGTGATGCAATCCGCCGAATTTTGAAAAGAGGAATGAAATACATCCCAGTAATCGATCAAAATCAACGGTTAATCGGGATTATAACGAGAGCAAGTCTTGTTGATATCGTTTATGACTCCATTTGGAGCGAGGACGAGCTTTCACTACAGTAATACCGGAGGGAAATGCATGGAAAGCATTATTAGTTTTTTGAGCAGTAATGGCTCTGAACTTCTATTTAAAACATGGGAACATATTGGTATTTCGTTGATCGCGGCATTGTTGGGAATCATTGTCGCAGTTCCGCTCGGAGTTATGTTAACAAGGGTTCCCAAAATCGCCAACGTGGTTATGGGTATCTTAAGTGTCGTGCAAACATTCCCGAGCTTTGCGATATTAGCATTTTTCATTCCAATATTTGGTGTTGGAAAAGTACCGGCAATTATCGCTTTGTTTTTCTATTCCGTTTTACCTATCTTGAGGAACACGTATATAGGTGTCAGCGGAGTGAACCGTGATTTGCTTGAAGCAGGGCGCGGTATGGGGATGACTGCGTGGGAAAGGATTATTTATGTTGAATTACCGCTTTCGATTCCAGTAATTATGACAGGAGTTCGCTTGTCTACCGTTTATTTAATTGGCTGGGCAACGCTTGCTGCGTATATTGGGGCTGGCGGCTTAGGGGACTATATTTTTAGCGGGCTTAATTTATATCAAGCTGAATTTATTATTGCAGGGGCCATCCCTGTAACGATCCTTGCACTGTTAACGGATCTATTTTTAGGGCGAATTGAAGGGTGGGCAACGCCGAAAGGTTTGAAAAAGCTGAAGGAAGTTAAATAGGAGGGGCAATTGTTACATGTTTAAACTCAAACGATTTTTTATTATTTTGGGCGTAGGATTGTTGATAACAAGCGGCTGCTCACTTCCTGGACTTGGTGGACCTGCGAAAAATTCAATCACAATTGGAACGCTCGACACATCGGAATCACAAATTATCGGTCATATCTTGAAACTCTTAATTGAACACCACACAGATGCTCCAGTGTCAATGGTGAATAATTTGGGGTCATCAATTGTCCAGCACAAGGCGATGCTCAGTGGCGATGTGGATATAACGGCAACAAGGTATACAGGAACTGATTTAGCTGGAGCATTAGGGATGGAGCCGGTCAAAGATCCTAAGGAAGCACTTGAAATCGTTCAACGTGAGTTCCAAGAAAGATTTAACCAAACATGGTTTGACTCCTACGGATTTGCTAATTCTTATGCCTTCACGGTGAGGAAAGATGTAGCTGAAAAAGAGAACTTACAAACTGTTTCCGATTTGGAACCAGTTGCTGGAAAATTGAAATTCGGCGTTGACAATTCATGGTTAAAACGAAAAGGCGATGGTTATCCAGGGTTTATTGAGGAATATGGTTTCCAATTTGGTGAAACATTTCCGATGCAGATCGGATTAGTTTATCAAGCGGCCTCAAGCGGTAAGATGGATGTCGTGCTTGCTTATACTACGGACGGACGAATAAAGGCTTTTGATTTAAAAGTGTTAGAAGACGATAAACGTTTTTTTCCGCCTTATGATTCATCGCTCGTAGCACGTAATGAGGTTCTGGAAAAGTATCCGGAACTAAAAGGGATTCTGCAGAAGTTATCTGGAAAAATCGATACGGAAACAATGCGGGCAATGAATTATGAAGCCGATGGCGAGATGAAAGAACCATCAGTTATAGCGAAGGAGTTTTTAGAGGCAGCCAATTATTTTGAATAAGGTGGTGACTATGTTGGAAACGATGCAAGATGTTTTATTCTATTATTCGCAAAATGCTTCATATGTCTGGGAACAATTTTATCGGCATTTTCTTATGTCCATCTATGGAGTGTTGTTCGCCGCAATTGTGGCGATTCCGGTTGGCATTTTAATCGCGCGCTATCATCGATTAAGTACATGGGTGATTTCACTTGCAAATGTGATTCAAACGATACCCGCCCTGGCAATGTTAGCAATCTTGATGCTAGTGATGGGGCTTGGTACGAACACAGTAGTGTTCGCCCTCTTTTTGTATTCATTGTTACCGATCATTAACAACACTTATACTGGAATTCGCAATGTCGACCATGCCTTGATCGAGTCCGGTAAAGCGATGGGGATGACGAAGTTTCAAATCCTTCGGATGGTTGAGCTGCCCCTAGCTTTATCTGTTATCATGGCAGGGTTGAGAACGGCTTTGGTTATTTCCATTGGTGTTGCAACCATTGGGACATTTATCGGGGCTGGCGGCTTAGGAGATATTATATTGCGCGGAACAAACGCGACAGACGGGACCGTGATTATTTTAGCAGGTGCGATTCCTACAGCTTTAATGGCTGTTTTCGCCGATGTCGTCTTGGCTTGGTTTGAACGTCGATTGTCTCCAAACAAAAAGCGTAAAGGCGCTTTTCAAGTGGCTGGAGAATAAACGATTTAGAATACAGCCGTTTAAAAGGGGGATTACTGGCACTGGCCAGTAATGAAAAATAAAGATAGAAAGGAATTAGGGCTATAAAAACAATTTTATCTCTGAAAAATGAATTGCCATCGTTACCTGTTCCACCTTTAAGCAGCACGAAATCTAAACTTCTTGAATGGGTGGAACCGTTGGTGACTAAGGAGCAATTTCAAAAAACATCAAATGTGATTGAACGTTTCTTTGAGGAAAATGGGGAGGCAGTAAAGCTTCAAACAAAATTATATGAATGGGATCAAAGTCGGACCGGAAGCTGGCTAAAGCCCTTCTGGGTCAATTCCTATTTAGAACATCGGGATCATTTGCCTTATAGTATGAATTTCAATATTTTATTAAAAAATGACCATTATAAGAACCGCTTCACTATCGCGGAAATGGCCGGGCAAGTCAGCTTTTTAGCTGCAGAGCTGTATCATGCTATTATCGATGGGGATGTGGAGCAGGATGCCGTAAAAGGAAAGCTGCTCGATATGAGTCAATATAAATATTTTTTCCGGTCTGTGAGAATCCCGAAGTTGGAAAGGGACACATTTTACGTCGCTGATTTTAATAAAAAGAATAATCATGTCATCATCTTATATAAAAACAATGTTTATAAGGTACAGGTAACAAACCATGTAGGTGCGATCTATCAAAGTCATCAAATTGCAGCTGCGATTGAAACGGAAATTCTTGCTGATCAAGATGAGGGTATAAATGTAGGTATATTTACTACAGCAAAAAGAGACAAGGCCGCTAAAGCGTACGAGATGCTGAGTACGTCAAAATTGAATGCCGAAATATTACAAGCAATTGCGGATTCAATCGTTATTATTTCGATCGATGAAGATAGCAAGGACTCTGAAGAGGCAATTAAGAACCTTATGCTAAACGCAAACAATAAATATTTTGACAAGACTATCCAAATGATTATTACGAAGCAGCACGAATTAGGATTTAATATCGAACATAGCACTGTTGATGGTACATCGATTGCTGCTGTTATTAGCCATATCAGTAAAGGTTTGAAGAAAGACTTTCATCAAGCTGGGCAAACGTTTGAAATTCCAATAGTTGAAAAACGAACATGGGAATTGAAACAAGAGAGCTTGGCCATGTTAAATCAATTCCACGATGATCACCTGCGGCAAAAAGATAATTATCATCTTCAGTCAAGAGTCTTTACTGATTTTGGAGCAGGTGAAATCAAAAGAATGAATTTTAGTCCGGATGCCTTTCTCCATATGGCGTTGCAAATCGCGCAATATCGAACCTATGGGAGATTTGAAAGTGTATACGAGCCTGTGTCCGTCCGTTTCTTTTACGAGGGAAGAACAGAGTGCGCCCGTGCGACAAGTATGGAAAAGCGCAGGCTTGTGGAAGCTATGGATCATGGGGGAGAAAGTAAAAAAGTGTTGTACTCTTTGATGCAAAGGGCGAGCGCTGCCCATTCGGATCGGATAAGGGATTGTCAAAAAGGGTATGGTGTCGAAAGACATATGTATGGACTTGAACAAATGTACCATTTATTCGGCCCAGAACTAGGTTTGGAAGAATTGCCGGAAATTTTTAAGGACGAGGGATATTTAACGATGCGCCGCGACTTCATTTCAACAAGTGGCATGGCTTACGAAAACGTTAAATATCGGATGTTTGGCCCCGTTGTTGAAGACGGTCATGGAATGGCATACATCATATTGGAAGATTCAATTTCTATTAACATCTCAAGCTATACAGAAAATAAAATCAAGGGCAATCAATTAATGGAACATTTGTTACAGGCGTTGAATGAACTGAGAATGATCGGTGCTAAAGACCTTTAAGCTTGTTTTGCTTTAGGTGTTGGACTTTTTCTTATACAATAGAGTTAGTACACTATCATGATGCCAAGGGGGAAAGAAAATGGAACAAGAAGTCAAAATTTTGGTGGTTGACGACGAAGATCGTATTCGCAGATTATTAAAAATGTATCTTGAACGTGAAAATTATATAATCGATGAGGCAGCTGATGGCGAAGAGGCCATTGAAAAGGCAATGACTAACGACTATCACTGTATTTTGCTTGATTTAATGATGCCGAAAAAAGATGGTGTCGAAGTTTGCAAGGAATTGCGTGAAGAAAAGACCACTCCCATCATCATGCTGACTGCAAAGGGAGAGGAAGCAAACAGGGTCCAGGGTTTCGAAGTGGGCGCTGATGATTATATTGTCAAGCCATTCAGCCCGAGAGAAGTAGTACTAAGGGTGAAGGCGGTCCTAAGGAGATCATCTCAAACGAGCTTTCTTCATACTGACCCGACCGCACGTGATATTATCGTGTATCCGCATTTATCAATCGACCATGATGCACACCGGGTTACGGCTGATGGCAAGGAAGTGAATTTGACGCCTAAAGAATACGAGCTGCTGCATTTTTTGGCAAAATCGCCGGATAAGGTATTTGACCGGGAGCATTTATTAAAAGAGGTATGGCAGTATGAATTTTTCGGGGATTTAAGAACAGTTGACACTCACATCAAAAGGTTGCGGGAGAAATTGAACCGCGTATCGGAAAAAGCAGCGGGAATGATTGTCACTGTCTGGGGAGTCGGTTATAAATTTGAGGCAGGTAATGAATGAGACTTTGGCGGAGCGTCGTCGGAAAGCTATGGGTGACCATTCTGCTGCTGGTCTCCTTTGTTTTGATCATTCTTACCATTCTCTTGATACAGTTCTTTGAAAAATATCATGTAAACCAAATTGAGAAGAGTCTGTCGGATACGGCAGAGAAAATATCGGATATTATTGAATCCCACAGAAATGACGGACTTGGAGAAGAAATTGTTTTTGAAATTGTGGATGACCCGATGGGGGTTGCAATTGCGTATGATAAAGAAAAGTTTCATTATTCACCGAATTTAGAGGAAAGCAATAAGATCCCTTCCTATGTATTTTTAAGCGATAACGACCTAAGTAAGGTGTTTAGTGAACAGGCGGTCATTCAGAAAGAGCTGTCACTTTCGGAACTTCATGAATCCGGCAGCAGATTTAAAAACTATATTGTGGCGGGTGTTCCACTTCATCTGGGTAATAATGAGACGGGAGCCATTTTCATTTACCAGAGTCTTGGAGTCCTGAAAGAAACAACAAAACAGACGGCAAACTTGATTTTGCTGGCAGCCGGTATTGCGATCGTTCTGACTACTTTCTTCGCTTTCTTTTTGTCCACCAGAATCACTGCACCGCTCCGTAAAATGAGAGAAGCGGCCTTCGAATTGTCAAAGGGGAACTTTGATACGAGGGTTCCTTTTTTAAGTCATGATGAAATCGGAGAACTGGCGATTGCGTTTAATCAAATGGGAAAGCGTCTGAAGTTTAATATGAATGTACTTCGTCAGGAAAAGGAGCAGTTGACAAATATTTTAAGCAGCATGGCCGATGGTGTTATGACGTTCAGTCGTGATGGCACCATTTTGATCACGAATCCGCCTGCAGAAAGATTTTTGCAGCAATGGCCATTTGACAGCGGGGAGGCGAACTATCCGATTCCGGCCGAAATGGCAGAACTTTTGGAGCATGCAATTGCGGATGAAAAAGAGCAAACCGGAGAGCTTTCAATTAAGGGAAGGTTTTATGTCGTTATAGTCAGTCCTTTATATACACATGATCAAAAAAGTGTACGGGGGGCGGTTGCCGTTATAAGGGATATGACGGAAGAACGACGTCTGGATAAGCTCAGGATTGATTTTGTGGCAAATGTTTCACACGAACTCCGTACTCCAATAGCCATGCTTCAGGGATATAGTGAGGCAATCATAGATGATATTGCAGGCTCCGAAGAGGAAAAGCAGGAGATCATCAAAATCATTTACGACGAATCACTTAGGATCGGACGGCTCGTCAATGAGTTGCTAGATATGGCCAGAATGGAAGCGGGTCATATCACTTTGAATTTCGAAGATGTTGATGTAGGTGCTTTTGTTGATAGGATCACTTCTAAGTTTCAAACAATTGCGCGTGAAAATAACATAGAGCTTACAAGTAATATCGAGCAGAAAGGAATTTCCTTTTCCTTGGATCCGGATAGGATTGAGCAGGTATTGACCAATTTGATTGATAATGCGATGAGGTATACTCATGAAAACGGCAATATAAAAGTCACTCAGGCATTCGGCAAAGATGGGATCACCATTTCTGTTGAGGACGATGGTACAGGTATTCCCGAGGAAGACTTACCTTTCGTTTTTGAACGTTTTTATAAAGCGGACAAGGCGAGGACCAGGGGAAGAGCCGGCACAGGACTCGGCCTTGCCATTGTCAAAAATATTGCCGATGCGCATCATGGCCAATTGACAGTGATAAGCAAGCTCGGTGAAGGAACGACTTTCACTTTGTTTTTGCCAAGCAAAAAATGAGGAAAATTGGTGAAGGATGCCGTCCAATCTTGTTTCACGCGTAACAAAATTCATTCTAGAAGAGCTGCACTTAATTGTGCGGCTTTTTTTGTATATTTTCACCTCTACTTACAAAAAATAGGACAGTTACTTATGAGAAATTTTTGGGTCAACAGGGGGGAAATATGAACGAGTTTAGATACATCGTTGCTGGGTTGCTGCTTATCGTTATCTATAATGTGTGCAATAAAGAGGTCGCTGTTTCTGCCCAATCAGTGGATGAAATTCAAAAAGTGACCGGAGAATGGGTATTTCCGGCAAATGGTGTGGTCAGCGATGTTTTTTCGTCCAGGGGCGGTATTCACAAAGGCATGGATATTGCCGGATTAGCGCAGTCTTCAATTTATGCGGTTGCAGAAGGCAATGTTATTAAGTCATATTATTCCGATACATACGGGCATGTCGTCTTTTTAGAGCATCCGGACGGATTTGAAACAGTTTATGCTCATTTGGATAAAAGACTGGTTTCAAAGGGGATGAAAGTGTTAAAAGGGCAGGAAATAGGAAAAATGGGCAACACAGGGGATTCGTTTGGAACTCACCTTCATTTTGAAGTTCATGACGGCCAATGGACGGTTAGCAAGGAAAATGCTTTTGATCCTTTCATTGTTTTCGGAAAAGGAATGGTTGGGGACAAGGCTGTTGCATTGCAACCCTCAATAAATGAAACGATTGAAACGTATGCACGGCCGGCGGAAGGCCCGACGACTTATGTAGTTAAAAAGGGTGACACGGTCTGGAGTATTTCCAATAAATTTAATACAACTGTTGAATCTCTCTCAGAGCGTAATAATTTGGATACTAACCATTTGGTCCTTGAAGGACAAACTCTCATTATAAAAGAATTTTGACAAATATCTTCACAAACCCAGTTTCTTGTTGTATAATAAAGGTAAATAATATACGATTCATCTTCGGGGCGTGGTGAAATTCCCGACCGGCGGTAATGAGATAACAGGTCTCTGAGCCCGCGAGCCTGGCAAAGGCAGGATTTGGTGCGATTCCAAAGCCGACAGTATAGTCTGGATGGGAGAAGATGAAGGTAGCCGTCGTACGTTCAAATTGCAGGAATTTGAACGTTTATTCGAACATGCCTTAATTCTCCCTCAAAAGTTATTGTAACTTTGAGGGATTTTTATTTCAGGCAGCGAAATTTGGCTGACCTTTCTTCGACATGGGATGAATCTCCAAGGAGAGAGGATATTGAAAAAATTCAACACAAGATCATTTGTTGCAATTGGGATGCTGAGCAGTTTATCATTTGTATTGATGCTCATTAAATTTCCCATCCCGCCATTTCCGGCTTATTTGACAGTGGACTTTAGCGATATTCCTGCATTGATCGCTGCACTTATGTTTGGTCCGCTTGCCGCAATATTAGTGGAATTGATTAAAAATATTATTGACTATTTAATGGTTGGCAGCGAAGCCGGAATCCCAATCGGTAACTTTGCAAACTTCATCGCAGGGGTCATGTTCGTCTTGCCGACTTACTATGTATTCAAAAAGCTTAAAATGAAATGGGGATTAGCCATTTCTTTAATCTTTGGAACTATTTTTATGGCAGTTTTCATGAGTGTTTTAAACTACGTGGCAATCCTACCTGCCTACACGCTCTTGCTCGGATGGGATCCGATGTCGACTTCGGACCTCCGCCAGCTTGTTGTAGCAGCAATCCTGCCATTTAATCTTGTTAAAGGTTTGATAGTGACAGTTATCTTCTTATTAATATATAGCCGTATGCGCCACTGGATTGATAAACAAGTGGCTTACCGGAATATCTAATCAATTAAAAACATTCCAAGTTGGGCCAACAATGATTTTTATCATTGCTGGCTTTTTTCTTTAGCCAAAACATATCTATACAGAAAAGTTGGTGTCTGTGTTTATTTCAAGGTATCAGGCCGTATCAAAGGATATTTGGGATGAACGTGCATCTGCCATGAGCATTAATAGAAAAGCTAATACTTTGTTGCAAAGCCGTATGATATTTAAATCAGCCGCTTTGCTGCAGTGAGTTAAAAACTTTTGTCCTAAGGCTTGCACGCTCAGCTAAAAAGACACGACTAAATACAAAGGAGTAAAAAAAAATACGACTAAAGTCTATATTTTCAATCAACAAATAAACTATACTGATGTTATAGGAAAAATATACTAATTTTACAGGGGGGAAATGAATGATCTGGTTTACAAATTGGGCTTTGAGGAACAGGGCAGCTGTCATATTGATGACTGTCTTAGCTTTAGGCCTGGGGACACTTAGTTATTTTACACTGCCGAAAGAATTTTTGCCTGCCGCAAACAATCCCGCAGTAACAGTGATTGTCATGGGGCAGGGAACAGATGCCGATACCATGGCTGAGCAGGTGACTAAGCCAATTGAAAAGGCGATTGGTTCAGTCAAAGGGAAAAAGCATGTATTCTCCACATCTGCGGATGGTTATTCATCCATAGATATTGCACTAGATCCATCAATTGACATGAAAGAAGCAAAAGCCCAGGTTCAGGAGGCGATTAGCGGAATTGAGCTTCCTGAAGGATTTTCTAAGCCAATCGTATCCCAATTGAACCTGGACATGATTCCTTTGTGGCAAATCGGCCTTTCCTTTCCAAAAGGGATTAACAGAGAAGGCATGGAAAAGATAGAAAATGATATTGTTCCCATGTTTCAGGGTATTACCGGAGTATCTGACGTTCTTGTATATGGAAAACAACAAACCCAAGTGAATATACAACTCGATAAAGAAAAAATGTCCGATCTCCATATACCTGTCCAGGCATTGATGGGGCTGCTCCAAGGGAAGAATTTGGCACTGGCTGTAGGCGAGGAAACGGTTGACGAGAGAAAAGCCAATCTGAAAGTGGTTGGACAGATAGAAGGAATAAAAGAGTTAGAGAATATGGAAATTGCACCGGAAGTTCGGCTGAAAGATATTGCAAAGGTAAACATCAGCGATTCAAGTGAAACATTCTTCACCCGGGTCAATGGGGAGGAAGCCGTAGCGTTGCTTCTTCATAAAGAATCCAATGCAAATGCAGTTTCTGTCGGTAAAAAAGTAGAGAAGACAATGGCAAAAGTGAATAAGGATTTTAAACCGGCTATTGAGGCATCCATGCTCATTTCATTCTCGGAATTCATAGTAAATTCTGTTGACAGCATGATGCAAGCGGTATTACTTGGAGCATTATTTGCCACCATAATTATTTTTGTCTTTTTGCGCCATTTGCGCATGACGCTGATAACCGTCGTAAGTATCCCGTTGTCTCTTGGTCTGACGTTATTCTTACTGTCGCAATCCGGTATAACGTTGAATGTATTGACAATCGGGGCCGTTGCTGTTGCTGTTGGACGGCTGGTGGATGATAGTATTGTTGTCATAGAGAACATTTTCAGAAAAGTACAAAGCGGTGATTTTTCCAATGAAGTGATTGTGAATTCAACAAAAGAGGTAGCAGCAGCCATCACATCGTCGACACTTACAACAGTCGCCGTGTTTTTACCGATGGGACTTGTAAAGTCACTCGAGGAACTATTGCTGCCATTTGCGCTGACGATTACATACGCGCTTTTGTCTTCACTTCTTGTAGCGCTGATTGTCGTCCCTCTCATGAGTTCGCGTATGCTGAAGCAGGGAAAAATGCCTGTGTATAAAAAGCCGAAACGATATATGAAAATATTGGACTGGAGTTTAAGGCATAAATGGGTGCCGCTTTTGCTCTCTTTCTTTATTTTTGTCGGAGCGGTCGGTATGTATGTTGTCATGCCAAAAGGAACGGCTGATGCTTCTGATAACGATGTGTCCGTAACGGTTTCTTATCCGGATGACATTTCTTTTTCCAAAGTGAAGGAGGAAATTTTAGAGCTGGAGGGCTATTTGATAGATCAGCCCGAAGTGGATGAGGTCATTACTTTCCTGGGGTCGAATCCTGAGGATGCCCAGTTCAGCCAAATTAACTCTCAGAATCAGGGAAACCTCCATGTCATAATGAAAGAGAACGCTGATACCGAAAAGCTGATGGATAAAATAGAAAACCAAAAGGAAAAATATACTGAAGCGGACTTTGATATGATGATAGCATCCATTGTCAATTTCAGCGATTCAACAATCACACTGGACGTTGTCGGAAATGACACTAACAAATTGATCGAAGCATCCAAGAAAGTGATGGATGAAGTTGAGGGTATTAAGGGCGTTGAGAAAGTAACAAGCAATCAAAATGAGCTTAAAACTGTCTATGATATTAATATTGACCAAAAGAAAGCCAATACAGAGGAAGTGGCCAGACAGGTGCAACTATTGCTGAACCCATTTCCAATCGGGATGATCAAGGTGGATGGCAAAGATACGCAGGTCTTGCTTGACAGCTCGGTACACCCCACAACAGAAAGAGAGTTAAAGGATATCTCTGTTCTGGCAAATGAAAAACCAGTAAGGCTCTCATCAATTGCAAAAATCGAAAGAGCGGAGAAGCCAACAAGTGTGCTTCGTAAGGACGGAAAAGAATATGTCCGTGTCAGTGTGGAAGCCGATCCTAAAAAACTATCGAAAATTGCAAATGAAGTTAATATGAAGGCTGCCGGCCTGAGTTTACCAAAAGGGGTTTCGTTGGAATATGGGGGAGCTGCCAGTACGCAGTCTGAACAGTTTATGGAGTTATTCCAATTGATGGCTGTCTCCATCGGGCTTGTTTATCTGATTATGGTACTTACATTTAAAACGCTTCGTGCACCGCTCGTCATTCTGTTTACTCTGCCGCTGGCATTGATCGGCGCAATCCTTGGTCTGCTCGTTTCACGGACACCAATTGATATTGGATCGATGATAGGGGCATTGATGCTAATAGGAATCGTTGTCACAAATGCCATTGTTTTGCTTGACCGGGTAAGACAGAACGAAAAGACCATGCCGATTCGGGAAGCTTTGCTTGAGGCGGGTGCCACAAGGTTCCGTCCGATAGTCATGACTGCATTGGCTACAATTTTTGCAATGGTTCCGCTTTTGATGGGAAAAGAAGAAATGGGGAGTCTTGTATCAAAAGGTCTTGCCGTTGTAGTCATTGGCGGATTATCGGTTGCCACTTTACTGACATTGGTGATCATACCGGTTGTTTATGAATTATTTCATTTTAAGAAAGCGAAAAAGCAGAGGTTGGCAGAACAGAATAAAATCGCAATGTAACAATTACAGACACCTGATTGGATTATATTCTTAACAAAAGGCAAAAGAGGGAGCCGAGCTCCCTCTTTTGCTTGTATTAATCAAATTTCAACGGATCTCCGTCAAATGGTTCATCGGCAATCTTGATTGATTCAGTCGGGCAGCCCTCAAAAGCATCCAACATATCATCTTCTAAAATATCCGGTACTTCTGCAACCCCTTTATTGTCATCAAGGACAACATATGCCAAGCCCTCGTCATCGTAGTCATATATGTCAGGAGCTGCCGCCCCGCAAGCACCACAAGCAATGCAAGTATCTTGGTCGACCATTGTATACTTGGCCATTAGTAAACCTCCTATCACTATCTATGTCAATGCTGTTTGATAAACGTGCAATCGGCATGAAGATTTGTTTCTATACATATATTAATCCTCTGCAAACAACATTTCAACATAAAAGGGAACCCACCTTAAATGTCGAACTATTTTATTAAACGGAAGATCAACGAGAACATAGTCGAAAAAACTGTTTCATGATAAAATTAAGGTAATCTTTGTAAACAAAACTGTAATCCTTTAGTGTGCATGTTTATTATTTCAAAACGCCAATTACTATGCACACTGCAGGGTGTCCCGCGAATCAGTTTAATATGCAGGACTACAAACTCATACTTATAAATGATCAAAGTATATAAAAGAGTGATTTTAATGCGACAAAAAAGCCAGGCCGAACTTATCCGGCAAATGTCACATCGGGAACTGGTAGGACACCTGTACCTTACACAGCTGATTTTGTTGGGGATCTCCCTGATAGCCGGCCTGTTCCTTTTTGACCAAATAACGGATATATTTTCAAGGTTCAGATTTGATTCAAGATGGGTACTTTGGGGAGTTATCAATGGAACCGTAGTTGTTGTCATCGATATTATCCTGATAAATGTTTTGCCGAAAAGATATTACGATGATGGCGGAATCAATAATAAAATATTCCAAACGATGCCATTATGGCAAATACCAGTTGTGGCTTTTGTTATTGCATTTTCTGAGGAGCTGCTGTTTAGGGGAATATTGCAAACAAAATTCGGTCTTATAGCAGCAAGCATCATTTTTGCCATCATACATTTACGGTATTGGTCCCATTGGTACTTATTGGTAAATGTCATTGGATTAAGCTTTTGGATTGGAATTGTATATAATCTGGCTGATCAACAGCTATGGCCGGTTATTGCCATGCATTTTACCATAGACTTTCTGTTAGGTATGTATATAAAATTCGGTTTTTCCCGAAAGGATTGTAAAAGAGGGGATTGAATATGAATATGAATAAAAGGGGACGCAATAAGCAAACCGATGTAGATAATAATAATATTTATGAAAAAACAGAAATGCTCCCATCTAGGGCTGAATATCACGGAAAAAAGAGAAAAAAGAAGACAGCCCGTCCAAGTAATAAAAAGAAAATGAAGATATCGATTCCGTTAATTCTTTTACTAGTCTTATTGATGCTTCCAATCGGCATCTTGTCCATTATCAATAGCGGGGATCGCTCAAAAGCGAATCCTGTCAGCGGAAGTTCAGGAGAAGAAGTTTCTTTTGAGACAGTTGATACGGCGACAGAACCAGAATCTGCAGAAGATGATTTGGACGAGTCGGATAATGATACAATAAAACATAAAGAAAAAGATAAACCAAAAGATAAACCAAAAGATAAACCAAAAGATAAACCAAAAGATAAACCAAAAGATAAACCAAAAGAACCTGCTGCCCAGGAATCTGGAAAAAAAGAAGAGTCTAAAAACGATCAAGAGCCACCGGTGAATGAAAATCCGGAAACTGAAAAACAAGAAGACCAAAATGGGGAAAACAGTGAAGGCAGAGCCAAATATCATACTGTCCAACCAGGAGAAAACCTTTTCCGGATTGCGTTAAAATATTATGGTTCCCAGGATGGCGTTGAAAAAATCAAGCAGGCCAACGGTCTTGGAAGCAATGAAATCAGTGTGGGACAAACGTTAACAATTCCTCAGTGATATATATGTTCATACTATGAAACAACCCTTCATACAATTTGAATGAAGGGTTGTTTTTTTAGTTGCAAGTATAAAATTATACCAAATTTTCTCTTCAAACATGGATATGTTATGTCTAGCTCCGACGGACAGGAGGTCCTATTGCCGGCTGAGCCACAGGAAGTGGTGCCTTATATCTGCCAGGCGCATCGGCTTGATGTTACAAGTTGCAAGGAGAAATGTTCAGAGTGATGTGTTCCTGCAGCATAGCTTATTATTCGAGGAAGCCCATGTTTCCCCTCGTCACAAAGCTGCTAGAAGCAAGTTCGCTGATGTTTCTCATGATGTGATTGAAATTAGCTGCTTTGCTCTGATAGTAGAAAAGCTCCCTCATCAAAATTCGTCTTGCCGCCTATATTAATGGGCGCCTTGTGCTTTTCTTTAGGAGGTATACAGGATGGAGAAAATAATGCTTACATTAGATGACCAGGTGGATGAAGCGACGAAAAAAATGATACAGAAGCTGATAGAAAAAAAGATAAAGTTCGATCATTATAAAAACACTCATTTTTTTATTTTGTCGTTCTTCATTCTATACTGTTTGACTCTATTATTTCTCAGCTACACATTGGTCATCAAACCAAATGAATATTCAATTATGAACAGCATTACTGAATTACTTGGGACAAATTATCTAATCTTTCTTTTATTGCTGGGTGTCCTTTTGTTTGGTGCCTTGAAATTTTATTTTGAAAAGAAAGAAAAAACTGAAACGGAGTTTCATGACCTGAGGTGTGAAATCATCGAGAAAAGCCGCGATCTATGGGATGGCGAGCATTGGGCGAATCGCCATCATGTTTTTGATCAAATGAAGAACCAATATGATATTAACCTTTACCATGAAAGCAAGTAATAAGATTGACCAACTTTTCTAATTTTACAATATTATGTTATGTCTAGCTCGTCCGACGGGACGTCGTAGTGGCGACGGCGTCACAGTACGTGCGCTTTAAAGTCAAAGTCCGCCAGGCGCCATCGGCTAGAGGTCACATGTCGCAAGGAAGTTATTCAGGATGAATGTACTTCATCGCTATAACTTCATCGAGGAAGGCTTGTTCAGCTCGCCACAAACTGCATGAAGCAAATTCAGTGAAGTTTCATACGAACTGATTGAAATCAGCTGCCTTGTTGTTTTGGCTGAAGAACTGCTTCCTCCTAGCTATTCGCCTTGTCCATATCCTTATAGCCTAAGGCTGCGCACCTTGTGTTTTTCTTTATGTGTAAAAGAATTTTCTGTTTTTGTTGACAGAATGGAAATTACCGCCTATAATACACTTTAACTTACCAACTCAATAATAAGTATTGACCGGTCAACCGGAAATACAGCCTTGTTAAAGGTTTGTATTTCCGGTTTTTTGTTGTTTGGGAAGTATGTAGCACAATTTAATAAGACAGCTTTTTCTTATCAAGAGAGGTTGAGGGAATGGCCCTGTGACGCCTCAGCAACCACCGTTTCAAACGGAAAGGTGCTAAATCCAGCAAGTTGGAAACAACTTGGAAGATGAGAAGAACCCTATTTTTTTTGAGGCTTCTTCTTGTTGAGAAGGCTCTTTTTATTTTTGGCTCTGAAAAACAATACTGATGACCTCCTCGAAAACTGCTGAATATAACAGAGCTATATTATAAAAAAGCCTTCCTAACACAAAAGGGAAGGAGAATGACTAATGACTTTAAAACGAGAAACATTGCTTGTCCAAACAGGAAATGACAGGGAAGAACCTCGCGGTGCAGTTAACACTCCCATTTATTTATCGGCGCCTTTTAGACATGGTGATATCGGATTGTTAAATGGTTATGACTATATCCGAACAGGAAATCCTACGCGGGATGTCCTGGAAGACTCGATTGCCAAACTGGAAAAGGGAGACCGCGGATTTGCCTGCAGTTCAGGAATGAGTGCAATACAGTTAGCTTTATCCTTGTTCAAGTCGGGGGATCATATTATTGCCACGAGGGATCTATATGGAGGTTCTTACAGAATATTTGAATGGTTTTCTGCCAAATACCACCTGGAATTTTCATATTGGAATCAGGATAAGGGCAGTATTAACGAGCTCGTTCAAAAAAATACGAAAGCCATATTCATAGAAACACCGACCAATCCCTTGATGACTGAAACGGATTTAAGGTTTGCAGCAGATGTTGCTGCAAAGCATCAGCTTTTGTTGATTGTCGACAACACCTTCTATACACCGCTAATTCAAAGGCCCATAGAGCTCGGCGCAGATGTCGTCATTCACAGTGCAACCAAGTACTTGGGTGGACATAACGACGTACTTGCAGGCCTGGTTGTATCGGGTGACCATGAATTGAGCTCAAGGTTGTTTGAAAGTCAAAATACTTCGGGTGCTGTTTTGGCGCCATTTGATTGTTGGCTCTTAATCAGGGGAATGAAGACATTGGCTTTGCGTATGAAACAGCATGAAGAGAATGCGAAGAAAGTACATTCTTTTTTAACTGCTCATCCCTTGGTTGACAAGGTGTATTTTCCTGGACAAGGCGGCATGGTGAGCTTTGAGATTTCAAATGAATCACTGGTTTCGCCATTTCTAAAAAAGTTAAAACTGTTTACATTCGCTGAAAGTCTGGGAGGCGTGGAAAGTCTTATCACGTATCCTGCGACACAAACTCATGCAGATATACCCCAAAAAACACGAGAAAGTTACGGCCTAAGCAACCGTCTGCTCCGAATATCCGTTGGAATCGAGCATGCAGATGATCTGGTAGATGATTTGAAACAGGCATTCGATCAAGTGCAATCAGAAGTCTTGGTTCCTTCAGAGGATAAAAAAGGAGGCAGCCATATTGAATTTATTAGATAGTTTGAAAGAGAAAATTATGATTGGTGACGGTGCAACAGGTACCCTTCTTTACTCTTGTGGAGTAGACCGCTGTTTTGAGGAGCTGAACCTAACACATCCGGATGACATTTTACATGTCCATAAGGAATATTTACAGGCTGGAGCGGATATCATCCAAACTAATACCTATGGGGCGAACTATATTAAACTCTCAAGATATGGATTAGAAGAACGTGTTAAGAAGATTAACAGTGAAGCGGTAAGGATTGCTAGAGAGGCAGCTAAAAAGGATGCTTTTGTAGTCGGATCGATTGGCGGAATCCATGGAGCGAGATTTCACACTAAACTGAAGGATGAAATTAAACGAAGCTTCAGGGAGCAGCTTTATTGCTTATTGCTGGAGGGCGTGGACGGTCTATTGATGGAAACGTATTATGACATTGATGAATTGACCTCTGTTTTGAAAATCGCTCGAGAAGTGACGGACATTCCAATTATCACCAATATTTCCATGCATGAACCGGCTGTGCTTGAAAACGGTATGCATTTATCCGAAGCTTTTAACCGACTGGAAGCTCTTGGGGCGGACGTCATAGGGGTAAATTGCCGGCTGGGTCCGTATCATGTGCTGAAGGCATTAGAAGCAATTCCCATACCGAAAAAAGCCATACTGTCAGCTTATCCGAATTCCAGTTTACCGGAATACCGCGACGGAAAGCTCCTTTATAATTCCGAGCCTGAATACTTCAGGGAATATGCTCTTCATTTCCGCAATGAAGGAGTCCGGTTAATGGGCGGATGCTGTGGAACAACTCCCGAACATATTAAAGCCCTGAAGGCAGGAATTAAAGGGCTGGATCCGCTAAAGGAAAAGGAGGTGAAAACGCCGCCAAGAGTTATAATTTCCGAGGAGAAGCATCATGAGGGGCTAACGCTATACGAAAAGGTGAAAGCGGGGCGTTCGATCATTGTTGAATTGGATACTCCGAAACATCTGGACACAGAAAAATTCTTTGAGGGAGCGAGGGCATTGAAAAATGCAGGGGTTGATGGTCTGACTGTGGCTGATAACTCACTTGCCTCTCCAAGGATATGCAATAAGACAATGGCATCTCTCGTAAAAAGGGATATAGGTCTATCCTCTTTGGTACATATTACATGCCGGGACCGTAATTTAATCGGCCTGCAATCTCATTTAATGGGGCTGCACACCCTGGGTATCAGGGATTTATTAGCGATTACTGGTGACCCGACCAAAATTGGAGACTTCCCTGGAGCAACATCTGTATTTGATGTAACATCTTTTGATTTGATTAAACTTATCAAGCAATTTAATGAAGGTATATCTTTTTCTGGAAAATCACTGAAACAGAAAACAAATTTTCATGTAGCGGCTGCTTTCAACCCAAATGTTCATAATATTGGGAAATCAGCTGAGCGTCTGGCGAAAAAAATCCAATATGGTGCTGACTACGTGCTGACACAACCGGTATTTAGCAAGGAAAAAATTATTGAAACGTGGGAGGAGACCAACTATATTGACGCTCCGATTTATATTGGGATCATGCCGCTTGTCTCCGCAAGAAATGCGGAGTTCCTACACAATGAGGTGCCTGGCATCAAGCTATCCAACGACACTAGAAAAAGGATGAGTGCAGCAGGGAGCCCAGAAGAGGCGGTCCAAGAAGGGCTGTCTATCGCGAAGGAATTGATTGATACTGCAGTTCAGTATTTTGACGGGATTTATTTGATCACACCTTTTATCCGATATGAATTGACAGTGGAGTTATCTAAGTACATTCAGCGTAAGACTAAGGAATTGAATGCAGTAAAGGCATCGCAACTGGTTTTATCAAAATAAAAATACATGAAAATAATAGGAGGAAGTATCGTGACAAATGTAAAGAGTTCAAATTTGGGTTATCCAAGGATTGGAGAACAACGTGAGTGGAAAAGGGAGTTGGAAAAGTTTTGGGGTGGAGATATTACAGAGGAGGAACTTTTACAAAATACAAAATCTGTCCGTTTGGCAGGACTAAGAAAGCAACAGGAAAGGGGAATCGATCTTATTCCGGTTGGGGACTTTTCATTGTATGACCATGTGCTCGATACCTCCGTAATGTTTGGTGTGATTCCTAAAAGATTCCAGGAAGATTGTAGCAGGACGCCGCTGGAGACATATTTTGCGATTGCCCGGGGGATGGAAAATGCTGTCGCATCTGAAATGACTAAATGGTTTAATACAAATTATCATTATATAGTTCCGGAGTTTAATGAATCCAAACCGGCATTAAAAGAAAATCGTCCGCTCGCATGTTATAAAGAAGCAAAAGAGGAATTGGGGATTGAGGGAAAACCGGTCATCCTTGGGCCCATCACATTTATTAAGCTTGGAAAAGGATATGAGAAAGAAGAGTTTCCAAGATTGGTAAAGGAATTGCTTCCTTTATATATTCAGGTATTACAAGAATTGAAGGCAGCCGGTGTAACATGGGTACAATTGGATGAACCTATCTTCTCTACAAAGTTATCAGAATCAGAGCTTTATCAAACAAAACATGTATATGAGACGATTGCAGAAGAAGTTCCTGAAATTGATATTATTATCCAGACATATTTCGAATCCATCAGTTCATATGAAGAGATAGTAAATTTGCCGGCAGCAGCGGTGGGACTTGATTTTGTCCATGGTGATTCACTGGAACTACTTCGACAGTATGGATTTCCTAATGATAAGATCCTTGCTGCAGGGATAATTGATGGTAGGAATGTTTGGCGTCAAAATCTGAATGATCAACTGGAATTGTTGGAGAGCGTTAGCCAAATCGTGGATAAAGAAAGACTTATTGTCCAGCCATCTTGTTCATTGCTGCATGTTCCTGTGACGACAACTACCGAAATAACATTGGACCCTGTCATTAAAGACGCTCTTTCCTTTGCGGATGAAAAATTGGATGAGATTGCTATTCTAGTTAATGGGTTAAAGAACGGGAAGGAGAGAATCACAACAAAGATAGAAGAAAGTATCAACGCAATCGAAAAGCTGAACAATTCCAAATACCGCGAGCAAGTCCATCAGTCTGACAGTAGTAAACTGAATGTTGATCGGGATCTGCCTTTTAAAGAACGGATTGCTATTCAGAAGGAAAGACTTCGGCTGCCACTTTTGCCGACGACAACAATTGGCAGCCTGCCGCAGACTACAGAAGTCAGAACCCAACGTTTGAATTGGCGTAGAGGTGACATTACAGACCTTGAATACGAGCACTATATAAAAAAGGAAATTGAAAAGTGGATTAATATCCAAGAAGATATCGGGCTTGATGTTTTAGTTCATGGGGAATTCGAACGTACAGACATGGTTGAGTATTTTGGAGAGAAGCTGAACGGATTTTTAGTAACGAAATCCGGATGGGTACAATCTTATGGCTCAAGATGTGTCAAACCCCCTATCATCTTTGGGGATGTTAGCTTCAATAAGCCAATGACAGTAAAGGAAAGTGTATATGCGCAGTCGTTGACTGAAAAGAAGGTAAAGGGGATGCTGACAGGACCGGTCACCATTTTAAATTGGTCCTTTGTCAGAGATGATATTTCCCGATTTGATGTCCTGGATGAAATTGCGGCGGCACTCCGAAAGGAAATTGAAGAGCTGGAAAGAAACGGAGTTAAAATTATTCAGGTGGATGAACCGGCATTGAGGGAAGGATTACCGCTTAAAGAAGAAAAATGGCAGGAATATTTAGACAGAGCGGTACATGCATTCCGGCTGGCAACAGCATCAGTGGATAACAGTACGCAAATCCACACGCATATGTGCTATTCTAATTTCCAGGATATTTTCGAAGCTATCAGCGCATTGGATGCCGATGTCATTTCCATTGAAACATCCCGAAGCCATGGGGAACTCATTTCAGCTTTTGAGGAAAATACGTACGAGAAAGAAATCGGGCTTGGCGTTTACGATATTCATAGCCCAAGGGTCCCTAGTATCGACGAAATCAGAAGCAACATCAACCGCGCTCTGAAAACTATCCCATTCAATCAATTTTGGATCAATCCGGATTGCGGATTAAAGACAAGACAGGAGGCGGAGACAATCGCTGCCCTGAAAAATATGGTAGAAGCGGCAAAAGAGACGAGAGAATCACTGCTGGCTGTACAAACGAATTAATCTGAATAAAAATTCGAGTTTTTAATGGTTTTTGATTTCGGAATCAAGCCCTGGTACTCAAATTTAAGTACCAGGGCTTGTATTTTCTCAACTATTCGGAGCCTTGTCACTATACTTTTCTTCCAGTTGTTGTAAAGCTTCATTAATATTTTTCTCATTAAGCTCTTTTAATTCTCTTTTTAAACTTTTATATTCTTCTTCGATCCAATTGTGATATTCTCTATTTTTCTCTCTTAAATAATCATGGCTTTCACGGGACATTAATTTCTTTGTTTGGTATAAATACTGCAGTGTAAATCCAACCTGCTGGCCTTCATCCACTCTTTTTTTGTATTCTTTTGATTCATATACAAAAATGTCGAGCCCATTTTTGGTTTTATCATACTTTAGGCCGGCTTCCGTTTGCTTTTTCCAGTCTTTCCATTTAGCCGCAATTTCTTGTGCTTGATCCAACTCTTCTTGAAGAGATTCATAATCTTGAACATCCTGATAAGAACCTTCCGTTGCTTTTGCGACTTCTTTCAACTGCTTTTGTCCCGCATGGTCCACGTTAAAGCCAATAACGTTGACAATAGGTGTAATATCGGAGTCGTAAAGGCTTTTTGCTGCCGCAATGGGGTCGTCATCACAAGTAGACACACCATCACTGACCAAATAAACGATATTCGTATTATTTTCACCATTAAATTTATCCAAGTCTTTTTCAGCTTCATTCAATGCAAGCTGTATAGGTGTCCATCCAGCTGGTTGAGCTTGATTCAAGGAAGCTTGGAATTTGGCTTCGTCATACTTTTCAAGCGGATAAATAAGCTCACTGCTAGAACATGACATTTCTTTGTCAGAGTCGCTGCCTGTACCCTTGTGTCCATATATTCTGAGTCCGACATTCGCCTCAGCAGGAAGGCCTTCTACAAATCTTGTAATTGCTTTTTTTGCTGCCTCCATTTGGGTTTGGCCCCCAATGTCTTTTCTCATGCTGCCTGATGCATCCAGGATAACATGGACATTCATGTTTTCCTTGAATTGCATTCGCGGATCTTCGATATCAGGACTTCCGATCGCTTGAAATCTTAATTTGGCAAGCAATTCCTCTGGTCCGTTAAAATCATGCTGGAAAATCGACAGGAGCTTTCTGTAATACAGATCAAGTTCATCTTTCGTCGGTTCTCCGGATATGTCCTGAAGATCTTTTGTCAATTCGTCGATTTTCTTTTGATCTTCATCTTCCAGTATGGATAAATATGGGCCAGTGTAGCCTGGCGGCAATTCAGCCAATTCGGTTAATGTCTGTGGAAGGGGAGGTGCTTCAATATTTTCCGCATTTTCAATTGCTTTTTCCTGAGCAGCATCGGTTTGTGCGGCCTCTTCTTGTTCATTATTTGAAAGGGAAGCGGACTGGCTAAGTTGGGTTTTCTTCTCATCGACTTTTTTTTCCCCACATGAAGCCAATAGAAAAAGCAAGCAAGTACATATTAATATAAATTTATGATTCATTCTTTCCTCCTAATGAACTAATCAGTGTTTACTAGATGATATTTTAGCATTTTTCAAATTCCAGATGGCATTTATTGTCACAATTAAGCCAAAGGTCATGGGAGTAAAATTGCGAAAGAGCCCTAATCGTCATACTCCTCGGTACAAAGTCATTCTATCTTTCTGGTTTACGTTATCCAAGGTCTCCCATAATTTGAGTTAATTGACAAATAGTGTTTTTGTAAAAAAAATTTTGGAGTGAAAATATCTATAGATGATTTTGGTTCTGGGTATTTATCGTTTGGCTACTTACAAAAATATCCAATTAATATTCTGAAAATCAATAGGGCATTTATCACCGGTATATCAAGTAAGAAAGATTGTGCTGCACTTGTTAAGTGTATATTAACATTAGCGCAACACTTGCAGTCAGATGTAGCGGCTGAGGGAGTAGAAACAAAATCTGACCTTTATTAAAAACCCTCAAGGCTATTAGATTGGTTACCCGATAAGTGCTGAAAAATTTGAAAGAGAGTTTTTAGGACAAGAGCATCAAAGATAACTCGATAAGAAATATTATCCATATTAAAGGATATTAGTAAAAAGAGTAGAATTACATATAGCAAGTAAATAAAAACTTGGCAGGGGGTTGGTGACAGTGAGTAAAAAAATCTTGATTGTAACTGGAGATGCAGTAGAGGCCCTAGAGGTGTTTTATCCGTATTATCGCTGCCTGGAAGAAGGGTTCGAGGTTACGATAGCTTCACCATCGGTTAAAAAGCTGCAGACGGTAAGTCACGATTTTATCGAAGGAATGGAAACTTATGTAGAGAAGCCTGCATATGGCATTGATTCCCACGCTGCATTTGCCGATATTGACCCTTCTGAATATGATGGACTGATCATACCTGGTGGCCGTGCTCCCGAATACATCCGCCTTGATGAGTCAATGCCGGGATTCCTTCGCCACTTTTTTGAGGCGAATAAGCCGGTAGGTGCTATTTGCCATGCAGCACAGGTTTTGGCAATTGTACCTGACCTGATGGAGGGACGTGAATTTACAGCCTATACTGCCTGCAGGCCTGATGTAACGGGATGTGGCGCTACTTATATTGAAAAACCGCTACATACACAAGGAAACCTTGTATCCGGGCATGCATGGCCGGATCTGCCAGGGTTTATGCGCGAGTTTATTCAACTTTTAAAATGAAACAGAACTTATTAATCAATGGGCCTCATTCATCAGTTCGCTGAGTTTGGGGCTCTTTTTTTAATGATTTCTCGAGTTATCATTTAATTATTTTGTTTCAGGTGGTATGTGCTTTTTCTTAACCAACTCAAAGCTTTTCCAATCTATCCACTTTCTGATACAATTTCAGTAGGGAATTTTTTCTAAATCTTTTGATAGAATGGTATTGTTGGCGGGGTGGATGGATGGAACAGCGTAAGATAATGTGGACCTATGCTTTAGTCAGTATGATGATTACAATTTGCATCTCAGGATTTGGAAGGATGGCATACGGGATTCTTATGCCATTCATGAGAGATAGCCTTTCACTATCTTATCAGCAAGCAGGAATGCTGGGGACCTCAACTGCGATTGGATATCTTGTCATGGTTTTGCTTGTTGGAATTATGGCCTCCAAGTGGGGTTCAAAACCGCTCGTGGTGATTGGTCTGGTGCTTTTAGCCGGCGGCTGCCTAATTTTATTCACTGTTGAAAGTTTTGTTACATCGCTGGTAGGAATGGTCATTCTTGGGGTTGGAACCGCTTTTGGCTATACTCCCCTGGTAAACATCGTTGTCGGATGGTTTCCAAATAACAGGGGGTTGATGATTGGCCTTTTATTAAGTGGTATGGGTTTAGGCACCTTGATTGCAAGTCTTCTAACGCCGATTTTCAATGCTTGGTTTTACAGCGAGGGATGGCGGTATCTATGGCTCTTGTTTGGAATCGTTTCAATTATTACCACTTTAATTGCATTTAGGATTTTAAAAGATCCGCCTGTACCCCTGCGTAAAGGCGGAAAACGGAACGAATCCTTGTTTAGGGAAGTTTATTTTCAAAAAGGGGTTTTGCTTGTAGCCGTCATTTACGGCTTGGTCGGATTTGCTTATTTAATCCCGCAAAGTTTCTTTTTCAGCTACATTTTGGAAGAAGGTGTAGATGAAAATATAGCAGGAAATGTCATGGCGCTTGGTGGTTTGATGAGTATCATCAGTGGGCCGGTATGGGGAGCCATATCGGATAAAATCGGCAGAAAGTTCTCGTTGTGCATGACAATTTTTTTAGGGGCATTATCGATTTTGATGCCTGTTTTGTTGCCAGTTTTTACGGCGTTTTTACTAAGTCAGACACTTTGGGGCTTTACGTTCGTAGGCATGCTTTCGCTTATTCAGGCGCTTTCAACTGAACAGACCCATCAATCATATGCACCGATTGCACTGGGATATGTAACAATATTCTTTGCAGGAGGACAGATACTGGGGCCGGGTCTTGGTGGCCTGTTGACCGATAAGTTAGGCGGAATTTCCGCTGCACTTTGGTTGTGTGTCGGATTATTGGCAGCAGCACTTCTACTGTCTACCAGACTGAGTGCGTCAGCAGCCGAACAATACGAAGAAGCGGTACCTCAAGTCCCGTCTAGGTAAAAAACCTATAAAATTGCGAATAATAAAAAATGAAAAAATAAGAGATTATCAAATTTCCATTGATGATGATTTGATAATCTCTTATTGACTTAAAAGATCTTTTTTCTGTCACGTTCCTCTTTTAATATTTCCACAGCTTCGCGGAAACGTTGCGAATGAATTATTTCCCTTTCTCTTAAAAAGCGCAGCCCGTCATTAAGGTCGGGATCGTCACTCATATTTATTATCCACTGATAAGTAGCACGTGCTTTTTCTTCGGCGGCAATATCTTCATACAAGTCGGTGATTGGATCTCCTTTCGCCTGGATATAAGTGGCCGTAAATGGGACTCCGGCGGCATTATGATAAAACAGCGCTTTATCATGGTCTGCATAATGGGCACCCAAGCCGGCTTCCTTCATCTGTTCCGGCGTTGCATCCTTTGTTAGCTTGTAAACCATTGTCGCTATCATTTCAAGATGTGCGAGTTCTTCTGTCCCAATGTCCGTTAACAGACCAACCACAGAATCAGGAATTGAATATCGCTGATTTAAATAACGAAGAGCTGCGGCCAATTCTCCATCCGCACCTCCATATTGCTCAATCAGAAATTTTGCCAGCATCGGATTACATTGACTTACACGTACAGGATACTGCAGCTTTTTCTCATAAACCCACATGAAAGGGAGAACCTCCTTGGATTAAGGTTTTCGTGTTTCGTTTTTGTTTTTTCCAACTTCAACAGGCAGGATGCCTTACTCCCACCGACGATGAAATTGCTTGTGCAAGCGAAGCGGCAGGATGTCGGATCTTGGGCCTGCTTAAAGGCGGCCGCTCCCAGCAACCTTTGCTATCCACTACTTGAAAAAGATCGGCTTATTTTGCTAAACCTGCCATGGCCACGGCGCTTCTTTCCATTGCCATGGGTACTTTGAATAACTGTAACCAAAGCTTGTGAGTGGTCCAAATTCCTTTTCAAATTGTTTAACAAAAGCTTTTCTGTTTTTCACATACTCATTGTACTGACGGATCGCGTCCATATCACCGGGGTGAGTATCCAGGTATAGAGTCAGCTCGACAATGACAAAATCCATTACTTGAAGCTCTTCCAATTGCTTATAATATTCCGGAGGCATTTGCCTCATGTGTCATTACCCTCCTTTGCCCTTTCATATGGGCTGTAGTATGGATCATAAAAAACTTTCCACAGCGTTCCGTTTCTTAATGCTTCCCTTGGTGGAAATTGAGGGAGATTTGGCGGTTGGAAACCCAAATAAAGATGGGGTGGTGTGGAATATGATTTAACTGTAATTGGCGGACATGGATCAAAAGGGCTGATATAAGGATGGTATGTCTTATGATGTGTGGACATGGAAATCCTCCTTCTAAATGTCATCATTATTAATATATTGGTCTGGGTATTCGAACATTCCCCCCCTTAATCATTCTGTGATAAATATTGAGGCTGTTTTTTGGAGGCATGCATATGTTAAGATGAGGACCGTACAATATTCTGCCTATTGTTTCATCGGGCAGAAAGATGAAAATCAGGGTGATGATATGACAGGCGTATTATTTTTCGTCGCTGTCGCCGGAGCGGCGCTTTTTTATGTTATGGTCCGAGCGGCCTTTGAGAATACAGTCCAGACAGTAGTATTGGCTTTTGATGATTATCCCGATGGGGTAGATGATTTATCCATATTTTTCATTTCAGATATTCACCGCAGAAGTATCCATGAAAGTATCATCGAAAAAGTGAGAGGAAAAGCGGATGCCGTCATCATCGGTGGTGATTTAACAGAAAGAGGTGTCCCGTTTTCACGTGTCAAGGACAATTTGAGAAAGCTTGCCGATGTGGCGCCTGTCTATTTTATTTGGGGGAACAATGATTATGAGGTCGATTTAAACAAATTGGAATCTTTGTTTTTTGAGTTTAATGTAACCGTTTTGAAAAACAGTTCTGTTTATTTGGCAGGTTATGATAGGAATATCGTTTTGATCGGTACTGACTTTATAGATACGATTCAACCCTTAAGGCCTATCCTTCATTCAATCAAATCTCCGGCGTTTCGAATTGTCCTAAGTCATAACCCAGCAATTGTAAAAGGTGTGAGTCATGCCGACAAACTGTCCCTGATAATGAGCGGCCATACACATGGAGGCCAAATTCGGATATTCGGAATAGGGCCTTACGAAAAAGGGGGCGTTAAAAACTATCCTTGGACAACGCTGTTTGTAAGCAACGGATATGGAACTTCTTTGCTGCCTCTGCGACTTGGAGCCCCGGCGGAGGTGCACTTGATCACGCTTTGCAAAAGGAGATAACTGAATCGTCCATGAACCATCCGCCGACACTTTCATAGTATGAGGATAACAGTATTCCTCAGGGGGCGGGGCAAATGAAGCTGGAGAGAATATCATCAAATAAAATCAAGTATTCCATCACATTCGAAGAGTTGACAAAGAAGGGTTTTTTACAAGATGAATTGCTTAAGGACTCTTTCATTTGGGATGTTTTATTTGATGAAATGTTAGATGAAGCAAGCCGGATTTACGAACTCAATGACTTTGGGGCCGTCTCCATCGAGATCTTTTCTTTGACATCAAGGGAACTCGTTTTGATTTTGACAATGGAAGAGGAAGAATCCCTTCAAGAATCAACAGTAACAGAAGAACCTCTTAATACAGATAAGAATCAGGCTCTGTTATTTAAATTTGATGAGTTTGAGCATATTGTTTTATTGGCCAAAAGGTTGGATTCATTGAATAAGAAACTTGTGTGCAGTTCCTTGTATTCTTTAGAAGAAAGCTATTATCTAAAAATAGATGACGCAAGAGACCGCGAGGCAATAGAGAGTCTTTGTGGAGAATACGGCGAGCAGGCTGGTGTGACAGAAGCCTATGTTGAGGATTATGGAATTGAGATCATCAGGAAAGACGCAATCCCGTTAATCAATTTTCACTTTTAAAAACTTAACTTTTGCACGGTTAATTAAAATCTCCTATCATATAGAAAGGAGATTTTTTAATGTAAAGGCAAAGTAGTTTAGATATAAGTGACTAAAAGTACTTTGTTGTCCGTCTGCTACGGACAGAATGTCTGGTGTTGTGTTGTATTGCTCAGAAAGGAGAGTCGGTTTGGATGCAGCAAGAGGAGTGTATAATTGTCGGTGGAGGGCCGTGCGGGTTATCGGCGGCAATTGCGCTGAAACAAATAGGCAAAAACCCCCTCGTCATTGAAAAAGGAAATATAGTAAACGCCATATATCGCTATCCGACTCACCAAACTTTTTTTAGTACGAGTGAAAAGCTGGAAATAGGCGATGTCCCATTTTTGACGGTTAACCGGAAGCCCAAACGAAATGAAGCTCTTACTTATTACAGGGAAGTAGTCAGAAGAAAAGACTTGAGAATACATCGATTTGAAACTGTCCAATCGGTTAAAAAGAAAGATGGCTTTTTCAACGTGATAACTGATCGGAAAGCTTATAAAGCACGATATGTCATCATCGCTACAGGATATTATGACAATCCGAATATTTTGGGTGTCAAGGGAGAAAGCCTTAAAAAGGTCACCCATTACTTCAAGGAAGGACATCCTTATTTTGATACAGATGTAGCTGTCATTGGGGGCAAAAACTCGGCGATAGATGCGGCTCTTGAACTTCAAAAAGCCGGGGCCAGGGTAACAGTAATTTATCGGGGTGGAGAATATTCCTCTAGTATAAAACCTTGGGTGCTACCCGATTTCGAAGCATTGGCAAGGGATGGAGAAATTAATATGGTGTTTAACGCAGAAGTCCAGGAAATAACAGATACTAGTATCATATATGCAACAGGAGAGGTTAAAGAGGAAATTCCGAACGATTTTGTTTTTGCCATGACCGGCTATCATCCGGATCATTCGTTTATAAAGGCAATGGGTGTGCAATTGGACGATTTGAGTGGAAGGCCACAATTCAATCCAGAGACAATGGAAACAAACGTTAACGACTTATTTATTGCGGGAGTAATTGCCGCAGGAAATAACGCCAATGAGATTTTTATAGAAAATGGGCGTTTCCACGGCAGCCAAATTGCAGCAGCAATAGAAAAGAGAGAAGTAATTTATACAACATCCCGGCCACTAGGTTGATCGGGATGTTTTTTAAAAAAGGAATTACTTTGTGTCGAAAGTTTTATATAAAAAAAGTATTTCTACGTCCAGCGACGCACAGGATGTGCTGGTGCAGGCGAAGCGCCAGGTTGTCGCTAGTCCCGTCTGCCTCCAGTCCTAGCCCTTCGAGGTCACAAGCTTGCAAGGAAGCAAAACTGCTTCTGCAATATAGTTTTGTTCGAGGAAGTCTTGTGCAGCCTGTCGCAAAGCTGCATGGAGCATCTTCAAAGCAGCTTCTCAAGATGCTATCAAGTATGCTGCTTGGCTGAAGAACTGCCCTCTTCGGGAATCGTTTTGTGTGCCCACGCTTGCGCTTTCTTATGAAAAATATTTATCATTTAATACTAGTATGTCATCTGTTTGCGTTAATGCAGAGAGTAGCTTTAATCGGGCTTTCTGTCCGCTCAGTCCCCTGCAAAAAATGACTCCAAGTTCTTTCAACTGTTTTCCGCCACCTGGATAATTATATGTGTCCTGTATGATACCCTTCAAACATCTTGATACCAAAACCACAGGGATCTGATTGGTCAGCAGGGTTTCAATTCCCCTAACAGCGGATGGGGGAAGGTTTCCCTGTCCAAGTGCCTCGATAACAACTCCATCATATTTTAAGTCCTTTAATGCTTCCAGAATGGATGAATCCATGCCTGTATATGCCTTGACTAATGCAACACGCTTTGTAATTTCTTTTACTTTTATTTTCTTTTGCGGTAAACATCCATAATGGAAGGTGATTGATTTATTCGTTATCATCCCAACCGGTCCGGATACGATGCTTTGAAATCCTGCAGCGTTTGTCGTATGGATCTTTGTCACTTCTTTAGCAGTATGTATCTCATCATTGAATACAACCAACAAACCTTTTCCCTTAGACTCTTCATTGACTGCTGTGCGAATTGCCGCAATAAAATTATATAACCCGTCTGAGCCCGTTTCATTGCTGGAACGCATGGCACCTGTCATTACAACCGGTACATCGGTTTCCAACGTCAAATCAAGAAAAAATGCCGTTTCCTCCATTGTATCTGTCCCATGGGTAATCACGACTCCGTCAACTTTTTTGCTTTGACATTCTGACTCTATCAGGAGTTTCAGCTCAATCATATCGTGGACCGTAATGTGGGGGGATGGTTTTTGGAATGGCTCTCTTACAGTCAGTCGGGCAAGATTATTTAAATCTTTTGTTACCATTGTCATTGGATTCGTATCACCAATATCTACGGTTTCATTGTCCGTATCCGCTTCCATGGAAATGGTTCCGCCTGTATGGATGACAAGTATGTTTTTCATAGTCTCAACTCCAGCTTAATTTAGTGCCGATTTGCATGTTCAAACTTTCTTATCCATGATACGATGTAGGAAATGAAAAAGAAAGAGGGCTGTTTATGCTGGTGGTATTTACAGCTGGTGTTGCCCCGGGATTAGCTCTTTTAAGTTATTTTTACTTAAGAGATCAATTTGATCAAGAACCTATATTGACAGTGTTCAAAACATTTTTGATGGGTGCGATCATCACTTTCCCTATCATGTTTATCCAATATGTCATGTCTGCGGAACAGATATTTCAGGGAAATTTCCTTTCAGCTTTCCTATCAGCAGCGTTATTTGAGGAGTTCTTTAAATGGTTTGTACTTTTCTTAGCCATATACCAGCATGCTGAGTTTGATGAGCCTTTTGATGGAATTGTCTATGGGGCCAGTATTTCCCTTGGATTTGCAACAGTCGAGAACATATTATATCTTGCAGCCAATGGAATAAGCTTTGCACTTGGACGTGCCCTACTGCCTGTATCAAGCCACGCTTTGTTTGGAGTAATCATGGGCTATTATTTAGGAAAGGCCAAGTTTCAAACAAATAAATCACAAAAACGCTGGATCTTTTATTCTTTTTTTGCCCCTTTTATTTTACACGGATTATACGATTTTATCTTACTTTCCGAAAAAAATTGGTTATATTACATCCTTCCGTTCATGCTGTTTCTCTGGTGGCTCGGTCTGAGGAAAGTCAAACATGCCCATCTTCTTACAAAGAGATTGTATGGCAGAAAAATTCAAAATAAGAACGCGTCTATCTAGAAAAGATAGATGCGTTTTTTGTTTATTCATTTGAATAAAAAGGCTCTGAATCCAAATACTATCGGCATAAAAATGAATAAATATGGAGGGTTCAGCAGTATGAAGTTTGGCACGATAAGCAAAGTATTGATCGTAATATTATTTTGTGCCGTCGGAACAACAGCCTCTCCTGGAGTGGAAACTGGTGCCTTCACCAATCAGGTCATTCAAAAAGGGGCGGTCGGTGATGATGTGATTGAACTGCAGGCAAGGCTTCAATATCTCGGATATTACCATGGAAAGATTGATGGGGTTTTTGGCTGGGGCACATATTGGGCGTTAAGAAATTTCCAAGAAAAATTCGGGCTTCCGGTGGATGGTCTAGCCGGCGCAAGTACGAAAGCAAAATTGGTTAAGGCCTCCAAATATGATAAGCAATATGTAAAAGGGCAAGTGAATAAAGGAAAAGACTTTACGTATTATGGAGGTGCTGGAAAGAGTGCCAACAAAACAGCTAAGACTTCAAAGCCGTCAGCAGTTAATACGCCAGCAGGATTTTCGCAAAACGACATTCAATTAATGGCAAACGCTGTGCACGGTGAAGCGAGGGGGGAACCATACGAGGGACAGGTGGCAGTAGCGGCAGTTATTTTAAATCGGGTAAACAGTCCATCTTTTCCAAATACAGTATCCGGGGTGATCTTTGAACCGTTAGCGTTTACTGCTGTGGCTGATGGTCAAATATGGCTGACGCCCAATGAAACTTCAAAGCGCGCGGTTTTGGATGCAATAAATGGCTGGGATCCTTCAAGCAATGCTCTTTACTATTTCAATCCGGACACTGCAACAAGTGCATGGATTTGGTCAAGGCCGCAAATCAAAAAAATCGGTAAACATATATTTTGCAGTTGACGGAGGTGAACAAGGTTGATCAGAAACATACTTGTAGTATTATTGGCGGTCGCAGCAATAGGAGCAGGTGCATGGGGTTACCAGGAGCACCAGGAAAAAAACACAATTTTAATCAATGCAGAAAATAATTACCAGCGGGCATTTCATGATCTTAGCTATCAAATGGATTTACTGAATGAAAAACTTGGCGGGACCATAGCGATGAACTCTAGCAAATCCTTATCTCCTGCATTAGCTGATGTATGGAGGATTACATCCGAGGCCCGGAGTCAAGTCGGGCAGCTGCCTTTGACACTGTTGCCTTTTAATAAAACGGAGGAGTTTTTGTCGAATATCGGTACATTCAGCTATAGGACAGCCATCCGGAACTTGGACGAGGAGCCTCTGTCAAAAGAAGAACAAAAGACATTGAAAAACTTATACAAGCAGAGCGGGGAAATTCGGAATGAACTTAGAAAGGTCCAACATTTAGCATTAAAAAATAATCTGCGGTGGATGGACGTTGACCTTGCGTTAGCATCAGGAAAGGAAACGGCGGATAATACGATTATTGACGGTTTTAAAACTGTAGAAAAGCAGGCGACAGGTTATGATGAAAAAAACCTGCAAAATCCGTCAATCGTAAGCTTTCAAAAACGTGATGAAAATTATGAACGTTTAAAAGGGGAAAAAGTCTCAAAGAAAGATGCTATCTCTTTGGCGCAAAAATACAGCGGTATTAAACAGCCGGAAATAGTCGAGGTCACCGAAAGCAGGAAGGGGTCCTCCTACGGTTTTTACAATGTCGTGCTCGTCAATGGCAAAGGACATGAGGCTACCATGGATATTACAAAAAAAGGCGGATATCCGATCTGGTTCATCGATTCAAGAGAAGTGAAGCAGCAGCAAATCAGCTTAAATGAGGCGATGAACAAGGCAGATGAGTTCCTTAAACGGCACGATTATAAACAGTTGGAAATGGCTGAAAGCATGCAATATGATTCCGTCGGGCTATTTACCTATGTTACCACCCAGAATGGGGTCAGAATTTATCCGGAATCAATCAAAGTGAAAGTTGCACTAGATAATGGGCAAATCGTCGGATTTGCGGCGGATGATTATTTGAAGAGCAGTAATAAGAGAAATCTTCCTGAACCGAAAATCACTTTGGAAGAAGCTAAAGCAAACTTAAACCCTCATTTAAAGGTGATGGAAGACAGAAAGGCCGTCATTGTCAATGATTTGGGCAATGAGGTGCTTTGTTACGAAATACTGGGTACAATGGACCATGGTGATACGTATCGAATTTATATCAACGCTGAAAGTGGATTTGAGGAAAAGGTTGATAAATTGAAAAATGCAGAACCTGTTTATGAAGATTTGTTATAAAAAAAAGCGGCCCGAACGGCTGCTTTTTTTAGTGGAAAACGCTCTCGTATCATGTATAATATAATCATTGGAATGAACAGGAAGTGTATACATATGCTGACAATCGGAATGGATCTAACTATTGAAACTGACCGTAATGGAATGGTGAAAAAATATAAAAGTAAAGTTGCTGACATCCAGCAGGATAAGCTTTACATTTATTATCCTCTCAGCGTCACCGATAATAAACCTGCGTTTTTGCCATCTGGGTCCAAAGTCATTATTAGCTTTATTAGCGGGGATTCAAATGTGTTTTTATTTGAGTCAAAAGTCCTCGGTATGCAAAAGAGTGCGGTTACTTTGGTTGAACTTTATTTACCTGAGGAGAAGTATTTTAATAGGGTTCAACGGCGTGAGCATGTCCGGGTTATCGCTGGTGTAAATGTGGTCTTGGATTTTCCGAACTCGGGGCAAAAATTTAAATCCGTGACCAGCGATATCAGCGCTGGAGGGTGTGCCGTCATTGTCCCGCCGGATGTTAAGGTACAGCCTGCTGAATCCGGAACGATAGAACTTTCAATCTTGATGGAGTCCGGCGAACAATTTCAGTTAACTTTTACTTGTGAGGTAATTCGAATATTCACAAAGAATAAATTGGACTTAATGTCGCTTAAATACATTGAACCTACACCAAGCGAACAACAGCTTCTTACTCGTTTTTGTTTTGAAAGGCAGCTTTCCGATAGAAAGAAAGGTTTATATATTTAAAATTCGGTATATCCCGCTTTGGTTTTTCACATACTGAGAACAAAAGCGTAGGCGCCTGTTTATCGACGTACAGACTGACCTGAAATGCGGAAACGCCTTGGTCAGCCCCGACAAGCACAAGACGATTCCCGAGGAGGCAGTAGTTCAGCCACCACAGGGAAGCGGCTTACTTTAATGCCACCATGTGAAGCTTCCCCGAGTCTGCCTCGTACAGCTTTGCGACGAGCTGAACAGTTACTTCCTCGAATAAGCTTTGGCGCAGGAGCACCTTCTTCCCGAATTTGCTTCTTTGCAGGCTTGTGACCTCGAGGGGCTAGGCGTTGCAGCTAGACAATAGTGCCTTCAACGAGATAAAGGAAACACGGCGAAGCCAAAGGCAAGCCGATGTTAACTTATCGTAAGAAGAGGCGCGAAGTCTGCTAGTCGATAGGCGCTGTAGCTAGACGGTAGAAAAAGTGAGGGATCGAGTATGTTTGAGAGAATCCTTTATAAACTCATTTTTTTCCATTTGCTTACACTTATAGTTGTTCAAGGGTTTTTATCACCTACACCCCTTATTAAAAGTTTGAATAAAATTTATTTATATGAAGGTGTGGGCGCAGATATCGATGAAAAAAAGCTGGATGTGTTTGAACATCAATGAAGGCATGTTACCTGTCTTCATTTTTGTTTTTTTTAGTAGGTATCTGTCCGTAAAAGAGGTGAGAGTACAGGAGAACCGGCTCAATGTGGCGTCCTGAGCCGGTGGAACCGAAGGATGAGGGGCCTGCACCTAAGCATTTTTGAGCTCTCGAGCCTACGTAAAGTTTGGGAACTGCATGTTTCATTCAGATTGATGTTTTGAAGTTAGTAGATTCCACATGGCCGAAGAATCCCTCATTGGAAATCGTCTTGTTTGCCCGTAAGAGGGGTATGCGCTTTTTTTGAGCAATCAATGCCATAGTCTGTTTCCAATTATGGTAAAATAAGTGCAGGTATATAAACAGACAAGCAGGTGAATAGTTTGACAAAGAAAATAAGCATAGCCATTGATGGCCCGGCAGCATCCGGGAAGAGTACTGTGGCAAAAATAGTCGCTGAAAAATTATCATACATATATATTGACACTGGCGCCATGTACAGGGCTGTCACCTATAAGGCATTGATGAAGAAGGCGGATATTCATGATCAAGATGAGTTGATACGTCTGCTCAAAGAGACTGATATTGAATTAAAGCAAAAAAATGGAGGGCAAGCAGTCTTCCTTGATGGAAAAGATGTCTCAAAGGAGATTCGTGATACTGAAGTGACCAATTCCGTCTCAATTGTTGCAGCGCATGGATTGATTCGTGAAGAATTAGTTTACAGGCAGCAAAAATTGGGTGAAAAGGGCGGAGTAGTAATGGATGGCAGGGATATAGGTACAAAAGTGCTGCCGGATTCCGAACTGAAAATTTTCATGTTAGCGAGTGTCGATATCCGTGCCGAGCGCCGTCACAAGGAAAACTTGGAAAAAGGATATCCTTCAGACTTTGCCAAGCTGAGAGAAGAGATTATGCTGAGGGATAAAAATGATACGGAGCGTGAAATATCTCCCCTTAAGAAAGCGGATGACGCAATTGAGATAGATACATCCTCACTCTCCATAGAAGATGTGGTTGCACGTGTTGTCGCGTTGGCAAGGGAAAGGATCGAACAGTAGTGGAATTTTATTATTTTGCAAGGGCAGTCGTGAAAGGCATTTTAAGGCCATTATATAGAATCGAAGTAATAGGTAGAGAAAACTTTCCGAAATCGGGAGGGGTCCTTTTATGTACGAATCACATTTCCAACCTTGACCCTCCTGTGGTCGGGATCACTTGTAAACGCCCCGTTTCTTTTATGGCAAAAGAAGAATTATTCCGTGCTCCAATCCTTAAGCAAATTTTGCCGAATGTCAAAGCTTTTCCTGTTAAGAGGGGGATGAGCGACAGGGGAGCTTTAAGGGCCGGGTTGGCTTTGTTGAAAAAAGGGGAAGTTCTGGGACTGTTTCCGGAAGGTACTCGCAGTAAGACAGGCAAGATCGGCAAGGGATTAGCCGGAGCGGGATTTTTTGCATTACGGTCCGAAGCGAGCATCATCCCGTGTGCAATTATTGGGCCTTACAAGCTTTTTGGGAAATTGAAAGTTGTTTACGGCAAACCGATTGATTTTGCTCCACTTAAAAAGGAAAAAATCTCAGTGGAAGAAGCTACCGATATCATAATGGATGAAATAAAAAAATTAATTGAAGCCAACCAGGATTGACATGTATTGCTTGACAAAGAACCTTATTTATAAGAAGTTAATATCAAGATGAATTTACAAAAATGTGAGGGTTTTTTCATTTCCTTCCATATGAGCAGGAGTGAAATGAATTCTTGCACGATTTTATTAGTCGGATAGGAGGAGTAAATAGTGTCAGAGGATATGAATAATATTGAAGTGGAAACATTCACCGAAGGTGACAAGGTAAAGGGAACTGTTACTAAAATTGAAGAAAAGCAAGTGCTTGTTGATATTGAAAATAGCAAGCTGCATGGAATAATCCCAATTAGTGAACTTTCAAGTCTCCATGTGGAAAAAGCATCTGATGTAGTTTCCGAAGGGGATGTTCTTGATTTGATTGTTACAAAAGTGGAAGAAGATCTTCTCGTTCTTTCTAAACGCAAGGTCGATGCTGAAAACGCTTGGGAGACATTAGAAAAGCGCTTCGAAAATAATGAAGTATTTGATGCAGAAGTAAACGAAGTGGTCAAGGGCGGCCTCGTGGTTGACTTGGGTGTGCGTGGATTCGTCCCTGCGTCATTGGTAGAGGACTACTATGTTGAGGATTTCAGCGGCTATCAGGGTAAGACACTTTCTTTTAAAATTGTTGAGCTCGACAAAGAGAAAAATCGTCTGATTCTCTCACATCGTGCAGTAGTTGAGGAAGAGAAGGAGCAGGAGAAAAAAGACCTGCTTGCGAAATTAGAAGTGGGACAAACAATGAAGGGTACTGTTCAAAGACTAACCGATTTCGGTGCTTTCGTTGACATCGGGGGAGTCGATGGATTGGTGCACATTTCCCAGCTTGCCCACCACCATGTCGAAAAGCCTTCTGATGTAGTAAGTGAAGGTGATCAGGTGGAAGTGAAAGTTCTTTCTGTCGACAAAGATAATGAAAGAATTTCCTTATCCATCAAAGAAACTCTTCCCGGACCATGGACAAATATTGCAGAAAAAGCTCCCAGAGGTACAGTTCTTGAAGGGACTGTAAAAAGACTTGTTTCATTCGGTGCTTTTGTTGAAGTCTTCCCTGGAGTAGAAGGGCTTGTTCATATATCGCAAATCTCTCATAGACATATCGGCACTCCTCACGAGGTCCTTCAGGAAGGCCAGATTGTCAAGGTGAAAGTGCTTGATACGAATGAGCAGGAACAACGTATGTCTTTAAGCATGAAAGAGCTTGAAGAAGATAATATCCAGCAGGAATACGAAGCTCCTGAAGAAACAAAAGGTTTCCAGTTGAGCGATATGATTGGCGACAAGCTAAAAGATTTTAATAAAGAGTAAAATGCCGCGGCCTTCCGTTTCTGACGGAAGGTTGTTTTCTTATTGCAAACAATGCATGACTTTTGGGATTTTCGAAGTGACTAAACCGTCAAGCGCCACCGACGCAGGGTGGGGACGAATGTTCATAATTAATATGCTTTTGTGGAAAAGCAAGCAAAAGGATATAGGTGCATTATTTATCGGTCTGAAAATACATACATGAATAATATTCAGAACCTAATAACGAGATGATTGAAACGGAAAGTGTTCTACCGGAGTTGATATCGATAGCATAGTTTAACAAGCTCTTATGATTAAACCTTCATTTTCTTTCCCATAATGGGGAAATGGGGTGATGAATCATGCCGGGTTTGTTATTTTTATTTGTGGCCTGGGGAATTTGGATAATAGCGACATTTATCCTTGATAAACGGGATCCTATTCGTATCTATGCCGCTTTATTGTCTTTATTATTAATCATTCTGCAGCCAATATCGTTCACCTTTTATTCTCTTAATGTGAGCGCTTCATCTTTCCTTCTAATATTTTCGGCTTATTTATCTATTTATCGAGGGTCGTTTTTTAAAAAGATTTATTTGTTTTTTTCTGTTATGATCATAATGCTTGGATATGCTGGTTTTTTTCTCCTTGAGCTGTATGACCCGGTTTGGGTCATACTTGATCGCAAAATACTGTTGTCAGGCGGGCTTTTCATTATTAGCTGGGCTTTGTATCCATCTTCACTTTTGTATCGCTATTCGGCTGTAGTAATAGGATCACTGCAAGGGGAAGTGTTCTTATCAATTTTCTTGTCAAAATGGAAAATGCCCTATACGATAGGTTCCGCTGATTATCTGGATGTCTTCGCCTTGACGGTTTCAGCGATTTGCCTTACCCATGCAGCCGAAAGACTATTTTTTGCGTTAAAAAAGGCTCTCGAGGGAAAATTAAAAGAAAAAAAGCAAGTTGTTCATTAATATTGACTTTTTTATTCGTAGTGGCGGATGCAATTCCCCTGTGTTACGATAAAAAAGGGTTATATTGGCAGCATCCATTACCTTTAATACAGATTAAAATCAGCAATTATTATAGATTGAAGTGAGTGATGAAAATGGCATTACCGACTGTTGCGATTGTCGGCAGACCGAACGTAGGAAAATCAACTATTTTCAATAGGATTGTCGGAGAAAGAGTTTCTATAGTGGAAGATGAACCAGGTGTGACAAGAGACCGTATATACGGAACAGGAGAATGGCTGACAAATCAGTTTCATGTAATAGATACAGGCGGGATCGATATTGGTGACGCCCCTTTCTTGGATGAGATCCGTCAACAGGCGGAGATTGCCATTGAGGAAGCGGATGTCATCATCTTTATTGTAAACGGCCGTGAAGGCGTAACATCCGCTGATGAGGAAGTGGCAAAAATTTTATTCCGGTCAAAAAAACCTGTTGTTTTAGCCGTAAATAAAGTGGACAATCCAGAGATGAGAGCGGATATTTATGAATTTTATTCGCTCGGCTTTGGTGATCCGTTTCCTATTTCCGGCTCACATGGTTTGGGCCTAGGGGATATGCTCGATGAAGCTGTCAGGCAGTTTCCTGAAAACAAAGGGGAGCTGTATGAGGACGACGTAGTGAAATTTTGCCTGATTGGAAGACCCAACGTAGGGAAATCGTCATTAGTTAATGCCCTGCTTGGGGAAGATAGGGTCATTGTCAGTTCCGTTGCAGGGACGACCCGGGATGCTATCGATTCGGCTTATCGATATAATGGCCAGGATTATGTCATCATCGATACAGCGGGGATGAGGAAAAAAGGGAAAGTTTACGAGAAGACGGAAAAATACAGTGTGCTAAGAGCACTTAAGGCTATAGAGCGTTCGGACGTAGTCCTGGTCGTTCTTGATGGGGAGGAAGGTATCCGGGAACAGGACAAGAGAATTGCTGGATATGCACACGATGCAGGAAGAGCCATCATCGTGGTCGTCAACAAGTGGGACGCAGTGGAGAAAGATGACAAGACAATGAAAAAGTTCGAACAGGACATTCGGGACCAGTTTCAATTTCTCGATTATGCTCCGATTGTTTTCTTGTCTGCAAAAACACGACAACGTTTAGGGACATTGCTCCCGGCCATCCAAACGGTCAGTGAAAACCATTCGATGCGGGTCCAATCCAGCATACTCAATGAAGTGATTCTGGATGCCGTTTCTATGAATCCTGCTCCATCTGACAAAGGCCGGAAGCTGAAAGTTTATTATGCAACCCAGGTGGCAGTGAAGCCTCCTGCATTCGTGGTCTTCGTCAATGAGCCCGAACTCATGCATTTTTCATATGAAAGATTTCTGCAAAATACCATCAGGCAGGCTTTCACCTTTGAAGGTACCCCATTAAAAATCATTGCACGTAAGAGAAAATAATATGAAACGGGTGAAAAATGTGGCAGAACATAAAGAGAAAATTGCCGTCATTGGTGCAGGAAGCTGGGGAACAGCATTAGCTTTAGTTTTGGCGGATAACGGGCATCAAGTCAATTTGTGGATGCGTACCGAAGAACAAAAAAATGAAATAAATGAGCGCAGGACAAACCATAAATATTTGCCTGGGATCTCTCTTCCGGAAAATATTAGCGCCTTTACATCACTAAAAGAGGCACTCGAAGGAACGGACACGGAAATCATTGCTGTTCCAACCAAGGCGATCAGGGAGACTATGAAAAAAATCTCCGGCATTATAAACAATCCCACAACGTTTGTCCATGTAAGTAAAGGGATTGAGCCGGATTCGCTAAAAAGAATTTCAGAAATGATTGAAGAAGAGGTGCCCGCAGAGCTATTGAAAGCAGTAGTAGTTCTTTCAGGTCCAAGCCATGCTGAAGAAGTGAGTCTGCGTCATCCAACAACTGTAACTGTTTCTTCGAAAAATATGGAGGAAGCTGAAAAAGTTCAGGATCTGTTCATGAATCAGCATTTTCGAGTTTACACTAATCCCGATCTGCTTGGAGTGGAAATTGGTGGAGCGTTAAAAAATATTATCGCCCTTGCAGCGGGGATTTCGGACGGACTTGGCTATGGAGACAATGCAAAAGCGGCACTAATAACAAGGGGATTAGCGGAAATCTCAAGGCTCGGCACGAAAATGGGAGCGAACCCATTGACGTTTTCCGGTCTTGCTGGAATCGGTGATCTTATTGTTACATGCACGAGTGTTCATTCCCGAAATTGGAAGGCCGGCAATATGCTTGGTAAAGGTCATAACCTCGATGAGGTATTGGAAAGTATGGGGATGGTTGTTGAAGGAGTGCGAACAGCAAAAGCTGCCCACCAACTAGCAAAGAAATACGATACAAATTTGCCGATTACCGAAGCATTGTATAATGTATTATTTAACAGCGTTGAGGCGAAAGCCGCAGTCGATCAATTGATGCAGCGGTTGAAGAAGAATGAGATGGAAGACTTGGTCGACATTTTGAGTGAACAAATGGAACAAAAATAAAGCCAAAAGCGGAAGCCGCCAGCTTTGGGGAGACAAGTGATGACTGCTTTAAATGGCCACAACCTAAAAAGCTGACGCTTTTCCTTTGTGCTATATAAAGCTGCCATTATTTGTCCTATGGCGTCGGCGGCACTAGGGCGTACCGTCGAACCCCTGCCGGCTGCAGTTAGACTGGAATGACTCTGATGAAAAAAGGATCAGGAAGCGTGAGAGTCCCTGCTTTTTGACTACAAGCATTGGCGAAGGTCTTGTCGATAGTACTCGGCAGGCTCGGGCAGTGACAACCTGTCGCATCGCCTGCACTAGTACATCCTGTCTGGCGGATCCACCCAGTTTACTTCTGAGCATCATAAGTTTGCTCCTTAGCAAAGCCTCGTGCTGCTTTGCGAATAGGTAACACTGTTGAAGTACATTAGCTGCGAAGTCTGCCTCAGTCGATAGGCGCTAGGGCACACGTCGAATCAAGTGAAAAGTCAGTTAGTCAATATTAACGAAATTTAAATTTTGAAACATTCAATTAGGCATATGATGATGCGTTAATTGTAAAAAAACATATGTTGTTAGAGAGAACATTCGCATAACCGGGGGGACAGGGTATTGATTGTCTCCGTCTTTTTTTGAAGCAATATTATTGCTTCATTTTTTTATGACTAGCTATCAGCATGAATATGCTATAATTATTTCGATGTTTACGTTGATGGAGGGAAGAAAATGTCTGTATCAATGCAGAAAATGTGGATTTCCATTGTTGCAATGGGGCTGTTAGCACTTGCAATGCTGACTATTTACATAAGTCGTTTCAAATTGAACAAAGGTTTTCTGAAAGTCATTACTGCCCTGGCTGCCTGGGCATTGATGATTGTTGGCGGACTCCTCATGCTCTTTGTCGTTTTGACAGGACCGACGGGGTAATTTACTGCTGCCATATTTGACAGATAAGGAGTGAATCACTTAATGAGAAGGTGGCTGGCAGGGTTATATTTTATGGCTGCCGCAATGCTTTTGGGCGGTTGCTTATATCCGCAGGATCGGAAGGTTGAAAACAACATACCTTATGAGGAACAAATCGCCAGCGTTCAGCAGGCGGTTGAAAGATTTCAAGAGGCAAACGGGGGGGTGCTCCCGATAAAAACAAAAGAGGCAGATACCCCCATTTATCAAAAATATCCTATCGATTTTAAGAGACTGGCACCACAATATATGGAATCGCCGCCAGGTAATGCCTACGAAAGCGGTGGGATTTTTCAATATGTATTAATCGATGTTGAAACAAATCCGACAGTAAAAGTTTTTGATTTAAGGCTGGCCGAGAAGATAAATGAGTTCCACAGGCGGATGCGAGCCAAAGAATATCCTCCGTTCAAAGAAAAGATTGCCGATAATGTATATTCCCTAGATCAAAAAGAATTGGGATATAAAGAAGAGCAATACATTATTTCACCTTATACAAATAATAATTTATCTTTTGTTATCAACGGAAAAGGTGAAGTTTATGTGGATTATATTACAGATCTCTATCAAGCTCTGAAAGATGAAAAGGAAGATTTTTCACCCGGGGATGATATTCGGGAAATACTTTATAAAGATTCACCTGTCGTTCCTGCCTATTCAATGCCTTATACTGTCGATGAAAACAATGAACCTGTTTATATGGGGAAATAGACATAATCCTTCTTCTGCAAAATATACTGTGGAAGAAGGATTTTTATTTTTGAAGTTATATTGGATTAGGACAACATCATACAAATATATTGACTTGCAGATATACGGGCATGGGATATGTTGTCCCTTGAACTTAAAGTTAGGAGGGAATCTCTTGGAAAAGGTGGATATTTTTAAAGATATCGCAGAAAGAACGGGCGGGGACATATATTTGGGGGTAGTGGGAGCCGTCCGGACCGGAAAATCCACATTCATTAAAAAGTTTATGGAACTTGCTGTCTTGCCCAATATTAAAAGTGAAGCTGACAGAGCTCGGGCACAGGATGAACTGCCACAAAGTGCAGCTGGAAAAACAATCATGACTACTGAACCGAAATTTGTTCCGAATCAAGCGGTGGCTGTTCAGGTGGATAACGGGCTTGAAGTAAATGTTCGCCTGGTTGACTGCGTCGGTTATACTGTACCGGGAGCCAAAGGATATGAGGATGAAAATGGCCCGAGGATGATCCACACACCATGGTATGAAGAGCCGATATCTTTTCATGAAGCGGCCGAAATAGGTACGCGGAAAGTGATTCAGGAGCATTCAGTTCTCGGAGTTGTCATTACGACGGACGGCTCCATCGGAGAAATCCCCCGACATGACTACGTCGAGGCGGAGGAAAGAGTCATTGCGGAACTTGAAGAAGTAGGGAAGCCCTTTATCATGGTTTTGAACTCGTCAAGGCCGCATCATCCTGAAACTGAAGCATTGCGGGAGCAACTGTCCGATAAGTATGATATCCCTGTATTAACCATGTCCGTGGAGAATATGAGGGAGCAGGATGTCCTTAACGTATTGAGAGAGGCTCTTTATGAGTTCCCAGTACTTGAAGTGAATGTAAACTTACCGAGCTGGGTAATGGTATTAAAGGAAAATCATTGGCTCCGCAATGACTACCAGGAAGCTGTAAAAGAGACTGTCAAAGATATAAAAAGGCTCAGAGACGTCGATCGGGTTGTCCAAAACTTCAATGAATTTGAATATATTGAAACTGCAGGGCTGGCCGGAGTGGATATGGGCCAAGGAGTTGCAGAGATAGACTTATTTGCCCCGGATGAACTTTATGATCAAGTATTAACAGAAATTGTTGGAACAGAGGTGAAAGGAAAAGACCACTTGCTTGAGATGATGCAGGAGTTTTCCGACGCCAAAAGGGAATATGATCAAATATCTGATGCACTTGTCATGGTGAAGCAGACGGGATATGGAATTGCTGCTCCTTCACTGGAGGATATGAGTCTGGATGAACCGGAAATCATCAGGCAGGGAGCTCGGTTCGGGGTCAGGCTGAAAGCCGTTGCCCCTTCTATACACATGATCAAAGTAGATGTCGAATCGGAATTTGCCCCTATTATCGGTACCGAGAAACAAAGTGAGGAGCTTGTAAGATATCTGATGCAGGACTTTGAAGACGACCCGCTGTCGATTTGGAATTCTGATATATTTGGAAGAAGCTTAAGTTCCCTGGTACGGGAAGGAATTCAGGCAAAACTGGCTATGATGCCTGAAAATGCAAGATACAAATTGAAAGAAACATTGGAACGGATCATCAATGAAGGATCTGGAGGCTTGATCGCCATAATTTTATAAATGGGGATGCCTCAATGATCTATCATTTTTAACAGAATATTGGCTGGGAAGAAGCCGAAAAAATGCGAAAAAGACGCCGAAATTAAAGTAATTCGGTGTCTTTTCGATTATTACGCTGTTTATTCTTGCTATCATTATTTGATTATGATAATCTTTTAAGCAGAAATGCTCCTTGAACGTTGATTCAAAAGCATTTCTCATGATTTCTAGCACGAAAAATGTTTAGAAATCTAAAAATTTGATTACACATGTAATAATACTTGTGAATTAAAAACATTTCATTTGGAGGAGGTGAATAGGATGAACAAAACTGATTTGATCAATTCTGTAGCTGAAGCGGCAGAGCTATCTAAAAAAGATGCAACAAAAGCTGTAGAAGCTGTATTCCAATCCATTCAGGACACATTGTCAAATGGCGATAAAGTTTCCTTGATCGGTTTTGGTAACTTTGAAGTTCGTGAGCGTGCTGCCCGCAAAGGCCGTAACCCTCAAACAGGTGAAGAGATTGATATCGCAGCAAGCAAAGTGCCTGCATTCAAACCAGGTAAAGCTCTTAAAGATGCTGTGAAATAATTACATACATGGTTTGAGTGTATGAAAAGGAATTGCCAAATGGCGATTCCTTTTTATTTATGTTAATGAGAGTATAAAAATTAGAAGAAACTATCATTCGAATGATGACATAATATGTCCGGAGCCAACGGACAGGAGATCCTAACTGACGGTGCTACAGCTAACTTGAAGAAAGCATATGTTTCCTCGTCGGGAATTTACCTAAAGTAGAGGTCACTCATGAAGTGTTTGAGATCAGCAGCATTACTGTAGTTCTTAAAAGCTGCACTTTGAAATTCATCTTTTGGTTGTTGCCTAAGGCTAGGCGCCTTCTCCTTTTCTTTAATCCGTTATGTATGTTAATATTGCTCTATTAGTGTTTTACGATAACGGGAGGCTTATACATGGGTAATTTTGATCGCAAGCAAATTGAAGAAGCGGTTCGAATGATATTGGAAGCCATTGGTGAAGATCCAGATAGGGAGGGTTTGCTTGATACCCCAAAACGGGTTGCAAAGATGTATGAAGAGATCTTTGCAGGAATAGGCAAGGACCCCGAACAGTATTTTGAAACCATATTCGGAGAAGACCACGAGGAATTAGTCCTAGTGAAGGATATACCATTTTACTCACTTTGTGAACATCATTTGGTACCCTTTTTTGGCAAGGCTCATGTTGCCTATATACCGAGGAATGGACGGGTTACCGGACTTAGCAAATTAGCTCGTGCGGTAGAAACTGTGGCACGCCGTCCACAGTTGCAGGAACGGATTACATCAACAGTAGCCGATGCCATAATGAAAAAGCTTGAGCCCCATGGGGTCATGGTAATCATCGAGGCAGAGCATATGTGTATGACAATGCGCGGTGTAAAAAAGCCAGGTTCCAAAACAGTTACATCAGCTGTTAGAGGTATTTTCCTAAAGGATAGACAGTCACGAAATGAAGTATTATCTTTGATTAAGCAATAATTACCTTGAGGTGAAGCAATGAAAAGCTCAAGCAACCAGAATGAGTATGTAGTAATTAAAGCTCTCGAAAACGGGGTAAACGTGATGGGATTGACTAGAGGAACAGACACCCGATTCCATCATGCGGAGAAACTGGATCAAGGGGAAGTGCTTATTGCCCAGTTCACTGAGCACACTTCCGCTATCAAAGTACGGGGAAATGCAAAAGTCTTCACATCTCTCGGTGAAGTGGACAGTGAAAGAAACAATTGAATGTAATTTTAATCCGTGCGAATACCGGTTAAAAAAAGCAATAATAATATGATATACTTATAAAATTCGAAGGAAATAAACGCAAAGAAACGAGGATTACGGATATGGCTCTGTGTATTTATGAACAAAAGGCGGATTCGATAAGAAGATTGGTCAAAAATGAAATGTATCATAAATTTCTTTTTGAACATATGGAATCTCCTGAAATAGATGAAGACCGTATCCTTATGCTGTTAATGACCATGGATGGTTCTGGTATCCCCGTTGAAAAATACGAACGTCAAATTGCTGCGGCATCGCTAGTGCAAATAGCGCTGGATATTCACGACAAAGTGGCGGGTCAACAGATAACACTAACAGAGAGACAGCTTTCTGTCCTTGCAGGGGACTATTTCAGCGGCTTATATTATCATCTTCTCGCTGGAATCGACGATATCAATTTAATTAGAACTCTCGCCAATGCAATCAAAGTAATCAATGAATCCAAAATTTATGTATATCAATTGGATGTATCTGATATCGAATCATTTATGGAGCATGTTAAAAGAATTGAGTGCACTGTTATCGATGAATTTTGCCAGTATTTTCAATCAACGGAATACATAGGTCTTTTCATAGAGTTTCTTTATTTTAAAAGGCTGTTGTCGGAAATGGAGAAATTTAATAACGGGCGCTTCTCGATTCTTTTTGAAGGCTTAAAAAATTTCTGTTTACCTCAAATGAAATCAATTCCTCTTTCTAATTTGTCCCAGCACGACCAGCATCAATTGAACGAAATTTGTACACACCACATAGATCAAAGCAGAAAGGCACTGATGGATGAAACATCCCGGATTATAGGATTGCCGGGGATTTTTCTAGAGCGTATAACAGAATTGGCCAATAAATATAAACAAATAGCAACATAATTAGTTGGAAGAAGGTCACAAAAATGCAGTCTAAAGAAGAACGGGTACACAATGTTTTTGAGAATATTCATAAAAATTATGACAAAATGAACTCGATTATCAGTTTTCAGCAGCATAAAAAGTGGCGACAGGTAACGATGGACAAGATGAATGTCCAAAAAGGGAGCAGTGCCCTGGATGTTTGTTGCGGTACCGGAGATTGGACGATTTCCCTTGCGGAACAAACAGGGAAGGAAGGCCGTGTAGTCGGGCTGGATTTCAGCAAAAACATGCTGACAGTGGCTGAGGACAAAGTGGAAGCAAAAGGCTTAGGGCAAATCAAATTGATTCAGGGCAATGCAATGGAGCTGCCGTTTGATGATGATAGCTTTGATTATGTAACCATCGGATTTGGCCTTAGAAATGTGCCCGATTACATGCAAGTATTAAAAGAAATGCATCGTGTGACAAAACCTGGTGGAATGGCTGTTTGTCTTGAGACGTCCCAGCCGACCCTTCCAGGATTCCGTCAAGCCTACTATGCTTATTTCCGCTTTCTCATGCCGCTCTTTGGAAAAATATTTGCCAAAAGTTATGGTGAGTATTCGTGGCTGCAGGAGTCTGCACGGGATTTTCCTGGAATGGAAGAGCTCGCTCAAATGTTCTGGCGCGCCGGTTTTGTCGATGTCATCTACAAGCCATTCAGCGGGGGAGCTGCAGCGGCGCATATTGGCATGAAGCAGAAATTAGAATAACTGGGTGGAAAATTTATGAAACTGACTTGGCTTTACAGGAATTATAAATCTGATTTGGACTTAATTGAAAGAGAGCTTGAAAAGGCTGTTTCTTCAAATTCAGAGCTGGTGCATAATGCATCGCTTCAGCTGCTAAAGGCTGGCGGCAAACGGATACGCCCGGTGTTTGTTTTATTGTCTGCAAAATTTGGTGAATACCGAATTGATACAGTCAAAAATGTAGCGTTGGCCCTCGAATTAATCCATATGGCATCTCTCGTACATGACGATGTCATCGATGACGCCAATATGAGAAGAGGATTGCCTACCATCAATTATATATGGGATGACCGCGTAGCCATGTATACCGGTGATTTCATATTGGCAAGGTCCTTGGAATATATGACTAATATTTCTGACCCGCTTGCACATAAGAAGCTGTCCAAGGCAATAGTGGAAGTTTGCATCGGAGAAATTGAACAAATTAAAGATAAATACCGATTTGATCAGACATTGAGAGATTATTTTAGAAGGATCAAAAGGAAAACGGCCCTCCTTATTGCTGTCAGTTGTGAGCTTGGCGCTATTGCAGGCAGGACGGATGCATACATATACAGACGATTATACAGATTCGGTTATTTTATCGGTATGGCGTTTCAGATAACAGACGATATTCTAGACTTTACTGCCACCGAAGAGGAATTGGGCAAGCCCGCTGGGGAAGATTTGCGCCAGGGAAACATCACACTCCCGGCTTTATATGCCATGCGTGACTCCCGGATAAAAGCTAAGCTTGAAAAGGTCAATCTACAGACAGAGAAAGAAGAAATGACCAGAATTATCGACCTGATTAAGGAATCAGGGGCTATCGAACAGTCTCATCAACTGAGCAGAAGATATTTGGATAAAGCTTTAGCCATTTTGGACGAGCTTCCTGAAAGCAAAGCGAAAAGACCGTTAAAGGAAATAGCCAATTACATTGGAAAGAGAAGATACTGATCATTTTTTCAAAATTTGCCAGCGAATGAAAAAAATGATATTATCTTTCTTGGGTTTAAAACGAAAAAAGATATTGATAAATGGCAGGAGTGACATTCATGGAAAAAACATTTTTAATGGTAAAACCTGACGGCGTACAAAGAGAATTGATCGGTGAAATCGTTGCACGCTTTGAAAAGAAAGGCTTCCAGCTAGTTGGAGCAAAATTGATGAACGTATCGAATGAATTGGCACAAGAGCATTACGGTGAACATAAGGAACGCCCATTCTTTGGAGAATTGGTAGAATTCATCACTTCCGGACCAGTCTTTGCGATGGTATGGCAAGGAGAAAATGTAATTGCGACTGCTCGTCAAATGATGGGAGCAACAAATCCTGCTGATGCAGCTCCTGGAACAATCCGCGGAGATTTTGGCGTGACTGTCGGAAAGAATATCATTCATGGATCCGATTCGCCAGAGAGCGCTAATAGAGAAATTGGTTTATTTTTCAATGACAGTGAGCTCATCGAATATTCCAAACTAATTAACAACTGGGTTTATTAATTTTTATTTACAACCGCCTGCTAAGCAGCAGGTGTTTTTTTGTTTCAAAGAAAGTTTAAAATTAGATAGAATTTTCTATTTGAAATAACGATAGATTATGTCTAGCTCCAGGCGTCATCCGCTCGCGGTCACAAGCTACAAGGAAGCATACTCAGTATGAACTTGCTCCTGAGCCATAGCTTTTTCGAAGAAGACTTGTTTAGCTCGTCGCAAAGCTTCATGAAGTAGATTCAATGAAGCTTTTCACGATGTAGTTAAGTACGCAGCTTCGCTGTGGTGGCTGAAAAGCTTCCTCATCAAAATTCGTCTTGTGCTTGTCGCCTAAAGCTGCGCGCCTTGCGCTTTTCTCCTTTCAATTTTCATTGAATAGTCGTAAAATAGAAAGAACAACCGAGGTGAGCCGCATGGAAATCATTGTTCAAACTGCATCAAAAAGTTATCCCATTTACATTAAATCCAATGGATTAGATGAACTGGCAAATGTGATTAACAAAAATAATTATACAAAATTGCTTATAATCACGGACGAAACGGTCGGTCGCCTTCATATGGAAACACTGCGTACCGCCGTGCCGGATAATCTTGATTATTCAGTGTGCACAGTTCCATCGGGAGAACAGGCAAAACAGATGTCTGTCTTTGAATCTTGCCTGACCTATGCACTGGAGCAGGGATTGGATAGAAAGTCGTGCATCATTGCATTCGGAGGCGGTGCTGTAGGGGATCTGGCTGGATTTGTTGCAGCCTCATATATGAGGGGGATTTCTTTTATTCAAGTTCCGACAACCATCTTGGCGCACGATAGTGCGGTTGGAGGGAAAACTGCTATCAATCATCCTCTCGGAAAGAATATGATTGGAGCATTCCACCAACCTGATGCTGTCATTTATCATACTGATTTTATTAAGACCCTTCCGGATCATGAAGTGAGATCGGGCTTTGCCGAGGCTGTAAAGCATGCTTTGATTGCTGATCCGAAACTGCTAGACATGCTTATGGCTGAAATCGTAGATTTACACTCAATTACTGATGAGCAACTGATTCATGTTTTGCAAAGAGGTATGGAAATAAAGGCCGAGGTAGTTTCAGTTGATGAAAAAGAAAGCGGCCTTCGAGCCATTTTAAATCTGGGACACACACTTGGCCATGTTATTGAATCGTCGCTTGGATACGGGAAAACAACCCATGGAGAAGCTGTCATGGTGGGAATCGTATTTGCGCTCCATGTAAGCAAAGAAGTACTTGGACTTTCCTTTCAAATCCACCAGTTTGAAAAATGGGTCGAAGTATTAAGCTATAAATTGGAGATTCCTAAAAACTTGTCGTTTGATGAAGCGTTTAAAGGAATGCAACGGGATAAAAAGACGATTGCTAAGCGACCTCGATTTGTTCTCTTGGAGGCTCCGGGCAAACCCGTTTTAATGGAAGTGGAAGAACAAGTGCTTAAAAACATTTTTCATACGATGAAAAAGTAACAGTCAAAGTATAATATTTAGTTATTTATCACTAATTTCAATGATAAAAAAGAGGATATTCAGTATTCCCTGTAGAAATATAATTAAACATTCACTTTCTCTGAAAGGACATAAATGTATGAAGGATGCCGAATTGGTAATCAAACACATTGAAATGCAGAATTTGTCAAAGGCAGAAGAAATTATTAACAGGGTCAAGAAAACCGGCTCAGCCGAAGGAAAGTTCATGCTTGCGGAGCAGTTATCACAATATGGATTTTTAGAGGAAGCGAAGGAACTTTATGAAATATTGCTAACCCAGTTTCCGGAAGAAAATGAACTTAAGATTACGCTGGCAGAGCTGCTTATTGATATGGGGAAGGACGAGGAAGCTTATCCTTATTTGGAATCTATTGACCAAACGGATCCGAATTACGCGGCAGCATTGCTTCTGGAAGCCGATCTATACCAAATGCAAGGTCTATTTGAAGTAAGCGAACAGAAGCTTTTGCAGGCAAAGAAATTGTACAAGGATGAGCCGGTGATTGATTTTGCGCTGGCAGAGCTATATATGACACTTGGCCGTTTCCTGGAAGCTGTCGTTTCCTATCAAAAGCTGCTTGAAGCCGGAGAGGAAACTATGGCCGGGTCTGATATATATGCAAGGCTGGCAGAGGCCCTGAGTGCTGGAGGTGCATTTGAAGATTCAATTCCTTACTATGAAAAATCATTGGAGAACCAAAAAAACCTGAATGTTTTATTTGGTTATGGTTTGACCTCCTTTCAAGCAGGGCTTTATCAAAAAGCAAAGAATGCATTTGAAGAATTAAAAACGATGGATCATGAGTATCACCCGTTATATTTATATTTGGCTAAATGCCACGATCAATTGGGTGATATTGACAGTGCAATTGACTCAGCGGAAGAAGGTTTGGCGGCGGATGAATATAACTTAGATCTTTATGTTTATACTGCCAGTCTTCTCATGAAAGCAGGAAGGGAAGAAAAAGCGGAAAGCTATCTGCGCCAGGCAGTTGCACTGGATCCTGAATCCGCGGAAGCTGCCAGCCTATTAAACAAGCTGCTTTTACATCAACAGAGATATGAAGAAGTTCTTGATGTAATATCAGCCCTCAAAGATGCTGATGATCCGCAGCTTCATTGGGATGCTGCATACAGCTACCAGGAAACAGAACAATATTCCGAGGCATTAAATGAATACAAGCTTGCATATAATGACTTTAAAAACAACCCTGACTTCTTGAAGGACTACGGATTTTTTCTAATGGAAGAGGGAAAAAGAAGCGAGGGAGCGGCTGTATTCAGGCGTTTGAGTTCACTGGATCCTTTAAACGACGAGTGGCTTGAAATCATTGATCGACTTGAGGAGTAGCCGTGGAATAAAAATCGCAGAGGAGGGATTATGATGGCCACCCCTGTATCTGTCAACGAGAAAAAAGATTTTATTCGCTGGTTTTTAAATAGGTATCAATTGAAAAGAAGAGAATCCGTCTGGATTCTGAACTATCTGATGAGTCACGATCAACTAATGGAAAAAGTCCACTTTGTTGAGGAAGCTCAATTTTGTCCGCGGGGCCTGATCATGTCTACCCATTGCACAAAAGAGGTTCCATTCCGCTTTTACAAAGATAATATTATGACAACGGATGCTGAAAAATCATTCCATGATATACGATTGAACAGAGATGAAGACATATATATTCAAATCAACTTCCGGGCATCTAATGCAAGCCATCAATATGCTGCAGTTTTGGAAGAAAATCCGTTTGTTAAAAAAACAGTTTTGATTAGCGAGAAAGACAAGACGATTGCAGAACAATTCATGAAAGAAAGCTTAAAAAAATATCAGGAGAGCAAACTTTTGAAAGCAATCGATGATGCGCTCGATCAATATGATAAAAAGAGCTTCGATGAATTGTCCCTAAGATTAAAAGAATTAAGAGAACGAGTATAAATCCTCCGGTGAGCCCGGAGGATTTATTGCGTTTTGATAGAAAAGCGGAGGTGCCTGACCATCGACGTACAGACTGGAGCGACTTCGACGAGATAAAGGAAACACGGCGACTCGGCCGCCTCAAAACGCCACATCCTGTGGCTTCGGTGGCACTAGGACGTCCTGTCCGTCGGAGCCGATGTTGACTTATCGTAGGAAGGAAGAGGAAGTCTGCTAGTCGCTGAGCGCTGAAGCTGGACATAAGAAAAGCGGAGACGCCAGTTTAGCCCCGACAAGCACAAGACGATTCCCATGGAGGCTGTTTTTCAGCCAATACAAGGAAACGGCTTGTGACCTCAAACAGATGGAACTCGCAGCCAGCAACATGCACGGCGATGTTGACTGATCGTAGGAGAGCTACTTAATTCAATCACATCATGCAAAACCTCTCTGGGTCTTGTTCATGTAACTTTGTGGCCCAGACAAATTCCCCTCTTTAAAAAGGCTTCATAATCCAGAAACGCACGCGCTTTTTTTGTTTCATATTTTCATTTCTGTTAGAATGATTAACAGTAATGAAGAGCATAATAGGAGTGTTGATAATGGAATGGAAGGCTAAAGATATTGATGTTTATCTGCAAGAAAAGGAATATATTGATACGGTTATGGTGCCGCTTGTTCCAATTGCACTTGGCCATAACATGAAACAAATAGTGGAGAAAGGCGAGTTCATTCAATTGCTATCCCTTCACCTTGAAAGACAATTCAAGGGCAGAATGCTTTTTTTACCTGCATTTACATATCTAAGTGATTCAGAGGACAGTCAAAAAGCCGAAAGACTACAGGAATGGGAAGAAAAAATTAAAGAAAACGGAGCCAAGTATACATTTTATCTTACATCCGATCCATCTTGGCGAGAAATGGAGCATTTTACACAAGAATCTTTGTTGTTCGTACCTTCTATTCCGCTTGATCATATGGATGATCAATTTAAGCAATCTATCATGGAAGATCAGGTAAAAGAGCTCATGAAAGGGATTGTGAAAGGCTGGCAGGCCTAAATTAACTTAATCGCCACATTGTTGACACGGATTGGAATGGTATATTATTGACCTTACCGATGGATTGATATATCATAATTATGTCCCAGTTTGTAAATGTGCGCAATATATTGTCCGATGGACTTACCTTACTGACAGAGGGGGGAAAAGGATGAGCAAGAATCCTGTAACAAGACGCCAATTTCTTAGTTATACATTAACTGGAGTGGGCGGATTCATGGCGGCTGGAATGCTGTTGCCAATGGTTCGTTTTGCAGTGGATCCTGTGTTGAAAGCAGAAGCTGCAGGTGATTTTAAAATGACTGATAAAAAAATTGCCGATATTACTAATGAACCTGTTCGAGTTGACTTTAAATATGAACAGAAGGATGGCTGGTACACTTCCGATGTTACACAAACAGCTTGGGTTTATAAGAATGATAAAGGGGAAATTGTAGCACTTTCTCCTATTTGTAAACATTTAGGCTGTACAGTGGACTGGGGAGGTAGTGAAAAACACCCGGATATGTTCTTCTGCCCATGTCACCATGGCTACTACACGAAGGATGGCAACAATGTACCTGGAACTCCGCCGAGAGGACCGTTGGATGCTTATCCAGTTAAGGAAAAAGACGGCTTTTTAATGTTGGGTAATCCAGAAGAAAATCCGTTCGTAAGAAAGAAGTAAAGGAGGCGTAATCATTGCTAAACAAAATGTACGACTGGATTGACGAGCGATTGGATATTACGCCGATATGGAGAGACATTGCAGACCATGAGGTGCCTGAGCATGTTAATCCGGCACATCATTTTTCTGCGTTTGTTTACTGTTTTGGCGGACTGACATTCTTTGTTACAGTTATCCAAATTTTATCAGGAATGTTTTTGACAATGTATTATGTTCCTGATATTAAAAACGCATGGGAATCCGTTTATTACCTTCAAAACGAAGTGGCTTTCGGCCAAATCGTTCGCGGAATGCATCACTGGGGAGCCAGTCTTGTTATCGTTATGATGTTTTTACATACGCTGCGGGTCTTTTTCCAAGGAGCATATAAGAAGCCTCGTGAACTGAACTGGGTCGTCGGAGTCCTTATCTTTTTTGTAATGTTGGCCCTTGGACTTACAGGCTACTTGCTTCCGTGGGATATGAAAGCACTATTCGCAACTAAAGTTACACTGGATATTGTCGAATCACTCCCATTTATTGGTGTTGCTATGAAAACTTTATTAGCAGGAGATCCAACAATTGTTGGGGCTCAAACATTGACTCGTTTCTTTGCGATTCATGTTTTCTTCCTTCCTGCTGCATTGCTTGCTCTAATGGGTATTCACTTCGTTTTGATCAGAAGACAAGGTATTTCTGGCCCACTATAAAAAACGGCCCATTTTTGCAAAACAAATTAACCGATGTATTAAGGAGGGGACAACGTGAAACGAGGAAAAGGAATGAAGTTTGTCGGCGACTCCCGTATTTCTGCGGAACGCAAGCCGAATATTCCGAAGGACTACTCTGAATATCCGGGTAAAACCGAGGCATTCTGGCCTGACTTCCTTCTGAAGGAATGGCTGGTTGGTGCTGTATTCCTCATCGGCTTCTTATGTTTGACAGCTGCGCACCCGGTGCCGCTTGAACGTATTGCCGATCCGACGGATGCTGGTTATATCCCATTGCCTGACTGGTACTTCCTGTTTCTATATCAATTAATCAAATACACATATGCTTCCGGACCGTACAACATCATTGGTGTTGCGGTAATTCCTGGCCTTGCATTTGGTGCCCTTTTGCTTGCACCGTTCTTGGACCGAGGTCCAGAACGCCGTGCGTCAAAACGCCCGTTTGCTACAGGATTTATGTTGTTAGGAATTGCAGCTACTTTTTATCTGACATGGGAGTCTGTTGTAACCCATGACTGGGCTGCGGCTGAACAACAGGGGAAAATTGTAGAACAACCAGATGTTGAAATAGATCAAGAAGCAGAAGGATATCAAGTATATGCAGCGCAGAGCTGTATTAACTGCCATGGTGAAAACCTTGAAGGCGGTCCTGCAGCTCCACCATTGGTCAACCTGGACTTAACTCCAGAAGAGATCATAACAATCGCTCATGACGGAATCGGCACAATGCCGCCAGGTCAATATGATGGCTCAGACGAAGATCTGCAAAAACTGGCAGAATTTATTGCATCATTGAAAAGCGAAGAATAAATAAGACAAAAAAAGAAGTCGGCTTGGAGCCGGCTTCTATTTTTTCAGGAGACGGATTTATGAACTTTTTAACCCCTCTTTTAATCGATCGCCGGTTTTTATGGCTGCTACTTATCATTAATATAGCTGGGACAGTCTACGGTTATTATTGGTACATTCCTCAATTAGCCGTCACGCCTTCATTTTTTCTTCTATTTGTGCCAGACAGCCCGACAGCAAGTTTATTTTTTGTATTTGTGGTGATTGCATTTCTCCGATATAGAAATTACCCTCTTTTTGAAGCGCTTGCATTGATAACACTTATCAAATATGGTGTATGGGCAGTCGTAATGAACATTCTCACGTTTAAGGTTATCGGCTATCTCCCATGGCAAGGTTATATGCTGATTGCGTCTCACGGTGCGATGGCTATTCAGGGCATCCTATATGCAAAGTATTATAAATTTAAACTCTGGCATGTTCTTGCGGTTGCAATATGGACACTGCACAATGATGTGATAGATTATGTCTTCATGCAATATCCAAAATATCCCGGTTTGGAGATGTATGAACGGGAAATAGGCTACTTCACCTTCTGGTTAAGTATAGTCTCTATCGGTATTGCACTTTATGTCTATCAAACGCGGAGACGTGAAGACAAATAATGTAATAGAGAAGGACAGGTCTATTCTTGTCCACTTCCTCATAACTTAATAACAGGAGTATGAGGAGGGGGGACCCCTATGAGACTGGTAGCTGCAATCATTTTAACCATTTTACTTCTTTTTCATGGAAATTCCACCGATGCAAATTCAGAATCAACACTTCAGGAATTGGATCAATTGGCTGACGAAGCTCTTCAGTTGACTAAATTTTCTCGATTGGAGGAAGCCAAAGCAATACTTGAGAGGTTTGCAGTTCAATTTTCTGAGCAAGGGATCAAAGAAGGTAAGTTTACGATGGATGAATTAAGAGTACTCACAGCTTCCCATCATGAAGCACTGAGGGCTGTCACAAATATAAATATGAGTTTAGAAGAAAGAATTAGATTGGTCACTTCATTCAGGTTGGCTGCAGATGCAATCTCTTCCACCCATCAACCAATGTGGATAGAAATGGAAGCATCTGTCATGAAGGAATTTCAAAAAGTGAAAAACGCAGCGCTCGAAGGCAACAAAGAAGCATACAATCAAAACCTGAATACGTTCCTATCTACCTATACAGTTATTCAGCCCAGTTTAAAAATTGATCTTGCTGCTGAAAAGCTCCAAAAACTGGATTCAAAAATAACGTATATTGACAGGTACAGGTCTGACTTTTCAGAGCAGGAATGGACCGCTCATTTGGAGTCCCTTGAGCAGGACCTTCAAAAGATATTCTCGAATCCTGATGAGGATGAAGCGGATCCCTCTCTTTGGTGGGTCATTTCAATGACCGGGAGTATTATTATTTTAACTCTTTCCTATGTGAGCTGGAGAAAGTATAGAGGGGAAAAGCAGCAAAAGAAAAGCAAAGACCCAAATAATTGACCGATATCTTCATATGAAATAAAATATATGTAGAGAAACATGTATATTGGAGGATGAAAATGGGCGGTTTTTTGATTTATTTTCTTATTATCATGATTGTGCCGTTATGGGCCCAATTCAAGGTGAAAAACACTTACAAAAAATACTCTAAAGTTGCAACGGTTGATGGAATGCCGGGAGCAGAAGTTGCAAGGAAAATTCTAGATTCAAATGGTCTTTACGAGGTGCAAGTGAAAGAAACACCGGGAGTTTTAAGCGATCATTACAATCCCATGTCAAAAACAGTTCACTTATCTTCGGATAATTACCATCGGGCTTCTGTTGCGGGGGCAGCTGTTGCAGCGCACGAGGTGGGACATGCCATTCAGGATCAACAGGGCTATGCTGCATTGCGTTTTCGTCATGCATTAGTGCCTGTGGCCAATATCAGCTCTAATCTGGCATGGATTTTCATCATTATCGGTTTAATTTCAACCGCATTTTCAAGTATGCTTTTGATAGGAATCCTCTTAATGGCTGCTGGTGTTTTATTCCAGCTTGTGACTTTGCCGGTAGAGTTTAACGCCTCATCAAGAGCAATGGATCAAATGGTATCCTTGGGATTAATCAGCAACAGGGAAGAGCGGGACGCGAGAAAAGTATTGAATGCTGCAGCCATGACATATGTTGCCGCAGCAGCGGTGGCAGTGCTGGAATTACTCCGACTAATATTGATCTTTGTTAATAGAGATGAATAGAAAAGCGGAAGCGCCTTGGTCAGCCCCGACAAGCACAAGACGATTCCCGAGGAGGCAGTACTTCAGCACCACAGGGAATAGGCTTGTGGCCTCGAGGGGCTAGGTGCTGGAGCTGGACAATAGAAAACCATAAGCGCCTTATTATAAAGCCGAAGCAGTTCATTTGAGCTGTTTCGGCTTTTTTCTTCCCTATACATCAAGTGGCCGCTTATTTTCATCCAGCGTAAACCCTTCTCCCATTACATCATGAACGACAATAACAGAAACAAAAGCCTGTGGATCAATAGCATGAATGATCCTTTTCAAATTTACGATTTCATTACGACCGACGACGCAATAAAGCACTTCTCTCTTTTCTTTTGTAAATGAGCCATGTCCTTTCAGCATGGTGACACCCCTGCCCATCTCTTTCATAATGGCGTCTGCCAGTTGGTCATAATGTTTTTCGGATATGATCATTGCACCTCTGGCTGCATAAGCCCCTTCCTGCATGAAATCAATCACACGTGCACCAACAAAAACTGCAACAAGTGTATACATCGCTTCCTTATGATCCAAATAAGTTAAAAGCGAAACAAGAATAACTGTTGCATCAAATGCAAACATTGTTCTTCCCATGCTAATTCCTTTATATTTAAAGACGAGACGTGCGATAATATCTACACCGCCAGTTGTTCCGCCGAAGCGAAAAATGATTCCAAGACCGATTCCGGCGAAAACTCCTGCAAACAAGGCAGCAAGAAAAAGATCCCCCTCCAGGGGAATGGAGATTTGAAATCTTTGAAAAATGAATAAGAAAACCGAGACAGCCACCGTTCCAATTACTGTGTACAAAAAGGATTTTCGGCCAAGCAGCTTCCACCCAACTAAAAAGAGGGGGATGTTCAAAACTAAGTTACTATACGAAGGATCAATCCGGAATAAAAAATAAAGCAGAAGCGTGATTCCGGTAAAGCCGCCTTCAGCTAAATTGTTTTGCATATTGAAGTGCACCAATCCAAATGCAAAAGTGGCTGCCCCCAATAAGATCAGAAGAATATTTTTTAACTTTAATTGAAGAAACACCGCTACGCCCCCTGCAACAAATGGTTATTTAGAATTCTAATTATAACCAATACAGGAATAAAACAGCAACTTCAATCGATTGAGCGCTTTCGTTTGTATAAAAAAAAAAAATTAGCTAACATATTGTAAGAAGGTGAGGAAAAATGGACAAAAACAAGACTATGCGTGAGCTTCAGCAAGAAGTCGATGCATATATCGGCCAGTTCAAGGAAGGCTACTTCAGCCCGCTTGCAATGACTGCCCGATTGACAGAAGAGCTTGGAGAACTTGCCAGGGAGATTAATCATTATTATGGGGAGAAACAGAAAAAAAGTGACGAGAAAGAAAATACAGTTCAAGAAGAACTTGGAGATTTGCTTTTTGTAATCATTTGCCTGGCAAATTCACTGGAGATTGACCTGCAAACTGCTCATGATCAGGTGATGCATAAATTTAATACAAGAGATAAAGACAGATGGACAAAAAAGGATGAAGGTGATTGTTGATGAATGAAAAGATAAGAATAGTAATTGCAGGCCCGCGTGGGCGAATGGGAAAAGAAGCGGTTGAGCTTGTCAGTGAGACGGCGAGCTTTGAGCTTGCAGCGGTAATAGATAGAATGAATGAAGGAAAGCTTCTTTCTGATATAGAAGGTTTCAGGGGTCTGGACGTTCCAATTTTTACAGATCCTGCTGAATGCTTTCAACATTCAAATGCAGATGTTTTGATTGATTTAACTACGCCGGAAAGGGGTTATTTACATACTAAAACAGCGCTGGAGCACAATGTCCGTCCGGTTGTCGGTACAACAGGATTCACTTCAGAGCAGCTCGAAGAATTAACAGCACTGGCAGAACAAAAGGGTCTGGGATGCATCATAGCGCCCAACTTTGCAATCGGCGCCATATTGATGATGAAATTCTCCGAAATGGCCGCAAAATATTTCGATGATGTGGAAATCATTGAGCTGCACCATGACAAAAAACTGGATGCCCCTTCAGGAACAGCTATAAAAACAGCGGAAATGATATCGAATAACAGGGAAGTAAAAAAGCAGGGACATGAGGATGAAAAAGAAACGATTACGGGAGCAAGAGGCGCGGACTTTGAAGGCATGCGCATCCATAGTGTAAGGCTTCCCGGCTTGGTTGCCCATCAACAGGTCATCTTTGGTGCAGGAGGACAAACTTTGACAATCAAGCATGATTCCTATAACCGTGCTTCTTTTATGTCGGGTGTAAAGGTATCAGTTGAAACAGTAATGGGATTAAATACCCTCGTATATGGACTGGAATCCATTTTAGATTGAAAGGGTGCTCCAATTGACTCGAGAAAAAATAGACGTACTTGCTTTTGGAGCGCATTCTGATGATGTCGAAATCGGAATGGCAGGTTCCATATATCAATGGACAGTCTCTGGAAGAAATGTTGTAATTTGCGATTTGACGGAGGCAGAACTTTCATCAAATGGAACGATAGACACCCGCCATGAGGAGGCTTCAGAATCTGCCCGAAGATTAGGTGTTCTTGAAAGGGTGAATCTGCAGCTGCCAGACCGTGGGTTGTTTCTTAAAGATGAATTTATCCGACAGGTGACCGATGTGATTCGGAAATATAAGCCAACGCTTGTATTCGCTCCATATCATAGGGACCGCCATCCTGATCATGGACGCTGTGCCGAACTTGTTAAAGAGGCCTTCTTTTCCGCAGGAATACGAAAATATGAGACACCGGGAGGGTTTGATGCCCATAAGGCGACAAACCTATTCTATTATTTTATTAACAGTCAGCCACGACCGGATTTTATGATTGACATATCTGGTTATATGGAAAAGAAGCTAGACGTGCTTCGTGCATATGAGACGCAATTTCTTCCAGGTGAATTTGGTGTTAAAACACCATTGACAGAAGGGTATTTAGAAAGAATCGAAGCAAGAGAAAGGATATACGGTCTTGAAGCCGGAATCACCTTTGCGGAAGGCTTTAAAACTGACCGTCCTATCTTATTTAATCAAAATATATTTGGGGAAGAGTCATGAAACTAAATATTGGCATTACTTGTTATCCAACTGTGGGCGGTTCCGGCGTTGTCGCAACGGAGCTGGGAAAACATCTGGCGGAAAAGGGCCACAAAATCCATTTTATATCTTCAAATATCCCTTTCCGTTTGAATCTATGGCATCCTAACATCTTTTTTCACCAGGTGACAGTCAATCAATACTCACTCTTTCAATATCCTCCTTACGATATTGCCTTAGCCAGTAAAATGGCAGAAGTTATCAAGAGGGAAAAGCTTGATATTTTACATGTTCATTATGCTATTCCGCATGCAGTCTGTGCAATTCTTGCCAAACAAATGGCGGGGACGGATGTCGAGGTTGTTACAACATTGCACGGTACCGATATTTCGGTATTGGGCTATGATTCAACCTTGGCGGAAGCCATTAAATTCGGGATTGAGAAATCTGATTGCGTAACTGCCGTCTCGCATGCTTTGGCTGAACAGACAAAAGAGTTGGTTGCACCTGAAAAGTTGATAGAAGTGATACATAATTTTATTGATGGTAGGATCTATCAAAAGGTAAATATTGACGGACTAAAAGAGGGATATGATATTGCCAATGATGAAAAAGTCATTATCCACGTGTCCAACTTCCGAAAGGTGAAAAGAGTTCGTGATGTTGTGACGGCTTTTTCAAAAATCGCTTCTAAAGTAAAAGCTAAATTGCTTCTTGTAGGGGACGGTCCGGAGATGACCGAGATTTGCGACCTTGTAGAAGATCTGTCGCTGAGTGAAAAGGTACTGTTTCTCGGCAGACAGGATCATTTGGAAGAATTGTATTCAATGAGCGACCTGATGCTGCTTCTATCCGAGAAAGAAAGCTTTGGCTTGGTTGCTCTGGAGGCAATGGCTTGTGGCGTTCCTTGTATCGGCACAAGAGTCGGAGGCATACCGGAAGTGATTGAAGATGGATATAACGGGTTTTTATGCGAGCTTGGTGATACGGATGACATTGCTGAAAAAGCCTTGATATTACTACAAAATGAAGAGTTGCTGGAGCGCTTTTCACAACAGGCCTTGTCTGTTCCTGGGGAACGGTTTGAGGCTGATATGATCGTATCAAAATACGAAGATTTATATGAAACACTTCTTGCCAGTAAGAAAGAAGGATGAAATGATGAAGGAACCATTCTTGTCGGCGCTGCCGATTATTGAGGACATTCAAAATGCAGGATTTGAAGCTTATTTTGTCGGCGGTTCCGTCAGGGATCACTTGCTTGGGAAAGAAATTCACGATGTTGATATCGCCACATCCGCTACACCAGCAGAGCTCAAAGGAATCTTTTCAAAGACAGTCGACGTGGGCATAGAACATGGCACAATTATCGTTATCATTCAAGGGCAAGGATTTGAAGTTACGACATACAGAACGGAAGCGGAGTACAAAGATTATAGGCGCCCCGAAACCGTTGCGTTTGTCCGAAATTTGACTGAGGATTTAAAGCGCCGCGATTTTACAATGAATGCGATAGCTATGGATAATAATGGAGAGCTGGTTGATCCTTTTGAGGGACAAAAAGCATTGAAGGAACAATTGATAGAAACCGTCGGTTCGGCTGATGAACGATTTCAAGAGGATGCTTTGCGGCTGATGAGGGCAGTCCGTTTCGTCAGCCAGCTTGGATTCCGTCTGGAACATCAGACGGAACGGGCAATCGCGACTCATGCTTGTCTCCTGAAGCATATTGCTGTTGAGAGAGTCATGGTTGAAATGGTGAAACTATTGGATGGGCCGAATAAATCCGAAGCATTCAACATCCTTTTTACAAGTGGATTATACAAGTACCTGCCATCGTTATTCAATGAAAAAAAGGTTATCGATGCTACAATGAAGTACCAAATTTCATCATTGAATGAGGATGATATGTGGCTTTTGGCCTTGTACCTTGCGGATGCCGATGACCATGCGGAAGAGCTTAAAAGCTGGAAGCTTCCTTCCAAAAAGATAAAATCCTTAGTTCGGGCGATTGGTTTCTTAAACCGGAGACACCTTCATGAATGGACCTCATTTGAGTTGTTTTCTGCTGGCAGGGAAACTGCTGTCCTTGTTGAAACGGTCTACCAGACGATACAACATGGGTCATTGATGGAATCAGTGACATTGATCAATAATCGTTTCGATCAACTGCCGATCAAATCCAGACAGGAATTGGCCGTTACAGGAAACGACCTTTTATCATGGTCAGATGTAACAGCCGGCCCATGGATGAAAGAGTTGCTTGAAAAAATCATTCAAGCAGTTCTGGATAATGACGTTTCAAATGATAAAGAGGAAATAAGGAGGTGGGTGAAGGTTTGCGGACTACTATAAGGCAGCAATTGATAGAGGCTCTATCTGATGCTGATGGGAAATTTCTATCGGGGCAGGCCTTAGCAGAGATTATTGGCTGTTCCAGAACAGCCATATGGAAACATATCGAAGAACTGAGGAAAGACGGCTTTGTGCTAGAGGCAGTTAGAAATAAGGGATACAGGATTATTGGTACACCGGAAAATATGACTGAAAATGAAATACTATTTGGACTTGAAACGGAGCGATTTGGCAGAAGCGTCCATTATTTTGACTCCCTGGAATCGACACAAAAGGCAGCCTATCAGCTGGCATATGACGGGGCGCCTGAAGGGACGCTGGTCATTGCTGAAGAACAAACTTCGGGACGGGGCAGACTGGGCAGAGCTTGGCATTCTGCCAGTGGAAAAGGTATTTGGATGAGTATTATTGTAAGACCTGATCTCCCACCGCAAAAAGCACCGCAATTTACATTGATAACGGCAGTTGCTGTGGCTCGTGCAATTGAGGAAGTGACCGAAATCACGCCAGAAATCAAATGGCCCAATGATTTGTTGATCAAAGGAAAAAAAGTTGTTGGTATTTTAACAGAACTTCAGGCGGAAGCTGATAAAATATCTTCATTGATCATTGGAATCGGGATGAATGTCAATCACGCGTCAGATGATTTTCCGGTGGAAGTCAAGAAGATTGCCTCATCTCTATTTATCGAAAAAGGTGAAAAGATATCACGGGCAGCATTGATTCAAAGTTTTCTGAAAAATTTCGAAAAATATTATTCCATATATATATCAGATGGTTTCCTTCCGATTCGCATTTTATGGGAAAGCTATGCTACCAGCATTGGAAAACAAATCAAAGCAACTACAGTAACAGGAGAAATTGTTGGAGTGGCAGTAGGAATTTCAAATGAAGGAGTATTAAAAATCGAGGATGAAAAGGGCGTCATACATAATATTTATTCTGCCGATATTGAGCAGTTTTAAATGTTCGGATAACGTTCAGCGCCGACGGACAGGAAGTGCTAGTGCAAGCGAAGCAAAAGGATGTCGCGTCCTGAGCCTGCAGAAGCCACAGGGTGTGGCGGTATTGAGCGGCCTTCGTCGCGGTGTTCCTTTATCTGTCAGAGGCACTCCATGTCTAGCTGCAACGCCTAGCCCCTCTAGGGTCATAAGCCAATTCCCTGTGGTGACTGAAAAGCTGCCTCCTCGGGAATCGTCTTATGCTTGTCGTCGGGGCTAATCAAGGCGTTTCCGCATTTCGGTTCAGTCTGCACGTCGATGTACAGACCCTTACGCTTTTGGTTTTCATTCGACGAAATATTTGCTATACTTTTTTTGGGCGGTATCATTTGTTGAGCTGCACCACAAACTATAGGAAAAAAATTTTAGTTCTGCCTTGATCCTCTAAAGGACGGGGACAGAGGACCGAAACGAACGAGTGACAGTTACGGAGTCCTTCTGCCTTTTTGGGGAGGACTCCTTTTGGTTATTATACTGTTGCTCCAATTGATTCGTCTCCTCTAATATGACAGGAGGATGAAAAAGTTGAAGTCAACAACAGATTTTTTAAAAATGAAAGAAGCAGGGGAAAAGATTGTTATGCTTACTGCCTACGATTATCCGCAGGCAAAACTTGCCGAAGCAGCAGGAGTGGACATGATTCTTGTTGGTGATTCACTCGGAATGGTTGTGCTCGGCTACGATTCGACAGTTCCTGTAACAACCTATGATATGATTCATCATACAAAAGCGGTGAAGCGGGGGGCTAAAGATACATTCATAGTCACAGACTTGCCTTTTATGACTTATCACATAAGTAAAGAAGAAGCGCTAAGATCTGCAGGAAACATCATGCAGGAAAGCGGGGCACATGCAGTTAAGGTTGAAGGCGGAGGAGAAGTCATTGAAACGATCAGGGTTTTGACAAACGCCGGTGTTCCTGTAGTGGGGCATCTAGGACTGACACCACAGACTGCGGGAGTGCTTGGCGGATACAAGGTGCAGGCAAAAACAGCTACGGCGGCTGCAGCATTGATTGAAGATGCAAAAAAATGTGAAGAAGCCGGTGCTTTTGCCCTTGTGTTAGAGTGTATTCCACACCAACTTGGAAGAGAAGTGGCTTCCCAAATAAATATTCCAGTCATAGGGATAGGTGCTGGAGCTGATACCGATGGACAGGTACTTGTCTTTCATGATGTTGTAACTTTTGGAGTTGATCGGGTCCCTAAATTTGTAAAAAAATTTGCGGATATTGACCATGAGGCATCCCGCGGAATCAAAGAATATATCCGGGAAGTGAAGACCGGGACTTTCCCCGAAAAACAACATACATTTGAAATGAAGCAGGAAGAACTGGCTTTTTTATACGGAGGAAAATAATTTGAGAATCATCACATCAAAGCAAGAAATGCAGCAACTGGCGAAGGATAATAAATGTAGCGGAAAGTCCATCGGTTTTGTACCGACAATGGGGTATTTGCATGAAGGACATTTGACGCTTGTTAAAGAAGCCAGAACCGACAATGACATAATCATCATGAGTATTTTTGTCAATCCGCTTCAATTCGGTCCAGGAGAGGACTTTGAAGCTTACCCTAGAAATTCTGAAAGGGATACAAAGCTTGCTCAAGAAGCGGGTGTTGACATATTATTCATGCCAAGTGCTAAAAATATGTATACCAATGAGAGATCCACGGGGATGACGGTATTAAAAAGGACGGATACCCTTTGCGGTGTCAACCGGCCGGGTCACTTCGACGGTGTCGTAACTGTACTGTCTAAGCTATTTAACATTGTCATGCCGGACCGAGCATATTTCGGTTTGAAAGACGCACAGCAATTTGCAGTTGTCTCCGGACTTGTTGAAGATATTGACTTCCCTGTAGAACTCGTTCCGGTTCAAACTGTCAGAGAACCTTCCGGTCTGGCGGTCAGCTCAAGGAATGTCTATTTGACTGATGAAGAACGAGAGCAAGCACCGGCTTTATATACAAGCTTGCGAAGAGCGGAAGAGTTAATAAAAAACGGGGAAACCAATATTACATTCATATTGGATTCCGTCAGGGATTACTTAGTCACACATACGCACGCCGTAATTGATTATGTAGAGCTATTAACTTTTCCTCAATTGGAGAAGGTTTCGGCTCCTCATGGGAAAATGATTATTGCAGCTGCAATAAAGTTTTCAAAAGCAAGGCTCATCGACAATATCATCATCGATGTATAGCCGCTTTATTTACAAGTGGAAAGAGTCCGCTTATATGTTAAACTAACTAAGAGAATGATTTGGTGTAAGAATCAAAGGTGTGAAGCGGATGACAAATAAATATGTCGTTGTAGATGTTGAGACGACTGGAAATTCATATAACAGGGGCTCCAGAATTATACAAATCTCTGCAGTCGTTGTGAAAGACAGCAAAATCATGGAGCAATATACTTCTTTTGTCAATCCCGAAATGCCCATCCCGGCTTTTATTAAAGATTTGACAGGCATCACCGAAGAAGAAGTAACCAATGCACCAACTTTTGACGAGATTGCAGCCGATCTCCATTCAATATTGGAGGGGGCAATTTTTGTTGCTCATAATGTAAAATTCGACCGTAGTTTTGTTGCTGGAGAATTGAAAAGCGCAGGCTTCAACAACCCCATTGAAAAAACTTTGGACACAGTTGAATTGGCTAATATCCTGCTCCCGGAAGCAAACAGTTATAAATTGGAAGAGCTTTCGGATGAAATGGAGTTGGAGCATCTTAATCCGCATCAGGCGGACAGTGACGCTCTTGCTACGGCAGAGTTACTTTTGATGTTGCTGGAAAAAGCTAAAAGTCTCCCGGCTACGACCCTGGAAACATTATGTAAATTATCAAAAAGCCTGAACAACAACATGTTTTCTTTTTTTGAGTCCATTAAAAAGGAAAAAGCAGGCCAACTGGAACATCTTCAAGATGACCTTGAATCTTTTCGAGGCATTATTTTGAAAAAAAAGCGGATACCTGATCAAGAGGTATCACTGCAAGTTGTTAATTACCCCAAAAATGAAAATGAAAAAATCAGCCTTTTACAGAATTCCATCAGGGATTTTGAAGCCCGAAATGGCCAGTTTGAAATGATGGACACTGTATATGAATCACTAGACACGGATATACATTCTGTAATCGAAGCGGGAACAGGCATCGGAAAATCATTAGCATACTTGCTGCCAAGTGTCTATTTTTCTGCTGCCCGGCAAGAAAAGGTCATTATTAGTACATACACCATCCAATTACAGCATCAGCTATTAGATAAAGAAATCGAAGTTTTAGAAAACGCCCTTCCGTTTTCTTTTCAGACTGCCTTGCTTAAAGGCAGGGAGCATTATATTAATATGCTTAAGTTCGAACAGACGCTCTATGAACTGGATTCTTCCTATGATGAAACAATTACCAAGATGAAAATTTTGATTTGGCTGCTGTATACGAAAACTGGGGATAGGGATGAATTGAACCTGTCGAGCGGAGGAAAGCTTTATTGGAAGAGGATTTGCAATGATGGATTTTTTGTTGAGAAACAGATTGATCCATGGACCTGCCATGATTTTTATTTGTATTCTAAACGCCTTGCTGAAAATGCAAATTTAATCATAACAAATCACGCAATGCTTGTTGCAGATTTGAATTCCCAGGTACTTCCGCCGTGCAGTCATGTCATTATTGACGAGGCACATCATTTGGAAAAAGCAGTAAGGATGAAGCTTGGACAACAGCTCGAATATAACAATGTAAAATATATGCTGGGAAAATTGGGAACGAGCGAAAAAAAGAAACGCTTTTATAAACTTGACAGATGTATGGCAAAAAGTTCCTCTGTCCCAGCTTTTCAAACTTACCTTATGGATAGGGCTATAGCTGACCTGGATATCGAAACAGATGACTTATTTATATTACTTGGACAATTTGTAAAGTTTCACCGTACAAATAAATCAAAAAGTCGAAGAATTAAATTTCGGTTAACAGACAATACCAAGGCAACTGCTGGATGGCAGCGAGTATTGATGTGTGCCGAACGCTTTCTGGATTTCCATAAGCTTATTTCGAGCGGAATACAGGAAAGGCTGACACTCATAAAGAAAAATCCGCCTGTTCTTTCAGCGGGAGAGCTTGCTTTTCTCGAAGAAATGACCGGTTTTTATGAGGATTGGCTGGATTTGGGACAGCATGTTAGGCAATTACTGCTTCCAAAAGAAAGCCAAGATGTGATTTGGCTCGAGAGCGATGAGAAGTGTACGCCGAACAGAACGAGTGTTCACTGTCAGCCATTAAATGTAAACCAATTTTTATCAGAAAAGTTTTTTAAAGAAAATAAAAGTGTTGTTCTTACGTCTGCATCCCTGACTGTCAATAATACCTTTAAATTTTTCAATAAGGAAATTGGTATTGATTCATTTGATAGGATTGAAAAAAAAATTGCATCCCCTTTTCCATATGAAAAGATGGCAAAAATTTTTATACCGACAGATTTGCCGGAAATCAATGTAACTCCCATGGACGAATATGTCGAGTCTATCGCCTGTCATTTAATTGGCACAGCGTTGGCTGCGGAAGGCCGGATGCTTGTACTGTTCACATCACATGAAATGCTCCGCAAAACGTATGAATTATTAAGTGAGAGTAATCAACTCGCGGACTACGTCTTGCTGGCCCACGGCGTATCTTCAGGGAGCAGGGGAAGGCTTGTGAAAAGCTTTCAGCAATTTCAGAAGGCGATCCTTTTCGGCACAAGCAGTTTTTGGGAGGGAATCGATATACCCGGGGAGGATTTATCATGCCTTGTCGTTGTAAGGCTGCCTTTTTCTCCGATTGATGAACCGGTAACAGCAGCTAAACTCGAGTCCGTAGAAACGAGTGGGAAGAACGCATTTTCAGCTTATTCACTTCCCGAAGCCATTATACAGTTCAAACAAGGTTTTGGTCGCTTAATCAGGAAACAGTCAGACCGCGGTGTTTTTTTTGTTTTTGATCAAAGAATTATCACTTCCGTTTATGGTAAGGCTTTTCTAAGATCCATCCCGCCGGTCAAGATGGAGACAGGCAGCCTGGAGTATCTTATTCCTTTGGTTGAGGATTGGCTGAAGAAAAAGTAAAACGTCGCGTGGAAGCGACGTTCACAATTGTGGACTAGATTTTTTAAAAACGACGGCTACATCATGGTATAATGATGAGTAAATACCGCGTTATTTATTAATAGTGTGGCAAAAAAACCGCTTGTTATAAGTAACAAAAAATGTGTATTGAGGAACTGATATTAAAGGTACCAAAGATAATAGCAGTAACGAGGGATGTACATGTATAAATGGCTTGCGATTTTCCTGGCATGCATTTTCATTATGGCGGGAATTGGCGGATGTGTGTATAGCAAAGCGATGGAACCCGTAAAAACTGGGAGAGCTGATGCCGAAGCGAGATTATACTCAGAAACGGACATTAAAAATGTGGACGAGTTTTATTTATATAACGGATCACAAACGTACTATGTGGTTATTGGAAAAGATAGTAAAGGTACAGAAACGGTTGCATGGATCCCTGATAGTAAAAAAGAGAAAGTCCATGTTAAAAAATTATCAGAAGGTGTGTCCAAGAAAACGGCAGTCAATAAGTTGTTAAATGAAAAAAAAACCAAAGAAATTCTTGGTGTCCGGCTTGGAATGGAAAAAAACCTTCCGGTCTGGGAATTGTCTTATTTGGATGAAAACTCCAACTTAAATTATTATTATATCCATTTCGATACAGGGAAATGGTGGAGAAAAATAGAAAATTTATAGAGGAAGCAGGGATTTACGATGATCGAATTATCAAATCGGGTATCGAAAGTTACACCTTCATCCACATTGGCCATTACGGCAAAGGCAAAAGAATTAAAAGCTAGTGGGCTTGATGTCATTGGGCTTGGAGCAGGCGAGCCGGACTTTAACACACCTGAAAATATTATCCAGGCGGCATACCGTTCCATGGAAGAAGGCCAAACAAAATATACGCCTGCAGGCGGTTTGCCAGAGCTTAAGCAGGCCATTATCGGGAAGTTTAAAAGAGACCAGGAACTTGACTATGCTGCATCGGAAATTATTGTAACAAACGGTGCAAAGCACGCACTGTACACACTTTTCCAGGTCATATTGAATGACGGAGATGAAGTGATCATTCCTACTCCCTTCTGGGTCAGCTATCCAGAGCAAGTGAAATTGGCTGGAGGTGAGCCGGTATATATTGATGGGAAGGAAGCCAATCATTTTAAAATTACCGGAAAACAGCTTGAAGATGCTATCACGTCCAAAACGAAAGCTGTGATCATTAATTCACCAAGCAATCCGACAGGGATGATTTATTCCAAAGAAGAGCTGGCCGAGATTGGGGAAATTTGTAAATTACATAACGTTTTAATCATCTCCGATGAAATTTATGAAAAGCTTCTATACGCTGGAAATAAGCATGTATCAATTGCTCAGTTGTCACCAGAACTGAAAGATTTGACTATTATAATCAATGGTGTGTCTAAATCGCATTCCATGACTGGCTGGAGAATTGGATATGCTGCGGGAAATGAAAAAATCATCAAAGCCATGACAGATGTCGCAAGCCACTCGACTTCAAATCCAACAACTACATCCCAATTTGGAGCAATTGAAGCATACAATGGCTCTCAGGAACCTGTTGAAAATATGAGACAGGCTTTTGAAGAAAGAATGAATATTATTCATGAGAAATTGACGAACATTCCTGGAGTGAAATGTCTGAAACCTCAAGGCGCATTCTATTTATACCCGAATGTTAAAGAAGCGGCAGAAATTTCTGGATTCAGTGATGTGGACAGCTTTGTGGCAGCACTGCTTGAAGAGGCTCTTGTCGCCGTTGTTCCGGGCTCAAGTTTCGGTTCTCCGGAGAATATAAGGCTTTCCTATGCAACTTCTTTGGAACTGCTTGAAGAAGCAATCAGACGCATTCATTCTTTTGTGGAGGCTAAAAGACAATAATTATTTGAAAAATAAAGCCACGTGCGGTTTGTGCGTGGTTTTTCCATCGAGGACAGCGGTTTCCACGCTAGTAAAGACGAGGTGCTTAATATGGATAAAGAGTTAATAGTGTCGTGGATGGAAGCCGGCATGATTCAGGTGCCAAATCTCTTGCTGCGTAAGTATAAGGAGATTGGCTTGGATGAAAAGGATTTGACCTTGCTGCTGCATATCTGTACGTTTATTGAATCTGGAAATGGATTTCCTACACCGGAACAGTTGGCTGAAAGAATGACGGTAGGTAGTGATGAATGTTCAGGTATGTTAAGGAAGCTTGTTCAAATGCAGTTACTTTCGATAGAAGAAGGAATATCGGAAGACGAAATCCACTTTGAAAAATATTCATTGAGCCCATTATGGCTAAGGCTTGCAGATGAGTTGAAATTTGAGAAAAAGCAAGATGATCTAAAAAATACAATGCATGAGGAAAGTGATTTATACACTGTTTTTGAACAGGAGTTCGGCAGACCGTTATCACCAATGGAATGTGAGAATCTTGCCATGTGGCTTGATGATGATGGACAGGATCCAATCATAATTAAAGCTGCCCTAAGAGAGGCGGTTATGTCGGGCAAGCTGAGCTTCAGGTATATTGATCGCATTTTATTCAATTGGAAGAGGAACGGGGTGCGGACGCTTGAACAAGCCCGGATGCAGGGGATCCAATTCAGGCAAAAGATAAGGCAGCCGTCCCAGTCTTCGACAGAGTCGATATCAAAAACGATCCCTTTTTATAATTGGCTGGAGCCATAAATTTTATATGTTTGTATTACTTTGCCCAGATTTAGCACCATTGCTTTTTCAGATAAGTCTCGTACAGCTCTTCCTAAAGCTATAGAAAGAGTATTAAAACGGGTTTCACATGATGTGATGGGATCGGTGGTTTTCCATTGGCGGCTGAGAACTACATGATTGCGCTCTGATCAAGGCGCTGGGCTATTTATCACGCCTTTGCCAGTTGGAGGTGAAATAATATGTTGAATAAACAAGAAGTCAGGTTTTGCATTGATACAATGGGGGAGATGTTTCCAGAAGCTGAATGCGAATTGATTCATTCGAATCCCTTTGAACTTGTTATTGCGGTATTATTATCAGCACAGTGTACTGATGTACTTGTAAATAAAGTGACTGAATCGCTTTTTAAAAAGTATAAAACTCCGGAGGACTATTTAAAAGTGCCTCTTGAGGAGCTCCAGCAAGATATTCGGTCAATTGGGCTTTTCCGGAATAAAGCAAAGAACATACAAAAACTGTGCTACTTGCTATTGGAGAATTATGGAGGGGAAGTGCCGTCGGATCGTGATGAGCTTGTCAAGCTTCCCGGTGTTGGACGAAAAACTGCAAACGTTGTTGTTTCCGTTGCTTTTGGAGTTCCTGCTATCGCAGTGGATACGCATGTTGAAAGGGTCAGTAAAAGGTTAGCTTTTTGCCGTTGGAAAGACAGTGTTTTAGAAGTCGAAAAAGCGCTGATGCGAAAAATTCCAGAAGAACTGTGGTCTGTCAGCCACCATAGGATAATCTTTTTTGGAAGATACCACTGTAAAGCCCAAAATCCCCAATGTGAAATTTGTCCATTGCTTGATTTATGCAGGGAAGGGAAAAAGAGAATGAGACAAAAGGATAAGAGAGTAATGCAAAAAAATGGATGACCATCAAGGTCATCCATTTTTTGTTGCTTATAACAATCATAACACTGTCGTCGGAGGCACTCCAGTTTTTACGTCGCTAAACGAGCGCTTCCGCTTTTCTTGTTAGTTGTCTTCCTGTCTTCCTTCAGGGCTGTCATCAACAGGGATATCCGCCGGGTTATCTTTATTATCGTCCTTTTCTCCGGCTCCAGGATTTCCGCTGCTATCATCACCAGGCTGTTGGCCATTGTCATCCTTTGGCTTATCATCTTTTTGTTTATCTTTGTCTTTCTCTTTGTCTTTTTGCTCTTGTTTGTCTTCTGTATTCTGATCGCTATTGTCAGCATTGTCTTGATCTTCATCCTGGATTTCTTCTTCTTCCGCCTCATCTTCGTCCTCGTCTTGTTGAGGGACTGTGACGGTGACGGAACCAGGTTCACTTCGTTGTGAATCTGCGACGGCCACGACTTGAATCCCATATGTTTCACCAGGTTCAACATCGTTAATGACAAACTCTGTATCAGAAGTTGTTCCTAAGTCTTTCTGTTTGCCTCCACCAAGATCAACCTTCACTTCAAACTTCAAATCTTGTTCCTTTGTGTCTGAATGACTCCAGGAAAAGACAACTTGATTTCCATCTTCTTTGTATTCACCAGTTACATTAGGCGCATCCAGTTTATCAAACGCCTGTGACACTTCCGTTGGCTCAGTTCCTTTAACAAACAGTTCATAAACGATATTGCTTTCCGGTGTATATTTGCTTGGCTTCTTGGCTGGGTTAGATCCTTTTTCAACAGCCGCTCTAACGACGCTACTAGGCATTGTGAAATCCGGTGTTTGGACATTTGCTGAAGCGTGTACCATCAGATTCCTAAATAGATGCTGAGCGATTTTCAAATCATTTGGTAATATTGGATTCTTCCTTTCCTCGTATCCGGTCCAAACTGCAATCGTATAGTTTGTTGTATAACCGGCAAACCAAGAGTCAGGTGAGCTTCCGGCAGGTATATTGTATTTAATCATTTCTTCTTGAGTGTAATTTGTAGTACCTGTTTTACCTGCTACTGGCAGTCCCGGGATAGCGGCAGCTCCTCCAGTAGCTCCTGCTTTGCCTGACAGAACGTCTTTCAGCATATCGGTGACCATGTAGGCTGTTGAATCTTTCATGGCAACTTCCGGTTCAACTTTGTTTTTAACCTCCGTTTCACCGTCCATCAACACTATTTTTTTCACGGTATGAGGCTTATTGTACATGCCGTTATTTCCAAAGGCTGCATAGGCGCCTGCAAGGTCCATAGGTGAAGGATGCTGTTCTCCACCTCCGATTGCGTCAGACTCCACCAGTTTAGGATCATCAAGTCCCAGCTTCTCTGCGAACTGCTTGACATTTTCTTGGCCTACTTCATGGAATGCTTTTAAAGCTGGGATATTTCTAGACCTATATAGGGCCTCCCTAATGGACATTTGACCCAAATGGGATCTGTCAAAGTTGTTGATCGGGGTACCTCCTTGGTATGTGTATGGCTCGTCTTTTATCTGCTCGTATGTTGACCAATTCAGATACTCGATAGCTGGACCATAATCATAGATTGGTTTTGCAGTTGAACCTGGAGTTTTATCTTTCAGCTGTGTGGCAAAATTGCGTCCACGCTTTACATCCTGGTTTCTGCTTCCTCCAATTGCTCTGACTTCGCCTGATTTTGTATCCATCAACACGATCCCGGCCTGAAATTTATCGTCAGGATATTGGACTACCTCATCTGTAAAGAGCATCTTTTCTGTATATTCCTGTGCATCCGGATCAAGAGTTGTATAAATCTTTAATCCGTCAGCGAAAACGTTATAATCTCCCATCTGTTCAACTTCTTTAATGACTTGATCTACAAAGGAGTCATACTTATAGGAAGCTTTTTGGTTTTCGTCTTTCGGAACGAGGGTTTCAGCAACTGAAATCTCCTTTGCTTTATCCATTTGTTCCTTACTGATTTTTCCATGCTGATACATCAAAGATAAGACGATGTTTTTCCTTTTGTCTGCCTTGTCCAGATGTTCATATGGGTTATAGTTGTTTGGGCTTTGCGGAAGACCAGCTAGGAATGCCGCTTCCTGCAGCTCTAATTCGTCTAATGTTTTATCGAAATAAAACTTGGATGCTGTTTCTATGCCGTGTATACCGTTGGAATAATAAATTTTATTCACGTACATTTCAAAAATTTGGTCTTTCGTGTAATTGTTCTCTAGCTGAATGGAGAGCCAAGCTTCCTGGGCTTTTCTTTTTAATGTTTTTTCATCGGAAAGGAAAGAGCGTTTAACCACTTGCTGTGTCAAAGTAGATGCCCCTTCGGATCCAAAACCTCTGGAGAAGTTGGCAAAAACGGCTCCAACCAACCTTTTTACATCAATTCCGTGATGCTTGTAAAAGCGTACATCCTCTGTAGCTAAAACAGCATCTTTCACTTGCTGGGGTATATCGTCAATCTCAACATAATCACGCCGCTCTGTTCCCAAAGTTGTGAATACGTCACCGTTAATATCCAATAATTCTGATGCAACAGGGTCAACCAAAAGTTGTTTATCCAGCTTTGGCACACCTTTTACATACCAGGCGAAAGTGCCGGCACCGGTAGCCAAACCTGCCAGTCCAAGAATCAAAACAAGCATTATGATTCTTTTGAATAGATTCCCTTTCTTTTTTCCCTTAATTCTTTTTTTATCGGCTCCTTGCTTACGCCGTTCTGTTCGAGATTGATATTTCTCTGCCATAAAAAATCCTCACTTTCAGTTCCGCGGTTTCTCATTCCCCATCAAAATCCATAAAGTTGACGTATGACTTTTAAATAATCAATCCTTGGCGCCCAGCCAAGCTCGATGGGATGTCCATGAATCATCAACTCTTTTTTTGTAATTGATTTTCTGCCACCGTTCTTCATGCGGTCCCAGAATTCGAATAAACGCTTGCCCTCAAGCAAAAAGATTTCTTCAGTTAATGAAAAACGGATGATAACAAAAGCAATCCCATTTTGTTTAATTATATTTTGCATATGTTCTATTTGGTGTTCGTGGATATTTTTTAATGGAAATGATGTAGGGCTTTTCGTCTCTTTTGCCTCAAAATCAATATACTTGCTATTACAAATCCCGTTATAATCCGTTGTTGATGCTTGGCGGAAGTACGCCTCCTTAATGACAGCTGTGCTCCTTTTTTTATAATCGACATGTACAATCTGTACCGGCGTTGGCTTTTTGTGGATGACAGCCAAGCCATTGGCTAAATAGTACTGGTTTGTTTCATTCAAGTCTTCCTCCAGTGTCATTCCCCTGTTACTATAAATAGTCTCTTTTTTAGGCGCATGAACTCTTTTCCCGCTGTCGGACGGTGCAACATATTTGCGGCCTGTAGGATAATGAAATTCCATATTCATCCCCCTTATAAAACTAAATTATAACATAGGCTATGAATAATATTAGGGAACTTTAGTACATATTAAAGAGAAAATGACTGGGAGTAAAACAGATGGAGTCCCACAAAAAGCTTTTCTACCAAAAGCAAAGTATCCAATTCAATGAACATTTTATTATAGATTGGGTTAGACAGGAAGTGTTTCACGGCAATAAAGATAACATTTCAAGGACAAAATATTATCAGAAGTTTTTTTTGGCAAATCCGGAAATAGCATGGTCGTTTTTAGCTTCAATGGTGTCCCGTAATACTGGTTGGAATATGGGAGATCTTTATGGTGAAACAATCCCGAAAATCCTTGATGCAAAGACAAGAAAACGTCTTTTTTTGACATTGGAAAGGGCGAATTGGATTATCTTTAAAGATGCTATTCCACAATTGTTGATATATAAATGGTCAAAAAAATTAAAACGTCCTTTATTCCACTTGCTTGATCATTTTTTTGTTTCGGGGTTCATGCAAAAAGAATGGAGGGAATTTTGGAAAAATGGTGATAGAAAGCGCCTGATGTACGCGCTAATTGTTAATGAACAGCACATGATTCACAAACCGGTCATATTACATCCATTTTATAAAGAGAAGATTTTTCATTCAGCATTCTTCGCACTTCATGAGCTTCTTCATTTTAACTTTGTTGTTTTTCCAACAATTCAAGGTGAGTTATATGGAGAGAGCGTTGTAAAGTTTAAAAAAGTATGGAAAAGAATTGAGTTAGGAAAACGCCTTTCCTCCATTTTATTTGATGTCGATCTTTATCCGCATTTTTATAATTTTGCACTTAAAATAGAACCGACCGGTTCACGTTATGATTATGAACGCTATACTTATTCGGGAAATAAGCGGAGTACGCCTTTTATCAGGGCAGTATTGCCGGTCATAGAGCATCATTCAAGGAAAATAGAGGACTGGTCTTTAAAATATTCCCTTCAACCAGATTGGGCGGAGGATCCTCGGATGAAAAAATCTGTTGCGTTGACAAGCTGGTATTATAAAAAGCAAGAGCAGCTTCAGCGTTACTATCATGTAAAGCAATTGATTACCAAACGGCGTTAACGATGTCGAATGGGTGTGCAGCATAGATAGATTAAAGACTTTGTTTGCCGATTTGCTTCTAGTTTTGTCAGTGGGGCAGGATGTTCAAATTGAAAGGAGAATAGGTAATCAAACAAGTCAGACGGAGGAGATATCGGATGAAAATGAATGATTGTCTCGGCAAGCTGGCAGAGATCAAGGAGCAACTGGAATTGTTGGAAAAACAAATAGCAGAAAGAATCAAGAACGAAGAGACGAATGAAGCGACGACGATGAATCAGGAAAGAACCGATATTGATAGAAAGCTTGCGCAGTTGGAGTTGAAAAATGCAAGGGAAAGAATAAGGCAATACAATGTATCCTAAGTCATGCTTGTTACCATTAAAAATTAGAAAAGCTTGAATTACTGACCTTCAGAGGATAAGATGATATTGCAATCACGCAGCAGATAATAATTCAGCTGTTTTTATCATAGGAGCTGAAGGGATGAACTACACACATTTGAAAGAAATGACAAGCCAGCTGCTTGAGTATAACCGAAGTGCAGCTGCAATCTTTCTTCAATGCAGAAAAACAGGGGAGCAGGGGGATTTTTATTCTGAGGTGAAGCCTTTCGCAGATAAAGTGAAAACCTTGAGTGAAGAGTGGGAACCGGAAGCAATAGATTGGCTTTCCGTCACCAAGCCTAAAAATCTGTATCCCTTGCAAATAAAAAATACAACGGAAAACTTGCAGATGGTCGCTATCCGAGCGTTTTTTCCTGATACAAGCTTGAAGAGATTCAAAAGCCACATTCAGTCGATTGAATATGTGCTTGAACGGATACTTGAAGCATTAAAAGAAAACAAATCCCCTGGGAAATAATGCCAGGGGATCGTTTTTTGTTGAATGCAATGAATGTTTTATCGTTATCAAATTTTGCAGGTCCTGCTTTGACGGCCGGATAGTCCTTGGATGCTGCAGGCCAAGGAAACATCCGGAAGCATAATTACGCACGCACGGCCCATTTTAGCATTTGCAGTCATAAAGAAGTAGCGCTTTGTGCTGTGACGCCCTCGTGCTAGTACACCTACGTACAGGAAATATCAATGCAAGTGAAGCGGCTGGTGTCATGTCCTGCGCCTGCCAAAGCCAAAGATGTGGATGGCGCACAAAATCCTAAGATTTGAAACGCACCCTTGATTGCTTACGAACTTCCTCCACGGCAATGTCTTGTTTACACACGCAGATTAAGCAATTGTTTTACTTATCCTTTTACAGCGCTTTCATAAGAAACATCAGTGTTATGCGCTCCAAGAGCTTCCAATTCACGAATGACGTTACGGAATTCCTTAAGTGAAATTTCGTTGTTAATATAAGTCTGTTTAGCAAAGTCTAGCAATTGGCATGCATCTTCAATAGAATATGACCTTTTCTGCAAAAACTTCTCCTTCAACTCGTGAATTGTCATGAACATTCCTCCCAAGTTTTTTTTCATAGTACCATAGATATTTAAATTTCCATTTTAATAGAAAAATGAGACTTCCGACAAAGCGAGTGAAAAATCGACAATATTTGTATGCGTTTCCAATGGTTGGTGTATCACCATTTTCCGCAATAGTCATATTTTATATGTAAGTACCTGTGAAGAGGGGGATAATATGCAATACATCCAAAGGAATGCCGGTTTTTTACCTCCTTATCCCAATATGCAAGCTCCTTATCATTCCAGTATTGGAATGTACCCGCCTAATGGGTACTATCAAGCTCCGATGCAAATGCAAATGGGTCATATGCATGCACAACAATATCTGGGTCAACAATACGGTGGAAATAATATGCCAAATCAGTTATTTCATAATCCGTTGCAGATCGAGGAAGATCATTTGCAGACACCTTACACTCCGGGGGGCTATACCCATCCTTATCAGATGCCGGGGCAATTGCCAAAACCGCAATCGGGGCATTTTAATTCTTTTCTGAATTCATTCAAATCTCAAAGCGGTACCCTCGATTTAAATAAAATGATGGATACCGCAGGGCAAATGATGAATGCTTTAACCCAGGTTTCCAACATGGCGAAGGGAATAGGAGGCCTCTTCAAAGCGTAATAAAAAAGGAACGGCCGTATTGGACCGATTCCTTTTTTGTTCTTCAACCGTTTTTTTTACTTTTAGCAAACCTTGTTAGTATATTGGAATGGGAAGGCCTTGCGCTTACTTATGAGTAATTATAGTGATTTGAAAGATGCTTTTCTTTGTCCAGTGACGCTCAGGATGTGTTAGTGCAGGCGAAGCGACAGGGCAAGGAGAGCATCCACACCGTTACATCGCACGAAGAAAAAGCGATAACTTTTTCGAGGACGTCGCCGAACTGAGCCTGCCTTCAGCGCCTAGGCCCTCGAGGTCACAAGTCGCTTCCGCTTTTCTTAAGTGATATCAATTCTCTTCCCCTTTAGTTTGTTGATAGCAATCGTTAATAATCCGTTTTCATACGATGCTTTCACATTCTTTGTATCAATGGCTTTTGTGAGCGGAACCGTTCTTGATGTTCTTCTCATCGAATCTTTATGCTGAATCATTTCCTGTTTTTCATTTTCTGTTGTTATGGTTTCACGATGCATAACAGAGATTGTGACGAACTGTTGCAATACATCAATTTCTATTTGTTCCTTTTTAATACCAGGCAGTTTTGCTTTAATAACGTATTTGGAATCAGTTTCTTTTAATTCTACTGGGAAGCTGGCGGAAAAAGGAGAAGAGACGAACAATTCGTCAAGGCTTTCAAAAAATCCTTTCACTGGTCGATGCTCGAAAAAATCGTTCATCGCCTTCATCAGGTGGTTTATGGGTTCGGGACTCTTTTTACTTGAGTCGTCCTTAGAAAATTTTTCTGTCACTGCGGGACTCCCTCCTATGGTTAATTTATGGTATAGTATGAATGACTAAATTAAAAAGTTCGTTTGATAATATGTTCAAGCGCAATTATGTTGAAAGTGATTCACTGAAGAAAAAATAATCTGAAATAATTTCCCGGGCAAGCGCAACATTCGACTTGAAAAAGCGTTAATTAGCGCAATTTGTTCGTAGGTGTCGTTTGTTGTATGAATGTTTTTTAGTATAAACGTACACAAAATAGGTATTTGAATCAGTACATGTATGGTTATTTTACATAGGTTGTAAGTGTAAAGAATATAGGTGAGAAAGGGGTAACGACATTATGATGGCAAATTGCGGATGCGGGAGTTGCATAGATTGCGGAACACAAGTGCTCCCTGCTGTTGTTCATCCAACTAAATGCTGTGTGAACCATAAGTTTTATAACAACATCGTACCTGAAATCCATCCAACACATACAACTAATGTCAACCATATAAACTATAATCATCAGCATTATTTCCCACATACTGAATCAACGGTGAATGAAGTGACGAATACGCAATCATTTGCTCCTGGCCCAGGTCCCGGATTTGGCCCAGTACCTGGACCGGGTGGTCCAATGGGTCCAATGGGCCCAATGGGACCAATGGGAGGACCAGGTATTGGCCCAATGGGACCAATGGGAGGACCGATGTTCCCTTATTAAAAAGTGAAACAAGGATGAATGAAATGGATCATCCTTGTTTCCAATACATACTTGGGCCGATAAATCAGGTTAAATATTTCAGGGGTAAAATTGACAAATAACCAATATTTTGAAAGAATGATATTAATGTCGTTTGAATTTGAGGTGGTCTCGAATGTTGGCTGAGAAAATGAAATTAACTGCAAAAGAAATTTTGGAAAAAGAATTTAAACCAGGTTTTCGTGGTTATAAGCAAGAAGAGGTAGATAAATTTTTGGATTTGATTATAAAGGATTACGAATCCATGCACTCAATTATTGATGAAATGCAACAGGAAAATATGAGGTTGAAAAAACAATTAGAAGATAGTTCACGCCGCCAGCATGTTCAGCCTGCTGGAACGACTAACTTTGATATTTTAAAGCGGCTTTCAAATTTGGAAAAGCATGTATTTGGAAGTAAGCTTGATGAAAATGTATAAACTTCCTAATATTGCTACTTGAAATTGAAGCTATTGCATATTATAATAATCATTCAGTAGATAACATTTGGGTAATCGCTGCGCGCTTTTGCAAGCGGCAGAGGAAAGTCCATGCTCGCACGGTGCTGAGATGCCCGTAGTGATCACGCCTGGTGAAACAATAAGCCAGGGCAGCCGGCATATCGGCTGACGGCAGGGAAAGCATCTAAGTCTTCTGAAGATATGATGCGAATACCTTGAAAGTGCCACAGTGACGGAGCTTTGCCGGAAACGGCAAAGGTGGAACGAGGTAAACCCCGTGAGCGAGAAACTCAAATTATGGTAGAGGCACTCTTTCCGCGGAAATGAACGAGGCGAGAGGCAGGCCTGAGTGCCTGCAGATAGATGATTACCGCCCGAGTACGAGATCGTCCTATGATCGTTCGCAGTACAAAGGTACAGAACATGGCTTACAGAATGTTATTTATAGGTGAAATTAACGAGAAAATGCCTTCCTCATGGGAAGGCATTGATTTTTCTTTTTAATGAAAGCCCTTCCAACTTGGAATATTATTCAGTTTTTTAGAATATACTTTAGCTATAAATTTTCAAAAAGGATGTGATTAATGATTATGCCTCATTTGATGAAAGACTTCAAAAGAATATCAGATGCACTCTATTCTTCCAATAAAATTCTCAGTAAAGAACAAATACCCGAAAATGCCCAAAGACGTCTGCAGGAGGCAGAACAAAGCCTAAATAAAGCCATTCACCATGTTTTATCGGATAAAAGGAATATTGCCCAGAAATGAACGCAAGTGTAGATGATACACTTGCGTTTTCTAATATTGAAGCACTCTTGCTTTTGTTAATTTGCTCAATATTTTTCTGGAATAGTGAATCGGGGTAGTATAAGATTAATGTATTCGTACATAAGGAGGCGCTTACATGCAATTGAATGATACGGAAACAGCTTTTATGGAGTATGTTAATAAGATGGAGGCGTTTAACGAGGCACTTCAGCTTATCTATTGGGATATGCGGACTGGCGCACCGAAAAAAGGGGTAAAACAGCGATCCGAAGTGATAGGTGTCTTATCCAATGAATATTTTCAAATGTCGACCTCGGAAGAGATGGCAGCATTTATTGCAAACTTATCCGTAAATAAAGGTGAACTGGCGGAAATAACGCAAAGTACCTTGGCAGAATGTAAAAAGATATATGATCGGAATAAAAAAATTCCGCCGAAAGAATATAAAGAATATGTGATCTTGCAAGCTCATGCGGAAAATATATGGGAAGAGGCCCGGGAAAAATCTGATTTTGGTATGTTCAAGCCGTACTTGCAAAGGCTGGTTGATTTTAATAAAAAGTTTATTGAGTATTGGGGATACAAGGGAAATAAGTATAATACTTTGCTAGATTTGTACGAACCCGAAGTCACAGTAGAGACGATAGATAAGGAATTTGAAATATTAAAAGAAGCCATCATCCCCTTGATCAGTAAAATTTCGGATTATGGCAGCCATCCTGAAACCGAATTCCTATATCAACCATTTCCCAAGGCAAAACAAAAAGACTTTAGCCTGAAGGTTTTGGAACAGATGGGTTATGATTTTGATGCAGGACGCCTGGATGAAACCGTTCATCCATTTGCAACCGGCCTTAATCCTGGAGATGTACGTATCACAACAAGATATTATGATGATGATTGGAGAATGGCAGTATTTGGAACCATTCATGAAGGCGGTCACGCATTGTATGAACAAAACATTTCGAGCCAGTTGATTGGAACGCCTTTATGTAATGGAACATCAATGGGGATTCACGAATCTCAATCATTATTTTATGAAAACATTTTGGCGAGGGACAGATCCTTTTGGGAATATAATTTTGACGTTTTGAAAGAGTACGCAGGCAGTCAATTCGACCATGTCTCGCTAGACGAATTTTACCGTGCGATCAATAAAGCAGAATCTTCTTTGATTCGTATTGAATCCGATAACCTTACATATTCTCTGCATATTATCATTAGGTACGAAATTGAAAAAGGTTTATTCAATAACGAAATCAGTGTTGAAGAGTTGCCGAAAATATGGAATGACAAATATGAACAGTATTTGGGAATCCGTCCAAGAAACGATGCTGAAGGTGTATTGCAGGATGTCCATTGGGCGGCCGGTAATTTCGGATATTTTCCTTCTTATGCACTTGGCTATATGTATGCCGCGCAGATTAAAAACGCGATGATTAAGGATATAACGGACTATGATAGGCTGTTAAAGACTGGAAATCTTAAGCCCATAAAGGAATGGCTCACCAAGCATATCCATCATTTTGGAAAAACGAAAAAACCGCTTGAGTTGATTAAGGAAGCTACAGGGGAAGGGTTATCCGCTAAATACTTAACCGATTACCTTGTTAAAAAATACTCATCCCTTTATAATCTTAATAGTGAAATATAGAAATAGGGATTGGCGGCTGTTTATATTACTTTTTTAAAATAGTAAAAAGGATGGCTTTTGGCCATCCTTATCTATCGTTTAGGAAACTTTAAAATTCTATACTTGAAGATAACTCGTTAATCGAAAAATGCTATGTCCAGCTCTGGCGCTAAGGATGTGGCGTTTTAAAGCGTCCAGCGCCTATCCACTAGCAACCTTCGCGCCTCTAGCGGCCTACTCGAGGAAGTATAGCGAACATTATAGCAAAGTCGCACGCAGCTTATTCGAAGAAGTCTGTTAAGCTCGTCGCATAGCTGCGCGAAACAACTCAAGGAAGTTACACATGATGTGATTGAAGTCAGTAGCTTCCCTATGGTGGCTGAAGTACTGCCTCCTCGGGAATTGTCTTCTGCCTGTCGGGGCTGATCAAGGCGTTTCCGCATTTCGGCTGTCTACCTACAGCCGGTAGGGGCTCAAGGTCGCTTCGGTCAAGCCAATGAAGTCAAAGAACGCCTTCACTGGCTTGCCCTCCGACGCCAGGATGTCGCGTTCTGAGCCTGCCAGCGCTTGCCGCCCCTAAGCTGCCGGCTTCCGCATTTCAGCTCAGTCTGTACGTCGATAAACAGGCTCTTGCACATTTGTTCTTGGTCTGATTGCCATATGGAAAAGGGGATTGAAAAATGTTAGCCAGGTTTGCTGTCATTGCAGGCGCATTATTATGGGGGACCCTTGCGATTTTTGTAAAGAAGCTGACTTTTTATGGTTTTACGGAAATGGAAATCGTGACAATTCGCGTGACCGGTGCATTCATTTGTCTTATTCCAATTGCTATGGCCACAGCTTCAATGAACCAATTAACAATACAATTAAGGCATATATGGTATTTTATCGGTACGGGGCTTTTTAGTATTGTGTTTTTTAATTGGGCATATTTTACCGCGATGAATATGATGTCCATTTCAATTGCGGTCATGCTGCTTTATACCGGGCCGGCGTTTGTTGCTGTCTTTTCAGCCGTCTTTTTAAAAGAGAAACTGACAGGGCAAAAGGGGGCTGCAGTTTTGATGACAGTGACAGGATGTGCTGTTATTGCTCTGTCTGGTGACAGCAGTACCGGAAATTGGACTGTGGTTGGATTCCTGATAGGTTTATGTTCAGGATTAGGGTATGCGCTATACAGTATTTTTGGAAAAGTGGCTTTAAGAAATTACAGCTCAATGACTATTACTCTTTATACTTTTTTAATAGCGTCCATTTGTCTGCTACCTTTTTTTCCATTTTGGAAAAAGGCTGCTGGAATGCCGCTCGAAGGCTGGCTATATATGACAGGGTTAGGCTTGTTACCGACAGTATTCGCCTATTTGCTCTACACATACGGGTTAAATAAAGTTGAAACGAGTACGGCTTCCATTTTGGCGACTGTCGAGCCGGTTGCCGCTGCAATGATCGGCATGATTCTTTTTCGCGAACAGCTTAATGGGGGACAACTGGCAGGAGCTCTCATAATTGTATCATCCATTTTGGTCATAAGTTATGAGAGAAAGAAGAGTGGAAGGTTAGCTGCATAAAAAGGCAGATAGCTTACTCCATCAATCTGAATGGGAGAAAACATTTGTTATTTCATTTGGACATTGGTGGGGATTTTTCCACAAAAAAATAAGTGTTATTGAGAAAGGCCGTCCAGAAAATCACTGAAAAATGATTTTCTGGACGGCCTGGATTTTTATTCTAAACGTTCGCAGGTTCTTTTTCGATTTTGCCTGCAAATGCTTTTACTTCTTTCATGTAATCATTGAATTGGTCAATGTCCATTTGCTGTGCGGAATCTGAGAGTGCCACTGCAGGATCAGGATGGACCTCTGCCATGACAGCATCTGCACCGATGGCAATTGCAGCTCTTGTAGCAGGAAGGAGAAGATCCTTACGGCCTGTTGAATGTGTAACGTCAACTACAACCGGCAAATGTGTTTCTTTCTTCAAGATTGGAACAGCGGAAATGTCTAGTGTATTCCTTGTCGCTTTTTCGTAAGTGCGAATTCCTCTTTCACAAAGGATGATCTGATCATTTCCTTGTGCGTGAATGTATTCGGCAGCATACATGAACTCTTCAATTGTTGCAGAAAGACCTCGTTTTAATAAGACAGGTTTGCGGACTGCACCGGCAACTTTCAATAATTCGAAGTTTTGCATGTTGCGGGCGCCGATTTGAATGACATCGACATAATCAAGTGCCGCTTCCATGTCATAAGGGTTGAGGATTTCGCTGACTACAGCCAAGCCTTCTTCATCGGCCACCTGCCTTAAAATCTTAAGGCCATCCAATCCCAAGCCTTGGAAATCGTATGGTGAAGTTCTTGGTTTGAAAGCTCCACCACGTAAGAGTTTTAATCCTTGAGCCTTTAATGCCTGGGCAACAGCTTTTACTTGGTCGTAGCTTTCAACGGCACAAGGTCCCATGATGAAATGAGCTTTTCCATCCCCGAGGTTTTCACCATTGATCGATACAATCGTATCATCCGGCTTTTTCTTTCTAGATACTAGCAATGCTTGACGATGGTCATCTTCCTGCAATTCCAAGCTTGCTTTGAAGATTTGTTTGAAAATGTGTTGTACTGTAGATGTAGTGAATGGGCCCTCGTTGTGATCCGCAATCATATTCAAAAGCTTCCGCTCTTGTACAGGATCAAAGCGTTTCACGCCCTGCATTTCTTTCATTTTGCCGATTTCTTGAGCGATTTGGCCTCTTTCGTTCAACAGTTCCAAAATTTGCAATGTGGTTTTTTCGATTTGAGAACGTAAAGCTTCTAGTTCTGACAACGATAAGCCCTCCCTGATTTATTCACAGCAGCACGGCAATTGAAGTTTTTTTAAAAAAACGACTTTAGGACTTCAACGCTGTAAAGCATGTGTGTTATAATTTTTATTGATAGCTCAACACATTAAACTGTATTTGATTTCTTGTCAAGTGCATTTTTTAAATTGTTTGCCTATTTTTAATTATAGCACCGACGCTAAAATGCAATAGCCGGTAAATATGAACAATTTTTTTCATTAACGGTGAAAATGTATAAATTGGCTTTACAAGCAAAACTTTATGTGGTAAAAATTAATGTTAAATAACTTTGAAAATAGCCATGACAGGACAAAGTAGTGTTCATCTCCCTGTTTTCCAGAGAGCTGATGGTGGGTGAAAATCAGCACAAAGATGAATTGCGAATTACTTCCTTGAGCTTCTTTTAGGAACGCTTGACTGGGTTCAAGCCAGTATGAAAAGACGGTAGCAGCCGTTATCTGTTTGAGAGGCGGAAAGTGTATTTCCGCAATGAGGGTGGTACCGCGATAAATAATCGTCCCTGCTATATGCAGGGGCGTTTTTTTATTTTTATAGAATAGATTCAAACTATTGGAGGGCATTGCAAATGAGATATCTAACAGCTGGAGAATCACACGGTCCACAGTTGACCGCTATTTTAGAAGGAGTACCCGCGGGGTTGACGCTGACTGCGGAAATGATCAACGAACAATTATCCCGACGCCAAAAAGGCTATGGCCGTGGTAGAAGGATGCAGATAGAAAAAGATGAAGTTCAAATTTTAAGCGGTGTGCGTCATGGGAAAACTCTCGGATCTCCAATTACACTTGTAGTTGAAAATCGAGATTTCAAACACTGGACGAAAATTATGGGGGCTGAACCGCTTGATGAGGCAGAAGAACAAGAAGTAAAAAGGCAGCTAACGCGTCCGCGTCCAGGGCATGCTGATCTGAATGGAGCTTTAAAATACGGACATAGAGATATGAGAAACGTACTCGAGCGTTCATCTGCACGGGAAACGACAGTGAGAGTTGCTGCGGGGGCAGTTGCGAGGATTATCCTTGCACAGCTGGGTATTAAAGTCGCCGGACATGTTTTGGAAATAGGGGGGATCCGTGCCGAAAATGCCGAGTATGGAACGATTGATGAATTGAAGGAAAGATCGGAAGCATCACCTGTTCGCTGCCTGGATGAAACAGCTGCGGAAAAAATGATGCGTGCCATTGACGATGCAAAAGAGCAGGGTGACTCAATTGGCGGAATTGTTGAAGTTGTGGTTGAAGGAATGCCGGCCGGTGTTGGCAGCTATGTGCATTACGACAGAAAGCTTGATAGCAAGTTGGCGGGAGCTGTAATGAGCATCAACGCATTCAAAGGTGTTGAAATTGGCATAGGATTCGAAGCGGCACATAAACCGGGAAGTCAGGTCCATGATGAAATACTTTGGGATGAAGAAAAAGGATACACAAGAGGGTCAAACAATGCAGGAGGACTGGAAGGCGGCATGTCTACCGGGATGCCGATTGTAGTAAGAGGGGTTATGAAGCCGATTCCGACACTTTACAAACCGCTGCAAAGTGTTGACATCGATACGAAGGAGCCTTTTAAGGCAAGTATTGAAAGATCTGACAGTTGTGCAGTTCCGGCAGCCAGTGTTGTTGCCGAGTCGGTGGTTGCGTGGGAATTGGCGGCTGCCGTATTGGAACACTTCGGACACGATCGTATGGATGCCATCGAAGAAAATATTAATCAATATAAAGAATATACAAGGGAGTTTTAAGAGAAAAGTTGCTGCGCTTGTTCTGCTTGCAACAGGCGCTGCTGAACCTTAACAATCAATATAAGGTGGGATAACGATGAACATAAAAGTAAGACCCCAATTGTTGTCTTTAAAAGCTTACGCCCCTGGAAAATCAAGTGATGAAGTAAAGCGGGAATATGGGTTGGAGAAAATTGTCAAGCTTGCATCAAACGAAAATCCATACGGAACTTCTCAGCTTGTGAGCGATGCGATTTCATCCATAGATAATTTCGCAATCTATCCGGATGGAGCAGCGGCAACACTTAGAAAAGAAGTTGCGGAGTACACGGGAGTGAAAGAAGATCAATTGATCTTTTCCAGCGGCCTGGATGAAATGATTCAAATTATCAGTAGAGCCTTGCTGGATGAAAACTCCAACACTGTCATGGCGTCAGGAACTTTTCCACAATATCGCCATAATGCTGTTGTACAAAACGCAGAAATCCGTGAAGTGCCTTTGAAAGATGGACGTCATAATCTGCCGGCGATGGCTGAAAAAATAGATGATAACACCCAGGTCGTTTGGATTTGTAACCCGAATAATCCAACCGGGACGTATGTGGATGACAAAGAACTTGAACAATTTCTACGGGCTGTACCGTCCAACGTTCTAGTTGTCATGGATGAGGCCTATTATGAGTACGTAACGGCGGATGATTATCCTGAAACGATTCCACTTCTTAAAAAGTACGACAATCTAATGGTATTGCGGACTTTCTCTAAAGCCTTCGGGCTTGCGGCATTCCGTATTGGCTATGGAATTGGAGCTGCCTCCTTCATACAGCAATTGGAGGTTGTCAGATTGCCGTTCAATACATCAGTACTCGCGCAACAAGCCGCTCTTGCTGCATTGAAAGATTTGGACTTTGTTGAAAAGAGTGTCAGTGCAAATGCACTCGAGCTTCAAAAATATTACGAATTTTGCGGGCGGCATAATATAGAATTTTATCCTTCCCAAGGGAATTTTATATTTGTCTCTTTCCCCGGAAAAGAAAGTATGGGTGTCTTCCAATACTTATTGGAAAGAGGTTTTACTGTAAGACCGTTTCCGAACGGTGTCCGTATCACAGTCGGAACAGAGGAAGAAAACAGGGAGCTATTTGAATTGATTGGAAAAATGGTCCTAGTCGCACACTAGAAAGACAGAGAGGAAAATAGAACTTGGACAGACGAGTTTTAATAATCGGGGTGGGGCTGATTGGCGGCTCAATTGCATTAGCCATTAAAAAGGAACATCCCGATGCTTATATTATCGGCTATGATTTGAATGAAGAAAATTGCAGATTGGCTGCAAAAATGAACATTATTGATATGTGTGCAGACTCTTTTGAAAGTGAAGCAATATCTAGTGATTTGATTATTCTAGCCTGTCCGGTTGAGGAAGTGGAACAAAAGATCTATCAGTTGGCTGATTTGCCGTTAAAACCGGAAGCAATCATTACTGATGTCGGCAGCACTAAGGCAAAAATAATGCAAAAATCGGCAGTGTTGCGTGAAAAAGGGGCTGTATTCATCGGTGGCCACCCAATGGCCGGTTCCCATAAATCCGGAGCTGGAAGCGCCAGGGAACATTTATTTGAAAATGCATTTTATATATTGACTCCAACTTCAGATATAGAGGAAAAAAAATTGTCCGAATTGAAAAACTGGCTGAAAGGGACAGAGGCAAACTTTGTCGTCATGGAGCCGGAGGAGCATGACATGGTAACGGGGGTTGTAAGCCATCTGCCTCATTTGATTGCTGCGAGCATTGTTCGCCAGGTGGAAAGTCATGCGGGGGAAAATGAACGCGTCCGTTGGCTTGCTGCCGGCGGTTTCCGGGATATTACCCGTATTGCTTCAAGCAGTCCCGCCATGTGGAGAGATATCGTCAAACATAACCAATCGAGTCTGCTTTCCCTCATCGATGAATGGATAGAGGAGATGCACTTTGTTAAAACTCTTGTCCAGGAAAGCGATGAAAACAACTTGTATAATTATTTTTCTGATGCAAAAAAATACAGGGATTCACTTCCTGTCCGTGCAAGAGGTGCAATCGATGCTTTTTACGACTTGTATGTCGATGTTCTCGATACGCCAGGGATCATATCCCATGTCACCACATTATTGGCCGAAGAACGAATCAGTTTGACAAATATCCGAATCCTCGAAGCACGTGAAGATGTTTTCGGGGTGCTTCGGTTAAGCTTCCAAACAGAGGAAGACAGAGAAAAAGCAAATGATTGCCTAAAACAAAATGATTTTGAGACCTATTTAAATATGTAGGGGGAAAGTCCGTTGACAATATCATTAAAAACAGAAGGCGATATTCAATTGAGCGGCACTTTTCGAGTGCCTGGTGATAAATCAATTTCTCACCGGGCTGTCATGCTCGGTGCAATTGCCGATGGAAAGACTAAGGTACATGGCCTGCTTACTGGGGATGATTGCTTAAATACGATTGATTGTTTCCGGAAGCTTGGTGTTCAGATCAGTCAAGAAGGCGAATATGTGGAGATTGACGGAACCGGGTTTGACGGATTAAAAGAGCCTCATGAAATTCTTGATGTAGGAAATTCAGGAACGACCATTCGATTAATGCTCGGAATTTTGGCCGGGGCCCCTTTTCACACTTGTCTCATTGGAGATGATTCCATAACCAATAGGCCAATGGACAGGGTTGCACGGCCGCTTAGACAAATGGGAGCGAAAATAGATGGCCGTGAAAATGGCAGTTTTGCCCCGATCAGCATAAGAGGTGGCGGGCTTGAAGGGATTGATTACGCATCCCCTGTTGCCAGTGCACAGGTCAAATCAGCAATTTTGTTGGCCGGTCTCCAAGCTGAAGGGACGACGACGGTCATTGAACCGCAGACATCGCGCGACCACACTGAAAGAATGCTAACGGCGTTTGGCTGTCAGGTGGAAGTGGATGGATTAAAAACAACTATTAAAGGAAAACAAGATTTAAAAGGCACAACTATACAAGTACCTGGAGATATATCTTCGGCGGCCTTTTTCCTTATAGCGGGTGCGATTGTTCCAAATAGTGAGCTTAAAATCAAAAATGTAGGAATAAACCCTACCAGAACAGGAATACTAGAAGTGCTGGAAGAAATGGGCGCGGATATATTAATAGAAGAAACTGATTCAAATAATTTTGAACCTGTAGCCGATATCACTATCAAAACTTCAGTTTTGAAGGGAATAGAAATCGGCGGGGATATTATCCCGAGATTGATCGATGAAATTCCGATTATCGCATTGGCAGCTACCCAAGCGAAAGGGAGAACCGTAATTAAAGATGCGGCCGAACTGAAGGTAAAAGAGACAAACCGTATTGATACTGTCGTCGATGAACTTTCTAAAATGGGTGCAAAAATTGAAGCAACAGAAGACGGTATGATTATCCATGGCGGTACGGAACTCCTGCCTGCAGTTGTCAATAGTCATGGGGACCACCGTATCGGGATGATGCTTGCAATTGCCTCGTGTATTGCAAAAGGCGAGACTGTCATCGAGAACAGCGAAGCCATCTCCATATCATATCCGAATTTCTTTCAACATCTAAAAGAATTGAAATCCTGACTTTCTCATAAATGGGAAAGAAAGAAAGGGGATATTCATATGCCGTACATTCTGTCAGTCGGAACAGGAGTCCCTCAAAATGAAATTACACAAAAAGATGCCATGGAATTTGCCAGGCATCTTTTTTCACAATCGGCCAATAACATAGAACGGCTGCTAAAGGTTTTCCACAATGGTGAAATAGAAAAGAGGCATATTGCCAAAAATATTGAATGGTACCAAAACGATCATTCGTTTTCGGAAAAAAATGATGCCTTTATTGAGTCGGCGGTGGAGCTTTCTATCGAGGCCATTGATAACTGCCTAACGTCCTCATTACTTCAATCTAAGGTGGAATACGGCGAAATTGATGCGATTATCATGGTATGTACTACGGGACTTGCTACACCGAGTCTTGATGCAAGAATTATGAATGCGCTTCCGTTTTCCAGGCATATGAAAAGAATTCCTATTTGGGGATTGGGCTGTGCTGGAGGAGCGGCTGGTCTTTCCAGGGCCAATGAGTATTGCCGCGCATTCCCTTCCGCCAAAGTACTTGTCGTAGCCGTTGAACTTTGCAGTCTGACTTTCCAGAAAGCCGATCTTTCAAAAAGCAATTTGATCGGAACCTCTCTTTTTGCCGATGGGGCTGCCGCCGCACTTGTCGTAGGTTCAGAAGCTGATTGTCGATCATTGAACAGTCGCCCGCTGCCAAAAGTGATTGATACAAAATCCACTTTGCTGAATGATTCCCTTGATGTGATGGGCTGGGACATTAAGAATGAGGGCTTATTTGTAGTGTTTTCAAAGAGTATCCCGTCTATCATAGAGAATTGGCTTGAGCCCAACGTATCGGGATTTTTGGAAGAACAACAAATGGCAATAAGTGACGTCGAACATTTTATCGCTCATCCCGGAGGAAAAAAAGTAATTATGGCCTATGAGGAAGCTTTACAGCTCCCCGAAGGAAAGACAGCGGAATCTTTAAATGTCCTTCGAGATTATGGGAATATGTCATCTGCTTCAGTTTTATTTGTCCTCGAACAATTTCTGCGTAAAGATGTTAAAGGCGGGGAATATGGTATCATCACTGCTCTTGGGCCAGGTTTCAGTTCAGAGCTTCTATTGGTCAGGTGGGAATGATGTTCCTGACTATTTTCTTGACTGTTGTCATCCTTCAGCGCTTGTTTGAACTTGTGTTGGCAAGAAGGAATGAGCGCTGGATGAAAGAGCGCGGCGGCAAGGAGTATGGAGAAAAGCATTATACTTTCATGGTCCTCCTGCATATCGGATTTTTTATTACACTAATCATAGAAATAAATATTTTCAATCGTACAATCAGTCCATACTGGGTGATGCTTTTGTTTGTTTTCCTGTTGGCACAGGCAGCTAGAGTTTGGGTCATCTTAACGCTAGGGAAGTATTGGAATACAAAGATTATCGTGCTCCCGGGGGCGAAATCGGTAAACAAGGGGCCGTTCAAATATATTAAACACCCAAATTACCTGATCGTCACCACTGAATTAATCCTCATACCTCTCATTTTTCAGGCCTACTTGACTATGGTCATCTTTTTTATTTTGAATCGTCTCATCCTGGCTGTTAGGATTCCAGCGGAGGAAAAAGCTCTACGTGAACATACCGATTATCGTACCCGTTAGTATAAGTTTGAGCCAGGCTATATGAAAATGGCGATTAATTAGGTAAAATGGGAGATAGGAAAAGAAAAAGTAAGGGGATTGTCAACAGGATGGTACAGGTAATGGAAAGATCCATAAATGAAGTGCAGCTTAAAAAAGCACTTACGCTGTTAGAGAGATTTCAGCAAAATGGCGATTCAGAACGTGCTGAAAAAGCAGCCAAGCTGCTCAAAAAAATGTATGAAAAAGAATTTATTACCGCCTTCAGCGGTCATTTTTCAGCTGGAAAATCAACTATGATCAATGCATTGATCGGTGAACAAATTCTTCCGTCGAGCCCGATTCCAACGAGTGCCAATCTCGTAAAGGTTCATGATGCAGAAGAAGAATTTGCAAAAGTATATTATAAGGATGAGAAACCGCTCTTATTTAAAGCCCCTTATGATTTCGACACTGTGAAAGAGTTTTGTAAAAGTGGAGAAGTGATTGAGGTTGAAATAGGAAAGCCGGACTCCAAGCTTCCGCCGGGGATTACTGTTATGGATACGCCTGGGGTTGATTCGACGGATGATGCCCACCGGATATCAACAGAATCGGCCCTTCATTTGGCGGATATCGTTTTTTATGTGATGGACTATCATCACGTACAGTCTGAACTGAATTTCTTATATACTAAAAATTTATTGCAGCATGGTGTCAAACTGTATTTGATTATCAATCAAATTGACAAACATAATGATGACGAGCTTCCTTTCGAGGAATTCAAACGCTCGGTCCGTGAATCATTTGCAGCATGGAATGTCTACCCGGAAGAAATCTTCTTCACTACATTAAAAAACCCGACTCACGTGTTCAATGAATTCCAGGATGTAAAGTCACTGATCCACGATGCCATTGCCAATCACGAAAACTGGATGAGCAACACCATCGAAGTGGCTTTTCACCAAATGATAGAAGAGCATCGGAATTGGCTTGAAGAAGAAAAGATGCTGGCTGCCCATCCGTATATGGAGATCATTAAAGGGTTGGAAGAAGAGGAGATTACCCGCATATTCAATGAACGAGAGCGTCTCCAGGACAAAATTAAGAGCCTGTCTAATAAGGCAGAGAAATGGATTGAAGACTTTGAAGAAGAAAGGGAACAGCTGCTAAAGAACGCTTACTTGATGCCATACGAAATAAGGCAGCAGGCGGAAAGTTTCTTGGAATCCGCACAGCCTGATTTCAAGATCGGCTTTTTTATGAGCAGGAAAAAGACCGAGGAAGAAAGGTCCGTACGCCTCAAAGCATTTGCTGACAGTGTCCGACATCAAGTGGAATTGCAGCTGGAGTGGCATTTGCGCGAACTGATGGCCAAAAAGCTTCAGGAAAGCTCACTTTCAAGGGGAGATTTTGAATCCCAGGCCCAAAGCCTAAAAGTTGATTTTGAAGATGACCTGCTGTATTCGGTCATCAATAAAGGTGCACGTGTAACAGGTGAATATGTGCTTAACTACACGGAAGGATTGGCCAATCAGTTAAAAAGGGCCGCAATTATTCAGTCTGATCGATTAAAGGAACAGATAGCGGGAGCCATTGAAGAAAAAGCAAAGAAAGAAATGGAAGCTGTCCAGTCCGTTGAAGCTGATGTTGTAAAAGTGGCCGATGCCCTCAAAGAGCTTAGTAAGCTTGACGAACATTATGCGGATAAAGCTAACATTATCGAAGAGCCGACGGGCGGAGAAGATGAGAATCTAGAAAAACTTCGGCGTGTGTGGGAGCAATTAAATAAAGATGTCAATGTTTACGATAAAGAGTCGTTCGAATTTGAAATCAATTCAACGGAATTAAATCAGATTGAACCATTGAACCCTGTTCAAGAGGAAGACGAAATACTTCCTCAAAAAGAGATCATTCGCAAGCTCAATATGGCTGTCTCATATTTTTCAAAAGAAAAAGGTTTTGAGAGAATTACGGAACAGCTCGATCAGAAGGCGTCGCGCCTTAATCACAACAATTACACCATTGCTCTGTTCGGTGCATTCAGTGCCGGGAAATCGTCGTTTGCCAATGCAATGCTCGGAGAAAAGGTTCTTCCTGTGTCGCCGAACCCGACAACGGCAGCAATAAACCGCATTTGCCCACCTACTGAAAACTATCCGCATGGCACAGCTTTAGTGCGGTTAAAAGAACAGGATGACCTGCTGGCAGACGTCAAACAATCATTACGGCTTTTCGGAAAGGAATGTCAGACGCTTGAAGAAGCGTTTAGACTTATCCCTTCAGTTCTTTCTCAAAAAGAAGGAGAAGGGAAGGAGAAGGTCCACCTTTCTTTCTTGAGTGCATTTAAGTCGGGATATGAACAATTTTCAAGCAGGCTCGGCGAGTCCATCATTACTGGAATTGATGATTTCCAGGGGTTTGTCGCAAACGAATCACAGTCATGTTTTGTTGAACTGATTGATCTATATTATGATTGTGACTTTACTAGGAAAGGAGTCACACTTGTAGACACACCTGGTGCAGATTCAATCAATGCAAGGCATACAGGTGTAGCATTCAATTATATAAAAAATTCTGATGCGATTCTTTTTGTGACCTACTACAATCATGCATTTTCAAAAGCGGATAGAGAATTCCTGATCCAACTCGGCCGGGTGAAAGATGCTTTTGAACTTGATAAAATGTTCTTTCTTGTCAACGCCATTGACCTCGCCTCTTCCGATGATGAAGTTAATGACGTATTGACATATGTCAGAAGTCAACTGACGGATTATGGCATCCGTTTCCCTAGGATCTTTGGTTTGTCCAGCAAGTTGGCTCAATCGCAAGAAACCAGGGAAATATCCAATATAGCAGAATTTACTAATGCATTCTCACACTTCCTGGAGCATGATTTGGCGAAAATGGCGATTCAATCCGCTGAGGCGGAATATGAGCGTGCATTAAATATGCTTGATCGAATGATTGCTTCGGTTGATGAGGACGAATCCAAGAAAGCTGCACGTAAGAGCGCCCTCATTAAAACTAGAGCCGAGCTCAATGAATGGCTCGGCAGCATTGGAAAGGCGGCAATGCCTGATAGGCTTTCGCAAGAGGTTCGGGAGCTCGTCCATTATGTTAAGCAAAGGGTCTTTTATAGGCTGCCGGACTTTTTTAAGGAAGCTTTTAACCCCGCGGCCTTGCAAAATGGCGGACGAGATTCATTGAAAAATGCTTTGGAAGATTATTTGGAAGCCTCTGGCTTTGATTTTGCTCAGGAGCTGCGTGCGACTTCTTTACGAATTGAGCATTTTGCTACAAAGTTGCTTAAAGAACGATTCGAGCAGATTTATAGGGACATTCAGTCCGTGGATGAAAACTTGATGGTCTCGGTCCCTGAAATCGGCCAGGCAGATACACTTGATTTTATCCCGGCTTTTAAGGAGATTGACCGGAAATATTTTGCCGCTGCGTACAAATACTTTAGGAATCCAAAAGCCTTTTTTGAAAAAAATGAAAAGAAATTAATGGAAGAATCGTTGGAAGAGCTTCTTTCCCCTCTAGCTGACGAGTATTTACAACAAGGTACTTCAAAATTGGATGAGCACTACCAGGAAGTACTTGCGGCCGAATTTGATAACTTGATAAGAAACATCAAAGACGATATCAATGGTCAATACGATGCATGGCTGCTCGCAATCGAAGATAATAATAAAATCGGCCATTGGAAGGAAATTCGAAAATCTCTATCTGCAGATGAATGACTTTCCGAAGGGGGATAGGATTATGTTTTTTATTAAGCCAAGGGAATGGCTTAAGGAGAAGCTTTTGGACAATAATGTCCGGATTGTAGATTGCACATATTCTCTGAATGATGCTTCATATGGTAAAAGAACGTATTGGGAAAAGCATATTCCAGGTGCAGTCCACTTTGACCTGGCTGAGGATTTGTCTGATGAAGTCCAAAAACATGGCGGCAGACACCCGCTGCCGGAAATTCAAAAGTTTAAACAAAAGCTTGAAAAAGCAGGCATAAATGATAAAACGACAATCGTTGCATACGATGCTGGGGAAGGCTGCTTTGCTTCCCGTTTCTGGTGGTTATTAAAATACATGGGCCATCCGGAAGTCTATGTACTGGATGAAGGTATGAAAGGCTGGGAAGACGCCGGTTTTCCGGTAACTGATATTGAGCTGGAGTTTGATCCCGTCCAATTCACGGTCCGGTTGAACGAATCCATGATCGCTGATGTTTCGGATGTCAGATCAGCAATAAAAAATCAAAACACTGTAATAATCGATTCAAGGGCAAGGGAAAGATATCTCGGACAAGTTGAACCGCTGGATGCCAAACCTGGCCATATACCAGGAGCTGTTAATTGTGAATGGACAGATGGCTTGAAAGCGGGGATTTGGAAAGACCGTGAAGAACAAATGAACAGGTTTTCCAATCTGAATCCCGGCGATGAGATTATCGTGTACTGCGGATCAGGAGTGACCGCCACTCCTAATGTCATTGCGTTGATGGAAGCAGGGTTTGACAAGGTCAAACTTTACGCTGGAAGCTATTCCGATTGGATTTCTTATCCTGAAAATATAGTTGAAAAAGGAGAAATTTAGACAGGGCTTGCGAGATGAAGTGACCCCGAAAAGTTAGACATATTTTTTATTAAGCAACTTTCAAGGTCTGAACTCGGTATTC
>NZ_QYTV02000004.1 GCF_003605385.1 Siminovitchia acidinfaciens | reverse complement strand
GAAATCAAAAAATATATGACGTACTATAACAATTTTAGGTACCAATGGAACTTAAAGAAGATGACTCCTGTACAATACAGAAATCATCTTCTCCATGCGGCATGACCTTTTTCAAAAATGTCCTTTACAAAGGGTACATTTTATTTTTCTGGTTGACCTTTTTCTTTTTCACCCCTGTAAAGGGTAAGGGCCAAATGGAAAGGACAGGTATTATCAGTCTTGGTAGTTTTTGCTTTAATTATTGGATCAATCGTATGGTACTGGTATCAGAGCGACTGTTAAGAATAGCAAATAAATCAAAGGATTTCAGCATTAATCAAACGTTTGATTAAGAAAATCAATATTCTACATGCTTGATTGATAAAGGCCGTTAGATCAATGATTTCACGTGTTAATCAATCATTTGATTAACAAAAAGAGTTGCAATCAAATGTTACCCTAAAAACTAATCAAACGTTTGGTTGAAAAGTTCACGTAAGACATCGATTCCTGAAAAAGGCTGTAAATCAAAGGGTTTCCGCACTAATCAAATGTTTGATTAATAAAAAATAGGCCTGAACTAAACCTTTCACAAAAACTGATCAATCATTTGATTAAAAAGCCACGCTTGACCCCTATATATACTTTTCCGCAATGTTACGAAATCCCTCTCTTTTCCAAGTCCGTAGCTGTTTTGCTTTTTTCAACCTTCTTTTCATCCTTTAAAGTACCAAACAATGCGTCTACAAACGGTGTGGAGACGCCGTACCAATAGTTCTCATTTTTAAAATGGTGTAGCAGATGGAGTTTTTTAACCCACTTCCCAAATCTTGTGATTGGTTTGATGGGGCGGTGTGCGACATAGTGTTTCCATTCATAGACCAGCAGCATAACAATAATTCCCATTAGGAAGGCTGATGTCCCTACGATTGTGGATTCGATCGTATAAAAAATCAACGCTACAATTATAAAATTTGGAATGGTGTACCATAGCGGCAGGAAAAGCAGTTTTAAATCATCCGGATCCTTGTGATGATCATAATGGAGTCGCTTTAGAAATTTTAAAAAGAGCGGGTTTTTTGGCGTTTTCAGATGGAATAGGAATCGATGGGTCGCATACTCTGTGAACATATATGCAACCAGTCCCACTAAAAAATAGATGGTCAGAATCCACGTATCCCCGTTAACAATCACAAGAATACTTAATATGGCCAAGGTAAGAAGCATGACAGTAATATCAAAAAACAGGAAAAAATCACGATATAAGCCTTTTTTCTTCATGCTAGATCGCCCTCTCCCTTTCTTTCCTCCACCTTATTGTAAAAACATGCCTTGTTTTGCTATTACCAATATAGTAGTAACCTCCTTAAATATTGTCAATTTTAAAAAAAACAATTGATTGGTCCAACTCAAATGGTATTCATATTGTAATTTTTTATGAAATAACATATACTACATCACAACAGTAATGCACTCATCCAGAAAGGAGGATGTGTATGTTAATCGATCCAAACGACACGAAGCCAATTTATCTTCAAATCTCGGAATGGCTGGAGAATGAAATCATAGGCGGGCGTTTTAAAATGAACAATAAAGTGTATTCCCAATACCAGTTGGCGGATATGTTCAATATTAATCCGGCTACAGCTGCAAAAGGGCTGAACGTACTGGCAGACGAAGGTATTTTATACAAGAGGCGGGGGCTCGGCATGTTCGTTGCAGAGGGAGCGAAAGAAATAGTCATAAGCAAACGGAAAAATAAAAGGCTAAAAGGCTTGATTCAGGACCTTGTCATTGAAGCGGAGAGATTGAATGTTTCTGAAAATGACTTAATTGACATGCTCAAGGAAGTAAATAGGGGGAGGGACAAAAAATGAGTGTCATCGAATGTAGGGAGCTTACGAAAAAATACGGTCGGCAACAAGTTCTGGATCAGCTTTCACTGACAATCAAGGAAAATAAAATGACAGGTCTTGTCGGCAGAAACGGAGCCGGCAAAACAACGCTGCTCAAGTTGATTTCCGGTTTCATCCACCCGACTTCCGGAGTGGTCAAAGTGTTTTCTGAAAATCCCTTTAACAGTCTGCGGGTGTCTGCCAATAGTATTTTCATAGATGACCAGCTCAGCCTGCCGCCGGCCCTCACTCTTAAGGAAATATTGGAGGAGGCGGGGCGATTTTATGATAATTGGGATGAGGAGCTGGCCGATGGATTGTTTGATTACTTCTCATTCAATCCAAACGCATACCATGGCAATTTATCAAAAGGAATGAAAAGCACATTCAATATGATTTTGGGGCTGGCATCCCGCTGTGCATTAACGATTTTTGATGAGCCGACAACAGGGATGGACGCTGCGGTCAGGAAAGATTTCTATAGAGCTTTACTGAAAGATTATATCGCACATCCGCGAACGATCATTGTGTCAAGCCATCATTTGAGTGAGATTGAGGATGTTTTGGAAGATGTTTTGCTAATTAATGATGGCAAGGTCCGTCTGCATTTGTCGGTTTCTGATTTGAAGGAATGGGCAGTAGGTCTTACTGGAAAAATGTCTGCTGTTGCTAAGTGGATCGAAAACAAAGAAGTGCTCCATGAACAGGAATCAGGCCCTGGCCGTATTTTTAGCGCTGTAAAAAATGAATTCTCTGAAGAGGAGATTCAGCAGATGAAACTGGACGGGATCAGTGTTTCTCCTGTTCCGGCCAGTGACGTCTGCGTTTATTTGACGAGGAGGCATAAAGGGGGGATAGACGATGTCTTTAATCGAAATGAGTCTGTCTGATGTGGTGAAAAGACAGTATGAGTTCAAGGTGAGAGCATTCTTGGGCGTGTTCAGCTCGTTGGTAGGCGTCCAGCTGATCAGCCTCCTTTTCTCGCTCGGGGGAGTGAGCTCCGTAGGAACGGGCACCAGTTCAGGCATGAGCATCAACATTTCTTACTATTCAGCAGATATGATTGTTGTCTTTACCATGCTTTGGATTTTCATTACAAGTATATTGATTACGACAAAGGCAGTCAGATATGACGACTTCACTTTTGTAGCGAATCGCTTAAGTAGCAATTTGGCAAATATCTTGTTCCTGTTGACGGCAAGTGCCGTCGGTGGTGCAGCCGCCGTTTTCGCTGGATTTTTGCTGAAAATTGTCACTTTCCTTATGGGAAATGTCCAATATGGCATGGGAAACAGCTTCATGGAAGCACCTGCTGAGTTTTTCATTGCTGTGTCGGCGTCCATTTTATATATGATTTTATTTTCGGCTGCCGGTTATTTGACGGGGACCATTGTGCAGGTGAATAAAGTTTTTATCTTTGTGCTGCCGGCTCTTATCACAGGGTTTGTCGTTTACGTCGGAATCCGCAATGAAGAACTGGCCAAATCCATTTTTAACTTTATTTTTGCAGAATCATCCTTATGGTTATTCGCCGTCAAAACAATTATTATATCAACTCTGTTTTTCGCAGGAGCTCTCATCCTGTCAAATAGAATGGAGGTCAGAAAATGATGGGCCTCACCAGTTTGCTTGTGCTCGTCGGGGTTGCCGGCATTCTTATATGGGGAATCAAGGGGATGCAGCAAAATGTCTTGAAAAATAAACGTTATGTCAAAATTCTTTTAATGGGATATGGGATTGTACTTATCGCATCAGTTTTTGTGTTTGAAGTACTGCCAATCAATAAAGATGAGCCAGATTTCAGCTCGTCTTCTGACTCACAGATGGAAAAGGAAATGAACCGTGTTAATGACGCCCTCTTCAATGGTAGGACAGAAGAGGTTGATTCACGGTATGTTTTGAATGAATGGCAATGGAACTATAATGGAAAAGAGCTCCGCTTAAAAAACCAAGATTGGTTGAATGGAACGGTGATCGTGGAAAGGAAAGCCGAAAATGACGGAATTGTTGAAGGGGCCTTTTATGCAAATTCTGTCGTCGGTGGAATTGATCTAACCAATGAATATCAATCCTGGGATGTGAAATTGGAAAAGGATATATTGCATCTGAAAGGAAAATGGGAAGAGAAAAACCTGGAATTTACGGTGTTTGAAAAAGAATTTGTCATCATTCAGTTTACGGGGGAACGCAAAGGCGGAATGGGTTTTGGCGGCTTTATGGAAATCAATTATCTTTATTTGAAGGTTCCAAAAGACCTGAAACTAGTACCGGAAAATGAAGATATCTATATTCATTATGTCGGTGAAGACGATTGATTAGGGAAAAGAAGCCTAAAAGCATCGGTAGCTTTTAGGCTTTCTGATTGCTTGCTTCAATTTCAGAGATCTGCAGTCATTTGTTAAATGAGAAAATTATCCTATAATGAAAAGGAAGGAGTGAGCAGATGGCACGGGAACGCAAGTTTACGACAGAGGATGTTTTTCTAGAAACTAAGAACATTTTGCTTGAACAAGGCTATGAAGGATTTACATTCGGCATCCTGGCCCAGCGGCTGGACGTGTCCAGAGGTGCACTATATAAATACTACGATAATAAAGAAGAATTGATTACAGAGTACATGCTTTTTGAAATGGACCAGTTCATGAAGGATCTTGAAAAAATTCATCAATACGCCGGTTTCCATGACCAATTTGACTTTCTGCTTGAAACTTTTTTCAAGTATAATAAAATTCATCAAATTCTTGGTTTGTCTTATGAGATTCCTGCGAATACCAATAAAAATGTAAAGAGGAATAAACAGCAATTGGAGCAGATTCATGTCGAGATGTACGGTCATTTGGGATCTTTCATCCAGACAGGGAGAAGAGAAGGGCTCCTGCGGCCGGAATTGGCAGACGAACTTATATTAGGATTCATTTTTCAATCCATTGCTATTCCTAATCATTTCGGCATCCCTCAAGGGGAGTGGATGAAAATGACGAAGGAATTTCTCAGCCATGGAATGTTCATAAAGAAATAATTGACACTCCTGTCATACTAAAAGATAATGTTAGTGACACGAGTGTCATTTTATTTTTGTCGTAAGTGACAGATGTGTTACTTACATAATAAATATAGAAGGGGTTTGCTTATGAAGCCGCTATTACAATGGATTACCGACCGTGTAACGACAAAAAGAGGGATGTGGATCACGCTTAGCGTTTGGTTTTTAGCAGCTATGATTTTAGCTGTGTTTGCTCCAAGTGCCAAGGATTATGAGGTGTCCAGCATTGCATCTTTGCCTGGAGATGCCCAGGCTGTCATTGCTCAAAATAAAGTGGATGAATATATTAAGGACAATGAAGGGGTTCCTGCCATATTGGTTTTTGAGTCAACTAAAGGCGAGCTCGAACAAGGGGAGCTGATTAGTTTCCTGGATCAGCTTGAAAAGGGGGAAATCCATGGCCTGAAGGAATTGATTCCATTGGAACAATTGCCGCCGCAGGCAATAGACGGCTTTTTCTCTGGTAATCGAAAAATCGCTTTATTGCCTTTGACTTTTGATTCATCGCTTGAAACGAAAGAAATTAAAAATTCAATAGATGAGATCAATAGGATTTCTGAAAAGAATGGCAACTTCGAGCTGTATGTCACAGGTCCTGCCGGAATAGCCGCTGATACGTTGGATCTTTTCAGCAGGGCGGATTTAGTCTTGCTGTTTTCAACGGTGGGAATTATTCTTGTTTTGCTGGTGATCACTTACCGCTCGCCATTACTGGCCTTGATTCCATTATTGGCGGCCGCTTTTGTATATGAAGTCGTGAACCAGACGCTCGGTTTACTAGGAAAAGCCGGAGTGGTACTGGCCAATCAGTCCCTTTCCATTATGACCATTTTGCTTTTTGCTGTTGTCATAGACTATTCCTTGTTGGTCTTTTCCCGTTTCCGCGAAGAGTTAAAGACGCATGATGATAAATATAAAGCGATGAAATGGGCAATGAGAGGGACAGGTATCCCGCTGTTTTATTCAGGTTCGACCATTTTGGCAGCCATGTTGATTTTGTTTTTTGCCAAGTTCGGAGATTATAAGAACTTTGCTCCGATATTCGGAACGACGATCATCATTGTTTTGCTTGCGGGACTTACCTTGATTCCGGCATTATTTACCTTGTTTGGAAGAAGATCTTTCTGGCCTAAAATTCCTCGTATTGGTGATGAAAGGCTAAAAGCGAGCTCTCTATGGGGCAGAGTGGGCCGTTTTGTCACGAAAAAGCCCGGTCTTTCAATAGCGGTGATCGGTATTTTTCTCCTGCTGTCTTCAGCCAACGTGTTTAACTTGAAATATGAATTTGATACGATGAAGTCTTTTCCGAGTGATATGTCTTCAAGAGTGGGATATGAACTGCTGGAAGAAAGCTTCAATAAAGGAGAACTGGCTCCTACAACTGTCTTATTTGAATCCAAGAAGCCGTTGACTGCAGAAGATCAGCAAGATTTGCGAAATCAGCTTTCAGACCAGCCCCTTGTTGGCAGTGTGCGTTTAAGTGACAGCACGGAAGACGAGAAAGTGATTGCCTATAGCATGATCTTTAAAGTCAGCCCATATGAAGCTGAAGCGATGGATGCATTGGAAAAAATCAGGGGAGAATCAGATCAGATTGTCAAAGACAGCGGCCTGGACGGGAACCTTTATTTCGCTGGAGAGACGGCCGTATCTGTTGATGATCGCTCGATTAACAATAGAGATCTCATTGTGATTGTCGTACTAGAGACAATATTAATCTTCTCCATGCTGATTTTCTTGACGCGGTCCGTCAGAATGCCAATTTATATGATGGGTACCATTCTGCTGTCCTTCTTGGCAGCGCTTGGTTTAGGGATGTTCTTGACGAACTTCCTGTTTGATATTGATACCGTCAGCAACCGGGTTCCGCTGTATTCCTTTATCTTTTTGGTGGCACTGGGAATCGACTATAATATCATCCTTGTATCAAGGTTTATGGAAGAACGGCAAAGTCAGCCGCTTAGGAAAGCGGTGGAAACAGCTGTATCAGCCACAGGAGGCGTGATATCCTCAGCAGGGATTATTCTTGCAGCCACTTTTGCGGTGCTCATGACGCAGCCCATTGAATTGCTGTTTGTTTTTGGATTTATTGTGGCAATAGGAATATTGATGGATACTTTCTTGATCAGAGGTGTATTGATGCCTGGACTGCTTGTTTTATTTGAAAAAGATCATAATGGAAAGGCCGCAAAAGAAGAACAGTAACAGTAAAAAGTACCCTATGAAATAGATTAATCTATCTCATGGGGTACTTTCTTTATTATCGCTATAGGGTCAGCGAATCCGATCCGCAAACACTCCCATCGCCTCACACATGAACTGAGCCAATCCTTTTCCAAACTTGTCGATGTTCTTCGTGAACCGTTCATCAGCCACATACATCTGACCCAATCCTTTAAAGGCATCAAGCGAATAGCTCCCGAAGTTACTGTTTAAAAAGTCATACCACTCTTTGATGGCGGCCTGCGCCTCTTCCGAGGCTGGTGATTCCTGACGAAGGGCAGCCAATTCCCTATAAATGGCATTCATTTTTTCACCCATCGCCTTTTGCTCCTCTTCCGACATTCCCGCGAGCTTCGCGTTTGATTGATCGACAGCTTTATCTCCCCAGCGTTCGCGGGCCTCTTTTTCATAAGGGTTATGCCTGAAATCGAAGCCTTCGAATTTCTCTTCGTTTGACATGTGAATCTCTCCTTCGGCGTGTTGAATCGTTTTTTCAACTAGGTGGATCATTTGGTCAAGACGGGACCGCTTTTCCAGCAGCATTGTTCTTTGTAATATCAATGCTTCCTTCCTGTCAAATGACGGGCTGTTCAACACGTCTTTTATTTTCTTTAAAGGGAAGCCAAGCTCTCTGAAAAACAGGATCTGCTGCAAGGTTTCCAAGTCTACATCCGAATACTCGCGGTAACCGGATTCCGAGCGGCGTCCAGGTGACAAAAGACCGATTTCATCGTAGTGATGCAGCGTCCGGACGCTGATTCCAGTCAGCTCCGCAACCTCTTTGACTTTCATTGTATTGCCTCCCTCAAATAACAATATAAAGTATCACGCAGCGTGAGAGTCAAATGTTTTATTGCATTTCGGCGGTAAATTAAGCTGAATAAAAAAAGCGTATGAATTTAGCAATAAAGCAAAAAATGTCCATAGGTGCAATTGGAGGTTGTAATTATGGCTTTGTTCAAAAAGACAAAAAGTCCTACACAGGATAAGCAAGATAAGAAAGATTTTTTCACAACTGATTTGCTTGCTAATGTAAATAAGCTGAAGGAAGCCTTTTGTTATCCTGCCAACAATGCTCTGAAACTGCGCAATCTACATCTGCCTTGTTACAAAAAGGACATAACACTCCTTTTTGTTGAAGGAACAGTGGATACAAATCTGATTGATACTCATGTCGTAAAACCTTTGCTGGAGGAAAAAACCGATAGCTCGATACAAGAGTCAGCACTCATTACATCTTTAATAAAAAGTGTCCTGACAACTGCGAATGCCAAGGAAGTCAAAACAATACAGGATGCCGCAAAAGACATGGTGAACGGCAATACGGTGATTATAATTGAAAATTTGGATGCAGCTATATCTGTTGAAACGACTGGATTCGAAAAACGATCCATTGCTGAGCCGACCGCGGAGACCGTTATTAAAGGGCCAAAAGCCGCATTCATCGAATCGGCAGCGACAAACCGCTCTCTCATTCGAAACCTGATCAGGGACCCTAAGCTTATGACGGAGACTGTTACAATTGGTGAACGGGCTCCGCAGCCGGTGTCGGTTATGTATATGCAAGGACTGGCAGACTCTAAAACAATTGAGAAGGTAAAAAACAGGATTCAAGAGATCAAAACCGATATCGTTTTGACGCTTTCCAATCTGGAGCAACATATAGAGGAAAGACCGTACTCCATTTTCCCATCTACATTGACGACAGAGCGGCCTGACCGGGCTGCATCTTTTCTTATGGAAGGCCACATTGTATTGGTGATGGAAAATTCTCCGGATGTTTTAATTGTACCAGTTACTTTTTGGTCGTTATTTCATACAGTCGAAGACCAGTATTTACGCATGCCCTACGGTAACTTTATCCGGATGATCCGCTTATTGTCATTATTAATTGCTTTATTTACGCCTGCTCTTTATATAGCCATAACCACTTTTCACGCTGAAATGCTTCCGACCGATCTGATGCTCGCCATCGCTGCAACTAGAGAAAAGATGCCATTTCCAGTCATCATGGAGATTATTATTATGGAAGTTACGTTTGAGATCTTACGGGAGGCAGGCGTTCGTGTTCCGAGTACCCTGGGACCTACAATTGGGATCGTAGGTGCATTAATTCTCGGGCAAGCCGCTGTAGAGGCTAATATCGTCAGTCCGTCTCTTGTGATTGTAGTGGCGGTTACCGGCCTGGCTTCATTTACTATTCCAGATGTAAGCTTAAACATTGCTATCAGGATGTTACGCTTTGTTCTATTGTTAGCTGCTAACTTTTTAGGATTTTTCGGTATGTCCATCTTTTTGGGTTTTTTTATTGCTTATTTCGTTTCCATTAAATCGTTCGGTGTACCATTCTTTGCACCACTATCACCTCATTTCCCATCATCAAAGGATATGCTCATCAGACCCCCTGTCTGGAAACAATGGCTGCGTCCATTTTCGATGTCACCGAAGGATCAAACAAGGGCGTCTAAGCCGGAGGGGAATGCGGAATCATGATGAAAGCAGCAGATGGAAAAATTGGTACAAGAGAATTCTTTTCATTGGTTTTTCTATCGGTTGGAATAAAGGCGACAGATACAACGCCGAATATTTTATTTGATTTGGGGGAAAATGCTGCATGGATGATGCCGATTTTCTCTTCCTTTGTTATCGGTGTCCCTTTTTTTCTCTTATTATGGTTAATGAAAAAGCACGAAAAAGGATTAATTGAGCTTTTGTTCCATCTTTTTGGAAAGTATCTTGGGGGGTTCATTGGATTCATCTTGTTTTTGATTATTTTTAGCGGCATGGTCATTTACAGCCGCAGCTATATCGATATTGTAAATGTCATGTTTTACCCAAAAGCGCCTGTTCTATTGCTTTTGTTCCTATTGCTGGTTGCATGCAGCTTTTTAATAGCTAAACGCGGGTTAGAAGCGATTGGCAGAGCTGCCTGGTTTATTATTCCGATCACTTTTTTCATCTTGTTTCTTCTTGTCATCGCAGTTTTCCATGAAGTTAATTGGATGCAAATATTCCCGTTTGCAGGACCTGGATTCAAACAAGTGGTCACAGGAAGTGTTACGCATAGCTCTGTTTTGGGGAATATCATCTTGTTTGCTGCCCTGTTTCCTTTTGTTCGCTCATACAAAACATTTCGGCTGGCCTCGTTTTTAGGTTTGGGAGTTTCCTGCGTAACAATCACTTTATTTATTGCTATATATGTGATGGTCTTCGATTATCCTGAAATTATCAACATGGCTTATCCATACCAGCAATTGACTCGAATTGCTTCTCTAGGGGGAATTACCACCCACATTGAATCGTTATTTTTAGGGATTTGGATTCATGCAGCAGCCATCTATTTTGCCATTACGTTATATGTGTCCGCTTACTTTTTTTCCGGAGCACTGCGGCTGGATAAATTTGAACCGCTCTTGTTGCCTTTTGTAGGATTGGCTTTTCTGCTCGGCATCCAGCAGGATAATGTTTTCCACGTTACACAGGCTAGGAACATATTAATCGAATATAGCTCAGTGATATTGATTGTACTTCCTTTCTGTTTATGGATTGCAGATTTATGGAAGGGGCGGCTGAAAAAGTGAAGCCATTTAAATTTGTTTTATTAAGTATGATTCCATTCTTATTTCTTTCCGGGTGCTTTGGGAAAGCCGAATTGGAACAACAGGCTTATGTAGTTGTTCTTGGCCTCGATAAAGCTGATGACAATCTTGTTAAAGTCACTTTCCAAATTGCAAATCCCGAGGTTGGCTCAACAGGAGGCGGTGCGGCCCCCACTGAGCCTCCAAGCGATATCATTTCATTTACCGCATCAGACATCTTATCAGCCAAAGAGTTGGCAAACAGTGTTGTTCCAAGAAGGTTAGATTTTGGCCATTTACAAACCATTATCATTGGAGAAGAGTTAGCAAAAACAAAATTATTCCACCATATTATTGCCTCCTCCATTGTTGATCCAGAAATGAGGAGAGAAACAAATCTAATCGTCAGCAAAGAAAAGGCAAGTGACTTTATCCATGCAAATAAGCCGAAATTGGAGACACGCCCACATAAATTTTATGCCTTTATGAAGCAACGCTGGAGGGATACGGGATTTGCTCCTTACTCCAATTTAAACCGATACTTTCAACGCTTGTCCAGCGAACTCTTTTTATCCATTTATGCAACCACTGATAAAAATGAAACGGTTAGTAAGAACGAGGTGGATTATGAGCCAGGACAAATTCCGCAGAAATCCGGGGATCCCGTTCAAATGATTGGATCTGCTGTTTTCAAAAACGGAAAAATGGTTGGTTCATTAACCGGTAAGGAGACAAGAATCGCCTTATTTCTAAGGCACAAAGCTTTGAATCATACGTTTGTTGAATCATTTCCCGATCCTGTAAACGATAAATACCGTATTACATTGCGAATGACAAAACCTACTAAAACAAGGGTGAAAATCAATACGAAAAAAACGCCGGCTGAAGTCAAAGTGACAATCCCGATAAGACTGCAAGTTTTTTCCAACCCCAGTCTGGTCAATTACCCAACAAACCCAGCAAATCAAAAGAAGCTTAGAAAATCGATAAAAGAAAACTTGGAAAAGGAAACGATGGATTTCATTAAAAGAACGCAAGAAGAGTTTCAGAGCGAACCTTTTTTATGGTATTTAGAAGCACGGCGGACATTTTGGACAATGCCGGATTACAAAAATTATGATTGGGAAAAAAAGTATCAAACTGCTAAAGTGGACGTGAATTACGACGTAACCATCGAGAGCTTTGGAGAACAGCTAAAGCCGGCTGACATTGATAAACCAGGTAGGGACTGAATTAAATGTATTTTCTTTTAATCGGATTTTCATTATATTTGTCTTACTATACGATCAGATACGCCCGATTGGTTTGGAAAGATGAGAAAAATAAATTTGCGGGTGCTGTCATTGCACTGATGGCGGCTAGCTTTCCTGTACTGTCCGTCATGTTTTATTTAAAATGATCAATCTGGTGCAGTGATCCTTAAGTCTGGACTTTGCAATACGATATTTCTTCGCTTCCCAATAACAAAAAGAAAGGAAGCATTATTCCAATAGATAATAAGGTAGCCATACCTTATGAAGTTGCTCAATCCCATCGATAATCTGTTTTTCAGACAAACCGCCAAATCCCAGTAAAATGAGCGGAGTTCCCTGCTCCTGATCAGATATCCAGTTGGCCGTTGTGCTGTATACTTTTACCCCTGCTTCCTCTGCGATTTGAACCAGTTCATCGGCACTTTTTGCACTGTTCACCTGCATGGCAATATGTAACCCAGCGTTTTGCCCGGTGATTTCCACATTATCACCCATAACGCTTTTTATCGTATGAAGCAAAAGGTCATGCTTTTTCGCGTAAATCTTTCTCATTCTACGAATATGCCGCTGCCATTCACCGCTTTCCATAAATAGCTGCAATGACCTTTGATGAAGCCGTGACACGGTTTGATCATACACACTCATTTTTTTTTGATATCCATCCAATAGCCTTGTAGGAAGTACAAAATAGCTCATTCTTATGGCTGGCATCAATGATTTCGAAAAAGTTCCGGCATAAATGACATTACCGTGGGCATCCAGTCCCTGCAAGGAAGGAATGGGCTTTCCATGATAGCGGAATTCCCCGTCATAATCATCTTCGATAATCAATCCTCCATTTTCTTCCGCCCATTGTAAAAGTTTGATCCGCTTAGTAATTGGCATAACCATTCCTAGCGGGTATTGATGTGAAGGAGTGATGTAGACCACTTTTGCGCCGCTTTTTTCCAATTCCTCAAGATTGATTCCGTCATCCTCTAGTTTGATAGGAACGACTTCGAAACCCAGTTCCTGAAAAACATGACGAACTCCCTGGTACCCCGGTTCTTCCATAGCAATCTTTTTCCCATCCGTTCCGATTAACTGGCATAGCAGCCTCACGGTTGTTTGTGTTCCGGCACTCATGACAATTTGCTCTGCTGTGCAGTTCACCGCTCGTGCCTGACGAAGGTAATCACTTAATGCCGAGCGGAGGCCAATCTCACCTCGTTTATCCCCGTATGAAAGGAAATCCTGGTCCAGGCTTTGATTCATGCACGTTTTCCATTTGTCAAAAGGAAAATGATTCACATCAGTGCCTGACAAATAAAAATCTATTAAAATCTCTTTTTCGCTAGAAAAGTGATTTTTAACAGACGGCGGCTGCGATAGATGAGGAAGATTTCCGAATGGCTCGTTTTCAATTTCAACCACAAAATATCCGCTTCGCTCTATGCTTTCGATGTAACCTTCCGCTAGGAGCTGCTGGTATGCTGTCTGAATGGTTGTTTTGCTAACATGCAAATCATCGGCAAGTTCACGGATGGAAGGAAGGCGCTTGAAGGAAGGGATTCCTCCTGACTGAATTTCCTCCTTGAAGTAGTGATAGAGCTGTAAATACAACGGTTCATTTGATTGACTATCCAATTGTGGACATATATCCATGAAATTCACCCCAATTTTGTACTGGTCCAAATATATTAAACTGTATCTTTTTAAGTGTACAGATTTACTATAACCTTTTATTTATCACAATGAAATGGGGGAATTTATATGTCTGTGAATGTTAGGGCTGCTCAAGCGAAGGATAGGGAAGAATTAACACCTCTTATGTATGAGTACATAGTGGACTTTTACCAAAGGCCAAGGCCGGCTATTGAAAAAGTTCATGCATTAATTGACATGCTGCTTGAAAAAGAAAAAGGGATTCAGTTTGTAGCCGAGAAGGATGGAAAGCTGGTTGGCTTTGCTACCTTGTATTTTACTTTCAGCACAACAAAAGCCGAAAAAATAACAGTCATGAATGATTTATATGTCATTGAAGAGGAAAGAGGAACGGGTGTGGCCCAAAAGTTGTTTAAAGCCTGCGAGAACCACTCTAAAGAAAACGGCTATGCCCATATGGCGTGGGTGACGGCTCAGGACAACCGCCGTGCGCAGCGCTTTTATGAAAAAATGGGAGGCAGCGTTGCCGACTGGTTGAGTTACACGATATGAAAAAGGGAGGCTGCCGCGGATTGCGGAGGCAGCCTCCCATGAAAGTATCTTTTAGTCTAGCTCTTCGCTCAGTCCTTCAAGGTCACAAGCCAGCAAAGAAGACGATGTTCCTGGCAGCACAGCTTTTTTTTCGAGGAAGGCTTGGAACATCAAAGCAAAGCTGCACGAGGAAGACTCAGGGCAGCTTCACATGATGGGATTGAAGTGAGCTGCTTCCCTGTGGTGGCTGAAGAACTGCCTCCTCGGGGATTGTCTTGTGCTTGTCGGGGCTGATCAAGGCTTTTGTTCTTAAGGCCGCAATTCCCAAGGCTCTACAGTTCCCACGATATGAAGAGCCTTATCATTTTGAATACTTTCAATGACACCGTCCGATATTTCTTTGTGAGTCAGCCATCGGGAAAGGCCATTTTCAATGACAAATCCCAACAGCACTTGCCGATAACGGCATCCGGTTGGTACTTCAACTTCCTCGACAGCCTTTTTCAGATCTGTACTGCTGCCCAATAGATTAAAGAGCCTCCATTTGTCTTCACAGCTTTTTGAAATTTCCTCTGCAATGATGGACAAAGCATTTTTTCCGACTGAATGGATCCAGGCCACAACTAATTTAATTTCCCCATTTTCACGAATGATCCGGTTTATCTCGCTGCGAAGGTCCGTTTCGCTACAATAGTCTACGAACAAAGGCGTAATGGCGGAAGGAATCTCCGACTCGCCAATCAATTTTTTCCATGCGATCCCGGTTTCTTGCAACTATAGACACTCGGTAATTTTGCTGAACAAGCCAGTGGGTCACCCCTGACAACATTCCCGTTCCGCCGATGACAAGAACATGCTCCAACCTACTCACCTCCTCGTTCTAAAGTAACAAAATAAAAACATATGTTCGCATTTGTTGAAAAAATGGTATAATATAAGAACAATAGAACAGGTTTCTCAAGGGCGGTCTGTGCACACTTCTCGCAAGGAGGGAGGTGGTGCCATGACAGTATACGAATCTATCACGTCCATGATTGGGTTTGCCGTTTTGATTGTGGCGATTCTGTCATTTAAAAAAGACTAAAGCCGCCTTTGAGATGACCCTCCAGGCGGCTTTAGTACACAGTAAAGAAAGTATAGGAGTAGACCAATTATTCTATTCAAACAGAATAAGTTATGTCTAGCTTCGACGGACAGGAGGTCCTAGTGCCACCGAAGCCACAGGATGTGGCGTCCTGAGGCGGCCAGGCGCCATCGGCTCGAGGTCACAAGTCAAATTGCTGTGGTGGCTGAAGAGCTGCCTCCTCGCAATTCGCCTTGTGCTTGTCGCCGATAGTCCGGCGCCTTCCGCTTTTCTAAACTTCGTGCTGATCCCCGGTGGGACCTGCTATTGTACAGATCGTTTCGGTGTTCGCAGCACCGAAACGGTCATTCTGATCTTATGATGCTTCTCCCCTCATTATACCCCAATACCTGTTAAGTGAAAATACCTCAAAGGCACGGGAATCTGATTTTGTCAGTTCTATTTTTGTAAAATTCATTTATAATAAAAAGTGAGTAATCACTCATATGGAGGAGGAGTGAAAAAATTGAATGATTCCTGTGTTTCAATCCGCGGCGTCTCTAAAAATTTTGGAGCGGTGGAAGTTCTTAAGAATATTAACCTAGAGATTCAACAAGGTGAAATTTTTGGCCTGCTCGGACCTTCGGGAGCAGGGAAAACGACTTTGGTCAAAGAACTTGCGGGACTGGATGTTCCCTCAGCGGGTGAAATTGAAGTTTTTCAAGAGAGGATGCCTGCCCTGCATCTGATTGAAAAACTGGGATACATGGCTCAGTCGGATGCGCTCTATATGGATCTGAGCGCCAGGGAAAACCTTGAGTTTTTTGCGGCATTATACGGTTTAAAGAAAAAAGAACGTAAACAAAGAATCGTGGAAGTGATGGAGCTTGTTCAACTGAGCGACCACCTGGGAAAACAGGTATCAAATTATTCCGGAGGAATGAAAAGGCGACTTTCTTTGGCGATAGCTCTATTGCACCAGCCTGAGTTATTAATATTGGATGAGCCGACTGTCGGTATCGATCCCGTCCTTCGAAAAAGTGTCTGGGAAGCCTTCCATCAGTTGAAGGATGAAGGGAAGACGCTGATTGTAACGACTCATGTCATGGACGAAGCGGAGAAATGCGACCGCTTGGGATTGATGCGTGAGGGTAGGCTTATTGCCGTCGGCACTCCAGAGGAGTTGAAGCAAGAAACGCATTCAAATTCGATAGAAGAAGCTTTTCTTGTATACGGAGGTGCAGCCACATGAGAGTCATGGCTTTGGTAAAAAGAATTTTGCAGCAAATCGGAAGAGATAAGAGGACGCTCGGTCTTTTAGTTTTTGCACCCATTCTTGTTTTAACGATGCTCCATCTAGTTTTTAACGGAGATGATTACACGCCAAAAATAGGACTGGTGAATGTGCCTGAACAAGTCAAGGGTAAAATGGACCTTGAAGGTGCCGAGACTACCGAGTTAAAAAAAGAGGTGAAGGCCAAAGAGCTTGTTTCAACGCACGAATTGGACGGTTACCTTGTGTTCGATCAGATGACCCCATCCGTATATCTTGAAGGCAGCGACCCGCTCGTCAATGGAGCGGTGATGAAATGGCTGCAATCGGCATTCAAACCAATGCAAGGCCAAAGCGGAGCGGCAGACATGGATATCCACTACTTGCACGGTTCGTCCGACATGAGCCAATTCGATTATTTTGGCCCTGTCCTTCTTGGGTTTTTCGTATTTTTCTTTGTGTTCCTTATTGCAGGAGTATCTTTTATTAGAGAAAGGACGACGGGAACACTTGAGCGCCTGTTATCAACGCCGCTTCGCAAATGGGAAATTGTGTTAGGGTATGTCGCGGGTTTCGGCCTGTTTACCCTTGTTCAGGCAACGATAATCGCTGCCTACAGCATTTACGTACTTGGCATGCTAATGGAAGGTTCGTTCTGGCATCTGCTGTTGATCATCCTGCTTTTATCATTCACGGCTTTAACCCTCGGAATTTTACTATCGTCATTTGCAAACAATGAGCTGCAAATGATTCAGTTCATTCCAATTGTTGTTGTTCCTCAAATTTTTTTCTCAGGGTTGTTCAATCTGGAGACGATTTCGGGCTGGGTGAGCTGGGTTGGTCCGATGACACCCTTATACTATGCCGCAGATGCTTTAAGGGATGTAATGGTCAGGGGGCAGGGCATGGATGAAATCATTTTTGATTTACTCGTCCTGTTCGGGTTTGGGTTATTATTCATGATACTGAATATCGCAGCTCTCAGAAAATATCGAAAAATATAGCGAGGGGTTTCTTATGTTCGAGCAAAATCAACTATTGGAGGAACTACATTTTGAAGGGGAGGAATTTACTCCGAAGCAGAAAAAAATTGTTGCTGCAGCCATTGAAATTTTTGCAGAAAAAGGCTATGCCGCCACATCGACAAGCGAAATCGCAAAGAAAGCTGGCGTAGCGGAAGGAACAATTTTCCGTCATTATAAAACAAAAAAGGAACTGCTTTTATCCATTGTGGCACCGATGATGGCCAAAATGATTGCCCCTTTTGTCATCAAAGATATTAATCGTGTGTTGGATAAAGACCATGATACTTTGGAAGATTTCCTTAAGGAAATGATTAAAAACAGGGCAGCTTTTATGGAGAAAAATATGCTGCTTTTTAGGATTGTCGTACAGGAGCTTCCTTTTCAAAAAGAATTACAGGCGCAATTCAAGGAGCATATCGTGGCCAAGGTTTACAAACGGATGGAGCGGATTGTCGAGCATTACCAGCAAAATGGAGAAGTCGTTGAAATGCCAACAAAAACGGTAATTCGCCTGTTCCTTTCAACGATTTTCGGGCATTTGATGGCACGCTTTTTCATTCTGTCTCCTGATGAGTGGAATGATGAAGAGGAGATGGAAAGAACGGTTCAGTTTTTAGTAAGAGGATTGAGGCCATGGTAGCTTATATTGTGAACAAAAACACACCTAAAAACTGGCGACCTCCTTTTGGAGCTCTGAGCCATATTCATTCATGCGTACCTCGAAGGGACGAGGAGACAGATGCGTTCATAGTGACCGGGTGAGCGGGATAAACCATCTTTGGGTCACCATGACTGCTTCATGGTGACCGTAAAAGCGAAAAAGCGTATCACATAGTCACCATGGAGAGTTCATAGTGACCGTAAAGGTGAAAAAGCGACCCGCATGGTCATCATGGAGGGCTTATAGTGACTGGGTAAGCGGAAAAATTCATCTTGCGGTCACCATGACTGCTTTTTTAGATAGAAACTTGATTAAATGTCGCATAGATACCAGTTCGCTTCATATGAAGCTGAAATCAGTCACCAATGGTCGCTTTTGTTTAATCGGATCAGTTTAAAAAGTAAAAACTGTCCGGAGAAATCATTACAGACGACTTTTCGGACAGTTTTCTTAAAATATTTGAATACAAAGTGAGAGGTTCTCCGTGATTATCTATCACTGAACATATTAAACAATCCGCCAATTCCGCCTTCATCCTTCGAGCCTCCGCCTGCAGGCATTGCTGCAAATACGCGGCTGGCCAGCCTGCTGAACGGAAGCGACTGGACCCATACAGTTCCCGGTCCGCGTAACGTCGCAAAGAAAAGCCCTTCTCCGCCGAATAGCGCCGTTTTCACTCCCCGGACGAATTCAATATCGTAATCTACGTCCCGTGTCATGGCCACTAGGCATCCTGTATCTATTTTTAGGACTTCTCCAGGCTCCAGTGTTTTTTGATGAATCGTTCCTCCGGCATGGACAAACGCCAATCCATCGCCTTCCAGCTTTTGCATGATGAAGCCTTCACCGCCGAAGAAGCCTGTCCCCATTTTGCGCTGAAACTCGACTCCAACCGCAACGCCTTTTGCCGCGCATAAAAAAGCATCCTTTTGACAGATGATCTTTCCATTCAGTTCACTTAAATCCATCGGAATGATTTTTCCTGGATAAGGCGAAGCAAATGAAACGTGCTTCTTTCCACTGCCTTCATTTGTAAACATCGTCATAAACAAGCTTTCGCCAGTCAGCACCCGTTTTCCAGCGCCAATCAGCTTGTCCATCAGCCCGCCGCCTTTAGAAGAACCGTCTCCAAACACTGTTTCCATATGAATGTGGTCGTCCATCATCATCAGACTGCCGGCTTCCGCAACAACTGTTTCACCCGGATCCAATTCCACCTCTACAAACTGCATGTCATCTCCAAAAATTTGATAGTCAATTTCGTGATTATTCATTTTTTTTCACCATCCTTTATGCAATGTACGGATAGACTAGGCCATTGGATTCAAAAACTTTCTAAAGGGGTCAGACCCCCAAAAAAAATATTTAAAAACCATAGTATTTGATTTTTCTTCCGCCAATTGGGACAATTAACGCTATTATTAGGTCGGACAAAAAGGAGGAAACCCATGATAAAATTCGATAGAGTTTCTAAGTTATATGATGATCGGACAAAAGCCGTTGACCAACTTGATCTACATATTCAAGACAATGAGTTTTTCGTGTTGATCGGTCCGAGCGGCTGCGGGAAAACAACGACACTGAAAATGATCAACCGTTTGATTGACGCGTCTGATGGCACTATTCTTATTGAGGATAAAAAAATCACTGATTACGATATACATGAATTACGATGGAATATTGGATACGTCCTCCAACAGATTGCACTTTTTCCTCATATGACGATTGCAGAAAACATCGCCATTGTACCGGAGTTGAAAAAGTGGAGCAGGAAAAAGGTCCATGACAGGGTCGATGAACTGCTGGACATGGTCGGATTGGATCCGGCTGTTTATCGGGATCGGAAGCCGGGAGAGCTTTCGGGAGGCCAGCAGCAGCGCATCGGAGTTGCCCGCGCGTTGGCCGCTGATCCGCGGATTATTTTGATGGATGAGCCATTCAGCGCCCTCGATCCGATCAGCCGGGAAAAGCTGCAGAACGATATGCTGCATCTGAAGCGGACGATTAATAAGACGATCGTTTTTGTGACTCATGATATCCGTGAAGCTTTTAAGCTTGGGGACAGAATCTGCATTATGAAAGAGGGAAGGGCTCTGCAGGTTGGAACTCCGGATGAAATCTTACAAGGGCCTGCAACCCCTTTTGTTCGAGAGTTTGTTGGTGCACATAAGCAGGAGGAAGGAATCGACCTTGAGGCAATTATCCTTCCTTTGGACGGGTCCGGCGCATTACACTGTATTCCTGCAGATGCATCACTGTCTGAAGTTCTTGACATCTTGTCAAAGCATGAACGGGTTCTTGTGGAAAAAGCCGGGATTCCGATAGGCCAGATAGACAGGCGCACAATCATTGAATATATGGCAAGCCATATGGATGAAAGAGGCCGGGAAAATGAGTAGTTTCATGAAGGTTTTTCAAGATAGAAAAGAAGAATTGGTTTCGGCACTGCTTGAGCATATCGAGTTGTCATTCATTGCGCTCTTTTTTGCTGTCTTAATAGCGATTCCACTCGGCATTTTTTTAACAAGGAAGAAAAAGGCAGCTGAAAGCATCATCGGCATTACGGCTATTCTGCAGACGATTCCATCGCTTGCATTGCTGGGTCTGTTGATTCCGCTCCTTGGAATTGGAAAAGTTCCGGCAATTATCGCACTTGTTGTATATGCACTGCTGCCCATCTTGCGTAACACGTATACGGGCATCAAAGAGGTCGATTCGTCTTTAACGGAAGCTGCTCGGGCAATGGGAATGAACGGACGCCAGCAGCTGATGAAAGTTGAACTCCCGCTGGCAATGCCTGTCATCATGGCAGGAATCCGGACAGGAATGGTGCTCATTGTCGGTACGGCTACCCTTGCCGCACTGATTGGAGCAGGTGGTCTGGGAGATATCATTTTGCTTGGGATCGATCGGAATAATTCGGCCCTTATCGTGCTTGGTGCGGTTCCCGCTGCTCTTTTGGCTATTTTATTTGACCTCCTTCTTCGAAAGTTTGAGCATCTTTCTTTTAAAAAATCAGCCGGCATGGTAGGCGTAATCGCCATTGCTGCTTTGCTGATCATCGTCATCCCTTTTGCTGCAGGAGGCAAGAAAAACGAACTGGTCATTGCAGGGAAGCTTGGTTCCGAGCCTGAAATATTGATTAACATGTACAAAGTGTTGATTGAGGAGAATACTGATCTCCAAGTTGAACTGAAGCCAGGCCTTGGAAAAACATCTTTTTTATTTAATGCGTTGACAAGCAAAAGCATCGATATTTATCCGGAATTTACTGGAACGGCCATCTCGGAATTTTTAAAAGAGACGGCTGTCAGTACAGATCGGAAAGAAGTATATGAGCAGGCGAGAAAAGGCATGTTGGATGAATTCGATCTCGTACTGCTGGAACCAATGCAATTCAATAATACGTACGCATTAGCGGTGCCTGAGGGGCTAGCGAAGAAATACGGGATTTCCACTATCTCGGACTTGGCCCCCGTTTCCGGTAAAATCAAAGCCGGCTTCACGTTGGAATTCTCCGACCGTGAGGACGGGTATCTAGGAATTCAAAAGCTGTACGGATTGGCGTTTCCTTCGATGAAAACGATGGAGCCGAAGCTGCGTTATGGCGCAATCGAATCCGGAGATATCAATCTGATTGATGCTTACTCGACGGACAGCGAAATCGAGCATTACAAGCTTGTTGTTTTGGAAGACGATAAGAACCTTTTCCCCCCGTACCAGGGCGCACCGCTCATGAGAAAAGAAACTGCCGAACAATTTCCTGAAGCTGTAGAAGCCTTGAATCTGTTGGCAGGCCAAATTACGGATGACGAGATGCGTGAAATGAATTATCAAGTAAATGTGAACGGCGTACCGCCGGAAAAAGTGGCGAAGGAATACTTAAAAAAAGCGGGGCTTTATTGAAAGAGAGCAACACGTAATAAATCAGGCATTTAAATTGCAGAACAGAAAGTCTCAAAAGGCTGAATTCTAACAAATCCCCCCTCACTGATCAGGTATCAAGCAAGGTATTAAATTAAATAAAATATTCGCCGATAATGGATATCATCCCTCTTATTCAGGTTGCGCAGCCCTCCTCTTTGTATGAGGGCTTTTTTGTTTCAGAAGAAAAATGCTCGCTTTTACCAGACTCTCTGTCCAATCTAATTCGACAACCATCAATATATTATTAACAAGTCAGCTGGCTTTAATTGTAGTAAAGGAGGTGCGAAATATGTGCTTTGAAGATGATTTTGTAGGTGGAGAAAGGGAAAGACGCAGAAGAAGGTTAATTTGCGAGTGTTTCGAAGTAAGACGTGAGCGTGAGAGAGAGCGTGAGCGCGAGTTTGAGTGCATATGCAGGGAAGAGCGTAGACGTAGACATGACGATTGGTAGGTAACTGATCAGGGAAAAGAGAAACCCCTAAAGGTTTTGGGGGTTTCTCTTATTCTTATAATGGTTACCTCATCGAAAAGATGCATGGAGCATTATTGGGGATGTTTCACACGATGTGATAAATTCGGCCGCTTTGCCCCGTTGGCTAAGGAACCACCTTATCAAAGTTCGCCGTGAGTATTGCCTGGGACAGCACTGCTTGCGCTTTGCTCTAGAGTTCGTCATTCCCCTTCCCGCCAACGTGAGACCGCCAATCTATTTTTCATTTGGTATGTAGATAAGACGACGCCTCCTACGATGAACAAAGCTCCCCAGATTTCCGCTCCTGTGATCGGCTTGGCCAGCAAAATCAATCCTGTAACCATGGCGACAAAAGGTTCTAAGTTGGATAATATTGAAGCTTTTGAAGCGTCCACATATCTGATGTTATTGTTCCAAATAAGTGTTGCAACTCCGTGCACAATAACAGCTGTTCCAATGAGAAGGGTCCAATTGGAGAGGTCAAAGCTTACACGGATAGGATTGTCCAGTATAAACGCGAATGGAATAGCGATAATGAATCCGACGATATTCGAATATAAAGTGATAGTGAGCGGATCAAGCCTTTGAGAGAGCAGCCTTGTCATAATAATCATGATTGCAAACGTGATCATTGTAACAACAATCCACCATAAGCCTTTGTCAATGTACACAGATGACATTTTACCTTCCGTTACAACGAAATAGATACCGATAATTGCAACGATGGATCCGATTAACATGCGGAGTGTTATTTTTTCCTTTAAAAAAATGGCCGCCAAAAACCCTGTCAGAATAGGTGTTGTTGCTAAGATTAACGCAGATGTTGTAGGGTCGGCAGTTTGCAGCCCGGCAAAAAAAGACCATTGGTTGATAAATACCCCTATAATTCCTAGAAAAAGGAGTGCAAGTACATCTCCTCTATACAATTGTGTATTGTTTTTTCTACGAAAGGATAATCCAACTAAAAACATCACGATAAATAAAAGTCTGAGCATGGTTAACATAGCCGGGGAGAAACCTTGAACTAATATCTTTCCGAAAACAAAATTGCTGCCCCATACGACAACACAGAATGTAAGCCAAGCATAAGCCTTCAACATACTTTTCACCTTTTCTATTGCCAAAATTCCAACTGGTTAATTCTAACATGCTTTCTGGAATGCTCCTATCTCGCCATGTTGATCCATTAGGAAAAGTGGATGAAATCAACTGCTCAGTTAACCTCGCCTATCAAGGGGCTTCCGCAGGCGTGTACGACATCCAATTTTCACCGGTGGCCCTGGGCGGCCGCCGCCCGTAAGGTGGAAAAAAGGAGGCGTGATACTAGATGGAAGTGGTAGATTCCTTATCTGACAAGATTCCACCTTTAGCAGCAAAAGGATAAATGAATCACGCAAGGCTCTCCTTCCGGGACAGTTCTGCCCGTCTATTACTACTTCCCGACTACCAATCAGGTGGCCGTAGACATAGTGTTTTTTGTGTCGTATTACTTGGAATTTCCCAATAAGTATTCCGTCAGAATATATCTGCCCTGAAAGGTACGATGGTATTCATAACCGCATGGCATTGTTTTTTTTGCAGTTTCTACAAGAAGAGCATTTTTGTGACGGGTTTTCGCTTGATCACCTTGATGCCGAAGGCTTGCGCTTGCTATGCGATGAAATCGTGGGTACCATAGATTTGGCATATTGTGGAGTATTGAAGAATTGGATAAAACATGAAAATATGAGATGTGGGATTGATTCTATATATGAAAAGGAAGGCTTTCGACAAGCCTTCCTTCTTAATCTTGCATGAGTCTTCTTGTACCTACTAATTTCATTGTTCCTCTTGGATCTCTTTTTTTGCTACTTCTTCGTATATTTCCGATTCAATTGCCTCAACATGTTCATCTTCAAGCTTTTGTTTAGGGTGTGGATGGAACCATTGAATTTCACCTTCGGTCATGAAGGCCTTATATTCCTCACCATGCACTTTCAGAGTGAATTGCTTCCGCTCATGTGCTGTGTCTTCAAACGCCGACGTTATTTCCAAATCTTCTATTCCACTATCGGTAGCAATTCCGTACTTTCTCATTAATAAGTGGATTTTGGATTCAATGGCTTCCATTTGCTCTTCACCAAGCATTTGTTTAGGGTGGGGATGAAGCCATTGAATTTCATCCTCATGAAAGTGCCCTTTGTATTCGTCCCCTTCAATTTTAAGTGTAAAAGAGTACCGCTCGTGTACACGATTATCAAATACCGTATCCACTTCAAAATGTTCAATTTCAGGATTTTCGTTTTTATCTTCAGGCATGGGTGAGCCTCCTCCGGATATTGTTGGTTGCTTTCCCCTTGTTATGGTTGAGCTCAGGGGAGGTACTGTCCTAGAGTGAATTTTATGTTTAATATTTCCTTAAAGGACTTGGCGTGGTATTGTTCCACTTTTCGCTTATGATTCTGTGGCAATGGTTAAAAATACGCTCAATGAGTTGGGTCGAATTCGAAAGGACCCGAATGCTTAAGCCTGGGATGGCTAGTCTGGAAATTCCAAACTTAAAGTCTGCTTGTTCTGATTGGATCATTTCAAATAATTCATCAAGGAGGTCATTATCAGTATCTTCGCTGACCGCAATCATCGAGCCTAGATGAGTGTAGCCTTCCATGAAGCCTAGACCTGTCATCGAATTCTTCTCCGGAGCTAATTTGATATGATCAAAAACACCCAGTTTGCCGTCCAAATAGATTTCAGTTTTCAACTGAATCGTGTCATAGCTGAATTTTTCTCCGCTTGGTGACCATCCGGGGGTTAGAATGTCCGTATATAAAAATGTTGACCCCAATTCCAGATGAACAACATTCTTTTGCTTATAATGGGCATTTTCATAAGCGATCAGCGGGTCTGGAAGATATTCCAAATAACTCCCTTTTTTAAGGGAAATCTCTGTCTCCTGATATACATGATCGGTCGGTGTCTTATAGACCTTCGTCGCAGATTGCGTCGTCAAAGTCACTTTGGAGTTTTCATCAGCGAAAACTTTCATTCTATACCGATCACCGTCTAAATATCCGCCCCCAGGGTTTAATAGATAATAGCATACCTGTCCCGAGTCGTCATGGTAAATCGGTCGCATGACTTTAAAGGCACCTTTGAAATATACATTCTTGGCAACTGTTCTTCCGTTTCTGTTTTCCAGGTCTAAAGATAAATCGCCTGTCCAATCTGTCATATTATTCCAATCCTTTTAATAAAGCATGCTTCTTAATCCAGTCAATGACTTCGTCAAGGCCTTCTTCGTTCTTCAAGTTTGTAAAGACAAACGGTTTATCCCCGCGGAATACTTTTGTATCCTTCTCCATGATTTCAAGGCTGGCACCGACAAATGGAGCAAGGTCTGTCTTGTTTATGACGAATAAATCAGATTTGATCATTCCTTGTCCGCCCTTGCGGGGAATCTTTTCACCTTGTGCGACATCAATAATATAAATAGAAAAATCAACAAGCTCAGGGCTGAAAGTAGCTGCAAGATTGTCTCCGCCGCTTTCAACAAAAATGAGTTCCACGTCAGGATGGCGCTCTATTAACTCATCGATGGCCGCGAAGTTCATTGATGCATCTTCGCGAATGGCTGTATGAGGACAGCCGCCCGTTTCTACCCCGATGATCCGGTCGTCGGGGAGTACACCGTTTTGCATTAAAAATTTCGCATCTTCTTTTGTGTATATATCATTAGTGACAACCGCCATTTTTACTTCATCTTTCAGATGCCGGGTCAACTTCTCCACGAGCATTGTCTTACCTGCACCAACAGGGCCTCCAACCCCGATTTTAATTGGTTCCATTGAAACACTTCCTTTAATCTTTCTATTTCTGAAAAAATCAAGACATGAAAATACGAATATTGACTCGTTCATGTTTCATTTGAGATAATTCCAAACCTGGTGACACAATACCGAAGTCATCTTCGGTCAGCGTGAGTATTTTTTCAACCGCCTTTGTCAGTTCAGACATAAATTGATGTATGATCGTTTGTCCAGCCGTCTGGCCAAGTGGGATTGCACGTACCCCGTTCTGGACCAGGCTGGAAATAGCAGAATATAAATAGTAGAGTAATGTGTTACTTTTTGTTACTCCAAGGCCATGAGCGACCATTGAAAATACTATGGAAGGGTGGCCGGATGTATTTTTCTTCTTAATCTCTTCACTGTATTTGGTGAGAATCGGGAGGCCGAATAACGATTCGGCCATCTTAAGCATCCGGCTCCCGATCATTTGCGTTCCTTCCCGCGTTTCTCTCGGTAAATTTTGAACCATTAACAGTCGATCGAGTTCCCATATACGCTCATAATCTTCATTTGACAGAGCATCATACACGAGACTGCAGGCAAGTCCATCCGTATAGATGAGTTGCTCGTGCAAATACACCTGAAGCCACCGATAAAATGTCTCTTGGTCAGTCACCTGGTTCTCTTGGATATAACTTTCTAACCCGAAAGAGTGGCTGAAGGCGCCTGTTGGAAAATTTGAGTCGCATAACTGGAATAAAGACAGGATGTTTTTATCCATGGCTATGCCCTATATGACGAAATGCCTGCTTTACTTTCCTGTCTTCCCGTTTGAAAGGAATTTCAAGCTCCTGGAGTAGTTCTTCTACTAAATAATCATATTGAACGAGCATATCGTTGCCTTCAAACTGGGCCGGAAGGTGACGGTTTCCAAGTTGATGCGCGATTGTCCCCATCTCTTTGATGCTTCTGGGGCTAATGACGAGCAGGTCATCCGAAAGTACATCAATGACAATCAAATTTTTATCATCCATATATAGTACATCGCCGGCTAAAAGATCACGCGGCTCTTTCAAGCGGATTCCAAGCTCATTTCCATGATCTGTTTTTACCCGCTGGATTCTCTTCACCAAGTTGGCGCTCTCAAGGTATACCTTCTCCATATGGCGCTTGTTGATTTCGTCTTGATCCATGTCCTCTAAATTTCCGACAATCTTATCAATAATCAATTCTTTTCACCTCAGAATAGGAAATAACGCTGACCCATCGGAACAGTATCCACAGGGTCACATGTCAACAACTCGCCATCGACACGCACCTCATACGTTTGTGGATCAACCGTAATTTCAGGTGTTTCTGAATTTAGTTTCATATCCTTCTTGGATAGCTTACGGATTCCACCCACGGGATGAACAATTTTTTCAAGCCCCAGCTTTTCATGGACTCCGTCATCATAAGCAGCTTGAGAAATGAAAGTAACAGAGCTTTTTGGTAAAGCTTTTCCGAACTGTGCGTACATTGGACGGTAAATATACGGCTGCGGAGTCGGTATCGAAGCATTAGCATCTCCCATTAGTGCTTTTACTGCCAGTCCGTTCTTAAGAATCATTTCAGGCTTTACTCCGAAAAATTTCGGTGACCAAAGGACTAGGTCGGCCATTTTCCCGACTTCAATTGAGCCGACATGGTCGGAAATTCCATGTGTAATTGCAGGGTTAATTGTATATTTTGCGATATATCGCTTGGCACGGTTGTTATCTGCATGTTGGCTGTCTCCTTGGAGAAGGCCTCTTTGTTTTTTCATTTTGTCAGCGACTTGCCAAGTACGCAAAATAACCTCTCCGACACGTCCCATTGCCTGTGAATCGGAGCTGACCATGCTGAACACACCCATGTCTTGAAGGATATCTTCAGCTGCAATTGTTTCTCTTCTAATTCTGGAGTCTGCAAAAGCGATGTCCTCCGGAACAGAAGGATTTAAGTTATGGCAAACCATCACCATATCGAGATGTTCGTCAATTGTGTTTACGGTATATGGAAGGGTAGGGTTTGTTGATGAAGGGAGAATATTTAAATATCCCGCTGATTTGATTAGGTCGGGGGCATGTCCTCCGCCTGCGCCTTCCGTATGATACATGTGAAGAACTCTGTCTTTCACCGCAGCCATGGTATGCTCCATAAAGCCGTTCTCATTTAACGTATCTGCGTGGAGGGCAACTTGAATATCATATTTGTCAGCTGCACGTAGTGCGTAGTCAAGGGACGAGGCGGTAGCTCCCCAGTCTTCATGCACTTTGATGCCGATCACACCAGCTTTTATTTGTTCCGCTAAAGGCTCCATTGCTGCAGCATGGCCTTTGCCTGTAAAGCCAACGTTTATCGGAAGACCTTCTGCCGCCATTAACATGCGGTGTATATTCCATTCACCCGGAGTGACTGTGGTCGCCCGCGATCCAGTTGCAGGGCCTGTGCCGCCACCGATCAATGTGGTTGTCCCTGCTGCAAGTGCCAGGGAAATCTGGTCAGGGTTCATAAAGTGAACATGCGTGTCAATGGCTCCCGCCGTAACGATAAAGCCCTCACCGGATATGATTTCTGTCGCAGCACCAATGATAATATCGACATTATCCGTAATAAGCGGGTTACCGGCTTTTCCAATCCCGGCAATCTTTCCGTCACGGATAGCAATATCAGCTTTATAAATCCCAGTGTAATCCAATATAACTGCATTAGTAATAACTGTATCTGCTACACCATCGTGTTCCCGGGTAGCTAGCGGATGCTGTCCCATGCCGTCGCGAATGACTTTCCCGCCGCCAAAAACAACTTCCTCTCCATATGTGGTATAGTCCTTTTCAATTTGAATGAATAAATCCGTATCTGCAAGTCGGACAGAGTCACCTGTCGTCGGACCGAACATTTCAGCATATTGTTTTCTGGACATGTTGAAACTCATGAGTCATCCCTACCTTCTAATGAGCCATCTACTTTGTTGTTAAACCCATATACACGGCGTTCTCCTGCAAAATTAATTAGATGGATCTCCTTTTCATCACCGGGTTCAAAGCGAACGGCGGCTCCTGCAGGAATATCTAACCGTTTTCCATAGGCTTCTTCTCTATTAAACTGAAGTGCTTCATTCACTTCGTAGAAATGATAATGTGAACCGACTTGAATGGGGCGGTCACCAGTATTCGTAACGGATATGGTAAATACTTCGCTGCCTTCATTACAAATAATTTCTTCTTCTTTTAAAATGTATTCGCCTGGCAACATATAGCGTTCCCTCCTGTTTATCGTATCGGACTGTGGACAGTCACTAATTTTGTCCCATCCGGAAAAGTCGCTTCAACTTGAATATCATCAATCATTTCAGGGATTCCTTCCATGACATCCTCCCGAGACAAAATCGTTGCGCCGTACTCCATCAGTTCGGCTACCGATTTTCCGTCCCTTGCCCCTTCCATGACTTCATAAGTGATAAGGGCTACAGCTTCGGGGTGATTTAATTTTAATCCCCTTTCCTTCCGGCGCTTTGCGAGATCGGCAGCAACAACGATCATAAGCTTGTCAATTTCCCTTGGCAATAAATGCATTACTAAAACCTCCTTTTGGTCAGATTACTGTCCGGCTGGGGCGGCTAATTATTGAGCGGGCGCCTTACCTTGTTGTTCAGGAAAATGTTGTGAATAACTTTGTTTTCACATTATGCTACGTCTAGGTGCGACGTACAGGAAGTACTAGTGCAAGCGAAGCGACAGGTTGTCGCGTCCTGAGCCTGCCGGCGCCTAGCCCCTTAGTCACAAGCCAAGGCGCTTCCGCTTATGTTCCTTCCTGCAACAAGGACCTTCCTTTAAGGGGCCTATACACAGAAAAAATCTTAAAAACCATTACGTATTATTCCCTTTAAGGCACCCATTTAACCGCCCTAATGCATCGTAGCATAGAAAAATTTCAAGGTGAAGTATAACGCAATTTGATGTCTTTGAGTAAATTTTTGGAGACATTTTGTCAAAAAAAACTAAAAAAAGAGTGTGTCCGGCTTTTCCCTTTTTTAAGGGGGATTGCAAAAAAACAGGCCCGTAAATCATTGTTGAGATGAAGGGGAAATAAAGCAAAAATCCACCGAGGAGCCAAAGGGCACTTTCAGTGGATTCTTTCTCTGTCTTTATAGTGACGCAGACTTGGGGGGGGGGGGAAATACAACTTTGAAATGATTTAAAACTGTTTTATAGGCTATGCATGTAACAATTTCCCTTTTTTGACTTATATTTTAAAAGGCGGGAGGAAAACAAGCTGCTAAGGTATTCCTGATAGCTTAAGTGCTACAAAATATCAATCAATGAGCTCTTTTCAATCTTCTTCATTTCGGATTTTGATACGTTCATCCAGTGCCTTATCCCTTGTATCTATTCGCTGATTCCGCGCATTATCAGAGAGTTTAATTCTTAAATCCCTTGCAGTGTCACCAACATAGATCCTTAATTCACGTCCGCGATCGGCTACAGCTAAACGAATCTCAACTGGGTCTTCTTTTAAATGGTCACCTATGTATTTAGTAAGTTCCTCTAGACGCTTTTCTTCTCTCTCTTGAGCATCACGCATTTCACTTTCTTTAGTATTTATCTCATCTAATCTACTTGATTCTGATTCATAAACATTATCCACATTTGTATTCTCCCACTCGTACCAAGCATCAATAAGCAGCTCTTTTTCTTTTTCAAAAAAATCTTCAAACTGCTGCTGTGAGGAGACGGTCTCATATTTACCAGCACCAGCTTTGGCTACTTCTTTTAATGCTTCTTGACCTTCGTTATCCACATCATAGCCTATGATATTTACGACGCCTTTAATATCCGATTGGTTGATTTGTTTGGCTGCTTTAACCGGATCGCCATCACATGTTTCAACTCCGTCACTTACTACGTAGAGAATATTCTCTACATCATCTCCTGAAAGTTCTTTTAAGTCCTCTTCAGCTGCTTGAATGGCACCAGCTAACGGGGTCCATCCAGCTGGTGAAAATTGATCCAACGCAGCCGAGAATTGTTTTTGATCATAGGATTTAAATGGATAGACGACTTCCGTACTTTTACAAGAAAGAGGTTTGTCAGCATCGCTTCCAGTCCCTTTATGACCGTAAACGCGTAGAGAAATCTGGACTTGCTCAGGAAGTTCAGATACAAATGATTGAACCGCATCTTTCGCTAACTTCATCTTTTGTTTGCCGCCCACTTCGCCATTCATACTTCCGCTTGAGTCAAATAATATTTGTATGTTCACCTTTTTCTCTGATGGAACATCCATATTTTTGCTTCCCGGCTCCGAACTATTTTCTTCAAATGACGTATCTACATCTTCAAAATATTTTTTGTAAGGACGATAATCTTCAGCAACTAAAGCAAGCAATTGTTCATAATACTCCTTCATCTCTAAGTCTCTCGGCCATTGATCAATCAATTCCTTAACTTTCAATTCATCATAATTCTCGCTGCTGAATTTGCCGGGGACTTGCATGAGTATATCTTCGAGTTCATTCGATTGGTAAGCAGTTGCATCAAGCAACACATTTTCATCTCTATGATTCTCTGGCCTATCATTTTCTTCTTTGTCCTTTTCAACCGTGGTTGTTTCCAGTTTGTTTTCCTTCTCTTGACCACAACCGGAGAGGACAATAAATAGACTAAGACAAATAAAAAGGTAGTTTCTTAGCTTCATAATTCTATCTCCTTATTACAACTCATTTGTGAAGTATGCCCTTTAATTCGAAGATCATCGTCGATCAAAAATTATTCTATATAAATGTCCCTATTTGTTCAACGAAATGTTCTCTTTGTAAACAGTGGGGAGGAGAGCACCGGTTTGGTTATAATAAAATCCTTTATGTATATACTTCTAACTGAGTTTTTTCTCGTTATCTCTTCCTTCTGTTAGCATCTGGGTGAATATTTTGATAATAGGACAGGTACTATATGATATACTTGAGGGGCGATAGAAAAGGTTTCTCATGGGCGGTCGGCACTCGGTTCCTCCACTTAGGAGGGAGGTGATGCCGTGTGACAGTTTATGAATCACTATCTGCGATGTTTACCTTCGCAATATTGGTCATAGCCATACTGTCATTTAACAAAAAAGACTAAAACCGCCCTTGAGTTAGCCCACTCTGGCGGTTTTAGCGCACTTTCTTGTGCCGATCCCCAATAGGGAACCTGCTATTGCATGACCGTTTCGATGTATCCAGCATCGGAACGGTTTTTTTACTTTACGATCTTCTTATTTGAATTATACCTTAATCAACTACAATTTAAAACAATTTGTTAAATGTATAACTACTTTTTAATAAAGCTGACTAAAAGAAAAAACAAGCACAGGCATAGGTTATCAAGTCTTAGTAAAGAGTACAGCACACCTTTCCTTGCTTCTGTGAATGGGTATCACCTTTATTTATATTTGTAATACTTTAATAGGCAATAATTTGTTAATGAATTTATGAAAATGGTATGAATAATATCACATTTTTTTGGGTTAATTTACAGCAAAAACTTAGCATATAGGTTGAATAATTGCAGTAGGGATAATAATATATAAATGTTGATTTTTTAAAGGTTATCCATTTCTTCGTTATACACCCTCGTGTTACTAATGTTATAAATCGTGTTACTGGGAGACTCATGGAATTCGATAAAAATCTAGGAGGAAAAGATGGAGAACTCAACGTTAAAAAGATTTGGGATATCAATGGAGGGGCGTTTACTTCGAAAGTTTGACCGCTTAGTTAAGGAAAAAGGGTATGAAAATCGCTCTGAAGCCATTCGTGATCTTGTCCGTGATGCGCTTATCCAACATTCATGGGAAAAAGATGATCAAATTGTTGCAGGAAGCATCCTGTTATTTTATGACCACCACAAAAGAAATTTATTAGAAGAACTGACCAAAACCCAACACGATATGCATGATATTATCATGTCCACCACACATTTCCATCTCGATCATACAAATTGCCTTGAACTCATTATAGTAAAGGGAAAAGCAAAGGACATCCAATTGCTCAGTAATAAACTAACTAGTTTAAAGGGTGTTCAGTATGGAAAATTTACCGTGGCACCGATAGGAAATATTTGATTCGATTTTTAAAAACTTGCTATATGATGAGGTGATATTTTTGAGAAGGAAGTTATTTGGAATTATTGTAATAACTACTTTCGTTTTTTTATTTCTACTAACAGGCTGTGCTCAATCAAAGCCGAATGAATCTAGTCTAGAGAGTAGTCAAGATAACGAAATGAAAAAGGATGAGCTTGTGTTGGCCTTCGGAGCGGAGCCTGAAACAGGGTTTGATCCAACGACAGGTTGGGGACGCTATGGCTCACCGCTATTCCAAAGTACACTGTTAAAAAGAGATAACAAGCTTCATATTGTGAATGATTTGGCAACCAAATACGAAGTGAATGAAGAGGGCAATGCTTGGATCGTAAACATACGTGATGATGTGAAATTCTCAGACGGGAAGGCTCTAACAGTTGACGATGTAGTATTTACTTTTGAAACGGCTGCTAAAAGTGGCTCTGTTGTTGATCTGAATGTATTGGAAAAAGTTGAGGCAGTAGATGATTACACAGTAAAATTCACATTAAAAGAGCCTCAATCCACATTTGTCAATACTTTAATCGGCACAGGAATTGTTCCAAAACATGCATATGGTGCAGACTATGCCGAAAACCCTATAGGTTCTGGACCGTTTCAGCTTGTTCAGTGGGACAAAGGACAGCAACTCATAATAAAGGCTAATCCTGAATACTATGACAAGCAGCCTTATTTTAAAAAAATCACCTTCTTATTTTTAAGCGAGGATGCAGCTTTTGCTGCTGCCCAAGCGGGCGAGGTTGATCTTGCTTATATACCTGCTGCATTCAGCAATCAGAAAGTCCCTGGCATGAGATTAGAATCCGTCGAAACAGTTGATAATCGGGGGATTGTTTTCCCGTTTGTAAAATCGGGGAAATTCACGAAAGATGGTTATCCAATTGGAAATGATGTGACAGCTGATCCTGCTATCCGACATGCTATCAACATGGCTGTAGATCGACAAGCACTTGTGGATGGGGTGTTAGAAGGACAAGGAACACCAGCCTATACTTCAGTTGATGGACTTCCATGGTGGAACCCAGATACAGTCATTAAAGATGCTGATGTAGAAGGGGCCAGAAAAACATTAGAAAAAGCAGGCTGGAAGGATAAAGACGGAGATGGAATTCTTGAAAAAGGGTCTTTAAAAGCTGAATTCACTCTTTATTACTTGGCGAGTGATGCGATTAGACAATCTCTGGCCATTTCTGTTGCGGATATGATGAAACCGTTGGGCATCAATATTAAATTAGAGGGCGGAAGCTGGGATGTGATTGAAAAGAACATGTACTCCAATGCTGTTCTTTTGGGCTGGGGAAGCCACGATCCTCATGAAATGTTTAATATATACAGTAGTGAAAATGCAGGAATAGAGTTCTATAACACTGGTTTTTATCAGAATAAAACAGTAGATGAGTACTTTGAAAAGGCTCTTCGTGCTACAAATGAAAAAGATGCAATTGAATATTGGAAAAACGCTCAATGGGATGGAACAACGGGATTAAGTGCAAAAGGTGATGCTCCATGGGCATGGTTAGTGAACATTAACCACTTGTATTTAGTAAAAGAGGGATTGGATATCGGAGAACAAAGAATTCATGTGCATGGGCACGGCTGGCCAGCGACAGATAACATAGCTGAATGGAAGTGGGCTAAGTCATAGTGGGTAAAAACCTGGTGAAATTCCTATTTCTGAAAGGATTAAGAATGGTGACATTGCTAATCGCCATTTGCTTCATTTCCTTTTTCTTAATAAAAAATTCTCCGATTGACCCTATTCAAGCCTATATAGGTGCTGATATGTTGAAGGTAGGCCCTGAGCAGCGGGAAGTAATTGCAAAATATTGGGGTCTTGATCAGCCGATAATGGTGCAGTTCTTTAATTGGGGATCTTCCTTGTTAAGAGGGGATCTAGGTACCTCAATGATTTTTCGCCGTCCTGTGGCTGACATCATTAGTGAACGTTTCTTTAATTCCCTGGCTCTCATGATATCAGCTTGGATTTTATCGGGAATCATAGGATTTTTAATGGGCGTTATCGCTGCAATGAAGAAGGGTACATGGATAGACCGTTTAATCAAGTGGTACTGCTTTACACTGGCCTCAACTCCAACTTTTTGGATGGGGCTTCTCTTTCTTATCGTCTTTGCCGTATGGCTAAGATGGTTTCCAATTGGAATGGGAGTTCCGGCAGGAGTTCTAGCAGAAGATGTTACAATGGCGGATAAAATCAAGCATCTTATACTTCCCGTACTCACACTGAGTGTAGTTGGTGTTGCGAATATTGCGATGCATACGAGGCAAAAGCTGATTGATGTTCTTGCCAGTGATTATATCTTATTTGCAAGAGCGAGAGGTGAACAAGGCTTCGTACTATTTTGGAGACACGGATTAAGGAATGTGGCCTTACCGGCGATAACTTTACAATTTGCTGCTTTTAGTGAATTGTTCGGCGGAGCTGTACTGGCTGAACAAGTCTTTTCTTATCCTGGTTTAGGGCAGGCTACGGTAGAGGCTGGGTTAAGAGGGGATGTTCCTCTTTTATTAGGGTTAGTCATATTCAGTACATTATTTGTTTTTGCCGGTAATCTATTGGCTGATTTGATCTATCGGATTTTAGATCCGAGAATGAGGGAGGGGCGGTCCATATGATTCATAGCCATATTAAAAGATTCCCTCTGAATAGAAGGCAATGGACAATGATTTCGATTCTGTTTGCCTTTGTTTTTTTAGTGGTTGTGATTTTATCAAGCTTTCTTTTGGATGAAGGAAGAATTGCCACCAATCTTCAAAATCGAAATTCGCCTCCATCTCCCACCCATTTGTTTGGCACGGATTGGTTAGGAAGAGATATGTTTACTCGTACGGTCATGGGGCTTTCATTAAGTATATGGGTCGGCTTGATTGGAGCGATTGGCAGTGCGTCCATCGCTCTATTTCTGGGGATGGCAGCAGCAACAATGGGGAAAGCGGCAGATTATCTCATCTCATGGCTCATTGATCTTTTCCTAAGTGTGCCGCACCTTGTCACCCTAATCTTGATCGCTTTTACTTTAGGGGGCGGATTTAAAGGCATTGTTATTGGACTTGCCTTAACCCATTGGCCAAGCTTAGCTCGCGTCATTCGGGCAGAGGTGATGCAAGTCCGTTCTGCGGAATTTGTGCAAGTGTCTCGTAACATGGGGAAATCCCAATGGTGGATTGCGATGCATCATATTCTGCCTCATATTTTTCCGCAGCTTTTAATTGGTTTTATGCTCATGTTTCCCCATGTGATTTTACATGAAGCTGCCGTTACATTTTTAGGCTTAGGGATGTCTCCCCACGAACCGGCAATTGGAATTATTCTATCGGAGTCGATGAAATATATTTCTTCAGGTATGTGGTGGCTTGCCTTTTTCCCCGGGCTTTGCCTGCTGGTGATCGTGAGGGCATTTGATTATATTGGAGAAAATCTTAGAATGCTTATTGATCCTGCTAGAGCTCATGATTAATAAGATGACCAACGTTTAATAGCAGAGGGGTTGAGAAATGCCTATCCTTGAAGTGGAAAGTTTATCAGTTTCTTTTAAGCAATATAAAGCTGGATTTAAACAGGTTCAAAATCAAGTGATTTCAAATTTAAGCATCACTCTAAATGCAGGTGAAATCCTTGCTGTTGTAGGAGCGAGTGGATCGGGAAAAAGTCTGCTGGCACATGCCATTCTGGGCATCCTTCCGAGCAATGCAAGGACAAGTGGCATCATTAAATATGCGGGTGAGATTCTTACTCATGCTCGGCAAGAGGCTTTGAGAGGGAAGGAAATTGCGCTTGTTCCGCAATCGGTTAACTTTCTGGATCCTCTTATGCGCGTTGGGAAACAGGTCCGCACGTCTGTCAAAAGTGGGGATGCGGCTGCACTCCAGCGAAGGGTATTTGAGCGTTATCACTTAAGAAAAGAAGTTGATAATATGTATCCATTTCAGCTTTCTGGCGGGATGGCGCGTAGGGCACTTCTCTCGACCGCTATGGTAAGCGGAGCAAAAGTCATTATAGCTGACGAGCCTACCCCGGGCCTCGATCCTGTTGTGATCAAAGAAGCTTTAAATAATTTCCGAGAGTTTGCCGACAATGGCTGTGCAGTGATGCTCATTACCCATGATATAGAATCTGCTCTTAAAATTGCGGATAAGATTGCTGTTTTTTATGCGGGAACTACCGTAGAAATTGCTCGTGTGGAAAATTTTTCGGGTCATGGAGAAGCACTCAGACATCCTTATACGAAGGCGTTGTGGAGAGCGCTGCCTCAAAATGATTTTATCCCGATTCCAGGCTCACAGCCCCATCCAAGTGAATTGCCAACTGGCTGTTTGTTCGCGCCTCGCTGTTCGCTGGCTACTTCCGAATGTCAGGTAGTGCAACCGGATATAAGAGAATTGAGGGATGGAATGGTGAGGTGTATCCATGCAAATTGAAGCAAAAGGAATCGGATTTCGTTATGGTAATGGACCAATGCTGTTTCAAGGTGTCGATTTAACCTTAAATGCAGGTGAAATCATTGGGATTACCGGACCTAGCGGGCGCGGGAAAACAACTTTTTGCCGGATATTATCTGGTTTCGAACAGCCTGTTGAGGGGACAGTATTGTTTGATGGGGAACCATTACGAAGAAACGGCTATCATCCTGTTCAGTTGATCTTTCAACACCCGGAAAAAGCAGTAAATCCTCGCTGGAAGATGGAAAAAACACTAAACGAAGTATGGAAGCCAGATCAAAAATTGCTTGATTTATTAGGCATTAAGCAGGAATGGTTAGGTCGCTGGCCCAACGAGTTATCCGGCGGAGAACTGCAACGATTTTGCGTAGCTCGTGCATTGGGGCCGAACACACGGTTTCTTATTGCAGATGAAATGACCACTATGCTTGATGCAATTACACAAGTTCAAATTTGGCATGCCGTACTGGAAATTGCCAAAAAAAGAAACATGGGAATAGTCGTTGTCAGTCATGAAGCAAAACTGATCCAAAGACTTTGTCACCGTGTCATCGAATTCGGTTAATTTAATTTTTAAGCCAAAAGAATGGCTTTTTGAAATTACAATATAATCTCATTATGATCTTTTAAGAAAAGAAAATGGGAACAATAAAACCTTTGAAAATAGTTTCCTCTCCTACTGTGCTGACCTTCTATACTTCAAAAAGAATAAAAACACCAAATAGCCCCCAAAAAAATCTATGTTAATAAGAAAAGCGCAAGGCGAATTTTGATGAGGGAGCTTTTCAGCCGCTACAGCAAAGCTGCTAACTTAATTACATCGTGGGAAACATCTTTGAATCTGCTTCATGCAGCTTTGCGACGAGCTGAACAAGCCTTCCTTGAAAAAGCTATAGCACAGGAGCACATTCATCCTGAATAAGCTTCCTTGAGCTTGTGACCTCGAGCCGATGGCGCCTGGCCGCCTCAGAACGCCACATCTTGTGGCTTCGGTGGCACTAGGACTTCCTGTCCGTCGGAGCTAGACATAAAGCATTTTTTTCTGTCAGAAACTTAGTCGATTTTATACTCTCTTACCTAATTAAAAACGGCTAAATTTGTATCAATGGAAAAAGCGCCAAACCCTCCAATATGAAAGGGTTTGGCGCTTCTTTTTCATATCGGGATGACAGGATTTGAACCTGCGACTCCTAGCACCCCATGCTAGTGCTCTACCAAGCTGAGCTACATCCCGGTAAATAACGACACCTTTATTATAAGAGATATCTCCCTAGAAAACAATGGCAAAAGCCTGTGTGCTCCTGCTTTTAAGAAAAGCAGGCGGAAAAACTCCGCCTGCCCTAAAAATTAAGCCTTAGGTTGCTGCTGGGTGATGCAGTGGATGTTGCCTCCACCGAGAGAAACTTCACGTGTGTTCACTGTGACAATCTTCCGCTCGGGGTACATCTCCTTGAAAATCTGTACGGCTTCTTCATCCATTGGATCGCCGAATGATGGAAGGACAATCCCGCCGTTGCAAATGTAACAGTTGATGTAGGTGGCAATGAACTCAGTGTCTGCCGAACGGTCGAATGCGTCGGCTGCAAAATCGATTTCCCGCGCTTCTTCTTCTGTGATTGCAATTTGCTTCGGCATCGGGATTTTATAGATTTTCAGCTTTCTACCTTTGGCGTCTGTTTCTTGCTCCAACTGCTGATAGGCTTTACGAAGCACTTCATAGTGCGGGTGTTCAGGATCGTCTGTCCAACCGACAGCCACTTCGCCGGGGCGTACATAAAATAGTACTTCGTCCACGTGTCCGTCGGTTTCATCGCCGACAAGGCCCTCTTTAATCCAAATGATTTTTTCTACATTTAAGTATTCTTTTAGTTTTTCCTCGACTTCTTCTTTTGACATATCTCCATTCCGGTTCGGATTCAACACGCATTGTTCAGTCGTGATGAGCGTTCCTTCCCCATCAACGTGTATGGCTCCGCCTTCCAGTACAAAATCTTTTGCATCATATCTATCTATATTTTCAATTTCCATCACTTTTTGTTTGACAAGCTGGTCCTTGTCCCAAGGGAAGTACAGACCTTCGTCCAAGCCACCCCAGGCATTGAACTGCCAATCGATACCGCGTACTTCACCTCTGTCGTTTTTAACAAAAGTAGGTCCTATATCACGCATCCAGGAGTCATTTGATGAAATTTCAACTACTCTAATATTATCGTCCAAAAGAGCGCGGGCGTTTTCAAATTGTTCCGCGTTGACGCACACCGTAACCGGTTCAAATTGCGAAATCGCTTTCGCTACTTCTGCAAAAGCGCGTTGTGCAGGTTTAGCGCCAGATCTCCATGTGTCCGTTCTCATGGGCCATAGCATCCATGTGCCCTCATGCTCCTCAAATTCGCCGGGCATTCTGAAACCGTCTTTTCTTGGTGTGCTGTCTATTGTACGTGCCATAATGATCCCCCTCCATATATGTTCAATGATATAATTATGCAACTTTTATGCCATGAAACTAAAATTCGTATTTTTTCAGCCTTCTTAAATAGGAAGATTGGGTCAATCCGAGAGACTCGGCCGCTTTTCTCGTAGAAGGGTACTTTACTTTCGCTTCCTCTATCAATCTTCTTTCGATTGTTTCCAAGTACTCTGGAAGGCTTTGATTGTTCAATTTTCGGATGGAGTGATCCATTATCTCTTCGTATAAAATTTTATCAGGAAGATCCGAAACTGTAATCGTTTCCTCTTTTGCTGTTACGATTAAGCGCTCTATCATGTTCTCAAGCTCCCGGATATTTCCAGGCCAGCTGTAGTTTTGAAGGTATTCAAGAACGCCGCTGTCCAAAGATGACTTTTTCATATATTTATCGTTAAAAGTGTTTAAATAGTGATAGATCAATGGCGGGATATCTTCTTTTCGTTCCCGTAGCGCGGGAATTTGGATGGACACGACATTCAGCCGGTAATATAAATCCTCACGGAACCGCTTTTCCTGTACCATCTGCTGCAGGTCCTGATTAGTGGCGGCGATGATTCGGATATCAACCTTTTTAAGCTCTGTACCCCCAACTGGAATAAACGACTTATCTTGTACCAATTGGAGCAGTTTAGGCTGCAACGCTAAAGGAAGCTCGCCAATTTCGTCCAAAAATAATGTTCCACCGTCCGCTTTTTCAACAAGCCCTTTCTTTCCGCTTTGGCTTGCACCTGTGAAAGCCCCTTTTTTGTAGCCAAAAAGCTCCGACTCCAGCAGGGTTTCTGGGATTGCTCCACAGTTAATCTGAACAAAATTCTTGTCTCTTCTTGGACTGTGTTTATGAATTTCACCGGCAATCAAGCTTTTGCCGACGCCGGATTCACCCGTTAGTAGGATCGTTGCATCAACAGTTGCAACCCGGTTCACTAAATCCAATAATTCTTCATTGCTCTTACTGTTTCCGATGATTAACTGGCTTGTTTTACCCCTCTGCCGGCTTTTCTTCATTTCTTGAAGTTCTTCCCAATATTGTCGCATCAGAGATTCTGCTTTTTCAAGCTTAAATGAGTTCTTTACTGTTTCGGTAATGTCCTTTACTTGAACGAGTATATATTCAGCATTATCTTCATCGATCTTTACAAGATATCCTGTTGCGAGGAACTGCCGGTCTTTTGAGGTCTGGACCTTTGTCACGACTTCTCTGTTTTCCAAGACGATTTTAGTCACTGAAGGGGTGAAAAAGCCATTGTTCTCCAAGTCATTCACATGTCTGCCTACAATCTTGGAGCGCGGTGCACCGATCTGCCTCGTACTTGTATCATTGCACCAGAGGGCGACGCCGTTTTTATCCGCTATGAAAATACCGTCTTTTAAATGATTGAATACTTGATGAAAGTGCCGATCATTAAAAAAATAATTCCCCATATAATGCCCCTCCTCATTGAAAAAAATGATTCGATATCGCATCAATTACTTCGATTTCGGTTCATGTCTATTATATATTACTATTCTCCTAAATGAAAAGGCTTTAATTTTAAAGGGATTAAGGTTTGGCATGGTTCTTGCAACATTTGTATAGTGAGGAGGATGCGTATGGAAAAGACATTATTGAAAGTAAACAGAGAGCGTTTGCTTGAAACGATAAAAGTAAGCTCTTCCATCGGCCCATCCGGAAACGGGGGATTAAACCGCCTGGCGTTATCGGAAGCTGATAAAAACATGCGCGATATATTTGTCGACTGGTTAAAAGAGGAAGGTCTTGAAGTAAGAATAGACGATTTTGGAAACATATATGGAAAAAGAAAAGGGAAGCTTGAAGATGGACCGTCTGTTGCCATCGGATCCCACTTGGATACACAGCCATGCGGAGGCAAGTATGATGGTATTTTAGGAGTATTGTCCGCACTGGAAGTAATCCGCATTCTGAATGAAAACGATATTGAAACCGAATATCCAGTGGAAATTGTCAATTTTACCAATGAAGAGGGAGCCCGTTTCGCTCCACCGATGCTTGGGTCCGGCGGAATTACCGGAGATTTCACAAAGGATTACATATATGGCATCAAGGATGCTGAAGGGATCTCCTTTGAGCAGGCTCTGACAGACATTGATTATTTGGGAGATTCCAAGAATCGGCTGACAAATGTCAAAAACTTCATAGAACTGCATATCGAGCAAGGACCGATTTTACATGACAAGGAAAAAACAATCGGTGTTGTGCAGGGAATCCAAGGTATTGACTGGTTCACGGTAAAGGTGACTGGAAAAACGAACCACGCAGGGCCGACTCCGATGGAAAACAGGAAAGATGCACTTGTGGCTGCTTCCAAGATGATTTTAAAAGTTAATGAGATCACGGATGAGATCAAAGGCTTAAAAACTACCATCGGAAAAATGGATGTAAGACCGAATGTCACAAACGTAATTCCTGGAGAGGTGGAATTTACGATTGATATTCGCCACGAGGACAATGAATTACGGTCTCATGCTTTCGAAAGATTAAAAGAGCAGCTCAGTGCTATTGCATTGATGAGCGAAGTGGAATTGACGATCACGACTGATTGGAATACAGAGACAACCTTATTCGCACCGGCTGTCAAAGATGCCATTCAAGAAGCTGTGGATAAATTTGGATATTCATCTCTGGAATTGTTCAGCGGTCCAGGCCATGATGCAAAATATATGGCCGGAGTGGCAGATTCCGGCATGATTTTTGTGCCGAGCATTGACGGAATCAGCCACAACGAGGAGGAACTTACGCTGGATGATGACATTGAAAAAGGGGCGAACGTCCTTTTGTATGTTGTTCAAAAGCTGGCAGGTACCAAATAGTATTTCGGCGCCTGGCGCCTTACCAATAACAAAACAATTAAAGGGGAGATTTAAATGAGTCAACAAACTGAAACATTATTCAACGAGCTATCTGCACTGGATAAAAAACATATTCTTCATCCGTCCACTAATCCAAAACTTCATTCTGAAATCGGTCCAAAACTGATTTTTGAAAGCGGAGAAGGCATTTATTTAAAAGACATGGGAGGCAAAACATACATCGACGGAGTTTCCATGCTTTGGAACGTAAACGTTGGTCATGGTGTGAAAGAATTGGCCGAAGCGGCCTATGAGCAAATGACGAAAGCGGCTTACACAACTACCTTCTATGGATATTCGAATGAAGCGTCTGTACGTTTGGCTGAAAAAATTGCCGAAGTCACACCTGGCGACTTGAATACCATTTTCTATACTTCCGGCGGATCAGAATCCAACGATACAGCTTTTAAATTGTCCAGATCTTATTGGGATTTAAAAGGAAAGAAAGACAAGAAACTCATTATTTCTTTAAGAAGAGGCTATCACGGAGTTACCATTGCAACCCAAAGGGCAACAGGAATTGACGCTTACCGTGAATTCTCCGGATCAGGGGATCCTAATATCGTCAACGCGAAGCCTCATTTGACTGAATGCGAGCTTGGCGACAAAAGCCATCCTGAGTATGAAGGCTCCATCAGAAGCATTATTGAGAAAGAAGGCGCTGATAAAGTTGCGGCTGTCATCCTAGAGCCAGTCCAAGGTGCCGGCGGCGTACATGTTCCACCAGAAGGTTACTTGAAAGCAGTTCGTGCGCTTTGCGACGAGTTTGACATTCACATGATTGCCGACGAAATCATCTGCGGATTCGGAAGAACCGGAAAAATGTTCGGTGTGGATCATTGGGATGTTGTTCCTGATTTCATGTGTGTGGCTAAAGGGATGACAAGCGGTTATGTACAGCTTGGCGGCGTGCTCATGACTGATGAAATCAGAGATACATTCCACACATACGACGGAATGCTCCCTCACGGATTTACGTACAGCGGACATCCAACAGCGTGCGCAGTCGGCTTGAAAAACCTTGAAATTCTTGAGCGTGACGGCCTGATTGAAAACGCAAGAGTCATGGGAGACGAGTTGAAAAAAGGTCTAGCCTATTTGGAAGATAAATATGCTTTTGTTGGAAACACAAGAAACAGAGGCCTTCTTGCCGGATTCGATTTGATGGAAGATCCAGCAGCAGGCAAGCCATTTGACGGATCAATCCAAGCAGCTGTTACAGTTGTGGAAGAATCCTACAAAAGAGGTCTTTTAATCAGACCATTCGCCTTTACTCCTGGCATGAACATCGTAGCGATTGCTCCTCCGTTGGTCGTAAATAAAGAGGAAGTCGAAAGAATTATCGCCATCGTTGACGAGTCAATAGCTGCATTTGCGAAAACGCTTTAAGAAAGAAAAAGTGTAGGGTGACATTTAGCAACGTACAGACTAGAGTGGCCTTCGACGAGATAAAAGAAAAACGGCGCCGAAGGCCGCCTCAGACCGCCACATCCTGTGGCTTCGGTGGCACTAGGACGTCCTGTCCGTCGGAGCCGATGTTGACTTATCGTAGGAGGAGGCGCAAAGTCTGCTAGTCGCTGGAGCCCGGAGCTGGACAGTGAGGAAAAGCGGAAGCGCCCCGAACGGCCCCGACAAGCATAAGACAAGCGCAGGCCGCCTGACAGAACACCGCATCCTGTGGATTCAGTGGCACTAGCACATCTGTGCGCCGCTGGACTCCAAAAAAGCTGAGGCCATAATGCCTGAGTTGGGGGAAATATGGCAAACACGGGTACACAGGGTTGCTAATCGTGCCTGAGCAGGCCGGAAAATTGCCCAAACGGTAACAAATCGCAGTTAATCGTGCCCGAATAGGCCGGATGATCGCCCAGACGGTAACGAATCGTGGCTAATCGTGCCCAAGCAGGCAGGATAACCGCCCAAACGGGCACTAAGAGAAGTTCATAGAGAATTTTTCCGTGTTTGGCAATCTTTTATACAGCTAAACTTTTACAATGAAAGACTGGCCGGAATGCCCGGCCAGTCCACTTTTTGATAAGGGGGTTGAAAAGATGACATCTGATGAAAATTTACCACTTCATCCAAAGGTAAGTGACTTTTTACAGGGGCCGCAAAAGTTATTCATAAATGGCGGCTGGCATGAATCTGTTGAAGGTCATACATTCGAAACGCATAACCCTGCAACAGGGGAAGTGTTGGCCCACGTGTATGAAGCTCGTGAAAAAGATATTGATAAAGCGGTTGAAGCTGCAGCAACAGCTTTTGAAGAGGGACCTTGGTCAAGAATCAGTGCAGCTGATCGTGCCAAATTGATGCATAAGCTAGCTGATTTAATGGAAAGGGACTTTGAAGTTCTTGCCCAGCTGGACACGCTGGACAACGGTAAACCGATCAATGAAATGAGAATCGCCGATGTGCCTGACGCTATCGAACAGCTCAGATACTTTGCGGGCTGGACAACGAAAATGACAGGCCAAACAATCCCAGTTTCCAATTCATTTCTCAACTATACTCGCCACGAACCTGTTGGCGTAGTTGGACAGATTATTCCTTGGAACTTCCCGCTTATGATGGCGCTGTGGAAAATTGCTCCAGCACTTGCTACAGGATGTACGATCATTTTAAAACCTGCTGAACAGACGCCTCTGTCAGCACTTTATTTGGGCAAGCTCATTGAAGAAGCGGGCTTCCCTGAAGGGGTTGTCAATATTGTCCCTGGTTTTGGAAAATCAGCAGGCGATGCGCTTGTTAAGCATCCGAAAGTGAATAAAATTGCTTTCACCGGCTCTACGGCTGTCGGAAAGTCGATTATGAAAACAGCAGCGGATACAATGAAACGCGTAACGTTGGAGCTCGGCGGAAAATCACCGAACATTATCTTGCCTGATGCAGACCTGGATAAGGCCATTCCTGGTGTATTTAACGGAATCATGGCCAACCAGGGAGAAGTATGCTGCGCAGGTTCAAGAGCCTATATTCCAGAGCAAATGTACGACGAGGTAATGGAACGTCTCGCTGATTACGCGAAGAGAGTAAAGCTGGGAAACGGCCTTGCAGAAGATACACAAATGGGACCGCTCGTTTCAAAGAGGCAGCTAGACATCGTCACATCCTATATTCAAAAAGGTCTGGACGAAGGCGCGAAGCTTCTAGCTGGCGGAGAAAGTTTGGACAAAGGATATTTCGTTCAGCCGACAGTTTTTTCTGCAGAAGACCATATGACGATTGCGAGGGAAGAAATTTTTGGTCCAGTCGTCGCCTGCATGCCGTATAAAACAATCGATGAAGTGGTTGAACGTGCAAATAACAGCCCTTATGGCCTTGGAGCGGGACTTTGGACTGAGAACCTAAAGAACGCCCACGTTGTTGCCGGTAAATTAAAGGCAGGATCTGTATGGGTCAACTGCTATAATCTCACGAACGCTGCAGTACCTTTTGGAGGATATAAGCAATCCGGAATTGGGCGTGAAATGGGTTCTTACGCCTTGGAAAATTACACAGAAGTAAAGAGTGTCTGGGTTAATTTGGACTAATGGTGAATCATGCCTGACTATCAGCTGCCGGGCATGATTTCCTTGAAAAATGAAATTGACTGCTTTTTGAAAACGTATACAGGTGGATGCCGCTTCTATGCGCTACATTTCAACTTGAGAGGTATGATGTTTTTATGGAACAAACCAATCAAATCGAAAGAAGATTAAAGTTAATACATGTTGTTGCTATCGGACTGGCATACATGGCGCCAATGGCGGTGTTTGACACTTTCGGAATCGCATCAGACATATCGTCCGGACACGTTCCGGCTGCCTACATCGTTGTATTTATTGCCATCCTGTTCACGGCATTAAGTTACGGAAAGCTTGTCCGGCAATTTCCAAATGCTGGATCTGTCTATACGTATACGAGGAACATTATAAATCCTTATTTAGGTGTCATTGTTGGCTGGGTAACTTTTATTGCTTATATCGCCCTGCCGATGATCAACGCCTTGCTTGCTGACATTTATCTTTCCGCTGGTTTTCCTGAGGTCCCGGGCTGGGTCTGGATAGTGGGATTAATCGTAATCATCAGCTTTTTAAATATATTCGGTGTAAAAATAGCTGCGTCCGTGAACTTGCTTCTCGTTGGATTCCAAGCGTTGGTCGGGGTAATTTTTACTTATTTGACCATTCGTTCAATCGTCAAAGGGCCTGAAAGCTTTATGCCTATCAGTGACATTTTCCCTTCAGGAGATGACGTATCAGGATTGTTTGGGGCGGCGGCCTTATTGGCTTTATCGTTTATTGGTTTTGATGCCATTACAACACTGTCGGAGGATACGGTAAAACCTAAAAAGACCATACCTAAAGCGATTCTTCTTGTAGCGGGGATTGGTGGCGTTTTCTTTTTCGGGGTTACCTATTTTATGCAGTCTCTATTTCCGGATGTCTCTATTTTCAACGATATTGAAGGGGCTTCTCCTGAAATTGCCCAAATTATCGGCGGGAACTTATTCTTGTCCTTTTTCCTCGCAGGGGCATTGTTCTCTTGTTTCGCCTCCGGCCTGGCATCACAGGTCAGTGCTTCAAGACTGCTTTATGCCATGGGAAGGGATGGGGTTCTCCCTAAGCGTTTCTTTGGATATTTGCATCCAAAATATAACTCGCCGGTAGCAAACATCCTGCTTATTGGAGTTTTGGCACTTTCGGCTATTTTTCTAAGCCTGGAAGCAGCTTCTTCCTTGATAAATGTAGGGGCTTTTACAGCTTTTTCATTTGTGAACCTTTGCGTGATCATCAACTTTTTCAGACATCAAGGACCGCGTACGTTTAGCCTGGTTGTCGGAAGTCTTATTTTTCCATCAATTGGATTAGCATTTGTCGTTTACCTATGGGCTAACCTTGATATCTTCTCGATCATAGCAGGGGGAATTTGGGCTCTGTTAGGTATTGTTTACCTCGCATTTACAACTGATTTCTTTAAAAAAGAACCACCGCAAATTGCCTTTGATAAATTGGAGGCTTAAGGATGGACGGGGATCATTCGAATCCCCGTCCATTTTTTTACTGAATGGGAAAAATCTATTGGATATTTTGTTAAAACGATTGTATGGTTCATAATAAAATGATATCATAATATTTTTAATTTAAAAATTATGGATATTTTCAATTGACCGACATAGATTTTTTCCAATCAGGAGGTGGGCGAGATGTTTGTTCATGTGGTGGATGAAGAAATTTATTTAAAACTCGTCGATCAAAATGATGCGGTGAGGCTTTTCGAATTAACCGACCGTTCAAGGAGCTATTTGCGTGAATGGTTGCCATGGCTTGATGATACGAACAGCGTTTACGATACTAGGAATTTTATTAAGCACAGCCGCGACGGTTTTGCCAGGCATAAAAACATGAACACAGCAGTTGTATACAAAGATGAAATAGTGGGAATAGCAGGGTTCAACGAATTCGACTGGATCAACAGATCCGGATCGATCGGATATTGGCTCGACAAGCATTATACAGGGCACGGGATTATCGTCCGTTCTGTCAAAGCGCTAACCAATTTTGCGTTTACGGAATTGAAAATGAACCGCGTAGAAATCAGGGCGGCCATGGGGAATCTTAAAAGCAGGGCTGTACCGGAGCGGCTTGGATTTCAGCACGAAGGCTGTATCCGGGAAAGTGAGTGGCTGTATGACCATTTTGTCGACCATGCTGTTTACGGGATGCTTGCGAAAGAATGGAAGTAATGAATACTCCTCGAGAAATGTCAAAAAACATGCCATAAATTAAATAGCTAGGGTGAGAGAGGAGGCGGCATTTTTGGAGTGGACAAAAGACCAATTTGTTTTGAGTGACCAACAGGAGAAACTTGATATGGATACAGTTTGCCGGCTGCTTGCAAGCACATACTGGGCAGCGGACAGACCGAGGGACACTATTGTAAAGAGCATTGAAAACTCCATTACTTTTGGAATATATACAGAGGAAAGGCAAATTGGTTTCGCCAGGGTAGCCACCGATAAAGCCGTTTTCTCATGGCTCATGGATGTCGTGATCGATGAACCTTACCGAGGAAATGGGTTGGGAAAGTGGTTGATGGATTGTATTTTGGAACACCCGGATATTAGGGAAACCAATATGAGTCTCAAGACAGAAGATGCCCATTTGTTTTACGAAAGATATGGATTTAAAAGAAATGAAACGATGAGAAGAGCCAGTACTTTTCATGCCGGCGATTCACTGTGAGCTCCGGATAATTACCTTGAGAGCAGGGATTGCCCCGTGTAAGCAGGATGGCAGCATCCATAAGGATCTTCCATCAGAAAAAGACCGTCAGAAAGTCGGTGAAAAGTGACTTTCTGAACGGTCTTTATTGAAATGGGAGCGTGAATAAGAACGAAAAAATTTCTATCATTCCTGATTCTGGAGCTGCAATGGCGGCTGAGCGTGGTCAGAAGCCGTCAAATTTGTCTCTAAGTGACCGCTTTAGTGGAAAAGCTGTCCTAGTGGTCACTAAGGAGAGCTGTAAGTGCCCGTTGCAGGGGAAAAGCTGTCCAAGCGGTCATTAAGGAGAGTTGTAAGTGACCGTTGCTGCGAAAAAAATGCCCTCGCGGGAACTAAGAAAAACTGTAAGTAAACGATGAAGCAGAAAAAACTTTCACTCGGTCACTATGACAGCTTCATGATACCCGCTCGATCGCTATTTTTATCCTAGCGGTCACTATAACTGCTTCATGGCACCCGCCCACTCGCTATTTTCATCTTAGCGGTCCCTATGACCGCTTCATGTTACCCGATCGATTGCTTTTTTCATCATTCATCATCACGGTCACCATGATTGATGGTTGTTTATACTGGGATCCGTCAGCCTCGCTGCCCCCACCAGAAAGTATTCCAGGTTTTGGAAAATTTCAAAAGGGGCTATATCGATATCGATAGCCCCTTTTGGTTAAAAGGTGAAGTCCACTTCTTTTTTCTCCTGATCTTCGTAGCCCTTCATGTACTTAATTCTTCTTTGGGCGGATGCAGCGTTGACCTGTTCGTCTGCATGGTAGGATGAGCGGACGAGCGGGCCTGATTCACAGTGGCTGAATCCTTTGGACAGAGCGATCTGTTTCAGCTCTTCAAATTCGTCCGGATGGTAATAACGTTCAACTTTCAAGTGTTTCTTCGTAGGCTGCAAATACTGCCCGATCGTCATGATATCAACGTCATGTGCAAGTAAGTCGTCCATTGTTTCAATGATTTCTTCCTTAGTTTCACCGAGTCCGACCATGATGCTTGATTTTGTCGGTGTCTTAGGTGAAATCTCTTTTACACGCTGTAGCAATGTCAACGACTGGTCATACATAGCGCGTGCACGGACCCGGCGGGTAAGGCGTCTGACCGTTTCTATGTTATGGTTAAAAATATCTGGGGCACTAGACATCAATGTGGTGAGACTCTCGTAATCACCTTTCATATCGGAAGGAAGAATTTCAATCGTACAACCCGGGTTGCCTTCTCGAATTCTTCGTACTGTTTCCGCGAAAACCGCCGCTCCCCCGTCTTTTAAATCATCCCTAGCTACCGCAGTTACAACAACATGCTTCAAGCCCATGATTTTTACCGACTCTGCTACGCGCTCCGGCTCTCCCCAATCGAGCTCAGTTGGAAGCCCTGTTTTTACCGCGCAAAAACGACAGCCTCTAGTGCACGTATCGCCAAGGATCATGAAAGTGGCAGTCTTCCGCTCGCTCCAGCATTCGTGGATATTCGGGCAGCGCGCTTCCTCGCAGACCGTATTCAAGCTCTTGTTTCGCATCAGTTTTTTCAAACCTGTATAGGATTCGTTCGTATTAATCTTGATTTTCAGCCAATCCGGCTTTCTTATGTACTCTTCATTTTTTGCCATGAGCCAACACTCTCTTTCGAAAATTTAAATTCCAATCATCTGAACGGTATTTCGATTCGGCCAGTTCTTGGACTTCTTTCCATTGTTCTTCTGACAGCTCGAATGGGACAAACTCAAGATTCAACGCTTTTTCAAAGCCTGCTTGGAATGCTTTTTCGGCCTCCTCGTAAGTAACTACCCGGCCGGAAGCTTCGTTGATGGTGGTTGCTTTTTGCGAAAAAGCAGAGCGCTTTCTTTCTCTTGTATCTTCATCGGAAAAAAGGAACAGATCAAAGAGGACCTTCTTATCCATGCTGAACGGAATAGAGCCGTGCTGCAACAGGACGCCTTTTTTTCTTGTCTGGGCGTTTCCTGAAATTTTCTTGCCGTCGACGAGCATTTCATAATCGGAAGGCCTTTCAAAGCAAACAGCAGTCGGATCCTGCTTGAAGCGTTCTTTCGGAATGGAATAGTCGGCGTTGATCCCGAGCTGATTAAACCCTTCCATAATTCCTTTAGACAACTCAAAATACGCTTCCCGAATCGACTTGGAAATGTAAGGTTTGGACTCTGAAACAACAACGCTGTATGTTAACTCATCATCATGCAAGACTGCGCTTCCACCGGTCTGGCGGCGGACAAACTGGCAGCCATGCCGTTTAACTCCATCAAGGTCAATGGTGCGGTCCACCTTTTGAAAGTGTCCCACGGAGAGCGTTGCTGTTGACCAGCCATAAAATCGTAGAACTGGAGGGATTTTCCCCTCACTGTGCCAGTTAATCAATGCCTCATCCAGAGCCATGTTAATAGCGGCGTCGTCATGGCCGGAATGTAATAATCCCCATGTATCATTCATTTGACCAACTCCTACAGGATTACAATGAAATATTGATTTTATCTTAACGGACCTAGGGATATAAGTAAAGCCGACTGGCTTGTATGCCGTAAAAGAAGGCGTGGAAAAGTATAAATGAATAGGGGTTGGTAAATACAGGTAGTAACTTTTGAAATATGGAGGTACCTTATGTTGAAAAAGATGATTCCTTATTCGATAATCTTGCTTGTGATTCTAAGTGCTTGCAGTGGCGGAAAAGATACAGCTGATCCGGAAAAAATCAAGGAGGCAGCGCCGGTCAACGCGGAAACACCGATCAATATTGACTTGCTCAATACAGAGGGAGACAAAGTCGGCGAAGCTGAGCTGTCGGAAAACGGGAAAGGCGTGACGATCCATGTGAGGGCTCAAGGCCTTGAGCCTGGCAAAAGGGCGATTCACATTCATGAAACCGGAAAATGTACTCCACCCGATTTTAAATCGGCCGGTGCTCATTTCAACCCTGGTCAAAAGCAACATGGTTTCCATAATCCCAAAGGATATCACGCTGGAGACCTTCCGAATCTGGAAGTAGATACTGAAGGAAAAGTGGACGAACTTTTAAAAACTGCTGACGTCACCCTAGAGCAAGGCAAACCAAACTCTTTATTGGATAAAGACGGAAGTGCGCTTGTCATTCACGCTGGTCTGGATGATTATGTCACTGATCCCGCTGGGAATGCCGGAGATCGAGTTGTGTGCGGAGCGATTGTAAAGGAAGGGAACTAAGAAAGGGCTATCAAAAAAGTCCTTGCCATATGAAACAGATGGGGCCGTCAGGTTCTCCATCTGTTTTTTACTTTTGGCGGCTGCTCCTTCTGGAAATACGGATACGCGTTAAAACGATTCTCCCCGTTTAAAATTAATAAGGATTGAAGTGCAACACATCAAGCGGATATGTCCCTGCTTAAACGTATAAAGGTTGGAACAGAGGCGCATCGTAGCATATATAAAGGGGGAAATTGAAGTGAACGGGCATAGCAGCAATTCGTGCAAAAGCACGGTCATCGGTAATACATCTAAGTGCCTCGTGCTTCTTCAAGCGGAAAAAGTGAGAAATCCCACACAATCACGTTTTTAAAAATTTTCTTACTCCTCCCGTACTTGGAATTTGGTATATTCAATATGAGGAGGGAAGAAATGAAAGCGATTAAAGTTTCTATAGCACAGTTGTCACCTAAATTGGGAGATAAGCAACATAATCTTCAATTGATTTCTGATGCGATGATTAAGGCGGAAAAGGACCAAGCTGATTTGATCGTATTTCCTGAATTATTTTTAACAGGCTATTCGGTTGGGGAGAGTTTGGGCCAACTGGCCGAAACGGAAGATGGACCGGGGATGACAGAGGTCAGGAAGTTATGCCTCGAGCATGGAATATATGCGGCGATCAGTTTTCCGGAACAGGGAGAGGGAAAACATTATTATATATCTTCCGCACTGATTGATAATAATGGGGATGTATTGGGAGTTTACCGTAAATCCCACCTGTTCGACGAAGAAAAGAAGTATTTTACTCCCGGAGCGGAATTTAAAGTCATCGAAACACCTTTGGGGAAAATCGGGATGATGATCTGCTTTGATGTTGAATTCCCGGAAATTGCACGTTCTTTGAAATTACAAGGAGCGGACATGATTGTTATCGTCAATGCCAACATGCATCCGTACGAGCTGCAACACCATATCTTTTCCAGGGCACGCGCGATGGAGAATGAAATTCCGATAATTATTTGCAACCGACTTGGGATAGAGGGCGATTTGGATTTCTGCGGAGATAGTATGGTCATTGACGCTACAGGAGAAATATTATTGCAGATGAAGCAGGCGGAAGGGCTTAAAACAGTGGACATGCCAATCGACCAGCAGTTGGACCCAAAAATGAGCTATACGGCCAATCGGAGAGCGGATTTATACTCAAAATTGGTGGAACGATTTTAATAGAACCCGGGAAACCGGGTTTCTCTTTTTTCAAATTGTGGTTATGTAAAATTTTTAATCAAACGTTTGATTGAAGGGACCAACCTGTTATTTAATCCACGCTATTGATCTAATCAAGCGTTTGGTTAGTAGAAAAAGAGCTAGAATTGACATGGGTTTAAGGGGATTATCTTAGAATACGGTATTTTTTAATTAAACGTTTGATTAGCGGGCAAAGGCATCATTGTAGCAAACGCCACGGCCATTCGGGGTATCACCGATGCCGCCTGTCAATTTGCTGCCCATCATTCTCTTAATCAATTGTTTAATTGAAATGACCAATCTTTTATTCAATCCCCATCATTGATCTAAACAAACGTTTGATCAATAGAAGAAAAGTCAGTGTTGACAAGGATTTCAGGAAGTCCGTCAGGAATACCCCAATTTTTAAACAAACGTTTGATTAACAGCCCTACCGTCATTTTCCTTTACATCAAACTCTTAACGAATCATATGATTAGCAGCAGGTTTTTTCCGCATATCATTGTCTTAATCAATCGATTAATTGAATTCTACAATCCTTAATTTAGTCTCCATATTTAATCTAATCAAACGTTTGATTAGATGGAAAAAATACAGGAATCACGCTGGTTCCCCTGGGTGTCCGCTAAAACAACATCATTTTTTAATCAAACGTTTGATTAAACATTTTCATCTGCCCTCTAACGCATTATTCAATCATTGATTAGGACACCAAAAGCCAAAACCATGTTTTCACTGCCAGGAGTATATATAATGAGAGGAGTATCTTTTAAGAGGGGATATCGAACAATGAAACAGCAGGATTTTACGACCGGCCCGATTGGAAAGCAGCTTCTTGCGTTCTCACTCCCAATCCTGGTTACCAATCTGCTCCAGACTTCTTATCAATTTATCGACAGTCTGTGGGTAGGGAACTTGCTAGGGGCGAATGCTCTGGGGGCTGTGGCGGTTTCGAGCACGGTCATTTTTACTGTTCTTTCTTTTATCATAGGTGTGAATAATGCAACGCTGACAGTTCTTTCCCAGCTGAAAGGGAAGGACGATGAAGCGAGGTTAAAGAGTTTTGTCAACGCTTTCGTTATTATTTTAAGCGTTATGGCCATTGCACTCGGGCTTGCAGGATTTATTTTTGCAAAAAATATCCTCCAGTTCCTTGGCACTCCTTCTTCAATGATTGCTGATGCTGTCAGTTATTTGCAGATTAACTTTCTTGGAATCTTGTTTTTGTTTGGCTATAACTTTATTTCTACTGTTTTCAGGGCGCTTGGAAATAGTAAAACGCCTGTCCGATTCGTCTTGACAGCAGTCATTTTAAATGCAGTTCTCGACCCATTATTTATTTACGTCCTTGATTGGGGAATCGAAGGGGCGGCTTATGCGACGGTTGTCGCACAGGGAACGGCGTTTGTGTACGGGCTGTTTGTCAGCATACGCTTCAAGCAAATCCCTTTTTCCATGCCAAAACTTCCGAAAAGGGAAGAGGCATCCATCATCTTAAAGCAGGGGATTCCATCTGGCCTTCAAATGACGGTGATCTCAGCGGGGCTTGCTGCGATCATGAGTGTTGTCACTTCATTCGGTCCGGATGCGGTGGCTGGTTTTGGTGCGGCGCAGCGTCTCGACAGTATCATCATGCTGCCGGCTCATGCGCTCGGCACAGCGGTCAACAGTATGGCGGGACAAAATATTGCCATCAAACAATGGGACCGGGTCAGACAGATTACAATGTATGCCTTGTTGCTGAACCTGGCAGCCATGATTTTGGCGGCACTTATTATTTTTGTTTTTGCAAGATGGGGTATTCTCATGTTCATTTCTGATGAAGGGGCAGTAGCTTTTGGAACGGAATATGTGAAGATCATCGCTTTTTTCTATCCGTTTCTTGGCCTCAACTTCGTGTGGAACGGAGTGGTCCGAGCGTCGGGCGCTATGTTCCAGGTGCTTGTGCTCAACATCATTTCCTTCTGGGTACTGCGTTACCCGCTGACGTTCATTTTCGCTAAATTAATAGGGGAAAGAGGAATTGGCGTCGGCATCGCGGCAAGCTTTGTCATCAGCAGCATTCTTGCGTTTGGCTATTACCGATTCGGGAAATGGAGAGAAAGAGAGTTGTTTGAGGAAGCGGCTCAATAGTCTTCTCCAGGAGTGATCAGCATGGGTGCCATTTATTTTTTGGTCGGTCTTCTTGCCTCCATTATTGGGGCAGTCGCAGGAATCGGCGGCGGGATTATCATCAAGCCCGCCCTGGACCTTCTGAGTCATTACGATCCCACGACAATTGGAATATTATCCTCCTCCACTGTTTTCATGATGGCGGCCGTCTCACTTTTGGGCACTGTAAAATCCGGTTTGCGAGTCGAGAAAAGAACAAGCCTGATCCTTGCAGCCGGATCTGTCATAGGAGGCATTGTTGGACAGTACACTTTTGATTATCTTATAAAAGCAGTCCATCAGGACGCTGCGATTACTTTTAGCCAGTCAGGTATGCTCGCATTTTTGATGCTAGTCATCTTTTTCATGGTAAAAAATAAAGAAAAAATGAATACATATCGTTTACACCAAATATTTTTGATCATTTTGATAGGCTTTGGTCTTGGGATGATCGGTGCATTTTTGGGCATCGGCGGCGGGCCCTTGAACATAGCCGTCCTCACTCTGGCTTTTTCCATGGGTACCAAGGAAGCAGCCGCCAACTCCATTTTCATCATATTTTTCTCACAGCTGTCCTCGTTAATGTTAGTCTGGCTAACGGAAGGGTTCGCAGGATACGACCTGTCCTCGTTGGTTTACATGCTTGCGGGCGGTGCCATAGGAGGCCTGATTGGCTCTTTCCTTTCCAATAATATGCCCTCAAAGTGGGTTGATCTTCTTTTTCAATCAATCATTATCATGATATTCTTCGTAAATATATTTAACATGCTGAAGGTGTGTCTGTAATATGGCAGAAAATTTGGACGAAAACCGAATTTTGAAAACTTACTGTTTTCAAAAGCTGCATAACGATGTAATATAGTACTATAAAATAATATATGATTGCCCGGATCTTTAAAAAATGATCCGGGCAGACTTTTATGCGTGTAAAAGATTACCAGATGGGAGACGGAAAAAATGGAAGCGTCAGTCATGGAAACGCGAGTGGAGAAAGACTTTTTAGGAGAAAAAGAAGTACCCGTCGAGGCATACTATGGGATTCAAACAATGCGTGCTGTGGAGAACTTTCCGATTACAGGAAACAAACTTCATGAAGAGCTCATTAAAGCATTAGCTATTGTAAAAAAGGCGGCTGCATTGGCAAACACGGAAGTCGGACTGCTGCCAGGAGAAATTGGGCAGGCGATTGTGGAGGCTTCCCAAGAAATTATTGAGGGGCAGCTGCATGATCAATTCATCGTGGATCCGATCCAAGGCGGAGCCGGAACATCGATGAATATGAATGCCAACGAGATTATCGCCAACCGAGCGCTTGAATTGATTGGCAAAAAGAAAGGCGACTACGCCACAATCAGCCCAAACTCCCATGTCAATATGGCACAATCCACAAACGACAGTGTTCCAACGGCTATCCATGTGGCAGTCTTGAACGTCCTTGACGGATTGCTGGCAGTCATGGAAGACATGAAAGCTGCTTTTGATGAGAAGCAAAAAGAATTCGACCATGTTGTAAAAATGGGAAGAACACATCTGCAGGATGCTGTTCCGATTCGCCTTGGCCAAGAGTTTGGTGCATACAGCCGCGTTATCGGAAGGGACATCAAACGGATCCGCCGTTCAAAAGAGGGGCTTTACGAAGTGAATCTTGGAGCAACTGCAGTTGGCTCAGGATTAAACGCAGATCCAAAATATATCGAATTAGCCGTTGAATACCTCCAAGATATCAGCGGACTGCCGATGAGCGCTGCGGAAAATTTGGTGGATGCAACGCAGAACACTGATGCCTACACGGAAGTATCAGCCGCATTAAAAATCTGCATGACAAATATGTCCAAAATCGCAAATGACCTAAGATTCATGGCATCAGGACCAAGAGCAGGACTTGCGGAACTCAACCTTCCTGCAAGACAGCCGGGCTCATCCATCATGCCTGGAAAAGTGAACCCGGTAATGGCTGAGCTCATCAACCAAATTGCATTCCAAGTCATCGGAAATGACCAAACTGTCACCCTTGCTTCGGAAGCTGGGCAATTCGAATTGAATGTCATGGGACCTGTGTTAGTTTACAACTTAATGGATTCCATCACGGTAATGACTAACGGCTTTAGAGTGTTCACAGAATACTGCGTTTCAGATATCACTGCCAACGAAGAAAGAATGAAGAACTACGTTGAATCAAGCGTGGGCATCATCACCGCGGTCAACCCGCATATCGGATACGAAGCCGCTGCAGCCATCGCGAGAGAAGCTATCGAAACAGGCCGCTCTGTCCGCGAGCTTTGCCTTGAACTCGGCATGTTGACTGGTGAAGAGCTAGATCAAATTCTGGATGCGCATGAAATGACCAACCCGGGAATCGCCGGTGCGGCTTTGCTTAAAAAATAAGGGGGTGCCTGTCACTCCCCGAATAACCTCGAATTTTATCGTATCGAAAGTAGAGAATGAATGGAAAAAGTGGGAACCTCCGGCATGAGCGGAGGTTCTTTTTTGCTTACATTTTTATAAGAGGAAAAACTTAAAACAAAGCGAGTTGATTAATATGAAAAAGTCTTTGTTAATTGAAGAAATTGAAAAAAACTTGGGAATTAATCATATAAAATCGATTGAGCTAACCCCTTCCGACAGTGAGGATATGTATGAAAAAGAACATGAGTTAAGGGGCTTGTATGAGCATGAGCTGCGGAAGTTTTTCGAATCTCGTCCTTAGAAATCTATTTTAAAAACAAAACTGACTTTATCGTAACCCATTTTTTCTTCGTAAAACCGGTGTGCATCGGTACGCTGCAACCCTGAAGATAATGCAACCCTTTCGTATTTATTTTCTTTTGCCCATTGATGAACATAGGAAAGCAGTTTTTCACCGTATCCCTCTGAACGCCTATGCGAGTCCGTAACCAAATCGCAGATCCAAATGAATTTCCCATAATATAGGGTGATCATTGGCTGGAAACCAATGACTGCAACAATGTCGCTGTCATGGAATAAGGCAAACATTTTGTAACCCTCTTTTTCTTGCGCTTCACTGATCAATTCAAGATAAACTTTTTCATCAAGATGTGTTCGCAGTTGCTTCATCACTGGAAAGGCCTCCATCATTTCATTACGTGAATGAAGCTCTTTGATTCTTAAGCGACGCATGGAGATGCCTCCTTTTTGAAATCATAATAACTGTTTTTAAGAAAATCCTCCACATCATATCCACATAATTTTAACGGATTTCAAATAAAACTCACAGGAAAAATGACGACATTGAATTTCTTGGGGATAATCTCCAAATCTCAAATACAATTATCCACAGATTAATAGAGTGTTTATCCACAGTTGTGGAGAGAAAAGGGGTTTATTCTAACGACATTCACTATTTAAGTAAAATCAAACAATTGCAAGGAAAGTTACTAACATACTAGCGGGGAATGGAGACGAATTTATAAAATAATCCACAGAGTTATCCCCGATTGGGTATAAAAAAAGACAGAGCTGCAGCCCTGCCTCAAAATATCAATCAATCAAGAATCCAATTTTTCCAAATTGCTCGGCTTCTTCCAAGCGGTTAAAGGCTATTTCGTACTTGCTTAAAGGAAAAATGGCTTCGATTTCCGGTTTGATTTTATGTTTTTCCACAAACTCAATCATTTCTTTAAATTCTTCGGCGCTGCCCATGGTGGAACCGAGCATATTATACTGTCCGTAGAAGAAGCTGCGGATGTCGATATTCACTTCATCGCCTGCGGAAGCTCCGAATGTGACGATCGTTCCACCTGGACGGAGCTGGCTGAGTGATTTGTTGAAAGTGGCCGCCCCGACTGATTCAATGACTAAGTCGACTTTTTCTCCTTCTAGCTGCTCATCCCAGTCACCGTCACTGTCAATCGCTTTATCTGCACCCAACTCAAGGGCTCTCTGCCGTTTTTCTTCCGAGCGGGATGTGACATAGACAGTGGCTCCCACTGTTTTGGCGAATTTTAAAATAAAAGTGATGACCCCGCTTCCGACTCCAGGAAGAAGGACAGTCATATCCGGTGAGATGTTTCCTCTAGTAAAGAGTGCGCGATATCCCGTTAGAGCGGCAAGCCCAAATACACCGGCTTCCTCCCAAATCAAATGTTCAGGCCTGGGAACCGCATTTTCGGCAGGAATGACAATGTATTCGGCAAATGTTCCGTGACCTGGAAGTCCGACAATATCAAATCCTTCAGGCGGGGCATCGCTTTTTTCCTTCCAGCCTAATCCGGGATTGATAATCACTTCGTCTCCGATATTGACATTGGTGACACCTTCGCCGACTGCATCGATGATACCTGCACCGTCGGAACCGATAATGAGCGGTGGATCCGTCTCTTGGTGGCGGTGAAGAACGAATAAATCTCTGTGGTTCATCCCTGCTGTTTTCAGTTTTACTCTGACTTCACCTTGGTCAGGCTGGGCAACTTCCATTTCCCGCAAAGAGAGACCTGCCATTCCTGACTTACCTTCATGAACAATCGCTTTCAACAAAATCCCCCCATTTTGTATATATTCTAATCATTCTCATAGTCTATCATAAGGAACAGGTTTCTGCGTTGAAGAAATCAGAATTTTATATATTTGGACTGTTGTGAAAAATGTTGGAGCATGATTAAGTATAGATAGATTTCTTGTAATGGAGGGATACAAATGGCTGACCTTGGACAATTTGGAAAGCCGACGGGAATAATTGGAAAGTTTTCTGGCTGGATGATGGACCGATACAATAAACTTGAACATGTAGAAACAATTAAAAGCCTAGATTTGCAGCCGGATGATCATGTACTGGAAATTGGCTATGGAACAGGGCAAGCGATGGATTTAGCGGCGGAAAAAATTCATGATGAAAAAATTGTGGGCGTTGATCATTCAGCGGCAATGTTCGAAGTGGCCTTACGGAAAAACAAGAAGTGGGTTGATCGAGGAGTTGTTGAACTTCATGTGGGTGATGCTAGAAAATTGGACTTTCCCCAAGAGTCTTTCAATAAGGTATATAGCATTCACTGTATATATTTTTGGGAACAGCCCGAAGTCAATTTAAGAGAGATTCACAGAGTGTTGAAAAACAAGGGAATCGCTGCCATAACGATTCGCACCGGAAAAGGCGAGGTCTACCAAAAATTCACGGATACCAACGTGAAAAACTGGCTCGAAAGCTGTGGTTTTAAAAATGTTGTAATCAACCGACTGGGAAAAAGAAAGCATAAGGCGTCCGTTATTTTAGGGGAGAAGCAAATTTAAGCAGGGAAGGTGTGCAGGGTGTGCTCACTGTTAAAAGGCTTGCTGCGTATACGATTGATTTTTTAATTCTTGCGACGGTATTATTAGGATTACAGCTCCTTATCAGTCTAGTAACCGGCGGGTGGCCGTTTAATCAATTTAGGAGTGGCGTGCAAATTGAGATATGGGTACTTTGTACAATGTCGATCCCTGTTTGGACGTATTTTATTACCCATGAATTTCGAAAGCAGAAAACAATCGGCAAAAAAATGTTAAAGTTGCGCGTCACGAGGAGTGATGGGGGAAGATTAACCCTGTGGCAGGCTTGGCTTCGTACACTCATCAAGCTCCTGCCCTGGGAATTAACACATATTATCGTATTGGTGCCCGTACCATGGTGGGAACCGGGGGCGGAGCCAAACAATTTCATCTACATCCCGAATGCACTCATATTGATTTATATTATTTGTTTGTATGTGACGACCGGGCGAAAGGGACCGCAAGACCTCATAGCAGCTACTCTCGTAAAAGTGGATGAAACTTAACGATAGTTATTTGCGTATAAAGGTTAACAAGATACGGGAGGGTAAAAAGATGGAAAAGGAAGAAACAAGTTTGCAATTATTAAATGAGTTAAAAGAATTGAAGGCCAGAGAAGAAACGAATACACAATTATTGAATGAAATAAAAGAAATGAGAACCAAGATGGAGAAGTTGGAGCAGGACATCGAAGATATAAAGTTTTTCACGCCGAAACCAGTTGTTACTCCTGCGATGATCGGCCAAATCGGCGGCATCATATTGGGGGCGCTAGTCATTATCGGTATTTTTTGGCTATAAAGCACAAAGGTTATTTGTGTTTACAAATGCCATTTAGGCGTTTTAGTCTAGATTTTTTTCCTAAGCAGCGTGCAGTATTCTGTACGTTGTTTTATTTTTGCATAAAAAGAAGATCGGCGCTTATGTGTTCGGCTGATATAAAATAGAAAATATAGAAGAGTTTATCCTAGGGGGAAATATAATGTTCGGCGAATCAGTTGTAAATAAAATCAGGGGCCTTGCTGCGGAAATTGATCAATCAAGGGGCATCCCGGTGGAATTAATGAATTGGATGTTCAAAGAAAAGCTATTTAAACTGTTCGCTCCAGAGGAATTGGGTGGAAGCATGCTGGATTTGCCTGCTGCTCTTCGGGTTATTGAGAAAGTGTCGGAAATAGAGGGCAATCTCGGCTGGCTGACAGCCATCGGATCAGGAGGCGGTATGTTTGTTCCATATATACAAAAGGGCCAGACAGACATACTATTCAACGGCGAAAAAGCGGTCCTCGCCGGCAGCGGCCACCCGCAGGGAACGGCTAAAAGAGTGGATGGCGGCTTTATAGTTACCGGGGAATGGAAATATTGCAGCGGAGCTGAGTTTGCAACCTTTTTTACAGCAAATAGCATGAAGGAAGATGGAGAAGTGACCAGCTTTATCTTCATGCCCGACCAAGTGGAAGTCCTCCATGATTGGAAGGCTTTTGGGTTGAGGGGAACTGGCAGCCATACCATCAAAGTGGAGGACGCTTTTGTACCAGAAGAGCGAACTTTCAATTTGATGCATAAATTGAATGATTATGATGGCCCTGTTCACACATTTCCGTTTGTTCCATTTTCCCAGGCCACTTTTACGTCTGTCTGCCTGGGCATTGCCGCGAATTTTCTCCGGGAGGCAAAGGTGATTGCAGCCCGCCGGTTGAAGGAAGGAGCTGATCCTTTTGAAAAAGTGCTTACTGACATTCAGAAAAATGAAGAAGAGCTTCAAAGAGAGCTGTATCATTTTTATGAAGAGATAGAGGCGTTGTGGGAAGACCATTTGGGAGGAAAGCTTCTCACGGCTGAACAGGAGGACCATTTTAGCCGAACATGTAAAAAGCCAGTTGAACAAGCCATTACTCGTGCAGGTATGCTCGTTCGCCGTCTGGGCATGGAAGCCATTATGGAAGATTCCGCCATTAACAAAATTTGGCGCGATTTATATACGGCTGGGCAGCATACGTTTATAACGCCTTAATTTGAGAAGGAAGTTTAGCGGGTTGGATCGATTATAAGGTGGTTATAAGAAGGTAGGAGCAGTTATAAGAGAGTAGGATTGATTATCAAAAATCCGTCCCGTTTATCCGCAGGATTTGCCGCATCTTACCTGGGTAGCCACCGGTCTTTGTTTTCTATGGAAACAAAGGCTGGCCCCCGCCAGCCCATCCAATCAATCGCAATCTCATTGCAGCGCCCGGTCCACCCGATACAGGCTCAAATCCATTCCCGGTTCTTCACCCAAAGCCAAACGGGCCAGCTCTGAACCCAAGTAAGGACCTGCGGTCAGGCCGGTCGCTCCCAATCCGTTTCCAATTAAGATGTTTTCAACACCGGGAAGTTCTCCGAGAACCGGAATTGATTCGGGTGTATATGGCCTGAATCCGACTCTCGTTTCCAACACCGTGCTGGCAGAAAGGCCAGGCGCAACCTGCAAGGCTTTTGCTAAAATTTCATGCATTCCGCCGGCTGTTACCCGCCAGTCGAAGTTGGTGAAATTTTCATAGGTTGCTCCGGCTACGATTCTCCCATTTTCAAATGGCACAATGTATTGACTGCCAGGCGGCATGATCACCGGCCAATGATCTGTCTGCGCGTTGAGCAGTTCCATATGTACAATCTGGGCTTTTAAGTCTTTTGAACGAAATTCTACCCCGATTGACTGCATTAGCTCCTTAATCCATGCACCTGCTGTTATAACGAATTTTGAGGCCCCATAAAAAACATCGTTCGCCTCAACGCCCACAAGCTTTTTCCCATCCATAACTAGTCGTGCGTCTCCGTAAACGATTCGCGCTCCCAAGCGTTCTGCCGAACGTAAAAGCGCATCCCTCAGCTCGCGTCCGTTCACACGTGCCGCACCGCTCACATATACAGAGCCGAACTCTTCAGCTAAAGGGGGGAATAGCGCTCGCGTTTCTTCCGGATCGAGGAGGCGTACATCCCCGATCTCAGGTGCATCTTCACGTCTGAACAATGCTCGTTCTTTCATTTCAATCAGTTTTTTACGGTCAGTATGAAGGCTGATTGCCCCGACTCTTGCGTAGCCGGTCTTAGTCTCTCCTGCTGCTTCAAGCTCTGAAATCAGGCCAGGGTAGAAAGCAGCTCCTGTTTTTGCAAGTCTGTACCAATCTTTGTTCCGCCGCTGGGATAACCATGGGCACACAATCCCTGCTGCGGCACCCGTTGCCTGCCCCTTATCCATTCGGTCGATGACCGTCACTTCCGCTCCGGCTTTCGCCAAATGATAAGCGGTTGAAGCACCAAAAATTCCGGCGCCGATTACGATGATTTTATTCATTTTTTACATCCTTTTTCCAAGTCATATCAATAATATGTTTTTACAAAAAAACCGTTTGCTTCGGACCATTCAGCATATAAAATACTATCCGGATCAGGATATCCTTCCTTATCCAATTGTTCTTGAAGCCACTCTTTGCTCTTCCCGATGAATTCGAGCATGTCATCCTTGACCCTTCCTTCATCGACCAGCAGAATTGTGGGGTCCTCATCTTCCACTTCCATTTTCAACATCTTGGCCGTCGGCGGTTCAACATACGAGAATTTTTTGATGCTGATTGAACCGCTCGTTTCCAGATAAAGGTCTCGGATTTCTTGTAATGAAAAAACCCCCTGCTGGCGGAGCATTGTACGAAGCTGTTCCATTTCAATATGATTTTTCTTCATTTTTTTAAAATCAAGCTCTCCGTCTTTCATTAATCTGACGGAATTCCCTTTTAGGAGTTTTCTGATAGAGTCATTCTTCTGAACAAGAACCTCCACTATATAAATTAACATAGCCCAGACGGCAACACCAAAAAGCATCTGCCAAATGGATATTTTTTCATCGTAGAGACTTTCCTCCAGAAGCGCTCCAAGGATCAGCGCATAAATAAAATCGAACGGAGTGAATTGTCCCATCTCTTTTTTACCGAGCAGCCGCGTGACTGCCAGAAGGGCGCCGAGGCCCAGAACAAGCTTTATCACTGTGTCCATATATATCATAATCTTCCCCTCCCTTCCTATTCATTACCACAGGGAGGGAGTGAGTAAGCGTACAATGGAACTATTAGACACGCTCTATGATAAAAAAATGAGGACCAAATACGGCCCCCCTGATAATATTAGGTATTTGACAATGATTGCTTTTCAGCTAACCCTTCTTTACACCCCACTCCTTAAACGTAAACGGAATCCCAATCATTCTCGCAGTCAACTCATCATAGGAAGTCAAGTCTTTGCGAGAAAGCTCGCTCAAGGAACGTTTCCCCATTGCCCTCAATGCCGCTTTCATTTCTTCTGAGCTGGCATTTAAAAATTTCTGAGCTGTTTTGGTTCCTTCGTCTACATTAAATGAGTCTTTGAACTTCCCTTCATGCCAGACGACCTGCGTCGGTGGTTCAAAGGGGAGGGCCTTGGTGACTTGCGTGTGTGCTAGGGCAAATAGAATGGCAGATCCGAGGTACACGGCATCGGCTCCAAGCGCCAGAACTTTTAAAAAATGGCCGGGGATCAAAAGTCCACCTGAAACGACCAGGCTTACTCGCCCTTTCATTTTTCTTCTTTGAAGATGGTTGGAAGCGCGCACGACTGCATGCAGTGTCGGGATGCCGAAATCATCCGCTAAAATTGGGGCGCCGGCATGGGTGGCTGCCTGAGCACCGTCCACTGCAATAAAATCGACGCCCATCTCCAACAGATGATCGATATCTTCTTCAATCTTTCCGCCTGCCCCCATTTTTGCACCGATGGGGACACCGCCAGACAAGCTGCGCAACTCGTCAACCAGTTCCTTTAAATCCTGTAAGGTCTGATTTTCAAAAAAATGTTCATGGATGACAGCGTCCTCGCCTTCCTTTAACCCCATGATTTGTCTGGCCTTGCCTGTAAGGTTTTTCGGGGATATTACTGCTCCCATGCCCATTTTTGCGCCTTGGCCAAGCTTGATTTCAATCATGTCCGCACGCTTGATGAATTTTTCGTCTTTTCCCCATTCGGTTTTGGAAAACTGCAAAATATATTTTCCTGCTGCATTCAGTTCTTCGTCTAAGATCCCACCTTCGCCGGAATTGATGGCGGTTCCGGCTTTATTTGCTGCGCCCGCTAAAGCCACCCTGGCTTGCTGACTGAGTCCCACTCCGTAGGCCATTCCACTGATCATAAGCGGAATATCTATTTTCAACGGCTTTTTTGCCTTCGGGCCAATTGTAACGCTGACATCCACCTCTTCGTCGCTAGAAGTGGGAAATGGTGAGGTCTGAGCGGGTAGAAAAGTGATCGGATCCAAACTTGGCCAGCTTTTTGAAGAACCCAGCGGCCGATGAAGGAGATCTCCGGTTTCCGAGCGTAAATTATTCTCCAGCGTATTTTGAATCCCCATATGCTTTAGGCCAGGTATGATTTCAATGATGTTTTCCTGATAACTGTCGGTAAATATTATTTTCCCCGTCTGCTTTACGATTTGCTTCATAATCCAGCGCCAGCTGAACATTGCAACTATACCTGCAATAAATAAAAAGGCTGTGATTCCAAAAGTAATATAGGACAAAATCTCCGGCATGTCCTTGGCCTCCAGTACCATTTTTAATCTTCCTTGTATTATTTTTCAGATTGGAAAAAACTATGTATCCTGCGGAATCAGAATAGAAGCCCCATGGAAAGCGCAAATTATCAGGAAGGAGGAAGGAGCCATGGACATTCTTCAAGTCAGCCATCGCGAATGGCCGCTGCCGGCAAACAAATGGATTATGAAGCAAGCTTGGCGCAATGTCCTTTTTATTCATTGGCCTGTTTCTTACGAATGCTTGCGCCCGTACATACCATCACCTTTGGAAATTGAAACTTTCGATGGATCCGCATGGCTTGGGATTGTTGCATTTACGATGAAAGGAATTCATTTTCGTGGTTTGCCCTTTTCCGTTGTTCGTCCTTTTTTCGAAGTGAATGTCCGTACATATGTGAACTACCTGGGAATTCCTGGTGTGTTTTTCCTTACTCTTGATGTAGATGACTGGGCTTCCTTGAATATTGCCAAAAGGTGGTATCGCCTGCCATATCATTCAGCTGACATATTCATGAAACTAACAAAAGAATTGCTCAAAGTTGATAGTGTCCGGAGAAACGAAGCTAAGAGTGCGTTTCAAGGAAGCTGCATCCCCTCAAAAGATGTGTATTTTCCAGCTTACAACACCCTTGATCATTTTCTGACGGAAAAATATCGTTTCTATACGTCTGCAAACGGGCAAGATATTTATTATGGTGACATTCATCATCCACCTTGGCCCTTGAAAAAAGCTGAGATTCAAATTGATCAGAATACGCTTTTTTCCCCATTTCATATAGATACTCCCGGACACGGGCCGATTGCTCACTTCTCCGACGGGGTGGATTCATTGATGTGGAGTGGCAAAAAGTTGAAAATAAACTAGGCTAACGCTAACAGTTGACTGGATATCAACTTAAAGTATTTATTAACCCAAAAATCAATGATTGAAATAATATATTCATGGGAGTACATTTGTTTTACCGTTTTTTTTTCATAATAACGATTCATTCTGCTTTTGATGAGGGGTAGAGGGTAATGAAAAAGCAATATGTAGTGTTTGGGCTGGGACGTTTTGGAGGCAGTTTGGTTAAAGCGTTGGCGGAGACGGATGCCGAAGTCTTGGCAGTGGATATGGATTATGACAGGGTACAGGAGCATTCATCTTATGCCACGCAGGCTGTTCAGGCGAATGCGATTGATGAAACTGTGCTGCGTCAGCTGGGTGTCAACAATTTTGACCATGCGTTTGTCTCTTTCGGCGATAACATTGAGGCCAGTATATTAACCTCACTTATGTTGAAGGAATTGGGGGTGCCCATTGTCTGGTCTAAATCCCAAAGTGATTATCACACAAAGGTGTTAGAGAAAATCGGGGTAGACAGGGTCATTCAACCGGAAAGGGATATTGCCAGACGGATCGCCAAGCACGTTGTCTCTGATAAACTGATTGATTTCATTGAGCTTTCAAGGCATTACAGCATGGCTGAAATCATTGCTTCTGAAAAGCTTCATGGCAAGACGTTGACACAATTGCATTTCAGATCTAAATACCGATGCATACTGATCGGAATCCAACGCGGAGAGGAGGTCATTATCGCACCTACTGCAGATGTCCGAATTCAAAAAGGGGATATCCTGTTCATCATTGGTCAAAACAGCGATATTGAAAGATTAGAAGAAGGGGTATAGAAAATGAATGTCAGATGGATCATCACCTATTCTCCATATCATCTGTTAATGCTCGTTTTATTGTTTTTTCATATTGGTAGGAGCATCTCTTTTTATGCTACACACCACTGTTGAACAAAGGTGGGAAATCCATTATTACCTTTATGATGTTTATGGGGAAAGTTGGACCACTGACCCTGGCCCTTTTATTAGCACGGTCAAAGCCTGTTTGAGGAGACAATGACAGGCTAATCCAAGGTGAAAGTAAATAATGCAATAACCAGGCCAAAGGCGTATATAGCCTTTGGTCTTTTTCAATTTCAATCTTTCCTATTCACCCCGTAAAGGCATCACGACAATCCAAGGGTCAACTCATGTACGAAGTTAGATCTTTTCTAGACAGCATTTTTCCATGAACGGAGAGTCATTTTCATTTTTCCGGCTTGCAAAGAGATTATTTCTGCTGTTTTTGCGCCTTCTCATCTGTATTGAAATTGGCTGCTAAAATTCCCTCCCTTAAACGGATGTGTTGACGGTTCAAAGGGGAGGGTGGTCAACACTGGGCTGTGAGCGAGGTAAACAATGGCATCACGGGTGCTCGGCCATAAAAAGCTTCTTGGAAAGGCCGCCTGAAACGGCAGATTCACTACATAGGTGCAAAAGTCACTGTTCATTCTTTCATTCATGCCAATTTCAGGTTTTACCGTATAATTTGCCCTAAATGAAGAATGATAGAAAAAAGAGTGATTTGTGAGCATGTGAATGGGGGGCAGGCCCTTGATACGGAATGTGAATAAATTGTTACGTAAAGCGACAAATAAAAAGCAGCCACCTCAAAAGAAACAAGCGAATGCTAAGCCGAAGGAGGCTCTGCATAAAAAATTTGACCAAAATGTGGAAACTTTTCAATCCATTTATAATAACTGTTCAGATGTCGTTTTTCACAACTTCAATATGTTCGGAAAAGTAAAAGCGATGATTATTTATATAGAGGGGCTTTCAGATAACGTAGGGATAGAGGAAAGCGTGCTCACCCCCTTAAAAAAAGAAACTGCAACTGATGTGCAGCCGTTAAGTGAATTGATTGAAAATGCAATCTCTGCCCCAAAGGTAGAGAAAGTATATTCGATTTCCGATAGCATTGACTCCCTTTCAACAGGAAATCCCATCCTTCTTTATGAAGGGGGAAATATCGCATATTCCCTTGGGCTGGCTAAATGGGAAAAGCGGGCAATGGAGGAGCCCGAGGCGGAGACCGTCATCAGGGGCCCGCGGGAAGGATTTACTGAATCACTGCAAGTAGGTACATCCCAGCTTCGGCGCATTATTAAAAGTCCCGCACTTAAAATCCAATCAATGAAAATCGGGGAGTACACAAAGACAAATGTGCTGGTTGCCTATGTTGAAGGGCTTGCCGATCCAACGCTGGTTGAAGAGGTGCAAAAGCGGCTGAACCGTATTAAAGTCGACGGTATTTTGGAAAGTCAATACATTGAAGATTTGATAGAGGATGGTCCCTATTCACCTTTTCCGCTAACGCTGTCTACAGAACGGCCTGATGTAGCTTCTGGTGCTTTATTGGAAGGGCGTGTAGTCATTATGACAGAAGGAACGCCATTTGCATTAATTGTTCCTGTTTCTTTTTTTTCCTTCCTTCAATCGCCTGATGATTATTATCAACGCTCGATGATCGGGACGTTTACACGATTGCTCCGATATATTTTTCTCGTCCTGTCTTTGTTGTTTCCTTCGTTTTACGTAGCCGTGACGACATTTCATCAAGAGATGATTCCAGATTCACTGCTTCTTAGTATTTCAGCTTCCCGGGAATCCGTTCCTTTTCCTGCCCTTGTCGAAGTGATTCTCATGGAAGTGATGTTCGAGGCGTTGAGGGAAGCAGGGATTCGGCTGCCAAAACAAATTGGTTCAGCTGTGAGTATCGTTGGGGCACTCGTGATCGGTCAAGCGGCTGTTCAAGCAGGATTGGTTTCGGCACCGATGATCATCATTGTAGCCAGTACGGGGGTCGCTTCATTTTTAATTCCCCGCTATAATGCCGGGTATTCCATTCGGATCCTCCGTTTTCCGATCATTTTTCTCGCCGGTTCGTTTGGACTGCTAGGGATCATGATGGGGATTCTTGCTATCGTCATTCACTTATGTACATTACGTTCCTTTGGAGAGCCGTATTTGGCGCCGTTGGCACCGCTGAAAAAACGTGAACTTAAAGATGTCCTTTGGAGGGCCCCTCATTGGAAGATGGATACACGCCCGCATTTTACCGGTCAATATGATGTATATCGGCAGGCCCCGAACCAATCTCCCGGTCCGAAAAAGGGAGGAGATCCGGGAACCTGATGGAGGCGAGCAAAATTGGTTAAGTTGCGAAAAAAAAATTCTTTATTAGTCACAATCATTTGCGTGTTCATCCTATTGACGGGCTGCTGGGATCGTGTGGAAACGAATGATTTAGCGATTGTCACAGCGACAGGAATTGACCAAACAGATGATGGTCAAGTGGAGCTCTCACTCCAAATCTTTATTCCAAAGTCAATGAGTGCAGGGCAGGGAGGAAGCCCGGGCAGCGCAGGAAAAGAGACAATGGTCATGTCTCATAAGGGGAAAAATGTTGCAGATGCACTGTCAAAGCTTCAGGCTGAACTGTCCCGTGATGTCTTCTGGGGGATATGTAAAGTCTTTATTTTTGGAGAAAATACAGCGAAAGCAGGATTACACGATCATTTGGATTTCCTGCTGCGTCATCCGGAGCCAAGGGAAAGAGCCTTTATTTTTGTTAGTGAGGGTAAAGCAAAGAAATACCTAGAACTAACTGCTGATCTGGAAAGGTATTCGGCAGAGTATATACGGGAAATAGCTAATATGGGGCATGGTATGGGGGTGACCTTGCAGGGTTTGGATGAAATGCTAAGCAGTGAAGACCAAGGAGCAGCACTCCCTTATTTGGAAGAAGCCAAGGGGGCATCCAAGAAATTCATGAAAATTGCCGGTACGGCCCTTTTTCATAACGATCGGATGGTTGGAACCATTTCCGAATCAACTACAAGGGGGCTTCTTTGGTTAAGAAATGAAGTCAAGGACTATACCGTTACTTTAAAACTTGATGATGAAGGGGAAGTGGCTATATTTCCTGTCAAAACACGAATCAATCTGAATCCGAAAATTCAAGGCGGAGAATGGAAAATGCTTATTAAGGTCAAGGCGGAGGGATCGATGATTCAAAATAGTACCCATTTGAACGTCAATAACGCTGCTGCATTAAAAAAAGTTGAAAAAGCATTTCGACAAAGAATTAAACAACGCATGGGGGATGCGATTAAAGAGAGCCAGGAAATGCAAGTCGATGTTATCAACTTCGGTAAAGAGTTTCACCGGAAATATCCACAGGAATGGAAACAGGTCAAAGACAGCTGGGAGCAAAAATTTCCGGAGGTAAAACCGGAATTCATCATTGATGCAAATATCCGGCGGGAGGGGTTTGTTAGTGAACCAGTGAAGGAAAGGGAGAGGTGAAAATGAATGAAATGGGAGCTTTCTTCGCTACTTTAGTGATCGTGGCAACGATTTTTTTACTTCAATGGCCAAAATTGAAGCAAAACCCCAAGAAAGATAAAGTTGCTTTTATCGTGCTTCTAGCGTTGGGCTTAGTGCTATCAATGTTCGACCTCCAACGGATATCCGGGCCCGTCACATGGGTGACAACGATCTTGAGACCGCTTGGAAAGTTTTTGGAGTTGTGATAATAAAACGAAAGGGGACATGGTGCGATGGAAAAAGGAAAAATTTCATCTTTACAGATGGCTATATTACTATATCCGACAATTATCGCTACCGCTATCCTTTCGTTTCCAAGTAAGCTAGCAAGCTTTGTCGGCAACGACTTATGGATGCCACCGATAATAGCATCCAGTGCCGGGCTCATCGTAATATTCATCGCATTCAAGCTTCATAAATATTATCCAGGAAAGACAATTATTCAACAAAATGAAGAGATTTTAGGCCGTATACCTGGAAAAATCATCAGCTTTATTATTCTTTTTTTTTATATCGAGTCGACTGGTGAAATCACCAGGGCATACAGTGAATTTATTGTTACCTCCTTTTTGTTAAAAACCCCGCAAATCGTTGTCATTTCTTCAATGGTGCTCCTTTGTGCCTTTTGTGTGTATGGGGGCTTAGAGGTGTTAGCGAGGCTCGGTCAATTGTTATTTCCCTTATTTGTATTACCCATTTTTCTTTTATTAATATTAGTAGGTCCTGATTTGAATTTTGGTAATATATTTCCCTTATTTGATGTGAAGATGAAACCACTGATGAAAGCGTCATTTCAGGATGCCGGTTTGTTTGCAGAATATTTCCTGATTATTTTCCTGCTCCCCTTTTTATCGGATCAGGGAAAGGGAAGGAAATACGGAATAATTTCTGTGCTTGGCGTAATGATGACTTTATTAATTACAAATCTGATTGTTCTATTTGTACTCGGACCAACGGTGGCCTTAAAAACGTATCCCCTGATGAATGTTAGCCGGTTTGTGCAATTAGGCGGTTTTTTCGAGAATATGGAAGCGGTGGTAATGGCTGTTTGGATTGCCGGCGCATTTATCAAAATATCTGTTTATTTTTATGCAGTTGTTTTAGGGACTGCCCAGTGTTTGAACCTTTCGGATTTTAGGCCGGTTATCTGGCCTATAGCAATCCTTATTGTACAACTGTCCTATTGGAGGATTTCCAGTACAATGCAACTACAGCAATTTGATACCACAATCTTCCCCTTCTATTCTACAATCGTTCAAATTTTACTCCCCCTTCTCTTATTAGGGATTGCCGCTATCAGACAAAAAAAGCAATGAATACTAGTAACGGGAAAGGAAAATGAAGATGGAGAAAGGAAAAATTTCGTCCTTACAGATGACGATGTTATTGTATCCGGCAATCATTGCTACCGCTATCCTTTCGATTCCGAGTACAATTGCCAAATATGCAGGCAATGACATATGGATAGCGCCCATTTTGGCCTCTGTTGCCGGCTTTTTAACCGTTTTTATCGCTGTTGGTTTACACAAGCTTTATCCCGAAAAGACAATCATTCAATTGAGTGGGGACGTGATCGGCCGGTTTCCAGGAAAAGTCATAGGGGGGTTAATTCTTTTCTTCTATATTACAAGAGCCGGTGAAATGTCCAGAGTGTACAGCGAATTTCTTGTCACTTCCTTTCTATTCAAAACCCCGAAAGTAGTAATCATTGGATCAATGGTGTTTCTGTGTGCGTTTTGCGTGTACGCCGGATTGGAAGTGTTGGCAAGGGTTGCTCAACTCTTATTTCCTTTTTTTGTACTGCCCATTTTCTTTTTGGTGATCGTCATGGCCCCGGATTTTCATCCCGGTAATATTTTTCCGGTTTTGGAGCAAGGAGTCATGCCGCCCATAAAAGGGGGAATTGTTGATACGGGATTTATGGCGGATATGATTCTAATGGCCTTTTTACTGCCTTTTTTAAAAGAACCACAAAAAGGCTTGAAATCCGGCCTGCTGACAGTTACGAGTGTGACAATTTCGTTAGTCATCGTAAACCTTGCTACTTTATTTGTGTTAGGTGTTACAACGGCCCTTAAAACTTATCCGGTCATGAACGTCAGCCGTTTGGCCAGAGTCGGTGGATTCATTGAAAATATGGAAGCCATTGTCATGGCTGTTTGGATTGCGGGAGCCTTTGTCAAACTCTCTGTATTTTTTTATGTGATTGTTTTGGGGTTTGCCCAAATGCTGAATCTTTCAGATTATAAGCCTGTTGTCTGGCCGATAGGAATCCTCATCTTCCAATTCGCTTTTTGGTCGATACCGAGCACGATGAGGTTGAGCCATTACGATAACACAATCTTTCCGTTTTTCTCGATTATCGTGCAAATCTTAATACCACTGATGCTATTGGTCATCGCGTTTATTTGGAAGAGAAAGAAAAAGGGGCAAGTTGGGGTCTGACCCCATTTAACCGTAAATTAATAATCGAATAAGGTCTTTATCGGGACAATTGTGATTGTTACGGTGATTATTTTCCTGCTGTGGCCAAGGATGAAACAAATTCCAAAAAAAGATAAAAGGGCATTTTTCGTGCCCCTTCCTATTGGCTTGGTACTATCCATGTTCGACCTCCAGCATATGAAAGGGCCTGTCACATTGATAGAAGATATTTTTAAACCAATAGGACAATTTATGGCAAAGTAACAGTAACTCTTAATCAATTACGAAAGGAAGAGGAGATAATGGAGAAAGGTAAAATTTCAGCTCTGCAAATGGCTATGTTATTATATCCCGCCATTATCGCCACTGTTGTCCTTTCAGTTCCAAGTATCACAGCCAAATATGCGGGAAATGATTTATGGCAGCCCCCAATCATTGCGTCCGTCACCGGTTTTTTGACCGTTTACATTGCTGTCAGGCTTCATAAGCTGCATCCGGGGAAAACGGTCATTCAGTATAGTGAAGACATCATTGGGCGGGTACCGGGAAAAATAATCAGTTTTTTTATCCTTTTTTTCTACATCCACACCACTGGTACGATATCCAGATCTTACAGCGAATTCATTGTCACTTCCTTTTTATTCAAGACTCCACAAATCGTTGTCATTGGTTCAATGGTGTTTCTTTGTGCTTTATGCATATACGGAGGTCTGGAAGTGTTGGCAAGAGCTACTCAATTGTTATTTCCATTCTTCGTGTTGCCTATTATTTTTGCAGCTGTCTTCTTAGCCCCGGATTTTCAAATCGGAAATATATTCCCGGTCTTTGAAAAAGGATTGATGCCGTCCATCAAGGGTGCAATTCCGACTTCTGGATGGTTCGCGGAATTTTTTTTAATGGCATTTCTCTTGCCTTTTTTGGCAGATAAGAAAAAAGGTATGAAGTACGGAATGTTGTCGGTTCTAGGTGTGATGTTGTCGATTGTGCTTATTAATCTAATTGTTCAATTTGTTTTAGGCGCAACAACAGCCAACAAAGTTTACCCCCTTATGATCGTCGGCCGTTATGCCAATGTTGCCGGATTTATTGAAAACATGGAGGCTGTGGTCATGGCACTTTGGATTGCTGGGGCATTTGTGAAAATATCTGTTTTTTATTACGCGGCCGTTTTGGGAACTACCCAATGGTTAAACCTATCTGAATATCGGCCGGTTGTCTGGCCTCTTGGAATTTTGATTGTCCAACTATCCTATTGGGCGGTACCGAACACGTTGGATATTAGCCGCTACAACGCTAGTGTTTTTCCGTTTTATTCAACTTCCATCCAAATCTTCATCCCTCTCTTGCTATTGGTTATTGCTCTTATTTTTAAAAGAAATAAAAAGAAAGCAAAACATCTTTCCTAAGTGATTATTTCAGTGTAATGGCCATTTTTTCCAATTTGACAACCTGTCTCTTTTTCACTTCGATAAAATATCACTGAAAATATGATCAAATTTTAAAACTCTAATTCCGAAAGTTCATTATAATTTTAATAAATGTAGGAAAAGGGGGACTAAAGTTGAAAAATAGAACGAAAGCATTACTTATTTTGATAACCGCTTTCATGCTTTTCATTTTTACGGGCTGCTCAGGCGGCAAAGAGTCAGGAGGAGGCTCCAAGTCATCTAAGTCCGATGGATCGGGTGGGACAATTACAATTGGGTTAGCACAAGATGCTGTTGCGATTGATCCGGCTTTTGCCTATGACTTTTCAACGGGACCGGTCGTTAATCAAATTACCGAAGGTCTTTTGAAATTCGATGAAAATGGCGGTCTTGTACCAAATATTGCAAAAGAGTGGGAAAACCCAGATGAGTTGACGTATATTTATCATTTGCGGGATGACGTGACTTTTTCTGACGGTACCCCAATGACGATTGACGATGTTCTTTTTTCGATGGAAAGAATTAAGGATCCGGCAACTGCTTCTTATGTGGGCTGGATGTATGATAACATCGAGAAGATTGAAAAAGAAGATGATTGGACAGTAAAAGTTACATTATCCACGCCAGATGCTTTATTTAAATACGCACCTGCAACAACAGCCGGACACGTAATTAGCAAAGCGTATTATGAAGAGCATAAAGACAACTTCGGTAAACCTGAAGGCGGCCTTTTGGGTACTGGTCCGTTTAAATTTGTCAGCTGGCAAACAGGATCTGAAATTGTCCTTGAGAAAAATGAAAACTATTGGAATAAAGAGGGCGGGCCTTATATTGATAAAGCGGTCTACAAGATTATTCCAGAAGGTACAACTAGAATTACCGGTTTAAAGACAGGTCAATTAAATATCGCAACAGAACTGCCGCTTGATCTACTAGGGAAAATAGAAGAAATGGATAATGCAAGAGTTGATACATCAGACAGTTACTTAATTGACGGAATTGAGTTTAATACTCAAAGAGAACCTTTTACGGATCCAAAAGTAAGACAAGCAATAAATTACGCGTTGGATAAAGAAAAAATCTTGAAGCAAATCGTAAAAGATGCGGGTATCGCTGCTGAAGGTTCCACTGTGCCACCAGTCATGTGGACATTCGCCAAAGATAAATGGGAAGCGGCATACATAGAATTACCTGACTATTCATATGACATTGAAAAAGCTAAAGAATTACTCGCCGAATCAAGTGTTCCTGACGGATTTAAAGCCAAAATCATCACTGATGGCGACAGCTTGCGTATGAATGCGGCTTTGGCTCTACAAGCTGCAGTTAAACCGCTTGGTATCGAGCTTGAGATTGAAAAGTTAACTGGCGAAGAATTGATGTCACACACGTTTGGCGGCGCAAGGGATTACGATATTGCGATCCAAAACTGGGGCTCTGACTTCCCTGATCCATCCGGTAACTTGCATCCATTGTTCCATTCCGATAATACGGGAGACGGCGGCGCAAACTATGCCAACTACAAAAATGCTGAAGTAGACAAACTTTTAGCTGAGCAAAATAAATTGACTGATGATGAGAAACGGGCAGATTTGATGATTCAAGCACAAAAAATTATTGCTGATGATTCTCCGTGGATTACACTCAGCCATCAAAAACAAATGATGGCCATGACAAACAATGTGGAAGGCTATCACATTACTCCATTATGGTATTGGGATGGTTTCTTGAAAGATATTAAACTGAAATAATTGCAGAGACCCCTTTTTCAAATGAAGAAGGGGGTTTCTCTCATCTATGAAAGTAAAGTAAGAAAGATTAGACTAAGTTTTTTATTTGAAAAGTATACGTTATGTCTAGCTCCAGGCGCCATCGGCTTGAGGTCACAAGTTACAAGAAGCTTATTCAGGATGAATGTGGTTCTGCAGCATAGCAAGTTCGGGGAAGTTATGGAACATCATAGTAAAACTGCATGAAGGACACTCAGGGATGCTTCACACGAGGTATTTAAAGTCAGCTGCTTTGCTGTGGTGACTGAGGAACTGCCTCTTCAAAATTCGCCTTGTGCTTGTCGCCTAAGGCTGCGCGCCTTGCGCTATTCTTAACAGGAGGTGAGATCATGGCCAGCTATATTGCCAGGCGTTTATTTATTTTGATTCCCATTTTATTCATTGTTTCAATCCTGATTTTCGGCATGTCAAGAATGGTCCCCGGAGATCCGGCGCTTATCATGGCGGGCGGGCACCAAACCTCGCCGGAAGTGTTGGATAATATCCGCGAGAAATACCATCTGAATAAACCTATTGTTGAACAGTACGCCATTTGGCTGAAAAACGTGGCCAGCGGGGATTTGGGCGAGAGCTATAAAATGAAGCAATCTGTCACAAACATGATCATTGAGAGGTTACCACTCACTTTGCAGCTGATTGTGATGAGTATGATCATTACATTGTTGATTGCGATTCCGTTGGGAATTTTGTCCGCCATCAAGAAAAATACGTGGATGGACCATCTGTCTACGATGTTTGCATTTGTTGGTGTTTCCTCACCCGTTTTCTTTACGGGAATTTTATTGGTTTTGTTATTTTCATATCATTTGGATTGGCTGCCCGCCTTTGGCGCGGGCGATGGATTTGTGGAGAACCTTGTCCATCTTCTGCTGCCTTCACTAGCCTTGAGTTTTAATATGATCGCGCTGAATTCGCGCATTACTAGAAGCGGAATGATTGAGGTCATGAACACGAATTATATTCAAACAGCGGTGGCAAAGGGAATGCCGCGAAATGTCATTATATTGAAACATGCGCTCAGAAATGCGCTTGTGCCACTGGTGACAGTTACCGGTATCCAGATTGGCGTACTGATTGTAGGGACGGTCCTCGTTGAATATACATTCGGCCTTGGCGGTTTGGGGAGTCTCATTATCAATGGCGTGCAGACAAGTGATTACCCTGTCGTTCAAGGAACGATGCTGTTTATGGTTGTAGCGTTCCTTTTGATTAATCTGCTGGTCGATGTCCTTTATGCTGTGATCGACCCTAGAATTCGTTATAAATAGAGGGGAGGGATTTGATGGAACTGCAAAGCCAGCCGCCTGCACAGGTGTTAAATGAACTCGATAAAAAAAGAAGTATTTGGAGATCTCCTTTTTTTAAAAATAAATTGTCAGTGGTTGCGGGAATCATTATTATTATGATCATAATGATTTCGCTGTTGGCGCCGCTCATTGCCCCATTTGATCCCAATGTCCAGGATTTGGATAAATCGCTGGAGCCCGCATCGGCTGCCCATTGGTTTGGAACAGACATGCAGGGCAGGGATATTCTCAGCAGGATTATATATGGGACGAGAACTACATTGCTCGGCGCCTTGCTTGTTGTGATATTTTCCGTAGTTATTGGTGTTCCGCTCGGATTGGTTTCCGGGTATTTCGGAGGAAAAATCGATAATCTCATTAACCGTGTCTGGGATGTCATCCTGGCATTCCCGACAATTCTTTTGGCATTCATCATCGTTGCAACATTCGGGCGCGGATTTGAAAATGCGGTGATTGCACTTGGCATTGTGTACGTGCCGATGATCGCGAGACTCGTGAGATCCGTAACACTCGTCGAAAGACAACAATCATACGTGGATGCTGCCCAGTCTCTGGGCTTCTCGCACGCACGTGTCATCTTCCGTCATATTCTGCCCAACTGTATATCGCCCATTATTGTGCAGGTAACCATCGACTTTGCGTATGCCATCATTGATTTGGCTGCACTCAGCTTCCTGGGTCTTGGAGTACAGCCGCCTACAGCGGACTGGGGATATATGCTATCGGAAGGGAGAGAATATTTACTGGTTTCTCCTAACGTTGCTCTTGCTTCGGGATTTGCCATTATGATTACGGTTATTTCATTTAATTTATTTGGTGACGGACTGCAAAGCGTACTTGATCCGAAACAGCGAAAACAATGACTCTTGCATAATTGGAGGGCGTATGCTGTTATCACTTAATCTATTTACGGCTTTGATCATTTTGGGCATTGTCGGCGGAATGATCAGCCTTACAGCCATTGTCATGATTTTGATTACAGAAAAAGAAGTGGACTATCTCGAAGTTGAGAAAGAGAGGGCGGAGCTGGAAGTATTATTGAACGAATCAAAGCTGCTCCAATTATCCGCCCAAATTCGTCCACATTTCCTCTTTAATACATTGAATACAATCTCGACTTTGATTCGGCTGAAGAAAAACAAAGAGGCCGAGCAGGCGATTTATTCCGTGTCATCTCTTCTGCGTTACCATCTGGAAAACGAAGAGGCTCTCATCACCTTAAAAGACGAGATGAAATACGCTAAGCAATATTTATCTATTCAAAAGCTTCGATTTGGAGACAGACTGGATTGGACGTTCGTTATTCCTGAAAAGTTAATGGATGAAAAAATTCCGATGCTCGTTATCCAGCCTTTAATCGAAAATGCCTGCATTCATGGGATCGAGCCTGCCATTGAAGGAGGGCGGATCACACTGTCGGCAAAGGCAGTTGAAGACCAATTGCAAATTGAAATACGAGATGATGGCGTCGGCGTAAGCGATGAAGTAATTGATGGCTTTGAAAAGTGGAAACAAGGTCTTCCGTCAGCTGACAATCATCTTCATATCGGCCTTAAAAATGTCCATTCCCGCTTAGTTGAACAGTTTGGCAGGAGAAGCGGCCTGATGATAAAAAGGGAAGGAAATGAAACGGTAAGCGAGGTGAAGATCTTTTATCAAAAGTAAAATATTGAACAGGGGGAGGGGTTTGATGAAGGTACTAATAGTTGATGATGAGCCATTAGAACTCTTGAATATTGAAAGTATTCTTCATTCGTTTGACCCTTCTTTGGAAATCTTTACTGCTGAAAATGGAATGAAGGCGTGGGATATTTTAGAAAAGCACAAGATCGATATTGTATGTCTTGATATCCGAATGCCAGGCTGGGATGGAATCGAGACGTTAAAACGGATCAAGCGCAAATGGCCTCATTTGAAAGTCATTCTTATTTCCGCGTACGGAGAGTTTCAATATGCGAAGGAGGCCATCGCTTCCGGAGCTTCAGCCTATTTACTGAAGCCTGTTATTCCGGAAGAGTTTATTGAAGCTTTTAAAAAAATGGGCAAAGAAATTGAACACATGAAAAGTGAGCATTCATTCATTTTGCAAACAGCAGTCGAAAGCTGGCTGCAGGATGATTCGAATGAAGAATATATAAATTTCCTACACCTCCCCATACAGCCGAATGTCGTGGTTGTTGTGAAAATGAAAAGTGATTCGCAGCCTGAGAAGGAAAAATGGGATGCAAAATTTTCCGAAGGATTACAAAAAGTTATTGCAGTTCCTCATCCAATCAAAGGTGTCTGGGCGTATTTGATGGAAAGTGAAGATTTGAATACCCATTACATTAAAGAGAAGCTTTCATTTCTTAAAATGGCTTTGGCAGCAGAGTTTCAAGAAATTGGGTGGATGTTTGGAGTGGGGGAGGTCGTCAATTCCCCGGCAGATTTAGGAAAGTCCTTTTACAGTGCCATACAGGATACACAAAATAAAGATGAATCGATCATCCAGCATTGCCTTGATTATTTATCGGCCAATTACGCCAGCTCCATTAGTTTGAATGATTTGGCGAAAGTTGTGCACCTCAGCGCTTCACACTTGAGCCGGATTTTTAAAAACAACCTGGGAGTTACGTTCGTTGATGTATTGACGAAGATCAGAATTGAGCGGGCGAAGGACCTGCTGGAAAACAAAGACCTATCCATTCAATTCATTTCAAACCGGGTCGGATTCAGCAGCCCTGATTATTTCTCATCAACTTTTCGGAAGTTGGAGGGCGTTTCCCCAAGCCAGTACCGTTTGAAAAAGGATGGCGTGCATCCATGTTCATAACGTTGCAGGTTACGATTCTTTTAAGTTTATTTTTCCTGCTATTGGGAGTGCGGTACATTCAGAAAAGCAATTCGCCTTTGGGAGAAAAGCCGTTTGGAGTGGGAAAGGGAATTGTGGCTCTGCTCGGTCAATCGATAGGACTTATAACCTTTCTCGCATCATCCCAAGCTTCCTATGAATATGGGGTTATCGGGTTACTGGGCTACTGCTTGGCAGGGCTTGCAAGTTTTTTGTTCGTCTATCTGCTGTTGAAAAGAAATGAAGGTACGTTCGTCCATAAGGAGCAAATGATAGGTTCCTTCAGTTGGCTATATCAAATGGAGAATGTCATCATCGCCATTTTGGCAGGAAAAATGATCATAAAGCTTTTTTACGGCTTGAATTTTTTTATCGCGGCTTGTTTGCTGGTGATCTTTTATCAGTTTATTATTCTTGCGAGGAATAAGAAGCTATATACCGGCTCCTTGTTCATTGTGATTTTGTCGCTGATTACGACTGTTTTGATACCCACTTTGGTTTATTTAAAAGTGAGCGTTCCGACAGTATACTCTGGAGTCAATTTTTTGGCGACGGATATGTTGATTGTGGATGAGCCTTCCAGCTGGCTGATTGTTGTTGTCCTTTTTTTCCGATTTTCGGCGCACAACTTTTTGAATGAACATATTTGGAGCATATATTCAAATATCAAACAGAGTAAAAGGGCGCTTTCTTTCACCTTATCGTCTTTCATATGGCTGTTTCTTCCGCTGTCCATTGGGACACTTTCCTTTGTAGCAAAGGCTTCGGCGGTCTGGCCGGCATTGAATGATGAAGTGAGCATCAATGTAATTCAGCAATTCGGAGGTCAGTTTGGAGTCGCCCTTTTTGTCGTAACTCTGATTGTAATGTTGTTTTCTTCTATTTCGGGATATATTGTCCACCAAGCATATGGGCGGGCAGATGCAGCAATAAAAGCGGGGACAGTCATCGTCGCAGCCATTATTGTTATTTTGTTTCCGAAGTTGACGATTTTAGACGTCATGTTCTGTTTTTCGTTCATGTGGTCGGCAATGATCCCGATTGCTTTTTTAGAAAAAAAAATATCTGTGCCTTCATTGTTTGTTTGGATTACCGTCTGTGTCAGTGCGGCAGCAGGAATTTCCTTTATGCTCCGACATGGACTAATGGTAGGAATTATCATTGATTTTCTAATTGCGCTATGTGTGATGTTGGTATATACACTCATTCGCCGACAATAAAAATTTTCCGCAAAGGAGGTTATTTGATGGGGCAATTGCTTGAAGTGAAGAATTTGTCAACCCAGTTCATGACGGAACGAGGGATAGCCCATGCTGTCAGATCAGTTAACTTTTCCATTAAGTCCGGTGAAACAATGGGTATCGTGGGAGAAAGCGGCAGCGGCAAAAGTGTGACGGCCAAGTCGATTATGAGATTGGTTGAAAGCCAGAGGGGAAAAATTTCTGCCGGAGAAATTCTATTTGAAGAAAATGATCTTGCCCGCTTGAAGGAAAAGCAGATGCAAAAAATCAGAGGAAATGATATTTCGATGATTTTTCAAGATCCGATGACTTCCCTGAATCCTTTGATTAAGGTAGGCGTACAAATTGCCGAGGTTCTAAGATTTCACAAAGGGATGACGAAGCAGCAGGCAAAAGAAGAGGCCGTCAGCATCATGAAGGATTTATCCATCCCTTCGCCGGAAAAGAGGTACCATCAGTACCCGCATGAATTCAGCGGCGGAATGTTGCAGCGTTTGATGATTGCCATCGCCCTTGCCTGCAAACCGAAATTATTGATTGCGGATGAGCCGACAACGGCACTCGATGTGACAATTCAGGCGCAAATCTTACGGTTGATGGAAGAACTGCAAGAGCAATATGGGATGGCCATTCTCATGATCACACATGATTTGGGTGTCGTGGCTGAAATTTGCGATACCGTATCGGTCATGTATGCCGGTGAAATCGTGGAAAGCACAAGTGTGGGGCATATTTTTGACAGCCCGCTCCATCCCTATACACAGGCACTGATGGAATCGAGGCCGAAGCTTGGCCAAAGACAGGAACAGCTGCAGCCGATTGAAGGCTCACCTCCGGATCTTACAAAAGAGATTAATGGGTGCCCTTTTGCCGCAAGGTGTAAGTTCAAAACAGAGCTTTGCGAGGTTGAAAAGCCTGTTTTACAAGAATTGGCGCCTTCACATTGGGTAGCGTGTCATGTGGCCGGACAGTTTAAAAAGGAAGGGGAGGAGCGCCATGTCGACGTTATTACAAGTTGAAGGTTTGAAAAAGTACTTCCCGGCAGGAAAAACAAATTTTATGGGAAAGCATACCCAGCTCCTGAAAGCTGTCGATAATATATCATTTGCCATTAAAGAGGGAGAAATATTCGGCCTGGTCGGAGAAAGCGGATGTGGTAAGTCGACCACTGGCAGGTGCATTTTAAGAATTGAGGAATCAACGGAAGGGCGCATGTTTTTCTCGGGAAAGGACATTACAGATATAAAAGGCAAGGAACTGCTTGATATCCGCCGAGAGATGCAGATGATTTTTCAAAATCCGTATTCGTCCCTTAACCCGCGGATGACGATTCGCCAAACGCTTGAAGAAGTATTAAAGGTTCACGGTATTGCAACCGGAAAAAAAGCGGAAGAGAGAATTGCGGAGCTGTTGGAGCAGGTTGGGCTGCCAAAGGATGCGATGGACCGCCATCCCCATGAATTCAGCGGCGGGCAGCTCCAAAGGATTGTCATCGCCCGGGCGTTGGCAGTCGAGCCAAAATTCATTTTTGCGGATGAACCGGTATCCGCTCTGGATGTGTCAGTTCAAGCCCAGATTTTAAACTTACTAGCATCGCTTCGGGAGGAATTAGGCTTGACCATATTGTTTGTGGCCCACGATTTGAGTGTGGTGGAGCATATCAGCGATCGGGTTGGCGTCATGTATTTAGGACAGATGGTTGAAATGGCGGACGTGGAGGAGCTATATGCAACGCCCCTGCATCCCTACACGCAAGCTTTGATTGATGCGATTCCAGTCAATCATCCGAAGGAAAAGAAAGACAGGGTAACATTGGAAGGAGATATTCCAAGTCCGCTCGATCCGCCAAGCGGCTGCCGTTTTGCTTCGCGCTGTTCGAAATGTTTTGCCCGTTGCACAGAGGAAGTGCCGGATTTCCGTGAGGTAAAACCGGGGCACTTCGTGGCATGTCACTTGTATGATGAGGCTTAGGGGGAAGGAAGCGCTTGTGAGATTAATAGTTTTGGAGGTAGGAAGAATATGAGTTCATTATCAGATTTATTGGTTCAATTTGATGCCATCCATGGTGTATCAGGTGATGAAGAACGCGTCGCCGATTGTTTGAAAGGACATTTGCAGCCAATTACGGATGACTATTTTGAGGATGCATTAGGGAATCAGGTCTTTGTAAAAAAAGGAGGCAACCCTGATTTTAAAATTATGCTGGCAGCTCATATGGACGAAATCGGCTATATTGTCCATAATATCGACGCTGATGGTTTCATTTACTTTTTGCCGGTTGGGTACCATGACAGCCGTACAGCTTTTAACCAGGTGTTGACGATCAATACGGAAAAAGGGCCGGTCACTGGAATCACAGGCGGAAAGCCAGCGCATATCGTTACGCCGGAAGAAGCGAAGATGGCTATCCCGTTGAACGAATTGTATATTGATGTCGGTACAACCAGCAAAGAAGAAACCCATGCATTGGGCGTTCAGATTGGTGATTACATCACATTTGAAAGGACCGGCCAATTCTTGAACGGAAGTAAAATTTTTACCGGAAAAGCGGTAGATAACCGTGCGGCTTGTGCGGTACTTGTTGAGGTTATGAGACGTTTAGCAGACAAGGACATTGCGGCAACGGTTTACGGTGTCGGAACGACACAGGAAGAAATGGGAATACGCGGATCTGAGCCGATCTCCGGCCAAATCCAGCCTGATATCGGACTCGCACTTGATGTGTGCTTATCCGGCGGGACACCGGCTCTCTCCGAAAAGGATATTCCAGTCACGCTTGGAGGTGGACCGGCAATCATGTTCTATGACTGGACACCTGACACTGGACACGGAAACAACGTACCGAAGAAATTAACCCGCAAACTCGTAGAAGTAGCGGAAAAGAACAGCATCCCGTATCAGCGGCAGGCCGTATTGAACGGTGGAACGGATGCATGGGCTATGAGCATCAGGGGAAAAGGTGCGATGGCCGGCTGCGTATCATTCCCATCCCGCTACATCCATTCAGCCACAGGCTGTGTTCACATGGATGACCTAGAGCATGCGGTGCAATTGGTTGTGGCGTTTATTGAGGACTTGCAGGAGAAAATATAAGGAAGGTTTGCGGAAAGGCGGGGACAAAGCTCCCGTCTTTTAATATGTGCTCTCTTGGACAGTATTTCGGTAAACCGGACAGTATTCTTAGAAGTTGGACAGTATTTCGGTAAACCGGATAGTATTCTCAGAAGTTGGACAGTATTTCAGTAATCCGGATAGTATTTCCTCAAAAGTAGAAGGGAAATGGAGATAAGGCCTCAGCAAGCTCATCGGAGCGGCCTAAAATTTAACTTCAAGCAGGCTACATGCCTTTTTTTCTCTTGACCCCATTTAACCTTTGTGTAACCATTTTTAAACAAATAGAAACCAATGGAATCCGGAAACCGAATATGATGTTCTTGTAGCAAAAATAAATCAAAGGAAAGCAGGGATTTCATGGAAGTCAGTTTGTCGGCAAAAAGGTCATCATTATTTGTCGCGATTGTCACGGCCTTGGCACTCTTATTCTCTTCAATGTTTGGCGTGAGTACAGATGCTGCCACTCAAACGAAAGGGGAGAAGGCCGCAGCCTACGCGCAAACGTTAAAAGGGAAGCCTTATAAATATGGCGGAACAACGCCAAAAGGGTTTGACGCATCCGGCTTTACGCAATATGTTTATTCGAAAAGCCTTAAGGTGAAGCTTCCGCGCACGAGTGCTGAGCAGTTTAAAAAGGGGCAAAGCGTCAAGTTGAAGGATCTTAAGGCAGGGGATCTGGTTTTCTATAAAACTAATGGAAAAACAGTTTCATTCGTAGGAATCTATATTGGTAAAAAGCAATTCATCGGAGCAACATCCAAAGGGGTCCGTGTTCAATCCATGGATCTGGATTATTGGAAAACAAAATATGTCGGTGCCAAAAGAATTGTAAAGTAAGTGCACAACGTTGAGCCGGCGCCCATCGAAGGAGTTCTTTGATTTTCTCGTATATGTGCTAGTTGCAGTCTCAATTTCAACGATTATTATTCTGTGGATATTCTTTCTGATACTTACCTTCTAATTGATTCCCCCGCGGTATAGCCAAAGGGGATTTTTTTACGGATTATATAGAAAATTGGAGGATTAACGAATGAACTATTGGACTTTGACCTTTTCCATCGCAGCAATCGTCAGTGGAATCTACGGCATCTATTCAGAAGGCTCTAAAACTAAGAGGAAAAAGAAGAAAGATGAACAACCGGATTTGACAGAACCGTCAAATGAAGCCATTTAATTGAAAAGGCGGAGGGTAACGAGGCGTTTCCCAGGATAATTGCGAATGTCGCGCATACCTAGGGTTAGGAGCGTACGGTCCCACAACTCCTGCAATCGTTAGAGACTCTATCAAAAAAGCTTCGCGCACGCGAAGCTTCCTCTCTAAAACGTCCCCAAATCCGACGAAATTCTCCAGCCATCCCTTGTCTTGGAAAAAACCACGTGGACATATTCATACGACAGGCTGTTTCCAAGCGGCACTTTTAAATCGAATTCCTTTTCAGTACCGTTGTCTTTTTTCCTGACGATGACTGCTTTTTCGTAATTTAAAAGTGAGCTGCCATCTGCGTTTGGCTGCGCCAATTTACCATCCTTTTCAATGAGGTTGGCACGCAGAATGTAAGAGCGGATGGCCGCAGGTGTGTATGAATCCGATAAAAATTCAAATAGCTTTTCTTTTGTATCCAGATCGGACCCCAAATAGCGGTATTCCATTTCATTTTTGGTGAACGTTTCGATGATTCCTTCGGGCATTTTTCCCCCGCTCGTGACATACGCATATTTGTCCGCCGCATCTTTCACTTGTTTCAAAATCAATTCGTTTTCTAAGTTAGAAACGGCAGGATAGGCATTTCCCGGCCGCACATTGGCAATCATTTTATCCACGAGGGCATAGCTTTTTTCATAGATGGCTCCGCCGGCAGGCACCGCATCAGCCTTTCGGGCAAAGTAAACAAACTGTTCTGACTCTGCTATTCTTTCAAGCTCGGAATCATCTTCTGGCATATACATATCTTTTGAATAGATTTCAATGGTAAAAAGCTTTTTCTTCTCGTCACCGGCTGACACAAATACTGATGCTTCATAGCCGGTCATATCTGATGGGCTTTCTTCCACCGTAATGTAGGAAGCAATCTCCCTGGGGATTTCCATCGTTATCCCTGCATCCCGAAGTTCCAGTGACAGGTTCCGATTTCCTTCCAAAGTAATGGCCCGTTCAATTTTTTCCCGGAGTTCCACGAATTGATTGTAGCTTGGGACAACCATGTTAAAGGACATCCCTTCGTCAACCGCTGCAAGGGCCTGCTCAGGAAGATTCGCCTTCAAAAGGGCATCGGCCTGGTAGTACCAATAATAGGATGCATCAGGCACCGCGGCTGTTCGGCGTTTATAATAATTGACGACTTCGGGAAAATAAGAAGGGTAGTGGTTCTTGTCGGACTGAAGCGTCTTTCCTTTCCATTCCAATAAGTCGATGTCGTAAATATCATTTCCGTCCTTTTTCCATATGGCGAGTCGGGCTTTCGGGTCATTCCCTATGTGAATCAAGTCAAGTTCATGGTAGTTCACCTTTGTCACAAGATCCATTCCGTCTTTTCTCCAAGTGAAAATTTCAAGAGTACTGCCGGCAGTATTTCCTATTTTCCATCCGACCAACAATTCATTTTTTCCGTCACCGGTAATATCGGATGCGCTTGCCCAACTGATTTCATAGCCTACACCTGTTTTGGCAAAAACTTTCTCCCATAGATCGCCGGCTTTTTTCAGTACAAATATGCCGACGGGACCTGAGCTGTTTTTGGATTGATAAAAAACAACGGCCTCATCATGGCCATCTTCGTCAAAGTCGGCCATCAGGACAGCTTCGGAATGAACCGGGGAATTGGGTGCCGTCAAAACTGTCCCTTTCGGCAAATATTTCTTTGCTACCCCAATCATATTTTTACTGTCCGAAGCCTTGGCATTTGCCTGCTTGGGTGCTTGAATCAGGCTGCCTGGTTCAGGAAGGATATTGCATCCGGCTGTCGAAAAAGTGGCGGCCGCCAGAAAAATGAATAAAACATAGAATTTTTTCATAGGCCCCTCCAATGATCTTTTACCAAACTATAACGTTTTGACTAGGAAAAAGGGTTAAATTTAGGTAACAGGCAAGGTGATTTCAACAGTTGTTCCTTGTCCTTCGGCACTTGTTAATTGAAGCGATCCGCTATGCCCCTTAACGATTTCCTCACAGATAGCAAGCCCGAGCCCTGTGCCTGACCCTTTTGCTTTCCCTCTGGCGAACTTGTCCTTGATGAAATCTAATTGGTCGACCGGAATGCCGATGCCCGTATCCGAGATTTGTATGATTGCTTCAGTTTTAAGTTTTTCGACGGAAACGGTGATACATCCATTAGGCGGCGTGAACTTAAGCGCGTTGTCCAGCAAATTGATGAATACTTGGATCAGCCTGTTTTTATCAGCTTTGATCTCGATAACGGGTTCCTTCAATTGTGCCGTGAGCTGTACGCCCTGTCTTTGGGCCCTGGGTTGCAGCTGCTGAACGACCTCCTGAGCGAGAACCGCCAGGTTCACTTCATCGAATGTGAATGAAATTCTTCCACTGGATAGACTTGAAAAATCAAGCAGGTCTCCGAGAAGACGCGACAAGCGTTCACTTTCATTTTTGATTACCTCGAGTCCTTCGCGGAACAGATCATCTTTCGCCATGGAGTGCAAGGTGATGGCCCATCCCTTGACTGATGTCAGCGGGGTGCGGAGATCGTGGCTGACAGAGGCAATGAATTCATTTTTCAATTTTTCGTGTTCCTGGACTTGGCTTGCCATGTAGTTCAGTGTGTCAGCCAGCCGTCCCAATTCATCATCCTTGTCTTTGGGAACTCTGGTTGAGAATTGTCCGGAAGCCATTTGTTCTGCGGCGGTGATCATTTGCCCGATCGGCTTGATGATTGTTCCAGCAAGGAAAAAGCTGATTAATGCGGCAAAAATAATAACGATGCCGCCAATAGCCAGGAGAATCAGTGCATTTTCAGTGAAGACTGCATTGACGGGTACAAGTGATGTCGTAAATCTAATGGCTCCTATAACCTCGCCGCCGGATTCCAAGGGACTGGTCACGGACATGATTTTCTCCCCGTCAACCTTTCCAGTCCAATAGCCAAGGGAGCCGGCAAGCCCATCTTGCACATCGTTTTCCTGTGAAATATTTTTCAAGTCAGTTTTGTGGGATTCGGCCAGAACGTTCCCTTTCATATCGATAAGCTGCACCTGGGCGTTCACATGAAAGTTGTATTGCGACAATAGCTGGGCAGCTTCGCTTTTCAATTTTCCTTCGATGAATTCCTGTTCGTAAAAAGAGGAAAACATGGTTCCCTGATCGCGTAGTGTCTGTTTGACACCTTCCTTGTAATACATCATCAATGCCGATAAGATGATCGTCTCAAACAAGACGACAGTGAGAGTGATGAGGAGCAAATAGCTCCATACAAGCCTTCTTTTAATACCTCGTTTCATTTCGCGTCCTCATCATGGAAAAAGGAATATCCAAATCCCCATATGGTTTTAAGATATTCTGGATTGGAAGGGTCATCCTCGATTTTCTCTCTTAATCTGCGAATATGTACATCTACTGTTTTCGGGTCGCCGAAATAGTTCAATCCCCAAATCTCGTCCAAAAGCTGGTCTCTTGTGATCGGTTCGTTGAGCTTTTCTGTAAACAGCTTGATCATTTGAAATTCTCTGTTCGTTACTTTGATCTGTTTCCCGGATTTATAAATTCTTTGGGTTCGGAGTTCGATTACGAAGGGTCCCGTCTTGATGACATCCGGGTCGGGTTGTTTGGTAGTACTGCTGAGCCTTCTTAGGACCGAGCGGACCCTTGCCACGAGTTCGAGCGGATTGAATGGTTTCACTATATAATCGTCAGCTCCAAGCTCCAGCCCCATAATTTTTTCCATATCCCGTCCTCTTGCAGAAACAATGATAATTGGAATTCCTGGGTGATTCTCAGAAACTTGCGCGCATAAATCGAGCCCGTCCATATCCGGCAGGGTCAAATCTAATAAAATAAGCGAAGGGCCATGCTCTTTTATCAAGGACAATGCATGTTTCCCTTCACCTGTCTCAATCACGTCAAAGTTGGAACGTTGCAAATTAAAGCCGATCAATTTGCGGATTGCCAATTCATCTTCCACAATTAAAATTATCCCTTCGCTCATCGCCCAGCCCCCTTGTCATATATCGTTTATTACATTATACAGCCAGAAGGCATGGGCATGATAGAAAATTTTGAAATTGGGGGGGCGGACCCCCAGTGAGGTAACGCGTTAAACTGATGGGGGTCTGGCCAACAAGTTTACTCTACCGTTCCGGTACTCCTTATTTTTGCATCTACAGTTACATCAAAGACCAGATTTGGATACATTTCCTTCCATTCGTTTATTCTTTTACCGTTGCTTATCCTTGTCGCTTTATAACGCAGGCCGAAGCCCAATGGATCCACGTTTTCTTCCTGCAGAAATTTCAAAAACTTCAAAGACTCTTTTTTAGTATGCTGTGCAGTGAGTCTGCTGTATGTGTTCAAGTCTTTTGGGTCCATTTTGAATTTAGACTCTTCAACAATACCGGTAACCCTAATCTTCATTTTTAAGACGGGCGGCTTTTTGGGGGAAGTGATGATCTTGTATTTGACCTTCGCCGATTCCACTGACATGGTGAACTCCTCATCCTTCTTTTTTACCTCTATGTCCAGTTTGTTTGAACGATTTGCCATTAAATTGAAGATTTTTGTATGTTTAGAGGTAAGTTTCACTGGTTTCTTACCAGGCGTAAAAACATAAGCCTGGTTGACCATCAGTTTTGAGCGGTCTTTATTTGTTCTAATAATAGGAATAGTAGGTTCGATGCCACTCTCCACAATTTTCCTCCTCGTATCAAAAAGAAAGGTTGATACGATATAGGAACTTTCAACACCGTTGCCAGAGAAAAGGTTTGTAAGGACAGTTGACCCAGCCATTTCCGATTTAGGCTCGACTTTTAACACTTCTTCGGCGGAAGGGTCTCCTATCGCCACCCATGAAATCATTTGGATATCTCTTCTTCTTATGAAAAAATCCAATGCCTCCCTGATGTCCTTCTCTAAAATTTTATGGTCGAAAACGAGCACCTTTGTATGACCGAAATCCAGTTCCTTGTCCACGTGGGTCTTCAAAAAGCGAATCGCACCGGCCAGGGTAGAGTCCTCTCTGGATAAATAAGTGTAGGAGGTCCCTGCCTCTTTTAAAGAGCCTGAAGGGACAGCCAGCTTTAAAGTAACTTTAAACGGTTTCTCTTCATTGCCGGAGTGGTCGACACCGATGGCCTGCACAAAAATGCGTTTATCGATATCTTTAAAGCCGCAACTGGACAAGAAAAGACAGATGATACAGGCCGCAATTATTTTATAAAAACGGTTCCGGTTCATGATTTTGCCCTCCTTTTAATAATCCAGAAGCTGAAAAAGAAAAGAGGAGTCATCGCCGGGATCAAATTATAAAAATACCTTGAATATAAAAGAAGGGTGTATTCCGAGAGAGTCTTAACCAATATTAGAGTGATGATCCAAAATATTACGAGATACAGATAGGGAGTCAGGTTGTTTTTTTTCCACTCAAACTTTTTGAACCAGATCATATTCTTGCACGTCTCAATTGCGACATGCCAATGTATTAGGAGGTTCAAAAAAGAAATGGCCAAAAATAACGGCAGAAACAGGTATAGCACACGCTCAATAATCCCGAACTCCATTCGCAGTGTGTCGCTTGCTGAGATGGCGGGATACACAAGATGATCGATCTTCTGAAACCCGTTCAATCCTATCGGGGCAAGGTACAGGGTTGCCAGCACAAAGGTCCCGACTACGCCGACAAAACACATTTGCTTCCACGTTACGCGGATTTTGGTATGTGTAAATACCCGATTGAAAATGATCATGTTTGATGAGCCGGCAAATACGAAGGAGGCAGCCGAGAAGGCACTGTAATCGGGGAGATGATTAAAATGCATGATAGCCTCCCTGACAAAATCCCATTCGAACTGGTCGTTTGAAAAGGCCTTGTATACGATAAAGAGAACAAGTGGCAACGATAATATAAGCACATTTTCTACCGTATATATGACACTTTTCGTATTCATCAAAATTCCGAAAGAAACGATGATTAAAAAGCTGGAAGCAATCCAGGTGATGGGCATGTCCGGTGTCAAAAATCGCTTGAGCATGAAAGAATAGGTGATTAATGTCATGAGTCCTGCTGCAAACCAGACGCAGGCAATCAACACAGTTAATGGCCAGTACATCCAAGAAGGGGCATGCTCTTTCAGCAATGCAGGGAAGTCCTTGCCTGGAAATTGATTGAAAAATTTGCCGTTTATGTAAAGAAGGATCAAACCGAAAATGATAGACAGAAGAATGGATGTTACTGTACCAGCCATTCTGTGGTCCATAAGAATTTTCGAAACAGCGGATATCATATTTGCGGCCATATTGACAAATATCAAGTAGTACAAAAAGCGGTTCATGTTTCGTTCCTCTTGATCTCTTCTTTGCGACCTTTGAAGAAAAATTTCAAATAAGGCTCTCCAAAGCTCCTCTTGTTTGTCAAATACATAATAAAGCCGATGAGGCTTAGCATCAGTCCAGCCATTCCCGAGACGGTGGAAAAAAAGAGGATGACATATCTGAACACCCTTATGGCCAGGCTCATCTCATTAATGGGAATGACAAAGGTGGAAATGGCTACCGCAGAAACAATAATAATCATAACATTGGAAGACAAGGCAGCTTCAGTAGCCGCGGTACCCAAAATAAGGCCCCCTACAGTGGTGGCTGTTGCACTCACAGCTTTTGGGAGGCGGATGCTCGCTTCAGTTAAAAGTTCCATCACAAATAGCATGAACAGAACTTCAATATATGAAGGATAGGGTACCCCGATCCGGCTGCCCGCAATTGACAGCGCCAGCTCCGTGCGGAAGACATCAGGATTATAGGAGATGACAGCAACATATAACCCCGGCAGAATTAAACAAATGAAAAGGCCAATATACCTGAGCATGATGGCGAATTTGGCTACCCAATAGGTATGATAGCTGTCTTCGATGGAAGTCATGAAATCAAAAAAGACAGCTGGAGCGATTATGGCGTTTGAATCGCCATCCAGAAGCAGGACGGCTTTTCCGCCTGCTATATTATAGACGATGCGGTCCGTTCTTTCGGTCATCATCATATTGGGAAATAAGGAGAACCTTTTATTGTTGATAAGGAAAAGAAGCTCCGATGTCGATTGGACGATGTCCCTGTCCAGGGAGTCAATCCTTTGCTTCACTTTTTCAAGCACATTCTGGTGCACACCATCCTGGTCATAAATAAGTGCAAGTGATTGGTTCGATTTTTTTCCAATGGTGAACATTTCGATGGTGAGGGATGGCTGGTGATAGCGCTGTCTGATCAAGTTCAGATTCGTCATGAGGGCTTCGCTCAAAGCATACTGCGGGCCTTGAATCGTAGGCTCAATATTGCTTTCGAGAACATTATCATTACTCACCAGATTAAAATCAAACAGGAGCAGAGAGTCGTTGATGTGAATCAAAACGCTGCCTTTTGTAAGCTCCAGCAAAATTTGCTCCTTTGACTCAATATCCATCTGATTAGGAAGAGAAGAAAAATAGGCCTCCAAATCTTCAATAGAAGACATCTCGAAAAAAGGTTTGATGATGCTCTCTTGAAGCCTTTGTCCGTCTACGACTGTTTTAATATATAAAAGCATGATTCTTTTATTGTGGATTTTAAGCGGTTTATGTACAAAATCAAAGGATTTGAGTCTACTCTCCACCCACTCGATCGTTTCTGAAGAAGACTGGACGCTCGGAATTGGAATTTTTTTGCGCATATAAAAAGCTCCTTAAAACGAGACTTTTCTTGAATTTGTGCAAGTTATGACATGGAATTGCTATATTACGGGTAACCACGTGAACTCGTCTGATTTTATCTTGTCTCGAATGGAGTTGTTATATGCAAGAAGGAAGAGTAAATCGAGTGAATAAGCCGTTGATCCAGGGCCCGGTACTCCGTATAGGCGTACAGATCTAAAAGAAAAAATAATATTGTCCTTTGATTTCCGTTCCAGGTGGACGCTTTTGCGCGGTCTTGCTTGAGTCTCCTCGGCGCTTCGCGTCCTGCAGGGTCCCAAGGCTCATGTTACTCGCGCAGGACCCAGAAAAGCAACTTCGACAAGCATTTTCGAGTTGCCGCCTGCAACTGCAATCAATGAACCGGGTTTTCAGGATTGTACATTGTATGTTGCTTCGGGTCTTTGCTAGATGAATAATATTTATTTTAACCTGCTTAGCAACAAGGGATTCATCCTATATTACCGATGAATTGAGCAAATAGCATTGCTTCGTCCCTTCATTTAGACGATTCCTTAAATATAAAAAAAACAAAGGTCTGTCACAGAAAATCAGTTTTCACTGTACAGATTTTCTGGTCAGACCCTTGGGAGCTTATTTTACAATCGCTTTAAGCTTGTCCTTTTTCACTTCCCATCAATTCTGCTTTAGGAATATGATAGCCATGGTCGTCTTTCAAGGAACGTGTAAGCATGGAGCCGAAAACAATTACCAGTCCGAAAATCAATACCGGGATTCCCCATGCATGCTCCTGATGGTAGATCACTCCGAAGGAAGCAATAAAGAAACCGAGTGAGATGATAAATGGAATGATGGATCCGTTTGGCATATGAATATCAGTAATTGGTTCAGCCGGCGTCAACTCCGTTCTTCCATCCATTTTTTCCAGCCAGAAAGCATCGAGTCCGCGGACTAACGGAAGCTGTTTGAAGTTGTAAAATGGCGGAGGTGAAGCAATAGCCCACTCGAGTGTGCGCCCGTCCCCCCACGGATCGTTTGCAACAGCTTCTCGTTTGGCAGCACTCATTACAATATTAATTAATAATACTACTACCGCGACTGCCATCAGTACAGAACCGATGGTGCTTATGAAGTTTCCTGTGTTCAATCCCTGGCCATCAAGGAAAGTGAAAATCCTTCGCGGCATACCCATCAATCCAAGCCAATGCTGGATCAAGAATGTCAAATGGAATCCAATAACAAACAATGCCCATGTGATTTTCCCTAAAGTTTCATTCAGCATTCTTCCAAATATTTTTGGCCAGTAGAAGTGTACGGCTGCAAAGATACCTAATACGACTCCGCCTACGATTACATAGTGGAAGTGGGCAACGACAAAGTATGTATCATGGTACTGATAATCCGCCGGTACAGTAGCTACCATGATTCCAGTTACCCCGCCCATGACGAATGTTGGAATAAATGCAACAGCATAAAGCATGGGGGTGGTGAACTTTATACTTCCTCCCCACATGGTAAAAAGCCAGTTGAAAATTTTGATACCAGTCGGTACTGCGATTGCCATTGTAGCTACAGCAAAGATCGCATTTGCGATATTACCAAGCCCGACTGTGAACATATGGTGGGCCCAGACCATAAAACCAAGGAATGCAATCAATACAGTAGCAAATACCATTGATGAATAGCCAAACAGCCTTTTTCTCGAAAAAACCGGGATGATTTCATTGAAAATGCCGAATGTCGGCAAGATTAGGATGTACACTTCCGGGTGTCCAAAGATCCAGAAGAAGTGTTCCCAAATAATTGTGTTTCCTCCAGCTGCAACGTTGAAGAAATTGGCCCCGAACATCCTGTCAAAGGTCAACAGGAACAAGGCAACAGTTAGCGGAGGGAAGGCGAATAAGATCATGGCTGATGTGACGAATGTCGTCCAAGAGAACAAAGGCATTCTTAAATAAGACATTCCAGGCGCACGCATGTTGATGATTGTGACAAGGAAGTTGATTCCCCCCATGAGTGTCCCAAACCCGGAAATCTGGATTCCGGTTACATAGAAGTCTATGCCATGGCTGGTGGAATTCATCGCAAGTGAAGCGTAGGAAGTCCAACCTGCGTCAGGTGCACCCCCAAGCAGCCAGGATGCGTTTACAAGCAGTCCCCCAAAGACAAACAGCCAAAGACCCAGGGCATTCAAAAATGGGAAGGCAACATCCCGGGCTCCAATCTGAAGAGGCATAATTGAATTCATTAAACCTATCAAAATCGGCATGGCCGCGAAGAAAATCATCGTCGTTCCATGCATCGTAAGCATTTCATTATACGTACCGGCGCTCACAAAGTCATTATTTGGCACTGCGAGCTGGATACGGATGATCATGGCTTCGATTCCGCCCAGAAGAAAGAAGAAGAACCCTGCGGAAAAATATAAAACACCAATTTTTTTATGGTCCACAGTTGTCAAATAATTCCAAACAGTAGCTCCGAAGCTCCTTTTTTGAGCAATCGTACTCACTACTAAAACCTCCCTTAAAAATACATATTCATTATTTTTATTCCATCAAATAAGCAGTCAGAGTTTCATCATTCAATCCTCGCTTTCATAAAATATTTAGTAGTTGCAAGGACAGGGTGTTTGTAAGTTTTTTTAAAAAAATGAAAGAACCCCAAACTAAATGACTGCCTATATAGGCCATGCAGTAAATAGAATGGTCAAATTCCAAAAGGAATAAACAAAAGATGAGTTTTAGAGAAATGATTATTGATTTACTTTACCCAGCAGGTCCCGATGAAAATTAACCAACATTCAATATCATGGCTAAAATAATTATTGGTATTCCCATATTTCGTAAAAAATGGAATTGAAAGCAACAATCGTTCACATGGGCATGATGCGACTAAACATTTGTTAAATGAAGGGTGATGTTATGGCCCTTAAATGATAGAAAGAGTAAGGAGGGAAGTGATGTTGTTGTTGAAGCTGGAGCTGCCTAGGCCTAGGAGCCGAGCAGGGCGGGGCATTTGGGAAAATCGCTCGATACGGTGTAAAAATAATTATAAAATAAAAAAAGGCACTTCAAAAAATGAAGTGCCTTTTAATAATGCTTTCTTTTACGTTATTGTTCCCTTATTTCACAGGGCTTCCGACTTCCGCTTTTCTTCCTTTTAACGGATTGGTCTGCTCGAAAGCATAGCCTGCGTTTAAGACAGTGCTCTCGCTGAATGCCGGGCCGATGATCTGCAATCCGACCGGCATGTCGTCTTTAAGTCCGCATGGGACTGTCATTGCAGGTAGTCCCGCAAGGTTGCATGGCCCCATGAAGCGGATGAAGTTGTCAATGAGGTCTACTTGTTTTCCGTTCAGGTCAGCGAAGTCGCTTCCGATATCAGGCGACATGACCGGGAGTGTCGGCGCCATCAGGACATCCACTTTCTCGAAAGCTTTCTTGAAGTCTTGCTTCAGCTGGCGGCGTAGCTGCTGGGCCTGCAAGTAATCGACAGATGAGAAGAGCTCTCCAAGCTCAAAAAGCAGGCGGATATCGTCACCGAAATCGTCCGGGCGCTTTTGCAAGTCGCGATGGTGGATTGCCGACGCTTCCGAGAGGGAAGTGACGAGCTCTGCATACTCGGAATACTGCAGGGCGGGTATTTCAACAGTCTCAACTTTCGCCCCTTGGCTTTCAAGCGTCTTGATGGCTTGTCTGACAAGTTTTTCAACGTCAGAGTCCACATCTTTGAAGTAGTATTCTTCGTTAATACCGATGACAAGGTCTTTTACATCCCCGGTCAGCTTGGACGTGTATTTCTCCGTCGGAGCATTGGCGGACGTCGGGTCATTCGGATCGTAGCCTGCGATTACCTCCAACAGGCCGGCCGCATCTTTTACAGTTTTTGTCATCGGTCCGATATGGTCGAGTGACCAGGCGAGCGGATAGCAGCCATATTTACTGACCCGGCCAAACGTTGGCTTGAGCCCGACGATTCCGCAGGAAGACGATGGAATCCGGATAGATCCCGCGGTATCTGTTCCAAGCGTTGCTACCGTCATGTCCGCAGCTACCCCCGCACCAGAACCTCCACTCGATCCGCCTGGGATTTTTTCAAGATTCCATGGGTTCCTGACTGCTCCGAAATGCGGGCTGTTATTCGTAATTCCCCATGCATATTCATGCATGTTCAGTTTTCCGGTGAAAACGATGCCGGCTTCCCTCATTTTGGAAATGACGGTTGCGTCATAATCGGAAACGAATTCTCCATGGATTTTGGAGCACATCGTTGTTACTTCATCTTTGAAATAGATGTTATCTTTTATGGCCATCGGAATGCCGTGATACATTCCTTTATAGTTTCCGGATGCAATCTCCTTGTCTGCCTGTTCCGCTTCCTTTTCCGCTTTTTCGCGTCTGAAGCTGACGTAGGCATTGATTGTATCGTTGAGGGCTTCGGCATGGTCAAGTACTGCTTTTGTCAATTCAAGCGATGACACTTCTTTCTTCTCTAAAAGCGGCGCCAATTCATCCACTGATTTTGTAATGAGTTCTTTACTCAATGTGGTCACCTCCAGGAGTATTGCGAAGACTTATGTCAGCATCATCAAGATTTGCACTGTCAATTTTCTCCTTCAAAGCCTGAATTGCGTCCCATCGGGTCTGAAGCAGGGGAAGATGTCCGTCTTTTACAGTGATACCCTTATCCTCCAACTTTTCTTGAATTGTTAACTTCAACCTGAATCCTCTCCTTTTTTAAAATAAGTAGAAACGGATTGAAACTTATGTGACAAAGCAGTGCTGCTTGAGCCCTCCTTTCGCTTAAAAAATATTGCAAGTTTCGTGCCAAGCCAAAAGCCGATAGATAAGGGGTTCTGTTTTTTCCCATGTCTTAAAAAAGGACACATTAATTGAATTATTAGAAATTTGTATATATTATATAAGGTGATAATAGGACGTGTCCGATTTTGAGACGGTTTTCCTAAAATGGGACATAGGGGGAGAAAATGGATTGCAAATAAAAGTCGGGCTTCTTTTTTCTTTGACAGGAACGACGTCAATCACGGAAAAAGGGCAGTATGAGGCTGCCCGTTTTGCTATCAACGAGTACAATAATCAGCATGCAGAAATCGAAGCTGTTGTCCGGGACATTCGCTCGGATCCTAGGAAGAGCGCTGGAGAAGCAGAAGCGCTTGCCCGTGACGGAGTTCGAATTTTCATTGGCTGTTACACTTCCGCCTGCCGGAAGGCTGTTTTGCCAGTCATGGAAAAATACGACTGCCTACTTGTTTACCCGACCCTTTACGAGGGGCAGGAAGATCATCCCAATGTTTTTTACACCGGAGAGGTCCCCAATCAGCAAGTCCACGTTTTAATTGATTATTTTATGCGCCATTATGGTAAACGCATCTACCTGATTGGAAACGATTATATCTACCCACGGAAAACGAATGAACAAGTCAAGGCATATGCCACTGCTAAAAATGGAGAAGTCACCACTGAAAGATATGTGCCTTTTGGCCATCAGGACTTCCATGAAGTGATTCAAGATATCATTTTAAAAAAGCCGGATGTGGTCTTTTCCACGTTGGTGGGTAAAAGCGTGCCTGCGTTTTACCGCACTTATTCCCAGATGGGCCTTGATCCGGAAACCGCTCCAATTTTCAGCCCGATTACAAAAGAGACGGAAATAGAAGCCATGGGGGCTGAGTTCGGCGCGGGACATTACAGTTCCGCCAGTTATTTTCAATCATTATCCAACCCTCTCAATCAATCGTTCGTCCAGCGGTTTTATCGTTTTTCCGAAGCAAAAATAGCAGTTTCATCCGTCATGTACAATACTTATTTAGGAACAAAAATCGTACTTGATTCAATCCTGAAGACAAAGGCCTGTGACCGCAAAAAAATTACAGGGTACATAGGAGGAAAAAGGATGGATACGGCATGCGGGACGCTTCGTGTAGACGCAAAGGGGAGTCATCTGTCAAGGCCTGTGAGGATAGGAAAGGCATTGCCTGATGGCCAGTTTGATATCGTTTGGGATTCCGATAAAAATATTAAGCCGGAACCTTTTAAAATAAGCACAAGAAAAGAAGGCCGTGTGAATGAAATCGTTCTGGAAGCATGGGGGCAGATCAGTGAAGAGGCAATCATCGCACTTTCCGATAATGGGACGATCCAATATTTGAGCCGAAAAGCGGAAGAACTGACGGGATTAGGCAGGGGGGACAGGCTGACGAAAAAAATGATTCGTAAGTTATATGATACCTTTCAAGTCACTTCCCATGAAGCCAGAAAAAAACAACTATTGTTGTTAAAGCCGCGAATAGGGGGAAGCTCGTTCCCTGTAATGAAATTTGGCCGGGTAAGGACAAGAAATGAGCAGTACCAGCTTGAGTTGGAGACGGCGCGGATCGCCGCGCAATCGAATGCGAATGTTTTAATTTTAGGAGAGACCGGGACGGGTAAAGAAGTGGTGGCGAGATCCATCCATGAAATGAGCGATCGTAGGGTCGGCCCCCTCATTTCTGTAAACACGGGGCTCATCCCCAAAAATTTAATTGCCAGTGAGTTGTTCGGTTATGTGGAAGGAACGTTTACGGGAGCGCGCAAAGGAGGCGCCATCGGAAAATTTGAAGCTGCCCACAATGGGACGCTTTTCCTTGATGAAATCGGTGATATGCCGATGGATCTCCAAGTAATTTTACTACGCGCGCTTGAAACGAAAAGGATTGTCCGTCTCGGGGACACAAAGGAGCGCGAAGTGGATATCCGGATCATTGCAGCGACGAACCGGAATCTGCCGGAGGAGATCGCCTACGGAAACACTTTCCGCACTGATCTTTTTTACCGCCTGAATGTGCTGTCCTTGACAATCCCTCCTTTGAGAGAGAGGCCGGAAGATATTGAAGGGCTTGTCATAGAGTTGATGCGGGAATTGGAAGATTCATATGTGGAAGGGCCAGAGCGGGTGAGCGGAGAAGCTTTACAGATGTTGGTCGAATACCCGTGGCCGGGCAATATCCGTGAACTGCGGAACGTCATCGAGCGGGCCTACCTACTGGCGCGAGGGCACACGGGGGAAATTCAAGCGGGCCATTTGCCAAGCAGTTTGCGCGGATACGCTTCAAGGAAGTCTGTGTCGCAGCTCTCTTTAAGAGAAGTAGAAAAAGAGACTATATTGAAGGCACTTCGTAAAACGAAAAACGTCCTGGAAGCAGCAAAGGAGCTCGGGATAGCAAGGAGCACCCTATATAGGAAAATCAAAGAATTTGAAATCAGTGTATAGAAAGAACCCGTGAGGGTTCTTTATTTTGTAGAAAATTTAATTCCATCTAGTGTCCATAATCAAAATGAAATTTTGAATAACTTTCTAAGACATCGGGATAGCATAGCGGACAGTATTTCATGCGAGGACGATACCAATCATTTGGCAGCAACGACAGTTGGCTTTTCCAAAAGAAGTTTTCACAACAAGCACATACTTCCCTACTCATGAGCAGAAAGCAACCCCTTTTTTTAAACTATTTAGTCTATTTACTCCCATTTCATCCTATGTGCTGCTACTGTACAAGGGTGGGCGTTTGCCCTAAGAAAGTCCTTAACAAGGCAAATGCCCATGAATGTCTGCCATTTTTGGCTTTAAAGACCACCAGTCTCTGTGCAATGCGTATAGGGGAGGGTAAAAGTGCTTTTATTGAAGAATTTTAATTGACAGCGCATCCGTACTGGTCTATAATTTCCCTTAATTCAGAAAATAGGGAGTTTTAAAGAAAAAAGGGGGTATTTGTCGGAATGAGAATTAAAAAGGGTCTTCTTTCGTTAATAGGGGCCGTCTTCATCCTTGGAGCGTGCAGCAGCAACTCGGCTTCGCCTGAACCAAAGCCGGCCGATGAAGGTGAAAAGGAGAGTAAGGAAACATATACTATTGGCGTCACACAGCTTATGGAGCATCCTGCGCTGAACCTTGCTACGGAAGGTTTCAAGAAGGCGATTGAGGAAGCTGGACTTGACGTTGAATATGATATGCAAAATGCACAGGGAGATAACAGTGCCAATGACTCGATTGCTTCCAATCTTGTCGGTCAAAACGTCGATTTGATTTTTGCCAACTCTACACCGAGCGCTCAGGCGGCATTGAGTAAAACAACAGAAATTCCGATTGTTTTTACTTCAGTCGTTGACCCGGTAGGTGCAGAATTGATCGCTTCAATGGAAGAACCAGGCGGCAATGTAACTGGGACAAGCCATCACCATCCTGATTCGATTCCAAAAGCCTTGGAATACTTGAAGGATGAATTGGGAGCGAAGAAAGTCGGGACAGTTTATAATGTCGGTGAGCAAAACTCACGTGCGCAAATCGACAAGATTAAAAAGCAGATGGATGAATACGGATTGGAATTGGTCGAAGCGACAGTTTCAACCAGTGCTGACGTGAAGCAGGCAACGGAGTCGATTGCCGACCAAGTCGATGCATTTTATGTCATTACGGATAATACAGTCGTATCGGCTTTTGAGTCAGTTGCAGACGTGGCCACCTCTGCAAAGGTGCCTTTATTGGCGGCAGACCTTGATTCTGTTCCAAGGGGAGCATTTGCCGCATTTGGCGTAGATTTCTTCGAAGTCGGACATGGAGCTGGCGAAATGGCTGTCAAAATTTTAAAAGGGGAAGCCAAGCCTGCCGATATTCCTGCCGAGCCGCCGAAAACGTTGAAGTTCATGGTGAACAAGGAAGTGGCGGATACAATCGGAGTAGAAATCAAGCCGGAATGGGAAGCAGAAATTTATGAATAAAAAAAGATCCTCTTACCGAGGCTTCGGCCCTGGTAAAAGGATCTTTTTTTGTGTACAGGCCGCCTTATCTTTTTTTTCTAAAAAACTCCCTTACCAAGAATGCAGATTGTGGAAAGTGCAGGCCCAATTGCCATGCGCCTACGCCTCTGAGCTTATAGTCGACCACCAATTGGAATTTTGCTGCCCGTGCCTGCACATTTTCAAACCAGACGACGTGCCTTTTTCCATTTTCATCCCAATATGTGTAATGAGGCTGCTGGAATTCTGCAGAATATTGGATTGGAACTTGATATTTCATCGCTGTCGTAAAAGCATTGGAGACGGAAAGAGCACTTGCGCTTTCGACTGATCCGTTTGTCATTGTCCAATTATATCCGTAGCGGGGAACCCCCAACACAATTTTATTCCTGCCCATCTTCGTCAAGGCATAGTCGAGTGTTTTTTTCACTTCTGTAATTGGAGCAACCGGCCCCGGTTGGCTGCCAGCTTCGTGCCAGTCATATGCCATGATAAAAATAAAGTCGACAGCCGCTCCGATGCCGCCATAATCGAATCCTCTCAACCAAGGAATATTGTCGGAGGTTTTTGCGGGAACCGCTGCAGAAATGGTGAAGCCTTCCGGTTTCAAACGATCCCTCAGGGCTGCCAAAAACCCGCTGTATAAATCCCGTTCACTTTCAAGGACCTGTTCAAAGTCCACATTGACACCGGCGTAATTTTTACTCTTGACCAAATTATAGATGTTATTGATAACCCGTTGCCGGAGAGTCGGGTTATTCAAAATCCTCTTAGTCAATTGAGAGCTGAATCCGCTCTCCGTCAAATTAGTGATGACCGCAATCGGTGTCGAACCATTCTCCCTTATAAGAGAGATGAGCTGCTGATCATCCAGCGCACTTAAACTTCCATCATCCAAAACGTGATACTCAAAAACGGCAAAATCATTAATGATCGGCGCGAAGGTTTGGACATTGAGCCGATTTTGTGCGGGAGTCGATGGAGTCAAATAACTAAGCCCTTCCTCAGAATATTTTTGTCTTGGCGGTAAATAAAGCTCCATCCCTACGGTCAAGGCATCCGATTGCAAGCCATTATAGAGGCGGATCGTTTCAGCCGGAATGAAAGCGGTCTGGGCGATGGAAAAAAGAGAATCTCCCGGCTGAACGATATATACATTGGATGGGACCAGCAAATCCTGTCCGGGAACAAGCCGGTCTGTTCTAAGGCCGTTAGTGATGCGAAGGCTGTCCATCGAAATCCGATACTTTGCCGCGATTGAAAACAAAGAATCCCCCAGTTTCACAACATAAATAAACATATGGCACCCCGTTTCATCATTAGCGGATGGTCTTTTTAATGATATATATGTGGACATGTTTTTTCTTATGAATGGGGCTAGGAAAACAGAGTGGTGTGGTGCGGGGGAATGGGCTTAAATACCAATGCCAATATCATAATATGGATTTCCAAACATATAGAGGAAGTTTTGTATTTTTTGGTGTTTTTTGTTTCGGAAAAGAGAAACCGTTCCCTTTATCCCTAATATGAAAACCATTACCCAGCGGAAACTCCAAACAATTACTTTTAAAAGTAAGAGAATTTCAAATGCTGTAAATGCAGCAACTCTAATCCAATTATTTATTTTTGCATGTAGTTCTTTTATAGGTATTAGTAATTCATGCGAATAGAGACAACCATCAATTCAAATATTACTAATTAGGATTCATTATTTTTGAAAAAAATTAATTGGAGGTTCAACATGGGTACTGGTTATAAAGGGACAAATAAAATGATCACTGGGATTGTGTTTGGGGTCCTTACGTTTTGGCTGTTTGCTCAAGCAATGGTTAACATTGTTCCGGCAGTACAGAAAGATTTGGGCATCTCATTAGGGATGCTGAATGTAGCCATCAGTTTAACGGCATTATTTTCAGGGATATTTATCGTTGCTGCCGGAGGGGTGGCCGATAAGGTTGGCCGCAAAAAAATTACTTACCTAGGCTTAATATTAAGTGTGATTGGTTCTCTCTGTCTTGTCTTAGCCAATGGTTCTGCGCTGTTGATCATCGGACGTGTGATCCAAGGTCTTTCAGCTGCATGTATTATGCCTTCAACGATTGCTTTAATGAAAGAGTATTTTGAAGGAGCTGAACGTCAGCGTGCCTTGAGCTACTGGTCCATTGGTTCTTGGGGCGGATCAGGAGTTTGTTCATTTGCCGGCGGTGCCATTGCAACCTATATGGGATGGAAATGGATATTTATTTTTTCCATTATTTTCGCCTTGCTTGCTATGTGGTTAATTAAGGATACTCCAGAAAGTAAAGGCGAAGAGTCAGGTGAATTTAAGTTTGACTTTGGTGGATTGGCGATCTTTATTGTCACGATGGTTGCATTAAATCTTGTCATCACAAGGGGCAAGGATTTTGGCTGGTTAAGCCCTCTAACATTAGGTCTAGCCGCTGTTTCAATCATTGGGTTTTTTGTTTTTATAAGAGTGGAAAAAAAGAAAGAACATGCACTGATTGATTTCGCGCTTTTTAAAAACAGACCGTACACAGGTTCAACCATTTCCAACTTTTTGTTAAACGCAGTAGCCGGAACACTTGTAATTGCGAATACCTATGTTCAAGTTGGCCGTGGATTTACGGAATTCCAGGCCGGGATGCTATCACTGGGGTATTTAGTCGCGGTGTTAGCGATGATCCGTGTGGGCGAGAAAATATTACAACGGACCGGTGCAAAAACACCAATGGTTTGGGGAGCGATTCTTACGACGATTGGTGTAGCGGTGATGGGATTAACGTTTTTACCTGATTTAATCTATACGGTTGTTGTTTTCAGTGGATATGCCATTTTCGGTATCGGACTGGGCATGTACGCAACACCATCTACAGATACCGCCGTTTCTAGTGCACCATCAAATAAGGTAGGGGAAGCTTCCGGGCTTTACAAAATGGCCAGTTCTCTTGGCGGTTCATTCGGTGTAGCAATTTCAGCGACTGTGTATGGCGCGATTCAAACCGTTGGGAGTTTAGAAGCTGCAGCAGCTGCGGGAATCATTACAAACGTTATCTTCGCAGTTCTTTCTTTACTTTCCATAATGGCATTTATTCCTGGAAAAAAGGCCCCAAGAAAAACACCGGAACCAACACAATCACCAGCTACTTAATAAACTTGGTTGGGCGCTCTGGACTTGTGATGCTGGTATCCCAAATTACCTTTTGAAATGAAGGAGACCTAGATAATGAAAGAAAAATTAATGGGCATGTTAGAAGCACGTAAAGAGGAAATGATTCAAATTCGCCGTTATTTACATGAAAACCCTGAGTTATCCTTTAAAGAAGAAAAAACGGCCCAATATATTTTAGATTTCTATAAGGGAAAAGGAGTGGAAATCCAGTCCAATGTTGGGAATGGTCATGGGATTATCGTGACCATTAAAGGTGGGAAGCCGGGAAAAACGATTGCTCTCCGTGCGGATTTTGATGCCCTTCCCATTTTGGAAGAGACAGATGTCCCATTTAAATCGAAAAATGAAGGCGTGATGCATGCATGCGGGCATGATGCACATACTGCTTACTTATTGATCCTTGCGGATTGCCTTATTCAATTGAAATCTTCCCTTGCTGGTACGATAAGAATTATTCACCAGCACGCTGAAGAATCACCACCTGGCGGTGCAAAAAGCATCGTTGAATCCGGAGTCCTGGACGATGTTGATAATATTTTTGGTATCCATATTTTCCCAACACATCCTGCGGGTTTTGTTGGCTATCACAGCGGGTATTCGCTTGCCGGAAGATCCTTTTTTAAATTAGTTATACAAGGTGTTGGCGGGCATGGTTCTTCGCCGCACTTAGCCAATGATGCGATTGTCGCGGCCGCTCATTTTGTCACGGCCGTTCAAACAGTCATCAGCCGCCGCTTAAATCCGTTTGAACACGGAGTGATTACCATCGGGTCTTTTGATGGCAAAGGAACCTTCAACGTGATTAAAGACAGTGTGGAGCTTGAAGGGGACGTCCGTTACATGACGGTTGAAAATCAAGAGTTAATCGCAAAAGAAGTACGTCGGATTGCCAAAGGGATTGAAGTGGAATTTGATGTTCAATGCGATCTGTCGTATACGGCTGATTATCCCCCGCTATACAATGATCCGAAAGTGACCGCAGATGTCGTTGCCGCACTTGAAAGCATGGATGATCCGGATATTAAGGAAGTAGGGGAATACCCAATGCTTTCTGGTTCTGAGGACTTTGCTTACTATTTAGAAAAAATTCCGGGATGTTTCTTTTTCATCGGTTGTAAACCAAAAGGGGTAGAGACGGCTTATTTCAATCATCATCCGAAATTTGATATTGATGAAGATTGTCTTCTGGTCGCTGCGAAATCTGTTGGACAAGTCGTTTGCAGCTATTATGGGCTCGAGTAGAGCTAAGCATTTATAAAGGAAGGACATATCATGAAAAAACAACTAATGGAGATGTTGGAAGCTCGTAAAGAGGAAATGATTCAAATTCGCCGTTATTTACACGAAAACCCTGAGTTATCCTTTAAAGAAGAAAAAACGGCCCAATATATTTTAGATTTCTATAAGGGAAAAGAAGTGGAAATCCAATCCAATGTAGGGAATGGTCATGGGATTATCGTGACTATTAAAGGTGGAAAGCCGGGAAAAACGATAGGTCTCCGTGCAGATTTTGATGCACTTCCGATTATGGAAGAAACTGGGCTCCCCTTTAAATCAAAAAATGAAGGTGTTATGCATGCTTGCGGTCATGATGGACATACTGCTTATTTATTAGTACTTGCGGATTGCCTGATCCAATTGAAAGGCGAGATTCCTGGTACAATCAAAATCATTCACCAGCACGCAGAAGAAGTACCGCCCGGAGGTGCTAAAAGCATAGTTGAATCCGGAGTCCTGGACGATGTAGACAATATTTTCGGGATTCATTTGCTTCCGATGGATCCAGCAGGTGTTGTGGGCTACCACAGCGGTTTTTCGATGGCCGGCAGGTCTTATTTTAAATTGGGAATCCAAGGTGTTGGCGGTCATGGATCTTCCCCGCATCTGGCAAATGATGCGATTGTCGCGGGTTCCTATTTTGTTACAGCTGTCCAAACGATTATTAGCCGGCGTTTAAATCCGTTTGATATGGGGGTCATCACTATAGGTTCCTTTGACGGGAAAGGTACCTTTAATGTCATTAAAGATCGGGTGGAACTTGAAGGTGACATTCGCTATATGAATTTGGAAACGAAGAAGATTATTGAAAAGGAAGTCCGCCGTATTGTCAGTGGGATCGAAGCTGAGTTTGGTGTGCAATGTGAGTTAACCTATACCTCTGATTACCCGCCATTATATAATGACCCAGAAGTTACCGCAGAAGTGAAAGCAAGTCTTGAAGGTGCGAATGACCCAGATATTAAGCAGGTTCTTGAGTATCCAATGATGTCACCATCCGAAGACTTTGCCTACTATTTAGAAAAAATCCCTGGTTGCTTCTTTTACATTGGAGCTACTCCAAAAGGAGTCGAAAAACCTTACTACAATCACCATCCGAAATTTGACATAGATGAAGATGCACTGATTGTCGCAGCAAAATCAGTGGGATATGTTGTTTGCGGCTATTATGGGTTAGAGTAACAGGCTTGTTTAAATTCAGTCTTCAAAGCCTTTAGACTTTCCCTAGGCAAGAGTAGAAACCCATTAAATTCTCTACGGTGAACTGTATAGACAGATGCGATTTTCTAGAGAAATCGGGAGTCGATGACTGCGAAATAAAAATGGGTCACCCGGTTAGGGACGGTGCGCAGTCCGAAGAGAAATTAAGTAAAGAAGCTAGAAAAGGTATTGGAACTACTCCAATACCTTTTCTAATGGAAAACCATCCTCCAAATTGAATTTTTAAAATTAGCAGATAAAGTCATTAATATAGTAAAATAGAAGCGGTATTAAAGTAGGTTATCATTAAAAAGGGGTGTCCGTTTTGAACAGTCAGCGGTTTATGGCTTTACTTCTAGTACTTGGGATATTTTTGTTAGCCGGCTGCAACAAAAATCAGGCTCAGGGTCAAAAAAAACCTAATAAGATTCATAATGATTTTCTATTGTTCGAAGAAAAATATACTGGGGAATCTGACCAAAGTATTGGAGACTTATATCTAATTTCTCACGGAAAAGAAAAAGAGAAAATTGCCAGTAAAGTGAAGGATGGCTTTTATTACTATATTAATAGCCAGGAAAAAGTGCTGTTTATCAATGAAGAAAATGAATTGTTTGAAAGCGTAAAAGGAAAGGAAAAGTCTAAGCTTGCTAAGGATGTCATCGCTGTTAATGGAAATTACGATAAAGATATCGTGACCTTCCAAAATCCTGAAGGGGATTTGTATGTCATCATAGGCGAAAATGAGAAGGATAAAATTGCTTCTCGTGTTACCCATTATAAACTTATAGGGAGCCATATTTATTATTTGAATGAGGGTGGCAATTTCCTCATGTACAATATCGAGGATAAACAGGAAACTGAAATTGCCAGCGATGTTTTTTCTTTTACTAGCTTAAGTGATAAAGAGGAAGTTGCTTATTTGAACGAAGATTATGCGTTGTATTACAAGAGTGCTGATGATCAACAGAGTATTAAAATAACTGGTAATGAGGTTTCACCGGAATACATAATCAAAGTGGGTTCAAATCTTGTTTATTACAACATAGAGGATGGCTCACAGGATATATATGTTTCTTCCATATCTGAAGGAGGAACGTCTAAGAAGCTTGCTAGCGATATTCGGGATTTTCAATATGAAGATGGTTATTATTACTATGTAAATAATGATGATAACCTGTATAAGAAAAAGGAAAATGATGAAAACTCCACTAAGCTTGCAAGTGATGTGTTGGATTTTAAGGTGAAGAACGGTAAGGTGTTCTTTACAGATAAAGATGAAAATCTATTTCAATTAAAAGACGAAACCCCCGAAAAAGTGGCAAGCTCTGTCATGTATTATGAGGTCACTTCCAAGGGGGATGTTATTTATAAAACAGATGACGAGGACCTATTTTTAAATAATGAAAAAGTTGCCAGCGGCGTGAACCTATTTTCCCATTATTTTGGTAATCTCGCATTTAGTTCCGACGATGATAAATTATATTTTATGGAGAACATGGGAGATAAGAAGGTCATCGTAGATGATTTAAATCAGTTTTCTAATGCGTACTATCAAAATACAATGATCTTTTCTAATGAATTAGCCTTTGAGGATATAGCTGGTGTATGGAAGGCTGATGTTGATGAAGGGATAATATATTTAGAGGTGAATAAAAAGGGTACCTTTACCTTTTTACAAACCGGAGATTCTGAGCAACTGAAGAAAAGCTACGCTACTTATAGTTCTTTAAATGCAATGTTGGACGACACAGACATTACTTTTTCCCTTGCTGAAGATCGTGGCTTAACCATGACTATGAATGGCATAAGTGAAACTTTAACGAAAACGACTAAAGAGGAAGCTGCAGAGCATTACAAAAATGTGGCGGTTGCTAAGGATAAAGAGGAAGTCAGCTATGTGATGGATCAATATTTAACCAACTATGAATACGGTGTAAACTATGGAGACGGCTATTATATTAAAGATTATTTAAATCCCGGAAGCCCTATTTACGAAGAACAATTAAACTATGTTGAAAGTACTTATAAAAGGGATATCAGAGTGGAATTAGAGGACTATACGATAGATAGTATAATTAGCTCCGGTGATGGAGTATATTCTGTTACCTGTACAGAAGTATTTACTATTTATGGTTCGGATGATACAGATAACACTGGAAAAACGAAGAAATTTAAAAATACCTATACTCTAAAATACATTGATGGGTTCCTGATTACCGATATTAAAGTTTCTAGCCTAGACACATTGTAAAGGGTGGGGTTTCAGACCCCTGCACACTTAACGCGTTCAAGTGGTGGGGGTCTGAACCCGTAGTTTCAAGTAATCTTCTCAATCGCTTGCACATACTTTTCATACCATTTTTTCCATTCCGTCATCCGTTCAATGTGCTGACCATCCAGCAGGGCGCCAATCACATCCAGACACACATGCCAGCCGGCAAGGTCTTTGGGTGTATGGTCTGTAATTTTGTTCATTGTTTCTATTAAAACAAGGTCGCAGCCAATCGATGCTTCATGCAATTCGAAACGGACGCTGTCGTCCCACCAGGCAAATTCTAAGACGGAGCCATTTGTAAAGTCGGTAATCTCCAGTTTTTCACAGGTGCCGTCCTGCATATCAAATTGCATGAATCCGCTATTACCAAGTTCTCCAACCCGAAGTTCTGAAAACCATTGGGCCAGTTTTTCATTTTCTGTCAACCATGGCCATACTTCTTCAACGGTATAGTTCAAGGCCCGTTCAAATCGGACAATATAGTTTTCTCCCGCTTTTTCAATCGATGCTAACAAATCCCATTCCTCCATTCAAAGCATTTTCATCTGTAAAATTGTAACCAAACGGCGCTTGGTCAGATTAAGGTGTGCCCTTACACATATATCCTACCCGTAGTTAACCGCGCACAACCTTAAAGAGTCTCCAACGCGTCCATGTCCAAAATCTTCATTTTCCTTTGTCCTATCTGTTCAATCCATCCTTTTTCCTGAAAGTCAGCCAGCTTCCGGCTTACGGTTTCCGGAGTGGTCCCCAGATAGGAGGCGATGTCTTTTTTCGGCATGGGCAGGGTGATCGGGGTCGATTCTTGATCTTTGGCCAGCTCTACAAGGTAGGCGGCTATGCGCTTTTCGCTATCTTGCGATGTCAGGCTGCTGATGAGTTTTTCCGTCCGCTCCAGGCGTCTGCTGAATTCTTCCATGATTTTCAGGGAGATGGCGGGATATTTTTTTAGAAAAGCCTCCAAATCGCTTCGCCTCATGACGCAGAGCTCGGTGTTTTCCATGGCGACGGCGTAGTGGTTAAAGGGGGAGCCTGAAAATAAGGCGAGTTCTCCCATGAAGTCGCCCGGCTCCAAGATCCGGATGAGCTGCTCCTTGCCGGATTCGGACAAACAAAAAATTCTCACCCGGCCCCGATGGACAATGTATAAATGAGCGGAAGTGTCGCCGGCGCCGTAAATTTCTTCGCCGCGCACATATTTCGATGACCGTGTGGCTTTGACGATCTCTTGCATTTCTTCTGTCCGCAAATGATTAAAAATCGGAACCAAAGAGACGCAGAGTTTCTGCATCTCCTTGGCATTCGGCTGAAGGTGTCCGCATTCTTTCAAATTTACACGCCCTCTCTCACTGGGATGGTGATATTGCGTTCTTTTTATTCGTTAAATGCTTCGTCTAGAATTAAGGATTGCCGTTGGCACCGAAGTGTTAAACCGGCGCTTTCGCATTTCTTACTATTATAACTGACGAGGCGGATAGCGTTAAGGAAGACCTCAGTTCCTGGAAGAACCTTTCGGAGGTGTTGAAGAATGGTATCGTGATTTTTGATTGACATAAAACTTCATCTGGCATAGTATTTATTTATCGATAAATAAAAAAAGGATGATCACATGGTCAAGGAAGATAAAAAAGAACTCATTATTGAAAACGCCGTCGGGATATTTGCAGAGATGGGCTATTATAAAGCTACGACTGCGATGGTAGCAAAGGCGACGGGGGTAACGCAACCATACGTGTTCCATTTTTTCAAGAATAAAGAAGAACTGTTCAAAACGGTAATTGACCGTGCGTTCAGTCGTCTCTATGATACATTTTCCAAAGTGGAAGTCCCTGCCGATCAATTGATTGAAGTGATGGGCCACGCGTTTTCGGAGACGATCCAGACACACAGGGACGAGGTTTTGCTCATTATGCAGGCACATTCGATTTCGGAGGAAGGAATAAGGGATCATGTCCGCAGGTTGCATCAAACAATGTTTGATGCACTGACTTTGAAGTTTGAAAGAGCAGGAATTCCACGCGCTAACAGGACTGCTGCACATTTTATTGGCACAGGACTTCTGATTACTCTTTCAGAAGTGTTGGATCTACCGCAATTGATCAAAGGGGAGGCTTAAAAAAGAAAGTGAGCTTAGCTTTCTTTTTTTGACAAATTATTTATTGATTGATAAATAAATGGAAAGAAGGGTTGAAAGATGTCAAGAGTTAAGATGTTTGAAGGAGAAAAAGGGCTTGTAATCACAAGTTTGATCGGATTTTTGCTAGCGGCCCTCACAGCATTTTTTATTTTAATTCGCGGGCCCATAGTTTTACCTGAGGGCAATTTGGGTGATGCCTTCTCATTTAATGCAGCTATCGGCATATTTATTCTTTCCATCGCAGCGATTCTCCCGTTAGCCGGGTATAGCGTACGAAAGAAGAAAGTGATCCGGTGGTTGTTCATCAGCGCCTCCCTGTATGCTTATGCAGTTGAAACAATCCAGCATTTTCGCGGCTTGAATCCCCGGTTTTCACGTGAAGGATCGGCCATCGATATAATCGCAGGGGCCGTTTTTGGTATCGATTCACTTTTGCTTGTAACGTTGTGTTTTTTACTCATGATTCAATTTTTCAAAGTTTCTCAGAGGCCGTTGGTTATTCTCGGTATCCGCTATGCATTTGTATCGGTTTTTGCTGCCAATCTCGCAGGAATAGGTATGATTCTGCTGCAAAGCAGATTTACAGGAAGTGAAGGAAACCTGATTGTGCTCCACGGATTGGGGTTCCATGCTTTGCAAACATTGATCTTGCCCGGATGGCTTTTGGGAAAAGTTCAAGACAGTGAACGCTTGAAAAAATGGATAATCCATTCTGGGAGCCTTGCGTGGATGTTTGCAATTATACTGATTGGTGTCCAAACTGCACTGGGCCAATCTGTATTCGAATTCACCTTGTTGCCTGTCCTGGCAGGGACTATGTTGCTTGTATGGCTTGGAACAGCGCTTGTTTCACTTGTTCTTTTCATGAACAGGGAAAAAGATCTGCAGACTAAAGAAATGAAATGTTTGGAAAAGCCGATTACAGACCAATTCACTATGATAAAATAATTGCAATATTTATAAAATTCGGAGGCGTTTATTATGGGGAATCCAGTTAATCAACTGGCATTTAAAGTTGGGTTTTGGTCATCGATTTTGTTTGCATTGACAGGAATCGGCTATGCGATCGGCATGGTTGCTTTGCTCGTTGCCTTTCCCATTCCCGAATGGCGGGGAATCTCTGACACGGTTGCAGGCTTCAGCTTGTCATATATAAATTATTACAGTCTATGCCAAACGATGGCCTTCATATCAGCGCCTCTTTTTGTGGTGATGGTTTGCTGTGTGCACGAATATGCTTCTCCTGAAAAAAAGTTTTTGACGAGAATATCCGTATGTTTTGCACTCATGTTTACAGCTTTTTCAAGCATGAACTACTTCGTTCAATTTACTGCTGTCAGGCTTAGCATATTAAATGGTCAGCTTGAGGGATTGGAGCAATTCGTCCAATGGAACCCGACATCCGCCTTTTATTCAATCAATCTGCTCGGATGGACTCTATTTTTGGGGCTGGCCTCCTTTTTTATTGCTCCTGTTTTTACAAAAGAAAAGAGGGGCCGCTTAATAATGCGCCTATTTATTTTAAACGGCATCGTCTGCGTGTTGGGAACTGTCGCGGCCGTTTTTGAAATAATGATTTATCTGGCGATTTATCCGTTATTGATGACAGGATTCGTCACAGCAGCATCTGTTATGGTAGGTTTGATTTTTAGAAAAAATGCTGGCATGACGCTGAAAAAGGGTTCTCAAGTTCCAATATGAACCCCTTGCCCGGGCATATTTATTCAATCGATTCATATATTCAATTGAGAAAAGGAGTGATGCCAAGCGATGAAAAGGGTAGGGAAAGATGATTTCGCTCCTGGGTATGTTCCTGGGCATAATCACGGGTCGGTCGATTACACGAGTGTAAACGATGGTCATGTACATCAATGTTTGGATGTTACATCCCCAGCAATCCCGACAAAGGAAGGAAGCCACGTACATTACGTCGAAGGGTATGTTTTATTTGAGGATGGGCATACACACCATTACAAAGCATATTCCGGTCCGGCGATTCCGGTCGGAAACGGCATGCATGTTCATTATTATGATTTTTATACAACGGAAGACGACGGTCATAGGCATCGGATCAAGGGAGTAGACATGGCGGCACCTGGAACAAAATGAAGGAGAGGGAAGAAGCGCAAAGCTTTCTTCCCACTTGATTATTCGCATTGAAAATAGTAGTTCAAAGTCAGGAAGCCTTCTTCCAGTACGGGTTGTCCTCCTGTTTGTTCACATCCGGCTTTTGCGGCATTGATTTCTCGTTGGTTAAAAAATGATTTCGTTCCTATTAGGGAAATTGTTAGCAGTATCGTCAAGATCCCTGTAAATACCATTAGTTTAGTCTTCATATGATTTCCTCACTGTTATAGCGGCTTCAATTTCGCTTCAATTTCTGCCCGTTTTGGCTCCAGGAACGGAGGAAGTGCGAGCGATTCGCCTAAATGTTCAAGCGGCTCATCCGTGTCGAAGCCGGGCCCGTCCGTTGCAAGTTCAAACAAAATACCATTGGGTTCCCTGAAATAAAGAGAGCGGAAATAGAACCTGTCGACGAACCCCGTGTTTTGAAAGCCTGCTTTTGTGATACGGTCAATCCATGTCCGAAGCTCGGCTTCATCCTCCACGCGGAAGGCCACATGATGAACCCCTCCTCGCCCGAGCCTTTCAGGCGGTAGTTCCTTTCTTTCCTCAACATGAATTTCGGACCCTGTGCCGCCTTCACCTGTTTCAAAAATGAGGATATCAGGCTGGCCGTCCAAATGGGATGGATAGCTTCCTCTTTCCCGAAATCCCAGCAACTCAGTCAATACCTTTGTTGTGCGTTCCGCGTATCGCACAGTCAATTGAACGGGTCCCAGTCCGAGAATTCCCTTTTCCTCGGGGACTGAACTTTTTTTCCATGGAACCCCGCCTGCGACGCCATTGTTATTTTCATCCGATACAAGGATAAGGTGCTGTCCCTCCGGATCCCTGAACGCGAGCGTTTTGCGATTTGACCTTTCTTTAATATTGTCATGCTCAATCCCAAGTATAGCGAAGCGGTTTTTCCAATATTCGAGTGCAGCATCATCAGCCACACGCAGGGAAGTGGCGGAGATGCTACAGACGCCTTCACGATGACGGGCCATCATCGGAATTTCAAAAAAAGTCAGCTCCGTTCCGGGATTCCCTTTTTCATCCCCATAAAAAAGATGATAAACTGATGGGTCATCCTGATTCACCGTCTTTTTCACTAGACGCATTCCTAATGTATTTGTATAAAAGTCCAGATTTTGTGCTGCGTTTGCCGTCATGGCGGATACATGGTGGATTCCTTTTAATTCCATGTTTGTGCCTCCTTTTTAAGGATAGTTTGGCGATTCAGCGAGCGAAAGTCTCGGTTAAGATCTAGCGGTTTTGAAAGATTGAAACTTGCTACTATATGAGCGAACCCCGAGTCATTTCCAAAGCGCGAAACCTGTTGTTCAAAGTGTGCAATCCATGATTCACAGCGTGAAATTCGCGATTTAATGTGAGAAGCCCGCTTTTTAGCATTCGAACCCCAAAATTACCGCTCGCCCCCTTAAATTTTTCTCAAATCATACGCGATTAAATATCTGATGTCAAAGTAAAAAATCCGGACGAATCTCTCCGACCGGATTCAAGTTCTACATTTTTCTAATAATAAAATTATCCTCTAACAGCAGCCAGTTCTGCGGAAACGGATAGCCGAGTACCCAATAGCTCACGCCAAGTAGACCGAATTCTTTTACTAAATTGAACTTGGCCTGGGCACTGCGGGCATCTTCGAACCATACTTCATGGCCGCGTCCCTGTTCGTCCGTATATCGGAAAAATGGAGACTGCGCTCTCTCATCGTACTGGATGGCGGCCCCGTATTTTAATGCCCTGCGGACCGCCTCCTGCATATCAAACGTTTCGGCTTCCTGTCCTTGAACATGGGGTGTGAGCCAATCGCGGGCGTACAGCTGGAAGCCCATCATGATTTTGTTTCGGGGGATGACAGTGACGGCATAATTGATGACTCGCCGCATTTGGTTGAGTGGAGAAATGGCCTGCGGAGGTCCGAAGCGGTATCCCCACTCGTATGTCATCAACACGACGAAATCGACAATTCTTCCATGTGCCGCGTAGTCGTGGGCTTCGTATAAAAGCCCTTTCTGTTCGCTGCTTGTTTTGGGAGCCAGGGCAGTCGATACAAAATATCCGAGCGGATGCAAGCGATCGACCGCCCGCTGAAGAAATTGGTTATAGGCCTCGCGATCAGTTTGCCTGACATTCTCAAAGTCGACGTTCAATAAGCGGTAGCCTTTTTCATTCATTATATTTACCACGTTCGTTAACAGCCGTTCTTGGATTTCAGGGTTCGATAGGATCGTATGCGCCAGTGTGGTACCCGGGTCTCTGAATGAAAAATTGGTGATGCACATCATGGGGACGACATGTCTTTCCTGTGCAGCTTGAATAATTGGGACATCGTTGATTGCTTCGAGGGTACCGTCCGCTTTCATGATATATGCAAATGGGGATGCGTAAGTAAGGAGCCTGCCCACTTCGCGGACTTCCCTTGCACCGGTCTCACCCATATTGATGGTATAAGCATTAACATCAATGACGGGCTTTGGAAAAGGGATTGTCAGTACAGCGCCAACCTGAACAAGATTCGGATTTTGAATCCGGTTCAATTTTACAATTTCCTGAACCGTTGTTCCGTAACGCTGTGCAATTTGCCAGAGGGTTTCGCCGGCTTGAACTGTATGAACGCGAGCAGGAATGACCAGAACAGTGCCAGGCTTAAGCATGTTAGGGTTCGCCAATTGGTTCAGCCGTACAATGGCGTCAAGCGAAACGCCGTACCTCTGCGCGATCTGCCATAGGGTTTCCCCGCTCCGAACGATATGCTGCTGGGCGGCAATAGGGATAACAAGGGCCTGGCCGACCACAAGCCGGTTCGGGTCAGGCAATTCATTTGCCGTCGCAATTTGCGAAACCTGGCTGCCATAACGGCGGGCAATCTCGGCTAAAGTTTCCCCGCTGCTGACAACATGAATAATCATAGACATCCTCTCCTATACAAGTCATATGACTAATGTATGCGCAGAAGTCGGCGGCAAGAATTAAAAAAGAGGGTCTGGCCTCCATTGAAATTAACGCGTAACCGCAGCGGGGACCTGACCCCTATTGGGCTTCCTCTCTATTAAACTGATAAAACTTTTTCTATAGTAGAACAACAGGTATCCGTGGGCGAGGACTAGTAAGACGGCAAGAAGAAGCAGTGAATGGTCCACAAACAGATGAAGTAAAAATATATTGGCGACAATCGGTGATAATATCGTAATAGCCAATGGAGTAAATTGATTGCTTAAAAGTAATACGCCACATATGATTTCCAAAGATTTTTCGGCAACTAACAGATAGTCGAACTCGAATAAGGCCATCGCCTCTGGACTGGTTGCTATAAAGGGCTCCAATTCAAAGATGACAAAATAACCGTTTATGCCTGCAACCAAAAAAATAATCCCTAGAAACAATCGGCATAATTGCATAAAAAATTTCGTCACATTGCACACCTCCTATTAAAGTCTATTATAAGTAAAAAGGGGTCAGACCTCCTCTACGTTAACGCGGTGGAGGTCTGACCCCTTATAATTATTTCGCTTTTTCCATGATTTTTTCCAAGTCATCGAGCATCAAGTTAGCTGCAATGACACCGCCGGCCGTGTTCCAGATGGAATCATTAACTTTGTGGATGTTTCCGGTTTTAACGGCTTCCAAGTTCTTAAAGAGTGGGTTTTTCAGCCATTCTTCTTCCAAAGTTTTTGCTTCGCCATCTCCTGTTTCATATGTGAAGTAGAAGAGGATGTCTCCATCCATGGCAGGGATGCGTTCAGTCGATACATTCTTTTCGGCAAAATCGTCGACATCCTGGCTTTCCGGACGTGCAAATCCGATTTGATTCAAAATCACACCGGCAAACGTATCTTTATGATAAATGCGGACATCGCCGGCCATGAAGCGGACAAGTGAAATTTCTTTATCCAACTGGTCTGCGAACTTCTCTTTGAAACCATCAATACGGGCATCAAAGTCACCGATGACTTTTTCACCTTCGTCTTCTTTATTGACCGCTTTTGCATAAAGCTTGAAGTTCTCTTTCCAATCACCTCGAAGGGTTTCCGCAAACACGGTTGGAGCGATGGCTTCAAGTTGAGGATAGATAGCCTCTTGGCGCATTTTGTTACCGATAATAAGATCTGGCTTCAATTTGGCAATGGCTTCGACGTTCACCTGAGACTCATCACCAACTACTTCCACGCCTTCCATTTGGTCACTGATATGTTTGTACCAAGGGTCGCCGACCCATGACTTTACCGCTCCAACAGGCTTCACACCAAGAGCAAGAAGAGCCTCGGTTCCTTCATTTGTTAAGATCACGACGCGTTTAGGTGTATCAGGAATTTCTGTCGTACCCATGGCATGTTCAATTTTATAACTGCTTCCGCCTTGCTTGTCAGCATCTTCTTTATTGCCTTCCTCTTTCTTGCTGCCGTTCCCGCAGGCAGCCAAGGCCAAGGCGATGATGATCGCCCAGATTAAAAGTAACCCTTTATGTAATTTCATTGTTCTCCTCCTGATAATGATAATGGTTTTCAATTAGTGCACTTTTATCATAAAAGCTGGTATATAACTTTGTCAACAACTAATTGAAAATGATTATCAAAGTCATTGACTTCACCACCGGCTTCCCATAAACTAAAATTTAAAAGAAGAAGTGTCACAGAAAGGTATTTTTCAAGAATGCTGACAAAAGAAAAAGGAATAAAAACCCTCTTCCTATTAGGCGGTGTGCTGGCACTGGTAGTGCTGATGGGAATGAGCATTGTTTTTGGCTATACAGATACATCTATACAAACGGCGCTGGATGCCTTCAGGGACTTTAACGGTTCCAACGAACATATCGTGATCCAGTCGGTCCGACTGCCAAGGGCTCTGATTGCTGCGGCGGTAGGGGCGTGCCTTGCCATCGCGGGAGTGCTCGCGCAGACACTGACGAAAAATCCGCTTGCTTCACCGAGCATATTGGGAATCAACGCGGGGGCAGGATTCGCAGTAGTCGTTGCTGTAACTCTATTAAAAATCACTGGACTGCAATCATTTGCTTGGATATCTTTCCTGGGAGCCGCGGTCGCCGCTTTTACCGTATATACGATCGGTTCAGTCGGCAGAGAAGGGCTGACGCCTATGAAACTGACGTTGGCCGGAGCTGCCATGGCTGCTCTTTTCTCCTCAAGTACCCAGGGTTTACTTGTTATGAATGAGGCAGCTTTGGAACAGGTGCTCTTTTGGCTTGCCGGTTCAGTAGCAGGGAGAAAAATGGACATGCTAGTCTCTGTGCTCCCTTACATGCTCATCGGTTTCCTGCTTGCTCTTCTTTTGGCGCCTAAAATGAATATCTTGGCAATGGGGGAAGATGTCGCGAAAGGGCTGGGGTTGAAAACGAACGTGGTTAAACTGACAGCGGGCTTAATAGTGATCATTTTGGCGGGAAGCGCTGTGGCTGTGGCCGGACCAATCGGCTTCATAGGTATTATCATCCCCCATTTGGCGCGAAAGCTCATCGGTTTCGACCATCGCTGGCTGATTCCCTTTTCAGGATTATTGGGAGGTATTTTGCTTGTTGCCGCCGACATTGGAGCCAGATACGCGCTCATGCCGCAGGAAGTGCCTGTTGGAGTAATGACAGCCGTTATCGGAACTCCCTTTTTCATATATATTGCGAGAAAGGGGTTCAACCAATCATGAAAAAGTACCAAAGCGTGCGCCTATTCAAGGAGAGACTTTCAGTTTTAATTGATCAAAGGGCAACAGCTGTGATTTTCGTACTTTTGGGACTGCAACTTGCTGCTATTATCGCAAGCACTGGTCTTGGCGATGTAAAAATCAATCCCGTGAACGTCCTGAAGGTTTTTGCAGGAAGCGGCTCGGATTTGGACCGTCTCGTTGTCATCGACTTTCGCTTGCCAAGAACGATCATTGCGGTATTTGTTGGCATGGCGTTAGCTGCAGCAGGTGGGATTCTGCAGGGGATGATCCGGAATCCACTGGCCTCCTCTGACATCATTGGCATTACAGGGGGGGCAAGCGCTGCTGTTGTCGGCTTCCTTACCGTATTCAGCAATTCAGATAATGTACTGACAGTCAGTGTAGACTGGCTGCCGCTGGCTGCTTTCATCGGAGCTTTCCTGACTGCTTTGCTCGTATATATATTAGCTTGGCGTGGGGGAGTGTCCCCGATCCGGATGGTCCTGATTGGAATCGGTATCGCCGCTCTCACAAAGGCAATCACCACTTTTCTCATGATCATGGGACCGATTCATAGAGCGGCTCAGGCTAACATATGGATTACAGGAAGTGTCAATGGATCGAATTGGAATAACGTGCAGACACTTGTGCCTTGGGCTGTGCTTTTGCTGCTCTTGGCGGTATTTTCAGCAAGAAAGATTAACGTACAAGAACTAGGTGATGAACTGGCAATAGGGTTGGGCAGCCGGGTTCAAAAGCAGCGTTTTTTCCTCCTTGTAATTAGTACAGCGCTTGTTGGAGCAGCCGTAGCTTTTGCAGGCGGTATCGGGTTTGTCGGGCTGATGGCACCGCATATGGCAAGAAGGCTTGTTGGTTCGACATACGGGGCTTTGCTTCCGGCATCTGCTTTGATCGGCGGCATTCTCGTACTTCTCGCAGATATCATCGGCCGTACGCTGTTTTTGCCATTGGAAGTTCCGGCAGGTGTTTTTACAGCTGCCATTGGAGCGCCGTATTTCATCTATCTTTTATTCAAAACAAGAAATTCATGATAAAGGGGCCGATTGTGGAGATGGAGACGATTCAAACAGACTCTCTCACATTATCATACGGTGATAGAATCATTATCGACGAACTGAATTTGACGATTCCCAAGGGTGAAATCACAGTTTTTATCGGGGCAAATGGGTGCGGAAAATCCACTTTGCTGCGTTCAATTGCTAGGCTGCTGAAGCCAAAGGGAGGGTCTGTCCTTTTAGCTGGAAAAGACATCGCTAAACTGCCGACGAAGGAAGTGGCAAAGCGGATGGCCATTTTGCCGCAATCACCGACTGCCCCGGAAGGACTGTCTGTCCTGCAGCTTGTTAAACAGGGCCGCTACCCTTATCAAACATGGCTGAAGCAGTGGTCAAAAGAGGATGAAGCCATTGTGAAGAAGGCATTGGAAGCAACTGGAATGCTTGATTTTATGGACCGCCCGGTGGATGAACTATCCGGAGGACAGAGGCAGCGGGCGTGGATTGCCATGACCTTGGCACAGGATACGGATATCCTATTACTGGATGAACCCACAACCTACTTGGATATGACTCACCAAATAGAGATATTGGATCTGCTTTTCGATTTAAATGAAAAAGAAGGCAGAACGGTTGTAATGGTGCTGCATGACTTGAATTTAGCGTGCAGGTACGCACATAATATCGTGGCCATTCGGGACCAAAAAGTCTATGCGCAGGGAAGACCAGAAGCAGTTGTCAACTGCAAGCTCGTCCAAGATGTCTTTGCCATGAACTGTGAAGTGACAGTCGATCCGCTATTTGGGACACCACTTTGCATTCCGTATGGTAAAGGCCGGTGCATTATAAAAAAGAGGGACATCCATGTCGCAAAACAGGCTTAGTCACCAAGAAACTCAGAAACTGATGGAATACCGGCTTGCTGTTGCAGATGCGGGCCAGTCGGTGGGCTACGCTTCGCTGCTGGATCCGAAGCGGCTTCCTGATTTTTTGGCTTGGCTGACCGGTAGAATCGGAGCTCCAAACGCATGTGTGACCAGCTCCCTTTTAATTAAAAGAATGGGCTTTTACGCTGTCATTCATTTATATGCGCTGACTGTATTGGACAAAAAGTTAAACGTTGACCTCCGGGAATTGAAATTGGTTGATCATTCGAATGCTGAACTTTGGCTTCCTGATTTTTTCCTCGGAGATGTTGATGTTCAAGAACCCAGTGAAGACCGCAATGAGTGGCGGGCGGCTGTCCTAGAAGATTTGTTTGCTCATTGCATTACACCTCTAGTTCAATTACTGAAAGAACAGACCCGGCTAAGTGAAAAGGTGATGTGGGAAAACATCGCCATATATATTCATTGGATATATGAAAAATTAATGGTAGGGGAGCTTCATATTCGTGCAAAAGCAGATTACCTTTATCTTTTTCATGAAGCGCCCGGCAAACTGTTCGGCCCCTATAGGGAAAACCCTCTGTATCCATTTTCAAAAGGTGCTGGCGCAGCACGGAAAACCTGCTGTTTATCATACATGTTAAGAAAGCAAGAAAAAGGGACATGCAGTACGTGTCCGCTCGGGGCATGCAAATAGTAGTCGTGATAAAAGACGGATGAGTACCAAGTGGTTGGTTATCTGGCTAGTCTCTCTTAATCAAACGTTTGAATAGTGGGGGAAACGCGCGTCCTACCAGGGGAAATCTGAAGTCTCGAAAACCCGTCCAAATTTAAATCAATCGTTTGATTAGCTGGTAAGAAGCGCACTCTCCTGTCCATAACCGAATCACCTTGCGTCAAACCCATAATATTAACCAAGTTGATTAGTTATCTGGTAAGTCTTTCTTAATCAAACGTTTAATTAGTTGGGAAAACGCGCGTCCTATCAAGGAAAATTTGAAATCCCAAAAACCCGTCCAGATTTTAAACAAACGTTTGATTAGCTCCACCATCTCTCCAATAAAAGATGCACAGCGGCCGCCCGCTGTGCATTTTCCTATGTCTAATCCTTATTTAATGTTGATGTAAATTACCAAGATCACAGCGGCAAGTGCAACGCGGTAGATCGCAAAAGGAAGCAGCTTGATCCGGCTGATTAATGCCAGGAAGAAGCGAATGGACAGCCACGCGAAAATAAAGGCGCTGATGAAACCAACCACGAAAAATGGAATGATATCAACGGTGAGCAGGTCCATTTTTTTATATAAAGAGACGGCGCTCGCTCCGAACATGATCGGCACTGCCATGATAAAGGTGAAGTCCGCTGCGGCGCGGTACTTCATTCCCAGCAGCACACCGCCCGAAATCGTTGAGCCTGAACGGGAGAATCCTGGCCACAGGGCGATACATTGAAAAAGGCCGATCAGTAAAGCCTGCTTGATCGAAATGTCATCAAGGCTTGTTCTTTCCTTTGCCGAAGAAGCAGATCTTGCTTTCCAATCTGCCGCTGCCATCAAAATCGCACCGCCCACAAGGCCGACCAAAACGGTCTCCACTGAAAACAAATATGTATCGATGAAATCTTCCAATGCGAAGCCTAATATGATGGCTGGAATCAAGCCTATAATTACGTGTGTCAATCGCAGGCGTGAATGGCCTTCTTCCGGAACGGGGGCATTCTTGGTACGAATCCCGAACAAGCCCAAAATCCGTGACCAGAAGACGATGACCGCCGCCATGACGGAACCGAGCTGGATGACGACTTTAAACGTATTGGCAATTTCCTGCGACTTTAGCAATTCTGCCGACTTCAATAAAATATCATCCACGATGATCATATGGCCGGTTGAAGAAACAGGGGCAAATTCGGTCAAGCCTTCCACAAGTCCCAGTAATAATGCGACAATAAATTCCCAAATGCTCATTTTTATAAAATCCTCTCTTTCTATCAATAGACTAATTTTACATTTTATACTCAAAAAAGAAAACATGTTAAGAAGTCTTTGTACCTTGTCCACAATAAATAGACGGGCTTTTAAAAGGGATTACTACAGGTCTTAAAAAATTTATCCACTATTTACGTTATGAACTTGGGAAATCGTATAGTATAATGTTTTAATAAAAGTGTGTTCGGACAATTCCCGGACAGGCAAACATAAAATTCGGGAGGTGTACGCCTTTCTTTGAAAGGCGAACTATTTGGACGTTGCCAGTTTACTCTTAATCGCAATATTAATCGCATTGACTGCATTTTTCGTCGCAGCGGAATTTGCCATTGTAAAAATCAGAAGTACACGTGTGGATCAGCTGATTGAAGAAGGAAAGCCGGCTGCCAAGGCAGTAAAACATGTCATCACACATATGGATGAATATTTGTCCGCATGCCAGCTAGGCATCACAATTACAGCCTTGGGAATCGGGTGGCTGGGTGAACCCGCGATTAAATCGCTGCTCGATCCTTTATTTGACAAATACGGGGTTGGGGCCGCAGTAAGCCATATCCTTTCAATCACCATCACATTTTTAATCATCACTTTTTTACACGTGGTGGTGGGGGAGCTTGCACCAAAAACCGTGGCTATCCAAAAAGCGGAGTCGGTCTCACTGCTCACGGCAAAGCCGCTTATCTGGTTTTACAAAATCATGTTCCCTTTCATCTGGGCGCTGAACGGTTCAGCACGCCTGCTTGTTAGAATTTTTGGTCTTCACTCAGTCTCAGAGCACGAGGTTTCACACTCAGAAGAAGAGTTGAGAATCATACTTTCAGAAAGTTTTAAAAGCGGTGAAATCAACCAGACAGAGCTGACATATGTAACGAACATTTTTAAATTCGATAACCGCGTTGCCAAAGAGATCATGGTGCCGCGGACAGAAATGGTGTCATTTGCAACCGATGAAGAAATCAAAGACTGGGTTGACGTGATCAAGGATGTTAAATTTACGCGTTATCCGATTTACGAAGGCGACAAAGATAATATCATAGGTTTGATTAATATAAAAGATATATTGCTGGAGCAGATTAAAAGCGGAGATTCTGAAACAGAACTTGAAATTTCCTCATTTATTAAGCCAGTCATTCATGTGATCGAAACGATTCCAATCCGCGATTTGCTTTTAAAAATGCAAAAAGAACATACGCATATGGCTATCTTGCTTGATGAGTATGGCGGCACATCCGGTCTTGTCACCGTGGAAGATATTGTAGAAGAGATTGTTGGAGAGATTAGGGATGAGTTCGATACTGACGAAGTCGAAGACATCACAAAATTGGGTGAGAACCATTTCTCATTCAGCGGTAAGGTACTCATACCGGATGTCAATGATCTGCTCGGAACGCATCTTTCTGATGAAGATGTAGATACACTGGGCGGATGGATTTTATCGAAAAAATTCGATGTGGCCGAAGGAGAAACCCTTTATTCAGACGGCTTCGCCTTTACAGTCACGGAATCGGACGGGCACCAAATCCACTTTATTGAAGTATTCAAAGAAGGCAAGGAAAAAGTGGAAGCAGAGACGGAAGAACAAAATAATGAAGATTGATGAAAAGGGCGCCTGGATGGGCGCTTTTTTTTGACTCCCTTCCTATTGACTTCATATATGATTTTAAATATGATAAAAGTATGATGATTAAAGAAAATAAACAACAAAGAGCCTATCGGATTATTAAGTCAAGGATTGTAGAGAAGGTGTATGTACCCGGCCAAAGGCTTGTAATTGATCAACTGGCAAGGGAATTGGAAACGAGCTCGATTCCGATCAGGGAAGCGATACGCCAGCTGGAAGCAGAGGGACTGATCGAATACAAGCACAACATCGGACCTGTTGTTGCACCTATCAACGAGTCTGAGTATTACGAGAACCTTCAGGTTCTTGCAGTGCTTGAGGGATATGCGGTGGCGTCCTGCTCACAAAAATTTCCCGCAGCCAAAATCATGAAGCTGAAAGAAAAAAATAAACAGATGAAGGAGGCTTTGGAGGATTTTGATATCATTGCGTTTGCAAAGTTGAACGTAGAATTCCACCAAATCATTTATGAAGAAAGCACAAACAGGGTACTGATTGAAAACATCCAGAATTTATGGAAACGCCTGGATTCCATCAGGGGAATCGGATCGACGCTTTACTCTGTAAGGGTGAAAGAATCCATCAAGGAGCACGAGGAAATTATCTCATTGCTTGAGAAAAAAGCAGACCCACAAAAAATTGAGGAATTAGTCCGCATGCATAAGCTTCGTACAGCGGAAGACTTTGAAAGACGCCGTTCTATGAAATTGGAAAATACCTCAGAAAGTTAAGAAACAGAACACGGTAAGCTGTTTCTTACTTTTATACCAACAATGTAAGCGGTTACCAAATTATTTTTTATAAAAGTGTTTGACATAATATATGGAATCATATATGATTTAAGTGTTCAGAAAATTAATCAGCATTCAAAATAATTTTTATATAGGAGGATTTTGAATATGTCGTACAACTACAAAGAAGCTAAAGAAAGACTCAAAGGTTCGATCGCTCCGGTTGTAACTCCATTTAATGAGGACGAAAGCCTTGACTTGGAAACGTTTAAAAGTCTGATTGACTGGCAGATTGAAAGCGGAAGCCATGGAATCTCTGTTACTGGAACAAGCGGTGAGCCGAGCTCTTTGACTGTTGAAGAAAGACTGACTGTTATGGAGACTGCAATGAAAGCGGTCGCAGGCCGTGTTCCATTTGTACCTGGAACTGGATCCACTAACCACAATGAAACGATGAGAATGACAAAAGCTGCACAGGAAATGGGTGCAGACGGAGCAATGGTTATCGTTCCTTATTACAACAGACCGAACCAGCACGCGCTCTACAAGCATTTCAAGACAGTCGCTGATTCAGTTGATATTCCTATCATCCTATATAACATCCCAGGAAGGACTGCAGTGAACCTTGAGGTGGAAACAATCAAACGCCTTGCGGAAGACTGCCCGAACATCATCGGAATCAAAGAAGCGAACAAAGACTTCGAACACGTAAACCGCGTGCTCTTGAAAGTCGGCCGTGACTTCAACCTGTATTCCGGAATCGAACTGCTTTGCTATCCGATGCTTGCAATCGGCGGTGCAGGTCACATCAGTGCCACATCCAACGTTGCTCCAGGACCTGTTGCTGAAATCTACGAAGCTTGGGCAGAAGGAGATGTAAAACGTGCACAAGACATGCACTTTGAAATGATGGACCTTAATGATGTTCTATTTAAAGATACAAACCCGGCTGTTGCAAAAGCAGCACTTGGCATGATGGGCAAAATCAAGCCAGTATTGCGCAAGCCGATGGATATCCCATCCGAAGCCTTGCAAAAAGAGCTTCGTGAAGTTCTCGTAAACTACGGAATTGAGCTTAAAGATGAGGTAAAAAGCTAATAGATATAACTACCATTTAAAAAACTTATACTCTTGCATCCTTATAAAAGCCAAAACCTATACCAATATATTCAGAGATCAATCAATGGATCCGCCAACCGCGGGGATTAAAAGAGAAGCGGGCCACGTGCCCGCCTCCCTTACACTTACATGCTTTTAGGGAAGGTGATTTTTTTGACACAAAAAACAGCAGAACAGGCAAAAACACGCGAACACAGCCAACAGCCCGATGTGAAGCTATATATAAATGGCCAGTTTACAGAATCTGAAAGCGGTGCCTTTTTTGATAACCCGAGTCCATTTACAAATAAAACGATTAACCGTGTGGCGCAAGGTGGCAAAGAAGACATCGACAAAGCGGTTGCGGCAGCGACCAAGGCATTCAAAGAAGGCCCATGGGGAACAATGAAAGTTTCCGAGCGCATGAAATATATCGAAAGAATCGCAGACCTTATCGACGAAGAAGCCGAGGAACTTTCTTATCTCGAATCCCTCGACACAGGACTTCCAATCGCACAGACAAGAAACATGGCAGCGAGAGCAGCAGAGAACTTCCGTTTCTACTCCCGCATGGTCCAGACAAAATTGCACGGGGAAGCCTACATGCAAGGAAGCGAGTTCGTCAACTACACGGTTTACAATCCGCTTGGTGTCGTAGGATTGATTACACCATGGAACGCCCCGTTCATGCTGACAACATGGAAAGTCGCACCAGCGCTTGCAACTGGTAACACAGTCATCTTAAAGCCGGCGGAACTTTCACCGCTGACAGCGAACAAATTGGCTGAAATCATTCAAAAAGCGGAACTTCCTGAAGGCGTATTCAACATTGTCCACGGATTCGGCGAAACAGCGGGTGCTTCACTCGTAGCCCACCCTGATGTGGAAGCGATTTCCTTCACTGGCGAAACAGTGACAGGATCAGTCATCATTAAAAACTCCGCTGACACGTTGAAAAAGACATCCATGGAGCTTGGCGGAAAATCACCATTGATCGTATTTGACGATGCTGATTTCGACCGTGCGCTTGATGCAGCTGTATGGGGATTGTTCTCCTTCAACGGCGAACGCTGCACAGCGAACTCAAGAGTATTTTTACACAAAAACATCAAAGACAAATTTATCGAAGCTCTGAAACAAAGAGTTCAAAACATCAAAGTCGGCGACCCGATGGATTCTTCAACCCAATTGGGACCGCTCATTGATAAAGGTCACTTTGAGAAAGTGAAAAGCTATATTGAAATCGGAAAAGAAGAAGGATGCGAAGTGATCCAAGGCACAGTTCCCGAGGAACTCAAAGCTGGAAACTATGTACCTCCTACTCTTCTATTGAATGCAACCAATGACATGAGAGTTTGCCAGGAAGAAATTTTCGGGCCTGTGATGGCAGTCATCGAATTTGAGACAGAAGAAGAAGTCGTCCAAGCGGCCAATGATGTAAAATACGGTCTCGCTGGTTATGTCTGGACGAACGACATCAAACGCGGCCACCGCGTTGCTCAAGCAGTAGAAGCGGGAATGCTTTGGATCAACGCCCAAAACGTACGTGACCTCAGAATTCCGTTCGGAGGAACGAAAGCGAGCGGTATCGGACGCGAAGGTGGACATTACGCAATCCTTGAATTCTATACAGAACCAAAAGTCATCCACGTCGCCATCGGTGACCACCATATACCACAATTCGGAAAGTAATTAAAAGGAGTGAATACAAATGCCGGCAAAAACGGGGAAAGAGTATTTAGAACGACTACAGAAGGCTAATAACAACATTTATATTCATGGAGAAAGAGTCGACGATGTGACAGAGCATCCAGCATTCCAGGGCGTAACAAAGTCCATGGCACGCTTGTATGACCTGCAATATGAAAAGCCTGAAAAAATGCTTTACACATCACCGACAACAGGAGACAAAGTCGGGATGACTTTCAAAATCCCTGAGACAATCGACGATTTGATTGCACGCCGCGAAGTAATCCAAGAGTGGGCACGCACATCCGGCGGTATGATGGGACGCGCTCCGGACTACATGAACGCTGAAATCATGGCAACTGGTGCTGCGGCTGACTTCTTCGCGGAAGCAGACCCGATGTTTGCTGAAAACTCAAGAAAATACTATGAATATGCACGCGAAAACGACCTCAGCTTGACACATACGCTCATCCATCCGCAGGTAAACCGTGCCAAAGCGCAGGCGGAGCAGAAAGATGCGAACGTAGCCCTTCACTTGGTTGAAAAAAGAAGCGACGGAATTATCGTTGACGGTATCCGTTTGTTGGCAACGCAAGGCGGAATCACAGACGAGTTGATTGTCTTCCCGTCTACTGTAAACAAATCCGATACAAAGGACGATCCATATTCACTCGCTTTTGCTATCCCGAACAACACGGAAGGCTTGAAATTCCTCAGCCGTGAGGCATTCGACTATGGCAAAACGACCTGGGATCACCCGCTATCTTCCCGTTTTGAAGAAGGGGATGCCATCGTAGCATTCGACAATGTATTTGTTCCTTGGGAGCGCGTATTCGTTTGCGGAAACGCCAGCCTGTGCAACAGGACTTTCAAAGAGACAAACGCTGTTGTCCACATGTCACACCAGGTTGTTTCTAAAAATATTGTAAAAACTGAGTTCATACTCGGTGTTGCTTTGAGCATCATGGATGCCATCGGAATCGATCAATTCCAGCACGTACAGGATAAAGGCGCAGAAATTATGCTTGTATTGGAAACAATGCGTTCCCATATGTACAAAGCAGAGCACAATGCACAAATTGACAAATGGGGCATGATGACGCCTGACTTCAAAGCACTTGATGCAGCACGCAACTGGTATCCGCGAATCTATCCGCGTCTTGTTGAAATCGTCCGTATCCTTGGCGCATCCGGCTTGATGGGTATCCCGACACAAGCGGACTTCCAAAACGAAGAAATCGGGGCCATCCTTGACCGCGGACTTCAAGGTAAAAACCTGAACGGTTACGAGCGTGTCCAATTGTTCAGATTGGCATGGGATATGACATTGAGCGCATTCGGTTCAAGACAGGCGCATTACGAGTACTACTTCTTCGGAGATCCGATCCGTATGGGCATGACATACTTCGACGGATTCGAAAAAGATCAATATAAAGACTTTGTTTCAGAGTTCCTTAAAAAGGACCCTTCCTCCAAGCCAAATTTTATTAAAGCATAAGGGGATGAAATCTGATGGATTTTAATATCATTCGTTGTGCACGTACAGTTTTACATGTTACTGATCTAGAAGCGTCAAGGAAATTTTACGTAGATACACTGGGTTTTATTGAAACAGAATCAGATTCAAAGAATTTGTATTTAAGAGGATTGGAAGAGCATAATCACCACAGCATCCATTTGAAGAAGGCCGAGAAGCCGGTCGTGGAAGCTCTTGGCTATAAGGTGTCATCAGACGCCGACCTGGATGCTCTGGATGAATTTTTTACAGAAAAAGGGTTTCAAACGAAATGGATCAAAGAGGGAGAGCAGCTTGCCCTGGGACGCGCACTTCGCGTGCAGGACGTCTCGGGCCTGCCTCTGGAATTCTTTGCAAAAATGGATCATGTGGAGCGCCTCCTTCAGCGTTATGACCTGTATAAAGGAGCGCGCGTCCAACGGATTGACCATTTCAACTGCATGGTCGAAGATGTGGAAAAAGCACAGGACTTCTATATGAAAGATTTGGGCTTCGCCTGTTCCGAATATACAGATACGAAGGAAGGAAAAGTCTGGGCAACCTGGCTTCACCGGAAGCAAACGGTTCATGACCAAGCGTTCATGAACGGAGTGGGACCGCGTCTACATCATATCGGATTCTGGCTTCCTGACCCGCTTGCTTTGATCCATGCGTGCGACGTGCTTGCAGCTTCAGGATATGGAAAAAGCATTGAAAGAGGACCTGGACGCCATGGTTTGTCCAACGCATTTTTCCTCTATCTGCGAGATCCGGACGGACACCGTCTCGAGCTGTACAGCGGCGACTATTTGACAAGCGATCCGGACTTCAAGCCGATCCGCTGGGACATCGACGACCCAATGCGCCAAACGTTCTGGGGCCATGCGGCACCTGACAGCTGGTTCAACGAAGCATCTGTTGTATTGGATGTCATCAGCGGCAAGGAAGTCCCGACGAAGCAGCCGAAGCTTGAACAGCGCAAGCCGGAATTCATTATCTGATGAGGGGTGCGTTTTTAGAGCTGATTCGGCTGAAATCCAGCTGCATTCAGCAATTGGTGGGCTTTCCGCCACGTTAGAATATGATATTGGGTTACCCAGCTTTTTACAGAGGAGTAAACAACAATTTTAGCCAACAGAGGGGGAATAGACATGGATGATCGCCTATTTAGAACAGCCATGGGGAAATTTGCTACAGGAGTTACAGTCATCACAACGAAGGTCGGCGAAAACGCTCATGGTATGACAGCCAATGCGTTCATGTCCGTATCTTTGGATCCGAAACTCGTCCTAATCTCCATCGGCGAAAAAGCCAACATGAACCAACTTATCAAAGAATCAGGCAAATTTGCCGTCAGTGTATTGAACGATGAGCAGCAGGATTTGTCCGCCTACTTTGCAGGCCAAATCAAAGAAGACAGAGAGATAGAGTTCGATGACTTCAACGAACTGCCTGTCATCAAGGATGCACTGGTCAACCTGACATGCAACGTGCACGAAGCAGTAGTCGCAGGAGACCATACCCTTTACATCGGTGAAGTGACGGATCTTCGCGTCACAGACGGAGACGCGCTCGGATTCTTCGAAGGTAAATATAGAAAAGTCGTTTAAAAAGGGTCCCGCCCGTCTCCGTGCACTTTTGGCGGAAGACGGACGGGATGTTTCTGTCAGGGAGGCGCTGAGATAAGCTGTAGGGATTTTTGCTTGAGGTGTGCTTTTAGGCGGCTGGTCCGTGGAAGACATTTTGTTGGGGGCCAGTTTTTTAAAAGAGAACAGGCTCGTGGCTCCCGAGTCGTTTGAAAAACCTCTTGTTCGGTCACTATGAAATGTTCACGAACCCAAAACGTCGCAGAATCGACGTACCCGAATATCTTTTTAAAAAAATAGAAAGTACTACTTGCATAAAAAGTCTTGTTCATTTTTAACCGCCAAAAAACGAGGAGTGAGAACATGAATCTAGTAAAAGCAAGCCTTCACGGGCTTGGAGTCTGGAATGAGATACAGGCTAATCCAGCAGAGGCGACAGTCGAACTGTATGGTAGGAAGCAGCCTGTTTCGGATGTATCCTGGAACCCGCCAGTGAAGGGGACAGTATATGGAGTTCTGCTGAATTATCAGGGGAAATATGACGAATTGAAAGAGCAATTTAATGAAGCACCCTATAAACAGCCGCCAAAGGCGCCGATTTTGTACATCAAGCCGGCGAACACGCTGTCAGGATGCAATCAGCCAATCCTGCTTCCGAAAGGGGAAGAGGAATTGGAAATCGGTGCAGCACTCGCTGTTGTGATTGGAAAAACAGCTACTCGCATAAAAGCCGAAAATGCCAATGAATATATCGAAGGCTACACGATTGCAAACGATGTAAGCATTCCGCATGAAAGCTATTACCGCCCTGCAATTAAGCAGAAAGCCCGCGACGGATTTTGTCCAGTCGGGCCGTGGATCGTTTCCAAAAACGACGTGACGGACCCGGGACAATTGGAAACTCGCGTATATATTAACGGCGAACTGATGCAGGAAAATAACACAAAGAACTTGATCCGTTCGATTCCAAACCTGCTTGAAGATGTGACTGAGTTCATGACACTTCGAAAAGGCGACGTCTTGCTTGTCGGGGTTCCGGAACAGCCACCGCACGCCAAAGACGGAGACGAAGTCAGAATTGAAATCGATGGAATCGGTGTTTTAGTGAACAGGGTTATTTCAGAAGAGAAGCTAGGAGGTCACGCATAATGAAACACGCACGAGTAGCTTGCTTTGGCGCAATCCATGATGCTGTAGAAAAGGACGGACAAATTGAACTTTTGGACGGACGCGTCGTTTCTGAAGATGAAGTCGTTTGGCTTCCGCCGATTGAGCCACGGACAACCTTTGTTCTTGCCCTCAATTATTCCGACCACGCAGGTGAGCTTGCTTTTAAAGCGCCAGAGGAACCGTTGGTATTTTTAAAAGGAGCGAACGCATTCATTGGCCACAATGCACAGACCCGCCGGCCGGCAGACGTTACATACATGCACTATGAGTGCGAGCTGGCTGTCGTCATCGGCAAAAAAGCCAAAAATGTAAAGCACGAAGATGCCTATGATTATGTAAAAGGCTACACAATCGCGAACGATTATGCCCTTCGTGATTATCTTGAAAACTATTACCGTCCGAACCTTCGGGTGAAAAACCGTGATACCTGTACGCCGCTTGGCCCATGGTTCGTCGACGCTGCCGATATCGAAGATCCGATGAATCTGAAGCTCCGAACATATGTGAACGGCGAGTTGAAACAGGAAGGAACGACAAAAGATATGATCTTTGACATTCCTTTCCTGATCGAATACTTGAGCAGCTTCATGACGTTGGATGAAAATGACATCATTTTAACTGGAACTCCGAAAGGAACAGTCGATGTTGTTGCAGGGGATGAAGTCATCACGGAGGTCGAAGGATTAGGTCAGCTAAAAAATACAATCGTCGGAGACGAAGTTTTTTCAATTAAAAGCAACCCGGTGTACAGCGCAGTAAAATAATTGACTATTTTATCGACAATGAAATTTTTTGTTAAGCGTGTTTTCACTATTTAAATCTTACGAGGAGGTGGATTCCTGATGCCTCATGTCATCGTTGAATATACAGACAACATTAAAGAGGAAGCCAATATTGGCGTGCTCCTTGAAAAAATAAACTGGTCCATGATCGACAGCGGCGGCGTCTTTCCAATCGGCGGAATCCGTTCCAGAGCGATTGAGCTTAAGGACTACTTCGTCGCCGATGGGGCGGCAGACGATGCATTCGTCCACGTCTCGTTGAGAATCGGCGGCGGCCGCTCTGAAGAGGAGCTGACGGCCGCGTGCGACAAGCTGTTTGACGTCGTGAAGGAGCATTTCGCCGCCCTGTTTGACAAAAGGTACCTCGCCCTATCCATGGAAGTGGAGGAATTCACGAGACCTACTTATAAACAGAACAATATTCATAAGCGGTATAAATAAAGAAAAGCGTAAGGCGCCCGTTAATCGGCGACAAGCACAAGACGAATTTTGATGAGGGAGCTTTTCAGCCACCACAACAAAGCTACTTACTTAATTACATCGTGAGAAACATCTTTGAATATGCTTCATGCGGCTTTGCGACGAGCTGAACAAGGCTTCCTCGAAATAAGCTATGGCGCAGGAGCACATTCATCCTGAATAAGCTTCCTTGCAGCTTGTGACCTCGAGCCGATGGCGCCTGAAGCTAGACATAACTTATACTTGTTTGAAAAGCTAGGACAAATTTTTGTTATTTCTATAGTTTAAATAAAAAAGAATGGAGCGCAGGCTGCCGGAATCGGCGGCCTGAGCTCCAACCCTCTTATAAAAGCTCCAACCCTCTTATAAAAGCTCCAACCCTCTTATAAAAGCTCCACCCCTCTTATAAAAGCTCCAACCCTCTTATAACCGCATCCTGCCATAGCATATGAGCAGATACCCAATAACAGGCAGCCCCGTGAATAAAGCACACATCCCAAGCAGAAAGCCGGCTGCAGAGCAGCCGGCCTCTTCATTAAACCCGTCTTCTTCTCTGAAGCCCTAGTTCCCTCCGCTCCTGACGAAGCGCCTTGTAGATGGAAATCATCATTAATATCATGATCATGGAGAATGGGAAAGCTGCAATGATCAGCGCGTTCTGCAATGCAGGTAGCCCGCCGCTGTATAAAAGTATGGAAGCCATCGCCGCAAGGATAAAGCCCCAGGTTAATTTTACACTGTTTGGAGGCGTCAATGAGCCGTAAGATGCCTGCATGCCAAGTACAAACGTGGCCGAATCAGCGGATGTAATAAAAAATATTCCGATCAAGAGCACCGCGATTACCGACAGAACAGCAGACAGCGGCATTTCATTAAAGATTGCAAAGAGCACTTCTTCCGTAGCAAACTTCGTTAGATCGACTGCACCAGACATCTGAACGTCGATGGCAGTCGTTCCGAATACAGCAAACCAAATGAAGCTGACGAGGACAGGGAGGAGCAGGACCCCGATCATGAATTCCCGAATGGTCCTTCCTTTGGAAACGCGGGCGATAAAGATCCCGACGAACGGCGACCATGAAATCCACCAGGCCCAATAGAAAATCGTCCATCCATTAATCCACTCACGCTGACCCGGCTCAAGCGGCGCAATCCTGAAACTCATCGCAATAATATTTTGCACGTAGACTCCTATCGTGTCAGTAAGCATGTTCATGATAAAAAGACTCGGACCCAGTATGAATACAAGTACCAATAGTGCAGCTGCCAGCACCATATTAGTATTGCTCAAATATTTGATCCCTTTGCTCAGGCCCGACCAGGCAGACATTGTGAATAAGGCTGTCACTACAACGATAATGATCAACTGTATGGAAAAACTAATCGGGATTCCCAGCAAATAGGCAAGCCCGCCGTTAATCTGAACAGCTCCGAAGCCCAAGGTTGTCGCCACTCCGACAACGGTCGCCACAACAGCAATGATGTCAATGAGCATAGCCAGCCTGCTGTGAGCATATTTTCCCAATATGGGACTGAGCGTTGCGCTGATCAAACCAGGCCGCCCTTTACGGAAATTGAAATAGGCGAGACAGAGGCCAACCAAAGCATAGACAGACCAGGCATGAATTCCCCAGTGAAAGAATGTGAAACGCATCGATTCTCTTATCGCAGCATCTGTTCCCGGATCAGCCGTGGGAGGGTCGATAGCAAAATGGGATATCGGTTCGGCCGCTCCCCAGAAAACAAGGCCTATGCCCATACCGGCTGAAAATAGCATGGCGAACCATGTCGGCTTGGAATATTCAGGTTTGTCATCCTGTTTTCCAAGCTTGATCGAACCTACTGGGCTGAAAATAAGAAAAACACAAAATGCCACTATAACTGTGACCAAAATCAAATAATACCATCCGAATCCTGAAGTGATTACCGACTCTATATTTGAAGTAGCTGACTCGAATTGGTCAGGCGAAACTACACCAAAAACGACAGCGACCATCAATATGGCAGCCGATACCCAAAAAACACTTGAAACTTTACTCCACAAAATGAAACCTCTCCTTCCTATGGAGACCGTACGTACATTTTTATAACATTCCTAACCATAACAATGTTAATGGTCTGATTCAACCCATTGATGGGTCTTTAAAAAAAATGTCATAAATTAGCATACCCTTTTACAGAAAAAAAAGTGACATACATTTTTTCTGAAGCAAGAGACTTAGATACCTCTTACCCCAAAAAAAATATAAAAAAACGTGCCACGAAGGGCACGCCGATCAAAGTTGGGGGTCAGACCCCCGGTCCATTAATACTTTAATACTTTAATGGACCGGGTTATGAGAGGGATTGTTCTGCGGAATCGGCACGATCCGAAACTGTCGACTCCGCTTTGGCTTTATGCTTCTTGCCTGTACCAAGACTCACTGCAATAAAGACAATGGTTGACAAAGGAAGTGCATAGAACATGGGGTCGACAAACGTCCAGGGAAAGCCAAGTAATGTCGTTTTTCCAAAAATGGCTTGGGAAACGCCAAGCGCTGCCGCTTCTTTTTGGTGTAAAAACAGAAATCCGAAGACGCTGATTACAAAGCCTGTGATTGTACTGGCAACCGCGCCTTCCTTGGTTGAGTTTTTCCAAAACAAGGCTCCGACCAATGTCGGCAAAAATCCGGCGGCACAGATTCCAAACCAGAAAGCTGTAGCCTGAGCGATGACACCGGCAGGCATGATGTATGCCAAAATAACAGCAGCCACTATTCCGATTAATACGCCCATCCTCGACAAGCTCATTCCAAGTAATCGTTCCATCCCCATGTTTTTCAAAATATCTTCACCGAATGCCGAACCCTGCAAGTGGATCAGGGAACTGATTGTTGAGATTGTTGCTGATAGCAAAGTCAGTGTGAACAAATAAATGAACCAGTCCGGCATCAACGAGTTGATAAAAGTAGGAATGACCAGGTCCACGTTCCCTTTTGCCGCATCAATGGCCAGCATGCCAGCAGTTTCCTGGAAATAGACGTTCGTCAACGGTCCAATCATATAAGCGGCTCCCGTCATAAAGAAGATGAATATCCCTCCGACAAGGACCGAACGGTATAAAGAACGGTCATCCTTGACCGTCATGCTGCGCATCGCCAATTGAGGCTGCGCAAGGACTCCGATGCCCACACCCATGATGATTGTGCTGACGATCGTCCACCATAAAGGAGTGCCAAAAGCAGGCATTGAAGTCCAGCCCTGATGCCCCTGTTCAACGAGGTTCTGGGGGACCAGATCTTTCATCGCTGTTAAGGCTCCGTGTGCAACATTGACTCCGCCGAGGTAATTGTAAGTGGTTACAAGAAAGATGATCATTCCAAACAGCATGACAATAGCAGCAAAAGCATCCGTATACATTACCGCTTTGATTCCGCCTGTAATGACATACACCCCGACAATCATGGCGAGAACAAGCAGGGCAATATTAAAATTCATCGACAAAGTTTGTTCTAAAAACCTTCCGCCGCCAATCAAGACAATACTTGTATAAGCAGGCATGAACAAGAAAATCATTGCCCCTGTAAAAATTGTCAAAAACTTTGAGTTATATCTTTTTCCAAGCAAATCTGAAAACGTATATGAGTTCAATTCTATGGACAATCTTCGGATCCTTGTCCCAAAAACAACGAATGCGACGCCGACACCAAGGACAATGTTTAAAAGCGCCAGCCAAAGCAAACTGAAACCGTAAAGAGACGCTACGCCGCCAAACCCGATAATTGAGGAAGTACTGATGAACGTCGCCCCGTAAGAAAGCGCCATGACCGTAGGACTGATATTTCGTCCACCTACGAGATAATCCGATTCCGATTTTGTCTGCTTGTATCCATAGTATGCAAGCGCTGACATAATACCAATATAAACGAGAAACAGAGCAGCTAACACGGGATAATTCATTCGGAGTCAGCTCCTTTATTCCACATAATGACCCCAAACACTACGCATCCAATCATCGAAAGCACTGTTCCACCCCAACCCAATAGAATAATAGGATCTTCCATACCTAGCATTGTTGTCTCCTCCTTGCATTTCAAACGCTTACATTCCATTTATTAAAAGCTTGGAAAAAAATGACTAAACCCTTATATCATATAATTTATAATATATTCTTTCATATATGATTGTCAATACATCTTTAGGATTAGTTACTCGTCATGTCCGGAAAAAATCGGACTGCGGACGGCAGGGATACAAGTGGAGGCAATTGGGAGTTTTTGGGTAGGTAGGTTCGGAGCGGCCGGCGGAGGAGAAGCCTTCGCTCGGCCGCTCCAACTCTCTTATAATTGCTCCAACTCTCTTATAATTGCTCCAACTCTCTTATAATTGCTCCAACTCTCTTATAATTGCTCCAACTCTCTAATAACCCGCCTCACCCAGTGAATAACGGCCCTTATCCACGTATAAACCCCAAACTCTTGCGTCACTGCTCTCTCTTTCATTTTTCAACGAAGCTGGTATATAAAATACAATTTTTTTAAAAAAATTCAATGTAAGGGTTTACATACGGAAAATAGTATGGTAGATTACTGTTTAAGTATTTGGAATCTTCTTTTCAAAAGAAGGTGATAATTGAATGAAACTGGCCGTCGGGTCTTTTAAACAGGAGCTGATAAGAGATTACAATGAGCTCAATCTGCGCATGTTTGATATTGGGGTCAAAAGTCAGAAGGTTGAAATTGTCGGGGATAAGATATTAATTTTCGCCTATCATAAGAGAATCCCTTCTCTTAAGCATTTGGACGAGTTTAATCGCTTAATTACCCGCTTGACTGATGTCGCCATTATTGACAGCCATAAAGAGCATTTCAGGGAATTGGTTGAAAATAAGTACGGGATGCAGGTCATTTCCATTTTAAAGGACTATGATCCATTTTTAGAACTGGCAGTGACCATCATTGTTCTTGATAAAGATGTCAGCCAATATCTTTCCAATTGAATCTAACTTGACTGGTCAAATGAACTCATTTGAGCGCATAAAAGCCGTCAGTGCGAATCCGCAGATGTTTATCTGTCTGATTTGTGCTGACGTTTTTTTTATATCAAAAACCATAAGGGAGGAAAGTTTATGCATACAGTTGAGGATGTTTTAAATGCATTGGATGAAATTACAGGAGGAAGGGTGATTCATTCGCTCAGTGAGGTGGACAAACAGGAGCATCCATTTGTCATTAGAAAATCTTCCAATATTCCGGGAAAGGATATTATTGAGACGCCAGGACTCGTATATGGAGATAAAAAAAGAGAGGTGAAGAAGATTGCCGTAACAATGACAATGACGGAAGGTTCAATCGAACTTGCAGGGGCAACCGGCGTTGATGCCATCGTAGCACATCATCCGATTGCGGAGGCCGCCAATTCCGGTGGGGTCACTCTAAAAAATTATCTAGGGCTTTACAATATTTCGGCATTTGAATTGCATGAAGCTTTTCATGGATTGCATCCAGGAATCTCTTTTTTACATGGGCATGAAGTTTATCGCACGGATATTTCGTACGGAGGGCTGGAAGGAAACGTTCTGTTTGTGGGAAAGACTCTGCCTGGGGTAAAAACGCTTAGTGATATTTTAAATCGGTTAGATCTGTTTATGGGGTTGGAAGAAGAAAATAATCTGCTGTTTTTGGAAAAAGAAATTCGGAAGAACGCATCGATGACCGAAACAAGCGTGGTCACCCGTGGACGGATTCTTCGAGGGGAAGCGGACAACCCGGTAAACAACATCATTCATATTTTTCCGCATACTGGATTTACGCCAGAACATTTACGGCAGGTAGCAAAGGAACACCCGGAAGCCGATACCGTCCTTGCTTCCATCAGTCGTGTGTATGATGGGCATGAACTGATCCGGACTGCTGAAGAATTGAACCTGAATTTTGTCGTCGGAAATTGCCATGTGCTGGAAATTCTTGAAAATGGGCTTCCGCTCGCCTATGCACTGGACATGCTTCTCCCTGGTGTAGAGGTTGTCGTTTTCAGAGAACGTGTGACAAGTCTGCCGGCAAGAGCCGTTGGCACACCTCAAATGATGGAATATGCAGAGCAGATGGCGTCGAAGTATTTGGTCAAGAAGAAGGTTGCCGAGTTATCATAATGAAGGAGTGAATGGATGATGGGTGAAGTTAAACCTCTTGTGGAAGAAGAAGTATCTCTAGAGGAAGCCGCCAGTAAATCGGTTCCCCGTAAGCGGCAGTGGGAAAAAATTGAACTGGTGGGCTTGGCTTTAATTATTGCCTCCTTGTCAGTCATGATGATCTCTCCCGGAACATTGGCGGGTCTGTTTTCCGCAATGGTCGATAAGGTATTTCCTGTTGTCGTCGAAGTGTTTTTGACGGGTACAGTCGGGGTGACTATCATTGTCAGTGTGATCATTGGTCGCACATTGGAAAGGCTCGGTTTTACTGATGCGTTGATCCGTGTATTCCTTCCGGTTACGAAGCTGCTGAAAATCAATTCAGCTGTATTGATTCCAAGCATTTACAATATCCTCGGCGATATTAACGCTGCCGGAAAAATTGCGGGGCCGATTCTCGTGCGCTCGGGAGCCACGAAAGCGGAGCAGAAGATGGCGGTGGCCACTATGGTTCAGTCGCAACAGTCATTCTCTACCTTCATGCTGGGAATGATTGCATTGACAGCGGTGGGTGTAAATGCATTTGTCGTTGTTGTTGTGGCTGTATTTCTGCCAGTCGTTGTGGCACCTTTGATTTTATCCAAGACCATCTATCGTGACACAAAAGCGGTCGATATTGAAAATCTGCCTAAATTCACCCCCACAACAGGAGCTTTGCCCACCTTGTTCAATGCTGCCCGTGAAGGTGCAGAATTGGTCTTTCTTTTAATCATACCTGCCGTCGCTGCAGTGTTTGCAGTCATCGGGTTATTGGAGTATATCGGTGTCTGGAAGCCGATTGAATCCGCTTTATCTTCTGGTTTGCTGACATTGAATATTGATCCGGAAACGGGAATCTTGTCCATTCTTGCCTCTCCGACACTTGCAATGGCTCAATTGGCTGAAGTGGCTTCCACTATGGATCCACGCCTGGTCATCGGCTCTTTTGTACTGGCATCTTCAGGATTGCCGCTGTCATCCATATTGGGGCAAATCCCTGTTATTTGGGCAGCGAACTCTGATTTGAATGAAAAAGAAGCTATGACAGCTGCGGTCATCGGGATTGTTATGCGGCTGATCACCGCCTTCCTGGTAGTATACTTTTTGACGCCTATACTAGTGTGATGAAATGCTCCGCTTCAATGTGTGTGTGAGGTCAACCAGAAATCGATTTTTCTGGATATTTTGGACAGAGTGTGGATCAAAGTAGAGAATAGCACTGTCGACCCTGCTGTTTTTCCTTATCCACATTTTTATAAAAGTTGTTTGGTATATTGTATCCACTAATTCAGCTTTAGGAACCGAGATTTCGAGGTGGAGAGCAGCCGGAGGATCTTTTGGACAGGAAACGAGGCGGCACGGCTTTGATTGCAGAGGTTCAAAACGATTGATCAAGCCTTCTGAAGAATGATGGAACCTTCCGGTTCCGGTCAAAATTTTATCCGGAAGTATTGTCCCCGCAACATGAAAAACATCTTTTCCAATCGATAAAGGTATTTTTTCATTATCCCACAAAATGAAAGTCGTAAAAGAAGCGCCTGGTAAAATGGTCCACGTCCTTTGCGTCATCAGCTCAAATCCAATATGCATAAGGATGAGACCTCCTTAATCAAATATATGAAAAAATGAGTGAAGCAGACCGGTTTGTAGCTGGTCTTTTTCACTTATTTGGGTGCTTGTCAAAAATCGGTCTCTCAAGCTGTAGTTCCAACACCGCTTCCCCATTGAACACCCCCTAAAAGTAATTAAATCCTGTAAGCTCAAAAAGATGAGAACCGCTCGGCATCTTGGGTATAATACTCAAGGAGGGGGAAGGCCGGTGTTTGCTCTATTTAAGCGGAGAAAAAAAGAAAAGAAGAATTCAAACAGGATTTTTGCCATTTCTGCCCAAGAGGGCGATATAGAGGCAATGAAGAATATGATCATTGAAATTCTTCAGAACTCAGCTTCTAAAGACATTATTTTTCTTTGCATCGGTTCCAGCCGGTCAACCGGAGATTCATTGGGACCAATGGTAGGAAGCATGTTAAAGGAAAAAGGGGTGTCATTTCATGTATTTGGCACAATGGACGAACCTGTTCACGCGTTGAATTTAAATGCCGCCCTTGAGAATATACATAACAAATTCGCCGACCCGCTCATCTTTCCTATCGATGCCAGTTTGGGAGATGCTAGTCAAGTCGGCGAGATTTACTTGATGAAAGGTCCACTTGTCCCTGGAAGGGCGGCTAATCAAACCCTTCATCCTATCGGTGAACATCATATTAGAGCTGTGGTCAATGAGCTCGATCCATTACTTCCGGAAAAATCATTGACCGAAGCGAATATGGAGGACATTTCAACCCTTGCAGGGCTCATTACGGAGGTCCTCAGTTCAATCAAGTTAAAGTAAAATTCATCCATTATTTGATATTTACAGAAAAGTCAAGTATAATTTGTATAAAGTATACCGAAGAGAATATTCATCTCAGAAGGGGGGATGCAACTTGACGAGCTGGACAGAAGAGAGTCTTCTCTCTATACGCGAGAGGGCGTACAGACATCTTAAAAACCTTATTTTAGAAGGAGAATTAAAGACAGGGGACCGCCTGATTGAACGTGAGCTTGCGGAGAAATTGAACATAAGCCGAACTCCAATCCGCGAAGCGCTATTTCGATTGGAATCCCAAGGTTTTGTAAAAACCATCCCAAGAAAAGGGGTGATTGTTGCTGATATATCCGAAAAAGAAATATTAGAAACGTTCACCATCCTTTCTTCGTTGGAATCATTGGCAGCCAAGCTTGCAGCACAAAAACTGGATGATGCAACCGAAAAGAAATTCAAGGAGTGCATCGAGAGAGTGGAAGAACAGTTGAAGAGCACGGAAACGGATTACGCCGAGCTGCATAGTGAACTGAATTATCTTCTATACAGTGCCGCAAAAAATTCGAAGCTCTATGAAATTCTTGGGGGCCTTACGGATTATATCCGTGCCTTTGCTAAGAGAGGCTTCAAGAAGGAAGGTTGGCCAAGGCAATCTATGGAAGAGCATCTGGCTATCATGAAGGCGATTTGCAACCGAGAAGTGGAGATGGCGGAGTACTTGACGAAAATTCACATTGAAAACTCCAAAAACGCCTATATTGAGGCAACCACAGGTGAAAAAGAAGTTTCGACGACTATATAAAATAAAGGGGCAGGCCCAATAAAGGAGCCAAACCCCTTTTTCCATTTTCTTATTCGATCTGTGGAGTCGTCTACCGAAAAATAAGATCACTCACACTGATTAAGCATGCCGCAAAATTCTCTTTTCGCTTTGCACTTAGATGCCAGTCACGATATCCTGTGTTAAGCTCTTAGTTACATTGCTATGTTCATTGCTGATTTATTTTTGACTTAAAGAAAAGCTCAAACTTGTCTTGCCGAAATTCCCTGCAGACGTTATTTTATCACCATTAGATATTCAATTCACACCAAAAGGAATTTTCAAAATCATTTGACTTGAGAGAAATACGATGTTATATTAATAACCATTATGGTGATCTTTCAATTACTTAAAGTGGTATACAAAACACAAAATGGAATATTTTTTATGCCGCCAATACTAAGGCGGTAAGTTTTTGCCACTTTAATAAAGCGCTTTCAATAGAAGGGGGGAGATGTAAAGCAAGAACGACTGAAGTTACCCAGTAAGGACTTTTTGATAAAAACACAGTTGGGGGGATAAAATTCATGGAAATGACCTTAGCGCATTGGCTCTATTTGCTTGTAACAGTTGTTGTAATCGCTACTATGCTTTTCCGACGAGGCGTTGTATTGCCGATCATCATTGGAACATTTCTTGTGGCAGCCGTGTACAAAGGTAATATCGTCAGCGGATTTCAAGCTGTGTTTAATGCTAACCTTGTCGCAGCCAAAGAACTTTTCAGCATATTTCTGATCATCTCTCTTATGATTGCTTTGCTGAATGCGTTGAAAGGACTTGGAGCCGATCAGAAATTGATCAAGCCACTCCAAAAGGTGATGGTTAACGGCCATGTTTCTTTTATCATTTTATTTGCAACTACTTACGTCATTTCGCTCTTTTTCTGGCCGACTCCCGCGGTCCCGCTCATTTGTGCTTTATTGGTACCTGCAGCAGTCCGTGCTGGTGTTCCTGTCATGGTCGCCGCCATGGTTGTTGTCATATCAGGCCAGGGGATGGCTTTGTCTTCGGACTATATCATCCAGGTAGCACCCGTTATCAGTGCAAGTGCCGCAGGTATAGACAAGGCGCTGATTACAGACAAACTGATGGTTCTATCTTTGATTACCGGATTCAGTGCTTTATCCATCGTTTATTTTTCGGCAAGAAAAGCGATGTCAAAGAAAAGTGCTACATCTGAGGAAGACATGAAAATGCAGGAGAGCTTTTTCGAAGAAGTAGGAGAACTCGCTGCTACAGTTGAAGAGGATGCAGAAATCGTCCAAAGAAAAGAGAGATGGGGAAAAGCATTTGCACTCATCGTCCCCCTATCCATGCTTGCTGTCATGATTTATATGTTCCAATTCAAAATATCCGGAGGCTCCGGCTTTGAAGGTACAGATGGCGCTGCATTTGTCGGTGGTGTGGCAACAATTCTGTTGGTGTTAGCAACAATCGCATTAAACCGCATACAGGCCCTTGATCAAATCAGTGAACATCTAACCGATGGCTTTGTCTTTGCATTTAAGGCAATGGCTCCAGTCATACCGATTGCCGGATTTTTCTTCATGGGAAGCAGTGACTTCACACCAGCGATTCTGTCACTTGGGGAAGATGCTGCAACACCTGCCTTCCTGTTTGATGCAATCCAGGCCGGACAAGTCTACATACCGCAAAATCCAGTTTTTGCAGGGTACGGCATCTTGCTGATCGGAATCATCACAGGTTTGGATGGTTCAGGTTTTTCAGGCCTTCCATTAACAGGTGCTCTATCAGGTGCTTTGGCTTCGGGTGCTAACATCGATGCATCAACCATGGCGGCTATTGGCCAGATGGGAGCCATTTGGACAGGTGGAGGAACAATCATTGCCTGGTCTTCCTTGGTGGCAGTTGCCGGATTCTTAAAAATATCGCCAATCGAATTGGCGCGCAGAAACTTCATCCCAGTCATGGTCAGCCTGTTGGCTGCTACAACCGTCGCCATAATCATTTGGTAAAAATATATTATGTACTGTTTTTGGATGCCTGAATCCCAATATATGGAAAGGCATCTTTTTTTGTTAGGGCCTGATCCCCGGCACATTAGCGCCTTAATGTGCCGGGGGTCAGGCCCCTTTTCCTCCTTTTTCTAGGTCAGCCATTGCAGCGATAACAGATAAATAATCGTACATACGATGTATATGCCGGTAAACGGCATATTCCAGTTGGACACTTTATAGGAACTTTGTTTGACAATATTGGACATAAGGCCGATGGTTGCATTGTAAGGACCAATCAAAAATGCCGACGCTGCACCGGAAAGCATGGCGACAGTCAGTATATGAGCGGATATGTGTGTAATGTCCGGATTTAAGGTCTCTGCCATCAATGCCAGTGTGACAGCTGGGTGAAATCCAAGAAATGCAAAAGCTAATGGAATAAGCGGCAGCAGCATTAAAAAGAAATTCGTACCGATCGCCCCGATCAAATTGACTATCCAGACATTCACCAATTCGTTGCTGTGTGATATTTTTATCGTTGAGATAAAGAAACCTGCTGATAAAAATAAGAAAAATTGATCTCTCATATTATTGGAGAAGGATTGAAAATGTTTTCGGAACGCTCCTCCAAATTCTTTTCCTTTTTTTAATAATAGGGACCATGCAAATGAGAATGGAATGACCAAAAGTGAAACAAGTGTTAAAAATGAGTAAGGAAGAAATGTTTCCCCTACAGATACGAATACAATAAAAAAGATAATAGCGAGCAATATTTGAAAAATCCTCTTAGGGTTGCTCGGTTCTTTTTCCGATGTGGCAGCCATCTCGTCCATGGCATGAGTAGATTGTATTCGCTTCTTCGAAATCCGTGAGCCTAAATACCAGTCAAGTATCAATCCGAATATGCTAAGCGGCACAACATAAGGGAGGATGGATACCCAACTGACGCCGGTTACGCCGATGACAATCCCGACAATCGGAGTCACTGGAGCCCAGATGAGCGGCATCGCAAATCCCCTAGTGATTGCCCGGCTCATGAACCGTTCCGAATGCTGGACTGGAAACCCCTCCAACGCTGGCTTGATAGAATAATAGGTCATTGGCAAAGTTGCCAAATTCATAAAGATGCTGAAAAAGTAGGAAATCCCCGATGTCAGCATATATAAATGTCTATTAGTCTTAATTTTATTATGTAAAATTCCTTGAATGTCTACACTGTACCTGCCCAGAGTGATAGGAATTCCCAGAATAGGGATTAATGTAAACATCATCAGCAAATCCAGCATCGGACCGAAGGATAAGATGTATTGAGTCCAGTGTACCCCTGTGTTCCAAAGCAGGAATGCCCCCGCTGTCAGAAATATACTCCCTAACACCTGGACAAACCTTGATGTTTTAAAAAATGTACAAAGGACTATGATCATGCAAAGGACTGATATCCATCCGGACAGCCCAAGAGATGGAACCAGGATAGAAAGAAAATACAAAAATAATACAATGAGGAACAATAAATTTAACATCAAGCAGCCTCCTTATAAATAGAATATGAACCGTGTTCCGTTTGTTTTCAAGAAAGAATTCATGACTTGGCATACAATTTTGTCAATTTCATGAAATATGCGACTATTGATTGCATATATTATACATTATTTTTGGTATTTGGTATACCAAAATGGAAAGTTCGGTTATAATATAGATAACAATCACGTGAGGGAGAGCTGCTATATGATGAAATATTTATTCGGCTTTGGCAAAGCGCAGGAAAAGGCGGATAGGAAACTTGCTCGGCTGAGAAGAATGATCAAATTTTAAATCAAAAGAAAAAGCGATCCCTTCCTAATTTAGGAGGGGATCGCTTTATTCATCGTTTAGTAAACCGAAATTCCATGTCTATAGCTAACTTGTTAATCGAATTATGCTACGTCCAGCTCCAGCGCCTATCGACTAGCAGACTTCGCGCCTCTGGTGCTCCTGCGCCATAGTTGATTCGAAGATGCCTTGTTCAGCTCGTCGCAAAGCGCAGGGAGTTTCTCGAAGATGCAGCTTGCCTACGATAAGTCAACATCGGCTCCGTCGGACAGGACGTCCTAGTGCCACCGACGCACAGGAAGTGCTAGTGCAAGCGAAGCGACAGGATGTCGCGTTCTGAGGCGGCCTTCATCGCCGTGTTTCCTTTATCTCGTTGGAGTCACTCTTGTCTAGTTGCAGACGGCAGGGGCTCGAGGTCGCTTCGGTCAATCCAATGAAGTCAAAGAACGACTTCACTGACTTGCCCTCCAGCGCTTGTCGCCCCTAAACGGCCGCCTTCCATATTTCAGCTCAGTCTGTACGTCAATGAACAGGCACTTGCGCATTTGCTCTTAAGCTGAAGCGCTCTCCAGTTTGACCAGCCTTGAATTGGCGGATGGATCTGTTTCATCGCGGTCGACAATTTCATATAACTCTTCACGGACCTCTTCAATTGTTTCGAAGCGCTCGAAGAACTTGACACGAATATGGTTCACATATTCCTTTCCTTCATATTCCTCTGACATTTTTATTCTGGCGTTTTCATCCACTACTTTGGCAATTGAATACTTTGCCCGCAGCTTTTCAAAAAAATAGAAGTTGTATGTTTCCACAATCTCCAGTCCATCGTTGCTCAGATCCGTTTGGAAAGTCTCCTTGTTCGTCAATAAAATATACTTGCCCATTTTAAAACACTCCTCTAATTTTTTGTAATCGCTTACCAAAATACAAATACTACAGTGACAGGAAGCTTGGTCGCACCTCCTTGCTTGGAACATTGTATACCAAATACTTACTAGTAGTTTATACCAAGCTTTACAATTATTCAACACTATGTTTTGAACATTTTAATTAAATGGAATAATTCAGATAACAGACTTGACACTGCAAAGCCTTGTAAGTAGTATAGTAGTCAATAGCTCATTTGAATTGATAATTCCCAAGTGTTAGAGTTTTTTAAAAAATCACTTGCCTTTCCAAATGTCTTGGTATACAATATACCCAAGTTAAAGATTTCCGAAAAAAGGAGGGATGCTTAAAATGCCAAAAGTGACACTTCATGTGGAGGGGACGATTATAGAGCAGGAAGTGAAAGAAAATGCCAACCTGGTAGTCATGGCAGGAATCAAGGAGTTTCCGAAATTGAAGTATGGGTGCGGCATGGGAAAGTGCACCAGATGTACTTGCAGGGTAATTAACGGGGCAGAAGGGTTGGATACGCCAAACTGGAAAGAAAAGAACATGCTTGGAGATAAGCTCGATGAAGGATACCGGCTCACTTGCCAGTTATATATCAAGGAAGATATCGAAATCTCTCAGGAAAACATTACCGTAAAGCCTCCAAAGAAGCGCAAGACTACTTTAACAACATAGTAGTGGCGGCGGTCAGTGGAGCGTAAAGCATCACGGTTAATTGAAAGCGGTGACAATGGCGCAGAAGGTGAAGCTAAATGAATTGTTATGAACTGACGAAGATGACATGGGAAGAAGTGGAAGCATCATTAAAGCAAGTAAGGCTGGCGATCATTCCCGTTGGAGCGCATGAGCAGCACGGCCCTCATATGGTAGAAAGCTGCGATGCGGTTTTGGCAGAAAGGATGGCCGTCAAACTAGGAGAGAGATTATATCCATACGCCATCATTACACCGACAGTCAACATGGGCGTTTCCACCCATCACTTGAATTTTCCGGGAACGATTTCGCTGAAACCTACAACATTAATCATGCTGCTGAAGGATATAGTTTCGTCATTGAAGCATCATGGCATTGAGCGATTTCTATTTTTAAATTCCCATGGCGGCAATCAGTCAACCCTGGATGTGGCAATGAACATGATTACCGAAGAAATGAATGTCGAAGTGTATTATGCGAAAACGACCGCTTCGGCAAAAAATGCAATAGCTGAAAACGTTCATTCAACATTGTTCGGGCACAGCTGTGAAAGGGAAATTTCTGAAGCGCTCTACTTGGCCCCAGAGCTCATTCGTGCAGACAAACTGCAAAGAGGGGACATACAGGAGCCGGGAAGATGGACCCAACTTAGACCGGGAAAGGCACTAAAAGGTTTCTATCGGTATGAAGAAATGACCAAAAATGGCTGCATCGGAGATGCTACAAAAGCTGATTTCGAAATTGGCAGGCAAATCGTCGAAGAAGCGCTTGATAATCTCTCAAGTGAAATGATGAAATTAATAAAAGAAGATTCCAAAATACTATGACACCAACCTCAATTTTTAACACCTTTAAAAGCTAAGTTTTACTATATGAATCTAGGAATTCCCATTGAGTTAAAAACGGACAAAACTCCACTTTATTTTTTAACTTAAATGGTATACAAAATATCAAATACAATATTCGAGGAGGAAAATAACAATGGCAGAACTATTATCAAAAGAGGACTTTCGTAAAGAATTGGAGATTGCAATCGCAGGAAATCACAGCCAAAAGGCTCCCTTTACTGTAGCTTGGGCAGAAGGAAAGCTTGAAAGAAAACACTTCGCGAGATGGGCCGAAAACCATTATCACTATGTTGGGCCGTTTGCTGACTACCTGGCGTATATCTACCATAATACTCCGATGGATGAGAAGTTTTTAAGTGCAAAGGACTTCACGCTTCAAAATATGTATGAAGAAGAAATTGCAGGCGACCGCCACACAGACCTGTTGATCCGTTTCGCAGAAGCTTGCGGTTCATCTGCTGAAAGAGTTGTTAATCCTGACAATATGGCAATTACAACACTAGGACTTCAAAGCTGGTGCTATGCAGTAGCAGCCCGTGAAAACTTCGTTGTTGCAACAGCTGCACTCGTAGTCGGTCTTGAATCTCAAGTTCCTGACATCTATAGAAAACAGACACCTGCATTGAGGGAAAAATACGGATTTACAGATGAAGAGATTGAATTCTTCGATCTTCACATCGTATCTGACGAAATTCATGGCGAGCGCGGATACAAGATTGTTCTTGAGCACGCGGACACGCCTGAATTACAGCAACGCTGCCTCGAAATTGTTCGCACTGGAGCGAAAATGCGCCGCATGTATATGGATGGCTTGTGGAGAGAATATATTGAACAGGATCTTGGAGAATTGATCCAATCTTAATAATGCACTGGCAAAATCGGATTTAAAATCGAACAAGCCCGGGCCGGAAATAAGAGCATCAATGGTTTGGCAGGATAGAGTAATTCTGCCCGTGGCGCAGGTCCGATTTTTTTAAAAGATGACCGCTGGCTACTTCCAAGTCTATCAATCTATGAGCGGGCGGTCACTCCATTGGAAATATCAATGAAAAGGTGATAAACGTTGCTGACTACTACGAAGGTTGAAACTTTTAAAAACTTGATAGACGGTAGCTGGAGTGAATCCCAAAGCGGCCAAACATTTTCTAGCATCAATCCGGCCAACAAGGAAGAAATTGTAGGGATTTTTCAGGCATCCAATGAAGAAGACGTCCGCCAGGCGATTGAAGCAGCATCCAGAGCTTTTCCTGAATGGGCTGCGACTTCGCCGTCCAAACGGGCTGCCATTTTAAACAAAGCGGCGGATATTATGGAGCAAAGCGTTGATACATTGGCTGAGGAGTTGACGAGGGAAGAAGGGAAACATGTCAACGATGCCAGGAACGAAGTGATCAGATCCGCCCAGACCCTCCGCTTCTATGCAGTGGAAGGTCAAACGTTCACAGGTGAGACTTTCCCGCATGATGATCCGAACATGAAGGTGTCCACAGAACGCGAACCGCTTGGGGTGGTTTCTGTCATCACGCCTTGGAACTTCCCAATCTCGATTCCAGCCAGAAAGATTGCTCCGGCTTTGATCACTGGAAATACCGTGGTATTCAAACCCTCATCAGACACACCACTCATCGCCTTCAGGCTGGTTGAAGCACTTCTGGATGCAGGGATACCAAAAGGGGTTATCAATTTTGTAACCGGAAAGTCATCTGACATCGGCGATCTATTAGTGACTCACGAAGCAATCAAGGCCGTTACTTTCACTGGCTCCACAGCAGCGGGAGAAGACATACACAGCAAGTCCTCCTTTTCCACAAGGACACAAATGGAGCTCGGAGGAAAAAATCCCATCATCATTATGGAAGATGCCGATTTGGACCTGGCTGCGACGCTTACAATCAACGGGGCTTTTGCGCTGACAGGCCAGGCTTGTACTGGAACAAGCCGTGTCATAGTTATGAAAAGCATTAAGGAAGTATTTATCAACAAATTGATTGAAAAAACGAAGAACTTAAAGATCGGCAACGGCTTTGAAGAAGGAGTCAAAATTGGTCCGGTCGCCAACAACCGTCAGTTGAAAAACATCCTGAACTATATTGACATTGGTACTCGGGAAGGCGCGAACCTCGTTTACGGGGGCAAGCAGATTACGGACGGAGAGTATGCCAAAGGCTATTATGTGGAACCGGCGATTTTTACAGACGTACAACCTGATATGCGCATCGCGCGGGAAGAAATCTTCGGTCCGGTTGTCGCCGTCATTGAAGTGTCTACATACGAAGAAGCCATGGAAATTGCGAACGGGGTAGACTACGGCCTGTCCGCTTCCATCGTGACCAACAACCTGAAAGTTGCAAACGAATTCACGAAAAACATCCAGGCGGGTACGGTAAAAGTGAACAGGACAACTACAGGGAACTTGATGAATGCTCCGTTCGGCGGATTCAAAAACTCAAGTACAGCCACCTTCCGTGAATCAGGAAGAGTTGGATTAGAATTCTTTTCGCAAGTGAAAACAGTTTATGTCGGTTACTAGAAAAGTGAAAGCGCCTTGTTCAGCCCCGACAAGCACAAGACGGTTCCCGAGGAGGCAGCTTTTCAGCCACCACAGGGAAGCGGCTTGTGACCTCGAGGGGCTAGGCGCTGCAACTGGACACTAGAAAAGCGGAAGGCGGCTGCTTAGGGGCGACAAGCGCTGGAGAGCCGGGCGGTGAAGGCGTTCTTTGCCTTCATTGACCGGATCGAAGCGGCCTCGAGCCCCTGCCGCCTGCAGCTGGACAAAAAGAAAAGTGAAAGCGCCTTGCTCAGCGCGGGCAAATAAGACGGTTCCTGAGGAGGCAGCTTTTTAGTCATCACAGTAATTTGACTTATGACTTCGAGCCGATCGCACCTAAGGCTAGATTTAATAAAGGAGGAAAAAAACACATGTCAGTGACAGAGAAGAAGATTTTTAAAACAGCTATTAAACTTGAATTGGAAGCAGCCAAGCTGATGATTGAAGCTGCGAAAAAGAAATCAGAAGAAATCAACGTGGCGGAAACGATCGCCATCGTGGACGAGGGCGGAAATCTGATCGCTCTTGAAAGGATGAATGAAGCGCGAATCACAGGACCGGAAATTGCAATTGCCAAGGCCTTTACGGCAGCAGGCCATAAGCGCTCCACTCACTTGTTCAACACAGAGCCGAATGGTCCGGCACTTCCAGGAAACGAAGCATATGGGATTCAACTTATGTTTCCGGGAAAGTTTGCTATCTTTGTCGGGGGATTCCCGATCGTTGTTGACGGTGAAGTGGTTGGAGGAGTAGGAATCAGCGGCGGAAACGGGGAACAGGATACAGCGGTTGGTACAGCTGCGCTCCAAGCTTTGCAAAGTCATTTGGAAAAAGAAGGCATGACCGTCGAGACGCAGGCAGACATTAAAAAATAAGCTTTGAAATGATGCATCGGATTAAAAATAAAACTTTCAGGCATTGAAATTCATAACAGAATAGATTCTTTGAAAAAAATAGATTGCAAAGCAATTTTTTACAAAGGGTGATTGAAAGACCTGAAAAGCAAAGTGAGGGCTCAATGAGAGTTGGGCCCTTGGTTTACACCATAATTTTTATTTTGCTTACTTTGGTATACCATATACCAAAAGAAAAGGAGGAGCTAGGATATGCCTAAAATTCATTTTGTCAACAGCGAAAAAACATTTGATGTCCCGGAGAACTCCAATATTCTTAGAATGTCTCTCCGTTATGATGGGGACCTTCCGAATCTGTGTGGCGGTGGAATTTGCGGAACATGTGTCTTTAAGCCGGTAGAAGGTGCTGAGCATTTGGATAAAGTCACCAGGCAGGAGCAAAGAAAGCTTGGCGAAGAGTGGTTGGAAAAAGGATATCGCCTTGGATGCCAAACATTTGTTAAAGATGGAGATGTCGCTGTTGCCTGGGATATGGAAATTACGAAACAGGTGAAGAAAAGGAAGCCGGACAAGCTTGACAGAAAGCCTGCTCAGGTTAAGTAAACCGGTGGATTGTTAAATGAACGGGGAGGGAGAGCGATGTGGGTTTGCGTCGATCACTTAAAAGAAGCAGTCAAGTTTGCAAAAGCTCCTCATGTCAGCAAGCCGCGTTGTCGAATGCGATGTTCTCTTTGCGAAAGGGATGCAATCGTCAAACTGCATTTTGAACAAAGGATTCTACAATATGAAGAAAAGGAAAAGGTCGGGGTGGACAGTTGATAATATGTGATGTGTGCAGGTGTCATTGCAGAGGATCTTTCGGCAAAATGACACCTCATTTTATAGCTGAAGCCAGCCATCCTTTTATTAGGGAGGAGACTTGATATGGCGTTATATACGATCGTCAATAGGGATACTTGCATAAGCTGCGGTTCATGCGGATCGCTTGCACCGGATATATATGACTACGATGAAGAGGGTTTGGCCTTTGTGATGGAGGACGATAATCGAGGGACCGCCCAAGTGGATGAAGAATTCGAAGAGGATGTACAGGACGCTTTTGAGGAGTGCCCATCGGGTTCCATCCGTATTTCAGAGGAATCATTCGAGGGTGATCCGGACAAATTTGAAAAGGTCACAACGTAGGGGGCAACCTGCTTGGAAATTACCCTGCTCTTGGAATATGGTTGGATTTTATTGATTTTAATAGGCCTTGAAGGAGTTTTAGCAGCTGATAATGCAGTAGTGATAGCTGTAATGGTGAAGCATTTGCCAAGGGACAAGCAGAAGAAAGCGCTGTTTTACGGTCTGCTGGGTGCCTTTGTATTTCGGTTTGCAGCCCTGTTCATCATCGTGGCATTAGTGAACATCTGGCAGGTTCAGGCGATTGGTTCGGCCTACTTGTTGTATCTGTGCTTCAACCATTTTATCGGAAGGGCGAAGGAAAAGGACAGCGACCGGCTAAAAGAGGGGAAGAGGTCTTCTTTCTGGATGACGGTGTTAAAAGTTGAACTGGCAGATATTGCTTTTGCCCTGGATTCCATGCTGGCAGCTGTTGCACTGGCCGTGACTTTGACACCACTTGGGAAATTTACAGTCGCCGGACTTGACGGAGGCCAGTTCATTGTCATTTTTATCGGCGGTGTCATTGGCATGATCATGATGCGGTTTGCTGCCGTCACATTTGTTCGCTTGCTTCAGAGATTTCCGGTACTTGAGTCGGCTGCATTTTTGCTGGTCGGATGGGTCGGCGTAAAATTGGCGGTCCTGACTCTCGCACATCCGCGTGTCGCTGTTTTAAAGTATGCTTTTCCTAATTCATTTACATGGAAAGCGATATTTTGGACCGTATTTATTGGTATTTTAGTGAGTGGTTATGTGGTGGCGAAAAAGCAGAGCCGTACCGAGGAAAGAGAGCGCTTTGGTTGAGAGTAAGTGGAGAAATGAAAATGCTTGTAAGCTCGGGGATTAAAATTTTTTGAAAACGGATTAGAAGCGGCAGATACTTGCTGATGCACCGGTAGACCTGGCTCATAAACAGTGTTTGGCGGCTATATCGCTAAGCCTGGAGTGGCTTCATTAACTCGGGCAAGCCGATTGAAGTCGAAATGACCGTCGAGTTAAAGAAATAAAATTTTTCCAAAGGAGCGACGCAGATGTTGCACGATGAAGAACTATACGATTTGACTATTATCGGTGGAGGGCCGGCCGGACTTTTCACAGCTTTTTATGCAGGAATGCGACAGATGACAGTGAAAATCATTGAAAGCTTACCGCAATTGGGCGGCCAGCTGGCAGCCCTATACCCCGAAAAATATATTTATGACATCGCTGGATTTCCAAAAGTGAGAGCACAGGATCTTATAGATGGACTTTGTGAGCAAATGTATCAGTTCGACCCTATCGTCTGTCTGGGGCAATCAGTCGAACAGGTGGAAAAACAGGCGGATGAGACCTTCAAAATCACCACAAATACAGAAGTACATCATACAAAAACAATTATCATTACAGCAGGGAATGGCGCGTTTCAGCCAAGAAAACTCCAGCTTGAAGCAGCCGAAAGGTTTGAAGGACGGAACTTGCATTATTTTATCAAAGATATGAATCAATTTGCCGGAAGGCGCGTCGTTCTGTTTGGCGGAGGGGATTCTGCAGTCGATTGGTCATTGATGCTTGAGCCGATTGCCAAAAATGTCACGATTGTACATAGGCGGGACAAATTCCGGGCGCACGAAAGCAGCGTGGACCAGCTGCGAAATTCGATGGCGGAGATACGGACTCCGTTTGTACCGGTAGACTTGATTGGGGACGGCCGGATAGAGCAGGTTGTACTAGAAGAGATAGGGAGTGACCGCAAGGAGGTGGTCGAAGTTGATGATGTTATCGTTAATTACGGCTTTATTTCTTCTCTCGGCCCTATCAAGGACTGGGGCTTAGACATTGAAAAGAATTCGATTGTCGTCAATTCGAAAATGGAAACGAACATCAAAGGAATCTATGCAGTTGGCGATATTTGCACATATGAAGGAAAAGTGAAGCTGATTGCTACCGGGTTTGGAGAAGCACCTGTTGCTGTGAGCAACGCAAAAATGCACATCGATCCAAAAGCCAGGCTGCAGCCGCAACATAGCACATCCATCATGGGGGAAAAAGAAGAAAAAAAGTCTTTGGCGAAAAAAGAGAAAAAAGCGATCCATACTTGACGGCACAATCCCTCACTGTAGAAATGATGCTGTCTGGATTTATTTAGGTGATTGGATTTTGCGGTAGTTCACACAATGGTAATCCTCCAATAGTTAGGGGGATTATTTGTTTTGAGTAGGAAACTGTGACACGGCTGGGATTAGTGCAAGACGCTTCAGAAGGGAGATGAGCTTGGAGCAGCCACGGAAGGGGAAACCTTCCGTGGCTGCTCCAACTCTCTTATAATTGCTCCAACTCTCTTATAATTGCTCCAACTCTCTTATAATTGCTCCAACTCTCTTATAATTGCTCCAACTCTCTTATAATTGCTCCAACTCTCTTATAATTGCTCCAACTCTCTTATAATTGCTCCAACTCTCTTATAATTGCTCCAACTCTCTTATAATTGCTCCAACTCTCTTATAATTGCTCCAACTCTCTTATAATTGCTCCAACTCTCTTATAATTGCTCCAACTCTCTTATAATTGCTCCAACTCTCTTATAATTGCTCCAACTCTCTTATAATTGCTCCAACTCTCTTATAATTGCTCCAACTCTCTTATAATTGCTCCAACTCTCTTATAATTGCTCCAACTCTCTTATAATTGCTCCAACTCTCTTATAATTGCTCCAACTCTCTTATAATTGCTCCAACTCTCTTATAATTGCTCCAACTCTCTTATAATTGCTCCAACTCTCTTATAATTGCTCCAACTCTCTTATAATTGCTCCAACTCTCTTATAATTGCTCCAACTCTCTTATAATTGCTCCAACTCTCTTATAATTGCTCCAACTCTCTTATAATTGCTCCAACTCTCTTATAATTGCTCCAACTCTCTTATAATTGCTCCAACTCTCTTATAATTGCTCCAACTCTCTTATAACTGCTCCAGCCCACGTATAACTCACCACCCCCGCATGTAAAAGCAGCTCAAACCCTCGTACCACTGCCCCCTCCTGTGAGCGCAGACGCAAAAAAAGCCGCACCAACCGGCACGGCTCCTCACTCTTTATATTTTTTACTGTCGATCAAATCGCCAACCAAGATGTATCGTTCGGGCGCATCGCCAATGTACCTAAATGGGTAGCATGTGGTGACGGTCAAGGTGGCACGCGGCTTCGGAACGATTACTGTCCGGTCGTCTGCATCCACAATTCGAACCTTGCGAATTTTATAAGTGAATTCACCTTTAGCCGTGGTAACGATCAATGTATCGCCTTTTCCCACTTCGCCGAGCCGTCTGAAGACGGTATCCCGGTGACCGGAAAGTACCGAATTATCTTTTTCCCCGGGAAGGACGCTGCCGGCATAATGGCCAACGCCCTTTTCCAGTTCATCCTCATCGGTACCATGGAAAATCGGCAGCTTTGCATCCAGTTTAGGGATGATCAAATCGCCGATGATTTCGCCCTCTTCGGGCCGATCGTCATAAACGACAGTTTTCGTTTCACGCACTTCCACTGGTGGTGCTTCTTCTTGTTTGACGGGCGCAGGCTCTGAACTGACTTTATCTACTGTCATATACCCCGTCAAAAATTTGAAGGCATTTGTTCCGGCAAGCCAAGTGCCAAGTCCAATCATTCCAACTGCCGCTGCAATGAGAATGAAACGTTTCATTAGGCACCTTTAACTTTGAATTTACGGAATAAGAAGGCGCCAAAAATGATGAACGCAAGTCCAGCAGCCGCCTTCGGAAGGTAGTCGGAAGCGGTGTTTGGCAGCTTTCCGCCTTTCACTGTTTTCACAACGGGCTTTCCGGCAGCAGTTTTTACTGCAGTTTCTGCTTTTTGGCCAACATTATTAATAATTTCCGAGCCGAACATTTCTTTAGTAATGATTAAGTCGGCAAGGAACACTCCGTCTTTGGAGTAAATTTTTATTAGTAAATCCGCACCGTCAATTGTATCCATCTGGACTAGAGCGGACATGGAAATCGGCGTTTCAATTCCATCTTTTACAAGATAGTAATCTACTTTTACTTGAAAAAGATCCAGGAGCTCGTCCCAAATACTAAGCAGTTCGGCGATCTGCGCTGGAGTAAGATCTGAGGAACTATCGAATTCCGGGAAAGCCATCAAGCGGTCGCCCAAGATTAATAGTTTGTCTAAAAATTCTTCCTCATCAGCATTTTCCATTACTTTTTCCAAGTGGTCTGCCAATCTTTGCATCTCTTCAGCTGTAAGTCCAAACTCACCAAGGATTGCAATCGCAGCTTCTTCATCGATAGCCTCAACTGACAAATAATAAAGTTCAGCTTCAAGGTCATCAATGAAAATGAAATCATCCAAAGACTTACCTTGTTCGGCAAGCAGCTGTTCCAACTCTTTCTGTGTCATTTCATAATCAGCAAGCAGGGCTTTCAGGTTTTCTTTGTTTACTGTATCGCCCAAGTAATCTTTTACTTCCTGAACAGAATCGAAATCTTCAAGAGTGAAATCATGGACATCCATAAAATATGTAGCAAACTCTTCCTCGGACATTCCAATTTCTTTCAAATAGCTTTGAAACTTCGGATCTTTCGAATCCACCGCCGCAAAAGCGGATAATGGCAGCGTCCAAATAGCAAGAACTGCCGCAAGTAATGCTGGCAACAAACGCTTCAAAATGAGACTCCCCCTTAAATTATCAAATATCTACATAATTATATTCGAAATCCCAAACCGTGAATAGTATATTTTGTAAAAATATGTTTGGTCTATTTTTAGCACATTTATTTACATGTTGAATGTAATATATATAAAACAGGTATATAACAGATGTTGACTTTATTAAACTGTTATACTACAATGTGTTTAATAACAAAAAGGGAGGCCATCCAAAATGATGCCAATAGAGTTTTATAGAAATATTCCTGCCAAACAATGCTGCCAATGCGGAGAAGAAATGAATGAAATGCACGAGTGCTATTTCAACGAGTGTGAGCGGTGCTTAAGTAAAACAGAGGAGTAATGATACATTGAAAAAACTATATGAGGACTCTCCATAATCTGCTTGTTTCTTAGTTGAGACAGAGCAGATTATTTTTGTTTTTTAAAAAAGAAAGCTTTCGGCATGCGGCCGAAAGCAGAGAGTGTGATATATAACAGATTGAGTGTTTATTAACGTTCCGTGGTGCGTCTCTCCCCAGCGCGATCTTCTTTGGCCATATCTCGTTCGGTTTGGTTGATTTCTGCTGGGTTCGGGCTCATAAAACTAAGATCCTGGCTTGGGTCTACCCCCACTCATAAAAGTGAGGTTTTGACTTATTGGGTTCATCAAAATCATGTTTTGGCCTATCGGCTCAGCTCCGAATCATTAAAGCATATTTTGAGCCTCACTCGAGGGCTGTCGGGCTCGACCTCGATTGAAGGGGGCGAGGCTCTTGACGGCACTATTGTACGCTTATCCTGGACATGTACAGTAATCTCTAACTATCAGTCGCTTCCATCGCTATCAGTTGAGGGCGCTTCTGTACCCGTTTCACCGGTTGAAGGTTCTGCCGGGCTTTCAGTCGGCTCCTCAATATTTGTCTCATCTAATGAAGAATCTTCATTTATATCTCCAGCCGGTTCCTCTGTATTCGTGCCGTCCACTGGAGATTCCTCCATATCAGCCGGCTCCTCCTGAGGAGGCACGTCTTGACCACCACCGCAGGCAGTAACAACCAATAAAACAAGACCAGTAACGAATAGTTTCCAAACTCGCTTAATTAACATTTGCATACCTCCGGTTATTTTTATTAAAAAAAAGGGTGGTTTTCAACTCCTTTCGTTTACCTAAAGCCATTGTAGCAACCTACTTTAAAACGTTTGTCGAAATATCCAATTTTAACCAAATCTTTAATAAATTGTTAATTAGCTTTAAAAAAAGAAATACTTTGTTAATCTAGGTAACAAACAGAAACAAGCCGACATTTAACTGTCGGCTTGTTGAGCTTACTTTACAATGCTTATTGTGCAGATAACTTTGTTGGAGTGCTATATTACGTCCAGCTTCAGCGCCTAGCCCCGCAAGGATCAAGCCTACAAGGTTTTGCTCCCGTGCGAAAGCTTCTTTGTTCAGCCCGACGTAAGGATGAAGCATACTCAAAGAAGTTTCACTTAATGGTGACGGAAGTCCGCTTGAAGAACAGCCTCTTCGGAATCAGCTTGTTAGCCCGTGCTAAGTAAGGAGCTTGCGCTTTAGTTCTTGTAACGATATTATGTTTTCCTTGCTCGGCTCCTATCCATTCTCCCTGACAATTTTTACAAGCGCCTCGCCTAACTCCCGAACATCCTCCACTTTCGTTTCCCGGCCCAACGTGATTCGAATGAACTCTTTCACTGCTTTCCCTTCTACGCCAAGTGCGACCATTGTTTTCGACGGCGCCTGCAGACTCACCTGGCAGGCGCTTCCCGTCGAGATGGCAAATCCGCGCAAGTTCGCTTCGTTCATGATCAGCTGCCCTTCAAGCCCGTCCACTCTCATGCCGATTGTGGAAGGCAGGTCTGCTTCATAAACGGTGCACCACGACCTAACAGGCGCGAGTGACTGCAAAAATTCTTCCCGCAGCATGTGGTAATGCTCCTCATAAACTTCCAAATTCTTCATCGCTTTTTCCGCCGCCACGGTCATGGCTGCAATCCCCGGCACGTTCACTGTTCCCGCACGGAATCCGCCTTCGTGTGTTGTACCGGGAGCATATGACTCCCACCTAAGAGCAGGATTCAGATAAACCGCCCCAACTCCTTTTGGTCCGTAAAATTTATGCCCGGAAATCGTCAGGCTGTCAACGGCCCGGGCAATTTGTGCTACATCAACCTTTCCGAAAGACTGAACGCAGTCACTGTGAAAAAGAATATTATGCTCCCTGCATAGCGCGCCAATTTTTTCAATCGGCTGAAGCGTTCCGATTTCAGGGTTTGCGTGCTGGATGCTTGCCAGAACGGTATCTTCGCGAATGGCGTTCCTGAAAGTTTCCACGTCAATTCTCCCACCTGAATCAAAAGGAAGCTTCGTGATATCCCATCCCGCTTGTCGTAATTTTTCCATTGTATTCAAAACCGAGGAATGTTCCGCCATTCCTGTAATAATATGGTTTCCTCTTTTTACCTTACCTGACAATAACGTTTGTAAGGCCAAGTAATTACCTTCAGATCCTCCGCTTGTAAAATAAATGCCGTCCTTTGATACCTCGAAAAATCGGGCGAATTGGTTCCGGCTGTATTCCAAAAGCTCATTTGCCTGATCACCGATATCGTGAAGGCTGCTTGAATTCCCATAGTAAGAAGACGCCGCTTTTACATAGACTTCCGCGGCTTCCTGATCCAACGGACAGGAGGCGGCATAATCAAAATATTTCACCTGTAATCCCGCTTTCTATGAATTTTATAAAAAAGACTTGTCATAAGTGTAATAGTATGTAAATATATGTGTCAAGACACCTGTAAATACTAGGAGGCGCGTGATGAAAAAGGCGGATGTCCTAATTATTGGAAGCGGCGTGGCCGCTTTGCAGCTGGCGAAGCGTCTTTATGACGATAAGAATGTGATAATTATCACAAAGTCTGTTCTGGAAAGTGGAAATTCTAACTTGGCTCAGGGTGGAGTTGCCGCTGCCATTGGCAAGAGTGATTGTCCTGACAGCCACTTTGCCGATACGGTGGAAGCCGGCAGGTTTCATAACGACCACGGGGTAGCATGGGCGGTGACTAGGGAAGCGCCAGAATTGATTCAAGAACTGTGGGAATCCGGCTGCCGCTTTGATACGGATGAACAGGGCGGACTTCTGCTTGGAATGGAAGGCGCGCACAGTGAAAATCGAATTGTTCACGGAGGCGGAGATGCAACCGGCCGGCGGATCATGGAGCACTTCAAGTCGACCATAGCCGGTAAATTTACAGTCATTGAAAATATGTTTGTGTATGATTTAATCATAGATTCCTCCGGGCAGAGATGCATAGGAGCTAAGGGTAAAAATGCAGCTGGCAACATTGAATCGTTTTATGCCGACCATATTGTTTTGGCAACAGGCGGGTGCGGCCAGCTTTACAGTCACACATCCAATGCGGAAACCGTAACAGGGGATGGCATTGCGCTCGCATATAAAGCAGGAGCCGAAATCGCCGATATGGAATTTATCCAGTTTCATCCAACCCTGCTTTACCTGGATGGAAAAACTCATGGATTAATTTCGGAAGCTGTCCGCGGGGATGGCGGAAGTCTCGTCACCGAGGCGGGAGAAGCAATCATGGAAGGCATCCACCCATTAGGAGACCTAGCGCCGCGGCATATCGTTGCGCAGACAATTTACGATTATTTGCGTGTCGGGACACAAGTTTACCTGGATGTATCGACCATTGAAAATTTTGCCGAGCGGTTCCCGACGATTACCGCTTTGTGTGAAAAAAATCACGTAAATTGGAAATGCCGGATTCCTGTTGCTCCCGGTAGTCACTTTTTAATGGGGGGCGTGAAAACGGATCTGATCGGCCGGACAAGCATCGATGGATTGTATGCTATCGGTGAGACTGCTTGTACAGGGCTGCACGGAGCAAACCGTCTGGCAAGCAACTCGCTGCTTGAAGGACTTTTTATGGGAAAGAAATTGTCGGAGTGGCTTAATGGCAGTAGTGGTCCGCGTGAAATAGGCACATTTAATAATCGGGCTTATCAATCGTCGGTAATTAATGGATGCCATAGTCTGGAAGCTATCGGAATTTTGCCGGAAATCAAGGATATTCAGAACTTCATGATGGACAACGTCGGTATCGTCCGGTCTAAAGAAGGCTTAGTCACACAAAAGCACTGGCTTGAAAGTTTTCAAATAGAAGACCTATTGAATGCTGATTTGGATCACCTGACAATTGAAGGAATGACGAAGGTGTTCATGTTAATCACTTCTTGGCTGATTACGGAATCAGCTTTGAAGCGAACAGAGAGCAGGGGAGGACATTTTCGCCGCGACTACCCCGCTGAAAACAATAACGACTGGATGACCAGGCAAATTATTCAAAAAAGGAATGAAAGCAATGAACCAATTGAAACTGCGGTTGCAACTTGAGCAATTTTTCCTGGAGGACATCGGAGACCGAGACGTTACAAGCCAAATATTCGGAAGAGGTCAGTTTGGTGAGGTCAATTTTATTGCTAAAGAAAGCGGCGTATTCTGCGGGGAAGACATCATCCGGACAGGATATCCAATCCTTGAGCCGGAGCTGCGGTATGACATTTTTGTCTGTGATGGGGAAAAAATCGAAAGGGGACAGGTGCTGGCGACTGTATGGGGGCCGGTGGACAGCCTGCTGAAAGGCGAGCGCGTCATTTTGAATCTTGTACAGAGGATGAGCGGAATTGCGACGAAAACACGGGAAGCTGTCGAAATTTTGAACAGTGATTATACGAAAATATGTGACACTAGAAAAACGACGCCAGGCTTGCGGATGCTTGAGAAATACGCGGTCCGGTGCGGCGGCGGTCAGAACCACCGCTATGGCCTGTATGACGGGGCGATGCTGAAAGACAACCACATCGCATTCGCCGGATCGATTGCAGGAGCGGTTGCGGCGGTCCGAGAAAAGGTGGGCCACATGGTTAAGGTCGAAGTTGAAACCGAAACGAAAGAAATGGTGCTCGAAGCCGTCGCTGCTAAAGCTGATGTCATCATGTTCGACAACCGGACACCCGAAGAAATCAAAGAGTGGATCGGGCTGGTTCCGGAAGGTATTGTGACCGAAGCGTCCGGCGGAATCACGATCGATAACCTCGCTTCGTACAGCGATACGGGGGTCGATTATATATCGCTCGGATTCTTGACACACTCGGTTGCTGCCCTGGATATCAGTGCAAAGGTGAAGGTTGGAGCGCAAGTCGCGATGCCTGAAACACTGCTAGTTTGAGGGAAAATGTGGTAGTTGGGGATATTTGGATGAATCGGGGTTTTGAAAACTCTTCAAGCGTTCAAAGCGGCCAGGTATAAGTGAATTCAAGAATACTAGCCAGTTAGGTTATTGTGGATTCTGCAAGGTGGGAGAATGCTGTCTTGTGGTAGTGAAATTAAAAATTACTATTGTCTTTTCTGAAATACTATCTGCATTTCGGGAAATACTGTCCAGAATTTAGAAATACTATCTGCTTTTCGAAAATACTGTCCGGAATTTAAAAATACTATCGTCTTTTCGAAAATAATGACCAGAATTCGAAGAGCACTATCCACTTTGCTTGAATTACTATCCGCTCGCTAAGGACTAACACTATTCGGTCTGGACGCCGAGTTTTACTAGGAGCTGTAAAAAGTGAAGGGTTCAGCTCCGCTGAACCGCACCACTCATTTTAAAACACACGGAGCGGCAATCGCCGTCCCACTTAAAGAGTTTTTACAACAAGGGAGGATTTAAGGGGTATGAGTATTTTTCAAACGTTGGAAAAGCAGACAAATGTGCTGCCAGAAAAGTATCGCAACATGTCAACGGAGGAGCTGGAGGGAAGGGTGCGCGCTGCGAAGGAAGCGCTTGGAAGCAAGCTTTTTATTCCCGGTCACCATTATCAAAAAGATGAAATTATCCAATTTGCGGATGCTACGGGTGATTCATTGCAGCTCGCGCAGCTTTGTGAAAAGAACGAGGAAGCGGAGCACATTGTGTTTTGCGGAGTCCATTTTATGGCTGAGACAGCCGATATTTTAACAACGAAGAATCAAACAGTGTACCTTCCGGACATGCGCGCGGGCTGTTCGATGGCGGACATGGCTGACATTTATCAGACCGAGCGTGCGTGGGAGAAGTTGACCGCCATATTCGGTGAGACAATTCTGCCGCTCACTTACGTCAATTCGACTGCAGCAATCAAATCATTTGTCGGAGAAAACGGAGGTGCCACTGTCACATCATCCAACGCGGAAGAAATGGTTCGCTGGGCATTTGAGCAAAAGGAAAGAATACTATTTTTACCTGACCAGCACCTCGGACGAAACACTGCCTATAACCTGGGTGTAGGTCTTGATGAAATGGCCGTCTGGAACCCGATCACAGATGAACTGGAGTATGATGGTCCTGTTGGAAAAGTGAAAGTCTTGCTATGGAAAGGCCATTGCTCCGTTCATGAAAACTTTACCGTGAAAAATATCGAGGACATCCGCAGCAATCATCCGGAAATGAAAGTGCTCGTCCATCCGGAGTGTTCGCGTGAAGTCGTGGCGCTTTCGGACCTGAACGGATCAACAAGCTATATTATTAAAGTAATAGAAAACGCAGAGCCAGGAACTGCGTGGGCGATTGGTACCGAAATGAATCTAGTTAACCGCCTGATTCAGGATCATCCGGACAAGCATATCGTTTCGTTGAATCCGCACATGTGCCCGTGCCTGACCATGAACCGGATTGACTTGCCTCATCTGGTTTGGTGCCTTGAAACTATTGCTGATGGAGAAAAACATAACGTAATTTCAGTTGATGATAAAACTGCTGAGTTTGCAAAATTAGCACTAGATCGGATGCTGGAGCTATCCTGATAAAAATTCGGATTAAAACCGAACGGAAGTCTATTCTCTATATAAATATAATAATTAGTGGAGCAGCCGATGGAAGGGGAACCCTTCCCGGCTGCTCCAACTCTCTAATAATCGCTCCAACTCTCTAATAATCTCTCCAACTCTCTAATAATCTCTCCAACTCTCTAATAATCTCTCCAACTCTCTAATAATCTCTCCAACTCTCTAATAATCTCTCCAACTCTCTAATAATCTCTCCAACTCTCTAATAATCTCTCCAACTCTCTAATAATCTCTCCAACTCTCTAATAATCTCTCCAACTCTCTAATAATCTCTCCAACTCTCTAATAATCTCTCCAACTCTCTAATAATCTCTCCAACTCTCTAATAATCTCTCCAACTCTCTAATAATCTCTCCAACTCTCTAATAATCTCTCCAACTCTCTAATAATCTCTCCAACTCTCTAATAATCTCTCCAACTCTCTAATAATCTCTCCAACTCTCTAATAATCTCTCCAACTCTCTAATAATCTCTCCAACTCTCTAATAATCTCTCCAACTCTCTAATAATCTCTCCAACTCTCTAATAATCTCTCCAACTCTCTAATAATCTCTCCAACTCTCTAATAATCTCTCCAACTCTCTAATAATCTCTCCAACTCTCTAATAATCTCTCCAACTCTCTAATAATCTCTCCAACTCTCTAATAATCTCTCCAACTCTCTAATAATCTCTCCAACTCTCTTATAAGAACACCTACCAATTATAGAAAGCCCTTCCTCTCTCATGCACATGAAAAAGGGTGTGAGCGGACTCACACCCTTTTCACACATATTTTACCAGACAAACTTCGCCCGGCTCCGACAATGAAAAACTTATAAAATCATCGCAGCGACCAACCCAGCAATAAACAAAGGGATGTTCAAGTGTATAAAAGTAGGGACACACGTACCCCAAATGTGGTCATGTCTGCCGTCGGCGTTTAATCCCATGGTTGGGCCGAGTGTACTGTCAGAGGCAGGTGAACCCGCATCACCCAATGCACTTGCCGCTCCAATTAAGGCAGCTGTCGCCATTGGTGAAAATCCTGCTGTCAAACATAGAGGGACATAAACGGCTGCCAAGATAGGAATAGTTCCAAAGGAAGTCCCGATACCCATGGTGATGACCAAGCCTATCGTTAAGATGATCAAAGCGGTCATGAACTTGCTGTCACCCAGGAATCCTTCCGTAACCGCGTTCATTTGGTCAATTGCCCCAGTCTCTTTCAGTATTGCCGCATATCCCGAAGCTACTAATAGAACAAAGGCAATGTTCCCCATCATTTTCATTGAATTATCGACAATCTCATCGCCTTTTAAGAAAGGGACAACCCTGGCGATAAACATAACGAGAACCCCTGCGAGAGCACCCAAAGCAAGAGAATGGGTAATCACTTGCAGGACAACGGCCAATACTATAGCGATCAATGTAATCATGTGCTGTCTGTTAAATTGAACCTCTTCTGTTGTGGCAGAAACTTCTGCCGACGCAAGGTCATGCTCCACGCCTACAGCAGCAGGTGCGTCTTTTTCTTTACGATATGTGAAAAATACGGCTATCAACAAGCCGACGACCAATGATAAACCAGGAATAAGCAAAGAAAGGGCAACTTGTCCAATCCCAATCGTCATTCCATTGTTTTTCATTTCGGTTTGAATAATCTGATGGAACATCAACCCATAACCTGCAGGGATGATGATATATGGAAATTTCAATCCGAAAGTCAGTGCCGTGGCAACAGCCCGGCGGTCCACTTTCATTTTGTCAAACAAATGAAGCAACGGAGGTATGAGAATAGGAATAAAGGCAATATGCACAGGGACCAAGTTTTGTGAAAAGCAAGAGATTCCTGCAATTGTCATTACAATAAAGCCCCGTCTTCCCTTTAAGAAACTCAAAAGCTTCCGGACCAAGATATTGGTGATCTTGGTATATTGAATCATTACTGCGAAAATTCCGAGTAAAACAACGCTTATTGCTGTTTCAGCTTGTCCGCCCATCCCCGCGATGAGCATGTTCATTGCTTCAGTCATGGATGCTCCGGTAAGTAAGGCAGCGCTAAGAGCAGCTACTAAAACACTAATTAAAACATTCACCCTGAGCATGCTCAGCGCACACATGATTAATACAGAAACAACTACTGCGGTCATTGTCACATTTCCCCCTTCATTTTGGTGGGTCTAGAAATAACTAAATATATAAAAGAAAAAATATTGGGAATTCTACTTGGGTATCACCTCCTTAAAGTTAAACCATCACTCATCCGGTATCGTAAGCCCTTTCATAAATAGGGATGATGCCATTAAAATAAAACAAAAAACCAGCCCGACTAATATTACTAAGGTTAAGGAAGTAACAGGCCGGATCTCCAACAAGATGAAAATGTTTGGTTTTTCGATTTTTTTCATCATAAACGATAAATCGGACTTTAGTAACCGCCCTAATTTATCATTTATTGCACTTTTTCAACTTGAGGGTATTTTCTGTCTTCAGTCTGCTAATGTAGTAAAAGAAATATCCAATTCTGTTTTCTCATTAATTATTAATACTCCCAGAATGCAGCCATCCCCATTTCAAATCGGATGGTTTCAAACAGGCTATAATTTCTTGTTATATGATTAATATTTTTAGCATGGTCCTTGAAAACCCTTAGAATTTATTGAAAGATGATGTATAAATGATTTAATAAATATTTCAAAAAATTAGCTGAAGGAGGATGCGATGGATTGAAAGTCAATAAAGATAGCCCTCTAGCTTACTTAAAATGTATTCAACTTCCAATCTATAAGGAGTGAAAGATATGCCCCGCAATGAGGAGATGTATGACCTTACTATAATTGGCGGCGGTCCGGTCGGATTATTTACCGCCTATTATGCCGGCATGAGGCAGATGTCAGTGAAAATTATTGAAAGTCTTCCGCAATTGGGAGGGCAGCTGTCAGCTCTATATCCGGAAAAATATATTTACGATATCGCCGGATTCCCAAAGATTCTTGCTCAGGATCTGGTGGATAATCTGAAAGAGCAAATGAAGCTGTTCAACCCGACAATTTGTCTGAATCAATCGGTCGAACAATTGGAAAAGCAGGAAGATGAGACATTCAAACTTATAACAAACTCGGAAACACATCATACGAAGACAATCATTATTACAGCAGGAAACGGAGCCTTCACCCCCAGGAAGCTGCAGGTGGAAGGTGCGGAAAGATTTGAACAAAGCAACCTGCATTATTTTGTGAATGATTTAAATCGATTTGCCGGAAAGAGAGTAGCTGTTTTCGGCGGCGGGGATTCCGCTGTTGATTGGTCATTGATGCTTGAACCGATTGCCGAAAAAGTAACGCTCATCCACCGGCGAGATAAATTCCGCGCACATGAAAGCAGTGTCGAGCAATTGCAAGCATCAAATGTTGAGGTCATGACACCGTTTGTTCCCACTGCCTTATGGGGAGATAAAGAAATTGAACAGGTTGTTGTGGAAGAGTTAGGAGCAGGCGGGAAAAAAGTGATTGATGTGGATGCGGTCATCGTTAACTTCGGGTTTATATCATCTTTGGGCCCTATCAAAAATTGGGGATTGCAGATAGAGAAAAATTCGATTCTGGTCAACTCCAAAATGGAGACCAATATAAAAGGGATCCATGCAGTAGGAGATATTTGCACCTATGACGGAAAAGTGAAACTGATTGCAACCGGTTTCGGAGAAGCGCCCATTGCAGTAAGTAATGCAAAGGTTCTTGTCGACCCAAGTGCAAAGGTTCAGCCCCTTCACAGCACAACGATTATGGAAAATAAAGAAAAAAAGGCAGCGGTCCGTTCATAAGTTTTTAGAGAAATGCGTAAGGCGCGCAGCCTTAGGCGACAAGCACAAGAAGAATTTTGATGAGGCAGTTTTTCAGCCGCCACAGCAAGGCTGCTTATTTAATTACATCGTGAGAAACATCTTTGAATATGCTTCATGCAGCTTTGCGACGAGCTGAACAAGGCTTCCTCGAATAAACTCTGGCGCGCTTGAGCTGGACACAAAATATATCGATGATTTTATAATTACCTATCTTTTTTTAGAAGACGATTCAATCGGAGGTGCAACAATGGCGAAATATTCAATAGTGGACCAGGATACTTGTATAGCTTGTGGAGCCTGCAGCGAAACGGCGCCGGATATTTTTGACCATAATGACAGTGGATTCTCCTTTGTTAAGCTTGATGATAATCAGGGGACTGCGGAGATACCGGATGATCTCGAATATGATTTGGAAGATGCCTGTGATGGATGTCCAACTGAATCTATTAAAGTTGCAGACACTCCTTTTAAAAAGGATTCAGTTGAAGCATAGATTTTTTAAAAGAAAAGTAGTTTCAATCCAATAAGGATTTTTTATATATAAAAAATGATAAACGCCAGGAGGAAAAAGATGAGTACAACAATTGCAGAAAACAAAATTATCCGTTACCGAGGAACTGAATTAAATACGAAAGGCTGGCAGCAAGAAGCAGTGCTCCGCATGTTAATGAACAACCTGGATAAAGAAGTGGCTGAAATTCCCGAAGAGCTTGTGGTATACGGAGGAATTGGAAAAGCTGCCCGTAACTGGGAATCCTTTGACGCTATCGTTGAATCCTTGAAAAATTTGGAAGATGATGAGACGCTTCTCGTCCAATCAGGTAAGCCTGTCGTTATTTTTAAAACGCATACAGACGCACCGCGAGTTCTTTTGGCCAACTCGAACATTGTACCGGCCTATGCCAATTGGGATACATTCCATGAACTCGATAAAAAAGGCTTGATGATGTATGGGCAGATGACAGCGGGAAGCTGGATCTATATCGGCTCCCAAGGAATTGTCCAAGGAACTTATGAAACTTTTGCCGAGCTTGCGAAGCAGCATTTTAACGGAACGCTTCAAGGGACAATCACAGTTACAGCTGGACTTGGAGGAATGGGTGGTGCACAGCCGCTATCGGTAACAATGAACGGCGGGGTATGTATTGCGATCGACGTAGAAGAATGGAGAATCGACCGCCGGATTGAAACCCGTTACACAGATGTAAAAACGGATTCTTTGGATGAAGCGATTCGCTTGGCTAATGAAGCAAAAGCAGAAGGAAAAGCATTATCCATTGGTCTTGTCGGCAATGCGGCAGAGATTCTTCCTGAAATGATCAAAAGAAACTTTATTCCTGATGCACTTACTGACCAGACTTCTGCACATGACCCACTCAATGGCTATGTTCCAACGGGCTTATCCATCGAAGAGGCAAATAAGCTGCGCGCGTCCGATCCTGAGGAGTATGTGAAGCGTTCAAAAGCCTCCATGGCTGTACATGTAAAGGCTATGCTTGAAATGATGGAGAAAGGCGCAATCACTTTTGACTACGGAAACAATATTCGTCAAGTGGCCAAAGACGAAGGGGTAGAAAATGCGTTTGACTTCCCTGGTTTCGTTCCAGCCTATATCCGTCCGCAATTCTGCGAAGGTAAAGGTCCTTTCCGCTGGGTGGCACTTTCTGGAGACCCAGAGGATATATACAAAACAGACGAAGCCATTTTACGTGAATTCAGCGATAACGAACACCTTTGCAACTGGATTCGCATGGCTCAGGAAAAAATTGAATTCCAAGGTTTGCCTTCCCGTATTTGCTGGCTGGGATATGGCGAGCGTGCGCGTTTTGGAAAAATCCTTAACGACATGGTTGCAAGCGGAGAATTGAAAGCGCCGATCGTAATCGGACGTGACCACTTGGACTCTGGTTCTGTTGCTTCTCCTAACAGAGAAACAGAAGCGATGAAAGATGGTTCGGATGTTGTGGCTGACTGGCCGATCCTCAACGCGATGGTCAATGCTGTCGGCGGAGCTACATGGGTATCCGTACACCACGGCGGCGGTGTAGGTATGGGTTACTCTCTCCATGCAGGAGTCGTTATCGTAGCTGACGGAACGAAAGAAGCGGAAGCACGTCTGCAGCGCGTACTTACAACTGACCCTGGAATGGGCGTTGTCCGCCACGTTGACGCAGGTTATGATATTGCAATCAATAAAGCACGTGAAACAGGTATGAAAATTCCAATGCTTGATAAAAGGAGTGACCAAAATTGACTAAGCCTGTTTGGATCAAACACGCGGCGCAGCTTGCAACGCTTGCTTCTGATGTGAACGGACCGCGTTCAAGAGAGGCAATGTCTGAACTTGGAATAATTGAAGATGGAAGTGTGTGGCTTGAGGACGGTGTTGTCAAGGCAGTAGGAACAACGGCGGAGCTTGAACAGCAATATGCTTCAAGAGCGCATGAAGCGGATATTGTGGATGCATCCGGCCATTTGATAACCCCAGGACTTGTCGATCCTCATACACACGTAGTATACGGAGGAAGCCGTGAACGGGAATTTGAAATGCGGCTTGAAGGTTCCACGTATATGGAGATCATGAACGCGGGTGGAGGCATTCATGCCACCACCCGCATGACAAGGGAAGCTTCAGAAAAGGAATTGATCGAGCAGTCTACACGCCGATTGAACTCCTTCCTTGCCCATGGTGTAACAACTGTTGAAGGAAAAAGCGGCTATGGAATGGATCTGGAGACTGAATTGAAGCAGCTCCGCGTCATGAAAAAGCTGCAAGAGACCCATCCGGTCGATATTGTACCGACATTTATGGGTGCCCATGCGGTTCCGCCAGAGTACAAAGGGCGTGAAGATGAATTCGTCGACATTGTCATCGAAGAAATGCTTCCTGTCGTTGCCGAAGAAAAATTGGCTGAGTTTAACGATGTATTCTGTGAGAAAGATGTCTATACACCTGAACAGTCGGAGAGGATTTTAGAAGCGGGCAAGCGTTATGGTCTTACTCCAAAAATTCATGCCGATGAAATTGCGCCATATGGCGGAGCAGAGTTGGCTGCCAAGGTCGGGGCGATTTCGGCTGAGCATTTATTGAAAGCTTCCAAAGAAGGCATTCACGCAATGGCAGAAGCCGGAACGATTGCCTGCCTGCTCCCGGCAACAGCATTATATTTGAGAGAAGAGGCTGCTGAAGGACGTTATATGATTGACCATGGTGTGCCGGTTGCCATTTCAACCGATGCCAATCCGGGATCATCACCGACAACTTCCATGCCGCTCGTCATGAACCTAGCCTGCATTTCCATGTGGATGACACCGGCGGAAGCACTGACGGCTGCTACACATAATGCCGCCTGTGCCATCAACCGCCAGGATCAGGTTGGGTCGCTGGAAGTAGGTAAGCTCGGAGACGTAGTTCTGTGGAATGTGAAAAACTATCAGGAACTGCAATATTTATTTGGCGTAAACCACGTCAAGTCCGTATGGAAAAAAGGTGTTCAGGTGGTGGGAGCAGATGGGGAAAAAGTGGTTTCAAATCCCGGAGTGGTCTTGGAACGCTCCTAAAAGCGGAAAAGAGTTTGTCCACCAATGGGTGCAGCCATTAGAGGAAGAGGGGGAGTCGCCGGACGTGATCTTGTACGGCGCCCCCATCTCCCGCTCCTCCATCAGTGTATCGGGAGCCTCTTTGTATCCATTGGAGTTCAGGCGTTTATGGAAAAATTTTGCTACTTATAATTTGGACGAACATGTGGATTTGTCATCGCTTCAAGTGGCGGATGCAGGTGATATTGCCATGCATACAACGGATATTCTTTTATCACATCAAAGAATTCAGGAAGCGACGGCTTTTTTGGCTGAGGCCTACCCCCAGACGGTCACGTGTCTGATTGGCGGGGATCATTCTGTTACAGCGTGTGCTGTCCGAGGGATCAAGGAAGTTCATGCTCATGAGGAAATTGGCATCCTGCAGCTCGACACCCATTTGGATGTGAGGGACCCTCAGGAATTGGGACCCGCCAATGGAACGCCGATCCGCCAGTTAATTGATGGGGAAACAGTAAGAGGGGAAAATGTCATCAATATCGGACTTCATGGATATTTTAATGCCAAGCCTTTAGTTGACTATGCCTTGGAACATAAAATTGACATGGTGACGTTAAGACAGGCTCGTAAGCAAGGGCTGGTTGAAACGGTTCAAGGTGCCCTTGAACGGCTTTCACAGAAAACGGACCGTATTTATGTCACGGTCGATATGGATGTGCTTGATATATCAGCAGCTCCCGGCGTCCCGGCTTCGACGCCTGGCGGCATGACCTCACATGAGCTATTTGACATTCTGCTGGAAATAGGAAAGAACTCGTCTGTTCGCCATATCGACTTTGTCTGCCTTGACCCAAGCAGGGATTCATCCGTTTCAGAAACAGTAAAGACGGGAGTCTATGCGTGGCTTCAATTTGTTACGGGCCAGCGCCTGTCTAAATAGGTGTCACTTCCCGGATTTTATTGAAAAAAATTACAAATTATTTTGGAGGGCGTCTTTTGTGTGGGTAATTACCGTTTATTCAGGTCGCGATATGAAAATGTTGGAATTTGAGACTGAACAGGAAGCAAGAGAGGCTCTTCGGAATATCCCAAACTATAAAATCTTGACTGAGATAATTTATTTTAACGATCATGAATTAGTTACTTCATAGTCGTCATTTAACGCAAAAGGCCGCTGAATTCAGCGGCCTTTTTATAGTGGATGCCCATTCTTTTTAAGCAATCATCTAAAGCTAGACTATAGAACGCAATGATTGTTCTCTTGTTCGGTCGTTATGAACTCTTCATGGTGACCGGATCAACATTTTTTTCTCTTATTGGGTCATTATGGATCCGTCATAGTACCTTTGCTCTAAAGTAGCTCTTTTTGATAACGATAATTCCTTTGTTGTCTATTTTTGTTATATTGTTAATATTTTTTCCTTATACGCCAAAACCCCTTAGATTTTATTGTCACATCGTGTATAAGTGATTTAAGCACATGAAAAGAATCTAAGAATTAGCTTCTTTTGAAGATAATTTTTTCAAGTAAAAACATTTAAAGAAGGGATTGAGTTATTTTGTCTGAACAATTATGGCGCAACACTGTGAGAAGCTTGGAGCCGCATATTCCCGGTCAAGCAACGAAGGCAGCTAAACAACAATTAAAAGCAACCAATGTAATTCGTCTTGCGACGAATGAAAATCCATACGGTCCATCGCCAAAAGCCATTGAGGCCATGCAGAAAGCTATTCAAGAGGGGCACTTGTATCCGGATCCATCCTGCTGGGAGCTCCGGGATAAGCTGGGCCGCCTGCACGGAATCGATCCGGAAAATTACGTGATTGCCAATGGGGCAGACAATATTATCAACTTGATGATTGCTTCGTATATCAATCCTGGGGATGAAGTCGTTTATTGTGCCCCGACTTTTTCCGAATACAACAAAAACACAACGATTATGGGAGGAATCCCGGTAGAGGTTCCGACAACAACTGATCATAAATTTGACTTGGAGGCCATGTTCCAGGCCATCAATGAAAAAACAAAAATGGTCATCATATGCAATCCGAACAATCCGACGGGAACCATCTTGGATGGAGATGAAATAAGAGGATTTTTGAAAAGGCTACCAAAACATGTTGTCCCTATCCTTGATGAAGCCTATGTAGATTTTATAGACGTAAACGGCTATGAAACAGGAATCGATTTTATTAAAGAAGGCCTGCCAGTGATTGTCCTTCGGACATTCTCAAAATTATATGGATTGGCTGGCATGAGGGTCGGCTATGCAGTGGCGAACGAAGAGCTGATCAAACCGTTGCATATGGTGCGCGAACCATTCGCCTGCAACCGCGTAGCTCACGGTGGAGCCCTAGGTGCCCTTGATGATATTGATTATAAAAACAAAGTTTTAACTCGAAACAAACAAGAAATGAAAAAGCTTGTTACAGCACTTCGTAACCAAGGCTTTGAAGTCGAAGAATCGCACACGAATTTCATCTTTTGCGATATGAAGCAAGATACGACGGGAATTGCCAACGAGCTGGCAGAAAGAGGTCTCATTGTACGGCCTGCAAACATTTGGGATTTACCCAACTACATGAGGATAAGCATAGGTACGCCGGAACAAAATGATCAACTGCTCAAGGCTTTGGAGGAAATCACACAAACAGCACAAGTTTAAATCAAGGGAGGACTACTCATGAAAAACGGAAAAAAACTGGTTTGGATTCTGGATGATGAATGGGCGGACCACAGCGTTGAAAAAGAAATTTATGAAAAAAATGGTTTCGAGGTAAAAGTGACACGCTCTGAAGATTTGGAACAGGATCTTCCACATTATGCACCATATGCGGATGGCGTTGTTGCTCAAGTAGGGTTTCCGTGCCGTGCGGAATTAATCAATCAATTGGATGCCTGTAAGGTCATCTCGGCTTCCGCTGTCGGTTATAACCATATCGAAGTGGACGCAGCTACGGAGAAAGGCATCGTTGTAACCCATGTACCGGAATATTGTTCGGAAGAAGTTTCCGACCACGCGATCACCCATATCCTTACACTTGCCCGACGCTTCCCGGACTACAACCGGCAGGTGAAAAATGGAAAATGGGATCCAGTGGATACAAAGCCGATCCAACGCTTTAACAAGCACACGGTTGGGCTGCTTGGCCTTGGAAGAATTGGCGGGAAGGTGGCGCAAAAGCTCAGTTCCTTTGGGGTTCAATTGATCGCTCATGATTCGAATGGGTCTCAAGATACTTTTGATAAGTATTCAGTGGAAAGAGTTTCATTCGATGAACTTCTGGAACGCTCCACGATTTTGACACTGCACGTGCCATTAAACGACAAAACCAGAAATATCATTGGTTATAAGGAACTTAAAAAGATGCCAAAAGGTGCCTTTGTCGTAAACACTAGCAGGGGTGGAGTGCTGGAAGAAGAGGGATTGCGCCAAACGATCCTGGAAGGGCATATTGCCGGTGCAGGGCTTGATGTATTGGTGAATGAACCGCCGGTATTCAATGATCCGCTGCTCAATTTGGATGAAGTATACATCACACCGCACTCGGCCTATATATCGGATGATGCGATGTATGAATTAAAAAGCAAAACCTGCCAAAACATCATTGATATTCTGAATGGCCAGGAAGTGGAAGCCACCTTAAACCCGCAGGTGTTAAAAACCTTGCGAGTTTAAACCAAAAGCGCAAGTGCAAGTGCCTGTCCATCGACGTACAGACTGAACAGAAATGCGGAAGACAGCCGCTTAGGGGAGGGGCGCAAGCGCTGGCCGCCTTTGGGCGCCATCCTCGAAAAAGCTGACGCTTTTCCATCGTGCAGTGTAATGCTGTCGAAGCTCTCCATGTCCTGTCGCTTCGCTCGCACTAGTACTTCCTGTACATCGGAGCTGGACATAGCATTTTGCGATAGATATTCACTACTAAGAAATCCTTAACTAACGACGAGAAGAGGGTATGCGATGTTACTGAAAAACATGGAAATCATCATTGGAAGTATTCCTTTATCGATAGAGGACGTTGTACGTGTTGCTAGGTATGATCATAAAGTTGAAATCGACCAAGAATCAAAAAAGAAGGTTAATCACAGTAGAGAATACGTAGAAAAACTGTTGGCTGAGAGAAGAGTCGTTTATGGACTTACGACAGGGTTCGGAAAGTTCAGTGAGACTTACATTCCTAGCGAACAGGCAAAGCAACTTCAAATAAATCTTATAAGAAGCCATGCTTGCGGTCTTGGAAATCCGTTTCCAAAAGAAGTGGCAAGGGCGATTATCCTCCTAAGGGTAAATGCGCTTTTACAAGGCCATTCCGGCATTCGTCTCAAAGTGATCGAAACTATGGTAGAAATGCTGAACAAAGGAGTCACGCCGGTCATACCTGAACAAGGCTCTCTAGGTGCAAGCGGTGATTTGGCCCCGTTGGCTCACTTGGCCCTCGTTCTGATGGGGGAAGGGGAAGCCTACTATGAAGGGGAACAAATGGACGGAGGAAAGGCGCTTGCTTCAGCCGGAATCCAGCCTGTTTCCCTGGAGGCGAAAGAAGGACTCGCGCTGATAAACGGTACACAAGTGATGACCGCAGTCGGAACATTGGCTTGCTGGGATGCGCAGCAGCTCGCGAATTGGGCAGATTGCACCGCGGCTTTGACGACTGATGTTCTACGGGGAGTCAAACAGGCTTTCGAGCCGGAGACGCATGATATCCGTCCACATGCAGGGCAAAAACAGGTCGCAAAAAATATCCTGAAACTGACAAAAGACAGCAAGCTGATGACAGAGCAGGGAGAGCTTCGGGTACAGGATGCTTATTCACTCCGCTGTGCTCCTCAGGTTCATGGCGCCTCAAGGGATGCGCTCGAGCATATTCAGGAAAAACTGGTGATCGAAATTAATTCTGTTACCGATAATCCGCTTATTTTCGCAGAAGAGGATAAGGTCATTTCGGGGGGCAACTTCCATGGTCAGCCGATCGCCCTCGCAATGGACTACCTATCTATTGCAGCGGCAGAGCTTGCCAACATTTCTGAAAGAAGAATCGAGCGGATGGTCAACCCGCAGTTGAACGATCCACTTCCAGGATTTTTAACTAAAGAAGGGGGCATGAACTCAGGATTGATGATTCCGCAATATGCTGCTGCATCTGTTGTTTCGGAGAATAAATCTCTGGCACATCCGGCAAGTGTCGACTCGATACCTAGTTCGGCGAACCAGGAGGATCATGTGAGCATGGGGACTACTGCTGCAAGAAAAGCGGCTCAAATTGTTGGTAATGCGTATAAGGTTCTTGCTATCGAACTGTTCTGCGGAGCAAGAGCAGCAGATTACCAAAATCCGGAAAACCTTGGAAAGGGCACAAAATGGGCCTATTCCTTCTGCCGGGAGCACGTCCCCTTCATAGAGGAGGACCATGTCATGCATCCATATTTTAGAAAGCTCGAACATCTGATGAAGGACATAGAGACCACACAACAACTTGAGCAGCAGATCAACGCCTAATGGTTGCACTTTTTTATCCTCATTAACAGCAAAAAAGTGCAACATATCATAATTTTGACTAGTTCCCAAATAAAAAAGAACCATGTAGACTTATAAGTAACAACTTTCCCAATACTTTGTCTGTCGCAAAATTTTATCAGAATAAATTGGGAAAGTATTAAAAAATTAAAAACAACATCGTAATCGAGAACTGCCGCAGAATCGGTTTGGATGAGCTTGCAAGATGCTACGAGCCAGTGAAATAGGTGAAGAGTTCCACTCCAGGCTAGGAAACATGATTGTCAATAAGTATGTTGAAACAGACGAAGAGCGCGCAAATGCAATCTTGGGAGCTCGCCGCCTGAAAGAAGAAATGATGCATTACTACAATACAATCTACTCTGTAGAAGAAACAGTTTAATATTTTTCCATCATGAGTCAAATGCCTTTTAAAACCAGGTATTTGACTCAAGTTTTCATCAGTGCCTTAGACTGAAAGCGAATAGGAATGGAGGTATTTTAACGATGTTTCGGAAAGCCTCCTCTCCCATGATAAATAAATTATCTTGCCGGGATTGGAAAATTGAGGCTATAATAAGGTTTTTATTAAGTAACCCAGCATGGCGAAAAAACAGGGATGAAAGTAATGAAACCCGAATATTTACAGACTTATTGAGGCAGTTGGAACCGGACCAGACGCTTTTTATTCAATCCGGAGAACCAGTTGCTGTCGTTCGAACAAACCCATCCTCTCCAATGCTCATTTCTTCTGAAGCCATGGACTCCGGGCGGTACATGGAAAGAAATGCTTTAGAACAAACCTTGCCGAATTTTTACACTTTTCTCGAGGTGCAGGGGATGATCCAGTACTTTTTAGAGAAGATGGACTCATTAACAGAAACCTTTTTCCATGGTAAACTCAGAGGGAAGCTCACTTTAAGCACCGGCTTAAATGAAATGGCCATGATTCCCCCGTTAATTGTGACAAAAAATGGAGGCGTTTGCATTACAATCGAGCCCAATAGCTATCAAATCCAAGATGGGCTGAAAAATAACTACTACGATATACATGTGCCGACTGTAAATGACGCCATCTCCCTGGCCGAAAAAGCCTTGAGAGAAGAAACCCCTCTATCTATCGTTCTACTTGGTAATTCTAAAGAGGTTTACCAAGAGTTTATAGCAAGGAACGTTACTCCCGAAATAGTAATAGACCAAACGAAATTCCAGCCAACGGACTCTGCCAAAGTAATTGAAAATTACAAAGATACCTTAGGGATTTTCGAAGAAAAAGGCTCGCTGTTCTTTGATTTAAGTGGTTCGATCGGATACCGGGAGGCAGGCGCCTGGACAAATCATATTTTTCCAAGCCCATTGTCCAACGTTATGTTTCAGCAGAAGAGCCAAGAACGGATGCCTTTGCAGTGGATTGCATTATCCGGCAAGCCAGATGATATTTATAAGATTGATGAAGCAGTGTTAAAAGAATTTAAACACAATAAAAAAATTGCCGGGTGGCTGTCTTTTATACAAGAACGGCTTTATTTTGACGGTCTGCCGTCCAGAACATGCTGGCTTACGTACCAAGAACGGATGGATATGTGCGATTTATTAAACTATACAGTTGCCTCGGGCCAGCTGGATATACCGATAATGGTAAAAATAGACCATATTTATGAAAGCCCTGCCATTAACTTCCGCGGAGCAGGAGGAGATGAAAACTTACAGGATATATCCTTAAAGATGTTTTCAGGTGCCGCCATGGCAGGATTCGAACAATATCATTCCGCTGGCTTGTTCAATAAGGTGCACGCACGTGTATTTGCGCTAGCCGATGGAAATATGGAGACTTTTAAAGAACTGAAAGGTTTACTGGCCATGGATTTGGAGTGGCAAGAAGCGGAAAACCTTTTATGGAATAGGAATTCTTTCAATTTATGAGGTATATATGTCCCAAGGCAGTTCACATCAAGTAAATCTTTATTTGAAGGGAAGAGAGTGATTTTTATGGGAAACCATTTACTGCTTGTCACCTATGATGCTCATTTGATTAATCTGGTTCATCAATTGAACAATGATTATCAACTTGGATTTCTTGTCGAGGTCCAAGACAGAAATTCTTTTTTAATGGAGTCCCGTGAAGGTTCCCGGAATACCCTTGTTTTTTTAGACCTTGATCACATTCCCCAAATGGAACTCAATACACCATTTGTCCAGTTGAATAAGAAGATTACTTTCCCATTAGTTTTAATAAAAAGTCATTACGAGCATCAAGAGTTGAGATCTTATTTTAAGAGTGGTGTGTACGATTGTCTAAGCAAGCCTTTGGATAAAGAACACGTACATCAAGTATTGCTTGACCTCAAAATGGAAAACAGCGAATCCTCCGGCCGGCAAACGGAAAAATACACCGATGATATCCTGCCGTCCCTAAGGGTTTCGCTCATCTATAATCTGCTATATGGAAATATTAGGGAAACAAAAGAGATTTGGACTCAAAGCCAGATGGTCGGCCTGTCTTCGGTTCCCAATACGGCAATGGCAGTCCAAATCGATGAGTTTTTTGCATTAAATAAGAATAAAAGCAAGCATTGGCAAGATTCCATCCGCAATGATGTCATTATTGCTGCCCGTGAGTTCTTGAATAATCAACTGGAAGAGGCACTCGCCATGGGCACAGGGATGGATAAGTTCGCCATACTTCTTTCTCTTCCATTTCAAGCCGACAAAAACGATAATAAGCTGTTGGTGAAAAGGCTGGCGGAAGAGACCAAGTATTATATAAAAGAGCAAACGGGCTATACCGTTACAATTGGTATAGGAAATTATTACGAAGACGTAAGAAATTTGCATGTTTCTTATGAGGAAGCCATGAATGCGCAGAAATATAAGTTTTTCGGAGGCAAGGACATCGTTATTCATATAGATGACGTAGAGCCGCTTTCCAAAGATGTATCCCTCCTTCCAAATAAGGACATTGTCGCTTTGGCGAAAAAGTTGAAGATGGCGGATATGGACGGGATACAGGAAAGCAAAGGCCTTTTAATCAACGCGCTGATTAATATGAAAGTGGACCCCGACATTTTTAAATTTCAAATATCGGAAATTTCGGCCACCTTCGCCCGTGCAGCTATAAATGGAGGGGCCGATAGCAAGGAGATCCATTCCATTCTCCTTCAATACACCAATGATTTAAACATTATGGAAAATATCAATGAGATGAAACAGAGACTGAAGGAAATGATTGATAACTTCGCTCACCTTGTCTTTAAAAACAACAACGAATATACACTTAAATCAGTACAGATGGCGATGGAATACATCGAGGAGAACTTCAGCGAAAACATCACCCTGGAAGATGTAGCAGGGCATGTCCATCTTAGCAGCACTTACTTAAGCCGGCTGTTTAAGAATGTGACAGGAAGGAATTTCATTGAATATATTACCCATTTACGCATTGAGAAAGCCAAAAGATTACTGGTGGATTTAGATTATACAGTGTATCAGATCGCACTTGAGGTAGGATATAATAATTCCCATTACTTCAGTCGTGTCTTTAAAGCTACCGTAGGAAAGACTCCCAGCGAATACCGCAATTCCATGCTAGGGCCAAGTAATATGTCATCTGAGCTGGTATTTTATTAACTATAAGGCGCAAAGGGCTCATCGATAGCGGAAAAAGTTTCTTGAAGCGAAATATCAAAAGTAAGGTTATTAATATCAGTCCCATTGGAGCTTGGCTTCAATGGGGTTTTTCTTAATTTTCTTTATCTGGTTTTTTTAAAGTAGAAGTGTGGTTATTTACATGTATAATCAGGGTAAATAGGGAATATGGGGGGATGGCGATGTTCGACTTTTGGAGAGAGGTCACAGATTGCCGCAAGAAGCGAGAGGCTGATTCGGATGAACTGACGAAAGTTTTTCAAAAATCAGCTGGAAGGGATATTGTCATTTTATGTATTGGCTCCGATCGCGTGATTGCCGATTCCTTGGGTCCGTTGGTCGGAACTTTGTTAAGGGAAAGTCATATACCCTATGAAGTGTTTGGTACACTTGAATACCCTGTACACGCATTGAATATTGAAAAAACCATTCAAAAGATAAACAGTCGCTTCCTGGATCCGTTTATTCTCGCTGTAGATGCAAGTATTGGGGATAAGCAAGATGTCGGGAAGATTTTTTTGGAAAAAGGCCCTCTAATCCCAGGGAGAGCGATGAATAAGGTGTTGCCTGAAGTGGGCGACTACCAGATGAAAGGTGTGGTGGCGTACAGGGAAGAGTTTGCGCCGCCAAAATATATAAATAGCACCCGGTTATTTTCAGTAAAAAGCTTGGCGAAAAACATTTCTCAAATCATTCTGGCAGCCGTTACTGAAATGAAAACTCAACAACAAATATTAAATAAGATGCAATAAAGGGCCGCCCGGAAATTCAATGGAAATTGACTTTTCGGGCGGCCTTTTTTGTAAATTACCAGATGAGAGCTTAAGTCATCCTGACTTCACTGCGGTCAATTCATTTTGGAAGATGAATTTTTCGATGACATGGCGGACGCCTTCTTCATTATTGGAATAGGTGACATAGTCCGCCTGCTTCTTTAATTCGTCTACCGCATTCCCCATTGCGACTCCTAATCCCGCTGACATTATAAGGTCCAAGTCATTGTAACTGTCTCCGATCCCAATGATTTCTGAGCGGTCAATCCCCAGGCGCCCAGCCAGGTGAAGCAAGGCGAGCCCTTTGTTGGCCTCAGGATGGGTAATCTCAAGGTAAAAAGGCCTTGATTTTGTGATATGGGCACGTTGGCCAAACAAGGAGCGGAGCTCGTCTTGCAGTTTATCCAAGTAATCCGGAGCATCAATAAACAGCATCTTGTCAAAGCCTCGGCCGGCAAGCTTCGCCAAATCCGGCTCGATGACATAAGGGACCTTTACATCATTGGCATATTGTTGAAGAAGTTTATTTTCCGACGAAGAATAAAGTGTATCATCCTGATAGACTTGAAGATGCAAATCTTCATATTTGGCAAACTCAATTAATTGATGAGCTGTTTCCGGGTCAATGAGCCTTTCATAGTGGATATCTTCCCCGTTTGCCTCTTTAACCAAGGCGCCTTGATACGTGATAAGCGGAACATTCAGATCCAGACTCCTGGCAATCTTTTTGGCAGAAGAATACATCCGACCTGTGGCGATTGTGACGACAATTCCTGCATCCACCGCTTGTTGGATGGCTTCAATTGTGCCTCGTGAAATGATCAGCTGATCGGTAAGCAACGTATCATCGAGGTCAATGGCGATCATTTTGTACATAGGCTTTCTCCCTTTTCAACTTTTTTATAGAAATTAAGAAATATAAAATTTGACTTTGTTTTCTTTTAGAAAAATATGCGTTATGTCTAGCTCCGACGGACAGGAGGTCCTAGTGCCACCGACGCACAGGAAGTGCTAGTGCAAGCGAAGCTACAGGATGTCGCGCTCTGAGCCTGCCGAAGCTACAGGATGTGGCGTCCTGAGGTGGCCTGGCGACATCAGCTCGAGGTCACAAGTCTGCAAGGGAGCTGATTAAGGAAGATTGTGCTCCTGCGCCATAGCTTATTCCAACCTTTGAGCTCGTCGCAAAGCTGCATGGAGCATAATCATGGATGCGTCTCATGATGAAATGGGAGTCAGTTGATTTGCTGTGGTGGCTGAGGAACTCCCTCATCAAAATTCGCCTAGTGCTTGTCGCCTAAAGCTGCGCGCCTTCCGCTTTTCTTTAAATCAGCATCAAACAAGATCCCTGCATCCTTTCTCGCTTTCTCAAAGACTTGCATGACGGAATAGCTGTGATCCAGCAGTTCGTAACATTGTTCAAAATCACTTGTGTCGTAGATCTCTTTGAATACGGCCAGTTCGTAGGCTAAGAGATTAGGGTTTGACTGTGCATTCAGTACAGTCTCGTTTTCCCCGATTTTCATTTTTACGCGGTTGAAGGCATTTGGACCTTCCTCAGCTAGCATATAGCCTTTCTCACCTTGGAGCAAAAGGAAATTCATTCCATGAGAGTCTTTTGAACCCACACACTCAGCGATGAAACCAGGATATCTCATAACTAAAACGCCAGAGGTATCAATTCCATTTTCGTGCTTATTGGCGGTATAGGAAAGGCGAGGTGGTTTTCCAAATAAATGAATGACAAAGTGCATATTATAAATATTTATGTCAGCCAACGCACCGCCTGAAAACTTTGGATTAAATACATTCGGCGTTTCGCCGTTTTTCAATAAATCATACCTGCTGGAATACTGGCTGTAATTGCACTGAACCCATTTGATGGCTCCAAGCTGCTCCATATTCTCCCTCAATAGATGGTAATTGGGCAGATGAAGGGTGGTGACCGCTTCAAACACCATCAATTGCTTCTCTTTAGCCAGGCTAATCAGGCTCTCGGCTTCTTTAATCGTCGATGTAAAAGGCTTTTCACAGATAACATGTTTCCCATGGAGAAGGGACATATATGCATGTTCATAGTGCAAACTGTTGGGAGAAGCGATATAGATGAAATCAATATCCCCCTCTGAAAGCATCTGTTCCAGATCCGTATAAATGGCTGGGATTCCGTATTTTTTCGCCAAAGGTTGCGCCGTATCCACTTTTCGCGAATACATCGCCACACATGCTGCGCCGCTTGTATTCTTCACAGCGGAAAGGAACTTATCGACAATCCATCCTGTTCCAATAGTTGCTATCTTCAAACGCTGACCCTCCTATTCCTCATCAATACTTATTCCATCCATTAAAAGGACCCTTGCCGGAGCGGCATCTGTCCCAACAAGCTTCAATGGTGCCGCCACCATGAAGTAATTCCCTTGGTCCACTTCCTTCAGGCGGAGACCCTCAATAATGATCACTTTGTTTGAAAATAATGTCTTATGGGTCGGGTGTCCCTCCTGGCTTCTTTCTATGCCCAGCGAATCGATCCCCACTCCACTAACACCCAGCTCCGAGAGATATTCAGCCCCGTCATGGGCAAGAAAGATGAAATCGAAATTAAATTCTTCTTCATATGAATTCTTTGTTTTTAAAAGTACGAAGTCGCCCTTTTGGATATCGAAAGCTTCCAAATCTTCCTTCGTCACCCGGTCTTCTACTTCCGAGAAGTCCAACACCTTGCAAGGGCCCACCAAATCTTCCAATGAGATGGTTTCGAAAGTATCACCATCGATCACCATGTGAAGGGGTGAGTCCACATGTGTCCCGCAATGTACGTCCATGTCAATGCGGGATTCCGTTACATATCCATTCGTAACCGTAGTGAGCTTTGGCTGTTTTTCAGGTTTGTTTTTATAAACAGTCATGCCTTCAACAATTGTGCTCGTAATATCGTAAACTTTCATTTTATCAACCTTCCTTAAAATGATAATAGACGGAAAGGCCGCTGCATGAGCGGCCTTGTTTCTGTAAAAGTAAGAATGTATAACTTGCTATGAAAAAATGTTAATTTGAAAGATGCTTTTCTTTGTCCAGCGACGCACAGGACGTGCTAGTGCAGGCGAAGCGACAGGACAAGGAAAGCTACGACAGCGTTACATCGCACGAAGAAAAAGCGTTAGCTTTTTCGAGGACGTCGCTGACTGAGCCTGCCTTCAGCGCCTAGCCCCTCGAGGTCACAAGCCTGCAAGAAGAATGTGCTCCTGTGGCGAAGCTTATTCGAGGAAGAGTTGCTCACCTCGTCGCAAAGCTGCATGGAGCATATTCAAGAAGGTACTCATGATGCCTTTAAGAAAGCTGCTTGGCTGAAGAACTGCCTCCTCGGGAATCGTCTTGTTTGCCCGCGCTAAGCAAGGCGCTTGCGCTTTTCTTATATGGATAGTTCTTTATTTTTGGTCCATTCCGTGTGGAAACTGCCTTCTTTGTCGATCCTTTGATACGTATGCGCGCCGAAGTAATCCCGTTGAGCCTGTAAAAGATTGGCCGGCAGCGTTTCCGTACGGTAGCTGTCCAAGTAGGACAATGCACTGGAAAAACCCGGTACAGGGATGCCCTGTTGGATAGCAGTGATCACGACGTCTCTTAGTGCGGTCTGATAATCCTCAACAATCCCCTTGAAGTAAGGGTCCAGCAGCAGATTAGCCAGCTGAGGATCACGGTCGTAAGCCTCTTTGATCTTTTGTAAAAATTGCGCCCGGATAATGCAGCCGCCGCGGAAGATCATCGCAATGTCACCGTATCTCAGATCCCATCCATAATGGTCGGAGGCAGCCCTGAACTGGGCAAAACCTTGAGCGTAAGAGCAAATTTTACTCAAATAAAGGGCTTTTCGAATGGATTCAATCAAAGCGGTCCGATCACCTGCAAAGGCTTTGGCCTCAGGGCCTTTTAAAAGCTTGCTTGCATGGACGCGTTCCTCTTTCATGGCGGACATAAAGCGAGCAAAAACGGATTCCGTCACGATGGGGAGAGGAACGCCCAAGTCCAATGAACTTTGACTCGTCCATTTGCCTGTCCCTTTTTGGGCGGCTGTGTCCAAAATGACATCAACAAGCGGCTTTCCGGTCTCTTCATCTATTTTAGTAAAAATATCAGCGGTGATTTCGATCAAATAGCTGTTCAATTCACCTTTATTCCATTCTGCAAAAGCTTCATGGAGTTCCTGAGCTGATAATCCCAGGACATGCTTCATAATAAAATAGGACTCTGAAATCAGCTGCATATCGCCATATTCAATCCCGTTATGAACCATCTTTACGTAATGGCCTGCGCCGTCCGGCCCGATATACGTACTGCAAGGATCGCCGTTCACCTTTGCAGAAATGGCTTCAAAGATAGGTTTTACCAATTCGTAAGCTTCTTTGGGGCCACCGGGCATGAGGGAAGGACCGGTCAATGCCCCTTCTTCTCCTCCTGAAACCCCAGTGCCAATGAAGTGGATGCCTGCCGCCTCCAATTCCTCACTCCGTCTGATGGTGTCCCGGAAAAAGGTATTTCCGCCGTCAATGAGAATATCGCCTTGTTCGAGAAAAGGCTTCAACGAGTCGATCGTGGCGTCCGTAGCCGCTCCCGCTTTGACCATCAGGATGATTTTTCGGGGCTTCTCCAATGAGTTTGCAAATTCTTCTATTGAATAGGCGCCAAAAAAATCTTTCCCGGCGGCCTCATCTTTTAAAAAGTCCTCGGTTTTCTCGGGGGATCGGTTGAACACAGATACGGAATAACCCCGGCTTTCTATGTTCTGGGCAAGATTTTTCCCCATAACCGCCAGTCCGATCACGCCGATTTGCTGTTTTCCCATACAATCGCTCCTTAGCCATAGAAATTATTTAGAAAGTGCTTTTTCAAGTATCTTGGCTTCGCTTTCAAAGCCCGGCTTGCCCAATAAAGCAAACATATTTTTCTTGTATTCTTCCACCCCTGGCTGGTCAAACGGATTCACTCCCAGCAGGTAACCGCTGACTGCACAGGCTTTCATAAAGAAATAGAACATTTCTCCAAAGTGGTATTCATTCATTTCATCCAATGTCACGGTCAGATTTGGAACGCCTCCGTCAATATGGGCGAGAACCGTGCCCTGAAAGGCTTTTTTGTTCACTTCATCCATGGTTTGCCCCGCCAGGAAATTGAGTCCGTCTAAATTTTCCTGATCCGGTTGAATCACCAGGTCAATTTTAGGTTTCTTGATTTGTAAAACAGTTTCAATCAAATGACGACGGCCTTCCTGGACATATTGCCCCATAGAATGCAAATCCGTTGTAAAGTTTACTGAGGCAGGATAAAGGCCTTTTTGGTCCTTGCCTTCACTTTCCCCAAACAGCTGCTTCCACCATTCCGAGACATAGTGTAAGGAAGGTTCATAGTTTACAAGCAGCTCAATATCTTTTCCTTTTTGATACAATGCGTTTCTTACAGCGGCGTATTGATAACATTCATTCGTTTGGAGATCCGGGTTGTTGTACTTATAATAAGCGGCGGCGGCACCTTCCATCATTTGGTCGATATCCAACCCTGCCACTGCTATTGGGAGGAGGCCCACAGCCGTTAGAACGGAATACCTTCCGCCAATATCATCCGGGATGACAAACGTTTCATAGCCTTCCTGGTCCGCTAGGCTTTTAAGCGCACCTTTTTCCCGGTCCGTCGTGGCGAAAATCCGTTTTCTTGCTCCCTCTTTTCCATACTTTTTCTCCATATACTCACGGAAAATGCGAAAAGTGATGGCAGGCTCGGTCGTTGTACCGGACTTTGAAATTACATTGATGGAAATATCTTTTCCTTCAAGCAGCTCAAATAGATGTGCGATATAGGTGGAGCTGATGTTTTGACCTGCAAAATATACTTCTGTCGCATGCCCGATTTGATTATGGAACGTATGGGAAAGCCCCTCGATAGCAGCCCGAGCCCCCAGGTAGGAGCCACCTATTCCAATAACCACCAGCGCATCTGAATGGCCTTGGATTTTTTCAGCTGCAAGTTTTATTCGCTCAAATTCAACTTTATCATAATATAGAGGCCGCTCGACCCATCCCAAAAAATCCGAGCCTGGTCCTGCCTGGTTATGAAGACGATGATGGGCAACCTGGACAAACTCATCGATATATTCTAATTCATGTTCTTTTAAAAAAGGGAGTGCATTGGAGTAATCAAAAGATACCGTCACGACAATCGTCTCCTTTATATAAAATCGCTCATGGTTTACAATCTATCTAAAAATCAGCTACCACCATGTAAATCCGTCTTTTTCCAACAATCGGTCGGCAGCTTCTGGGCCCATGGATCCGGATGGATAAAAGTGCAGGGGAAGCAAATCCTCATCAAATGCCTCCAAGATGGGTTGAACCCATTGCCAGGAGAGTTCAACTTCCTCCCAGTGGGCAAAGAACGTGGAATCTCCGCGCAGCGCATCGTATAACAGCAATTCATATTCTCCCGGTGTTTCTTTCGCATTTGCGGCGAAAGAGAAAGAGATGGGTTCAATTTGCTTCGTCGCCGGGTTTTTTAGATTCAACTGCAGGGACATACCTTCCTTGTTGATTTCAATATCCAGGAGATTTGGTTCGGCTTGGTCAATTTTCCCCTTATAAAGGTCTTTGTTTCTATTTTTGAACTCAATGACAATCCGTGTGGATTTCTCTTTCATCCGTTTCCCTGTACGAATATAAAAAGGGACAGGACCTGAGTCGGGGTAGTGAACGAACAGCCGGGCGGCGATGAACGTGTCGTTTTGGGAAACTGCTTCGATACCAGGCTCTTCCCTGTACCCGACAACAGGCGTCCCGTTAATTTTTCCAGGGCCATACTGGCCTCGGACGATGTGTTCATTAAAGTCCTCTTTCTTTAAAGGCTGGAGAAACTCCATAATTTTCCTCTTCTCTTGTCTGATGGAGGAAGCGTTCAATTGTTCCGGAACCTGCATGGCTGTCATCATCAGCATTTGAAGCATATGGTTCTGAAACATATCTCTGATGGCTCCTGCCCGGTCATAGTAGCTGGCCCGGTCTTCCACGCCCACGGTTTCACTGGCTGTTATTTGTACATTGGAGATGTTCTCCGGATTCCAGCTTGATTGAAAAATGGGATTGGCAAACTTTAACACTTCTAAATTTTGAACCATAGACTTACCCAAATAGTGGTCTATCCGGTAGATTTCACTCTCTTCGAAGGCGCTTGTCAATTTCTTGTTCAGCAGTTGGGCGGATGTTAAATCAGAACCGAACGGTTTTTCAATGATCAGGCGCTTCCATCCTTTCCCATCACCCAGCCCGCTTTTTTGAATGTTGGTGGTGATTGTATCGATTAAATCAGGAGCAACCGATAAATAAAAAAGCCGATTTTCCGGAATCGAGTGTTCCGCCTCCCGTTTCTGAATCTGTTTTAGCAGATGGTTATAACTCTCCTGGTCTGTTACATCCAGCGGTACATAATGAATGGCATCGAGAAATGTATCCATCCTTGAACACTCTTCCGAAAAGCGCTTGGAAAAATGGTTCAAAGATTCTTTTATATGCGTTCGAAGAACATTGTCAGTCCACTCTCTCCTGCCTAAGCCAATGACAGAAAAGGAGGCAGGAAGCTTCCCGTCCAGGAATAGATGATACAAAGTAGGGAAGATCTTTCGTTTTGCCAAATCCCCTGTTGCCCCAAATAAGACAAACGTCAAAGGATCCAAAGCTGTTGAACCGCTGGGAACCGCCGCGGTATCAGAAAAAGAATGTGGAATAGATAAAGACATGGCATTCACCCCTTTTTTAACGCTTTCAATTTTTTATTTAAATAATGAATATGCTCTAATTCCTTTTCGTTTTCGCTTTTTGGAAGGTTTGGAACATTTGAATCCTTCTCAACTCCTTAGATAACTTTATACATGATTTTTTTGATAAAACTAAGGTCTTTCCGGAACCAAGTAAAAAAGCTTCACAATTTAACAAAAAATGAACAGCGAACAACGCGTATAATTGATACTTACCAGAAGGAAACCTAGTCACTTAATAGATACCTGGAAGGAAGGAGAGAGAGATTCATGTCACGGTTGCAGGATGTTAAATTCAACTGCGAAAAGGAATTAACCTTTGCAATCATTGGGGGCAAGTGGAAGATGCTCATATTGTGGCATCTAGGCAAAGAGGGGACCAAACGGTTCAACGAACTTAAATCTCTTCTGCCGGGAGTGTCTCAAAAAACGCTTGCCACTCAATTGAAGGAACTGGAAGCGGACCTGATTATTCACCGGAAGGTGTATCCCGTCGTTCCTCCCAAGGTAGAATATTCATTGACAAAAATGGGGGAGAGTTTGTTGCCTTTGCTTGACGCCATTTCTGAGTGGGGGAAACATTATAAGGAGATGGCAGCCCAATGCGATTTGAAGCTGGAAGGGGCCGCCAAGTAATCATGATAATTTGAAATATGAAGGGCAGATATGGCAGGTGAATCCTTATTTGTTTATTCGTTGGAAAACAAGGCCGTTCAGAAAATCAATTGATTTTCTGAACGGCCTTTCTTAATGGACAGCAAGATCTTAATTAAAAATGGGAATGAGTTTTTCTTTCATTCATAAAAATGGTTTGCCATTGAATCTGGAGTGTAAACCGTAGATGATCTTTGATTCCATTTTTTACAGGAAATTACAAGTAAAGCTCATTGTTGCTTTCTATATTCTATTAAGTGACCGGGACGACGGAAAAACTGCGTGCTCGGTAACTAAGGAGGGATCTAAGTGACCAAGTTCTCGAAAAAGCTTCCCTGCCGGTAACTAAGGAGGGATCTAAGTGACCGGGTTATCGAAAAAGCTTCCTTGCCGGTAACTAAGGAGGGATCTAAGTGACCGAGTTCTCGAAAAAGCTTCCTTGTCGGTAACTAAGGAGGGCTCTAAGTGACCGAGTTCTCGAAAAAGCTTCCTTGTCGGTAACTAAGGAGGGCTCTAAGTGACCGAGTTATCGAAAAAGCTTCCCTGCCGGTAACTAAGGAGGGATCTAAGTGACCGGGTTATCGAAAAAGCTTCCTTGCCGGTAACTAAGGAGGGATCTAAGTGACCGAGTTCTCGAAAAAGCTTCCTTGTCGGTAACTAAGGAGGGCTCTAAGTGACCGAGTTCTCGAAAAAGCTTCCTTGTCGGTAACTAAGGAGGGCTCTAAGTGACCGAGTTATCGAAAAAGCTTCCCTGCCGGTAACTAAGGAGGGATCTAAGTGACCGGGTTATCGAAAAAGCTTCCTTGCCGGTAACTAAGGAGGGATCTAAGTGACCGAGTTCTCGAAAAAGCTTCCTTGTCGGTAACTAAGGAGGGCTCTAAGTGACCGAGTTATCGAAAAAGCTTCCTTGTCGGTAACTAAGGAAGGCTCTAAGTGACCGAGTTCTCGAAAAAGCTTCCTTGTCGGTAACTAAGAAGGGCTCTAAGTGACCGAGTTATCGAAAAAGCTTCCTTGTCGGTAACTAAGGAGGGCTCTAAGTGACCGAGTTATCGAAAAAGCTTCCTTGCCGGTAACTAAGGAGGGATCTAAGTTACCGTGTCAGCGGAAAAACTGCGTGCTCGGTAACTAAGAAGGGTTTTAAGTGACCGAGTCAGCGAAGAAAATGCCTTGCCTGTAACGTGGGAGCTCTAAAGGATGCATATTTTACTACTCCATTGGGACTCGTTTTCGTTCAGGGTAACAGATTATGATCATCATCGCCGCCTAAGAAATATACTCGGTCATCTTCAATCTAATTAATAACGTGGTTTACCTTGGCAGTGACGTTCTCGCCTCCAAAGACAGAATATCAATCACCTATCATCATATAAAAACGACCTTTATGGCCAAAATCCCTTTTTACTACAAGCATCACCAATTCCGGAACTAACATTCGTCCATGCAATAATATGACCCGAAGTATACATTTTTGCCAATCTGTTTTTTGAATACCCACGCTGGATTAGCCCAATCAGGGCTGACAGAAGCCAGCTTAAGCCTAGAAGGAAAATTATTTATAAAAAAACATAAAAATCATCTTGGATTTTGCAAAAAAGTCCAACTCAGTTCAAATTTTTTAGGTTTCCTGCCGGACACTAGGTGGTGGTAAAGTGCGTTCTTCCAATTCCGAAAACTCTGAAATACAATGAGTCCAAGAAATCAAAAAAATTTACAAGGAGAGATGAAGATGAAACTTCAATTAGCACTAGATCTCGTAAATATTCCTGAGGCAAAGGAATTGGTCAAGGAAGTCGAAGAGCATGTAGATATCGTAGAAATTGGTACACCAATCATCAATAAAGAAGGACACAGAGCAGTTAAGGAAGTCAAAGAAGCTTTCCCTAACATGACTGTTTTGGCAGACGTGAAAGTAATGGATGCAGGAGCTTACGAAGTTATGAACGCTTCTCAAGCTGGTGCAGACATTGTAACTATCCTTGGTGCAACTGACGATATCACAATCAAAGGTGCTGTCGAAGAAGCGAAGAAACATGGTACACAAATTCTTGTAGACATGATCAACGTTCCTAACCTGGAGCAGCGCGCGAAAGAAATCGACGCACTTGGCGTAGACTACATCTGTGTACACACTGGTTATGACGGACAAGCAGCAGGACAAAATCCATTCGAACAGCTGAAAGTCATCAAAAACGTTGTGAAAAACGCTAAAACAGCTATTGCTGGCGGAATCAAATTGGATACACTTCCACAAGTGGTAGACGCTGAGCCGGATCTTGTCATCGTTGGCGGCGGTATTACAGGAGCGGAAGATAAGAAGGCTGCAGCTGCTGAAATGCAAAAACTCATCAAAGAAAAAGTTTTGGCATAGGCGGCGATAAAGATGCAAACGGTTCAATACGTCAATGAAATCATCGAGGAGTTGGAGCGTACCGCTCATCAATTGACGGACGAAGAAGCTGAAAAACTGGTCAACCAAATCATTGAGGCAAAAAAGGTCTTTGTTGCTGGGGCTGGAAGATCCGGTTTGATGGCGAAGTCATTTGCTATGCGGATGATGCATATGGGAATCGATTCCTTTGTAGTCGGCGAAACGATCACCCCAAGTCTTGAAAAGGACGATATATTAATTGTCGGTTCCGGCTCAGGAGAAACCAAAAGCCTTGTCTCTATGGCACAAAAGGCGAAAGATATCGGTGCTTCGGTTGCTCTGATCACAATTGCACCCGATTCAACGATTGGCCGATTGGCAGACATTACGATTAAAATTCCTGCCCAGGTCAAATCTGAAACAAGCGGTGAAAAAGTAACTATCCAGCCCATGGGATCACTGTTTGAACAGTCACTTCTATTATTCTTTGATGCGGTGATTTTAAGATTTATGAATAAAAAAGGTCTCGATTCACAGACCATGTATGGAAAGCATGCCAACCTAGAATAATTAGAATATCTTACCTTCAGTTTAAGGCGCGGAGAGCCAGGCTCTTTGCGCCCTTTTTTTATGTCCGTGGCCGGAAATTCCGTGACTTAAATTACTCTCAGTTAAAGGGAAGAACAGCGCCCGTGCGGTCCGCATTTTTTTCCTAGGTGGTCACTATGAAGCAGTTATGGTACCCCAAATCTAAATTTATCTGCTTCCTCGGTCACTATGAACGCTCCATGGTGCCTGTGCTGTCCGTATTTTCTCCTAGGTGGTCACTATTAAGTAGTCATGGTGCCCCAAATCTGGATTTATCTGCTTCCTCGGTCACTATGAACGCTCCATGGTGCCCGTTCTGTCCTCAATTTCGCCTATATGGTCACTATGAAGCAGTCATGGTGCCCTAAATCTGAATTTACCTGCTTCCTCGGTCACTATCAACGCATCAGCTCCGCTCGCCCTTCTAGGATCGCGCAGAGGAGCTTGCAAAGGTAAATTCGCCGGCCCTCTCCAGCATGAAGATCCCTGGACAACCCCTGTCTCTTGCGTCACATCCTGTGGTTCCAAGGTGCTTCATAGCTGGATAGTGCGGCATGTATACCTCGAAAGAATTCCTCCTATGTGGTATAACTTCTCCCACAACCTTTCCTTCGGTGCACATCAGAAGCGAAGCCTGCCAATCGATAAGTGCAATAGGAATTCCTGTCTTTAGGAGCCTAGCATAGCAATATGCACAATTTAAGTATTTAATAATTGTCCCAAGCAACAGGATTAGCTGTCACGAAAACCGTTTGCATCCAAAAGTAAGGCATTATCGCCGGTCCGGAAAAGCTATGTTGCCCAGCCACTTGAAGCGGAAATCAATAATGCGGTATAACGGGGCCGTCTGTATAATTTGAATTAATGTTTTCTGAATTCCTTTTTTGCTAAAAAAATAAGGTTATTGAAAGAATGAAACTAAAAGATATACAGTATTGCAAAAATACCCAACGGGGATTTTATTTGGGTGAAAAGCCCTTGAATTGGGAGGCAGCAACATGGGTAATCGGGTCATTTTTCTAAACATTGACGCACATCAAGGATGGGACATGTCTGTTGCCATTATGATGGAAGAAAGAAGAACAGGAATGGAGTGGGTACCATGGGTCGTGTACTTTTACTCTACGCGAGTATGACGGGAAACACTGAAGAGATTACGAGCATTATCGAAAAATGCCTAGTGGATAAGGCGATGACGGTTACAAGGAAAGGCTTTGACGCGGATGACATCCGGGCGGAGGAATTGCTTGAATATGATGGAATTATGTTCGGCACATACACATATGACGACGGTGATCTTCCTTGGGAAGTAGAAGACTTTTACGAAGAGTTGCTGGATGTTGATTTGGACGGAAAGATCGTTTCGGTATTTGGCTCAGGGGACAGCTTTTATCCGGAGTTCGGGAAGGCGGTCGATTCAATGGCGGAACGATTCACGGAGATAGGGGCAGTGCTCGTGGGCGAACGTGTAAAAGTGGAGCTGGATCCCGATGCTGAAGATACGAAAAGATGTGAGGAATTGGCTGCGGTTTTTTGTGATGCACTGAACAAGGGTAAACGGGCTGTGTCCTGAAATGAGGAACACGAGAAACGGAACAAGAACTCCTGTGTCATTCTCAATCTTTCACAGGAGTCCGCCAAAAAATCTCCCCCCGGTAGATTTTCAATACTCCTAAACCATATGGGTTTGTGAATATTTGAACATATTAAGGTCATGATAGTACTGGCTGCTGCGTTCATTTGCAGCAAAACCTTTATTGGAGGGATTAACATGGTGAAAGATTCAAAAGTACACAGGGAACCAAGAAATGGTAACGACAAGCGGCCAGATGAACAGAAAGAAAAGAAGGGCAAATCCAACGCACGCGGAACTAGAAGTTAAGGCGCTGCCGCATTTGTACCTTTTTATCTGTGAACAGGGTATTCACAAACAGCGGCAGATAAAAAATGGCCATTAAGCAGGTGCCTGCTTAATGGCCATTTTTATGTTTAGATGAAGTGATTGAGCGTTTCAATAAAATATATTCATCCTCAAAGCCCGATGCTAAGGGATTTTTTCACCCACGAGCTCCCGAATCGGTTTCCCCTCGACAAAATCAGGCTGCTCGACGCCGATTAATTCATATAAAGTGGGAGCAATATCCATGGTGGAAATCGGAGAATCGATGACACCAGCAGGAATCCCGTTGCCGGCCGCCACAAGAATCGGAAACAATTCTGGTCTCGAAGGGTCGCCGCCATGGTTACCAAGGTCGTCTGGCTCCATGACTTCATTTCCGTCTCCCTGCGCCATGTAGTATCCTCTTTTTGCCACTAAAAGGATGTCTCCTGCGTTTTCGTGATTGACTTCAGGCGTTCGGCCGCTTCCGGTCATGAGTACATCATCATACGGCCTGACTTTTTCTTCGCTCGCCAGGCTGATAGCCTCTCTTACAGAATCAACTGCATCGGCAATATCACCCTGGTGAACGAGGTTGTGCCACCAACTGGCGAAACCGTAATATACATAATCTTGGCGGGGGAAGTGCTTTTTTTCAACTTCCGCCCTTTCAAAAATCTTCAATATGTCTCGCCGCAGCGTGTCATATTCATCTTCGTCGACAATTCCGCCTTTTTCACGCCCACGTAAATTAATATACACATGCGCGATGGAGCCACTGGCAACAGCAAAGGCTTTTGATTTTTTTAAGTTCACTTTTCCGTCCTCATCAAGGACTAGCAGACCTGCCTTCTCCAGCTCTTCATTAGGGGAAAGCTTTGAATGCACCGGCTCCATGCCATGGTCGGAAACTAGGAAAAGCCGGTCTTTCGCCTTCAACTGAGGAAGAACCTGTCCGAGCATGTCGTCGACCAGCCGATACGACCAGCGGATATATCCCATATACTGCTCGGCCCGTTCCTCTGAAAATCCGGGCTGCCTCGGATCCACAAGTAAATATTTATGTGATTCATGGTCGACTTGCGGATAGTAAAAAAATAACAGGTCCGGCTTGTACTTTTCTTTAATGTATAACGATACATCTGTCGTCCATTGGGCGAACCGCTCGCTGATTTCTTCGTATTCCTTGCGTGTGATCCACTGTTTAGCAAGTGCCGTATCATCGTCCTGCATCGGGAAAAATCCGAACTTCTCATTGATATCTTTTTTAAAACCGGAAGGCCCGGCAATATTGGCGGATGTGACAGCTGTCCGATATAACCTGGCATCGGACAAATCTGGCTTCGAAGATTTTAGTTTAAACGAAAAACCCACCAGGTCTCCGCTCTTAGTTTGATAGGAAAGAGAACCCCATTCATTCAATCCAGCCTTCACAGCATCCTTCATCGCGGGGTCGAATGAATAGTAAAACGTGTTGGAATCCGTAGCCCGAATATAAACGTTACGATTCTTGAATAAAGGAAACTTCGCTTTTTTTCCTTTGAATTCAAGCGGAACAAGAGCGCTTTCCGTCCATGTTTTTCCATAATAGACCGCGTAATCCGCTTGGTTGCCGTATTTAGGATTCGAGCCTGGGAAAAGAACGGTGGCAGTCGTTTTTCCGTCTTCACGAGCTTTCGACCAGATGGGCTCAGCATCAAGCGGTGAAAAGAAAGCGTCATCCCGATTTAACAATTTTTTATCCGGCATATGGATTTCGTTGCTGACCATACCTGTCTCGGAAGGGGGAGCCCCGGTCGCAATTGCTGCGTGGGAAGCGGAAGTCAAAGAGGGATAGATCGTCTGTATATTTTCGGCATACATTCCTTTTTCCGCAACTTTTTTAAAATGGGGCATGTCTCCCTTTTTCATAAGACCCTCTAAAAAATCATGCCGCATGCCGTCAAAGGAAATGACCACCTGGGTTTCGGCTGATGCAAGTGAAGGGAAAGCCATCATACAACAAATAAACAATGCCAGCGTCCATTTTCTCATTTAAGTCACCTGTCTCTCGGTTGCTATTCTATGGTGTTATTCCCTCCCGGGCTTCAGGTAAAACTTTGACAAAGGGGGTTGCGTGTATTAAGATATCGTATTATTCGAAGCAATTTTTTTCCAATGGCAATTTTAAGAAATTTCATATAAGAGAGGAAGAAGACGGTGGGCAACCCTTTAATACTACAATCGGATTTTGGCTTGGGTGATGGGGCGGTCAGTGCCATGTACGGAGTCGCGAATTGCGTGGATTTGGATCTGAAAATTTATAATCTTACACATGAAATTCCCCCATTCGACATTTGGGAAGGCTCTTATCGGCTTCTCCAGACTATTGCTTATTGGCCGGAGAACTCAGTATTTGTATCAGTCGTCGACCCGGGAGTGGGTACCGATCGACGCAGCGTCGTCGCGCGTACTCATTCTAATCATTACATCGTGACTCCGGATAACGGGACGCTAACACATGTTAATAAAGATATCGGGGTTGCCGAAATGAGGATGATTGATGAGACGATCAACAGACTTCCGAATTCGGGCGCATCCCACACGTTCCATGGCCGCGACATTTACGCCTATACAGGTGCGCGGCTGGCTGCAGGAGTAATAAGTTTTGAACAGGTTGGGTCAAAGCTCGATCTCGAACAGCTCGTCATGCTGCCATCTATGGATGCTTACATGGAAAGTGAAGTGTTGTACGGAATTATTGACGTGCTCGATGTGCGCTACGGGAATATCTGGACAAACATTAGCCGTTCGCAGCTGGTAGATTTGCAGGTCCAGTATGGCGATTTAGTAAAAGTCACCATCGAACACGAATCCGCTATCGTGTTCGAGCGCGAAATGATTTACGGTCGTTCCTTCGCAGCTACCGAAAAAGGCGAATCGTTGATCTACATCAACTCACTCGACAACGTTGCGGTCGCCATCAACCAGCAATCCTTCGCGAAAAAATACAAAATCAGCACGGGAGTCGACTGGAAAGTCTTTATCAAAAAAACATAGGTGGGCGACCACTGTCACTCCCCGAAGTTTCCCTAAAACATAATAGGAAAAAGATGAACCGGACGTTGGAGCGTCCGGTTTTGATTTGGAAGGCTTAAAAGTGATAGTATTTTTAATTCTGGACAGTATTTCAGAAAACCGAACAGTATTTCAGAAAATCGGATAGTATTTTGGAATTCCGGTTAGTATTTCAGAAAGTCGGATAGTATTTTGGAATCTCGGCCAGTATTTCGAAAATCCGACGAATATGGATGTTATTTCCGCAAGATGACATTATTTCCAAAAGAGTTGGGTTTCGCTAAGAAGTAGATTCATCAATCAAGGCGCACAACTCAGCCTCTCGCATCAAAAAAAGTAGACCGCCAGAACTCTCTCCTACTCGAACTCGCTGCCGCACACCACACAAAAAGGCAGCCCTTAAAAAGAGCTGCCTTTCTATTTTATTTACGGCATTCGCGCCGGGACACACCACATCTTTATTTCTCAAACACTTTTTTTACTCGATCTACCGCAGGCGCTGATCCGCCGCGGCCCTGCACGTCTTCAATCAACATGGCTACAAGCATATCCGGTTTTTCGGTATCATAAGCGACGAAAAAGCCATTCTCTTTTCCTTTTTCACCTTGTTTCGCCTTCAGTTCAGCTGTACCAGTTTTTCCGGCAAGGCGCTTGCCAGAAATTCGGGCGCCTCGCGCGGTTCCTTTCGGATCCTCGACCACCTTCACCAAAGCGTTTTGTATATCAGCAGCCGTTTTTTCACTCATAATGCCTTCTTTCCAAACGGCACTATCCGCAACACCTTTTACCAAAACAGGCTGAATCATATTTCCTTTATTGATAAGTGGCGTGTACGTTGTTGCCAAGTGTACGATGTTCATTTCGATTTGCCCCTGCCCGTAAGCTGAGTCTGCCAAAGCAATGTCAGAATCGATATTCCCGATTGTGGATTTATCTAGCGGGAAAGCATAGTCAGGAATATCCTCTTCGAATCCGAAGGTCTTCAGTCCAGCGATAAACTTATCTTGTCTGAGGTCCAGGGCTGCCCTTGCAAAGAAAATATTGTCCGAGAGCACGAGCGCTTTTTCCAAATCAACCGGCCCGTTCGTGTCGGAAACCCTTGTCACGGAGTAGCCGCCCCAAGATGCATCTTTCTGCCAGGACAATCCCTTAATATCGTACGTTTTCTTCCAATCGACCGCGCCCGCTTCCAGTGCAATCGCCGATGTGATCGGCTTTAACACTGATCCCGGCGCGTAGCCATTTTTGAATCGGGTGGCAAGCGGGTCTTTCTTGTTCTTATCAAGCTTCTCCCAATCTTTCGCTGTCGCGCCCAATGATAATATATTCGGATCGAAGCTTGGGCTGCTCACTAATGCGAGCGTTTCGCCGGTTACAGGATTCAGCGCCGTTGCTGCGCCCGCTTCGCCTTTTAATTCGTTAAAAATTTCAGCTTGAACGCCAGCGTCAATTGTCAATTGGACGTCTTCCCCGTCCTTGACCTCTCTCTCAGCTAACACTTCTTCTGTGCCATCTTCTTTATTTATGACGATTTTTACCCCGTTCTCGCCTTTTAGCTTCTCTTCAAAAACTTGCTCCAAACCTCTTTTGCCGATTACATCCGAGCTTTGGTAGCCTCCGCCAGCTTCTTCGAGTTCCTCAGCAGTAATCGGGCCGACGTAGCCGATCAAATGTGCAGCCGCTTCGCCGAGCGGATAAACCCTTGCTTCAACCGTGCGGTTGTTGACGCCAGGAATCGCTGTCACTTTTTCCAATAAATCATTGGCATCTCCCGGAATCTTCTTAATCGGTACAAAATGTTCCGGCTGAACCCAACTAGCTGACAGCTCTTTTTTAATTTTTTCCTTGCTCAATCCGAGCACGTCAGAAACCTGCTTAATGACTTTCTCCTCGTCATCGCCCATTTCGCTGGGTATGATTCCGATTTCGGAGACTTTCCCCGTCACGGCAAGTCCCGTCCCATTTTTATCGACGATATCTCCGCGTTTGGCAGGAGTTGTCGGAAGACTGATTTTATCGCCTTCTTCAAGCTGTGGAAAAATAAACGTCGTGTCCCAATTCACAAACCAATTTTGGGCATCATCCCGTTCTTCTTTTGTCAAAACAGCGGTATGATCAAATGCGATTTCGCCCGCAAAGCTGTCCATTTTTACATGAAAAGGGAATTCCACCGCGCCGTCTTTTTCCTCCACTTCCTCAGGCGCTTTAAAATCAACTTTTAAATTCTTGATCTCGAGATCCTTGTAGATTTTTTCGTATCTATCAGTAAAATCTTCCTTTGAAACCTTACCCTGTGCCTCTTCGGATAGATAATCATACATCTTGTCAAAGTTATGTTCGTTCCACTCTTTTACATAAGCGGTAAAACGCTCTTCGGGCTTCGGTTCCTTATTGCAGCCAGTGACCATCGCAGCAATGAGCAGCAAAAACAACATTCCGATTATTTTTTTCATATGTAAATGCCCCCTCACCTTGTCATTTTAACACTAAGATAACTCGATATGTTAAAATAGTTATCATATAAAATCATCTGAAAACAAGGAGTAGAGTCATGGAAAAAATTCTCATTTTCGGTCATAAAAATCCAGATACAGATTCTATTTGTTCGGCGCTTGTCTACGCTGACCTAAAAACTAAATTGGGAGAAAACGTTGAACCAGTCCGTCTCGGTGCGGTTAACGGTGAAACTGAATACGCGCTAAAAACTTTCAACACGGAAGCTCCGCGTGAAGTGAGCACCGTATCGAATGAAGTGAGCAAGGTCATCCTTGTTGACCACAACGAACGCCAGCAAAGTGCGGATGATATTGAAAAAGTCCAAATTGTTGAGGTTATCGACCATCACCGCGTTGCCAACTTCGAAACAAGCGAACCACTTTATTTCCGTGTAGAGCCTGTCGGATGTACGGCTACGATTTTGAAAAAAATGTACGAAGAAAACGGCATTGAAATTGATAAAGACATCGCAGGACTTGCACTGTCCGCGATCATTTCCGACTCGCTTCTTTTCAAATCTCCAACATGCACGGAGCGCGATGTCCAAGCAGCACGCGAGCTTGCGGAAATTGCAGGCGTGGATCCGGAAGAATATGGAATGAACATGCTCAAAGCCGGAGCGGACGTGAGCGGTAAAACTGCGGAAGAGTTATTGTCTTTGGATGCAAAACCATTCCAAATGGGACAGGCCAAAGTGGAAATTGCGCAGGTGAACGCCATCGGCGTCGAAGACATCCTTTCCCGCAAAGCTGAAATCGAAGAAGCTCTCGAGCGTGCGGTCGAAGAACGCGGATTGGACCTTTTCCTATTCGTAGTAACAGACATTTTAACGAACGACTCAACGGCGATTGCGCACGGTAAAGCGGCGGAAAGCGTCGAGCAGGCCTTCAACGTCTCATTGGATAAAAACCAATGTGTATTAAAAGGTGTCGTCTCTCGCAAAAAACAGATCGTCCCATCTTTGACAGAAGCATTAAGCAAATAGGGGTGCCTGTCACTCCCCGAAATTTCCCGAAATTTGTCGAAAGAAGTTCCGGCTGTATGCCGGAATTTTTTTCGAATGGGAAATTCAATCCGTAAGGACTGCATAAATGGTGATTCGTGCAATGGTGGCTGATTTCGTGCAATTATGGGCGTAACTCGTGCAATCACGGTGCCAATTCGTGCAATTAACCGCCGGATACGTGCAATCATGTATCGAATCCGTGCAATTAATGGAGTGAGCCAATTAATTGGGCTTATTTCAGCTAATTTTTCAACTAAAAGGGGTAAATTATTTTGAAAGTTGCGTACTTAGGGCCAAAGGGCACTTTTTCAGAGGAAGCGGCATTAAGGTTTTTCCCGCCGAACGGCACGGAGCTCATGATGTGTGACGGGATCGTCGATGTGCTTGAGGCCGTGGCGGAGCAGGAAGCGGACAAGGGAATTGTGCCGATTGAAAATGCGATTGAGGGTACAATCACAATGACAACGGATGGCTTGATCAATTATGATGTGTGGATTGAAGGGGAAGCAATTTTGCCGATCGCTCTTCATTTGCTGACAGTGGAGGGTGCGGACATCGATGATATCGAGGAAATCTGGTCGATTGGACCAGCTCTCGCCCAATGCCGCGATTTTACAAGGAAACTCCAGGCGAAGACAAAGCACTTCAGCAGCACGGCAAATGCGGCTGAATCACTCGTCAAAGCGAATAATAAAGGTGCCGGAGCCATCGCTTCGGAGTTGGCAGCAAAAACATTTGGTCTTGAAATTGCGAAAAGGAACATCCAGGACTTCGAGGGTAATTCAACAAGGTTCTTGATAGTGACCAACAAGAAACCGGAGGTTCCTGAAACGTCCAAATCCATGTTGCTCATTACTCCCGGCGAAGACAGGCCTGGATTGCTCGCGATCATTCTGAACGTCTTTTCATCGCTCGATATCAACTTGAGCTGGATTGAATCACGCCCGACAAAGAAAAAGCTCGGTACTTACCGCTTTTTTATTGAAGCTCAAATGGGCGTGCAAGAAGTCAGTATGCAAAAGGCCATCACCATTTTACGGACGTACGGCCACGATGTACGTGTGCTTGGAAGCTTTGATACAAAAAAACTATAGGGGCCGGACGAGGAGTGCCTGAAAAGTTTGCGGGGAACATCAGATAATATTCAAGCTTTTCTGTAGGTTTCCCTTGAAGCTTTAACGCGTAGCCGTGATAATGTGCAGCCTCTTGTGCCAATTTTCCAGGGAAATTTTAAAAAAATGAGGTGCCGATATGAAAATTGAAATTTGGTCAGATTATGCTTGTCCGTTTTGTTACATTGGGAAGCGTAGGCTGGAGCAGGCCTTGAAAAAGTTCCCCCACCGGGCTCAGGTGGAGGTCAATTTTAAAAGCTTTGAACTTGACCCGAACGCACCCCATGACATAAGCCAAAGCATTCACGAAATACTGGCAAGCAAATATGGGATGAGTGTGGAAGAGGCGAAAAGAACGAACGAGGGAATGCGGCAGCAGGCTGCTGAAGTCGGATTGACTTTCAATTTTGATACGCTGATTCCAACCAACACATTCGACGCCCATCGTCTAACACATTTTGCCAAATCGAATAATAAAGAAGCGGAACTTACCGAAAAGCTGCTGCGAGCCTATTTTACGGAGTCCAGGCATCTGGGCGACCGTGAAGTGCTGGCAGACATTGCCCAAGAGGCGGGGCTTGATCGGGAAGAAGTGCTCAAATTTCTTGCCGATGAAACAACCCTCGCAGATGAAGTCCGCAGCGATGAGCAAATGGCCCAGCAGATGGGCGTGCGTGGCGTACCGTTTTTCGTTATTAATCAAAAATACGGAATTTCGGGAGCGCAGCCAACTGAAACTTTTTTAAGTGCACTTGAAAAAGTTTGGCAGGAAGAGCAGTCAGGACCTGTAATTCAGGATTTATCCGGCGACAATTCACAAGGCGGCGCTTGTGCTGATGGAAGCTGCGATTTGCCTGAACAAAAATGATGGGCGAAAAATTTTCTCCGGTTGGCAATGTAGCAATAGGGTCCAAAGTCAATTAGTTTCCGGAAAAGAATTTACGCAAGAACTATTGACATTTGGGCCGATTTTTTATATCATCAATTACAATTCAGAATGAACTTTCAGAAAATAGCGTAGACGAAGAAGAGTACCCTCCGTGAAACGTCAGAGAGCTGGTGGTTGGTGCAAACCAGTGTGGAGCGAAAGGGGAATGGGCTTCCGAGCTTTCAAACTGAACCCGGTCCGGCCGGCAGTAGGCTTTGACGAACATCCCGTCGTTATATGGGAACGCGCATGGAAGTTTTCGTGCGTTTATGAGAGAGCTTTTTACAAAGCTAAAAAAGGTGGCAACGCGGTCCCTCGTCCTTTCGGATGAGGGGCCTTTTTGTCTTTTTCTTTAAAAGGAAGAAAATCGAATTATGATTCGATATGTCTAGCCGACGGGCAGGACGTCGCTTAAAGTCGGCCGGGCGCCTTGTGATTTTTTAAAAAAATCCATACAGAAATCGTGTCGAGCAAGGGGAGTATGTTCGAAGTTTTTCGGTACAGAGAACCGGTGTTGGTGGGAATCCGGTGCGAAAAATCGGGCAGAATGGGCTTGCGAGCTGTTTCCTGAATCACAGTAGGGAAACACGGGATTCCACCGTTATATGGATAGGGCATCGGAAAAGTATGGGCAAATTTCCCGTGTCTGAATAAGATGGAGAGAATTCATTCTCCAATACGAGGTGGCACCGCGGTTATGATCGCCCTCGAACAAGCAAAACATGCTTGTTCGAGGGCTTTTTTGTTTGGGGTCTAACCCCAAAATACTCAAGAAAGAAAGGGAAATGAGCAAATGACCACAACTGTACAAAACATAAACATGAAGATGACAAAGCTGAACGCGGACGTTTTAACGCCAATCACCGTTTTTTTACGACTTGAAGGAGTAAAGAAATTTTTACTGGAAAGCTCGTTGAAACACAATGAACAGGGGCGGTATTCATTCATAGGCGTAAACCCAATCAAAGAAATTACGGCCGAAGGTGCAAGAGCGGAGGTTGTTTCAGCGAATGGGGAAGTGCTCTTGGAGGAAGTCGGCCTGCCCCTCAAAACATTGCAGTCCGTATTGCCTAAGGTTGAAGCCGATCTTCCGTTTCCTTTTTATGGAGGTGCCGTCGGCTATGTTGGCTATGATGCAATCCGACAATATGCCGATATTGGAGAAGTTTTGGAGGATGAAATCGGAATGCCGGATATCCATTTTTTAGTCTACGAAGACGTGATTGTGTTTGATCACCTGGCCCAATCCATCTACATCCTTGCCATCGACTTGGACGGCAATCGTACGGAAGAGCAACTGGAAAAGCGGGTGTCCGATATCGAAGGGCAAATTTTCCAAGGGAATGTGGACGAAACTTTGGCTGCTTGCGAAATTGAATTTCAGCCCCAGCTCGAAAAAGAGGAATTCATGACGCGGATTAAGAAAGCGAAGGACTACGTGCTGTCCGGCGAAGTGGAGCAAGTTGTACTGTCGCAGCGGATGAGCGGGGAAGTGAAGGCAGATCCGTTCCATTTTTACCGGGTGCTCAGAAATTCCAACCCGTCGCCATACATGTTCTTCGTTGATTTCGGGGAATATGTTGTGCTTGGCGCTTCGCCGGAAAGCTTCATTAAATCGAAAGGTCAGCAGATGAGCACCAACCCCATTGCGGGAACACGCCGCAGGGGGCGGACGGACGAAGAGGACCGGGCGCTTGCCGTCGAGCTTTTAGCCGATGAAAAAGAACTGTCCGAACACCGCATGCTCATCGACCTGAGCCGCGAGGATATGGAAAAAATCTGCGTTCCTGAAACAATCGGGTTGACCAAAGAAATGAAAATAGAATATTATCGCCACGTCATGCACATCGTCTCCGAACTGGAGGGAACCCTGGATGTAGGAAAAACCGGACTCGACGCATTGATTGCTTGCCTTCCGGCCGGAACCGTGTCCGGTGCACCAAAGGTGCGTGCCATGCAGATCATCAACGAGTTGGAAGACGTCAAACGCGGTGTATATTCAGGTGCGCTCGGCTACGTCAACGCCAACGGCGACGTCGACTTTGCCCTTGCCATTCGCTCGCTCGTCATCAAAGAGGAGCTTGCCTATCTGCAGGCCGGAGCAGGAATCGTCCATGATTCAAAAATCGAACTGGAATACAAAGAAACGATCAACAAGGCGAATGGGTTGCTGAAGGCACGGAGGATGTAGCATTTGGGAAGGAAAGGAGTGGTTGTTTTTATTAGAGAATCTGAAATTTCCGCAGTTGAAGTAATAGGATCCGAGTCCGGTGTGATAGGAACTGGCCATGATTCCGGCCGACATGGACGTACTTCCAAGATCGGTCCGCTCCTTAGATCAAAAACGCCATGCCGGAATGCCCGGCATGACGCGTTTTAATTATTAATTATTACCATTACCTTTTCCTTTATCATGCCCTTTTCCATTGCCCTTTTTCTTTTTTCCAAGACCAATGGCCGATCCCTCGCGGCTTGAGTCGGCCGCACCGTAATACAGGCCAGTTTCCGGATCCACCATAAGAGCCTGAACGTTTCCGATTTCACCCGGAACAGCATCCCATCTATGGCCCATTTGTGCAAGTCGTGCACGCGCTATATCCGGAACACCTGGTTCCCAACGGATATTCGGGTATTGGTTGCTGTATATTCTTGGCTCTTCAATGGCCGATTTCAAGTCCATATCATAATCGACTACGTTCAAAATTGTTTGCAAAACAGACGTGATGATCGTTGGGCCACCAGGCGATCCGACCGTCATGAATGGCTCTCCGTCTTTTAAAAGCATTGTCGGAGACATACTGCTGAGCGGTCGTTTGTTTGGCTGAACCTCATTGGATCCACCAGGCACAGCGTCAAAATCGGTCAGCTCATTATTCAGCATGATGCCGTATCCTGGAACCATGATCCCGGTGCCAAACAGCTGTTCAATCGTCGTTGTATAAGTGACAATATTGCCCCATTTGTCCGCTACAGTAAAATGAGTCGTTTGTCCAATCGCTTTTTCATCATTTTGCTCAACGTAGGAAGCAGCACGGCCATCTTCGTACGCCCATGGATCTCCGGGCTGAACATTTGGATTCGCTTGATCCATCCTGATCAGGCTGCTTCTTTCAGCAATATAATCTGGATGCAACAATCCTTTTACAGGAATTTCAATAAATTCAGGATCACCCATATAAGCGCCCCTGTCCGCATAGGCAAGGTGCATGGCCTCTGCCAGAAGGTGATATTTTTCCGGAGATTGAATTCCGTATTGGCTGATATTGAATGGCTCCAACAGCTTTAGAATCTGTAAAACTGTCAGACCGCCGGAGCTTGGAGGAGGCATGGAAGCGACCTCGTACCCTTTATATTCAGAATAGAGCGGCTTGTCAACAGTCAGGCGGTAATTTTTCAAATCATCCGCTGTCATGCTGCCGCCGAAATCCTGGACAGTTCCGGCAATCGCCTGAGCAACCTCACCATGATAAAAAACATCCGGCCCCTGCTTTTGGATAAGCTTAAACGTCCGGGCCAAATCCTTCTGAACAAGGATGTCTCCCTCCTTCAAGGGTTCCCCATTCGGAAGAAAAACATCTTTTGCCGCAGACTTGGCCAGTTTATTTTTGTTATCTTTAATTGCATCTGCCAACACCCAGTTGACCTTTACTCCCTTATCAGCAAGCTTGATCGAAGGCTGGATAAGCTGATGGAACTTTTTCGTTCCCCATTTTTCATGAGCCTCATATAATCCGGCTAAAGTACCCGGAACCCCGACTGCATTCCCATGGGTATGACGTTTTGCAAAGGGGATGGGTTTTCCATTTTCATCAAGAAACATATCCGGTGTGGCTCCTGCTGGTGCGCGTTCCCGGCTGTTGATGATGGAAATGTCCTTGGTCTTCGCATCATACACCATCATAAAACCGCCGCCGCCAATCCCTGACATCATCGGTTCAGTAACATTCAGCGCAAACTGAACGGCAATCGCGGCGTCCATCGCATTTCCTCCCGTCTGCAGCACCTTAGCACCGATTTTCGATGCCTCCGGATGAGCAGTCACAACCATGCCGTCCTTCCCGACAGCCGTCTCGTTCGTGGGATTGAACTTGTCAGCGCTTGCAAAAGTCTGTGGAAAAACAGGCACAAGTATGATAGCTAGCAATAAAGATAAAATCGATATGCCAATTCTCCTCATGAATAAGATCCTCCTTTTCGAAAGTGTCCCATCATTTTACAAAAATTGCAGGGCAACTTCATGAGGAGAAACGCATGGGAAGATTGCATGGAAAACCTGATGGGAATCAAGTTTCAGAAAAATAAACCTGGCAGAAGGAGGTGAAGTTTTACCATAAAAAGGGAGCAGGGCATTTCAGGCAAGATTCCATCCGGGGAGGGCGTGCAAATATTAGATTCGGTGAGGTAGGTTGGTTCGGCTAAGGGATGAACCTTTCCTGATGATTTATTCGAAAAGTCGATAGAATTTAAGAGTATTCTCGAAAAGTCATAGGACTTTCAAGAGCATATTCCTGAGTCAATGGAGGAGTCCAGCCCCGCTGAACCCCTCCATTTTCACCACTTATACCAACACAAACGCCAACACCGACAACACAACGGAAGCTACGCTCATTGCAATCAATGGTTTCAGCGCTTTCTTCCTAACATCCGCCAAGCTGACGTTCAGGCCAAGCCCTACCATAGCCGCAGTCAAGAGCCATGTCGTCCCGCTTCCAATCGCTTCCATTACACCGTCGGGAACCACAACAACTAATCCGATCACATACGTGCCGACTAAGCTCATCGCGATGAATCCGAGCAGAAACATAGGGAAGCCTACCTTTGCGCCATCTGCAGCATCTGCACCCGTCTTCTTTTTCATCCAAAACATCAATATGAAACAGAGGGGCACCAACAAGAAGACTCGCCCTAATTTGGCCAACAGCGCGATACCAAGCGCTTCCTGTCCGCCGGGCGCCCCGGCCAAGACGACGTGCGCAATTTCGTGCAGGCTCATTCCTGTCCATGCGCCATATTCCGCAGGTGACAAAGGTAAAATCGGGCGTAGAATTGTATAGACAATCCCGAAAATCGTTCCCATCAACGCGATGATCCCGACGCTGATCGCCGTATCATCGTCCTCCGCTTTGATGATGGGGGCCACAGCGGCAATCGCAGCAGCTCCGCACACCCCGGTTCCAACACCAAGTAGCAAAGAAATCGTCGGGTTCGCCTTCAATTTTTTTGCCAGCCATACTGTCAGTAAAATCGCCACGACAATAATCAGGACATCTCGGACGAGCAAACCGAGTCCATCCTCAAGTACTGTATGGATATTCAACTTCAGTCCGTATAAAACTATGGCTGCTCGCAGCAGTATTTTTGATGAAAAATTAATCCCAGCTTTCAACGGTTCCGGGTATCCGAATAACTGTCGATAGGCAACCGCAATGATGATCGCAGATGCCATCTGGCCAACCAGGCTGAACCCCGGAACTTTCGCCAATAAAAAGCCTAGGAAGGCAATGAAAAAAGTAAATGCTATTCCGCCAATCCATAGTCCAGTGGAATTTTTCTTAGGTGATGGAGCCGCTTTTTTCTCAGCCAATACTACACTCTCTTCCTTTTTTTCTTTTAATATGCCCACATGATTCACCCTTCCATTCTGTTGCTTGATTTCAGAATAAGGGATTTGCATGTATAAGAAAAATAAATCATTATAATAGTAATGATAAGTAATTTATATACAGGGTCTGTCCCCCAGGGATTAATCGTTAATGTGCCGGGGTGTCAGGCCTCGGGAGGGCACAAAAATGGACCAGCAACTCGAAGTGTTCATAGCAGTGGCAGAAAAGAAGAATTTTTCCCGGGCTGCGGAAGAACTTCATATGACGCAACCTGCGGTGAGTCAGTACATTCAGGCGTTTGAGCGGGAGGTGGGGACGCGGCTTTTGGAGCGGACGAATAAATATGTAAAGCTGAACAAGGCGGGGGAAATCGTATACGACCATGCAAAAGAAATCCTCGGCCTGTATACAAAGATGCAGCGGCTAGTCGATGATCTGACGAACAAGACGAGCGGTCCGCTAGCCATCGGAGCCAGCTACACGTTCGGGGAATACATCCTTCCCCATGTCATTGCAGACATGCTTGACGAGTACCCGCAGGTCGCACCGACTATCTCGATTGGCAACACGCGCGACATTGCCGAACTCGTCCTAAAACACCAAATGGACGTTGGCATTGTGGAAGGGGACTTCCAGCATGACAAGCTGATGATCGAGCCGTTCGCGGAGGATGCGATGTATATTGTTGCAGCGCCGAACCATCGCCTGGCCCAATATAAAAAAATCACCCCGCAGGATTTGGAAAAAGAAAGATGGATCGTCCGCGAAATCGGATCAGGGACCAGAAAAGCTGCGGATAACTTGTTTGCTTCGCTAAAAATTACTCCTAGTTCAATGATGGAATTTGGAAGCATTCAGTTGATCAAGGAATCAGTGGAGGCGGGCCTGGGCATGAGTTTACTTTCACAATGGGCGATCCGTAAAGAACTTGGCATGGGGACGTTAAAAATGATCCAGGTCGACGGGTTACCTTTCACAAGGAAGTTTTCTATCGTTACATCAAGTCCTTATCGTACAAAAGCATTGGATACTTTTTTGGCGTTTGTGCGGAGGGTTTCTACAGAAGACGGATCCGGGCTATGGTAAAAAGCCTATACGGCAGTGATGCTCAATTACCAGTGATTCTTACAACTCCAAATCCAACAAAAATCACAATAATCAAACGGCTGATCAAGGCTGGAGTGAAGCCTGCGGGGGCTAATGTTTACGCGGGTATGCTGGATACTCATCCAAAATAAACCATACCGTTTCAACGAATTTTTATTGTAACTAAAAAACATGAGCTTTATAATTATTAGGTGCCAGTTTACTAAATTTGGTATATAATCAGGACCTTTTTTCGAAATGATGAAGCAGTAAATATAGTTCTCGTTCATATGTGTCCCAGTTATGTGAGGAGGAAATGAGATGAACGTGTTAATATTTGAAAGCCCCGAAGAAGCAACAAAAGCCGCTTTTGATATTGTGATCAAGCGCTTTGAAGAAGGATTGAAAACAATCGGCTTGGCTACAGGAAGCACTCCTCTAAAGCTTTATGAAAAACTTCGTGATACGAATACGGATGTTTCTCATGTGACAACTGTAAACCTCGATGAATATGTGGGATTAGAACCGACCAATCCCCAAAGCTACAACTATTACATGAATGAAGAGTTGTTCAAGTATATGAACTTCGCGACGACAAATGTTCCTAATGGGGTGGCTGAGGATCTGGAAAAAGAGTGTGAACGATACGAGGAGATTTTGAAGAACCATCCTGTTGATCTACAAATACTGGGAATGGGGCCGAACGGTCATATCGGTTTCAACGAGCCGGGAACCTCCTTTGATTCAATTACACATATTGCCGAATTGACTCCATCTACTAGAGAAGCCAATAAGAGATTCTTTGATAAAGAGGAAGAAGTGCCGACAAGAGCCATCACAATGGGAATCTCATCTATCATGAATGCCAAGGAGATCATGATGCTTGCTTTTGGGGAAGGCAAAGCAGAAGCAGTCAGAAACATGATTGATGCTCCGGTTACAGTGGATTGCCCGGCTTCTGTTCTACAGAACCATCCAAATGCCACCATCATCCTTGATAAAGCAGCGGCAAGCAAATTACAGCGTGATAAATAAACTATAGGTGAATAGATCGAGACTCTTTTGATACGCCCCCTTTATGTAGACAGGTAGCTGGATACTTAAAGGGGGCATTTTATGCTTAATCGAAGCCGCATAATTGAGGACAAAATAATAATATTGGCAACTTATCAATCCCTGGGATTTTCGATGAACATGGTTATGTTTAACCATTAAGATTTCTTCCTCTACATTGAGATGGATGGAATTGAATAATCCAATATTTGGAAAACATACCCTAATGAACTAAAGCTACCATTGCTTTTATTTCTCTATGGCATTATATTTCTAGATCTATTTTCTTAAAACCGAGTGGCTAGATATCTCAAATTTTTTGACTACGCCTGGCCAGATTCATAATTGTGAATTGCAGCTCCATGATGTGCTTCTACAACTTATTACGCCAACCATTTCCGCTTAAAAAACGACAAAACCTCCCAGGAAACTATATTAATCAAACGTTTGATTAGCGCCGGGGCGGCCGCCGAAAGGGTGCCTCCCCCTTTATTACTGGCGGGGGCCAGACCCCCCAAGCTGGGGCCAGATCCCAAGCTGTAATGCCGTGACCTCAAGCTGTAATAATTTGTTAACCTTTACGCTTAGCCACCGTGATATAATATTTGTTGATCCTTATAGTAGGAATTCAACAAATCACTCGCAAAATTTGATATAATAGATTATCAGTCCAGAAGATTTTCAATAATGGAGCAAAAAATGTCAAAAAAAGTGGATGTACTCGGCATCGAGTTTGAACATACAACAAAAACAGAAATTATCTATACATTGGAAAAACGTATCAGGGATAATAAAAAAACATTCATTGTCACGGCAAACCCTGAAATTGTGATGTATGCCCAACGGGATTCGCAGTATAAAAATATTGTCCAATCTGCAGATTACATATTGCCTGACGGGATTGGAATCATCATGGGGGCCAAGCTTTTAAAAAATCCGCTTCCCGAAAGAATTCCAGGCTTTGATTTGATGAAGGATCTCCTTACAATCGCAAATAAGGAGCAACTAAGGGTTTTCTTTCTTGGAGCAAGGGAAAATGTACTGAATAAAGCAATCGACAACGTCAAACATGATTATCCTGGCATCCAAATTGCCGGCTGTCATCATGGGTTTTTTAATGAAGAAGATCCGGAAGTGGCAACAATGGTTCAAGAATCCAATCCGGACATAGTGTTTGTTGCATTGGGTTTTCCTAGGCAGGAAAGATGGATTAGGAACAACGCCCATTTGTTCCAACAAGGAATTTTCATGGGAGTGGGCGGAAGCTTTGATGTATTATCCGGAACAGTCAAGCGTGCACCCGCACTTTGGCGCAAACTGAACATCGAATGGCTTTATCGACTGATCAAACAGCCGCAAAGGTGGAAAAGGATGACATTCCTCCCAATATTTATGCTTAAAGTGATATTTACAAGAAAACAAGATTCCAGGTCTAGTTGAAAACCGGATTGGATAGAGATATGATGTACTATAGTAAACTAGGATTTTTTTATTAAGGAGGGGTACAAAGTTGGAGTTTTTCATGTTAATACTTTGTTTTATAGCCTCAATTCTAATTACCCCTTTAGTGAAAAAACTTGCAATAAAATATAGAATAACCGACCAGCCGGACCACAGGAAGGTGCACAAAACGTTGATGCCCCGACTGGGCGGCTTGGCCATATACATCAGCTTCCTAGTTGGACTCTTAATTTTTAGGCCGGAGGATCCGCACATGATCTATCTGGTCATTGGAAGTTTGATCATCATTGCCACCGGGATGCTGGACGATATTTATGACATCGCCCCTAAATATAAGCTGTTGGGGCAGGTGACTGCTGCAATCGTAGCCATCAGCGGTGGATTTGACCTTGAATTTATCAACCTTCCATTCGGAGGGGAGCTGCAGTTCGGTTATTTGAGCATACCAATCACGATCCTCTGGATTGTGGGAATCACCAATGCCATCAATTTAATTGACGGCCTGGACGGACTCGCGGCAGGTGTTTCCTCCATTGCGCTCATAACCGTCAGCTTCATGGCCTTTTTACAAGGGGATATGTTTGTATTAACAATCGCGATGATTGTTTTGGGGAGCACATTAGGCTTCTTGGTCTATAACTTTTATCCGGCAAAAATATTCATGGGCGATACGGGAGCGTTATTCCTTGGCTACATGATTGCCCTGCTTTCATTGCTTGGATTTAAAAATATCACCTTTTTCTCATTAATCATTCCGGTGATTATTTTGGGCGTTCCTATTTCAGATACTTTCTTTGCAATCATCCGAAGGATCATCCACAACAGGCCGCTAATGGCACCGGATAAGTACCATTTGCACCACCGCATATTGAACTCTGGTTTTTCACACCGGCAGACAGTGCTTGTTATTTATGGGATTGCTGTGATGTTCAGCTTGGCAGCCGTCATTTTTTCCATGTCGACTGTATGGGGATCACTGCTGATTCTATTAGTATTGATCTTCGCCATCGAAATATTTGTAGAAATTGTAGGCCTTGTTAGCAAGGATTACAAACCGCTTCTCCGCATCATGGAGGGCAGGCAGGCACACCGCATACAACGCAGAAAAAGAGCATGAGAACGGACGTAGGGTCCGAGCTTGTGCTCTTTTTGATGCTTATAAGTGGAATGCAATGCAAATAACCAACCATAATAAAGCCGTTATTAAAGCATTTACAAGTTTGAAAGGAGGGCCGGACCATTCAGAGATTGAAGAGTGGGTTAATAACTGGAACTATGTTAACCGATATGGTCTCAGAGTCGGATGGGGACAACGTTCATCTACCATCCCGGAGTATTATAGAGTTTTAAGAGTGGCGAGCGGGAGATTTTTGTGAAAGGCAGTTTTTGTCGGTGAAGTATACTAAAGTAAAAAACAGAAAAAATAGAAAGAGGCTGTGCTATTAGCACGCCCCTCATTAAAATCTTTATGCCTTTAAATATTGCCCACTGACATATCCAACCTTGCCAAGATGACTGATACGGTACCAACCGTTCGGCGTCTTGCCTGTTACAGTGACTCTTTTGCCTCGGCTTAAACTTCCGATTTTTGAGTGAGAAGCAGTGTTCCCTGATCGGACATTCAATTTACTTGCTGTAACCCTGTATGTACCTTTTGCTTTAGCTACTTTAACGGTGCTCTTGGGCTTTGGTTTAGCTGCTTAAACTGCTTTCATCTTCAAATACGCCCCGCTGATATAACCGGTTTTTCCCTTATACTTAATTTGATACCAATTGTTTGAAGTTTTGCCCGTTACACTTACTTGATTATTCTTTTTGAGAGAGCCCAAAGAGCTGTGTTTGGTGCTGTTTCCTGTGCGTACATTCAAAGAACTGGCAGTTACAATATATGTTCCGCTTACTTTGGAAGCCTTGGCCGGGGCGCTTTTTGGTTTAGCGGCAGGCTTCGATGCAGGCTTAGGAGCGGGCTTAGCGGCCACAGGCTTAGCCCTCAGATAAGCTCCACTAACGTAACCAGTTTTTCCTTTAAATTTGATCTGATACCAATTGTTTGATGTTTTACCCGTTACATTCACTTGATTATTTTTTTTAAGAGAACCAAGGGAACTGTATTTGGTGCTGTTTCCTGTGCGCACATTTAGTGAGTTGGCTGTGACAATGTATGTCCCGCTTGCTTTGGTGACCTTAAATGGATCACTTTTTGGCTTAGCGGCAGGCTTCGGCGCAGGCTTAGGAACGGCGGGCTTAACTTTTAAATACGCCCCGCTAACATAGCCTGTTTTCCCTTTATAAGAAAATTGATACCATTTCTTAGAGGTAACCCCTGTAACATTTATCTGTTCATTCTTTTTTAAAGATCCGATAGTAGGATAACTAGTACCATCACCTGTACGGACATTAAGTGAATTTGCCGTTACAATGTAAGTCCCGGTTGCCTTTGAGATATTAACCTTTTCTATAGCTGAGTTATTTGGATTAGAGGTTCCAACCACGTTGCTTCCTTTTTTAGGGAGAGCCAATGCATTACCGACACCTGTTGAAATCGCCTCTGAAATATCGTTTAAAAACTTTTCGTTTTTTAATAGTTGAGCATCTGATTTATTATCAATAAAAAGTATTTCAAGTAATATGGAAGCCATCTTTGATTCTCTTAATACATGAAAATTTGCCTGTTTTTGGCCACGATTTTTCTTATTATACTCAATAAGAATCTTGTTTATTTCTTTGTTTATTTCAGCCTGCACCTTCTTATCCTCAGGAGTTGCAGTTTTGTTGTGGATATAATCTTCATAGCCTGATCCACCGCTAGCATTGATGTGAATAGAAAGGAACAAATTGGCTCCCCAGTTATTTGCAAAGTCTGTCCGCTGTTTCAATGATAAGTAGACATCTGAATCCCGTGTCATTCTTGTATCAACAACATAGTTGTTAACTAGATTTTGATTTACCTTTCGGGAAATTTTTAATGTGAGATCTTTTTCAAGCAGTCCATTACCAACTGCACCGGAATCCCAGCCGCCATGCCCTGGGTCAACGACTACTTTTTTTACTGTTTGAGCAGCAACCATGTTGCCAAATGGACCGATAGTCAATCCTATCGTCAACAACAATAAAAATAAATTCCTTTTCACTTATGTACACCCCTTAGTTTTGATTGATCTATTTGAAAAGGTAGATAGTGGCCTATTAATTTCAACTATCTATCAATCCATTCAATAAAAGGAAATTTTATCCATAAGACCTAAGTCATGATATAACAATAATAATGGTGTAGTCAATACACTTTTGAGCAGGAATATTCCGTTAGACATTGTAAAAAACAATGTATTTATAATAAGGCTCTCTACTTTATTATTATCGGCATAACATTAGATGTTTTTAATAGTTCATCATTTCATCTTAGAGTTTTTTAGGGCTTAATAATCATCTTGCTTGTACTTATTCATAAACAAAAAAGGACGCTGATTTCTCAGCATCCTTTAGTCTCTTCAGTTATTCCTGTGTAGCAGGTTTGGCAACCTCAGTACCATCGTATGTGGCGATATCCAGGTGGTCTTTCAGCTTGCCTTTTACTTCAGCAAGGTTATCCTCATCCAATTGCCAGTAATAGATGTTTTGGCCCTGGCTGTTCATGATCCGTGTATCGTGACCTTCAATCGTGTAACTCTCAATATCTAAATCACCGGAAACCGCGTAATCAATAAAAGCTTTAATTTCATCGAATGTCATGTCTGTCCGCATATTGTCTCCGATTGCATCAATCACTTTTCCATACTTGGCTATTGAAGCTCCGCTAGCCGCCTTTTTGGCGATGGCTTTCATGATTTCCTGCTGGCGTTTGCCGCGTTCGATATCATTGTCAAGCTTCCGTGTCCTTGCAAGTGCAAGTGCTTCCTCTCCGTCAAGCTTTTGCCAGCCTGATTCCAACGAAATGGCGCCGGCTTTATCTCTGGAATTCTGTTCAGAAAATGCATAAGGAACATCCACGTCAATTCCGCCTAGTGCATCGACAACTGCCATGAAGGCTTCAAAGTCAAGACGGACATAATAATCAACCGGAATTTCCAATAAATCCTCAACAGTTTCAATGGTCGCGCGTGGCCCGCCGTAACTATGTGCATGGTTGATTTTTGTGTTATAGCCGACTTCTTTGATGTAGACGTAAGAGTCACGTGGAATCGTCAACAACTTTACCGATTTTTCCTTTTCGTTCAGTGTAGCGAGCATCAATGCATCAGAACGTGCGTTTTCAGCAAATCCACGCTTTTCACTTTCATCGATCCCGATAAATAGAATTGAGACATTATCAATATGTGGGTCTACTTTTTTATCACGGAGATCCGACTTTCCGCGTGCATCAAAAAAGGCCCCGCTCATCATGCCTTCAGCTTTCTTATATAAATAGGTGCCGTAAGAAGCTCCTAATGCAGCTACAAGCAGCAAAGGAAAGACGGCAAACCAAAATATGCGCCTTCTACGCTTTCGTTTTTTTGTTAATGTAGCATTTTGTCGTCCCATTTGGGTTGAACTCCTTTTCAATGTATATACGCTACTCTCTATAATACTATCATTTGGGTTTACCGTACATACCTATTATTTAGAAAGTTACCCATTATCTGCACCTGTCACATTTTCCCCTTTTGCGTAAATCGCCTGAATCAAGCGGGTACTGGAGGTTCCTGTCGAAAATTCGTTCCACTCATTTGCAAAGTTTACAATTTGATTAAAGTCAAAATCATATTTTTGTATGGCCTCAATCAAATCTTTTGTATTAAAAACAACCGGGCCTGGAACAAGCTGCTCGTACGGTTCCCAAAAACCTCGGGATTTTTCGTATTCCTCCAAATCATATGCAAAAAAGGCCATGGGTCTTTGTAAAAGAGAAAACTCAAATGGAATGGATGAGTAATCTGAAATTAAAATGTCGGTCACGATTAATAGCTGATTGATATCTGGGTGGTTAGATACATCGAATACAAAGTCAGGGTAGTGATTGGAAAAATCTAAACGGACCGCAGGATGTAGACGTAACAATAATATATATTCATCTTTGAATTGTTGATGCATTTGATCGATGTCCAGCGGAAGGGATGACACATTGAATTCATTCTCGCGATATGTGGGAGCATATAAAATGACCTTCTTCTGTTGAATGAGAGGGAATTCCTTTATTAAAGCATCGGCAGCTTCCTGCATGGCCGTCTCGTCAAAAAAGAAATCCGTTCGTGGAATTCCGGTACGGAGAAGGTTCTCTTCTCTGATCCTAAAACTTTCAAGAAAAATATTAGCCATTTTTTCGCCGCCTACAATCACATAATCGAATCGGCTGTATACCTTTTCAAATCGCTGGAGTGCCTTTTGGGATCGATTTTCAATGGAAGGATCCTTAAGTCCAAATTGCTTAATGGCACCAGCGGCATGCCAAAGCTGGATGCATTTTACATTTGGCTTAAACTGGATTGATGCCAAAAAGCCAAAGTAGTTGTCAATAAAAATCACATCTGAAGTCGCTAAATGATAAATGGAGCGAATCCAATCCATAAGATGCTTGGGTTCAAAGTTTAATACAGTTCCTTCAAAATCCACCCGGCATGAAGCAGTTTTTAAAATAACAATTTGGTCATCCGTCTGCCTATTCAGCTCTTTCATCGTAAACAAAACATTGTCCCCAAAGGAAGCAACGAATGTTGTTTTCTTCTTTTGGGGACAAAAGCTGAATAATGTAAAGAAAAAGCGAAAAACAAACAGATATAGCTGGATTGCAGCTTCCCTAACCATTATTCGCTTTATTTAAGTCATTTTTAATTTTTGTTGTGGAAATGCCTACTGTTCTTGGAAGGTATACAACATCACAGTACTCCTTTAAGAAGTCAAACTTTCCTTCCCAGTCATCGCCCATTACAAAGACATCAACATTGTGCTTTTGAACATCTTCTACTTTCTGTTCCCATGTATGCTCGGGAATAACCTCATCCACATAGCGGACAGCCTCTAGAATAGCTTTGCGTTGCTCAAATGTGTAATACGCCTTTTTTCCTTTTAAGGCGTTAAACTCATCAGAAGAAATTGCCACAATCAAATAATCCCCGTATTCCTTGGCTCGGCGCAGAATATTAATATGTCCTGTATGAAGTAAATCGAATGTTCCATACGTAATTACTTTTTTCATCGGAAACCTCCGTAATTTTAAACTTTATTTATAAATATATCACAGGTAGCAATCATAAAGAATGGATTAAGAAACTTTTAATCCTGACTAAATAAAGTGTGATCTTTAAAGCTGCACCTTTGATAATTTTCTATCCAGCTAATTCTCCGTTCTGATCTATCCGTTTTTTAATATTACCTTGTAAAAGTTTACGCTTTTTAATTTTCCCTACAATAAAGGAACCAAACGGTATTACAGAAATCAATTTAACAGTAAAGATTGATGCCAATAACGATATGACAAATAAAACTGTGACATTTGCAAGGTAGCTAGAAAATAAATTTGAAATATAAGTTGCAAATATTCGCTGATATTGCCAATGGATTAAATAAATGCCAAAAGAGTAGTTACTAATTATGTTAATAAGATTATTATTGGGAATTAACTGCCCCCAAGCTAATATTGCAGAGCTAATAGAAAAGACTAAAGGAAACAAATCTAATCTTCTTGAATGCACACCTCTTATGCCTGCTTCATATGAAAAGTAGACGATAATTAATGAAATTGCCACTAATAATAGCGTCCACCAACGATAACGAAAAAGAAATAAAGAAATTCTGCTATAATGCTTACCAATTATAAACGCAAATGAAAAGTATCCCAACCATGCTATAATTGGAAGTTTATTCATATGTGAATAATCCCCTAGATTAACTAAGCCACTATTAATCATATAAAGGTAGGAAAACATTAATAGAAGACTAGTAGGCAAAAACCACCTCATGGCTAACTTAAAATGTACAACTAAATGATGGAGAGCATACAACTGAAAAATCACTAAAATAAACCATCCTACAAAGTTTCCGGTGAAAATATTTTCTAGGATCTTTTCCCAAATCAATATATTTTCATTGAAGTACTTTGAAACCAGGGCATCGATAATACCGAAGGATATAAATGGAATTAATATAAATTTAATTCGCTTCTTCCAAAAGTTATCAGGCATCTTATTAGAATAGCGATTAGCTAAAATGATAATTGAGAGGACAATGAACGTAGGGGTTGCAAAACATAGCAATATTCTCCCAAGGGAATAGAAATCATTCTGTAAATGACCAACAATTCTTGAAGTTTGAGTAGTGCTATGAAGAAAAACAATACTTAAACAAGCAACAGCCCGTAGTAAGTTCCATTCTTTAATCATATGGCACCTCTTATAAAATTTTGCAATGCTAAATAAAATCATAAATTAGTTGAGACGAATAGTCAAACCCCCGTAAATGTCAATAGAAAAAATAAAAATCTTTCCTAATAGGTTAAGAGTATTAATTTGATAGAAAAAAAGGAAATACCATCCACTGGATGAATTAATTGGTTTGACAAGGCAAAAAAGTAACTGAAAAACTTACTAAATATGCTATAATTAGACAGTCATTATTCCAAAATGTTACTAGTATGACGAGAATTAGGAGGCCGAGTACATTGTTAGGATAATATGGCTTTCTTTAACAATATATGAAAATATAAGGAGGAAACCCATGAGGAAGTTATCATTTTTTATTGCAATACTCTTAATTTTTTCTTCATTTCCAAATCATTTACTAGCTGAAGAGGTTATCAATGAACAAACTGACAGTGAATCAATTCCTGCTATTAATAATAGTGAAAAGGAATCAAACCCATCGCCGGAAAATGAAGAAACAACTGAAATAAAGGTTGAATCCCAATTTGATGTTTCAAGTCCGGTAGTAGAGAAAAAAGAGGAAACTGGAAAAATAGAAGATTCTACTGAAGCACCCTCAAAAAAAGAGAGTCATGAGGAATTAGACACTTCTAAGCCAATTAAAGAGAACATTAAAGTAAAAGAGTCTATAGTAGAAGACAACAATTCTGGGAAAGCAATACTAGATGTTCAAAGTGGAGAAAATCAAGCGTTTCAAATTCAAGCAACGAATGAAATCGAAGAAAAAGGAACAAGTAGACTTGGGCATATTCGAAATTCAAATGTCAAAATTTATTCTGACTTGAGTTTGCAATCGTCAATCATAGCAGGACCGACCTATACTCACCATGTTTACTATATAAAGAAACAAGCGATTGTTAAGGGGCAGACTTATTACCTAATCAGTAGGCAGCCTAGCAGCGTTCGAGGTATTGTAGGCTGGGTAAGAGCGTTAGATTTATCCACCCAACAGCATCTGTTGGCAGATAAAAGTGCAAAAACCTTTTATATTAAAGGAACAGGCAGTGCATATAGCAAAGCTTGGGGAGGGAGAAAGGATTTTATCTACCCTGACCTTTCAAAATATAAAGGCCAGATGTTCGCAGTACATTTAACCGAGACTGTTGGTAATAATATATGGTACCGGGGAAAACTAAATGGAAAAACAGTATGGATTCATAGTGGTAATGTTTTTGAAGTGAAAGAAAGTAAAACTAGCAAATTAGGTCATATTAGAAGTTCAAAAGTTAGGATCTATAATGATTTGGGTCTTAATTCTTCTATAGGAGCAGGATCAACTTACACCAATTATGTTTACTATATAAAGAAGCAGGCTTTAATTAATGGTGAAACTTATTATTTGATTAGTAAGCAGCCTAGCAGCGAAAGAGGCGTTATCGGGTGGGTAAAGGCCTCAGACCTATCGACACAATCACATCTAGTAGTTGATAAGCAACCAAAAACATTTTTTATAATAGGAACAGGCAGTGCGTATAGTAAGGCATGGGGAGGCCGGAAGGATTATATATATTCGGATCTTGCCAAATATAAGGATCATGCGTTTCAGGTTCATTTAACCGAATCGGTTGGAAAAAATGTTTGGTATAGAGGAAAGTTAAAAGGAAAAACAGTATGGATTCATAGTAAGTATGTAGGTGAGTCAAAAGAAAGTAAAACTAGCAGGCTTGGCCATCTAAAAAGTTCAAAAGTAAAGATATATAGACCAGACTTTAGTTCCGCTTTTACAGCAGGATCGACTTATACACACTCTGTCTATTATATAAAGAAACAATCTATTATAAATGGACAAACGTTTTACCTAATAAGCAAAGAACCAAGCAGCATTAAAGGCTTAATAGGCTGGGTAAAAGCAGCAGACATAACATCCCATCCTCACGTAGTTGTTGACAAAGAAAATAAAACTTTTTATCTCAAGGGAACAGGCAGTGCGTATAGTAAAGCATGGGGAGGCCGTAAAGACTATATTTATCCTGATCTTAAAAAGTATTCTAATCAAGCTTTTAATGTTCAGCTAACGGAAAAAGTTGGAACAAGTATTTGGTACCGAGGAAAGATAAATGGAAAAACAGTGTGGGTTCGCTTTAGTGAAGTTAAAGACTCTAGTACAAGATATACTGATTATAATTTAACATTCCAGGAAGCTGTAAATATTCAAATGAAGAGATCCCCACAAACCGACAAGTATCGCAATCAAAATGCTTTTATCCATAAAGATTTTGTTGATATTGTTAGATCAGGAGTTATAACAGGGAGTTTAGTAAGATTGCGAACAACTCCCGAATTCGGCGATAATATTTCTACAACTGTAAACAGTGGAACAAAAGTAACAATCTTAGGTACAGTTGATGGAGATTTACATGAAGGAAGTAGAACGTGGTATAAAATTAATTATAATAAAAGCACTTTATACGTACACTCCTCCTTGGTTAATCCGAATGCAATGGTAGGTACAACTACTGCTAACGTAAATATTCGGGAATCCGCTAGCTCAAATAGTCATGTTTATGCAACTCTGCCTAAAGGGACCCAAGTGAATATTATAAAAGAAGGTAGTACATGGCATGAGATTAGCTATGGTGCATGGAGAAATGCAAAAGCCAGTGATGTTGAACAATACCTGAATCCAAATGAAAATAGCCCCTATCAGCACCTATTATTAACTTCAAGTGTTGGCGTCGGTGCAACCGAATTAAATAAAGTTTTAGTTGGTAAAGGTGTATTACAAGGGCTGGGACAAGCATTTATTGATGGAGGAAAAAGGCATTCTGTTAATGAGATATATTTAATATCACATGCGTTATTAGAGACTGGACAAGGGACATCTAATTTAGCTAAAGGTATTGAAGTAGGAAAGGATAGTAGCGGAAAAGCTGTACTTGTTACTTCAAGTAATAGAAAAAGTTTAAAAGACATCAAAAAAGTTTATAATATGTTTGGAATAAAGGCATATGATTCTTGTCCGAATACTTGCGGGGCCATCCACGCCTATGAACAGGGATGGGATACTCCTTATAAGGCGGTTGTAGGTGGAGCAAAGTTTATTGGTGAAGATTATATTCACAATCAATACAACCAAAATACTATTTATAAAATGAGGTGGAACTTTATTTATCCGCCTAAACAATATGCGACAGATGTAGGATGGGCTGTTAAACAGACAGCTAGAATAAAATCGCTATACGATCAATTAATTAATCCTTCTTTAGAATTTGATATTCCTAGGTTTAAATAATCGGATACCTTACACAAGAAAAAGCACCTGATTTCAGAAGAAATCTGGGTGCTTTTTCTTGTGTAAGGTATGATGTTTTTTTATTTAATATTCACACCAAAGTTATCTCCTATTGTTGTATAAAAGTCAATTGTCTTATCATCAAAGTTTATAATTTTGCGTGTATCCATTTTGATGAAAAGCTTTAGATAATTACTATATTTTATAAAGGTAGCATAACTGGCACTGGTGAGAGTAGCTATTTGCTCATAAGGAATTTTAACTTCATATTCATGAGTGCTAACTTTATTTAGAGGCAGTTCAATTTGATTTAATTCATTATCCCTTTGGCGGATAACAAATGAATCCATCTCATTTATTTGATCGCCATATACATTAAGGCGCAATAATAATGAATCAGTATCCTTGCTCGAACTTTTGTGGTATGCAAGCATATTAACTCGCGTGAATTGGTTCTCATTATTCAATGGAAGAAGATAATAGGGTAAACCATCTCTAACTATTGTGTTCTTAATGCTCTCATTTAAACTCCAGTTTATTAGAGAAGTAATATCATCAAATCTTTCCTCTTTAAATAGCGTAACAAGGACTTTATGCCATGGTTCAAAAAAAATCTCAGTAAAATCGTAATTTAAATTTTTGGTTGTCTCTAAAACCTCGCCGAACTTTTCAAAATACTTTTCCTTTTCTTTCGAATTTAAGAAATGTTTCCTATTAAAAAGCCTTGTAATACAGTCAAACTCATACAACCTATTTAAAATCATTTTTTCGATTTTTTCAGGCAATTGTTTATCGATAACATATTTAATTACCTTTATATTGGTGTCTGTTTTTTCAAATATAGAAGTTGTTGTTGTAAAACTTTTGTTTTCCTTCAATCGGTTCGCATAATAAATAACATCATCTAAAGTAGATATTGTAGAACATTTTGTTAACACATCAATGAAAAATTGCTTATCCTCAGCAAATTTCATATTAGGAAACTTAATATTGTTATCTTTTATAAAAGTTGTCTTCATCATTCTTGCGGTTGGGCCTAAATGATGAAATAAATGTGGAATAGAATATGGGTCAACAAAATCTCTCGCCATACAATTATTATATTCTCCAACAATCTTCATTCTTTTATCTGTTACTTGAATTGTTTTTCCGATAGCATAGTCGTTCCCTGTTCTTTCCAATGTTTCGTACAGTAATTTCAAACCATTTTCACTAAACCAGTCATCGGAATCAATAAAAATGATATACTTCCCATTTGCTAAATTTATACCCAAATTTCTAGGGATAGCTGGAGATCCGGTATTCTCTTTTAAGAAAACAGGAATGACATTGGGGTATGTTTCTGAGTACTCCAAAATTATTGTACGAGAATCATCGTTAGAACGATCATCCACAATAATAAACTCTATATTTTCAAAACCAATTGTTTGATTAATTACAGAATCGATAGTTTTCCGTACAGTTAATTCGGCATTATAAACAGGCATTACAACTGTGACTTTATAATTGGTGGTTCTGTTTTTCACATGAATATAAAATCCTTCATCATTATATGGGTAATCCTCTGTGGAATCTCTCTGATTCTCTAAAGAAATATTTTGGCTTTCTACAGAACGGTTCGGTATTTCTAAAGATGTGTTTTTTTTCTCAATAGAATGTTTCGGCTGCCCTGGCATTGTCTTATCTGCTTTTGCAGGTGAGAATATACGTTTAAAAAAACTCAATTCCTTCTCCCCTTTCATTAAAATCATTATACTTCTTTAATTTTGTGTAAATCAAGGTAAAACTAATACAATAAAAGGGGGTCTATCAGTTATGCCGCATTGTTGCTACTTAGATAAACTATTCTTTCTCATGGCTAATTGATTACAATGGTATGTATGGTATATAATTTTGGCTGTAGGTTTTTTTGAGAGGAGTATTACCCACCATGATTAAAAGCAAGTTAAGAAATAATGAAATGACAAATATATATCTAAACGACAAAACGTACACAGTAGAGTTATCGGTCAAAAAAAGTTACATTGATGGGTGGGATGACTATTACTTTTCAATGAAACAGCGAGATGGCGTTGATGAGATATTATTACCGTTCAATGTTAATACAAATGAAGCCGAAGAATTTATTATCGTTAAACTCTCATTATCAACTAATGATTATCCTAAACTATTTTTAGAAAAAAAGATATGGGATGTATATATAAATAGAAAGAAAGATGTAGAAGTAGTACAGTCCAGAATAAAAAGCACAAACGATTATCTTCGGTTTTATTCAATTGTACTTCCCGATCAAAATAAAATGTTTTATCCATTCACTACAAAAAATAGAAGGTTATCTTTTTTTTGTAATGATTATTGCTTATTTGCAAATGTAGAGGAAGTTAAAAACTCAGGAAAAGAGATTGCCTTTTCAGGCCATTTTAATTATCCTCCACTATTTAATGAGAATGGTTTTACTGTAAAAAAAATACAGATGGTACTAACTAATAATATTAATGAGAATATAAATGTCGTTCCATTAGAGGTAGTGGAAAGAACCGATCTCTTTGATAAGTTTAACGGAAATAAATTGTTAAAGAGCGCCGGCTTTAGGGGGAAACTTAATATTAATACCGAAGTTGACTTAGAAAGAAAATTATTCCATAAATTTTTCTTAAGAATGACATACGAGAAGGACGGAAAGGTTGAGTCAATTCAGAGCAATAGAGTTCGTTGGATTCAAGATAGGATAGAGACTCAAAAAAAGATTGTGCGGTCAGTAAGGGGTAAAATAAAAATCCTAGTAAAACCTACCAAAAAATCCAAGTTTCTGTCCTTGCAAATTTCCAATTATAATTTCAAAGAAGAGTTTATTCATAATGCGAAAAGAAAATGGGTTGAATTTAGAAGAGGGAAATTTGTGCAAAACATGTACAGACGGGCTTTTCACCTCTTAGGGAAAATACCTGCCAAAAAGAACTTAATTATTTTTGAAAGTTTTCATGGTAAGCAATATAGTGATAGCCCTAGGGCAATATACGAATTTATAAGAGATAACAATTATGAATATGAAATGTATTGGAGTGCAGATCGCAGGCATGTCCCATATTTTGAACAATTAGATAGGGTTAAATATCTTCGTCGTTTTTCTATAAAATGGCTATTAATGATGGCTAGGGCAAAATATTGGGTGACTAATGCCCGTCTACCTCTTTGGCTTCCAAAACCAAAAGAGACCATTTATCTTCAAACCTGGCACGGTACTCCACTTAAACGGCTCGCAGCCGATATGGAAGAAGTTCATATGCCAGGAACTAATACGGAGAAATATAAAAAAAATTTTTTATATGAAGCAAGCAAGTGGGACTACCTGGTTTCGCCGAATGCTTATTCAACTGAAATTTTTAAACGTGCTTTTGGGTTTGAAAAGACAATCGTAGAATCCGGATATCCAAGGAATGATTTTCTTATTAACAACAATAACGAAAAGACGATTAGAGATTTAAAGGAAACTTGTAATCTTCCTATTGATAAAAAAATCATACTATATGCACCTACATGGCGGGATAATCAGTTTTATGCAAAAGGTAAGTATAAGTTTAATTTGCAACTTGATTTAGATCGCTTAAAGTCCGAATTTGGCCATGATCATATTATTGTGTTAAGACTGCATTACCTGGTAGCGGAAAATCTTGACCTCACAGGATACGAAGGTTTTGTATTTGATTTATCAAAACATGATGACATTAGGGAACTCTATCTTATTTCAGATATCATGATTACTGATTACTCATCTGTTTTCTTTGACTACGCCAATTTGAAGCGTCCTATGATTTTCTTTGTTTACGATATTGAGGAATACAGAGACAATTTACGGGGGTTCTACTTTGACTTTGAGGCCAAAGCACCGGGCCCTTTGGTAAAAACTACAGAAGAATTGATTAATGAAATAAAAACTATTGATGAGTTTGGGTTTGCTCGAACTAAAAACATTGAAGAATTTTATAGCAGGTTCTGTTACCTGGAAGATGGACGGGCAAGTGATCGGGTTGTTAAAGAAGTGTTTGGTAAATAGTTGTGGTAGTGAGCATACCCTTATATATTGGTAAGGGTATGCCTTTTGGTTTTAATAGTTAATTCTATTCTTTGTCATAACAAAGCTCAATGTATCATTTCAATAGAAAAAATAGCATACATGGTAGAATCTTACAAGGCATTAATATAAAGAGTCGCTAGGGGAAATATATATACGGTTAATGAATATGTTTATAATTAATATAGACTTTAATTATAATCTGATTACAAATTGAGTAGGTTAGATGATCCAAATTTTTTGGCCGCGAATATTGTCTTTTACATTTGCTGCTTGTATAATTTATAAGGATATTCTTGAGAAGAATCCTTCTATAGAAGGCAAAGAAAAATAAGGGTCTTGTTTTTAAAGCTTGCAGCTTGCACATAAGATCAAGGTTTTGAAAGGACATATTTAATGAAATCTGCATTAACAGTAATTAAAGAGCAAGTTGAACACTTTTATTTAATTAGAAGGCTTTCTTTATATGAATTAAAAAGTAAAAACAAAAATAATTATCTCGGAATGGCATGGGAAGTTATTAATCCAGTTATTCAAATTCTTATTTACTGGTTTGTGTTTGGAAGTATCCGCCAGCGGGCTGATATTGAAGTTGTACCAGGAATGGAAGTCCCTTTTATTCATTGGCTCTTAGGCGGGTTTGTTTTATGGACTTTCTTTTATCAATCTACTATACAAGGTTCAAAGTCTATTTATACCCGGCTTCGGATGCTATCAAGGATGAATTTTCCTATGAGTGTCATCCCAAATATTGCGATTTTTTCTCAATTTTACACTCACTTGATATTGTTAGGAATCACTTTTCTCCTCTTCCAGTTATCTGGTTATTTTGTAAGTATATACTTTTTACAGATTATTTACTTTATCTTTGCAACGTTTTGTTTAACCTTTGCTATTTCTCTAATTACGTCCACTCTTTCAACAATAATTAGGGATGTTCATATGTTTTTAAATGCTACATTGCGTATGATGTTATACCTATCCCCAGTACTGTGGCAAATTACAATATTAGATGAGCCGCTTCCTACAATATTAAAATTGAATCCCTTGTATTATTTAATTGAGGGTTATCGATCGGCACTATTTGGAACTGGCTGGTATTTCATAGAACATTGGCAGTACTCATTATATTTTTGGGGAGTAGTCATCTTGTTATTTTTATTCGGTGCCAAAATTCATGTGAAATTTCGAAGGCACTTTATCGATTATTTATAGATGGTTGTGATAATTATGGAGAAGGCCATTATTGTAAAAAACATTACAAAAAAATATAAATTATACAACGGTAATAAAGAACGTATCTTGGATCTTTTTTTGCCAAAAAGTTATGGCGAAGATTTTTATGCATTGGCAGATGTAAGTTTTGAAGCGGAAAAAGGAGACGTTGTAGGTTTTGTTGGTATGAATGGATCAGGTAAGTCAACACTTTCAAATATTATTGCCGGTATAGTTCCTGAAACTTCGGGATCTGTCCAAGTGAATGGACAGGCTGCATTAATTGCTGTTGCTGCAGGCCTCAAAGGTGATCTAACCGGAAGAGATAATATAGAACTTAAACTGTTAATGCTTGGCTTTTCAAAAGAAGAGATCAAAGAACTTGAACCGGAAATCATTGAATTTTCGGAGTTGGGAAAGTTCATAGATCAGCCGGTTAAATCCTATTCAAGTGGAATGAGGTCGAGACTTGGGTTTGCTATTTCGGTTAATGTTGATCCTGATATTTTAATTATTGATGAAGCATTGTCGGTCGGAGACAAGGCCTTTGCCGAAAAAAGCTTAGATAAAATGAAGGAATTTAAAGAGCAAGGAAAGACAATGATTTTTGTCAGTCATTCGATTGGACAGATGAAAAAATTTTGTGATAAAATTTTATGGCTGGAATATGGAATGGTAAAAGAGTATGGACCAGTAGAAGAAGTCATTCCGAAGTATGAAAAGTTCTTGAACGAATATAAAAAATTATCGGGTAAAGAAAAAGAAGACTATAAGGCAAAAGGAATAAAACGCCAGCAAGGTATTTTATTAACTAATTGAATTTGACAACCCAACTTTCTGAATGATTCTCTCCAATTACATTGGCCTTTAAGCTAGAGGACAACTACTGTTTCTTCAATAATTTACATGGAAGATTATTTATATGATAAAGCCAAGAGAAATGATGAAGTTTTTTAAGTAAAAGAGCGTTTTTTTTACAACCATTACAAACTGGGATGCGAGTGATTATGCTCCCGCACATATATGTGAGGCTTACAAACTTGCGAATGAAATGGTTGTAGTTTTTATAGAATAATTGAAGCTTTATGTACAAATACAAAAATCCTGCACTTAATTTTTTAAGAGCAGGATTTTTTAGTAAGTAATCGTTCTTTTTGCTTGAGTTCCCCAAAATTTGTTAAATTTGGCTTTGCTTATTTTCGCATTTTTTTTTCCTGACCTATAGTAAATTTTGAATCTGGCAATTCATTTGTAACAAATATTTTTAATTATATGTCCCATCGACCAATATATAGATTATAATCCTCTTAAGACAGTAATTATTTTCCAATAGGAAGGTCAAGAGGATGAAGCCTATTAAAAGAATACTTATTTGTATATTGGTCATATTATTGACTGTGCCTGCTGTCGCGTTCGCACAAGATCATGAGCTGCAAAACTCTAAAACTTCTGCTGTGAAGAGGTACATGTTAATTACCAATGAATCAGTGAATGGTAATAAAAGACAATCCACAGGAGCGACTTCAGTACATAATGGGCAATACTTGCAAGAGGATAAGCCGAGAGCAGGGGCAAACAAGCTAGATGTAAATAGACCAATTGATATTGAAAAGTTCGAGGATAAAGAGATTGAGAGAAGGGCCCTTATAAGAAGTGCAAAGCCTCAAGTAGGAGACACTAGAGAATTCCATGCTTTTAACTTTAAAACTTTCAGAAATGATGTCGTTAATGCTAAACTGCTATATTCAGGAGCAAAAGCCCATGTTTGGGTTGAAGGAAAGCAAATTACAGAAGCGCAAGCGGAGGAAATCGGACTAGAGTTTGATGATAAGATTTATCCTGTCGTAACCGAAAACTTTGCAAGCGAATCGGACGTTAACGGCGACGGCAAAATAAATATTCTCTGCTACAATATTCAGGATAACTTTCCAGATATACAAGAGTACGTTGCAGGTTACTTTTATGCCGGGGATCTTTATAATGAAAAAGGTTCAAATCGTTCCGAAATTTTTTATATAGATACCTATCCATCAATGGGTCCAAAGGATAGGAAAGATGTAAAGGCTGCTTACACCACATTGGCCCATGAATTCCAGCATCTGGTGAATTTCAATCAAAATGTACTCGTCGAAGGTGGAGAGCCGATGGATACATGGTTGGATGAAGGACTTGCAATGGCGGCAGAGCACCTTTATATGGGGCAAGCACTTCAAGATAGAATATATGATTATAATAATAATCCCTCTATAAGAAATGGACATTCCTTAATTTATTGGGATGATTTTGGGGATGTGATAGCCAACTACTCTTTGTCGTACCTATTTATGCAATACATAAGGGCCCAGGAAAAGACAAAGGGGAACGCTATCTACAAAGAAATACTAGAATATCCTGAAAATAATTATAAGGCCGTTGAAAAAGCTACAAAGAAAAAGTTGGGGAAATTAATGACCAATTTCCGTGCTGCTCTTCTTTTAAAGGAGAAAACCGGAGTATATGGCTTTAATGGCGAGCCTGGTTTCAGTACGCTGAAACCAAGAATTTATAAAGGTCAATCCGCAAATCTTAGAGGCGGCGGTGCTATAGTCAAAGAATCGACAGGTAAAGAAACAATTCCAACCTCAAAAGGCGGAAATATAACCTACACCTTTTTTGGACCAGATGAGCCGAAGGACCATACGGCACCTGCTAAACCTGTCGTAAGCAAAGTGAGTGACTGGGATACCGTTATAAAAGGAAAAGTGGAGGCGGGGGCTACTGTTTACGTAAAGGCAGGTTCTGTAGTTTTAGGAAAAGCAGTTTCTGACAGCAAGAAGTCATTTTCAATTACAATAAAAAAGCAAAGAGCAGGAACAAAACTGCAAGTCTATGCAGTGGATCCGGCTGGCAACAAAAGCGATATAGTTACTTTGAATGTTTTAGATAAAACTCCGCCACCCATTCCAACTGTCTCCAAGGTTAGTAATCGGGATTTAAAAGTAAGTGGAAATGCAGAGGCGGGCTCAAAGGTCGTGATCAAAGCTGGAAGTAAAGTTATTGGGTCCAGTACAGCAAATAAAGCCGGCAAATATTCCGTTACGCTGAAAGTGCGGCGTAAAGCTGGGTCAACCCTTTATGTAACAGCTGCAGACAAGGCTGGCAATGTAAGCAAAGCCCGTAAAGTGACCGTAGTTGATAAAATTCCTCCTAAATTGCCCAAGGTTAATAAAGTGACTAACCGAACAACTGTAGTTAAGGGAAAAGCCGAAGTGAATTCTACGGTCTACGTAAAGGTTGGAAAAAAGGTACTGGGCTCAGCAAAAGCTAACTCAAAAGGAAACTTTTCGGTTAAAGTTAAAAGGCAAAGGGCCGGTACCGTTCTCATGGTTTATGCCAAAGACAGAGCAGGAAATGCTGGGAAGGCAATAAAAATAACAGTGAAAAAAGCATAGTATACCTGTCCTTTATTGGACGGCTTTTTTGGATTTTCGCATTGAGGAAGGGCGAGTATCCCGTTGCGACATCCCACGGGCGTACATGGAGATCACCTTATATTCAATGGCGGCCACGTCTACCTTGCGTTTCGGTATGAGTTGAGGATCAAAGGAGCCATCCCGATCACGGGGCACCTTAATATCCACTTCTCCTGCACTTGTCTTTAAGGTTTTCTTTCCATAGCCATTACGCCTGTTTTCTGTTTCCAATTCATTTTTGACATTGAATTCATAGCCCAAATGATTGTCCATTTCACCTTTTAACATCGCCTCAAACATGGGGCCGAAAATATCTTTAAGTGCATCCTGCATGTCTTCAACAGTTTGTGGTTGGTAGTTTTCCAGTATTTGATTCGCTAATTCAATAGATTTCTCTTCCCGTTTTGATTTAGCGATTAGGAATACCTCCCATTCATTTGTTTTATTCTACCAATAAAAAAGCTAAACTGCGGAGCAAGAGCCGTACGCACTCTCACTTACATAGTTTAGTTTACATTCCCAGGTAGTTAATTAACAACATCCTTATATCGCGTCCTCTTTCATTATTAAACTTTTTCTACATCGCTTTTCGGTCTTCCCGGATGTTTTCCTCGTTTTTACTATCGGATGCAAATGATGCGGTTCCTTCTCCCCATACTATCTAGATGATGCGTTTCATCTTCAATTGTGGCTCTTCCGTCAAATCTCCTGTCCGATTAATTTTCCCCCAGCCAACCCGGGTTCCTTTTAGTGCAGTAAAAATGGAATTCCACGTTACCCATAGTAATAAGTAACGGTAGACAATTCTTTGCAGGAACAAGAAAAAGAGCGGTTTAATGCTTAGCTTCTCCATCCTAAAAGCAACTAAGCAAACCAGGAAATCGACCAAAAGGTAAGTAGCAAAAATTAATAATGATTTTTGGGTATTCCCTGCCAGGATCCCTAATAAAAACAATAAATCTATAAGTGGAGCAAAGAAAGGAACAATAAATTGAAATAGGAGTATATTAGGGAGGGCAATGAACCCCAGTGATTTATGCTTTATTCTCCCAAACTCTTTCTTATGCTTCCAAAAACATTGTAAAGTTCCAAAAGACCATCTGAATCGCTGTTTCAGGAAATCTCTAATCGTTTTAGGTGCCTCCGTATAGGCATAGGCCCGTTCATCAATCACAACTTTATAGCCTTGGCGGAGGATTTTTAATGTCATGTCTGTATCTTCTGCAAGAGTATCATTGGTAAAATATCCGAGCTCTTTAACCACCTGTTTTCGCCACGCCCCCAAAGCTCCCGGGACGACTGGGACACAATTAAGAGTGGCAAAACCGCGCTTCTCCAAGTTAAATCCAGTTACATATTCAATATGCTGCCAGGTAGTTAACAGGTTTTTCTTGTTTCCAACCCTCACATTCCCAGATACCGCCGCAATATTTTCATCAGCAAAATGCCTAATAAGCTTCGAAATCGTATCAGGAGGAACAATGGTGTCCGCATCAATCGCAACAAGGATATCTCCCTTTGCTTTTCTGATTCCGAGATTGATGGCTGAAGCTTTTCCCCCGTTCTTCTTGTGGTAAAGAAGGACCTTTTTATTAGCTTCGTACTCACGGGAAACAACCAAGGAAGTCTGGTCTTTGGAACCATCATTGATAACGATGACTTCCAGATTTGGATAATTGCTTTTTAGGATTGACTCGATGGTCTTACCTATGACCTTCTCTTCATTGTAGGCCGCGATAATGACACTTACAAACGGGGTAGACTGCTCCACCGGATGACTGACATGTTTTTTATGTATTAAAGCTAAACTGCCTAGAATCAATATGCGCAGGGCTAAAATGAACATTGCACTGTAAAGCAAAATGGAAATACCATCTTTAAAGTTTGTCATTGTGAACAGCATCACCTTGTAGCTTTGCAGAATTGGATTTTCCACTTTTGTGACAGGAGGCATGATATTACTTTTGCTTTGATTCATTAGATCGCTGACCGATACAAATTTATATCCTTTATTCTGTAACTGTTTGATAATTTCAGGTAGTGCCTCAACGGTAGCCTGTCTATCTCCTCCGCTGTCGTGAAGTAAAATAATATCGCTGTTTGATACCTGGTTCAAGACATTCTCTACAATGGCCTTGCTATCACGCAGCTTCCAGTCCTTTGAATCGATATCATAATTTACGGTGACATACCCCATTTGTGTCACATTCTGTAACCTTTGAAAATGTGATGGCATATACTTTGCCTCTTCATCTCCATATGGGGACCGATACAAAGAGGTGGTATGTCCTGTAATTCCTTGAATAATGCGTTGAGAACTATTCAGCTCAAGCTTTAACTGTTTATCGGACATTTGAATTGTTTTGGGGTGAGAAAACGTATGGATTCCAATCTCATGGCCATCCCGATAAATTTGTTTAACAATATCTTGATTGTGGATTGCCTTATTACCAATGATAAAGAACGAGGCCTTGACTTGGTATTGTTTCAGGATCTCTAATATGCTTTTCGTATATTTAGGATCGGGCCCATCGTCAAAAGTTAGGACAATCTCTTTTTCCCCCGGTTGACTCAAACGCTCAAACTCGGATGATACAGGGGTGGCAACATAGGTTTCATTCGTAATAAAGCCAGTGTCATCAAACTGAAGGCTACGTTCCCCCTCTTTCCAACTCTTTTTTCCCCAGTAAATATTCCCCTCTCCTGTGCTGTAGATATTTCCTCCATTTTTGATAGTCAGCAATTCTTCCGTTTTATGTCCTTTGAGAATATCCCAAACAGATGGATCCTCCGAACCCAGCCTCCAGAGTGCTATTCCCTGCGCACCAGCCTCTGTAGACATTTTTAATTGGTTGTAGAAGGTTGCACTGTCTAGGAACCATATTTCATGTACTTTGTTGTTCTTCATATATTTAAGGTAAGGAGTTTGGCTCATATCATCCCATTGGATGTTCAAGTCGGCTTTTTCAGCCAGTCTAGTAACGTCATCAAAGGATACGGATTCTCCCGGCTGTTGGCTTTCCCATTCCCAGTCATATCCATAATTCCCAAGCGCAACAATCAGCTTCTCTTTGGGTAATTTTGAGAGAATCTCTTTAAACCAGGATGAAGAAGCAATGGTGCCAGGTTTGTCCACATTCTCATCGTATGCCATCACAATCATCTGATCTACGTACTTTTCCAGCCCCTTGTAATCGAATGCCTCATTAGCAGCCGGTACATCGATCGAAACAGAGAGGCCGTCAGCATGAAAAACCGAGTTCAGCTCCTTTATAAACTGAGTCAATAAATCCCGATCGTTCTCATTTAGATTCTCAAAGTCAATATTGATCCCGTCAAAGCCCTGTTTTTTTACCAGTCTATGCAATTTTTCAATTAGTTTTGCTTGCTCTTCAGGAGAATTTAAAAGTTGATGAACTGTCTCCTGATTCCACTTGCCATTATGTATGTTGTGAATTAACGGTACGATTTTAATATCATTCTTTTTGGCGAGCTCTACTATTTCCGGCTGAATATCGCTCTCAAGCTCCAGTTCAGCATTCAAACTCAACCATTGCGGGATCAGAACATCGATTGTATCAATATTTTTCCTAAGCGATTGTTCGCTGTTGCTGTCCCAATTTACATAGAATGCGTAAACATCGTCTTTATAGGCAATATTCTGCTGGAGAAACTCCCCATTGGTATCGATATTTGCCGATTCATTCTGAGGGGAAGTCATAATCTTAGATGCGCGGATGTGTGAAAATTCATCCGTTTGTTTAGTCTCCAATTTAGGAATATGAGGATTAACATAAAGACCTACCCCGCCAAAAAAGATCAACAGACAGAATAGAACAGCTAGAAGAGTCGAGAGAATAATAAGTATATTCCACCGCTTACTTGATTCGCTTTCAAAAATAAAATCTTTTTGACCGGGCTCAAAGTGCAAATGTGTTTTTTTAATTTTACTTCCGCTCCGGAAAAACATTTTTTTCATGTTGTGGTTACCTACCTCATATCATTTTTTATCCTTGCTTTAAGAATGATCTCCAAGGATCTACCTATTTTCTAAAATAAAGTAAATATGGATTGTTCATATCTTCACAATGGTTAGGTAGTTCCAAGCTTGAAAGGAAACTATAAATATCAAGGGAGGTAAATTATACCAATCCCCCAATCCATTATTAAGAGTAACAAAAGGGTTTGTAATAAGAAATAAGCTGATGTATCCACTTTAAAAGGGTTACACAGCAAAACAATAATTTCTTATCAAAACTCCTAGTTCCTTTGCACTTTTTCTCTTTGGAGTACTCTATTTTATTGTTTAACTATGGAATTTCAAGCGGAATCCGGCCATTATTTCAGTGAAATAACGACTCTTAATATATTTGTAACAGCATTTTAAAGTGGCAGAAACCTTTTGTTAATAGAAAAAGGTCCTTCCTGCCCATGAATAATATACTGATCAAGGGAAATTACTGTCGTTTTGTCGTTTCTCTAGTTATTTTGGCGAATAGTCATATATTTTTTTGATGCTAAAATAAAACGAGATTACTGCAAAGGAAATGATTGAATGGAACAGGAACATATCTCCCCGTCCCCTATAAAAAGGAAACTAGGCTTTAAAATCACACTTGGAGTCATTTTCCTTCTTATTGTAGGTGCAGGCGTATACGGATTTTCCGTATATAACTCTGTTACTGGCACACTTAAAAAAACACATGAACCACTAAAACGTTCGGAAACTGAGCAGCGTGTTATTAATTTGGCAGTGGGGGATCCCATCTCTATTTTATTATTTGGAGTGGATCAGCGGGAGGGAGACCGTGGGCGTCCAGACTCATTAATTCTATTAACGGCAAACCCAGGAGATAAATCTATTAAAATGGTAAGCATTCCTCGTGATACATACACCGAAATTATCGGCAAGGGAATAAAGGATAAAATCAATCATTCATATAGATACGGCGGAGTTGACATGTCTATTAAAACCATTGAAAATTTCCTGGATGTCCCGATTGACTACTACGTGGAAGTAAATATGGATGGTTTTAAGGATCTTGTAGATGCTGTTGGCGGCGTGACCGTGGATAACACCTTGGACTTTTCCGATGGAGGGACAGACTTCCCTGTCGGGAAACTGGAATTGAACGGTGAAGAAGCTCTGAAGTATTCTCGCATGCGTAATTTGGACCCACAGGGTGACTTAGGGCGACAAAAACGCCAGCGTAAAATCATTCAAGCTATTATCAAAGAAGCTGCACAAATCAAAACCTTCACAAACTATGGAAGCATATTACAGGTAATTGGTAAGCATGTAAAAACAAATTTAACATTTGATGACATGAAAGATATTCAGTCAAACTATTCCAATACGCGTCATAACATTGAGCAAATCCAAATAAACGGAAGCGACAAGGAAGAAAAGGGTGACTATTACTACATTGTGTCTGAGGAAGAACGGGCGAAACTATCTGAGACGCTTAGGAAGCACTTGGATATTCAGTAGTTTACGATTAAATTAAGGATTACTCACGTGAGAGAAATTGGGGATAAAATAATTGATTCTACAGACGGGCTAAAGGATGAAGACATCGACAAAAGTTTATATGATGAATGGTGCTTTAAATACACTATATGATCTATTGAACAGAGTGAAGAATAGGAACTAAGAGAGTACCTGCCCCTTACTCTCCATAGCCCTCTGGGTTTTAATTATATCTAAAAAATGGGCTTTATCATTGATAGATGTTCATTAGGAAATTTACTTAAATATGACCATATGAGATTTATAAGCAGGGGGCTTTGGGTTCAAGATAGGCGTCCCAGTAATGTTAGGAGGAAAATGAGATGAAAGTGTTAAGATTTGCAAACCCGGAAGAAGCAACAAAAGCCGCTTTTGATATTGTAAGCAAGCGCCTTGAAGCTGGATTGAAAACAATTGGCTTGGCTACAGGAAGTACTCCTTTAAAGCTTTATGAAAAGCTTCGTAATACGAATATAGATGTATCCCAAGTGACGACTGTAAACCTTGATGAATATGTGGGTTTGGAACCGGCCGACCCCCAGAGCTACAATTATTACATGAATGAAGAATTGTTCAAATATATGAACTTTGCGGCAACCTATGTTCCTAATGGGGTGGCTGAGGACCTCGAAAAAGAGTGTGAACGATACGAGGGGTTTTTGAGAAACCATCCCGTTGATCTGCAAATATTGGGGATGGGGCCGAACGGCCATATCGGTTTCAACGAGCCGGGAACGTCCTTTGATTCAGTTACACATATTGCCGAATTGACCCCATCTACTAGAGATGCAAATAAAAGGTTTTTTGATAAAGAGGAAGAAGTGCCGACAAGGGCCATCACAATGGGGATTTCTTCTATCATGGGTGCCAAAGAGATTATGATGCTTGCCTTTGGAGAAGGTAAAGCGGAAGCAGTTAGAACCATGATTGATGCTCCGGTCACGGTTGACTGCCCGGCTACTGTTCTGCAAAACCATTCAAACGCCATTGTTATTCTTGATGAAGCGGCGGCAAGTAAATTGCAGCGTAATAAATAGTTTTGATGTGAAAGGGTTACAAGTCTCCCAGGCATCCGCTTTCCCTTGATTTGATTGGTAAAGAGGCTTTTTGGATGCCCCTTCATCATTAATTGCAGATTCACTGCACCCTGCAAGCAATCCTAAAAACATGACCAATTCAAATAGTCCCCCGTAACTTTCAAACTCTGGCAAATACCCGTGCATATTCAAAAAAATCGCTACTTAGTAGATGGTTTTAATTCAACCACTTACTACCCGGTCTTACAAAAAAGAATGCAGCAAGAATTCCTGGCTGCATTCTAATATTACCTTTAAAGTATACAAAAAGATCAATAACTGGCGTAGCTTTTGAAACCATCTAAAGCCTTATCAAAGTTATAATGATTATAAAGCAATAAAAAATGTGGCACAGAAATACATTGACGATAAACTTACATTCGGGCAATTGATGACAAATTTCCGTGCTGCCCCTCTTTTAAAAGAAAAAACCGGCGTTTATGGCTTTAACGGTGAATCGGGCTTTCACACATTAAAGCCAAGATTGTACACGGGTTCCTCAGCAAACTTAAGGGGCGGCGGAGCTGTGGTCAAAAAGTCGACGGGGAATGAAACAATCCCCACATCGAAAGGCCAAAACATCACATACACTTTCTTTGGACCCGATGAACCGAAGGACCATACTGCGCCAAATAAACCGAGAGTACAAAAAGTGAGTGACCGGGATACCGCTGTTAAAGGAACGGCTGAGGCAGGGGCGACTGTTTATGTAAAAAAGGTTCCACTGTTCTTGGAAAAGCCGTTTCCAATAGAAAAAAGTCATTTTCTGTCAAGATTAAAAAGCAAAAAGCGGGTACCAAGCTTCAGGTGTTTGCTGTGGATCCGTCTGGAAACAAAAGTGATAGTGCTACAGTAAAAGTTTTAGATAAAACACCACCGGCCGTGCCAATAGTTTACAAGGTAAGTACCGGGGACTTGAAAGTAAGAGGGAAGACCGAGGCCGGAGCGAAGGTCGTTGTGAAGGCGGGGGAAAAATTAATAGGTTCAAGAACAGCTGATAAATACGGCAAATATACAGTCGCAATGAAAACGCGTCGGAAAGCCGGAACGGTTATTTACGTGACGGCAATGGACAAGGCTGGAAATGTCAGTAAAGCGAGAAAGGTGACTGTTAGGTGACAAAGATCACGAAAATTGCCCCTAGTGTCAACAAAATGAACTGAGTGAAGGGCGAGAGCGTGAAGCGCAGACCCGCCGTTTATTTGAGACTGATTGCCTGCACTTAATTTAAAAAGCAAAGGCTCAATACGATCTTGAGGCATATCCGAAGGAGTGTGCTGGAAATAAGAAGACAGCAAGAGTTACAAAAGGAAAGGATAGTGGGGTGCATTTTCCAGAAATACAGTTAAAAATGTGCGCTAAAGGGTGGGGGTTGTTCCATTGAAGGTCGTCCAGTTTATAAGGACGGCTTTTTTTCTTTTGTAAAAATTAGCTGGATTTTTAAATAGTACTGAATTATAATTAAATCAGCTGTTCTCTTTTAAGAACATAATCTATTGAAACTAAGAGTGCGTCTTTTTTTACACTGTTCGTTCATTATAAAGAATGGATGGGGGCGAATAAACTGAAGCATATAACTTTCGATTATTCGAGTGCTCTTGCGTTTTTCAAAGAAGAGGAGATGTATTCGGTCCAGGATACCGTTACATTTATCCATGACCGCCTGCATCAAAGACACGGTAAGATGCTCGGATGGGTCGATCAGCCTGTGGATTATGATCGGGTGGAGTTTCGTCGGATTCAGGGAGCTGCCGAAAAAATTCAAGCTCAAAGTGACGTACTGCTGGTGATTGGCGTAGGTGGCTCATATCTTGGTGCCCGTGCTGCTATTGAGATGCTTAACCATCATTTTTACAACGTCCTTTTCAAACCTCAGAGGCGGACTCCGCAAATATTTTATGTCGGCCATAACTTTAGTCCTGTCTATATTGCGGAATTATTCGAGCTGCTTGCGGAAAGAGACTTTTCTATAAACGTGATTTCGAAATCTGGGACGACGATGGAACCGGCGATAGCCTTTCGGATTTTTCGAAACTTACTCGAGGAAAAACACGGTAAAGCTGGAGCGCGGGATCGAATTTTTGTAACAACTGATAGTAAAAAAGGAGTGTTGAAAGCTCTCGCTAATAAGGGAGGCTACGAAACATTCACCGTTCCAGACAATATTGGCGGACGTTACTCCGTGCTGACTTCGGTTGGACTGCTCCCGATTGCGGTCAGCGGCGTCGATATTGAAGAAGTGACAATAGGTGCGGCGCAGGCTCGCTCCGATTTTAACAGAGTGAATCTTACAGAAAATGAAGCTTATCAGTACGCAGTCATCAGAAATATTTTATATCAAAAGGGAAAAACGATTGAACTGCTTGTTCATTACGATCCGTCATTACACTACCTGGCGGAATGGTGGAAGCAGTTGTTTGGAGAAAGCGAGGGCAAGCACCATAAGGGCATATTCCCTGCGGCAGTTCAATATTCAACTGACCTCCATTCAATGGGCCAATATATCCAGGAAGGCCGGCGTGACCTGTTTGAAACGGTAATCAAGGTGTTGGAGCCGGCGCAGGATTTCGTTATTGCAAAAGAAGAAGACGATATGGATGAGCTGAACTTTCTGGCCGGGCAAACCCTCGACTACGTCAACAACCAGGCCCTTGAGGGAGCGAGGATTGCGCATACGGATGGAGGAGTTCCCAATTTGCTAATTGTAATTCCACGGCTGGATGCATACACATTCGGATACCTCGTCTACTTTTTTAAAAAGGCCTGTGCCATGAGCGGCCATTTGCACGGGGTCAACCCGTTCGATCAGCCGGGGGTGGAAGAGTACAAGAATAATATGTTCGCTTTGCTTGGTAAGCCGGGTTTTGAAGGTAGAAAGGAAGAATTGAAAAAACGGTATTTGGATACGTTTGAAAAAGTTTGATGTGCTTTAAAAGGACGGTTTCAACCGAGCTGAAACCAACATTATTATCTTGGGAAGGAATTTGTAGGCGAAATACTGCCCGGAATTCCGAAGTACTATCCGGAAATCGAAATACTGTCCATAATTCTGAAATACTATCCGGAAATTCAAAATACTGTCCAAAATTCCGAGATACTGTCAGGAAAGTTGAAATACTATCCAGAAATTCGAAATTCTATCCGAAAAATTGAAATGCTGTCCAGGCTTCCGAAATACGATCCGGAAGTTCAAAATACTATTCAGAATTCCAAAATACTATCCAAAATCCCGATTCACTTTTGAAAGAAGGTTTCAGCTCCGCTGAAACCAACCCCACTAATCTGCGCAGCCTACGGCTCGTACATAGAAAGGCGTGAACACAATGCATTGGAAATCAAAGATGGCCCACTGGCTGGAGTACTTGCCACCTGAGGACCCGTTAAGTATGGAGCTTCAAATTGAACCGCAGCCCGAAGACTGCTTTTACAAAGATCTCGAGTTTGGCACAGCAGGCATGCGCGGCCGCCTTGGCCCCGGAACGAATCGCATGAATATTTTTACTGTCCGAAAAGCGGTGGCAGGCCTTGCAAAACATATCATCGAACTAGGTCAGGATGCGATGAATCAAGGGGTGGCGCTCGCTTACGATTGTCGGCACAAGTCGCCGGAATTTGCCCTTGAATCAGCGAAGATTCTCGGGATGTATGGAATCCGTACATATCTTTTTAAAGAGCTCCGTCCGACGCCGGTGCTGTCATTCGCTGTTCGCCATCTCGGCGCAGCAGCCGGGATTATGATTACCGCCAGCCACAATCCGCCGGAATACAATGGCTTGAAAGTGTACGGTCCAGACGGAGCGCAACTCCCGCCAGAGGCTGCCGATAATATCGTCAAGAAAATCGAAACCATTGAATCTGAATTTTCATTTGATCGGCCTGATGAAAAAGAACTTCAGCAGCAAGGGGTGCTTTTCTATGTTGGGAAGCAAATAGACAACGCCTATCTCGACTCACTCACCACGATTCAGCTGAATAAGAAATTTTCCAGTGACTTAAGCATTGTATTCACACCTTTGCACGGAACCGCCACACACCTTGTGAGAAAAGGTTTGGCAGGAGCGGGCTTTTACAAAGTTACTTTTGTAAAAGAGCAGATGCATCCCGATGCTGATTTTTCAACTGTGGAATCGCCAAATCCCGAAGAGCATTCCGCCTTTGAACTAGCCATTGAATACGGCGAAAGGGTCGATGCAGATATTTTATTGGCGACGGATCCGGACGCTGATAGGCTGGGTGTCGCGGTAAAAAACAACCAAGGTCAATATACGGTGCTTACCGGAAACCAAATCGGTGCACTCATGCTCCACTATTTGCTGAAAAAAAAGCGCTTGCCCTGCAACGGTGCCATGATCAATACAATTGTCACTTCGGATCTCGGTAGAGCCATTGCTTTTGATTTTGGCGTCAAAACTCTCAATACGCTTACCGGCTTCAAATTTATCGCGGAGAAAATCGCTGAATTCGAAAAAACAGAAGAGTATAAGTTTCTGTTTGGATACGAAGAGAGCTATGGCTACTTGATTGGAGACTTCGTTCGCGACAAAGATGCGGTCCAGGCAGCTGTTTTTATAGCGGAAGTAGCAGCTTTTTATAAAAATCAAGGGAAGTCGCTATACGAAGGGTTGATGGACCTTTTTGAAAAATACGGGTATTACCAGGAGTCGCTGCAATCCATTCAGCTCGATGGGAAAGACGGCGCGAGGCAAATCAGTCGGATCATGGATGTGTTTCGAAATGATCCGCCGGAAATAATCAACGACATTCCAGTTTTGGTATTGGAGGATTATCTCACAAGTGAATCGACTCATATCCCAAGCGGCATCAAGGCTCCAATCGATCTTCCGAAGGAGAATGTTCTAAAGTTCAAGCTTGCGGACGAATCGTGGTTCTGTATCCGTCCCTCAGGAACTGAGCCGAAATGCAGATTTTATTTCGCGGTAAAAGGGGAGACAATGAGCGACAGCCAGGAGAAACTATCACTCATAGAAAAAGAAGTGATGGGGCAGGTAGACTCGCTATTAGATTATGTGAGCTCTGGAATTTGAATTGAGCTGGGGAAATCTTATTCGTAGTTTTCATCGGGGAAAAAGTTTTAACGTTCTTTTATCGATTTAGAAGACAAGGTAGACTGCAAGAGCGCTGGAATTTGATTGTCCAGGGCTTTTTTTTATATTAAAATAGAAAAAATAGATAATTTTTCCTAGAGAGAGAAGAGGTGGGGATATTGTTTTGTCCAAATTGTGGCGCGGAAAAACAAAAAAGGGGTCAATATTGCACTGAATGCGGCAAGCCGCTCAAAGCGGCGAAGGGGTCACGCTCAACATTCATCATATCTCTGATGGCTTTACTAATCGCATTAGCCGGAACGGGGCTCGGTATTTTTTTCCTTTTAAACAAAAAAGAGGAACCCGTAGAAGTTATAAAGGCCGATATCGAGCCTGAACCTGTAGTAAAAGTCGTTGAGAAAGTAAAAGAACCCGAACCAGAAAAGAAGGAGGAAGTGAAGGCGCCTGAACCTCCAAAAACGAAAAGTAAAACAGAAGTGATTAAAGGAGCTCAGGATAAGGTATTTACTATTTTCACAGACTCAAACCAGGGGTCAGGATTTTTATTTTCCAATAAAGGGGATGTTGTGACCAACGCTCACGTGGTCGCAGGATTTACGGATGTGTTGGTGAAAAGCAGCGATGGAACGGAGTACCAAGGCCAGGTCATCGGGATTTCGGATGTCGTCGATATTGCACTCATACGCGTTGATCCGTTGTCCGGGAAAGAACCGCTGCCAGCTGAAATGACGCAAACTGCTGTCGGCACAGAAGTCATTGCGCTCGGCAGCCCACGAGGGTTGGAGAATACGGCATCCGTTGGATATTTGACGGGAATCGACCGTGACATCTTGGGCGAATTCAATTATGAAAAAGTGTATCAGATTGATGCGCAGATTTCACCGGGAAGCAGCGGAGGTCCGTTGTTGGACGCAACGACAGGAAAAGTGATCGGCATCAACTCGGCTGTATTAATTGCGGATCAGTCCATAGGATTTTCGATACCCATGTTCAGCGTACATAACCAATTTACTGCATGGTCCCAAAATCCCATGAGCGCGGAAGAGGTTAGCAGCTTGTTTGGTTTCTACGATGAATATTACGATTATTGGCAATGGGATGACTCAGATTGGGAATACAACGAAGATGACTATTATGACTGGGAAAGTGATGATAGTTATGAGTACGAGAACCAGGACGGCGGCGACGAATACTATGAAGAAGAGTACGAGGAACCGGTGGATATTTCAGAGGATGAGGAGTACGAAGAGGAATTAGAAGAAGATCCTTATTCAGATGAATATAATTATGAAGATGATGCATCATACGAAGAAAATATAGAAGATGAGAATATTGAGTAAAAAGCAGCGGCGAGGATCCATTTATTGGGCCTTGCCGCTTTTTGGGTGGCGGGTAGGCAGTGCTTCGCAACTACGGAAAGTTATCATGAATCTGGATAGTATCTCGGATCTTCGAAGAGTATTTCGTGAAACTGGATAGTAATTCGGAATTTTGGATAGTATTTCGTAAATCTGAACAGTAATTCCCGAATTTTGGATAGTATTTCGTGAATTCGGAGAGTAATCGGAATCCCGAATAGTATCCCGGATTTCCGAAGAATAATGCGTGAATTTGGGCTGCAGTTTGATCCGTGACCAGCCCCACTAAACCCCACCTAATCAATGTATTTTTTAATGGATTCTTTCCAAAGAATATAACCTTTCCCCGTCAAATGGATTCCATCTACAGTATACTCTTCCGGAAGCTGATCGTTATTTGCGAAATTTGAGTAAAGGTCAATATAGTGAACCCCGGAGCTCTTCGCAAGAGAGCGGAGCCCCTTATTCATTTTCTTGATTTTATAGTTTGTTAATATCTTTCCGTATTTGCTGTTATTAATAGGGAGCAAGCTTTGGATAAAAATTTCGGTATTAGGAGACCCCGCTTGTATTCGATTGATGATTACTGAGTAATTTCTAACGGTTGCAGCGACACTGTGGCTCTTTAAATCGTTCACGCCAATAAGAAGAAAAATTTGTTTCGGCTGTGCAGCGAGTACGCTGTCCAATCTCTCAAGAACCCCTTTTGTCGTATCGCCGCCAATGCCTCTGTTGATTACACTTTTTTCGGGAAAAAGCTCACTCCATTCCGTTCTGAAAGTAAGGCTGTCCCCTAAAAATACGATGGAATCCGGCGGGATGGGCAGCTCGTTAAATAAAGTTGTACGTTCGTAGTAATGAAAGCCGGTTCTCTTGGCTGGATTTGACCTTTGTGGTGCATCGACTTTATCAAATTTTATAAAAGTAAGCCCGGTAAAGAGAATTATTAGTAAGTTGAACCCGATAGAAATAGAAAGAATGCGCTTTGTTTTTCTGTTCATGATGCACCTCAGAATATTTGGTAGTACAAGAGTAACATAAATAGGTGGAAAGTTTTACATGAGTTTTGATTTGTTTACTTTTTTATAAGAATTGCTATCAGGCCAGTGTTGCTACTGATTTAGTATGTCTTTTACCATTATTATTAGGGGGCGTTTTATATTTTTAATACTATCCAAAATCCCAAATTACTGTCCGAGCTTACAGATACTGTTCACAAATATAAATTACTGTCCATATTCTCAATATACTGTCCAAAATGATAATTTACTGTCCGAGTTACCTAAAACTATCATCCACGTACAAAGCAAAGTCCACCAAAAAAAAGGTTCAGCCTCCGCTGAACCCCACCGCATAGCAACTTTTAATTCTTCGTCACCGTCACCTTCGCCGCTTTCCCCACATTCCCGGCCTTATCCTTGGAGTGCACCTGAAGGACAGTACCCGCTTTTCTGGTAGTCTTCAGTGTAACGGTGAATTTGCCATTTTTAGCAGCTGTCGCTGTACCGATGACTTTTCCGCTCGCTTTGACTGTCAACTTTGATCGGGTTTCCGCTTTTCTGGTCACTTTTTTTATCTCTGTCACTGACTGCGGACATAGTGGGTATAGCTAAATAAAAGAAGGCACGGACTTATTGCAATTTCTCTAACCATTTGTTAGTCCTACCTAAATCCTTTTTAATTTGTGTAGTTAAAATTCCAACCGTTCTTGGCAGATATACTACTTCACAATATTGCTTTAAAAAATCAAAATTCCCTCTCCAATCCTCACCCATCACAAAGACATCTATTTTATAGGAAATAATGTCGCTTATTTTTTGTTCCCAGTTTTCTTCTGGTATGACTTTATCTACATATCGAACAGCCTCGAGAATTGCCCTCCGCTGTTCATAAGTATAGTACGCTTTTTTTCCTTTAAGTTCGTTAAATTCATCAGTAGAAACAGCAACAATTAAATAATCACCATATTCTTTTGCTAGCTTAAGAATATTGAGATGGCCTGTATGAAGTAAGTCAAATGTTCCATAGGTTATTATTTTTTTCACCTTTTCAAGCCCCCTGAATGAAGACAAGGTATTTTTTGAATGGATTTTTAAAACTTATGGTCATTATTCTAAACTTATTCATTAGAGTTGTATAAAACTCCTTTTGTTTTGTAAACGGCCTCTTGTTTCCATAAGGGCTATTTCATGGTTAATTAAAAATACCTGCATATCCCTGCAGGTATTTTTAATTTCTATGGGGGAAAACCGATTATAAAATCACAGCTAATTCAATAACAAAGTGCCTTTCAGGTAGTCGGGTTGTATCCATCTAGATATTACTTCACATTCACCCCAAAGTTATCCCCAATCGTCGTGTAAAAATCAATTTTTTTCCCACCATACTCAAAAATCCGCCTCGTGTTCATTTTGATATGCAGCTTTCTGTAATCGTAATATCGAATGAACATGGTGTGGCTTGTCGTATCCAATTGTGCCAGCAAATCCAGGGGAATTTTCACTTCAAATAGTTTCTCGCCGATCTGTTCAATGGGCAGCACGTTTTCATTTATTTCATTGTCCCGCTGGCGGATGGCGAAGCAATTCACTTTGTCGAGGTCATCCCCATAAATGTTGACTCGGAGAATATAGTGTTCGTCGGTTTTCAGATGCTCCTTATATACCGCCAGCATGTTGATTCTCGCCCACTCGTAAGGTTCGGGAAACGGTAGGCGGTAATAGGGAAGGCCATCTTCTCTGATGACCATTTCTTTTGTTGTGTCCTTCAGGCTCCATTCAATTAACTTAACAATATCGGTAAACCTTTTTTCTTTGAATAGGTCCACCAACACTTTATGCCAGGGCTCGAAGAAATTTTCTGTGAAGTCGTAGCGCAATCCCTTGGTCGTTTCAAGTACTTCGGCGAATTTGTTATAATATATGTCCTTACGAAGAGACCTTAAAAAGTGGTGTCTATTAAACAACCGCGTAATACAGTCAAACTCATACAGCCGATTCAAAACCATCCGCTCGATTTCCTCGGGCAGTTCCTTCTTGATAACATGCCTGATAACGGCCAGGTTTGTATCTGTTTTTTCGAAAATGGTCGTCGTACCAACCAGGCTTTTATTATCCCTGAAGCGGTTGACGTAATAGATTACGTCCTTTGTCGTTGAAATGCTCGGGCAATTTGTCAGCACGTCGATGAAAAACTGTTTGTCTTCTGCGAATTTCATATGGGGAAAACGGCAGTTATGGTCTCGTAGAAATTGTGTTCGTATCATCCTTGCTGTAGGCCCCAAATGTTGAAAGATATGCGGGATGGAGCAGGGGTTGATGGACTCACGATATTCGCAGCTATTGTATTCACCCGTGATGACAAGCTTATTATCCTCAACTTTAATCGTTCGGCCGATCGCGTAGGGGTCTCCTGTTTTCTCCATCAGATTATAGAGGGCTTCAATCCCGTCAGGGCTTAGCCAGTCATCCGAATCAATGAACATTGTATATGTACCCTTGGCGAGCTCAATCCCAACGTTTCTGGGCTTTGCAGGCGAGCCATTATTGCTCTTGAAAAAAACAGGTACGATATTTGAATATTCGTTCGCATAATCCAAGATGATCGAGCGGGAATTATCCTTGGACTTGTCGTCTATGATCAGAAACTCAATCTCGTTAAAACCGATCGTTTGATCAATCACCGAATCAATCGTTTTTCGCAATGTTTTTTCAGCATTATAGACAGGCATGATGACTGACACCTTCGGATCAGGCCGATTATTAGTGGGATGGATATAATAGCCTTCTTGATTGTATGTATAGGAATCGTCAGCAACTCCAGCCGTCCGGTTTGAAAAAATCCGAGTTAAAAAGGTAAGCATCTTAAACCTCCATCCAATTGAATAGCACTATCTATTATTTTCATTAAATAACATTAATAAACCTGCAATGGTTTATGCCTCCATTCATTGGACATACTTTTGATATGTCTATCATTTGTCGCGGTGGTGATTATTTATGAAAAAGAAGCTGAAAAAACGCCTTCAAAAAGTATATAAAAAGCTGTTCAAATTAATGGCGATCATTTTACCTAAAAATAAGAATCTCATTGTGTTTGAGAGCTTCCTTGGAAAACAGTACAGCGATAATCCAAGGGCAATATACGAGTATTTGAAGCAACATTATCCGAATTACAAGATGTATTGGAGTGTTGATAAAAGAAAGATTCAGGATTTAGGTAACCAGCCCATTAAAATCGTCCCTCGCTTTTCTGTAAAATGGCTTTTTTTAATGACTCGGGCGAAATATTGGGTAACGAATTGCAGGCTTCCCCTTTGGGTCAGTAAACCTCCCCAGACAGTATATGTTCAAACTTGGCACGGGACTCCATTAAAGCGGCTTGGCTTGGATATGGATGAAGTTCATATGCCTGGAACGAATACGAAAAAATATAAACGAAATTTTGCGAAGGAATCAGCAAAATGGGATTATTTGATTTCACCAAACTCCTATTCGACAGAAATATTCAGGCAGGCATTTGATTTTAAGAAAAAAGTGATTGAGTCCGGGTATCCGAGAAACGACTTTTTAATCCAATCCAATAACGCTGTGGCGTCCGCCAAGATCAAGAGCGCATGCGGGCTTCCTATTGATAAGAAGGTGATTTTATACGCCCCGACATGGAGAGATAATCAGTACTACTCTAAGGGTAGATACAAATTCGACTTGCCGCTTGATTTGGACGTACTAAAAGAAAAACTGGGAAATGAATACATTATTTTGCTCAGGCTTCATTATCTTGTCTCAGAGAACTTGGACTTGTCCGGGATGGAAGACTTCGTTTATGATGTTTCGTCGTACGGAGACATCCGAGATTTATATCTCATTTCCGATGTGCTGGTCACCGATTATTCATCCGTATTTTTCGATTATGCGAACTTGAAGCGGCCGATGGTCTTTTTTGTCCATGATATCGAAGAGTACCGCGATCAGCTTCGCGGGTTTTATTTCGATTTTGAAAAAGAGGCGCCAGGGCCACTCGTTCGGACGACGGAAGGACTGATCGAAGAAATCCGCCGGATTGAACAAAACGGGTTCTCGCTTTGTGAAAATTTTTATCAAAAATTTTGCCACCTGGAAAAAGGAAAGGCGAGTGAGCAAGTGGTGAAAGAAATATTCCAATAGTAAAGAGGCGGGGTTTTTGTGAAATCTGCCAGTACCGTCGTAAAGGAACTCATTGAAAATTTTTATTTAGTCAGAAGGCTTTCACTGTATGAGTTAAAAAGTAAAAATAAGAGCAATTATTTGGGAATGACATGGGAATTTCTGAATCCCCTGATACAAATTTTGATTTATTGGTTTGTATTCGGAAGCATCCGCCAGCGGGACGGCATTGAAGTTGTCCCTGGATTTGAGGTCCCTTTCATCTATTGGCTGCTGGGCGGGTTCATTTTATGGACGTTTTTCTACCAGTCGACCATACAAGGTTCAAAATCCATTTATACAAGGCTTCGCATGCTATCAAGGATGAATTTTCCAATGAGCGTCATTCCTGCCATTGCCATTTTTTCGCAGTTTTACACACATATTGTCCTGCTGGGAATCACCTTTCTAATATTTCAGTTGGGAGGGTATTACGTCAGTGTGTATTTTCTACAAGTAATTTATTTTATTTTGTCCTCCTTTTGTTTGGTATTTGCCATTTCCCTGATTACATCAACCCTTTCAACCATCATCAGGGACATCCATATGTTTTTAAACGCGACATTGCGAATGCTGCTCTATCTGTCGCCGATCCTTTGGCAATTTTCCATTTTGGAAGAACCTCTGCCGACCATCTTGAAACTGAATCCGCTGTATTATTTGATTGAAGGATATCGCTCAGCGTTATTTGGTACCGGCTGGTATTTCGTTGATCACTGGAAATATTCCCTATACTTCTGGGGTGTCGTTATTGTTCTGTTTTTATTCGGGGCAAAAATCCATGTGAAATTCAGAAGGCATTTCATAGATTACTTATAGGTTGGGATGGATATGGAAAAGGCCATTATCGCAAAAAATATTACAAAAAAATATAAGCTATACAGCAACAGTAAGGAACGCATATTGGATCTCATTTTTCCAAAAAGCTACGGAGAGGACTTTTATGCGCTGGCAGACGTCAACTTTGAAGCCGATAGGGGGGATTCCGTCGGCTTTGTCGGCATGAATGGATCAGGGAAATCAACATTGGCTAACATCATTGCCGGTATCGTCCCTGAAACCACAGGCAGTGTTGAAGTGAACGGAGAGGTATCGTTGATCGCGGTGGCTGCCGGATTGAACGGTGAATTATCAGGAAGAGATAATATTGAACTGAAGCTGCTGATGCTCGGCTTTTCACAAAAAGAAATAGTTGCTCTCGAGCCTGAAATCATTGACTTCTCGGAACTCGGAAAATTCATTGACCAGCCGGTCAAATCCTATTCAAGCGGAATGCGGTCCCGCCTCGGATTTGCCATCTCCGTCAACATAAACCCAGATATCCTGATTATCGACGAAGCTTTGTCTGTCGGGGATAAAGCTTTTGCCGAGAAAAGCCTGGACAAAATGAAGGAATTTAAGCAGGAAGGGAAGACCATGATATTCGTCAGCCATTCTTTAGGGCAGATGAAAAGATTCTGCGATAAAATTTTATGGCTGGAATATGGAATGGTAAGGGATTACGGAACTGTTGATGAGGTTCTTCCAAAGTATGAAGAGTTTTTAAATGAGTTTAAGAAGCTGTCCGGTAAAGAGAAAGAAGCATATAAGGAGAAAGGGGTGAAGAGGCAACAGGAAATATTAAAGCAGGAGGTGAGGCAATAGACCGGGACCCAAGTTTTAAAAATTGCCGAAACTGCCGATTTGTAATCGAATCAACGGTAATTAATAGTAGTCTAAAGTGCTTTAATATGCGCTTAATCATCACAGTGCCAGCACTTTTCACAAATTCACCATTTAATTTTTTTCACTAACTTTTCGGATGAAAATATCAAAGGTTTTTTCCGGATGAAATTTTAACACGGAGAAATTTGAACTTTTTTCACAAATTCCCCATGATAGCACGCCTTCTCAACAAGAAATCAATGGAAAAAATATTCACGTGTACTTGCCTCCTTTTTAGCCAAAATATGCATAGGGAGGTGATACATTGATCCTTTTGGCTACGCTAATTTGCATTCTGGCTTCACTCATTTTAACGCCGGTTGTGAAAAAAGCCGCTTTGCGGTTGGGAGCGGTCGATCAACCGGACCACCGAAAAGTACATAAACAAACGATGCCAAGACTGGGCGGATTAGCTATTTATGTAAGTTTTATTATCGGACTTTTTCTTGTCGTTCCTCATCATTCAACAATTATCTGGATTCTTGCAGGCAGTCTGATTATTATTGTCACCGGCATGATTGATGATATAAAAGAGCTTTCCTCCAAGTACAAGCTGATCGGTCAGGTGGCAGCGGCATGTCTTGTTATCATTGGCGGCCTGGACATCGACTTTATCAACCTTCCGTTTGGCGGACAATTAGCATTTGGTTTTTGGAGTTTTCCTATCACTCTCCTCTGGCTCGTTGGAATGACGAATGCCATTAACTTGATTGATGGCCTTGATGGATTGGCGGCTGGAGTATCAACGATCGCCCTAGTCACGATCAGCTTTATGGCATTCCTTCAAGGAGATCCCTTCGTATTCGCAATGGCAATAATATGCATCGCCAGCACACTCGGCTTCCTATTTTATAATTTTTACCCGGCGAAAATTTTTATGGGCGACACAGGAGCACTATTTCTTGGATATATCATCGCCGTGTTATCACTGCTCGGCTATAAAAACGTCACTTTCATCTCATTCATCATTCCAATTATCATACTTGGAGTTCCAATTTCTGATACAATCTTTGCAATCATTCGGCGAATCATTCATAAAAAGCCGATCACGTCCCCGGACAAAGCTCATTTGCACCATTGCCTGTTAAACATGGGGTTTTCCCATCGGCAGGCCGTCTTAACTATATATTCCATCGCCGTCATGTTCAGCGTGGCCGCAATTCTATTTTCAATCACCACCCTATGGGGCTCGATCATGATTATCGCGCTGGTGTTAATCTCCATAGAATTATTTGCCGAAGTCCTTGGCCTCGCTGGTGCAGAATACAGGCCGCTGATCTCATTAATGAGAAGGTGGCAGCTGACGAATGATCGGGTGAAATGAAGGTTAGGTTTTGCCAGTCATACCTTTATGATTCGGTTTTGGGTGTTTTATGATACTAGAAAGGGACGATGATATGATTGGTGAAAGAGTAGAAATGGTCCGATAAATGATGGTTTTGGTCCGGCAAGCAACAAATACGATTCAAAAAAATGAAGGGTTCGGCTTTGCTGAATCCTTCATTTTTATTTGATTCGAAAGAACCCAAAAGCTTCAGCTTCCTTTTCGACATTTATCCCAATAGAAAGGATGGAAAGTATACGCTTCGTTTTCATACATCCCTACAAGAGAAGCAAATTACCAAAAGAATATAAATAAAAAAGTAAAGTTGTAGCCCATTGGGCATATCAAAGCAAAAAAATCTTTAAAAATTAAGCTCTGCAAACTGAAAGATATACATTCTTTTGCTTTTCCCCCTATATGTGCTCTAATTCCTGCCAGCAAATATAGGGGAATGAATTTAACCTTTTAATTTGAATTTTTTTCCCAACACATGGAACCTCTGCTTATGTAATCATTGACCGGCTAATCAATATGAGGGGAAGTGCGGATTTGTCGGCTTTTGTCGAATTGGCTTCAGACATATAATAAGCGTTTTTTTTGTCGGTGGAATCCAATGAAGGAAGTAATTCGCAGTGAATAAATGAACATTTCAACATAAATTTTCCCAAGTTTTAGCATGATCTGGTAGTTTTGTGGAAAAAGACCTACTCTATATTGCTTTAACTTTACGAATGTAACCCCGCGTTAATAAAAACCTCATCAAAAATACGCTAAAAATCGACATCTACCTTTTATATGCCTTACATAAAAGAGAATAAATTCCAGTTAATTCTATGTAACTAGACTTAACAATATCTTTACATAAATAAACAAAAGTAAATTTACTATTAGGATGAATGGCACTCGTACCCATCCACACACACCACATACAATGAGGCTTGCAGAAGTAATTGTCTATTTATCCTAATTCAATTGAGGGGGAAGTTATGGAAGAAACAATCAGCTTGAGAGAGCTTATGAGGACGTTGGGAAAACGCCTGAATTTAATTGTGTTGATTACATGCACAGCGGTCTTGATCAGCGGCATTATCAGCTACTTTGTTATCACACCGATTTATCAAGCATCTACACAATTATTGGTAAATCAGGCAAAGAATGAACAACCCGCCTTTAATCCGGCTGAAATTCAAACTAATTTACAGCTTATTAATACATATAACGTGATTATTAAAAGTCCTGCGATTTTAGATCAAGTCATCCAGGAATTGGACTTGAATATGTCAGCAGGGCAATTAAACGGGAAGATCACCGTGCAAAGCGAAAAAGATTCGCAAGTGGTGAATGTGACGGTCCAAGATCCTGACCCTCGACAAGCATCGGAAATTGCCAATAAAGTCGCGGCTGTTTTTCAAGAGAAAATCGTGGATATTATGAATGTTGACAATGTAAGTATATTAACAAAAGCGGACATTGGAGAAAATGCTTCTCCAGTAAAGCCCAAGCCTCTGCTGAATATAGCCATTGCATTTGTAATTGGATTAATGGTTGGTGTTGGAGTCTCCTTCTTGCTGGAGTATCTCGATAATACTGTGAAAACGGAGCAAGATGTTGAACAAACTTTGGGGCTTCCGATTTTGGGTGTAATCGCTACTTTTGAAGAACAGAATATGGAACGTGCACCACGAAATGAGAGAAAGCCGAAGTTAAGGGGGCAAACAGTTGGCACGAAGTAAAAAAAAGAAAGCTTTACAAACGATCAGGCGGAAACTAATAACAAAACTGAATCCTAAATCACCAATATCCGAACAATATCGGACTATACGCACTAACATCCAATTTTCGTCGGTTGATGAAGAAATACGTTCCATCATGGTAACGTCGTCAGGTCCAGGTGAAGGTAAATCAACCACTGCAGCAAACTTGGCGATTGTATTTGCCCAGCAGGGAAAGCGGGTGCTGCTCATTGATGGGGACCTGCGAAAACCGACCGTCCATTATACCTTTGGTTTGACAAACTCTTTTGGACTCTCAAATGTATTAACCCACCAGATGGAGATTAGTGAAGTGATTAACGTAACGAATGAGGAACTGTTAAGCGTGATGACATCAGGTCCCATCCCGCCCAATCCTGCTGAATTGTTAAGCTCGCGGACAATGGCGAATTTTATTCAAGAGGCACAATCACAGTTTGATTTGATCATTTTCGATACACCTCCTGTTTTAGCGGTTACTGATGCTCAATTGCTCTCAAATCACTGTGACGGAACCGTTCTTGTTATATCCAGCGGCAAGACAGAAGTAGAGGCCGCATTAAAAACAAAAGAATCACTTGAGGCTGCCAAAGCAAAGCTGCTAGGGGTCATTTTAAACAATAAAAAAATGAAAAAAAACGATAATTATTATTACTATTATCAAGCTTGATCAAAAGGCTATATGAAAATGTGAATCTGAATCGGAAAGGGGGGACCGCGATGATAGATATACATTGTCATATATTGCCTAAAGTGGACGATGGTCCAGATGATGTAAGGGACAGCTTGGAGATGGCTAAAATGGCTGCAGGAGAAGGTATTAGTACAATCGTTGCAACGCCTCACCATCAAAATGGAAGTTATCACAATGTTAAAGCGGACATCATTCAGAAAACGAGAGATTTTAACGAATATTTAAAGACTGAAAGTATTGATATTAAAATTTTGCCGGGGCAAGAAACGCGAATTTACGGAGAACTGCTTGAGGATTTTGAAAAAGGTGAGATTCTAACAATTGCTCAGAGTTCGATGTATGTATTTGTTGAACTGCCCTCCAGCCATGTTCCGCGTTACACGGAACAATTGCTATATGATATCCAGATAAAAGGGCTCATTCCCATCATTGTGCATCCGGAACGAAATTCGGAACTAATGGAGCAGCCCGATAAACTGTATAAATTAGTGAAGAACGGAGCGGCAACTCAGGTGACAGCTGCGAGTTTAACTGGATATTTTGGGAAAAGGACCCAAAAATTTACAGAAGAAATTATAGAAGCCAATTTAACACACTTCATTGCCTCTGATGCACACAACACGGTGAGCCGTAGTTTTAAAATGGCTGAGGCACAAGAGCTGCTTAAGAAAAAATTTGGAACAGATACTTTATTCATGTTTATGGACAATGCTGAATCTGTTGTTGCGGATCAACATATCTTTAGAGAAATTCCAAGCCGCATAAAGAAAAAGAAATCTTTTTGGATTTTTTAACATGAATATTCGGTTATGTCTCCTATCCGTTATCTTTGGAGGCACTCGGCCATATCGTGGGCAGGTCATACTTGCCTTAGACGCATTGTCGTCAATGGTATGGCGTGAGGATGGGTTAGATGCCCGCTTAATTACATAACGAATGTCTACTTAAAATGCACAAACAATAGACATTTATTAACAAATTTTTTGTAAAGAAGGGATCCGAGTTGACTTATCAAAAGCGTGTTCCGCTGTTGATGCTGCTAGATTCCGTTATCGTCATGCTGTCCATCTACGCAGGCTATTATATTTTGCATCCCTACTCCAATTTTTACAATTCCAAGCTGTTACTGGTCAGTTCGCTCGTCTTGCTGGCGAGCCATCATATATTTGCATTGCGCTACAGACTGTATCTGAAAGCATGGGAGTATGCCAGTGTCGGAGAAATGATCATTATCGCAAAAGCCGTTACTTTTTCCATTGCAACTACAGGGCTTGTTCAGTTGATTGGTGCCGGACATGTGCATATCCGTGTCCTTCTCATGACATGGATGCTGCATATGCTCCTCATTGGAGGGTCTCGTTTTTCATGGCGTATGTACCGGGATCGTTTTATGCAGCCGACATGCAAGAAAAAACAAACGCTCATTGTTGGTGCAGGATCAGGGGGAGCAACCTTGGCCAGACAATTGATTTACAGTAATGACGTGGATTTAATGCCAGTTGCATTTGTAGATGACGATCCAAGGAAATACATGCTTGAAATGTATGGAATCAAAGTATGCGGTGGCATTGATGATATACCTGCACTTGTTGAGAGGATGAAAATTGAGCACATTATTATTGCCATCCCCTCATTATCAAGGAGGAAAGCAAGGCGCATCTATGAAGTTTGCTCCCAAACAGAAGCAGAAATAAAGATTATGCCATTGCTCGAAGACGTCATGACAGGAAAAGTCGAAGTGAGTGCCCTTCGAAATGTGGAAGTGGAGGATTTGCTAGGGCGTGATACTGTCGAGCTTGATATTAGTACCATTTCGCAGTCGATAACGGGTGAAACGGTGCTCGTTACAGGTGCAGGTGGATCAATAGGATCTGAAATATGCAGGCAATTATGCAAGTTTCATCCGAAAAAAATGATCCTTCTCGGTCATGGAGAGTACAGCATTTATAAGATTGATATGGAACTCCGCAAGGAATACTCCGAACATATTGAACTTGTTCCTGTGATTGCGGATGTACAAGACCCGCAGAGAATGCAGGAAGTGATAGGTGAACACAAACCTCGTGTCATTTACCATGCAGCTGCTCATAAACACGTGCCTCTCATGGAAGGAAATCCAAGAGAAGCGGTAAAGAACAATATTTTTGGTACGAAAAACGTAGCGGAAGCAGCAGACATTCACGGCGTCGATACATTTGTCCTTATTTCCACGGATAAGGCAGTCAACCCGCCGAACGTCATGGGAGCCACTAAGCGGATTGCTGAAATGATCATACAGACGATGGCAAAAGAAAGTGAAACTAAATTTGTTGCTGTACGGTTCGGAAACGTCCTTGGAAGCAGGGGAAGCGTCATTCCTCTTTTTAAAAAGCAAATTGAAGTCGGAGGACCAGTTACCGTTACCCATCCAGATATGACCCGCTATTTCATGACCATCCCAGAGGCATCCAGATTAGTGATTCAAGCAGGCACGCTTGCCCGTGGTGGTGAAGTATTCGTCCTGGATATGGGAGAACCTGTAAAAATTTCGGACTTGGCGAAAAACCTGATCACTCTTTCGGGATATTCTCTGGATGAAATTGAAATTGAATATACAGGGATCCGTCCTGGAGAAAAGATGTTTGAGGAACTGTTAAACGAAAATGAAGTTCAAGAAGAGCAAGTTTTTCCAAAGATACATGTTGGAAAAGCAGACCCGATTGATAAGCAGGATTTATACGGTGTAATCGAAAGGTTAAAAGAAATGTCCATCGACGAGATGAAAGGAACCTTAGTAACAATGGCCAACAGAAAAAGAACAAGAGAACTTCAAGTGGCCAGATAGTGAGGAGTCATATGATGAACTTTGCAATTGTAGGCTGTGGATTCATTGCAAAAAAGCATGCTGCAGCCATTGAAAATATCAATGATGCAAAACTCGTTGCAGTTTGCGATCCCTTTCAGGCGGCCATGAAGCCTTATTCAGAAGAGTATGGGGCAAAGGAGTACAAAGAGCTGGATGAAATGCTCAAAAAAGAACCGTTTGATATCGTTTGTATTTGTACTCCGAGCGGATTGCATGCCTCTATCGCGGAACAGGCAGCAGCTTCAGGGAAACATATAATATTGGAAAAGCCGATTGCGATGAAAATGGATGAGGCGAATCGAATCATCCGAGCGGCTGAAGAGAATAACGTCAAACTGGCCGTTGTACATCCCAATCGATTTCGACCAGTTGTACGAGAACTTCGCTCTATTTTAGACAGCGGCGTACTTGGAACAATCAGCCATGCCAATTGCATCGTCAATTGGAACAGAAATCAGGAATATTATGACCAAGCGCCATGGCGCGGAACGAAAGAACACGACGGCGGAGTGCTGATGAATCAGGCGATTCATAATCTTGATTTACTGCTATGGTTTATGGGCCAGCCTGAGGAAGTGTACAGCATGGAAGCAACCAGGCTGCGTGATATTGAAGCTGAAGATGTCTCTACCGGCATCATCCGTTTTGAGTCAGGCGCCCTTGCAACAGTACAAGCATCTACTACTGTATACCCATCCAACTTTGAAGAATCCATCACCATCTTTGGTGAGAACGGGACAGTCAAAATTGGAGGGAAAAACGCTCTCTATTTTGAGCATCTTGAAATTGAAGGTTTTGCGGAAGATAAAATCTCAACAATTAAAAATAAAATCAACGCGGACCCTTGGGGTACCCCGGGACATGAATGGATCATTTCGGACATGGTGCAGGCTGTCATTAATGACAGGCAGCCGGCAATCACTGGAAGAGACGGAAGAAATGCACTTCAACTCGTTCTTGCATTTTATGAATCCGCAACAATAAACAAACCAATCCACATTCACAAAGGAGAGTTTGTATGGGAACACTTTTACAATCAACAAGCCTCGCTGATGAGTTGATTAATAAACTGGAAACGAAAACGGCGACGATTGGAGTCGTAGGACTTGGTTATGTCGGCCTCCCTTTAGCTGTTGAAAAAGCGAAGGCAGGTTATCAGGTGATCGGATTTGATGTTCAGGAAGAAAAAGTCGAAAGGGTTAACAGGGGGGAAAACTATATTGGAGACGTCATTCCAGCCGATTTAAAGAATCTGGTTGAATCCGGGAATCTATCGGCAACAGCAGATTACTCATTTATAAAAGAGGTTGATGCTGTAGCGATTTGCGTTCCAACTCCTCTTGATATCTATAAGCAGCCGAATATGACTTACGTCGAAAATTCAGCCAAGGCCATTTCGGACCACATTACAAAAGGAACCCTGGTGGTATTGGAAAGCACTACATATCCCGGAACAACAGAAGAACTCATTAAACCGATATTGGAGGAATCCGGTCTGGTATGTGGCGCGGACTTCTTTTTAGCTTATTCACCTGAAAGGGTAGACCCTGGTAACAAAACATTCAATACAAAAAACACACCAAAAGTTGTCGGTGGCATGACGGATGAATGTACAAAGGTAGCGGCAGCCATGTATAGTTCAGTTCTGGAAGGAGACGTACATGAAGTATCGAGTCCCGCGGTCGCTGAGATGGAAAAGATCCTTGAGAACACATTTCGCCATATCAATATTGCGCTTGCCAACGAAATGGCTATTCTCTGCAACAAGATGGGAATCGACGTATGGGAAGTCATCGATGCTGCTGCAACGAAACCATACGGATTCATGCCTTTCTATCCGGGGCCTGGTTTGGGCGGCCATTGCATTCCAATTGATCCATGGTACCTGACATGGAAAGCGCGTGAGTATAATTATCATACGAAGTTGATAGAGACTGCTGGGGAAATCAATGACAGTATGCCGGATTTTGTTGTGCAACGCTGCATCGAGATACTGAATGAACAAGGAAAGGCACTGAAAGGATCTCGGATTCTGGTGCTCGGGGTTGCCTATAAGAAAGATGTGGATGATTATCGGGAATCACCGGTTCTTCCTATATTAGAAAGGCTGGACAAATCCGGGGCAGAATGGAGAGTGTCTGATTACCTCATTCCTGAATTTAAAATGAATGGTGAGCATATCAGTACAGTTGATCTAACAGTTGAGGAAATCGAAAATAGTGATCTTGTATTAATAGCCACAAACCATACAATATTTAATTATGATTTAATAGAAGCGAAAAGTGAATTAATACTAGACACAAGGAATTCGTATGAAAAGATAAGTGATAAAATTCATAAATTATAGGATGAGTCGATCATGAGGGGATTGATGGCAAAGTTTAAAGGACTGCTGGGCCTGCTTACAGGCAATGTGTTGGCACAGGCTATTTACATAGCTGCCATTCCGATCATCGCTCGCATATATACACCTGATCAAATTGGCGAATTGACGTTGTTAATATCCATTCTGGCCATAATAAATGTGTTTGCGACACTCAAGTTGGAATTGGCTCTGCCTATTGAATCAAATAATAGCCGATTAATCAATTTATTAGTTGCTTGTCTGCTAATTTTAACTGCCATCACCCTTCTGACTTTCATAGGGGTACATCTCGTATGGAGCTATAAGATTTATGCCGAAAGCATTTGGATATATCTGCTTCCGGTCATGCTGTTTGGTGAAGGTCTATATAATCTGGCGATTTATTATTCGATACGGTTACAAAATTACAAAGGGATCGCTGTAAGCAAGTTCAGCAAAAGTTTACTGACGAACGGCTCCCAAATAACATTTGGCACATTAAACAGCGGTTCCCTTTCACTCGTAGCAGGCGATATTTTTGGCAGGCTGTTGGGGGCCAATAGACTCTTAAAAAATATATTCGATTTACTGAAAGAAAATAGAAAATCAATCTCAAAAAAGCGAGTATTGGAGTCTGTAAAATTTCATAGGAAATTCCCGCTGCTTTCAAGTGTCTCGGCGTTTTTCAATAGTTCTGCACTGCAGATGTTCCCGATTTTCCTGGGGATGATGTACAGCAATTACTATTTGGGATTATTTGCAATGGGGCAAAGGATATTGATATCACCAATGACATTAATATCACAAGCAGTGGGACAGTTTTTTTTAGGTAATGCTACTGAATTAGTGAGGGAAGGGAATATCCATAAGCTTAAATTAACTTTTTACCGTTATGCCATTTCATTGTTTGGCATCAGCCTTGTCATTGTATTATTGGTCGTACTCTTTAGTGAAAAGTTAATTTTTCTGTTTCTCGGCAGTCAGTGGCATGAAACAAAAGAAGTAATAAAATTAATTTCATTCATGGTGGTTATCCAATTTTCGGTAAGCCCGCTATCTCAAATACTGAACATATTAAAAAAACAAGAGCTGCAATTTATATGGGATCTGACCAGATTTATATTCGTTGTTGGTACATTAATATGTATTAAACAATTTAATTTGGAGTTCCATCAAAGCATTTTAATTTATAGTATTTTAGTAACATCTACATACTTGTTATTATTGGCTCTTATTACTGCTGTTCTTAATAGAGTTGACCATAGTAAGAGTGACCGCATTGTTCATAAAAAATCGATGTGAGCAATGAGTGTATACTGACAAAATGAAAAAAGGTAATCATTTATTATGACACAAACCATTGTTAGAGTTGTTTTCTCATTTGAATTTATATTTACATTATTCCTCTTCGCAGGAAGGTATAAAGGCGACCCAAGATTTCAATGGGTTCCTTTTGATTTAACTTTATTTTTTTTGATATGTAGCATAGCCATATCAATTTGGATTCTCATCAACCAAAAATTTCACTTTAGAAAAAACGCACTGGCTATTCTTGCTATTTATTTTTGTTTATCCATTTATGCTCTGCTTACTTTGGTATGGTCTCCCAGCTATGTGTACGGGTTCGAGAAAGCTCTTCACCTGTTTACTCTTATTTTTTGGGCTTTTGCCGGTGCCGTAATTATTATTGCGCAGGATAGGGAACGAGTAAAAAGGTTCTTTATTTCCATATTTTTATTGTCTTTTTGGATGTTAATGGAGAGTGTACTATTTTTAGGTGAAAATGAATCAGCGTTCCTTAATGTGTTGGGAGGTAACTACTTAGGAGTTGGAAGGATCCTTAGTCTGGGGGTTATCTTAATCTCCGTATTCATCTTAATGAGGAAAAATAATAAAAAAACGACTATCTTTGGTCTGTTTCTTTTAACTGCTTATTTATATGTCATGTTTGTATCCGGTGGAAGAGGCCCCTTGGTATCTCTAGTACCATTGCTTATACTTCTGGCTTATGTCTCTTTTAATAAGCAGGGCGGTCAGCTGGCCTTGACCAAAAAGTTTATTCCTTCCGCTTTGGCTGTATTCTTGGCCGTGATCGGTATCATCAATTTACTTAATAGCGATAAAGTCCCCCAAGGCCTTAAGAGGTTCTTACTCTTATTCGAAGGTAACTCGATGGGGGACAGTGCAGACACCCGATTATATTTTTATGCACAGAGCTTTGATTTATGGAAGGAAAGCTTTTTCTTTGGGAATGGAATTGGGAGCTGGCCGGTCATGATGGGCATTGGCGACAAAAGAGGTTATCCTCATAATATTTTTTATGAAGTAGGCTCAGAACTGGGAGTCATCGGGCTGGCTGTTTTAGTGATCCTTATGTACATGAGTATTCATATGCTCTTTACTAATTTCAAACAAGATATATATAAAGCGGCCATTCTCATGTTATTTCTCAGCATGTTCATTAATACGATGGTCAGCGGAGATTTATCAGACAACAGGTTTTTATTTACAACGCTGGGATTGATGTGCTATCAAAATTCCTTCAAGCAAACTACGAATGTAATGAATAATCGGCTTATAGAGGAGAGAGGTCTGAACAATTGAGAGTTTGCCATTTAACATCTGTCCATTCTCATACAGATACAAGAATCTTTATCAAAGAATGCCAATCATTGGCGAGAGCAGGGTACGAGGTGCACCTGGTGGCTCCAGGTGCGCCTTCCGCTGTTTTGGAAGAAGTTCATGTTCATGGAATTGAAAAGGAAGAAAGCAGCCGGTTAAAACGGATGGCAAAAGCAATGGACAAGGTATATAAAAAAGGACTTGAGATTGATGCAGATGTTTACCACTTCCATGATCCCGAATTAATTCCAGTCGGATTAAAGTTAAAGAAAAAAGGAAAAAAAGTCATTTACGATGTACATGAAGATGTACCTAGACAAATTTTGAATAAATCCTGGCTGCCGTTCAAATCGCAAAAAGTGATCTCCAAACTGTTTGAAACCTATGAAGAAAAAGCTTCGAAGAAGTTCGATCTGTTAATTACGGCTACTGCTTTTATACGGGACAGATTTTTGGATATCAAAGCAAATGCTGTGGATGTTAATAACTTCCCGATATTGAATGAATTAAAAACAGATGATGTTTCGTGGGAAAGCAAAGAAAGCTCGGTATGCTATGTGGGCGGTATCTCTAAAGTCAGGGGCGTTGAAGAGATGGTCAGAGCCATGGAAATGACTGAGGGAATCAGCTTGCTTATGGGAGGAAACTTCATACCCCCTAATGGAAAAGAAGAGGTCATGAAATATAAAGGCTGGAACAAAGTGAAGCATCTTGGTTTTCTAAATCGGATGGAAGTTAAAGGAGTATACCAGAGATCAATCGCAGGTCTGGTTCTCCTTCATCCCAGAATCAATTATATGGACGCACTGCCGGTAAAAATGTTCGAATATATGGCTGCGGGGATTCCGGTCATTGCTTCCAATTTCCCCGTATGGAAAAGTATTGTCGAAGGAAATGATTGTGGATTGTGTGTGGATCCACTGAATCCAAAGGAAATTGCGGAGGCAATCACTTTCATGAAAGAAAACCCCGGTGATGCTGAAAGGATGGGCCAAAATGGCCGTAAAGCTGTTGAAAACATTTATAACTGGGAACAAGAGAGTATAAAGTTAATAGATGCTTATGAGAAATTGAGATGATTTGGAGATGAGGACTTGAAAATTCCAATGCTAGATTTAGGTGAACAGTATCAATCGATGAAAGAAGAAGTCATGAGTGTGCTGGATGAGGTGATGTCCTCCTCCAGGTTTATATTAGGAGACAATGTGAAGAAGCTTGAAACGGATGTTGCCGAGTACAGCAGTGCGGGTTATGGAATCGGTGTGGGAAATGGCAGTGATGCCATTCATATTGCATTGCAGGCTGCCGGGGTCGGAGAAGGTGACGAGGTGATCACCACAGCTTTTACATTTTTTGCAACGGGAGGTTCAATAGTACGTACGGGTGCAACACCGGTGTTTGTGGATATTGATCCTGTCACTTTTAATATTGATCCTGCCAAAATAGAATCTGCAATTACAGAAAAGACAAAAGCTGTGATCCCAGTCCATTTGTACGGGCAAATGGCAGATATGGGAGCGATTAAAGCGATAGCCGAGAAATATGATCTTATCATTGTCGAAGACGCCGCCCAAGCCATTGGGGCAAAGCAGAATGGCAAAAATGTCGGAGAGCTTGGAGCAGCGGCGACATATAGCTTTTTCCCTACAAAAAATCTAGGGGCATATGGTGACGGAGGAATGATCGTCACAAATGACGAAGAACTGGCAGAAAAAGCAAAAGTGATTCGTGTCCACGGAAGCAAGCCAAAATATTATCATCATGTACTTGGGTATAATAGCAGGCTGGATGAGCTTCAAGCTGCCATATTGAATGTAAAGTTCCCTTACCTAGATGCCTGGTCGCAAGCCCGCAGGCAAAAAGCAAAATATTATACTGATAAACTGGCTGAACATTTACAGGGAGTGATCCAGACGCCGATTCAAAAGGATGGAAATTATCATGTATTTCATCAATATACGCTGCGCGTCCCAAATCGGGATGAATTGCAGGAATACTTGAAGAACCAAGGTATTGCCACAATGATCTATTATCCGTGTCCACTTCATATGCAACCCGTATTTAAAGACTTGGGTTATACTGAAGGAGACTTGCCTGAATCAGAGAAAGCGGCAAGAGAAGCCATTTCATTACCGATGTATCCTGAATTAAAACAAGAAGATCAAGATTACATAATAGAAAAGATAATAAAATTCTATAAGCAGCCGGTCGGAGCTTCCACCTTGGAAAGCGATATTCAATTTATATAAACAATCATATAAGCCGTCTTAATTAGGGGGAGGAAAAAGAATGAACACTACCGTTCAAAGTGGCCAAAATGTTGTAATCGGTCAAAATGTATCATTAGGTGACGATGTAATAATCGGTAACAACGTGGTTATATATGAGGGAACGCAAATTGGAAACCGCGTAATTATTCAAGACAATGTTGTGATTGGAAAGCAGCCCACACGGGCAAAAGCATCAATTTTACCCGAAACAAAACACCTTCCCCCAACTGTAATAGGCGACGGAGTAACAATTGGGACTTCATCCATCATTTATGCAAATGCAAATATAGGTGATGAAGCTTTTGTTGCCGATCTTGCCACGATTCGCGAACGTGTATCTATAGGGGAAAGAACAATTGTCGGACGTGGTGTTGCGGTGGAGAACGATTGTAAAGTGGGCTCTTATTGTAAGCTCGAGACAAATTGCTATATCACGGCATATTCACAGCTCGAAGACCATGTATTTATCGCACCGTGTGTAGTGACGACAAATGATAACTACATGGCCAGAAGCAAAGAACGCTACGATAAATTTAAAGGCGTCACGGTGAAGACCGGCGGCCGGATCGGAGCTAACTCTACAATACTTCCAGGCAAAATCATCCATGAAGACGGTACAGTCGGTGCGGGAAGCATTGTATCAAGAGATGTGGAAAAGGAATCTTTAGTTGTCGGATCCCCTGCTAAGGAGATTAGAAAAGTAGCTGAAAATCAGTTGCTGAGAAACCAATAAGGATGTTATAAATGAATATTTGGATATTTAACCACTACGCCAGGACTCCAAAGCAAAGCGGCGGTACAAGACATTTTGAACTCGCTTCTTACTTGGTCAAAAAAGGGTGCTCTGTAACAATATTTGCTTCCTCTTTCAGTCATAACAAAAAAGAGGAAATGATTACTTACAATTCACAACGATACCAAGTCGAATATATAGACGGAGTAAAGTTTGTCTGGTTAAAAACGATACCTTACAAAAACAGCCTTAAGAGAATAATGAATTTCATCAGCTACTCAGTTAATGCATATAAAGTAGCCATGAAAGATTTTAAAGACGAGAAGGTTGACCTGATCATAGGTTCGACAGTACATCCCTTGGCAGCATTGGCTGCCTATTTTGTTTCAAAAAAATTGAATGCCAAATTTTATTTTGAAGAACGGGACTTATGGCCGCAGACATTCATTGACTTTGGAAAACTGAAAGAGAAGAGCTTATTGAGCAGGGTATTGTTTAAAGTGGAAAACTTCTTGTATCAAAAGGCGGATAAAATAATTGTGCTTTTTAACAAGGCGACAGATTATGTCGTTTCCAAAGGCGTCGAGAGAGATAAAGTGATTTATTTGCCAAACGGGGTCAATACCGGAAATCACCTTGACATCAAACCATCGCCGGAAGTAGACAAGATCTTCAGGGAAATCAATAACCGTTTCATCGTCATATATACAGGTTCCCATGGAATAGCAAATCATTTAAAACCAATATTGGATCTTGCCAAAACAACGTCAAAGTTGGATCCAAGCGGCAAGATCCATTTTCTGCTTGTTGGAAATGGACCTGTTAAAAAAGATTTAATAAAAGGTGCGTCCGATCTGAATTTAAAAAATATATCATTTGCCGATCCGGTAAAAAAGTCAGATATACCGTATTTACTGAGCAAAGCGGATGCAAGTTATATATCTATCATGGACAGTCCCCTCTATAAGTGGGGGTTCAGCATGAATAAGCTATATGATTATATGGCGGCGGGATTGCCTATTTTCATGTATTCCAATCCAGCTATTGTTGGTGAATATTCAAATTTAAAAGGTGCGATTGTTTCGAATGATAACGTTGAATTGGCAGAGCAAATAGTGAGGCTATCCAATGACAGCCAAATGATCGAGCAAATGAACCGATCTTTAAAAGTGCATGTCGAAGAGAATTACTCATGGAATAAATTGGGGCAAAGATTTTACAACGAATTTCAATTAGATAAGTGGGGTAAATATGACAGTAATAAAAAGACTGTTTGACTGCTTGACTGCTGTGATTGCATTGATCATCTTATTGCTCCCAATGGGCATCATAAGTTTATTGGTCTTGTACAAGATGGGCTCACCTGTTTTATTCATACAGACGAGGGCCGGCCAGCATGGAAAACCGTTTAAAATATACAAGTTTAGGACGATGCTGAACCTAAAGGACAAAAATGGGAATTTACTTCCAAATGATCAACGGGAAACCCGGTTTGGAAAAGCATTAAGAAAAACAAGCCTGGATGAGCTGCCTCAATTGATCAATATTTTAAAAGGCGATATATCTTTGGTAGGGCCACGACCTTTATTAATGGAGTATGTACCACTCTACAATAAGGAGCAAAAAAGACGACTGGATGTCAAGCCGGGATTAACCGGCTGGGCACAAATAAATGGCCGCAATGCGATCACATGGAAGGAAAAATTCAAGTATGATATTTGGTATGTAGATAACTGGAGTATATTCCTTGATTTGAAGATCCTGTTTATGACCTTTATAAAGGTAGTGAAGTCAGAAGGGGTTAACTCTGATACAAATCAAATGGTAAAGAGGTTTACCGGAACCGAGGATGAATAAATGGTGAAAATTCCTACTTATATTATTGGTACCGGCGGGCTTGGGAAAGGTGTCCTTGAAACAATTAAAATGATTGATTTAAGAGATCGGAACTGGGACCTTGCCGGTTTTATTGATGATAACATTGAAAATTCACATGTACATGTGGGTGGCTTACCTGTTGTGGGGGATACAGATTTTCTATTAACGATCAATGATACGTCAAATGTCGTTATCGCCATAGCAAATCCGATTGTAAAAGAGAAGATCCATAAAAAACTATCAACAAATTCCCGTTTGTTATTTCCGAATGTTATCCATCCTACAGTTACGTTAAACCCAACAGTGAAAGTAGGGTACGGGAATATCATTTCTGAACATACGGCCATTTCTGCGGATGTGGAAATTAACAATTTTACTTTGGTTCATTTTAATTCTACGATTGGCCATGATATAAAAATTAAAGATTATGCAACGATCTATCCCGGAGGAAATCTCTCGGGATTTTCTATTTTAGGGGAAAAATCACAGATTGGAAGCAATGCTTGTGTCTTACAGAATGTGAAAGTCGGAGTCAGCGCAACCGTTGGAGCCGGCGCACTGGTGAACAAGGATGTGTGTGACAATACGACGGTTGCAGGCGTTCCGGCCAAGCTGCTTAGAAGTGAGTGGGTGACAACATGATCAAGCTTTATGACCCCTTCGTAATGAACGTCGGGGAAATCACCAGGAATCGCCTGTTTTTTATAGCGGATAAGCTGCTGAAAAAAAATATCTACAGCCAAATCAAAGATGTTGAAAAAGCGACAGTGGATCCTGATATAGAACATCAAATGAAACGTATCATCAGGCATGCTGTTCATCATGTCCCTTATTATTCTGCTTTTAAAGATGCTGAAAACTTGAGCGACCTGCCAGTCATAGACAAACAAATAATCCGTGAAAATATGGGATTTTTTATCCCAAACAATGTAACTAAAGACGAACTGATAAAAGTGACAACATCAGGTTCCTCCGGAACCCCCATGTCTTTTTATAGAACGAGTGAAAAGAAAGTTAGACAAATCGCGGAAGTGATCTATTTGGGAAGATCTGTGGGCTATTATTTCGGCATGAAACACGGCTTTATTCGAGCGACTCATCCGAAGGGGAGATTAAATTTACTTTTGCAGAATGAAATACACATCGATCCGACAAATCTATCAGAAACAAACCTTGAAGAGATTCGCCAAAAAGTTAAATCGCTGAAAATGATCATCGGCTTTCCTTCCACCTTATATGAAATAGCTTTATTTTGTTTGAAAAAAGGAGACAAGCCAAGCGATTTCAAGTTAAAGGGCATCATATGCACGGCTGAACCTTTACTTGATAAGCAAAGGTCTTTCATCGAAAAAGCCTTTGGATGTCCGATTCAAGTTCGATATGCCACAGAAGAATTGGGCTTGGTTGCTGTCCAACACCCGGATGATGCCGGTTATCGGATCAATGAGGCCTCCTTTTTTGTTGAAATATTAAAGCTCGACGATGATACCCCGTGTGCAGAAGGAGAAGAGGGACGGATCGTAGTGACGGATTTCTATTCGTTCGGAATGCCATTAATACGATATGACACAGGTGACCTGGGTACGATGCAAACACGGCTGAAGGGCAAAAAGAAAACTCCTTATTTAAGCTCCATTTCCGGAAGGAAAATTGAATTGATTTATTCGCCGTCCTGCGAGAAAATCTCCCCGTTTTCTATAAACGTAAAAATGAAAGATGTAGAAGGGGTAAAAAAATTCCAGTTTATCCAAAAAGGCAAGAACGATTATGTAATGAATGTCATTCCTGACTCATCATTCTTCAATGAAGAACAAGTCATGAATATTTTGCGCGATATTTTGGGAGAAGACGCCGATATACGGTTGATTCCAGTCGAGGACATACCAACCTTGGCATCAGGAAAAACGCCATACATTGTCAATGAATACATTAAAACATGAAGATGAAGAGAGGAAGAACATGGAGCGAAGAAAAAAATTAACGCAAAACTTGAAGCCTTCGTGGGTTTGGGCAATTGCCTTCGGATCATCCATTGGATGGGGAGCGTTTATACTCCCGGGGGACTGGATCAAGAGTGCCGGTGCATTGGGGGCGATCATCGGATTACTCATAGGGGCGGCAGTGATGATGCTCATTGCAGTCAGCTATGGGGTACTTATTAAGAAGTATCCTGTCTCCGGCGGGGAGTTTGCCTATGCTTTCTTGAGCGCAGGGAAAAATTGGTCATTTATCACAGGATGGTTTTTGGCTCTCGGCTATATATGTATTGTCGCCTTGAACGCTTCAGCTTTTTCATTGTTATTAAAATACCTGTTTCCTTCTTTCATGAAGCAATTTTATCTTTACCAAATTGCAGGATGGGATGTTTTTTTGCCGGAAGTTATCATATCTTCCGCTGTCATCCTGTTTTTCGCCTATCTGAATGTCAAAGGAAGCGGTCTGTCAGGAAGATTACAATTTATCTTTTCGATCGTATTAATCGCAGGCGTTGCCGTAATGGGAGTATACACCTTTCTTTTTGCAGACTTTCCACTTGAAAATATGCAGCCTTATTTTGCTGAAGATAAATCAAGCTTCATTTCTATTCTCGTTATATTAGCGGCCGCACCATGGGCATACGTCGGTTTCGATAATGTACCACAAGCCGCGGAGGAGTTTGAATTCTCGCCGAAAAAAGCTTTCAGTCTGATTATCCTGTCTTTATTGGCATCAGGTCTGGTATATGCAACGATGATCGGCGTGACTGCGTGGACATTTGCAAAAGGAGACATTCCAAATCAATCTAATCTTTGGCTGACAGGCGATATTATATACTCTTCCTTCGGTACAGCAGGTGTCGTAATCCTTGCCATTGCCATATGTATGGGGATTTTTACTGGATTGAACGGATTCATGCATTCCTCCAGCCGCTTGCTGTTTGCCATGTCCCGTGCGAAAACTTTGCCAAACTTTTTTTCTGATTTGCATCCTATTTATAACACACCGCACAAGTCAATCTGGTTTGTGGCCATTTTCACGTTGCCAAGCGTCTGGTTTGGGAGAGAAGCATTGTTGTGGATTGTAGACATGTCTTCTACGGGAGTGTCTGTTGCGTACTTTTTCACATGCTTTGCCGCCTATCAAGTTTTAAACTGGTCCGGGCATAACAGTAAAAAGGAAGTAAATCCCCTGAAGAAAAGTGTGGCATTATTAGGTGCTGTTTTCAGCCTCACGTTCTTAGTATTATTATTAGCGCCTGGTTCCCCGGCCCAATTAAAACTGCCATCGATGATAGCGTTGGTTGTGTGGGTTATTTTAGGGATTTTATTTCTCGTCAGCGTCTATCAAAAATTCAAAGCGCTCAGTACGGAAGAAATGAAGTATTACATCTTGGGACAATATAAGGATTTATAACCCAGAAGAGAGGCGAATAAAATGTCATTACCTAAAATTCTGCTTTCCCCTCCCCATCTGAGCGGAAATGAAGAAAAATATATTGAGCAAGCGATAAAGACAAATTGGATTGCACCTCTGGGACCAAATGTGGATGCGTTCGAGAGGGAGCTGTCCCAATATGTCGGTTCAAAAGGAGCAGCAGTAACAAGCTCGGGTACAGCCGCGATACACTTGGCTTTGGAGTTGTTAGATGTTGGCCAGGGAGATAAGGTTTTCTGTTCTTCTTTTACATTTGTAGCAAGTGCCAATCCGATATTGTACCAGGGAGCGGAACCGGTATTCATTGATTCGGAGCCTGACACATGGAATATGAGTCCTCATGCATTGGAAAGGGCTCTTGAAGATGCACAATCAGATGGAGAGCTGCCGAAGGCAGTGATTGTGGTCAATTTATATGGACAAAGTGCCAAAATGGATGAAATTGTTTCTCTTTGCAATCAGTATGGTGTGCCAGTCGTAGAAGATGCCGCTGAATCGCTGGGTTCAGAATATAAAGGGAAGAAAAGTGGAACCTTTGGGAAATTCGGTATTTATTCTTTTAACGGAAACAAGATCATCACAACATCCGGAGGCGGAATGCTTGTTTCTGATGATGAGGAAGCCCTGGACCGGGCAAGGTTTCTGGCGACCCAGGCGCGAGAGCCAGCGCTACATTATGAGCATTGCCACATGGGTTACAACTATCGCTTGAGTAATATTCTCGCTGGTGTGGGGCGTGCTCAACTGGAAGTATTGGACGACCGGGTAGCTGCCCGAAGAAGGATATTCGAACGCTATGTTGATGCTCTTGCAGATATACCGGGAATCGAATTAATGCCAGAACTTGAGGGTACGCTTTCCAACCGATGGCTGACAACATTTACTATCGATCCGGATGTCAGCCCGGTGAAAACGGATAAGATCATTCAGGAAATGGGCGAGCGGAATATTGAATCCCGTCCACTCTGGAAACCGTTGCATTTACAGCCTTTATTTAAAGGTGCACGCTTTTATCCTCATGAGGAAGACAATGTTGTTTCAGAACAATTATTTGCTAGTGGCCTCTGTTTGCCATCAGGCTCCAGCATGTCGGACGAAGATCAGGATAGAGTCATTGATGCGATAAAGAACAGTGTTCGAAAGCAGCTTGCTTCTTTCGTTACTTCTTAACTGTAGTAGTACCCCCCCTTAATATGGGGGAAATTACCAGTAAGGAAGAAAATGATTTTTTACAATCAACCATCCAGGCATCGATCCTGATGCCTGAGTCCCTCATTTAATAGAGTCAGGGGGAAAAATGTCTAAAAAAAAGATATTCATCCTATTATTGATTGCATTAGTATTACTGTTTTTTTGGAACAATCCTATGAAAAAAGAACAAGAACATGAGTGGATTACACAAAGTTTGTATGATGAATGGTATGAGCGCCAGCCGACTTGGTCCATCAAAGAGTTTCCCAAACAAGGAAAACAGTTTAATGGACATCAATATGCCTGGTCTTGGAGCTATGTCGCCAATTCTTTAATTGATATGTATAAGGCCACCGGAGATGAAAAGTATTTGGACCAGCTCGTTCCACAGGTCGAATATATTTTCACGCAGACTGATCAGAAGCTGGGGATAGAGAGTTATACCAACTCCGGTTTGTATTTGCCAGCCTGGTCAGATGGAGGTCATTTTACATCCGGGAAGTTTAATTATATATATCCCGTTCATACGGGGATGATCATACTTCCTATTTTGCGATTTGTAGATACGGTGAAAGAGAATCATATTACCAAATATATGGAAACGGCCGATAGATTTCTATTGGAAAGCGGGAAAGCATTAGCCATACATAATCAACAAAAGATGTGGATAGACTTTTCGGCAAATGAAGGTTTTTACATGGGCCATTCTTACGGAAACGGAATTGTGTCTGAAGCCGATAAAATCGGAATTCCCAATAGAATATTCGCCTATTTAGCTGCATGCGGCCTGTACGATAAGCTTACGGGTGAAAATATATATACGGAACAAATTGAAAAAAGCCTCCGTTATTTTAAACAATCATTGGTGAAATATGATGAAGAATTTGATTCATATTATTGGAGTTATTGGGATTACTCCAATGCAGAAAACTGGGAAGATATTAGCCACGCTGCATTGACTGTATATGGAATATTTATTCTGCATGAAGAGGCTGGCTTTAAGGTGTTCAAAAAGAAAGACTTTGAAAAATTTAAGAATATTGTCTTTAAAATTGTAAGTGAAGATGCCCCTACTAAAGTCAGGAAATTTATTCACCCATTAAAGAATGAACAAAAAAGCTACTATACACCAAAAGAAAGCAAATATTACTTTTTTGCCCTTAGGTGGTCCTTTCTTGGTCTATATGATGAAAAAGTGCTGGAAAGATTAGATGATGTGTATGAGGGGCTGTATTATCAAAACAAAGTCAACAGTACAGGATTGTTTAGTATTGCATTGTATCTTTCCGTAAAAGAGAAATTAAAAGATTGATAAATAACAAATGATTGAGTAATGCACACATAAAAAAATAAAAACGGACGATTCTTATAGGATTGTCCGAATTTACTGATGGGAGGCAATTTAATAATGGATGACAAGGGATCGAATGACATTTCATTGCAAGAATTATTGCAGTTATTATATGAAAAAGGATATTCTGAAGAAATAACTTTAAATGAATTAATTGAAGATGCAGGGGCTATGATGCGAATGATGTTAAGGACACATCATCTTGATACTGCATGTAGAATGATCCCTCAAGTTGATAAAGAAATGGAAATCAACAGCATTGTCAATGACTAACAAGTAATCCTCGAAATTTTCGCCAATATTCTTCCTCGAGATATACCCGTTTTCGCTGGGCTGCGGGAATTCACCTGCCTTGATAAAGATGAAGCCTCATATGTCTATTAAATCACATTCAATTCTCTTTTAGCTTCTATTTACTAGCTGTTAATTAGCTTGATAGAACAGCCAGGTGTTCTCATTGGATGATTTACTCTATCCTTCTTTTAGCAGCCGGATTATTTTATGCCATTTAAAAAGGTCCAGCCCCCGGCTGAACCTTCTCCTTACTCCGCTATAAAGTAATCCTTCAAATAGTTAAACCATACTTCATGTCCTTTTTCATTGGGAGCACCCTGCTTATCCTGCAAATAGGTGCGAAGCTCCTCATTCTCTTGATCAGGCCACACGGACCAATGATCCAAGTAGTCAAGCCCCTCTGAATTGGCAAAGTCCTTCAATTGTCCGACCTGCTCTGGATAGAACGTCGCATTATGGATTGGATGCGGTGGCTGCAGTACGACAACAGCATCCTCGTTTGCCTTTTTCACAGCGGAAATAAAAGTTTTAATGTTTTCATGGTTGTCCTCCACTTCGACATTCCCATTGTCATTCAATGTAAAAGGCTCGAACAGCACAAAATCAGGCCCGAACCCGGCCACTTCTTCAGCGTGCCCATTGTTGATGAATTCGTCAGACCTCTCCGCATATTCAAAGATTCCGACTTCAACAGTGTCGTCATAGGCATTGCCCAATGCATCCTCCAACATAACGGACCATCCGCCATCCTCCTTACCGATAGATTCAGAGCCGACGAAAGCAATTTTATAAGGCTTTCCTTGAGTAACAGACTTGTTAAAAGTACCCTGTGCTTCCTTTGGCCAGTTTGCTGCAATAGCCAGCACATCTGCATCCGTCGTGACAGGCTTCTCAGCTTTTTCCTCGACATCATTGGTTGGTTTTTCCTCCACTTTAGCCGCCGGAACGATGGCGCTTGTCTTTCCTTTCCAGTAGTTATGGGCAGCAGCGATAAAGATAATTGTTGCCAAAACGGCTAATATGGTAATGAACTTTCGCATATGAATCCCCCTGTATCTCTTTGTAAATTCACTGTTAAAAACTTGTAAAATATGTAAAGTATGTAATCATTCTGATAAAAACGTCTAGCTTTTTTCTATTATACGACATATAATCTTATTTAGCGGTTAATTTTTCCAAAAAACCTATGTTTTAACATGCCATAAATTTAAAAGTTTGTCTAGGAGGATAACATGGAAGAAACAATCAGCCTAAGAGAGCTTATGGAGACTATCCGGAAGCGTCTCAATTTAATCGTGCTCATCACAATGGCAGCTGTCCTGATCAGCGGGATTGTCAGTTATTTTGTCATAACCCCAATCTATCAGTCTTCAACTCAACTTTTGGTGAATCAGGCAAAAAGTGACCAGCCAATGTACAATCCAGGGGAGATTCAAACAAACCTGCAGCTGATTAATACTTATAACGTCATTATGAAAAGTCCGGCAATTTTGGATCAAGTCAATGAGGACTTGGATTTAGAAATGACAGTAAGCCAGTTAAATGAAAAAATCACCGTCCAAAGTGAAAAAGATTCGCAGGTTGTCAATGTAACCGTACAAGATCCAGATCCAAACAAGGCAGCCGAAATTGCCAATCAGGTAGCAACAGTGTTTCAAAAAGAAATTGTAGATATCATGAACGTCGATAACGTCAGTATACTGGCAAAAGCAGAAGTAGGAGAAAATCCATCACCAGTTAAACCCCAGCCACTTCTTAACATGGCGATTGCTTTTATTGTAGGACTTATGGCGGGGGTAGGAATAGCCTTCTTATTAGAATATCTTGATAATACGATCAAAACTGAGCAGGACGTAGAGAAAATGTTGGAACTTCCTATTCTTGGTGTCATTGCTACATTTGAAGAGCAGGACATGCAGGGGACGTCCAGAACAGAGAGAAAACCAAGTTTGAGAGGTGAGACCGTTGGTTCGAAGTAGTAAAACTAAAAAAGCCATACAATCGACAAGGCGAAAACTCATTACAAAGCTGAATCCAAGATCCCCAATTTCTGAGCAGTATCGGACAATTCGAACAAACATTGAATTCTCATCTGTAGATGAAGAAATTCGCAGCATCATGGTCACATCATCAGGACCTGGTGAAGGAAAATCAACTACAACGGCCAACTTGGCGGTTGTTTTTGCTCAGCAAGGGAAACGGGTGTTGCTCATTGATGCGGATCTCCGTAAACCAACTGTGCACTATACATTTGGAATTACCAACACATTTGGCTTAACAAATGTTCTGACACGTCAAATGGAACTGATAGATGCTATTAAAACCACGGACGAAGAGCTGCTCCATGTCCTGCCTTCCGGACCGATTCCTCCCAACCCTGCGGAATTATTAAGCTCCAAAGGAATGAAGGAGTTTTTTGAAGAAGCAAAAGATGCATATGATATGGTCATTTTCGACACGCCTCCGGTTTTAGCAGTCACAGATGCTCAAATTTTGTCGAATCAATGTGACGGAACTGTGCTTGTCATTTCAAGTGGAAAAACTGAGATTGAAGCGGCTACGAAAACAAAAGAGTTGCTCGAAGCGGCCAATGGCAAGGTTTTAGGTATCGTTTTGAACAATAAAAAGATGGCGAAAAACGACAATTATTACTATTATTATGGGGCAAATTGACTATTCGACAATGTTCGCTATTTACTAATTGGTAAAATCTAGTAAAATGGTAATGTATCAATAATATCTATACAAAAGGGGAGGAAACCGCAGTGATAGATATACATTGTCATATATTGCCTGGTATCGATGACGGCGCTGCTGATTTTACAGAGAGCCTGCTCATGGCTCAAAAAGCTCAGGAGGAAGGCATTAAGAAAATCATTGCAACGCCCCATCATCAAAATGGAAAATATAATAATTTCAAAGAAGATATATTACAAAAGACAATTGAATTGAACGAATATCTCCAATCGGAGCAGATCAATGTAGAAATTTTACCTGGACAGGAGACACGAATATATGGAGAATTTGTCGAAGACTTCGATAATGGAGAAATTTTAACTTTATCCAATGTATCCCACTATGTATTTATTGAACTCCCGTCAGGCCACGTGCCGCGGTATACAGAACAACTATTGTTCGATTTACAGATGAAGGGACTCACACCTGTCATCGTGCATCCTGAAAGAAACTCCGAATTAATTGAACAGTCAGATAAACTATATAAAATGGTGAAAAACGGAGCTGCCACCCAGATTACAGCTGCAAGCTTCGTCGGATATTTTGGGAAAAAGATTCAGAAATTCACTGCTGATTTAATTGAGGCAAACCTCACTCATTTTGTAGCATCAGACGCACACAACACAACCAACCGAACGTTTAAAATGGAAGAAGCATTAGAGACAGTAAAACAGCAATACGGAACTGATCTCTTATTTATGTTTCTAGACAATGCAGAAGCGATTATAGAAGAAAAAGATATATTTAGAGAGATTCCTGAAAGAGTTAAAAAGAAGAAACTTTTCGGTCTTTTTTAATTTAACAAATATTGGGAAGTTTTCGGTAATGCCTCCTATCCGTTATCAATGGAGACACTCGGCCATACCGTGGGTGGGACGGAAATCTTAACCTTAGACGCCAGTCGTCAATGGTATGGTGTGAGGATGGGTTGGATGCCCATTTTTATCTTTATTTTCTAAAACGATAAACTAAATGTCTAATGAAAGTGTACATATGTGTGCGTTTTCATTAGACATTTATTTTTAAGGGGGATAAATATTGAAAAAAGTAAGAAAGGCTATTATTCCTGCAGCTGGGTTAGGTACAAGGTTTTTACCTGCAACAAAGGCCATGCCCAAGGAAATGTTGCCAATCGTCGATAAGCCGACTATTCAATATATTGTTGAAGAAGCTGTAGCTTCCGGAATCGAGGATATCATTATTGTAACAGGTAAAGGAAAACGTGCAATTGAAGATCATTTTGATAATAACTTCGAACTTGAACAAAACTTGATTGATAAAGAAAAATATGACCTGCTAGATAAAGTAAGACAATCATCACAAGTAGATATACATTACATCAGGCAAAAAGAACCAAAAGGCCTAGGACATGCTGTTTGGTGTGCTCGTAAATTTATAGGAAATGAACCTTTTGCTGTCCTTCTTGGCGATGATATTGTCCGAAGCGAAACACCGTGCTTACGGCAACTCATAAATCAACATGAAGAAACACTTTCATCTATCATTGGTGTCCAGCAAGTTTCTGATAAGGAAACACATCGCTATGGGATTGTGGACCCGTACACTCAAGAAGGACGTTTACACCAAGTGAATAATTTTATAGAAAAACCAGAGCCTGGAACGGCGCCTTCCAATTTAGCAATAATGGGGCGTTACATATTAACTCCTGAAGTCTTCATGTTCCTTGAAAAACAAGAAAAAGGAGCCGGAGGTGAGATTCAACTAACGGATGCGATACAGCAACTAAATCAAATTCAAAGAGTGTTTGCATATGACTTTGAAGGTAAACGATATGACGTGGGGGAGAAGTTGGGGTTTGTACAGACAACAATTGAAATGGCTCTAGAAAATGAGGAATTAAGATCAGAATTAATGAAAATAATGTATCGTTTGGTTGAAGAGAGAGAAAAAGTATTAGATTAAAGGTGGGAATGTGGTGTGTCGGAAATGGAAATAATGACTGATGAACGGTCAACAATTCAGTATGAACGAGTCCAGTTAAAAGATAAGCCGTATTATCAAATCTCAAAAAGAGTATTAGATGTTATAGGATCATTATTAGGTTTTCTCATTCTATCATGGCTGTTTATTCTTGTAGCAGTTTTAATAAAAGTAGAAGACCCCAAAGGGCCTATTTTTTTTAAGCAAACTAGAGTAGGGAAAGACGGAAAAGAGTTTTATATGTTTAAATTTCGCTCGATGATAACCAATGCTGAGGACCTTCTTGGGGAGCTTCTCAAATATAATGAAGTATCAGGCGCGATGTTTAAAATGAAAAATGACCCGAGAATTACAAAAGTTGGTAAAGTCATCAGAAAAACAAGTATTGATGAACTTCCGCAGTTATGGAATGTCTTAAAGGGTGATATGAGCTTAGTTGGCCCTAGACCTCCACTTCCTAGAGAAGTTAAAGAGTATACTAATTATGATAAGCAACGGTTGCTGGTAGTTCCAGGGTGTACAGGTCCTTGGCAAGTTAGCGAAAGAAATAGTGTTGGCTTTGCAGAAATGGTTGAGATGGATTTAGAATATATACAAAAGAGAAGTTTGATAATTGATTTAAAAATTATTTCTAAAACTACTTTGGTTTTATTTGGGTCTAAAAATGCATCTTAATGGCCTCTACTAAATTTTACCAATGATGCAAATGTTTTGAGGAAGTCAATTGAGTATAGAAAAAAGCTAAGCATTAAAGGCTTTTTATAGAGCTGAAATAGATGATTGAAGGTAAATTAAAAGTGAAAAAAAATTTTTTGTTTATGAGCTTCACATTATTTTTGCGATTATTTACTAATGTTATTATATTTATTATTTTAGCAAGGCTATGGAGTGTTGGTGACTTTGGAAAATTCATGTATGCATTTACTTTATCTACATTATTTGTATTAATAGTAGACTATGGATTTTCACTGAAGTTAGTAAAAGACATAAGCCTTAATACAGAAAAGGCAAACCAATTACTTGGTAAAAGTTTTTGGTCAAAAGTTTGGTTATCAATTATAGCAGTTATTTTTTTTCTAGGTTTGTCTAAGATATTATTTGACGATTTTTATACTTTTATACTATCTCTAATACTATTGTTAACTGCGATTATTAATTCCTTTTCAATCCATTTTATATTGCCATTTCGAGCACTAAATAGGTTTGAAATAGAAACAAAAGCAAGTTTAATACATTCTGTGATATTTGTCTTATGCATGGCAATATTGCTTTTCTTTGATCCATCTTTATTACAAACTGCAATAGCTTTTTTCTTAATAAGAATTATTAATTTGGGCATATCTTTGTCCTTTACAAAGCGGTTCCTTGGATTATTTTTTAAACATATAAAAGGGTCCTGGAAGTATTTAATCTCAAACAGTCCCTTTGCTATACATTTAATTTTGGGAACCCTATATTTTCAAATAGACACGATTTTAATCCAAAGATTTTTAGGTAACGAAGAGGTAGGTTACTATCAGGCTGCAATGAGGTTTATTATTGGATCATTAACTTTGATGGATGCTTTAAGTCAAGCTTCTCTCCCGAAAATAAGTCGCAGTTTTATGTCCCATAAAGAGTTAATTAACTTATCAAAGTCTATTAATGAAAAAGCAATTATGCTAGGGAGCACTATAACACTATTTTTGGCGTATTTTAATTTAGAGATTATCTATTTTTTTTACGACGTGGATTTTTCGGAATCAGTCCAAATTCTATGGTTATTGTCGATAGTCGTATTTCTAAGATATTTAACAACTATATATGGCGTAATAATTACGGTTATTGACAAACAAAAAATAAGGGCTTTGATATCATTAATAGCTTTGATATTAAGTGTATTATTTAATGTTATATTTATTCCAATTATGGGTATTAAAGGTGCAATCCTGAGTTTAATTCTCACATCAAGCTTAATCTTATTATTGTATATTCTGATTTCATATATGACTATAAAAGATTGCTTGTTATCAAAAAAATACTTTTCTATTCTAATAATAACGGTATTTGGTTGGGGCTTAACTTGTTTTAATGTTAATCTTGAAATACGAATAATAATTATTTTAATTCTTTCTTGTTTCTACCTTGGAGTACTGTTAAAAAAGAGAACAAAAGAGGGATATTATTAATGAAGAAAGTTGCTTTGTTAGGTGCATTTGATAGGTTTAATTACGGAGATCTCTTGTTTCCGATAATCTTAGAAAAGTATTTGAAAGAAAACTTGAAAATTCAATGCGAATTTGAATATTACGGACTGATTCAAAGTGATTTAACTTCTTTAGGTGGAAAAAAAACTAATGCAATAGATGAACTTTACTTAAATAATGCTTTTAAAAAAGATGATTGCTTAATTTTAGTTGGCGGCGAAATGCTTGGCGCAACCTGGTATCAGATGATTCTTTGTTTGATAGAAAGCAAGTTTTTGAGCTTTTCATATAAGGTAGCGAAAAAGTTAACAAGCGAAAAAAGAGTAAGCAACTTTTTACAGAAAAAGATGAATGTGCCGAATAGCCTGCCATGGGTTATCAATCCCGAGAATTTTGATGCCCCAGTCAAAGTCATGTATAATGCGGTAGGCGGTTCAAGTATACCAGCACTACATAATTCCGAAAAGCATTATCTATCCCAAGCAATGGAAAGAGCTAAGTATATTTCAGTAAGGGATAAAATAAGTAAGGATAACCTTGAAAATGCATCTGTGAATAAAAGGAAAATTAAAGAGTTTCCTGACTCAGCAATTATTATGTCTGATATGTTTCAGAAAGAACAATTACCTACTAAATTCAACAAGGAAGCACTGAACTGGTTAAATAAAAATAAACCATATCTAGTATTCCAGGTAAATAATGATATTGGAAAAAATAAAGTGAACTTAATAGGAAAACAATTATTGGATATCCATAATAAAACTGGTTTTGAAATAGTTTTATTACCGATTGGTACAGCTGCAAATCATGAAGACCACATACCACTTAAAAAGATTTATGATTATTTGGGCCGCCCTTCATTTGTGTTCCTACCCCAAAAAGAAAATATATATGAAATAATGGGATTAATAGCATACTCACAAATATATATTGGTACAAGTCTTCATGGGGCTATAACAGCACTTTCTTATAATGTTCCCCACTTAGCATTTACGGACACTATTACAAAGTTAATTGAATTTATTAAAACTTGGGAACCGGAAGAAGGATTAATATACACAAATGTGAATGATATGTCTAATAATATCATGGAAAAGGTCAAAACATTTAATACTGGGAAATCTAAACGTTACACATTTACTTTAAAAAAGTTAGCGTATGAAAATTTAGAATCGATGAGAAGATGTATTGAAGGATAAGGGATGTTAAATCTCTTTTAAATAACAGACATTAATGGAGATTCGGTAATGTTAAAAAAGAAAAAGGTAGCAATAATAATACTAAACTGGAATTCGTATAATGATACTTATGAATGTTTGAAGTCATTAGAAAGTCTAGATTACAGCAATTATCAAGTTTTTTTGGTCGACAACGATTCTCAAGATAATTCTTATTATTATTTAAAGAAAGACTATGATGAAGGGAATTTCTGCATTCCTATCACATTTATTCAAACAGGTGCAAATTTAGGATTTGCTGGTGGAAATAATGTTGCAATAAAAAAGGCGTATGAGCAGGGATACGAATACATTTGGTTGCTAAATAATGATACTGTAGTGAAAAGTAATGCACTAACACCGTTAGTAGAAACAATGGAATCCGATAATATAGTTGGAATTGTAGGATCTAAAATACTTTATTACAACACGAATAAAATATGGTTCGCTGGTGGAAAAATAAATAACCTTATAGGTACACCAAAACATATTGGAATTAATGAAGAAGATATAAATAGACATAATAGTATCAAAGAAGTTGATTATATTACAGGTTGTAGCTTATTAATTAGAAGATCAGTAATTGAAAAAATTGGATTAATGGATGAACATTATTTTTTGTACTTTGAAGAAACAGATTGGAATATTAGAGCAAAACAATTTGGGTTTAAAATTCTATTTAACCCGCAGTCCATAATTTGGCATAAGGTCTCACAGTCAACATCTAATAATGACAGTTTTAATTATATTGTTTATTATTATTCTATTAGAAACAATATTTATCTGATAAAGAAGTATTATAGCAAACAAGTACTTATTTCCTTTTTATCCTTTTCTTTCATTAGAGCTATAAAAACATGGATAAAGAATAAATGTGATTTAAATATTTTAAAATATAGTTATTTAGGGATTGTTGACGGAATGAAAAAAAATATGGGGAATTTCAACAAGAGGTGAAATAAAATGAACACTATTCCCCACTTATCATATTATAATTTATTGTTTTACTGGCTAGTATTTAGTACTTCCCTAGAATTTTTATCAATCAATTTAGGCTTTTTTTATTTGCAAATACCAATGATATTTTCATTATTATTAGTCGGTATAATATTTCGAAGAGGCATTTCGAAGAGGCATTTAATTTTTTTGGCAATATTTATTCTTTACTTATCTCTGAATACTTTGTTCTCAATAGATATGGTAGTTAGTTCTTTAAGGTTGTTTCAATATTTATTTTTATTTTTATGTTTTTATATCTCATTTAATATGAATAAAAAAAGTTTACTAGTATATGAAAAGGCTCTATTTTTTACCGGTTTGTTTATTAATATTTATAGTATTTTAGAATACATATCATTCCAGAGGGATGTTTATATACCAATTGTTTCTCTTAAAAAAAGCCGTGTAGTTTTTTTAGATAATGGTGAGTTAGCTTTTAGATTAACTGGTCCATTTTTAGATTCTGCAGTATTAGGTGGCTTGTTGTGTGTAGTCTTTTTTTATTTCTTTAATAAATTAATTTTCAACTATAGTAGTAAAGGGAAATTTATTTTGGTGCTTTTATTATTAGTTACTGTAATAAATATCCTTCTAACTTATTCGAGAAGTGTTTGGCTTGGATTTGCAGTGACTATTATAATGAATATTTTCTTAATATTACTATTATCCAAACGGAAGAATAAACTAGTAGTGTTATTTGTTGCTTTTTTGATGTTATTTGCAGCTTACTTTTACCTTCGCAAAACAGATCTATTTCAAACCCTATCAATAAGAATATTCGAAAGGGATTCTATTTCTAATCAGGATCATTTTTCAGCCTTTTTAAATGCTATGCAAATGTGGTCAGAGAGTCCTTTTATTGGTCAAGGCATGGGAACATTCTCTGAATATGTCGGATATTACATGATGACCCACTCAATGTATTTAACTTTTATATCTGAACAGGGGATAATTGGTTTATTACTAAATATGGTTCTTTTTTGCTCACCTATTGTACCCTTATTCCTTATAATTAAAAGAAGCAGGCAAGGTAGTTTTGATTATAGAGCTGCTAGCGTCCTCTTTTCACTTATATCTTTTTTAATTAATAATATTGGCTATGATTATTATAATCAATATTATTTTTGGATCCTTTTAGGAGTTGCATATACTTTTTTTCATAGGATTATGGAAGAGCCGTCGCGTAGATCGTAGTGCTTATAATAAGTTTTTTTGAGAAGGGGATTTGGAGGGGCTATATTGGCTAAGTGCTGAGAGTTGGGTTTTTTTGTATCACAGAAGGCGAATGCTAAGTATTAGACAGGGGTAATGGAATGCAAGTATATATTAATGGGCGTTTTTTAGTCCAACGAATTACTGGAGTCCAACGGTTTGCACGTGAAATTATCAAAATGCTAGATCATCAATTAGATATTAAATGCACCATACTAGTTCCTTCTGAGTTTCAAGGTTGGGATTCTTTTCAAAATATCAAGATAAAGAAAATTGGGAAACTATCCGGTCATCTATGGGAACAATTAGAATTGCCGCTTTATGTAAAAGGGAGACCGTTAATAAATCTATGTAATACCGGTCCAGTTTTTAAGCGTAATCAAATAATAACCATTCATGATGCTGCGGTATATGCCTCACCGCAAGGCTTTTCAAAATTATTTAGAGTGTGGTATAAAACAATGTTTTTTTTCTTTAGGCTACTTTCAAGGAAAATCCTAACGGTGTCAGAATTCTCAAAAAACGAGCTTGTAAAGTATTTGAAGGTTAATTCAGATAAATTAAAAACTATTTCTGAAGGTAAAGAGCATTTTGACAAAATTAAAGAAGATGATAGTATTTTGCCAAAAATGAAATTGAAAAAGAATTGTTATATTTTAGCTGTGAGTAGTATGAACCCGAATAAAAATTTTCAAACTCTTGTTGAGACTACTCAGTATCTAAAAGATGAAAGTTTTGAAATTGTTATAGCTGGCGGGACTGATTGTAGAGTATTTAATAGGGTTAATTTAACTAACGAAAATATAAAACATGCTGGTTATGTCACGGACGAAGAATTAAAAAGTTTATATATGCATGCGGGTTGCTTTGTTTTTCCGTCAGTTTATGAAGGGTTTGGTTTGCCGCCATTAGAAGCAATGTCAGTAGGCTGTCCAATTTTAGTATCGAATGTAGGACCGATGCCTGAAGTTGCGGGTGAGGCAGCTGTTTATTTCAATCCATATGACTCAAAAGATCTAGCCCAAAAGATAAAGTATGTTATGAATAATGATGAAGTGAAAAATAAATTAAAAGAAGCAGGTTTAAAACAGGCTGATAAATTTTCTTGGAAAACAGTAGCCACTCAGCTAATTGGGCATATAAAACAACTTGATTTATAGTAATAACTTTTTGTAGAAGAATAAAAAAAGTATTATAGATAGAATTATGGAGATGGGTAAATGAGAGTAGCTTTGATTCACGATTGGCTAGTAACATACGCAGGCGCCGAGAAGGTTCTTGAACAAATTTTACATATCTATCCAAGAGCGGACTTATTTAGTCTTGTTGATTTTATTCAACCTGGTAAACGCGGATTTATTAAGAATAAGCAAGTAACGACTTCCTTTATTCAAAAACTTCCGTTTGCGAAAAAGAATTATCGAAATTACTTGCCATTAATGCCAAGGGCGATTGAACAATTGGATGTATCAAATTATGATGTTGTTATTTCAAGCTCACATGCAGTAGCTAAAGGGGTTATTACCGGGCCGGATCAAGTACATATCTCCTATGTTCATTCCCCAATACGTTATGCATGGGACTTGCAACATCAATATCTAAAAGAGGCAGGACTAGAAAACGGATTAAAGGGTATTGTTGCACGCAATATGATGTATAACATTCGGAACTGGGATTATCGTACAGCAAACGGGGTGGATTATTTCCTCTCTAATTCCGACTTTATTGGACGTCGTATTTGGAAAGTATATCGACGAGAATCAGATACTATCTATCCTCCTGTTGATGTGTCTGCTTTTACCCTAAAGTTAGAAAAAGAGGACTTTTATTTAACAGCATCTAGGATGGTTCCATATAAAAAAATAGATTTAATTGTTGAGTCATTTAGTAAAATGCCAGACAAGAAGTTAGTTGTTATTGGTGATGGTCCTGACTTTGAGAAGATCAAAGGTAAAGCTGCAAGTAATGTAACGCTCCTTGGCTATCAATCATTTGAGGTTTTAAAGGATTATATGCAGCGAGCCAAAGCATTTGTTTTTGCGGCAGAAGAGGACTTTGGGATTACACCCGTTGAAGCGCAAGCCTGTGGAACACCAGTTATTGCTTTTGGAAAAGGTGGAGCATTGGAGACAGTAGTTACATATAAAAAATCGGATAAGCCAACAGGGCTTTTTTTTTATGAACAAAAAATTGAATCTCTTAAAGAAGCAATAATGGAATTTGAAGAAAACCAACAATTATTTTTTGCTGAAAATTGTAGAAGGAACGCAGTAAAATTTTCCCCAGAGAGATTTAGGGATGAATTTCAACAATTTGTTGAAAGCAAGGTTAGAGATCATATTAATAATAATGAGGTGTAATGCATGAAATTAGTATTGTTATCAGGTGGCTCCGGAAAGCGTTTGTGGCCGTTGTCAAATGATGCCCGGTCAAAGCAGTTTTTAAAAGTGCTCGAAGGTACGAGCAGTAAGCATGAGTCAATGGTTCAGCGAGTTTGGAGACAACTTAGTAGTGTAGGTCTCCAAGAGTCTGCAGTAATAGCAACAAGCAGTTCGCAAGTAGATATGATTCATAGTCAATTAGGCTTTGATGTGCCTTTGGTTATCGAACCAAGTCGCCGTGATACATTCCCTGCAATTGCCTTATCGGCTTCTTTTTTATTTAGTGTAGAACAAGTTGATTTGGATGAGACAGTTATAGTACTACCTGTTGATCCTTTTGTAGAGGAGCGATTTTTTAATCGAGTGAAGGACTTAGGGTCGACCCTGAAAGAAAGCGGCGCTGATTTAGCTTTAATTGGTGTACAACCCACCTTTCCATCCTCAAAATATGGGTATATTGTTCCCGAGAAAGGCAAATTTAAAACCGGCTATCAGTTTGTAAGACATTTTATAGAAAAACCAGATGAGGAAAAAGCACAGAGATTAATTGATCAGGGTGCAAATTGGAATTGTGGCGTATTTGCATTTAAATTAGGCTATCTTTTATCAATATTAGAAAATAAGGGTTTGCCCATAATGTATGATAAATTAAAATCTCAATACAATGAGCTTCCAAAAATAAGTTTTGATTATGAGGTAGTAGAAAAAGCAAAGCAAATTGCTGTAATTTCATATGATGGTTATTGGAAAGATCTTGGTACATGGAATACGCTAACTGAGGAAATGGCATCTGAACAAATTGGTAAAGGTGTTGTTTGTGATAATTCTGCAAATACCCATTTGATAAATGAGCTTGATATTCCAGTTACTGTCCTTGGAATATCAAATGCGGTTATTGCAGTAAGTCCTGATGGTATTTTAGTTACAGATAAAGCAAGTAGTCCAAAAGTTAAAGAACTATTAGGTGACATCAATCAAAGGCCTATGTTTGAAGAACGTCGTTGGGGATGGTACCGAGTTTTAGATCATGTTACATTTGATGACGGACGCGAAGTATTAACAAAACGGATTGGAGTTTCAGCAGGAAAAAATTTAAGCTACCAAAAGCATTCTTATAGAAATGAAGTATGGACAATTATCAAAGGTGAAGGAGAATTTGCTTTTAATGATGAAATTCGTCCAATAAAGGCGGGAGATGTGCTGCACATAGAGATTGGAGATCTCCATGGCATTAAAGCAATAACTGATTTGGAATTTATTGAAGTTCAAACTGGGACTAATCTGGTTGAAGAGGATATTGTACGAGTTTTTATGACGTGGGAAGAAGTTGTAGAAAACTGTAAAATTCCCGAAGACATAAAATGAATAGTGTTATACGTGGGGTTGCTTTTAAATACGATTTATAGGTTTGCTAGATTTTATCATTTAAGTTTGAGATTCAAATTACAAATTGAAAGAAGTTGTTATTATTGAAAGGCATTATTTTAGCAGGCGGTAGTGGAACACGGCTTTATCCATTAACGATGGTCACAAGTAAACAACTGCTTCCTATTTATGATAAACCAATGATTTATTACCCCTTATCCACGTTAATGTTAGCGGGAATAAGAGAAATATTAGTTATTTCAACACCAGAAGATACCACTAGATTTGAAAGTTTACTAGGGGACGGTTCTCAGTTTGGAATATCTCTTCAGTATAAAGTACAACCAAGCCCTGATGGTTTAGCTCAGGCTTTTATTTTAGGTGAAGAATTTATAGGTGATGACTCAGTATCAATGGTACTCGGCGACAATATATACTACGGAAGCGGATTACGCAAAATATTAAAACACGCAGCATCAAAAGAAAAAGGTGCTACTGTATTTGGGTATCATGTGCAAGACCCGGAACGCTTCGGAGTTATAGAGTTTGATGAGCATGGCAAGGTATTAAGCATTGAGGAGAAGCCAAAAATACCAAAATCCAATTACGCTGTTACCGGATTATATTTTTATGATAATCGTGTCGTTGAAATTGCGAAAAATGTTAAACCGTCCGAACGTGGGGAGTTAGAGATTACATCCATTAATGAATCATACTTAAAACTCGGCGAATTAGAAGTTGAATTGTTAGGTCGTGGGTATACATGGTTGGATACGGGAACCCATCAGAGCTTGGTAGATGCCACAAACTTTGTTCGAACAGTTGAGAAGCATCAAGGGGTTAAAATCGCTGCACCTGAGGAAATTGCTTATATCAATGGATGGATTAGTAAAGAAGATTTGTGGGATTGTGGGGAAAAGCTGAGCAAGACAGGGTATGGTCAATATTTAATGAAGGTTGCCAATGGAGAAATACACTACTAGTAGTATGAAAGAGTGAAAGAGTATATGAAGATAACAGAGACTGACTTGAAAGGTGTTTTAATCATAGAGCCCAATGTATTTGGGGATCATCGTGGGTGGTTTATGGAGACATATAATGAATCGGTATTTAAAAATATAGGACTAGATTTACATTTCGTTCAAGATAATCAATCATTTTCAGCAGAAAAAGGAACATTACGAGGAATGCACTATCAGTTAAATCCAAAAGCACAGACTAAACTTATACGTTGTACACAAGGGTCTATATTTGATGTAGCGGTGGATATTCGCCAAGGAAGTCCTACATATGGAAAATGGTTTGGAATTGAACTTAATGCCGAGAATAAGAAGCAGTTGTTAATTCCGAAAGGATTTGCGCATGGCTTCATGACATTAACTGATAATGTTGAAGTACAGTACAAAGTAGATGAGTTTTATGCACCTGAATGTGATAGGGGAATTATCTATAATGATCCCGATATTAATATCAACTGGCCTATAAATATAAAACCAATTTTATCAGAGAAAGATGAGGAAGCTCCACTTTTACAAGAAGCGGAAAATAACTTCACATATGGAGAGTAATCAATGAAAATATTAGTTACTGGTTCAACTGGTCAGTTGGGATACGATGTGGTTCGTGAAGGCTTTAATCGTGGGTTTGAGGTTATTGATATTGGATCAAAGGATTTAAACATTATAAATAATTATGAAGTGGGTCAATTTATAAAAGGTGCTAGACCCGATGCAATTATACATTGTGCAGCCTATACTGCGGTAGATCAGGCTGAAGATGATAAAGAAGCTTGTTGGGATGTTAATGTTTTAGGAACAAGAAATTTAGCTAATGCAGCTAAAGATGTAAAGGCTAAATTTATATATATTAGCACTGATTACGTGTTTGATGGGCGTGGTCATCGTCCATTTAAGGAGACTGATGAAACAAATCCAATTGGCTATTATGGCCTGACTAAGTCTGAAGGTGAAAAAAAAGTAAAAAGTATTTTGGATACTTGGTTTATTGTTCGCATTTCCTGGGTTTTTGGCCTAAACGGAAACAATTTTGTTAAAACAATGCTTCGGCTAGCCGAAAGCAGGGATGAGTTAAGCGTAGTTGGTGATCAAGTCGGCTCACCGACCTATACTCTTGATTTGTCTCGATTGTTGTTAGATATGGTTTGCACGGAGAAGTATGGAATTTACCATGCATCAAATGAAGGATTTTGCAGTTGGGCAGAATTTGCGAATGAAATATTTAGACAAAGTGGTAAAAAAGTAAAGGTCCACTCAATTACAACAGAGGAGTATCCAACCCGAGCAAGACGCCCTAAAAATTCTCGAATGTCTAAGCAGAAGTTAATAGACAATGGGTTTAATCCATTGCCAGAATGGCAAGATGCCCTAAGGCGCTATTTGAGTGAATTGACACATGAGGTGAAGAAATAGATGACCAAGAAAAAGGTATTAGTTACTGGCGGAGCCGGGTTTATCGGAGGGAATTTTGTTCAATATATGATAAACAATTATCCTCAGTACGAGATATACAATGTGGACTTGTTAACATATGCGGGCGACTTAATGAAGCATCATAATGTTGAAAATTATGAAAACTATCATTTTATAAAAGCAGACATTGCTGATCGCGATAAAATAATGCCACTTTTTGAAAAAGAAAAGTTCGATTATGTTGTTCATTTTGCTGCTGAAAGTCATGTGGACCGCTCAATTGCGGACCCAGAGATTTTTGTTCGTACAAATGTGCTGGGAACTCAGGTATTATTAGATGCTGCAAAGCAAATTAATGTTTTAAAGTTTGTTCACGTATCGACAGATGAGGTATACGGAGAACTTGATTTTGATCCAACTACATTTTTCACTGAAGAAACCCCTCTGCAACCTAACAGCCCATACAGTGCTAGTAAAGCTGCATCGGATTTTCTGGTCCGTGCCTATCATGAAACATATGGAATGCCGGTCAATATTACTCGTTGCTCTAATAACTATGGCCCTTTTCATTTCCCTGAAAAACTTATCCCCTTGACAATCTCACGAGTGTTAAACAATCAAAAGGTTCCTGTCTATGGTGATGGGAAGAACATTAGAGATTGGTTGCACGTGATTGACCATTGTGCAGCGATTGACCTAGTTTTACATGAGGGCGTAGACGGTAATGTTTACAATATTGGGGGGCATAATGAACGAACCAACCTAGAAGTCGTAAGAACTATTATCTCAGCATTGGGAAAATCAGAATCCCTCATCGAGTTTGTGGAGGATAGGTTAGGTCACGACAAGCGTTATGCGATTGATCCAACTAAATTGGAAAAGCTAGGGTGGAAACCTACCTATACTTTTGAGACAGGAATTGAACAAACCATTCAATGGTATTTGGATAATAAAGATTGGTGGGAACAAATCATTAGCGGAGAATACCAAACGTATTTTCAAAAGCATTACAGTTTCAATTGATTAAGGAGGGGGCATTATTGGGATCCATATCATTTGATTATTCACACTCTCTCCCTTTCTTAAATAAACAAGAAATGGTGGCTTTGCAAAACTCAGTTGAAAAGGCACATTATGATTTTCATCAAGGTTTTGGAAGTAATAATAAATACCTAGGCTGGGTTGGTCATCCAGAAGCTTATAATCATGAAGAGTTTGGTCGTATACAAAAAGCCGCTGCTCAATTAAGTGTTGATAGTGACATATTGTTAGTAGTCGGTATCGGTGGATCATATCTAGGTGCTCGCGCAGCCATCGAGATGATTAACCACAGCTTTTACAGTTCGCTTTCAAGGGAGAAAAGACAGTCACCCCAGGTAATCTTTGTAGGTAATAACCTTAGCTCCACATACATATCTGATGTAATTGATATGCTTGATGGAAAAGATTTCTCAATCAACGTTATTTCCAAGTCTGGAACGACAACAGAGCCCGCGATTGCATTCCGTATATTTCGGAAGCTGCTTGAAGAGCGCTACGGGAAAGAGGGAGCAAAGAGTCGGATTTACGCCACGACTGATAAAGAAAAAGGCGCGTTGAAGACTCTTGCTGATAAAGAGGGCTATGAGACTTTCGTTGTTCCTGATGATATTGGTGGAAGGTATTCTGTGTTGACTGCAGTGGGATTGCTCCCAATGGCAGTCAGCGGAATCGACATTAATAAGGTTATTGATGGTGCAAGACAAGCACAGGAGGATCTCAATGATCCAAACCTTGAAAATAATGGTGCCTATCAATATGCTGTTATCCGAAATATCTTATATAACAAAGGAAAATCGATTGAAATGCTCATCAACTATGAGCCCCGTATGAAGTATTTTGCTGAATGGTGGAAGCAGTTGTTTGGAGAAAGTGAAGGAAAAGAGGGGAAAGGGATTTTTCCTGCTTCAGCTAAGTTTTCTACAGATCTGCATTCTATTGGCCAGTATGTTCAAGACGGCAGACGGGACTTATTTGAAACTGTAATCAAGGTGAAGAAACCCCAGCGTGACATCATGATAGAGCTGGAAGAAAACGATTTGGACGGACTTAATTATTTGGCTGGACGAACAGTGGACTTTGTTAATACGAAAGCATTTGAAGGGGCGCTGATGGCTCATACTGATGGTGGCGTTCCAAATTTAGTCATTGAAATTCCAGAGATGGATGAATATTCGTTTGGATATCTTGTTTACTTTTTTCAAAAATCCTGTGCGATGAGCGGCTATTTATTGGGTGTGAATCCATTCGATCAGCCTGGAGTTGAAATGTATAAGAAAAATATGTTCGCCTTACTTGGAAAGCCGGGGTACGAGGAAAGAAAAGTTGAGCTTGAAAAGCGTCTATATGAGACGGTAAGACAGCCAATAACAAAATAGTTTTTAGTAACTCAAGTAAATAGGTCTTGGGTTTTTTATTTTTTATGAAAGGAAACTTTGATATATGGTATGGAGAACAAAAGCGGATTATTGGCTAAAGACTCTGCCGCAGGATGAAGCTTTGAGTAAAGAGTTGAGAGCCCGCTTCGAAGACGAAAAGTATTTGGAAGACTGCTTTTATAAAGAGTTAGAGTTTGGCACTGGAGGTATGCGCGGCGAACTGGGACCTGGCACGAACAGGATGAATATTTTCACAGTAAGAAAAGCTGCTGCAGGGCTTGCACGCTTCATTGTTGAGCAAGGTGAGGAAGCAATCAAGCGCGGGGTTGCAATTGCTTATGATTGTAGGCATAAGTCTCCCGAATTTGCTTTAGAAGTTGCTAGGACTGTTGGAAAGTATGGTGTGAAAGCTTACGTATTTGAGGAGCTGCATCCAACACCTGTTTTGTCATTTGCTGTTCGGTATTTAAATGCTTATGCTGGCGTGGTCATTACCGCGAGTCATAACCCGCCTGAATATAATGGATTTAAGGTGTATGGGGAAGATGGCGGGCAGTTGCCGCCAGAAGCATCTGACTCAGTGATTAAGTATGTTCGTGAAATAGAGGACGAGCTAGCAATTGGAGTTGCTGATGAAGAAAGCTTACTTGGTGAAGGCCTACTTACTTATATAGGTGACAATGTGGATAGAGCATATTTAGATGCCATGATGTCTATTCAGCAAAATCGTGATTTAGTTGAAAAAGTAGGGGAGGATCTTTCAATCGTATTTTCTCCATTGCATGGAACGGCCAATAAACCAGTTAGGGCTGGGCTTGCTGCTTTTGGATTTAAAAACGTAACTATTGTGAAGGAGCAGGAGCTTCCTGATCCCAATTTTTCAACAGTCATATCACCTAACCCTGAAGAACATGCTGCGTTTGAATACGCCATTAAATATGGGGAAGAGCACAATGCGGATATATTGCTGGCTACCGACCCGGATTCGGACCGTCTTGGGGTAGCGGTAAAGAATGATGAAGGTAAATATGTTGTGTTGACAGGAAATCAAACGGGAGCATTGATGCTCCATTATTTGCTTGAACAGAGGGTAGGGGAGCTACCGAAAAATGGAGTAGTCATTAAAACGATAGTGACATCAGAAATCGGACGTGCGATTGCTTCCAGCTTTGGTATGAAGACTCTAGATACTCTCACGGGCTTTAAGTTTATTGGCGAGAAAATTAAAGAATTTGAGCAAACAGGCGAGCATGCTTTCTTGTTCGGGTATGAAGAAAGTTATGGCTATCTAGTGGGTGACTTTGTTCGTGATAAGGATGCAGTGCAGTCAGCTGTATTTGTGGCAGAGGTGGCAGCTTATTATAAGAGCCGGGGCAAATCGCTATATGACGGGTTGATGGAGATCTTTGAAAATTACGGATGTTACCAAGAGTCGCTTCAATCTCTGACTTTGAAAGGAAAAGTCGGCGCCGAGCAGATTGGTAAGATCTTAGAAGCATTTCGGAATGAGTCGCCTTCCAAAATAAACGGCGTTATGGTAGTCGAGGTGGAGGACTATGCAACAAGTGAAAGTTTGCATATCGACACAGGTATGAAAGCGCCTATTCATTTGCCAAAGTCTAATGTATTGAAGTATAAGCTTGCTGATGGTTCCTGGTTCTGTGTGAGACCTTCTGGAACTGAACCGAAATGCAAGTTTTATTTTGGAGTCAAAGGCGAGTCGATGGAAGATGCTCAGGAAAGGCTTCGGGGATTGGAAAGTGCTGTGATGGAGAGAGTAAATGATTTTTTAAAGTCAGCGGTACCGTTATAAAGTAAAAGCGATTGTTCACCATGTTGATAGGTTTTATTGGCCCACCCTTTTTGTATTTAAAATAAGGTGGATAATATTATAACGGATTTTATTGTTATTTTCATTCATGCAATTTTTAATATCAACTAGAAAAATATTTTCTTATAAATCTATTTTTTAGAAGTAAATCTATGTTTACACGGGAAGGAAAAAGCCTATGAGCAGAGTAAAGAGAAAAAGAACTTGGTTAAAGGTTGTTCTTTTATTAGTTCTGATAGGTATTGTTGGATCTGGGGCATATGGTTACTCAATCTATCATAACTTGCAAAAGACAGCAAAAAGTGTTCACGCGCCAATTGATCGCAAGCCGGTTGTTGAAAGGCCATCCAAGCTGGATATGAAGAAACAGGAACCTTTTTCAGTGCTTATGCTGGGAGTGGATGAGAGACCTGGAGATAGAGGGCGCTCAGACACAATGATTGTGATTACAGTCAATCCTGCGAAAAAATCAATGGAAATGCTGAGCATCCCCAGGGACACAAGATTGGAGATTGTGGGAAAAGGAATCAATGACAAAATCAATCATGCGTATGCATTCGGTGGGATAGAAATGTCTATGAATACGGTTGAGAAATATCTTGATATCCCTATAGATTACTATATTAAAGTAAACATGGAAGGATTCAAGGAAATCGTTGATGCCGTTGGTGGTGTTTACGTCAACAATGATTTAGATTTTACTTATGAGAATCATCATTTTACAAAAGGGGAACTTGTTTTAAATGGTGCTGAAGCCTTGAAGTATAGCCGCATGCGCTATGATGATCCACGCGGTGATTTTGGCCGCCAAATGAGGCAGCGTCAAATCATTCAGGGTGTGATAAAAAAAGGTGCCAATGTTTCAACACTATGGAAGTATAATGATATGTTGAAAGCGGTGGACAACAACGTGGAAACAAATATCTCCTTTGACGAAGTGAAGAATATCCAGAAAAATTATGCCGATGCGCGTCATCACTTAGAACAAATCCAGATTAATGGTAGTGGTACGAAAATTGATGGTATTTGGTACTACATCGTTCCTGAGGATGAGCGAGCAAGTATCCAAAGCAAGTTGAAGGAACATTTGGGACTGTCGTAGGATTAAATCAATAAATAAGCCAGGAATCTCGTGTGAGGTTCCTGGCTTATTTGCATTTTAGTTCAATTCCGACTTTTTCATTAAAAAATAATGCCCAATCCTTAATGCACAAACTCCTGAAGAAATGAATATTTCTCAATAAGTTCTTTATATGTACCTTTAACAGTGATTAGCTCATAGTCACCAACATAGCAGGACGAAGGTGTCAGGGTATTGATGAAGTCCAGTAATACAATGTCAGAATCTTGAAAGACTGCCCGGCATTTAGGGCAATGGATTTTTAGCATAGGCAATCCCCCTTTTCCATCGACTTAAAGCAGTTAACATAAGTTTAATTATACACTTTTAGGTGTTCTTGTCTTGGCAAAGGGCATCATTTTCAATTTCCTTCATGAATTCAGAGGGGGCCATTTCGAAAGTCGCTGCTAGAGCACTAATAGTGGGTAGGAGCGGCACTTGCTGATTGGTTTCCAGTTTGTTTATTGTTTTTCTATCAAGAGAACTGCGCCATGCAAGATCTTCTTGGGAGAATTAATTGCTTATCCTTAGCCTTTTTAACGTGGTACCGATATGCATGAGCTTCCATTGATCCACACGCATTCCCTTTTATAACTATTAGATAGTAAGGAGAATATTTGTAACACGGCGTGGAATGACCAAAAGTTGGCTGAGGCAAACATTTTTCCCTGAAGTAATGCGTGATGACAAAGTACTTGAGTTAGTTGGTAGACTTGTTTTTATCGGAGATGGAATGGGTGACATGCGCGGCGAGCTCGGACATCACACGAACAGGATTTGGCTTATTAATTGTGAAACGAGAAACGTGTGGACACCTGCTAATTATTGCAGGCATACGTCTATCGAATTCCCCTGAAGTGAGTAGGCTTGCTTTTTGGAATGTCCCTATTATTGGTGATTTATTTGAAGAAGTGGTGAAGGGATATTAAGGAAATTCCGTTTCCTTTGGGAATGTTGGTAGCAAAGGAAACTAGTAAAAACAACAGTGTATCCGGAGGATGAATATAGATGTTGGCTTTATTTGTAATAGGATTTTTAGCATCATTATTTTCTATTATTTATTTGGTCTTTCATTTCATCATGAAAATAAAAAATAAAGATAGGGTATTATCCAAGAAAGTGTTTTATCCATTTTTTGTAGGAGGAATTCTACTTTTTACAATAAGTCTCAGCTTTTTTGATACAGGTACTCAACAACAATTGGATGCTGCATTGGAAGAAAATGAGGCATTGACCAATGAGAATAACGAGCTTGTTTCAACGAATAAAGAGCTTAAAACAGCCAATGAAAAGCAGAAGGAAGAATATGAAACACTAAAGGAAGAATATGAAAAACTACAAGAAGAATATGAAAAAGCAGAGGATGAGATTAAGGAAATATCATCAAAACTATCTGATTTTGATAAGACCAAAAAGAAAATAAAGAGCTTGGAAAAAGAAAGCGAAGAATCTGCGGAAGCTTTTGAGGAAGAAATATCTGATTTAAAATCGGAAAATGAAACCTTGCAGAGCAAAGTTGATAAATTAGAACAGCAATTAGCAAGTAGAAGTTCAACTGCAAGCTCCTCTGGTGGTAATTCGGGTGGCTCAACCCAAAGTGGGGGAAGTGTTTATTACAAAAACTGTACAGAAGCTAGAGCTTCTGGTTCCACGCCTTTATATAGAGGCGATCCAGGGTACGCCAGTCATTTGGACCGTGATGGGGATGGGGTGGCGTGTGAGTGATAGGTGCTGTCACTCCTCGGGATTTTTCGAAAACTCTAATTCTCGAAAATAGACCTTGGAGAGTCTCCAAGGTCTATTAGCTATCTTTTTTTCATGGTTTCCAAGTCACTGGCTAGGAGTATGAAAAGCTTGGTTGTCCCGCCGCTAACATTTTCAAGTAAAGTATTCATAAGGGGAAGTCCAATAAATTCTAAGGTATCGTCCTATAAGTAGTCTTTTTCCCCAATATATATGATTTCGTAATGGGTATTCGTTTGCTTTTTGTAATCAAAAAGAATTGATGGTTAACGGTCAAGTTATGTCGAATACAATATCAAAATACTATCATGCAAGATAGGAAAAGCCTTGCAAACAGCTCTCTGCAAGGCTTGATCCTAACTAAATAATTTCTCTAACTTAGGTTCGAATCTTCAGTACATAAGAGTCTTAATGATGCGGATTCTTAACTACTGGTCCAAAAACAGGGATATTATCGTAAACATCTGGATCCGCCTGATAAACTTCCCCTGTACTAAATCCTTTTAAAGTTTCATAGAGTCCTTCATATGTTTGTTTAATCATCATTCCACTGGCCTTTTGTCCTGTATCATAGTTTGAGCCGCCACGGATTTCATAGATCATAGTTGGTGTACCATTTAGGGCGAATGTTGATATCGCCATTGCCGGTACATTCAATTCCTCATACCGAGAGATATTCCCATAATGTGATTTTCCTTTTTGCAGCTTTTGATAGACTAATGAACCAACCCGCTTTGATAAATTTAATACTTCATCATCTACCTTCCAAAACGTGCCTTTAGCATCATAATACCCTTCTTCAGCTATAGGTACATTTAAAATAGCCAAAGTTGACATCTCATCGCTATCTTCAGAAACTGTATAGGTTGGATATGTGTGATGAAGGTCGATAAATAACTCTGGTTCAAGAGCTTTATATAAATCACGCATTGCACGAGATTCCGCAGTTGCATAAAAACCTTCGCTTCCTCTCCATCCTGATACCGATTGTCCTGGTAAGAGATGAGCGGTTGATGAATTTAATACAAAATCCAAATCTGGATTAAAATCTCGGTTAATGTCAAATCCGGGATTTCGATAATACCAAGGTGGGACCGTGGATGCATCTAAACCGAACTCACTCGGTTTCCAAACTTGTTTGTTATAACGGCTTGGTTTACGCTTGCCATCTACAACACTCCCAACAACTCCTTCAGGATTTAACATGGGGACAACCCATACTGAAAGGTTATCACGCATCTTCTGAACTTCTTTGCTATTACCTGTTGCTAAGGTTTTAATCAATTCAATTGAGGAAATGACACCAAGTTCCTCATCTCCATGCATTGACGACTGGATGAGGATTCCTTTTTTGTTTGGATCACTATTGCCTATTTTTGCAGCATAAATCGGGTACCCAGTTTGTGTAACACCAGCTACCTCCAGTTTCATTCTTCCTTTTGATCTGGCTTCAATATTCTTTAGCTCTTTTTCCAATTCTTCGGGAGTGTACATTCTTTGAAGACTTACATCTTGTTCGGGCGTTACCCAGGGGCCATTTGGTTCAGTATTCGCATGAGAAGTAAAAATAAAAAGATTAGAGACGACTATAACAGATATTATAACTTTCCATAACCTTTTCACCATTTACAATACTCTCCTTGTAAAAGTATTTACTGTAAATCTATGGTGAGCCAACAAAACTGGAAGATATATCCTCATGCAATAATAATTCTTTTCGTCCCTTATTAATAGTAGCGACACCCAATACACTTTTTAAGTCTTCATCATTTTACTCTGCCTCCTTAAAATCGGAATATTAAGAGTTATATTCAACTCAACACTTCATTCTCCCTTCAAACATATTAAAAACAGGGATTAATGCTCACGCCAGGAAGTGCGATTGTCACCAGTAGAAATTTGTCAAACAGCAAGTCCTGCCCCTTATATTCTTAACTGTGATTAGCATAGTTACCTGTATTCCGAAATGAAGGTATCAATAGTCATAAGCACACCGTAATTAACTGAAGATTCACGTTACTTATTGACCTAGGCTTTTTATATTGATTAAATAAGAAGAGATAAAGAAATCAAAAATTGGAGGGGGAAGTATTGGGGCTAAAAATTAATCAGATTAATCCAGAGAAAACAGCTTTATTGGTGGTAGATATGCAAAATGATTTCGTGGCAGCCGGAGCTCCGTTGGGGACAGCTATGGGACAAGAAATGTTGCCTAGGCTGAAACAAGTTCTGGAGTTTTCAAGAAGTAAGGGTATCTCGGTAATTTATACCGCTCATGTCCATAGAAGAGACGGCTCTGATGCCGGCTTGTTCGGAGAAATTTATCCGCCGATTGCTGAAGGGGCATGCTTGATCGATGGCACACCAGGGGCAGAGATCTACCCTGAGGTCGCTCCGTTGGAAAATGAGCCTGTGATTAAAAAGCATCGTTACAGTGCTTTCTTCGGTACAGACTTGGATATTATTCTACGGGGTAAAGGAATAGAGACTGTGGTGATTGTAGGTCTGACAACGGAGGATTGTTGTTTTGCCGCAGCGAGAGATGCGATGTATAGAGGCTATAAAGTGGCTTTCCTATCGGATGTGACAGGTACATACGATTATAAAGATATTGGTTTCGGAATGGTACCAGCTGCAGAAGTTCACCGGGTTTTCTTGACAGTCTTAGGGGGATCCACTGCTCATGTTATGACTGCCGAGGATTTTATCCAAAAAGTTGAAGATACGGTCAGTGTTGAACGAGTGTAACTTACTTCAATTCAAATAACGGATGAAACCGCAGGTGTCTCGCTGCGGTTTTTTTCAACATATTCTGGGGGCTTAACCACAGGCACCTTATCAATTTTCAGTTCCCCCACCCTATATTGTCCTCCCGCAAGTATGCCAAGTACCTGTCCACACTGCAAGTTACATTCACTACTCCTTTGGCGATACCTCCCCCTACAGTATTTCCTCTGTCTACTTGAAGGGGCAGTTCACATGGATTTTCTCCGCCTGTTTTATTTTGAGGGACTTTAGCGAACGGCAGTCTAATGCCTCGGTCAATCTTCATCTATCATTTCATTCTTTACACAATCTTATTACACCTTCCTTTTCTTTACAAAACTTTAAAAATCCAACATTTCCCTTTACAAAAACTTTAACCAATCCTTGCAGAATATTTATATTTATTTAACATTATTTGTCTACTATTTAATTAACACTTATACATAAAGTGAAACGCGTATTGCAGTACGTGTTCGGTTTGGATCTCCCATCCGTTATCTTGGGGGATACTCGGCCATTCCGAGAGGATTATTTCATCCCCAGATGCACAGTCGTCGCCGGTTTGGCGTGAGGACGGGTTAAATGCCCAACAGTCCGGAAACTCTTTCGAAAGTAAAATAACTGAGAAGGAAAGTGAGAGATGAAAAAGGTACTCTTGATTTCTCAAAATTTTTATCCGGAAATTGGTAGTGCCGCAAACAGGATGAAAAATATCTATGAACTCCTCAAAAACAAGGGTTATTTGGTTCAAGTGCTAACGACGGAGCCATCCTATCCGAATAAAAACACCTATGAAGATTCTTCTTTTTGGGATGATGAAGAGTTAAATAAGGATCGGCATATCACCCGTATCCCGATCAGAAGCCACAAATATTCCAGGAATTTCGTGAGCCGCTTATTTTATTATCTAGAAATGATGTGGAGGATGATTCTCACCATCCTGAAAGACCGGCAGCAGTATGATGTGATTTTTGTGTCGTCTCCGCCGATCTTTGTGGCTCTTGCGGGGCTATTGGCAAAATGGAAATTTAAAAACAAGCTTATTTTGGATATAAGAGATTTGTGGCCCGAATCATTGAAAGGTGTGGGAGTGTTTCATCATCCTTTTATAATGAAAATATTTTACGTGATTGAAAGAATTCTATACCGAAAAGCCGACTTTATCATCATTAATAGTCTTGGTTTTCAAGAGTATATAAAAAAACAGTTTGGCCCTGCTTCTGCGAAAATTGTGTATTTGCCTAACGCAGCACGCCAATGTGAAATGGCAAGCCAAACCGCTGAAAAGGCGCAAAATCAAGTGATTTATGCAGGGAATTTGGGGCGGGCGCAAGATGTTTCCTTGTTAAAAGAGCTGGCTGTCAAACTTTCGGAAAATGACATCGGCCTTACGGTGATCGGCTACGGTGTCGAAAAAAATCATTTTTACGAATTTGCACAGCAGAATGGATTAAAGAATATCTCCTTTTTATCGCCTACAACACGAAAAAAATGTTTACACATGATCGGGAAATCGGATGTAGCCATCGTTACATTAAAACAGAAGCAGGTGTTTGACACGGTGCTTCCCGGAAAGGTGATAGATTATATGGCTTGCAAAGTTCCGATCGTCGGCTCTGTATCGGGATTTTCCAAATCATTGATAGAAAAGGAGAAAGTAGGTTTGATCAGTGAAGACGGATCGGCAGCCGATCTGTTTCATAAAATCATTTATTTACTAAAAAGCAAAGAACTGCGCCAGGAAATGTCAAGAAATGGCGAAGCATATATCCGAGAATCTTTTATATGGGAGAAAAATATCGAAACGCTTGTCGATTGCATTGAAAAGTAAACGGATAAGGCCGGGATGGAAATATGAAGAAAAAAGTTTGTATGTTTGTATGGAATCATTTCACGAATGATGCCCGTGTGTTGAGAGAGTGTACGGCACTTTCGGCAAATGGATATAAAGTGGATCTCATTTGCATCCACGACCCGAGTGAAAAGGGATTGCCCCGATTTGAGGAAAGAAACCCTCATTTTCATGTCTATCGTGTGAGAAGATATCCGGTTGTCTTGGAACTTCTCCAAAAAGGGATCCGGGTCGTCAGGGAAGATAAAATTGTGCTCATTCCCTTATTGGTTTTGGGCGGCGTTTTATTGTTGTATGCGCCTTACATGACAATCATTCTGTTGGGTTTATTATTACTGCTCATGCAGAAAAAAATCCGGACGCTCTGGATTAGGGGGAGCCTCTTTTTAAGAATGATCCGTCACGGGTTCAAAAAAGATTATGAGATTTATCATTCAAACGATTTAAATACCCTTCCGCAAGGCTATATTTGTGCAAAATGGAGATTTCGCAAGAAAAAGCTGGTGTATGATTCCCACGAAGTCCAAACAAGCAGAACGGGCTATGACTCGGCGCTGTATGGCAAAATGGAAGGCTTTTTTATTCGAAAGATAAACGCTATGATCGTAGAAAATCACACAAGGGCCAAATACAGCGAAACCCTTTACGGTTTTTATCCAAACGTGGTCCATAACTACCCTTTTAAAGAAATCGGACAATCGGCGGAAAAAGCGCCATTGCACGAACAATTGGGATTGCCGGAAGATGAAAAGATTCTGCTGTATCAGGGAGGCATCCAAACAGGCCGGGGACTGGATAAACTGATTAAAGCCGCCCCCCTGTTCAAGGAAGGGACGCTTGTACTCATTGGTGACGGCAGGATCAAACCGGACCTGATCCAAATGGTAAAAGATATGAATTTGGAAGAAAAGGTGAAATTTTTACCCAAAGTACCGCTGAAAGAATTACCGAAATATACGAGAAATGCTTACCTCGGGTTTCAGGTGCTGAATAATGTTTGCTTTAACCATTATTCAGCATCATCCAATAAATTATTTGAATACTTGATGGCCGGTGTCCCTGTGGTGGCCTGTGATTTCCCGGAGATTAAAAGAATTGTAGAAGGGGAGCAGGTCGGCCTATGTATCGACTCACACAGTGAGCGAGAGATTGCCATGGCTGTCAACGAGCTGCTGGAAAATAAATCATTATACCGCAAGCTTGCGAACAATTGTGCAGGTGCAAAACACAAATACAATTGGGAGCAGGAGCAAAGAAACTTTTTATCCCTATATGACTATTTGATCGCAAACTAGACGAATGAATGATTGCCGCTATTATCATAGAATTGGAGGAATTCAAATGAAGGTTTGTGTAATGGGGCTTGGATATATAGGACTGCCGACATCTATCATGTTTGCCCGGCATGGGGCGGAAGTGGTTGGAGTTGATGTGAAAAAAGATGTCGTCAGCAAGCTGAATTCCGGTGAAATCCACATTGAAGAACCGGGATTAAAGGAAGCATTGCTTGAGGTGCTTGAAAAAGGGACTTTTAAAGCTTTACTGAAACCGGAAAAAGCGGATGCTTTTATAATATCTGTTCCGACTCCCAGCATGCGCGACCACTATAAATCATGTGACCTGACCTATGTATTGGACGCGTTGGATCGTATCCTTCCTTACACGGAAAAAGGAAATACCGTGATTGTGGAATCGACGATTTCCCCCAGAAGCATGGATGATCATATCAAACCGGTCATAGAAGCTGCCGGGTTTGTTGTTGGGGAAGACATTTTCCTCGTTCATTGTCCGGAAAGAGTGCTTCCAGGCCAAATTATGCACGAACTCATTTATAATAATCGGATTATCGGCGGAATCACACCGGCTTGCACCGAAGCCGGCGCAAGGGTCTATTCCACATTTGTCAAAGGGGAAATGATCCGGACGAATGCCAAGACGGCTGAAATGTCCAAGTTGATGGAGAACACCTTCCGTGATGTCAATATCGCATTGGCGAACGAGCTGACCAAGGTCTGCGACCAATTGGAAATTAATTCCCTGGATGTAATTCAAATGGCAAATAAACACCCGAGAGTGAATCTTCATCACCCGGGTCCCGGTGTTGGAGGACACTGCCTTGCCGTAGATCCCTATTTTATTGTTTCCAAAGCGCCTGAAACGGCCAAAATCATTCAATTGGCACGCAGCGTGAACACCTCCATGCCGGCCTTTGTAGTAGAGAACATCAACGCTTTAATGCAAAAGGTGAACGGGAGAATTGTCACATTGTTCGGCTTAACCTATAAAGGAAATGTGGATGACACGAGAAAAAGTCCGGCAATGGAAGTGCTGGAAAGATTGAAATTCGAGGGGAAATATGGTGTAAAAGCGTATGATCCCCATGTCAACAGCCGAATGGTTACGAAAGACATCCGGGAAGCGGCGGCAAATTCCGATTTAATTGTCGTGTTAACGGATCACGACGAATTTAAGGAGCTAGACTTCTTCCAATTATCGGGCATGGCGACCAAACGCATTTTTGACACTAAAAATGTCGTTCAAAATCGTTCGGAAGCATTCCAATATATCAATTTCGGCAATCTATACCACTTCAAAAAGCAAACCATGGTGGAAACACGTTAATCATTTATCATGCGGTGCTGTCGGATGGGAGTTTTTTCACCTGGCAGCACTGTTTTTCTGACATAAATAGAAAAGCACAAGCGCCCGTTTAGCGACGTACAAACTGGAGAACTCCGCAATGAGATAAAGGAAACACGGCGACGTAGGAGCCGATGTTGACTTATCGTAGTGGAGGAGGGCGAAGTTTGCTAGTCGCTGGGCGCTGAAGCTGGACAAAGCAGATACTTTTTTCGGTCTTATATTAAGGAAGGTTATACTGCCTTTAACAGTAAGAAAAACCCGGGAGTCTGATACCGTGAAAAACACTTTTGATTATATGGAAAAAATGGAGAATACCAATCCTATCGAAAAATGGATTTATGAAAAAATCAAAGGCGGTCCCATTTTAAATATCGGATGTGCCAAGGGATTGGATTCCTTTTTCCTGGCAGGAGAAAAAGTCAACGCAGTGGATCACTTCGAAGAATCGGTTCAATGTGTGAATCAGCTGCTGGACCGTGAAGAACCGTCAGACTGCAGATGCAACGATCAGATGGTAGTTGATGTTGAAGGCGAGACCTTTCACTCGGTGATTGTAAGGAATATCTTTGAGTATGGAACGGATGCCCAGAAAGTAATGGAGAAAGCTTTCGAATTGCTAAAAGAAGATGGCCGCCTTGTTATAACGGTTTCCTATGAATCAGGCCGTTCATTGGAACTTTTTTTTGCAACGGAAGTTTATCAGCTGCAAACGGAATCCCTCCAAATCATGGAGATGCAATTTTTTAACAATGGGATGGGTGCTGTTTTTAAAAAAGTGTCCGGGTCATGGCAGTTGCAGCTAGATCTGAATAGCCTTCCGATGACAATGGAAGAGGCATGGCAGCAGGAAAAGCAAGCCAGCATCGACCGGATCATGAAGAATATTTACTTGCAGGAACATTTGGAAGCAGCTTACTCGAGAGAGGAAAAGCTGCTCATTTCCTACAAGCAGTTGTGGCGAAAGTATCAAGCACTCAGCACCTCGAAGCTTGGAAAATTTGCTTTATACTATTGGAAGAAACGCAGAAGTCTTTTTGGGGGGAAATCAAGTGGATGAAGCAGCGATTGACCGAAGATTATCCACATTAATGCATTTAAAAAATAAAATAAGAGAAGAAATCAACGAAGACCGGAAAACGCTGATGGAACAATACGGTGCTGTCTATGAAAGCAAGTATGACTTTCTGGATGCATCGATCGGCAGCATAAAAGATAAAGGAGCCTATTTATCCTACAGGGATCAGGTATCTGACAAACACTTTTTCGAGGAGATCAAACCTTTGCTGGATCAAATTCCGGACAGCAACGGCAGCCGGTTCTATGAAAAAATCAAAGCGAACATCGGCATTATTTGTGATGAGTTTTTATTTCATTCTTTTCAGGGAGTCGCCAACTTTATCTATATCGAACGGGACAGGTACAAAGAGATACGTGAAGAACTGGATGTTCTTTTGGTTGTATCGACGTGGAAGGGGATCGACTTAAAATGGAAAGGACTTGGAAATCCAAACATCCGAAGGCACAGGGAAGATTTACAGAAAATCATCGACTATTTCCGTGTTAAAGGAACGAAAACCGTTTTTTACTCAAAGGAAGATCCTGTAAATTATCATGTTTTTCTGGGAATCGCCCAAAAATGTGATTATATCTTTACGACAGCCGAAGAAAAAATAGACTGCTATAAAGCAGATTGCGCCAATGAGAATGTGTTTTTGCTCCGTTTCGGCGTCAATCCCACCTACCATCATCCCATCGGCATGCGAAAATTTCCTAAAAGGAAAGAAGTGTTATTTGCAGGCTCATGGTATGAAAAATACCCCGATCGCCAGGAAGAGACGAGAGTTCTGTTTGACGGGGTATTGGAGGCAGGGAAAGGGTTAAAAATTATTGACCGGAATTTTGAATTAAAATTGGAGCAATTTTTTTTCCCGGAAGAGTATTTGCCGTATGTTTCCCCTTCGATCCAACATCAATATTTACAAAAGCTATATAAACTGTTTGATTGGACCATTAACCTGAACAGTGTGAAATACAGCAATACGATGTTTGCCAACCGGATTTATGAAGTGCAGGCGTTGGGGAACAATTTGCTTTCCAATTACAGCATCGGGGTAAACAATCAATTTCCGAATGTGTTCACCATTCATGATGAAAAAGAAATTCAATCGATTTTTGAGGACTTTACGGAGGCTGAAGTTTATCAACATCAGGTTTGGGGCATTCGAAGGGTCATGTCCAAAGAAACGAGCTATCATCGAATAGAAGAAATGCTTGAAAAAATCGGCTTTAAGACTGGAACGAAGAATAGAAAATCAGCTGTGATCGTGAAGGAGAAAACGCAGGCTGTTTGTTCAGCATTTAACAAACAAACGTATCCGTATATAAAGCTGTTTACAGAAAACGAAGTGAATGAAGATGCCTTAAAAGAATATGATATTGTGGCTTTTTTTGATCCCCAAAAGGAGTACGGAGAGTTTTACCTGGAAGATATGATCAATGGGTTTAAGTATACAAACTGTAATTATATAACGAAGGATGCGTATCATGATGGCAATCAGCTAGTGGAAGGCATCGAACATGACTATGTCAATCAAATGAAAGATAAATACAGAACCGTGTTTTGGAAGGACGCCTTCGGGTTATCCGCATTATTAGAAATGGAAGGCCCTGTTCCTATCGAAAATGGATACAGCATCGACCGATTTGAATTTTATAGCAAAAAAATCGAAAAGGCCACTCAGACAAAAGAATATAAGTTATCCGTGATTGTCCCTGTTTACAATAATGGGGACCACTTGTTAAACAAATGTTTTTTGAGCTTAAAGAGAAGCTCTTTGTTTGATGATATGGAAATTGTCATGGTGGATGACGGGTCGACGGACGGGTATACGCCCGGAATCGTGAAAAGAATTTCCAATGAACATGCCAATGTAAAAACCTATTTCTTCGAAGACGGAGGCAGCGGCAGCGCGTCGCGCCCAAGAAATAAAGGCGCCGAGTTGGCCACGGCGGATTATATCGCGTATCTCGATCCGGATAACGAAGCGATTAATGACGGATATTTTCATTTATATAAAGAAGTGCAAGGCGGGCACTATGACATGGCTGTCGGCAACATGGTCCGGCTGGCTCATGATGAGGTGCTGTTTAATTATTATCAGACAGCCATTCAATATAATGGAAGCAGCGTCATTTCCGTAAATGTGCCTCACTACTTAAGCAGCAGCCAATTTAAGGCCATGAGCATTCAAGCCTTAATCGTGCGGAAAGAGGTCATCGTAAATCACGGCCTGCAAATGGTCGTCGGTGCCGCGGGCCAGGATACCCTCTTCTTTCATGAGTTGCTTTTGCACGCCCGCCGGACAAAAGTGATCGATTTGCCGATACACATTTACTATGCTGTTGTTTCTGGATCCACTGTGAACACCGTTACAAACCGGTTTTTTGAAAAATATTACCTGTTGGAGAAAGCGAGAAAAGAATTCCTCAAAAAGCATGGTTTACTTGAGGAATACATGGCGAAACGATTTAACTATTATTTTAAAAATTGGTACCTGGACAAATTAAAAAACGTAAGAGAAGAAGATGCCTTCGAATCAGTCATAATCCTGGAGAAAATTTTCGCGCTGTACCGGAATCACATGGTTCATGAAGATGAAGAGCTTGCCAAGTTTAAAAGGATCCTGATGGAAAAGGATTATGAAAAAATTTTGAATGAGTTTGTTTTTGAACATCAAAAGGCATTGGTATCCTGAACGCTTTGGAGGGATTCAATGATCCCTGAAAGAGCCTGTTCATTTTTGTGCGGATTTGGAACATATAAAACAAGGGACTGATCATCGTTGAATAATAAAATCAAAGTCATGTCCATTTTTGGTACAAGGCCTGAAGCCATCAAGATGGCGCCGCTTATATTGGAATTGGAAAGGCAGTCGGATGAATTTGAAACGATTGTGACCGTAACGGCCCAGCATCGGCAAATGTTGGACCAAGTACTGGAAATATTTGATATTCAGCCGGACTATGACTTGAACATTATGAAGGACAGGCAAACTCTTGCAGAGGTAACAACGGCTGCACTTACGGGCTTGGATGAGGTTATGAAAAAAACGCGGCCTGATATAGTGCTGGTGCACGGCGATACAACGACCACTTTTGCGGCCGGTCTGGCTGCTTTTTACAATCAGATTCCGGTTGGTCATGTAGAAGCTGGATTAAGGACCTGGAATAAATATTCCCCGTTTCCGGAAGAAATGAACCGGCAACTCACGGGGGTGATTGCCGACCTTCATTTCTCTCCGACCCAACAATCTGCCAATAATTTGCTGGAAGAGGGTAAAAAGGAAGAAACGATTTTTATTACCGGAAATACCGCAATCGATGCTCTAAAAACGACAGTAAGGGATGAATATACGCACTCCGTGCTTGAAAAAGTCGGGGAAGACCGTCTCATTCTGTTAACGGCCCACCGGCGGGAGAACCTGGGAGAACCCATGAGAAATATATTCCGTGCCGTCAAGCGTCTGGCAGAGGATCATCCTGACATACAAGTGGTCTATCCTGTTCACCTGAACCCTGCTGTCCGGGAAACAGCGAATGAAATCTTGGGGAACGATCCCAGAATTCATCTAATCGAACCGCTGGATGTGATTGACTTTCACAACTTCGCGAACAAGGCCTATCTGATACTCAGTGATTCTGGCGGGGTACAAGAAGAAGCCCCGTCATTGGGAGTCCCTGTCCTGGTGTTAAGGGATACGACGGAGCGTCCTGAAGGAATCGAAGCGGGGACTTTAAAATTAACCGGACTTCAGGAGGAAACCATCTATCAATTGGCAAATGAACTATTAACCGATCCATCCGCCTATGAAAAAATGGCCAAAGCGGTCAATCCGTACGGGGATGGGGAGGCATCAAGCCGGATTGTGGAGGCAATTCGCTATTATTTTAAACAGACGGACAAGAGGCGGGTTCTTTTTACAGGAGTTTCTGGTCGTTGAAGGAACAGACCCTGACGCTTTGGAAAAGGGAGTGGGGCAAACTTGGTTCATCCTAAATTTTCTCTAGTAGGATTAAGGTTTGACCTAGAGCAAAGCAGCTTTAGGAAGTCAACGAAAAGCCGTTCAATAGCTATTGGTAATTTAGCTGTTGAACGGCTTTTTTCTAGATAATAAATATCCAAATACGTAAAAGTAAACAGTAGAAATACGCACCTGGTCTGGAGTGATCGGCGATAGATACGACGTACAGGAGTATAAAGTGGCTTTCCTATCGGATGTGACAGGTATATACGATTATAAAGATATTGGTTTCGGAATGGTACCAGCTGCAGAAGTTCACCGGTTTTTCTTGACAGTCTTAGGGGGATCCACTGCTCATGTTATGACTGCAGAGGATTTTATCGAAAAGGTTGAAGAAACGGTCAGTGTTGAACGAGTGTAAATTTACTTCACTTCGAACAATAGATGAAACCGCAGGTATCTCACAGCGGTTTCTTTTTGATATAATTCGGGGGATTTCGAAAAGTGACAGGCTCCCTATCGATTTTCCGTTCCCCCACCCCATATGGTCCGTCCTCCGGTATGTCCGGTACCTGAATGGGTTTCTTCGTCTACGAGCTGCATTTTTCCAGGTTCTTCGTGGTGATGCCAGTCATAGCCTTCTGGAGTGACTGCAGACTGAAAGTTTTCTACGTCTTGCGAACTGAACCGTAGGTCATCAGCCAAGCCAGGTCGAAGGGTTCCGGTGAATACACTGATGTTTAGCGTGATTGAGATAGCCAGGAAAAGCAACTTAAAACTTTGGGCCTACCCAACAATTTCTTAGAAACTGCCAATCATAGACACAGAGAATGTAAAAAGCTGGATCAATTGACGCCTAGGTCATCAACCCTTCTATTGATTTGTCGGGTATTTAGAGAAAATATTTATCTAAATGATAGTCTTATCCCCACCTGTTTTTAAGGTGGGGATTATTTGATGCTCGTATTTTTTTATTAAGTCAATATAGTAGACACGGTTTTTTAGATTTCTTTCTCTACCGCTCTATCACTTAATGGCCTCTTCGTGAAAATAAAGAGGTAGATTTTTTCTGTGCGTTGAAGTGAAGGGGGTTCATTTATGGGTTTTCAATGAATGCATTGAAAAACAAAACATTATAGGAATTGAACAATAAGAGTTTATAATTCATAAGTGTTTTTATGAAGAAATTGTTATAGCATTACACTTTTTACAATTTTCCTTATTAATGTGCATTATATACAACAACTAGTAATGTTGAGCCGCTTCCAAGACATCAAATAAGCAATGATGTCTAAAGGTTAAGGAAGACATGCGGAGCCAACTTTTCCAATATTTATCCACAAAATAACTAAGCCGCTATGGATTTCTCTTAGCGGCTTTTCTGTATGATGAGGGAGGCATCCAGTACTGAGACTGTAATGCATCAGTTGTTCTCCCTAACCACGAGGATATAGGCAAGGATTATTACAATCCCCGAACATGTATATAAAACAAGGATGTACAACGTTTAACAATATATTCAAAGATAAATATGTACCGGAATGTTGTATGGATAATAGGACTGATGAGGCTTTTAAGAGATTTATAAAAACTCATTCTGCTCTATTCCTGCTTATATACTCTATCTTCTTTGAGCTGTAGGTCTAATAATAATATCATTCACTGAAACTGCACTTGGTTGACGGATGGCATATAGTATGGCATTTGCAATGTCGTCACTGCTTATGGTTCTATCCAATGATCCTTCTTCACGTATCATATTTAGCACATCTTCATCTTTTACACTGTCTACTAGCTCTGTGTCAACAGATCCAGGTGAAATAAGCGTAGTTCTGATATTCTCCTCTGGCAGCAGTTCTTTACGCAATCCTTCAGTAATAATTCGGACAGCATGCTTTGTAGCACTATATAAAACACGAGGTGGATACACTTCGTACCCTGCGACAGAGGAAATGTTAATAATGTGCCCCTCATTTCTTTCCTGCATAGTTGGTAGAACTGCAGCGATACCATGTAATACTCCTTTGATATTTACATCGATCATTCGATTCCAATCATCTACTTTCAATTTTCTCATGTAAGAGATAGGCATAATTCCCGCGTTGTTTATCAAAACGTCAACTTTACCAAAATGGTGTAGTGTCTTATCTACTAACTCTTTCATTTGATCATATGACGTAACATCGGTTACTTTGTAACTTGCCTTCCCACCATTATTCACAATCTCATCTCTTAACTGTTGCAGTCTATCCTCTCTGCGTGCAGCCAGCATGACTGTAATTCCATTCTTAGCAAGCATTGTTGCTGTTGCATGGCCAATTCCACTGCTAGCCCCTGTAATGATTGCAACTTTGTCTATCATCGTTTGCACCTCTTTCATTGTTTGTTTATTAAAGAAGCAAGAACTATACCAATAAATAATACAAGCCCATTAGTAAAGCCCTCCTTTGTGAAATAAGCCCCGAACCCAATCTTTTATAACATTATAAAAATGCATAGTTGCATTACTAGTTACAAAAAAGGTAAAAGATCCAAAGATATCAATCTATATAATTGGCACAAAAGTTGCTTTTAATTAAAACAAGTATCAAATTTAATCAATGTTGGAGGAGGAAATTACATGTCAGAGAATTTAACAGCAACAACCGACGTTGACTGGACAATCTTGGTGGAATTAGACAAAAAGCACTTTTTGCACCCAACGTCATCTATTAAGGAACAACAGAAGGAGGGACCTGCCCTTATCTTTACTGAAGGAAATGGGATTTACTTAAAAGATACAGATGGTAAAGAATATATTGATGGACTTTCCTCACTTTGGAATGTGAATATTGGACACGGAAGAGAAGAATTAGGGAAGGTATCCATGGAACAGATTTCAAAACTGGGATTTAGTTCAACATTTGCAACGTTTAGCCATGAACCGGCCATTCGATTAGCAGCTAAAATAGCGGAAATTACTCCAGAGGGATTGAACACAACCTTTTTCACATCAGGCGGATCTGAATCTAATGACACAGCATTTAAACTAGTCCGTCATTATTGGAAGTTAAGAGGTAAACCTGAAAAAAAGAAAATTGTCTCGCGCAGAAAGTCTTATCATGGTGTAGCCATGGGAGCAACGAGCGCTACAGGATTAAAGCCGTTCCGGGATTTTACCACCTCGTTAGCTCCGGACTTTTATTATGTGGACAGTAACCTTGAAGAGTTTAAAGCATTTATTCAAAAAGAAGGGGCAGAAACGATTGCAGCTTTTATTTCGGAACCAATTCAAGGAACTGGTGGAGTTCATCTTCCTCCGCAAGACTACTTTAAAGAGATAAAAGCTATATGTGAACAGTATAATATTCTATTTATTGCAGATGAGGTAATAACAGGGTTTGGCAGAACTGGTACTTATTTTGGAGTAGAGCAGTTTGGAATTGTACCTGATCTAATGTCCGTTGCTAAAGGGATTACAAGTGGGTATGCAGCCTTGGGCGGTGTGATTATCTCTAGTAAAATACACAACGATTTAATAGAACTTTCCGATGGTTTGTTCATGCATGGATATACCTATAGCGGTCACCCGACGGCATGTGCAATTGCTTTGAAAAACATAGAAATTATTGAAAGAGAAGGATTGGTCAATAATTCTAAAGTTATGGGTGAAGAAATGCTGGATGGGTTTAAATGGTTACAGCAAGAACATGAAATCATTGGAGAAGTTCGTGGGCTTGGTTTAATGGGTGCAATTGAAATCGTGAAAGATAAAAAGACTAATGAAAGATTCAATGAACCTTTTGCTCCGAAAATTGTCTCAGAATCATTAAAACGAGGGCTCATCCATCGCGGAGTAGTATATGAAGGGGCAGATACACTTATATTTGCACCTCCATTAATCATCGATAAATATGGGATCAATAAGATGATTAATATTTTAAATGAAGCAATTGGCACGGTGAACAGAGAATGTTCAGTATGAGGACTCCCTGTCAGGCCGTTAAAGTCCGTATTCATTAAATGAGACTTCCGAAGCTTATTTAATTTGATCCAAGCACTTGTCAGTACTTTATACTGTTATTTTTAGCTAAACACCACCCCTTTTGGACCAAAGGTAATGCATAGAAGCATTAATTTCATGTAAAAAGGCATTAATTAGAAAGGATTTGCCAACTATAAGATAAAAAATACCAAACTTCCACGATTATTATAGAAAGATTAAAAAAATAACGTAATCATAAATTATTGGAAGCAGCAGGATTAACCACTTTTGGCTACAATTTGAAGAATAAGTTGGCATATAAGTTGCATAAATAAACAAGCAAAGGGGGATGGAGAAATTAACATATGTTTCATTCAGTAATTTTAAAACATGTTGCGCGTAAGTAATGTAGAGTTGTAAGGGTTTACTTCTTATTTTGGAAGATACCGAGGTTTATCATGGTGCGATTCTATATGGTATGAACAAGTTTTATTCTAATGTAAGAATAAAATAACTACAGCTTGAGTCTTGTAAAGAAGAAGTTGCCCATATATGAAAACGTCTACATTAAAATTGAAAGGTTTGGTCCATTATCGTTTGAGAATAAAGAGGTGGTAATATATTCGAGTAATTCAGATGGCCTTTTTTGGGAGTAGTTTTCCAACTTGGCTAAAGCCGGTGTAGTTATTTTCTGAAAATTTAAATTGAAATAAGGGTAAATTGAGAGGAGAGAATGAAAGTGAACAAAATATTGAAACGTGTACTTTTCTTTGGTTTTCTTATATTGTCCTCAATGGTTATTGCAGCATGCGGCACTAGCAAAAGCAGTAGTTCAGCAAGCGGCAGTAAAGGAAGCGGAACTAGTGAGGACCCTATTAAATTAAACTATTACCATGTGGCTCAAGAAAATCACCCGACTCACGCCGTTGCGGTGGAATACAAAGAAAAAGTGGAAGAATTGTCTGAAGGCCGTCTGCAACTAGAAGTGTTTTGCTGCGGACAGCTCTATCCTTCCGAAACTGATGGTGCTGAAGCAGCGATCAAAGGCGATGTCGACATTGCGATGAGTTCGGCTCCGGCGATGAGTAGCTTGAATTCCAGCTTTATGGTTTTTGACTTGCCATTTCTTTTCAAAAATGAAGAGCAAGCATATGCTGCACTTGACGGTGAGCTCAGTGCCGCTTTGGATAAGAAATTAGAAGAAATGGGATTAGTGTCAATTGGCTGGGGATCAACCGGCTTTAAACAATTGGTTTCTGCGAAAGATCCAATTAAGTCTGTAGATGATTTAAAAGGGATGCGCATGAGAGTTATGGAAAACAAAATGCACATGGACATCTTTAACTCGCTTGGAACGAATGCATCTGGACTAGCCTTTGGTGAAGTATATTCTGCTCTTTCTCAAGGAACACATGACATGCTTGATTCAACAGCTGCATATGTGATGTCTTCCAGCTTCTATGAAGTAGTTGATTACTTTACAGTTACAAATCACTTCTTCCACCCAGCTGTAACCTTTATTAATAAAGAAACATATGACAGCCTGCCTGAAGACCTTCAGCAAGTTTTAATGGAGGCAGGAAATATTGTTGGTGAAAAGCACCGTCAATTAGTTGCTGAGCAAGAAAAAACAGACCGTAAAAAAATGGTTGATGAGGGCGTTGAAATAATCGAATTGTCTGATAAAGAACTCGAGAAATTTGAAGAAGCCGTTCAGCCAATCTATGAGAAATATGAAGATGAAATTGGCAAAGATCTAATCGATATTGCAAAGTCTTATTCGGAATAACATATATGAGTCTAGGTTAGCCATCTAGCCTGGACTCATTAATAATGGTGGTGTAAAAATGAAGAAATTCTTGGATGAAAAGCTGGATGAATGGATTCTAATGATAGGGTTTGTAGTCATTATTCTTCTAGTTTTTTCACAAGTGGTTTTCCGTTATTTAATCCATATTCCAATCATTGGCTATTTCGATGAATTGTCTAGATTTATTTTCATGTGGCTAGCTTGGATCGGGGTTGCGTATGCAATAAGAACAAAAAGTCATATCCGGATTGGAATATTTACTGAAATGATATTCAGAGGAAAAAAGCACTACGTAAAATACGTGGAACTTCTTATATTCTTAGGTTTCTCTATTTTCCTCGTGGTTGCGGGTACCCAATGGGTTATGGAGCAGCAAGTTTCAAATTTCACTAGCCCAATGTTGAATATACCATTATGGATTGTAAACCTTGCAATCCCTATAAGCGGTGCTTTAATGAGTATTCGCCTTATACAAGAGTTCATTAAGCTCATTAAAGGCGGCCCTAAAGATGAAGAGCCTGATACGACTCCTACTATTTAAAGAAAGTCATGGAGAATTATACTATAGCTTTTAAACTAGTTTTATTTTTAATGAGGTGGGCTGTTTGACTACAATTATATTATTTGCGAGTTTATTTTTATTTATCATTCTTGGACTCCCGATAGGTATAGCGATCGGCTTGGCATGTTTGGCTACAATAGTATTAGCCAGTAATATAGATATTTTTGTTATTTTGGATCAGGCATTGAAAGGAATCAACTCATCTGTCATCATGTCAATTTCCTTTTTCACTTTAGCAGGTATTTTGATGGGCAGAGGCGGTATTTCCAAGAGGCTCCTTGACTTATCGAATGCCTTGATCGGCTGGGTTAAGGGAGGGTTGGCGATGGTGACCGTGCTGACCAGTATGTTTTTTGCCGCCATCTCCGGATCCGGCCCTGCAACAGTTGGGGCTATTGGTTCTTTTATGATTCCTGAAATGAAAAGAAATAGATATGGTACAAGCTTTGGGGCTGGACTTACTGCTGTAGCGGGATCACTCGGAGTTATCATTCCGCCGAGTATCCCTTTCATCTTATATGGAGTTGTAGCAGAGGTTTCTATTGGAAAGTTATTTGCTGCCGGGATTATCCCGGGTATTTTAATCGGTATACTGCTTATGTTTGCTTCTTATCTCGTTTTAAGAAAAAAAGATATTGTACTGGATACCAAAAGGTCGTCATTTGGTGAAATTGCAAAAGCAACCTGGAAAGCGAAATGGTCATTGCTGGCACCAATTATCGTCCTCGGGGGAATTTACTTAGGGTGGTTTACTCCAACAGAAGCATCCGTCGTAGCGGTCGTTTATGCGTTCATTGTCGGTATGTTTATCCACAAAAACTTGGGAAGAAAAGAACTATATGAAAGTTTGACAGAAACCCTTCAATTATTAGGAGCAACCATTTATATGGTTGGTTTGTCATTCACCTTTGCTTATATTTTAACCATTGAAAGAATCCCGAATGCGATTGTGGAAACATTAACCTCCATCTCAGATAATAAGTGGGTTCTTCTCATATTGATCAATCTTTTCTTGCTCTTGGTGGGAGCCTTTATTGATGTAGTTGTATCCATTGTCATCTTGACGCCAATCTTGTTGCCAATCGCAATTCAAATAGGTATAGATCCTGTTCATTTCGGCGTTATCATGATTTTGAACCTGGCGATCGGATATGTGACTCCGCCATTCGGTGTCAATCTATTCGTTGCTTCTGCAGTCTCTAAATCGCCGATCGAATCTATATTTAAAGCGAGTGTTCCATTCTTATTCGTTATGCTATTAAGCTTGATATTAATTATCGTGTTCCCGTTCTTGTCATTATATTTACCAAGTTTAATAGGTTGATAGGGGCACTGGGAATTAAGTCAGCGTTTCATGCGAAGTAACGTGAATAGTAAAATTTTGTAAAGTTCTTTATCTTGTGATAACGATTTCTGCGTAAAGAGGAGGAAATCAATTGATAGCACCCGATTTATGTCTTTATAACGGTAAGATTGTTTCTATGGATAAGTATGGAACCATAAAAGAGGCGGTTGCCATAAAAGATGGAAAGATTGTTCAGGTGGGTTCTTTTTCAGAAATTAAAAATGCTATTTCCGATGAAACAACAGTCATAGATTTAAATGGAAAAACAGTACTTCCAGGTTTTATAGACGCTCATCAACATATTTTCCAAACAGGATATAACTTAATGAATGTCAACTGTGGGAAATCTTCTATTAGAGAAATTGTGACGGCAATTGAAGAGGCAGCTAAAGAAAAAGAAAATGAGAATGAATGGATTATTGGCTGGGGACTGAATGAGGCAAATATTGCTGAAAAAAGACTTCCCAATGCGGATGACCTTTCACACATACCCAATCCTGTTTATATTACGCGCTTTTGTCTGCATACAGCCGTAGTGAACGACAAAGCTTTGTCCATTGCTGGAATTGGCGATGAGACGCCTGATCCAGAGGGCGGTGAAATTTTAAGGAACAGCGATGGGTCCGTAAAGGGAATACTTAGGGAAACAGCTATGGATCTTGTAAAGGAGTATCTCCCGCCGTATTCGATAGATTCATTGAAGGAAGCTGTGAAGTTTGCCTCAGATCATTACATGAAGAATGGTATTACTCACGTACATGAAGCAGGATTGGGCTTTTTGACCGGAACCATGAACGAATTACGTGCCTTGGTCGAAATGTCTCTAGATGGAACGCTCGGAATCAGAATGAACGGTATGATTTTGGAGAGTTATTTTGAAGAAGCAAAACAGATGGGCTTATTAACAGGGTTCGGCAATGATTTATTTAAGATTGGTGCGATTAAAATGTTCGCGGATGGGACGTTGAGTGGTCAAACCGCGGCTGTGAATCAAAGGTATACGAACTCTGAAAATAATACAGGGATTTTAATCTATTCACCGGAAGAACTGTCAGAAAAAATTGTTGCCTCACACAAGGCTGGCTTTCAAGTCGCGGTACATGGAATTGGAGACCGAGCCATTGAACATATTTTAAGTGCTTATGAACAAGCATTAGAGCTATTTCCGAGAGAAGATCACCGACATCGGATTGAGCATTGTGGAATTATCAATCAAGAGATTCTAGATCGATTAAAGAAATCTGATATCATCACAGTTCCTCATCCGGGAATCGTTCATTTTGCAGGAGACACATATAAAAGTGTACTGAACGAAAATGTCATTAAGGGATTATACGCTGTAAAGACCTTACTTGATGCCGGAGTTCTCGTAGCCGGAAGTTCAGACTCGCCTGTCATTCCATGTTCACCGCTCATTGGCATGTATACGGCGATGAGTCGAGAATCTATACAAGGTGATAAAATTGTTCCACAAGAAAGCATCCCTTTGTACGATGCCGTTAAAATGTATACCATCAATGCAGCAAAAGCTGCCTTCACTGAAAGTGAAGTTGGAAGTATCGAAGTAGGAAAGTTTGCAGATTTAACAATACTTCCTAGTGGATTTATGCAATACTCCGCTGAGGAAGTAAAAGATGCTGAGATAGAAATGACCGTAATCAATGGGCAGGTAGTCTATCAAAAAGAATTAAAGATGCACAATGTATAATTGCGCCATTTGATTCACTTTTCAAATCAAGTGGGAGGGGATTAGTTGTGATTGCCAAAAATAAAATTGATATAAATATGTCTAGATTGAAAGCTGCTTTTGAAGTAAGTTCGAAGATTGGCGCCACTGAAAAAAATGGTTTGACAAGATTGACTTTAACTGAGGAAGACAGAAAAATCAGGGATATTTTTGTGCAGTGGTTAAAAGAAGAAGGGCTAAGTGTACGTATTGATGATGTAGGTAACATTTATGGGAAGAGGGAAGGAAGAAATAAAAATGCCAAATCAATCATGATTGGTTCGCATTTGGACACTCAACCAAGAGGTGGCAGATTTGACGGAGTTTTAGGGGTTTTATCATCTTTGGAAGTGATCCGGACGTTAAATGAAAATAATATAGTAACAGAACGTCCGATTGAAATCGTCAACTTTACAAATGAAGAAGGGGAAAGATTTACCCCACCTATGATAGGGTCGGGAGTTGCCACCGGAAACTATACAAAGGAATTTGCCTATGGGTTACGGGATAAAAATGGAGTTTCTTTTGAAGAAGCCCTTAATGAAATAGGATACAACGGACAGGAAGAAAACCGATTATCGAATGTTGAATACTTTGTAGAACTGCACATCGAACAAGGACCGCTTCTTGAGAAGAATAGAAAAGAAATCGGTATTGTTAAAGGTGTAAAAGGCATGACCCGCTTTGAAGTAACTGTAACAGGTCATGCAAGCCATGGTGCGCACCCTGCTTATGGCCGAAAAGACGCCTTGGTTGCCGCTTCCAAAATGGTACTTGCTATTGATGAAGTAACCAAAAGCTATGAAGACTTGTCGACGACCGTAGGCGTTTTTGAAGTATTTCCCTCAGTAGTAAATATTTTTGCTGGAGAGGTAAGGTTTACTTTTGATGTAAGGCATCTCGATGATCAAATAAGAAATAGGGTAATAAGTAACATTAAAGAAAATCTGAAAAGAATTTCAGAGGAAAGCGAAGTAGTTTGCTCTATTAAACAAACTTGGAACATAGATGGTACACACTTTTCCACAGAATTGACAGGTTTAATTCTAGAAGAGACAAACAAGCTTAACTATTCTCACCAATATATTGTAAGCGGTGCCGGGCATGACGCGAAATTTATGAACGACATATGTAAAACAGCGATGATATTCACGCCAAGTGCAAATGGCTTTAGCCATTGTGAAGAAGAGTACACTTCTTATGAAGATATTCAAAAAGCTACTACTCTATTATTGAACGTAGTAATGGAATTAGCCAATAAAGTGTAGCTTAAAAATTTATCCCCTCCTAGTTGTACGGAGGGGATAAATTGTTGCGTTTATTGTTGAATAGAATGTGTTCAAACTTGTCTATTCCGTTTAGTCTTTTATACCTTTTCAGCTTTAATGTATTTATTTATTTTTCTGATTGCGGTGGATTGATTAATCCCCAATAAGTCAGCTACTTTATAGGAACTATTATGCACTCCATACGCTTTACGTATCAGTTGTTCTTCCAATTCTTCCTTTGCTTGTTTTAATGTTATGACATCGTTTACAATTACTGTATTTTCTGCGGTTTTATACTTAAAGTTTTCGGGCAAATCATGGAGGGATATTTGATTACTTTCAGATGTAACCACTAAGCGCTCGATTAAATTTTCTAACTCCCTAACATTTCCAGGCCAATTATAATGAACTAAAGTGTTGATTAATTCTAAAGATAGAGTATTTGCTCTGTTGTATTTCTTATTCATTTTATCTAAAAAGAAGTCTATCATATATGAGATATCTTCTGGTCTCTCCCTTAATGGAGGAATATGAATCGGAACTACGCTCAATCTATAATAAAGATCTTCCCGAAATTTGTTTTTCTCTATCTCTTCTCGTAAATCTTTATTTGTTGCAGCAATAATCCTAATATCTACTTTAATTGTTTCAGAACTTCCGATTGGTTGAACTTCTTTCTCTTGTAATACCTTTAATAACTTTACTTGCAGATTTAGTGGCATCTCTCCTATCTCATCGAGAAAAATTGTTCCACCATTAGCCTGCTCAAAGAGCCCTTTCATTCCTTTGGCGTTAGCTCCTGTAAAAGCGCCACTGTGGTAGCCGAATAGTTCAGATTCAATTAAACTTTCCGGTATAGCTCCGCAATTAATTTGAACAAAAGGTTGTTTGTTGCGGGGACTTTTATCGTGAATAAATTTAGCAATAACACCTTTTCCTACGCCTGATTCTCCGGTAATAAGAATGGTAGAGTCAACTTGCGCCACTTTACTTGCTACGTTTACAACTTTTCTCATATTGGAAGAAATAGCAATCAGATCTTTTGGTGGTGTTGATGGCTTAAGATGTTCCAATTCAGATCTGTATACTTCCACTAATGTCTCATTCCGTTCAATTTCTTTTCTGAGATTCTTTATCTCGGTTATGTCCCTGCCCGTAAAAACTATATGTGTTATTTCACCGTTTGGATCAAAAACAGGATTTGCAATAACATGTGCTGTTTTTCCCTCTATCGTTCGCTGTATCATAGAAACTTTTTCCTTTCGTTTTTTTACAACAGGAAATAGAGAGGGAGAGAAAAGTCCTTTCTGTACTAATCTATCTACATCTTTACCGACCATTTCTTCTGGCTTAAGTCCGTATAGCGATTTACCAACCGAGTTGACAAACAATGCTTTCCCCTCTGAATTGGTAATAAATATCTCGTCTTGACATGAGTTTAGAATATCATCAATAGGAAGATCTACTAACCCGGTCTGATTTTCTTTGGAAGTTGTTTTGTTTATGTCGGATACGGGTTTAAAGGTAGATATAATATCTCCTGTTTTTTTGTTTTTTCTTAAATGAAGGGAAAATAATTTATGATTAAATTTAATCTTTATATTGCAATCGCTTCCATCACTTGGATCGTTAAAAATATCTTTCTCTTCTAAAGAAAATAAATGAACAAAGGAATTATGTATGATGCTTGCAGTCGGAAGGTTTAGTAAATCAGAAGCTGTTTGGTTACAGTATACAATAGTTCCTTTCTTATTAATTACCATAACTCCTAAGGGAAGTTGATCTAAAACGAATTCAAATTGAATGTCAGTTAATTTTTGCAATGAAACCACCCTCTCTGATTATCCAATAACTTCACGAAGCTTTTTCAGTATGTTAAGGGATGTTATTAAAACTAAAAACACTGCGTCTTATGAAAATGTTATTTTGTATATTTCTGATACTTCTATCAAGCATTTGGTAATAAAAAGATTGGAAGGATAGCAAAGCCAAACCCCTATATAGCGGTTGAAAATGGGTCATAGAAGATTTATCTACTATGAACAGAAGGTTAATAAAAGGGAATATAGAATTTCTAAATATCTGGGAGCATTCGGGATAGCATCTTTGGCATATATGATAAGAAATATGAAGCGGTTTTTTATAATAATAAAAGAGATTCCATTCGGCGACAATCCTTTAATTTGTACCAATCTCTTATTTCGGCAACCGTATCCCGGTTTAAGTATAACAATAAATTTACTTTGCGAATATTGTTGATTGGCCATGGTCAAATCCATTGCTTATCCAAATCTCAGTAATCATGTTGGTATAATGGAAGGCCAGTGTATGGTAACCTGTTGTTTCTCGTTTAATTATGTACTTTTTGTTAGGTAACAATAGTAATATACCATATCGTCAAATTTAATTAAATTGAAATTTTAATTGGAAAATACTGAATTCATTTTTGGTATGTGCTATAGGGGTCACTTCTCGAGTTTTGTCGAAAAGAGAAGCCCGGAGTGTTAATCCGGGATTAGCTTTATTATATGTTTTGCCAAGTTTGTCTTTTTTGAGATCTGTAACTTTACATTGATTCTTAAATAGGGGAAAATGTTTCCGCTCTTGCAGTTTTTGCGGAGCTTTTTTTGTATTCAAATGAAAATAGCATGACCAAGCCTGATAAGGTGGCAGAGAACTAGATTGCAGCAATTAACTAATAAAAAATGTGAGGGGCTGAAAATGTTTTTTTCTTAATAATATTTCTTCCCACTTTTGTAGGCTTTTCCCGACATAACCTGTAAAAGTGCCTTGATTCGACGGTCGATTGCGATTAGGATTGTATGTAAGATTCATAGGAATATTCTATCAATATGCAGCAGTCTATGAAAGAGGAGGAGGCAATTGGAACATTCCATTTTATTTACCATCCAAGAGGAAGTGAATTTGGTAGCAGAAGCCATTAAGTCAGTTTTGGAGCTGGAAGTCATTATATATGACCAAAATCATGTGGTAGTCGCTGCTACCGGCGGGGGCCAGCATGCTGTTGTCGGTGAGCAGGTGCGAGGCCATATCATTAAAGAAGTATTGAAGACGGACCAGCCGATTTATAATCTTAATCCTGGATTTCATGATGCATGCAAGAGCTGTGTTTTATATAAAAATTGTGCTGAAAAGGCCGATGTGTCATACCCTTTAAAGCATGAAGGAAAAAATGTTGGTGTAATCAGCTTAACGGCTTTTACGAAAGAGCAGAAGGCAGAGTTTGAAAGAAAACACGATATTCTTTCAAATTACCTGGATAAAATGGCAGATTTAATCAGCAGTAAAATCAATGCCGAATCCTTGCTGAAAAAGTATTTATCGATGTCGCAAACCTTGCAGGTAGCGATTCGCTCAATGAATGAAGGCATTATTGCTGCGGATCATAACGGACGTATACTGGAAGTGAATCGGTCGGCGAAGCATATTTTACACATTAGAAGAGATGAAGTTTTACAATTAAATCTATTGGACATGATGCCGGACCTCCCGAAAGTCTTGTTTACGGGAAAAGGTTTTACTGATAGAGATTACTCTTTTATCATAAATGGTGAAAAAATAAATGTTTTTGGAAGCGCTATCCCGCTAGAGCACAATGAACATATCATCGGTGTTGTATTGTCTTTTAAAGATCAACTGGAAGTTCAAAAGTTTGCCTATTCGATTACATCCGAGGTAGACGACTCCAACTTTGATATCATTGTAGGGAAAAGCAAAGCGCTTCTGGAAACGAAAGCAATCGCTAAACAAGTATCAGCAACAGATTCCACAGTCCTTTTTTTAGGGGAGAGTGGAACAGGTAAAGAGCTTTTTGCAAGGGCTGTCCATAATAATAGCCACCGCGCGGATAAACCATTTAGGGCAATTAACTGTGCTGCCATACCTGAAGCATTGTTGGAAAGCGAATTGTTCGGCTATAGTGAAGGTGCTTTCACGGGGGCGCGGAAAAAAGGCAAACCGGGGAAGTTTGAATTGGCCAACGGTGGAACCATCTTTTTGGATGAAATAGGCGATATGCCGCTTCATTTGCAGGTGAAAATCCTTCGGGTTCTTCAAGAAAGAAAGGTGGAGCGGATTGGTGCAAATGAGTCTGTTGATATAGATGTCCGTGTTTTGGCAGCCACGAATAAAAATCTGGAGAAAATGGTTAAAGATGGGGAATTCAGAGAAGATTTATATTATCGGCTACATGTGATTCCGGTGCATATCCCTCCTTTGCGAGAACGAATTGGGGATGTACCCGTGCTCCTCCATTATTTTGTGAATCATTATATGGAGATTACAGAGAAGGAAATAAAAGGTTTTTCGCCTGATGCTTTGGAGTTGTTAAGCTCCTATCACTGGCCAGGAAATATAAGGGAACTTCAAAATACTGTTGAGTATGCAATTAATATGGCTTCGGAACAATGGGTGACATGTGATAATTTGCCGGCTAGACTGCGTGAGGTAAACGAGTCAGAAGAAGAACAAGAACTTACCCTTTCAGAGATGGAAGAAAAGATGATTAAAAAGGCTCTGGATAAATATGGCGACACTTTAGATGGAAAGAAAAAGGTTGCTGAAACACTAGGCATCAATATAGCAACTTTATATAGAAAAATTAATAAATTTGAGATTAATCGCAATATGCAAATGTAGTTTGCATTTTGCGAAACGCAAGGAAACAACGGCGCTCCCTCTTGTTTTTTAATTAAAACAGGAGGGAGTGCTTATTTTATTTCGCAATTTGCGAAATGTGTGAGTTCCGGGCTCTGTCACATTGATTTTTTATAAACCGCGTCATATCAAGGATTGAGACAAGTTCTTACTGCACAAAAGCAGTTGGCATGAAAACTGCATTAATAACAAATGAAATACTTTTTAGAGGGGGTATCAATGTGAATACGGTCCGAAAAATGTTTATGATGAAATCCGTTCAAAACATATTAAAGACTTGTTTGAACGTTCAGCCAGGTGAGAATCTGCTTGTTTTGACGGACACCAATACAATCGAGATTGGTGAAATGTTTGCACTTGTTGGAAAAGGAATGGATGCCGAAGTCGTGATGACGATTATGAACCCGACTACCCGGCACGGGGATGAGCCGCCAAGAATTATTGCGGAAGCGATGAAAGCCGCTGACGCCATTGTGGCACCGACTACATTCTCTATCAACCATTCTACAGCTAGAAAAGAGGCGAGCAATGCCGGTGCCAGATTAATATTTATGCCGGATGCAAATGAAGAAGTGTTCCTGGACGGATCGCTGGACATTGATTTTTATGCCCAAAAAGAAAAGATAGATAAGCTGTCTGCTATTTTTGAGGCTGGAAGCAGAATCAGGGTGACATCAGAATTGGGAACTGATTTAACGATGGATATATCAGGAAGGCATGCGGTTCCACAGACAGGCATTTGCCATGAGCCTGGAAGCATATCTCCTCCTCCATGTATTGAAAGCGCTGTTGCGCCTGTGGAAGGGACGACCGAAGGGACGATTGTTATTGACGGTGCCGTGGTTCCGGGGAGAGCCTGCGTAGATCCGATTACGATTGTTTTTGAAAAAGGGAGAATTGTTTCGATTGAAGGGAAAGAAGATGCTGACATGTTAAGAAGAACGCTGGAAAGCTACAATCATCCAAATGTGTACTGTGCCGTTGAATTTGGAATGGGAATGAATCCCAAAGCCAAAATCGGCAGGGGAGGTCAGTTGGAAGATGAAGCCGAATTTGGCACCATGCACATTGGGATTGGCAACGGCATTACATTCGGCAGCAGCATTCGAGCACCCGGACACTGTGATTTAGTTATGAGGGATCCTGTGATTGAAGTTGATGGTAAAATCCTCATGAAAGACGGGGAGTTATTCCTGAATTAGGAGGTATGTCTTTTGCTCGATATAAGCTCACTGGCCGGTTCTTTTGTTGATATTTTTTCATTAAAGTTTCTGCTGCTCTTTATTATCGGTACAGTTGCAGGAATGGTAGTGGGATCGCTTCCTGGATTAACCACCACAATGGGTGTTTCTCTTTTGATCTCTTTTACTTGGGGCATGGACTGGCTTGAAGCGATTATCCTGATCGTTTCCATTCACATTGCGGGTACTTACGGCGGTTCTACATCAGCGATTTTCTTGAATATTCCCGGGACACCGGCAGCTGCTGCCACTGCCCTCGACGGATATCCGATGGCCAGGCGAGGTGAAGGAGGATTGGCTAGAGGACTGGCGACGTTTCAATCTTTCGTAGGCGGTGTTTTGGCAGGAATTCTGTTTTTAATCGGCGCTCCTCTGCTGTCAAAACTGAGTGTCCACTTTGGATCATGGGAATATTTTCTGTTAGCTATGCTGGGTATCATCATAAGTGCGAATCTGGCATCTGAATCATTGGTAAAAGGACTGATGTCCGGTTTTATTGGCTTAAGCTTGGCTACGATTGGAATTGATTCGATTTCAGGTGCCCAGCGTTTCACCTTTGGTGAAAGCGCTCTAATGGATGGATTTAATTTAATTGCCGTTTTAATCGGGGTTTTTGGAATCGCTGAGGTCATTGAATCTTTTAGTAAGATGAGACCGCCCTTAAAGCCGGAAGGGCTGAAATCCATGTTTCCTCCATTGAGAATGCTGGGTAAGTTTTTTCCGCTGGGGGCAAAGTCTTCCGTAACAGGTGCGGTCATTGGAGCTATTCCAGGACTTGGAGCTGATATTGCTTCCTGGGTTTCGTATGATATGGCCAAGCGTAGCAGTAAAAGTCCGGAAACCTTTGGAAAGGGCAACCCGGAAGGGATTGTTGCTGCTGAAACAGCTAACAATGCATGTGTTCCCGGCTCCTATATCCCCATGTTGACATTGGGGATTCCAGGGGATGCTGTTACGGCAGTTATTATCGGAGGGTTATTGCTTCACGGGCTTCAGCCTGGCCCATTGTTAACCCAGCAAAACCCAGATATTTTTGGCCAGTTTTTTGCGATTATCATTGTAGCCAGTTTATTTATGCTCGTGTTCGGCTTGTTCTTTAGCTTCTTCTTCCAAAAAATATTGACCATTCCAAGCAGTATAGTGTTACTAATTGTTACCGTGCTGAGCGTAATCGGCACTTACGCGGTAAATAGCAGGCCATTTGATATTGCGGTCATGTTTGCCTTTGGGGTTATAGGATATTTAATGCGAAGAGTTGGCTTATCTGCCCCGCCAATGATACTGGGTTTAATTCTTGGATTAATGGCAGAGCAAAATTTCCGAAGAGCGATGGTAAGTGCAGACTTTTCTTTCCTGCCATTTGTCACACGTCCGATAAGCTTGATCATGCTGTTTTGTATTATTTTTGTTTTATTAAATCAAAATCAATTTTTAACCAAAAAAATAAAAAATATATTTGGAAATGTTTCCAATAGGAGGAATGCAGCGTGAAGCGTAAATTGATCCTTCCCATTCTATTCTCTAGTTTATTAGTAGCGCTTGGAGCGTGTTCACAGTCCGGAGCCAAAGAAGTTTCCGGCAAAGAAGATGGGTATCCGTCAAAGCCGATAGAGATTGTGGTTGGCTTTGGTGAAGGAGGCGGAACGGATACGATGGCTCGATCTGTTCAGCCTGTACTTCAAGAAGAATTGGGAACGAGTATTGCTGTTAAGAACATGCCAGGTGCTTCAAGTGCTCTTGCATTGGAGTACGTAAATGACCAGGCTGCTGATGGATATACGGTTTTATTCCAGACTGATTTAGTCCGTGTGTTTCCTGCCATGGGGATGACTGATTTGACATATAAAGATTTTGAGCAAATTGGAATCGGTGCTATGGGAATTGCGAACTTTATTGTAAACAAAGATTCAGAACTGCAAACGTTTGATGATCTGGTTGAACTATTGCAAAGCGGAAAGGCAAAAGTAGCAGTTGCTGGAATTGGTGATCCATGGCATGTAACGCTGGCGATCGTGAATAATGCAATTGGCGGTGATGCAGAAATTATTACGTATGAATCTGGAACCAACGCAGCAATGGCAGCGATGAAAGGTGAAGTAGACTTTGCAATCAGTGGGGTGAATGAAGTTGTGGATCTACTTAGGGCCGGGGATTTAAGGTCGTTGGCTGTAATGGACAACAAGCCGATGGAGGTTGAAGATTTTGGCGAAATTGAGCCCGTAACAAAATATGTTTCTGAATTGGAGCCTTTTGTACCGCAGGGAACTTGGTGGGGGCCAGCAGTAAAAGCGGGAACACCTGATGAGATTGTTGAAAAAATTAGAGATGCTTATGATAAAGCCATCGAAAGTGAAGAATTTAAGAAATTTGTTAAGCAAAAGGCTATTGTATTAACTGACATTGCAGATAGTCAAGAATACGCAAAAAAAGATACAGAAAAAATCAGCTGGCTTCTATATGACATTGGTGCAGGGGAACGTTCCCCCGAAGATGTGGGGATAGAGAGGCCTGAGGATGAATGAGAGTCAATAAGGACTTTTTCCTGGGAATCATCGTCCTAGTCATCGGATTGTTTTTTGTAGTGGAAAGCTATCAATTTCCAAAAGGAGAGCATCTATTAAACTCGTCGAGGTCCTTTCCTATGCTGTTGGGATTTATATTGATGGGACTTGCAGTTTGGCAATTAGTTCTTTCTTTTAAAAACAGTGAAAAACAAGGAACAGAAAAGCTTCCTTTGCCAGCAATAAAAAGAGGAGTCGTATTCATAATACTTACGGCAGTTTATATATTCCTTGTCATGCCTTTGATCGGATTTTTGGCCTCCTCGTTTGTTTTCCTTGTCGTTGGACTTTTGTATTTTAAAGAAGTCCGGTGGTATACGGCAACGTTCATTTCACTTGGAATGATCGGGTTCTTATATGTGTTTTTTGAAAAAGTCATGTTAATCAGCTTTCCTTAATGCAACGTATCTTGACTGCGGAATAACTAACGGTGGTGAGTTTATTGAAAATTAAGCAAACGATTGAGAAAGTGCCCGGCGGATTAATGGTTGTCCCACTTATGCTCGGAGCTCTTTTTAATACGATTGATCAGCTCCATTTACCATTTGTCATGAACTTCCTTAAATCTCTGGGAGTTGCCCCGGTTGAAGAAGGCATTTACGAGTTTATGAGAATTGGTGGATTTTCAGAAGCACTATTTAAAACTGGAACGCTAACATTAATCGGGTTGTTTCTTTTCTGTGCCGGCAGCCAGATGAACTTGCGTGTAGGCGGAAGAGCTTTGAAAAAAGGGGTTATTTTAACACTCAGTAAGGGTCTTACAGGAATTGCGATTGGTATAGGGTTCGGTATGGTATTTGACCCTATGCATGGTTTCCTAGGTTTATCTACTTTGGCGATTATTGCAGGGATGACGAACGGTAATGAGGGGATGTATGCCGTTTTAACAGGCCAATATGGAAATCGTTCGGATGTTGGGGCCGTTTCGGTTCTGTGTTTAAACGATGGACCTTTTATGACAATGATTGCCCTAGGGATGGTGGGTGCCAACTTTCCTATCATTGCCTTCATAGCTGTTTTGCTCCCGATTGTATTAGGGATGGTTTTAGGTAATTTGGATGAAGATATCAGGGAATTTTTAAAGCCTGGTGAAACATTACTTGTTCCGTTCTTTGCTTTCTGCCTTGGTGCAGGAATGAACTTCATGAGTTTCTTCGAACCCGAAGCAGTTTGGGGAGGGCTTGTATTAGGATTTGCAACTGTAATTTTCACGGGTGCGGCTGGTATAGCAGTATACAAGTTGTTTGGGGAGAAGAGCACTATTGGCCCAGTGGCTGAGGCTTCAACGGCAGGGAATGCAGTTGGAACACCGGCTGCAGTAGCGGCAGCTGCTTCTGTTAGTGCAGGGGCAGGCCTCATGTCTGTCGAAAAAGCACAAGCTTTCCAAGATATTGCTAATCTCGCAACCATACAAATATCCATTGCTGCCATCACAACATCGATTTTATGTCCGCTTGCCGTCATCTATTGGGATAAATATCAAAGAAGTAAAGGCATTGATGGCACACTTGAGGATTTTTCAGAAAAGACGACTAAAAAACTTAGAGAGGAGAAAGCAATATGAATTATGTAAAAGTTGATATAGCCAATTATATTTGTACGGTCACAATCAATAATCCGCCGATGAATATTTTAACGAAAGAGTTTAGGGATGAGTTTGTTCCTTTTATGGAAAAGTTGAAAACAAATCCTGATGTAAGGGTGATTATTTTAACAGGGGAAGGCGACCGAGCATTTTGTGCAGGTGCCGATTTAAATGAAGAAGGGGAATTAACCCAAGAGACAGTGCGCCAATTTTTGGAAGAAGATTGCAGAATTTATGACATTGTCAACGAAATGCCGCAGCCTGTCATTGCTGCCGTAAACGGATATGCTTTTGGCGGAGGATTTGAATTGGTTCTGGCTTGTGACTTCCGGGTGATGTCCGAGAATGCAAAGCTATGCGCTGCAGGGGTCAAAGTAGGATTAGTTGTTGGACCGACACGGTTAGTGCGGCTCGTAGGAGAAGCTTATGCAAAGGATATCATTTTAACCGGCAGAACTGTGAAGGCGGAGGAACTAAACCAAAGGGGTTTGGCCAATGCAGTGGTTCCACATGATCAATTGATGAAAGAAGCCATGGAATGGGCTGAGATGATCGCATCCCGGGCTCCGGTTGCTGTTCAAAATGCAAAGCATATCATCCAAACGACTATGGATTCTACTTGGGAGGAAGCCATGTCTGAGGAGTTGGATGCATTCGTAAGATGCCAGGATACAAGAGACCACAAGCACGCCATAGAAGCATTTTTCAATAAAGAAACGCCTGTGTTCGTTGGGAAATAACACCTATAGGGGGAGCTGTCAGAATGAAAGAAACAATGAAATACAGGGGTGCAACCGCCCTCGTAAAAACATTGGCCGGAGTTAAAGAAGGAGAAAAGGTTCTTATACTAACAGATTTCTTGACTGAGACTATAGCAAAAACGCTTGCTTCCGTTGCATATTCTTTGGGGGCAGAACCTATCACCATGTCAATGCCGCCAAGAAAAGGTCATGGCGATGCTTTACCGGGGCCGGTAGCGGTAGCTATGAGAGAAGTGGATGTCGTCATCGCTCCTACCACTTATAATATCGCTCATACAAAAGCGCGGCATGAAGCGCAGAAGTCAGGAGCAAGAATACTTATTTTGCCAGAGTCCCATGATGATATTTTACTAAGCAAAGGGTTAAATGCTGATTTCGAAGCAATCAGGCCCAATGTGGAAAGGCTCTCTGAGTTATTGACAAAAGGGGAAAGTGCCCGAATCACTACTCCAAGTGGGACGGATTTAAAGATTTCGCTCAAAGGACGGGAAGGAAGGGCGCTGACAGGATTCGCCAATACAGAAGATGTTTCTGCAGCACATTGCATTGAATCCAGTATCGCGCCAGTGGAAGATTCGGCTGAAGGCGTTCTGGTGGTAGATGGAAGTATACCAGGTGTGGGCTTGGTGGAAACCCCGGTTGTTGTAGAGTTTAAGCAAGGCAGGGCGGTTAGTATTACGGGCGGTAAAGAAGCAGAAGCGTTCAAGAAAGTGTTAGAAGAAAAAAATGATGAGGATGGTAATATTTACGTCATTGGTGAATTTGGAATCGGGATGAACCCTGAATGTGAATTGGAAAATAGCATGCTGAGTGATGAGGGAGTATTCGGAACGATTCATATAGCCATAGGGACAAATGCGTATATAGGCGGAAAAATTGTTGCCAATGGACATTATGACATGGTTGTAAAGGACGCAACTGTTGAAATTGACGGGCAAACCGTATTGCAGAATAATCAACTTCACCTATTTGAAAATGACTTAGTTAATTCTTAATTAAATTCAATAACATTCATCAAAGATTAGAAAGAGAAGGGATTGGATAAGATGAGCGCATTGAAAGGCATTCGTGTTGTAGATGTTAGTCAGGTGATGGCGGGTCCATACTGCAGTATGCTTTTAGCAGACATGGGGGCAGATGTAATTAAAATTGAACCACCGAGCGGAGAAAATACGAGAAGATGGCCCCCGCATATTGATGGACAAAGCGCTGCTTTTATGGCCATTAACAGAAATAAAAGAAGCATGACGATCAATTTGAAATCAGAGGAAGGCAGAGAAGTCTTTTATAAATTAATAGAAACTGCAGATATTCTTGTAGAAAACTATCGGCCTGGCGTTTCCAAGAGACTGGGCGTTGATTATGAAACATTGAACAAGATCAATCCTCGCTTGATTTATTGTTCGATTTCCGGCTTTGGACAATTTGGTCCTTATTCTTCCCGAGGAGGATATGACCTCATTGCACAAGGCATGACAGGAATTATGAGTGTTACGGGGGAAAGAGGCGGAAATCCTGTTAAATGTGGCCTTCCTATTACAGACTTGGGCGTTGCATTGTTTGCTGTATATGGAATTCTCTCAGCCCTGTATTCACGGGAATATAGCAATGAAGGGCAATATATCGATGCGTCATTATTTGACACAGGGTTGGCACTCTCCGTTTGGGAAAGTACACAATATTGGGTAAGCGGCGAGATGCCAATGCCTACAGGAAGCGGGCACAGGCTTTCAGCTCCTTACCAGGCATTCAAAGCAAGTGACGGATACTTTACAGTCGGTGCGGACACGCCTCATCATTGGCCAGAGTTTTGCCGCATCATCGGTAGACCGGAATTTTTGGATGACGAACGCTTTGAGGACGATCCGTCCAGAATTAAGCACCTGGATGTATTTGTGAGTTTAATTGAGGAAAAAACGAGTGAACATCCGAGGTCGTACTGGCTGGAAAAATTTGAAGAAGTCGGAATTCCTGCAGGACCAATCAATACGTACTCTGAGTCCCTGAATGATCCGCATACCTTTGCAAGGCAAATGGTGGAAGAGGTCGAGCATCCTGTTGCCGGAAAAATAAAAGCGTTGGGCATCCCTGTTAAACTATCGAAAACACCTGGGAAAATTCAAAAAGCAGCACCGGTCTTGGGCCAGCATAACGAGGAAATTTTAACCGAGCTCGGATTGGAGCCAACTGCATTATCCAGGTGAAAAGGGGGATGTATACAAGATGATTCAATATTTAAGGGGAAGAATACCTTCCATTCATTCGGAAACTTTTATACATGAATCTGCTCAGGTCATTGGGGATGTACGAATTGCCAAGGATGTCAGTATCTGGCCACAAGCGGTATTAAGAGGGGATGATGGCAATTATATTGAAATTGGAGAAGGATCCAATATACAAGATGGAAGTATCTGTCATGTTACGCCCGAACTTCCACTAAAAATAGGAAAGAAAGTTACAATTGGACACGGTGTAATCCTCCATGCATGTACTATTGAAGATGAAGCTTTGATCGGGATTGGAGCAACAATCCTGGATGGGGCGGTCGTTAAAAAAGGTGCTCAAGTCGCCGCTGGCGCTCTCGTCACCCCGGGTGCCGTCATTCCTTCAGGTACATTGGCTATGGGCATTCCTGCAAAGGTAGTGCGCGATCTGACGAAAGAAGAAGTAAACGAAATCATTAAAAATGCTGAGGAGTACATTGATTTGTGGCGGAAGGATTACCAGAATTCATTAGTCTCGTCGGAGGGAGAATAATAGTTTTTTTGAACAAAAAGCGCGAGGATACGCGCTTTTTGTTTTAGAGGGTGATGCCATACTTCAAAATAACAAATAGTGAATATGAATCCTCTTGATAAATCAAAAAAACGGCCTTTTTGGTGGTAGATATGCAAAAGGATTTTATGGTAGCAGGAGCACCGTTAGAGACAGCGATGGGACAAGAGATGTTGCTAGGCTAAAAAAGTTCTGGGTTTTCAAGAAGCAGAGGAATCGCAGTTATTTATACCGCCTATGTCCATAGAAAAGACGGATCGGTGCTAGCTTGTTCGGAGATATTTGCTGGAGGGGCGTGGGCGAGCCGGGAAGTGAGATTTACCCAGAGGTTGCCCCGTAGAAAATGAACCTGTAATTAAAAAGCATCGTTACAGAGCTTTCTTCGGTACTTATTTGGATATTATTTTACGGGACAAAGGAATAGAGACTGTGGTGATTGTTGGTCTGACAACAGAAGATTGCTGTTTTGCTGCTGCAAGAGACGCAATGTACGGAGGTTATAAAATGTAATGTGGAAACCCTCTAAGTTCCGATAAAACAATAATCGGAACTTAGAGGGAAAATTTGCTTTTTTAATTTTTTCAACCACTTGCCACTACTACATTGAATTTTTAAAATTACTGGTCCACAAAAGCAATTGCTCTAATTGGAGAGCCAGTTGCTTCTCTTAACCTCAAAGGCATGCCAATAAAGTTAAATCTGCTTTGCTTAATCTTGTCTAAGTTTATGAGGTTTTCAATGATTAGAATATCATTTTTTAATAAATTAACATGTACAGGTCGGGACATATCCTGAAAATCTACTGTTGGAAGATCGGTGGCGAACATTTTAAATTTATTTTTAATAATCCAGATTGCAGCATCATGAGTAAGACCAGGTCCTGTTGAGAACATTTCGTGATTCCTGCTATAAGGCCAAGCTTTTATAGTGAGTATATCGTTTTCTTTAATCCTCTCACCTGTTTCTTTTAAAGCTGCTTCTAAATCTTTTGCTGAAATAGGATCTTCTATATCTCTTTGGCTTAAATCAAGGAAGATTGCTTCTCCCATGAATTTCTCTGGAGGGTATGATTCTATTGAGTTACCATCGGGAAAAAAGTGTGTTTGAGCGTCAACATGAGTCCCTGTATGGTCCGTCATTGTCATTAATTTTGTTGAAAATCCGTTACACTCTCCCTCGTACCGATCTTTGTTTAATTGCCATGTGTGATAATCCATTAAAACTACTTTTGGATGTATATCCCAAGACCGCATTCCATCGGCAAGTTCCAAAGTTAAATCAATAACTTTTTTTCATTAAACAAGCATACTCCCCCTTATCTTTTGCTCTGAAAACTATAAGTCTTTTTACAAGGATTGATGATTTTCATTTATAGTTCCCTTAGTAAATTTACTAACAATAAGCAGTGTAATAAACGAGGCAACGACTCCTAAAATAGCATTTGGAATCATTGTTAAATCTGTAAAATAAAAGAAAAGGCTTACCGATCCACCGACGATCATAGCCGAGAATCCGGCTATTGGGGTTACTTTGTTAGGGAATAGCATGGATGCCCAAAATGGTGCAGTGATTGCGGCTCCATAAAAATTGTATCCTAGGTTTTGAACCTCTATGATCTTAGGTATGAAAATCCCAAGGATTGCCGGTGCAATACCGATAATAGGAGTGGAAATTTTGGCAAACGTAAGTATCTCTTCATTGCTGGCATTCCTTTTAAATGTCTTGTTATATAAATCATGTGTGATATTCATAACGGCATGTAACAAAACAGTATTTGCTGTAGATAGGATATTGGCTAAAAGGGCTGCCATTATCAATCCAATAATGACTATAGGAAATCCATCAAGAATGGTGTTTAACAGAAAAGAATCGGGATTGCCTTGGATGTTTGGATAAATCGCTTTTATTGCAAAGGTAATGTATACCATAACCAGTCCCCATGCTATTCCTACCACTGAACCAATTACATTAGCCTGAACAGCTGTTTTTGCATTTTTGGCGGAAACAATGCGTGACCAAACAGTTTGATTGGCAAGGGCAGATGTAAACCATGCGGCAGCTGTTCCTAATACAACCATATTTGTAGGGGCAAGGTTGTAGAATCCCGCATCTGTAGCTGCCATGAGTGTCCCAGGTTCCAATTTGGTTGTAAGAATAATTGGTAATAGGAGGCCAATTCCCAACACCATAATAAACATTTGGATAACGTCTGCCCAAATTACAGCTGACAAGCCTCCAAAACTTACATTAATAATAACTAAAGCACCGACAATGATTGTCGCCGTTGTTAGATTGATATTAAACTGTGCGAGAATAGTGGATAAGAGGACACCAGCAGCTACTAGCTGCCCGCTTGTAACGGCAATTCTCTCCCAAGCTGCAATCCCACCAAATAGAAATCTGCCCTTTCTCCCATAATGCTCCTCAAGTAAATCTCCTTTTGTAATTCCCCATCCCGATGCATCCGCTTTTTTTCGTATTTTTTTCCCTAAAACCAAAGTGTAGATCAATGCACCTGAAAAGTGTCCAATTGCAATCCATATAACTTGTACACCATCTAAATACATCATGCCTATTAAGCCTAACGATAGTCCTGAACCAATATGGCTTGCAGCAACAGAGCAAATAAGCGGAAAAAGATTTAGGCTCTTAGATGATACAGAAAATTCCTCGATACCCTTTTGTTTTACCCTTTTACTTAGAAGAGCAGACACCACGATAATCGAAATAAAAAAAACGCCACAATTAAAATATCGATAAAATGAACATCAGGCATACACATAACCCCTTTAATATGCTACGGTAATTCCCAACTAGGGTGATATATAGTGGTTCATGCTGTTACTAAAGTAAAACACCTCCTTCTTTTCATCATAAAGGTCATTTATTTTGATAAACCTGAAGCTTGTTTATATCCTATTTCGATTGTTCTGGTTTTAGTACATTTGCTAATAAAACTAAAACTGTGCCTGTCACTTCCCGGATTTTGTCGAATGCCAAGCAGACAGACAAAAAACGTATGAGGGAATCTATCCTGGTTTTTCCCTTGTCATTTATTTGAAAAGATTAAAATGTTGTCTTAGATATACCAACTAGTAACAATGAACTTTTTCAACATTCCCCCATTATCACGCTTCATATCTTTTTCTTAAGAATATCTACCCTCAGTTCCACTCGATTTTGCTAATCTTTTTATTCCAAGCTACGATATTTGATATTCAATAGTTCGACTATTAATATATGGAGGCTAGATGGATACCGCTTATCGTGAAGGAAGGAATTAATTGCCGAATATGCTTGAACATTCTTGGGTCCATACGCATTCTTCTTTTTACTAAGGGGAAAACTCGTATCATGGTGTAGGGGTACCCATAAGTTGATTAAAGGCGGAGATTTATATAGTGGGGATAAGAAATCTTCTTATCCTTTCTAGGTTTTAGGAAGACATCTCTGGCTGTATTTAATACTTAGGTAAGAAAACCAAAAGCCCGTCTCCAATAAAAAGGCGAGACGGGCAAGGTTAAATCTATCCTTATGAATCTTTTCTTTTTATTTCTTATAGACTGTTTTATCATTTACAATTGTTTCGAGAATTTTTATATCCTTAATTTTTACAGGATCAATCGTCAAAGGATTGTTATCCAAAACGACAAAGTCGGCATACTTCCCTGGTTCAATGGATCCCTTGATATCTTCTTCAAAGTTCTGCCAGGCTGCATCTATAGTGACTGCACGCAGAGCTTCCAATGGTGTTACCCTCTGCTCTGGCCCCACGACCTCACCGCTACGCGTTATTCTGTTAACGCCAGACCAAACAGCTTGTAAAGGACTCATTGGAGTAACCGGCGAATCAAGATGGACGCTAAATTTGATATCTCTCTTGACCGCGGATTTGAGCGGACTCATTCGTGCGGCTCTTTCAGGCCCCATAAATATTTCCCAGTGCTGATCGCCCCAGAAGAACGTATGGGAAACGTAAAACGATGGTGTGATTCCTAGTTCTTTCATGTCATCAAGTTGATCCTCTCTGGCCATTTGTGCATGCTCGATCCTGTGGCGTGCATCTTTCCGCGGAAACTCTTCTTGAGCTTTTCTAAAAGCATAAAGGATGTCGTCGATTGCGGCATCCCCATTCCCATGAATAGCAATTTGGTATCCGGCCTTGTGCAGTTCCGACACTTTTTCTGCTAATTTTTCACGGCTTTGAAGAGGATGTCCTCTATATTCCGGGTCATCATCAGGAGGTAGATGATATGGCTTGCTTAGATATCCGGTATATCCCTGTATAGAACCGTCCTGCCACATTTTTACGGCCCCTAGCTTCAGCATGTCATTTCCAAATCCGGTAATAAATCCACCCATTTCACCAGGTGATTGTCCTAAGTCACCGAGTCCTCCGCCAGTACCCATGGTCGTTATTCTAATCGGTAAAAGTCCTTGCTCGGAAAACTTTTGCAGGTTGATGATTGATTCCTTGCCGCCGGCGGCTATGATGGATGTGGTGACTCCATTTGAGACATATTCCTTAACAGCTTCCTTTACTGCTGTAATATTTTCTTCAAAGGATACGGGAGGAACATGTTTGCTAACGAGTTGCATAGCCCCTTCTTCGAGTACCCCGGTTGGTTCGCCGGTTTTGGAATCTCTCCAGATTTTACCGCCAGCAGGGTCAGGGGTATCTTTTGTGATTCCTGCCAATTTAAGAGCTGCACTGTTAGCAGCAGCCAAATGTCCTGAGGTGTGGGTAATAAAAATTGGGTTATCTGCTGACACCTGATCCAAATCTTCTTTAGTCGGATGTCGTCTTTCTTCTATTAATGTTTGGTCATAGCCTCGTCCAAGAATCCATTCACCCTCTTCTGTGTACTCAGAGTGAACCACCAATACATTGATGATGTCCTGGATTTTTACTATTGTTCCAACTGGAGGACTATTTAAGTTGGCATAGACTGTACCAACCAGACCTGGACTTGGAAAATGGCTATGTGCATCGATTAGGCCGGGCAACATCACTTTATTTTTAAGATCAATTGTTTTCGTCGATTTTCCGGCTAATTTACGTATATCCTTATTGGATCCTACCGCAATGATTTTTCCATCTTTAACAGCGACTGCTTCAGCATTTGTGTTGTTGTCATCCATTGTAATGATCGTTCCATTAAGATAGATACTATCCGGTGCAAGAGGGTCTAGTTTTTTGGGAAGAGTTCCTGAAAAGCCCATACACAATGTCACTACAATAGAAAGAATAACAAGTCTTTTTATTATCCTGCGGTCTCGCATAAAAATCCTCTCCTTTTTTTATTTACTTGGAGTCGAATTCATGGATGCTGTTTTTTTAATGGAAACGAGAAGTTTAGCCCTATTTCTCCTCCTTATAAGATGGATTTAAAAAATGGTCACTCCTTCCAAATGCTGGTAATTGAAAAACAAGTTTACCACCGATTGGTTAAATGTTCCAGTAATATTGAATATTTTGATTATTAATTAACCCGATGAATGATATTTCGCTTTTTAATTAACTTGGACCACTGCGCCACCTCCATTTTTCTTATAATAGTTTTATATTTTTAGGAAGGGGAGACGAAGCCCATTCAAAGATTAATCCTTTGCTGATTCAGATGCTGACCGGCATAGAGGTGAGGGAATATTAAATCAAAAAGAGAGGGGATATCTAGAACGAATCAATAAAAAAGTAAAGGATAGCCCCACAGTGTAGGATAAACTAAGGGGAAATATTTCGAAAGTTTTCCGCTACCGCTAAAAATTTTTGTATGTTAAGGCTATCAAATGTTTTTTAAAATAAAAAACAGAAGCACTTTCGCGCAACTGTTCGCAATAGTTATTAAAAAAACCTTTAATCTTGCTAATCATATTTAATACTAATCCCAGAGCATCCAGTGCAACTATTCTAATATTTTTACGGTCAAGGAGGAGTCCTACTTTTCTGTTTTAAAACTTTCCCAATCAAATGATCAGTTTCGCTCCTCCTCAGGCTTAAACTCAACTTCCGATCCATCCGGTGCAGCCAAGACAGTATTCCCAGGCTCTTTTTTTGCTAAAGACTCGACAACATACAATAATACATTGGCTGTTTTTTCTATTTCCTCGTATGATGTAAACTCCTCTTCACAATGACTGAGTCCTCCAACACTTGGTGCGAAAATCATGCCTGATTTTACGATTCCATTGACATATGTCGCATCGTGTCCAGCCGTGCTTAAAATATTTTGGTAGGAATAACCATGAACTTTTGCCCCTTCTTCAATCAAGGTGGTTACTTCATCAACAAATTCCGTACTTTCCGCTTTCCAATATTGCTCAATATTTACCTCTACATTCCTACGTCCGGCGATTTCCCGGAATTGTTTTTTGACTAATTCAATGGCTTTGTTACTGATGTCATCATTGAAATGTCTTATTATATACACAAATTTTACTTCACTTGCTGTAATCGTCTGTAATGAAGGATACACCTCAAATGTCCCGATTGCTGGTGATAAACCTTCAAATTGTTCTTTTAGACTATCGACGGCTAATACCATTTCTGAGGCGGCTACCAATGCATCTCTTCTTTCACTCGGCGAATGGGCAGCATGGGTTGATTGGCCTTTCACACAAGCTTCGAATCTTGTTTCTCCCGCAATTCCCTTAACAATACCAATTGAATTTTGGTTTTTTTCTAAAACCGTTGATTGTTCAATATGAGCTTCTACATAATAATCTACATTAAAGTTAATAAAACGATTTTTTGCTTCTCCGATGTAACCTATTTCTTCAAGACTTTCCCCGAATGTAATACCATTCTTATCCCTAAGTGAAAAAACGAACTCCTTTGTGAGATTGTCTGTAATCACCCCGGAACCTACCATGGGAACTCCAAACCTGCCGCCTTCTTCTGCTGTAAAGTTAACTATTTCTATAGGTCTTTCGGTTTCTATATTATTGTCATTAAGTGTTCGAATCACCTCGAGGGCGGATAAAACTCCTAATATCCCATCAAATCTCCCGCCTTTAGGCTGTGTATCCAGATGTGATCCGATCATTACTGCACCGGCATTCTTGTTTGTTCCGTCTCTTCTTCCATAAATGTTCCCCATATCATCGATCCGTACATGTAAACCTGCATCTTTAAGCCAACTAATAAAAACGTCCCTCATTTCCTTGTCTTCTTTGGATAGAGGTAATCTTGTCAATCCGCCACCTTTCGTTTTTCCTATGTTGGAACTTACCTCAAAGGTCGATTTCAATCGGGATAAATTAATTTTATTTAGTGAGTGATTCATTGCCAAGCAACTCCTAACAATCCAAATTTTATAAAATTACGCTTTCTTTACGTGGTCTACAGGGTCATCTACAATAATTGGATTATCAATATTCGCGGAATCCAAGTCTTCCCAGTATACTGCTTTTACCTGTTCAGTCTTATCATGCTTAGTCGCCAAGCTGATGATAATTAAGGAAAGCAGAGATACGGCCAATCCAATAAATGTCTGATCAATATTAATTCCTAAGAATGGCCAACTAAGGGATACTAAACCTGTAATTACCATGCTCCAGATCATGCCTTTTTTGGTTACTCCTTTCCAAAACATGACCGCTAGAAATGGAAAGAGCATGGTTGCAGCAGCCAATCTGATTGCCCACTGCCATAAGACGACGATGCTGGGTAAATTAAAAGCAATGATCAAACCAAGAAGAGATACAATTACGACAGCGATTCGTGATGCATTCAGAAGGTTTTTATCGCTCGCATTTGGATTTAGAATACGGGAATATACATCTTGGGTCAGATTGGAAGCACCCGATAAAATAAATGAATCGGCGCTTGTAACCAATGCAGCGATTAAACCAACGATTACAATTCCTCCAATGGCAGGGTGGAGCAGTTCACTTGTGACATACGAGAACAAAAAATCAGGATTAAAATCCGCTGGCACAAATTGTCGTGCAGCAATTCCAATGGAAAATGGCAGAATGGCAATCACGCCGGCAATCAAGAATCCTGTAATTCCTGCTTTTTTTGCGACTTCTTCACTTTTCGCTGCAAAAATTCGCTGCCATGTGGTCTGACTGATGATATAGAAAGGACCCACCGATAAAGCGAACAAAAGAACCTCGGTTAATCCAAATGGACCAGTCGGCGAAATAAACTCAGGCGGCGTAGAAGCAATGATTCCTCCAAGCCCCCCGGCGTAGAAAAGACTTGCAACAAACAAAATCAATACCCCTATGAAAAGAACAATCGATTGAATGGCGTCTGTAACTATTGTCGCAGGAAGCCCCCCCAATACCGTGAATCCAAGTATTAAAACAAACGACAAAAAGACAGACGATCCATAACCCATACCAAATGCAATGTTAAATACTGTTGACATGGCAATTAACTGTAAAGCCGTTCCTGGAACAGCAATAATAAGTGAAGAAATAAAGGAAGGTAAAATTCCTCCTTTGCCGCCAAAACGTTCGCCAAATAAATCTGCTAAAGTATAAAGCTTTTGTCTTCTTAAAGGTGCTGCAAAAAAATAGACTAAGAGTATCGAAAAAAGCACCCCAGGTAAGGCGAATTTTATATAACCGGAAACTCCGACACTGAATCCCATTCCCAGCCAGCCAACAAATACTGCGGCACCGGTCCAAGTAGAGATGGAAGTACCAGTAATCGACCAAAAACCCATGTTCCAGCCACCAATAAGATAATCATTATATGTTTTAACTTTTAACATATAATAGATACCCATCCCAAACATGAAGGCAAAATAAATGCCGATATAAAACAAATACCAAATCATGATATATTCCTCCTTTTCATATAACACATTTTTAGTTTCAAACGACTTTACCAGCGGTTTTTTCCAACACACTAAACTAAGTACCTTTAAATCATTCTGAAACGTATTTTGTGTTATACACCAGCAACCTTTCTTTGAGGAGTATCATAATTTTCCAATGGAAGCGGATACAAATTAATTGCCGTAGGAAGCATCGTTTTAAATTTTCCTCTCCTATATGCATTTTTGAGCGGGAGTTTGGGCTTGTAAAGAATCAAACGCGCTTTTTAATTAGACGTCCTTTGATCTATCCTATTTCGTTGGTTACACTTGCTGTTTATCTTGGAAGAAAAGACTTTGGCTGTGCTAAGACAGCCATTTTTATCTTTTATCATGATTGTTTGTTCTAAGTTCTTATTTTTTCACTGCCAACTCTACCTCTTGCTTTTGCATACCAGGGATTCTTGATAATGGTCGTCCGGCAGTAGTTAAAGCCACTGCTACCAATATCTCATCTTCATAAGGTGCATCCGGAACGGTTAAAGTGATTGTATCAATATGCGAAAAAACCCATTCGGAGTCTTTATAATGTACCGGGATATCAATGCTCGTACCGGGCGTGGCAATTTTTGCTGTAGATGGGATAATCGCGCGTGATGTATCTGGGCCGCCAATTGCACTTCTAATTGGGGATCCAATCTTCGGATGTATGGTTGCATGCCCATGTTCTATCTCCCCTTTTGGACCAACCATAACGGCCTTGCCATAACATTCTGCCTCTTCGCCGCTTTGCAATCGCAATCCTTCTACAGCTTTTTGTGAAAGGATTTCACCCAACTTTTCCCCGAAGCCGTATAACAGACTTAAGTCTTCTTGATACATATTTGCATATGGGTTTTTAAAAACCGCAGCTGCTACAGACCTTTTTATTGGTGTTTCTAATGGTTGGTCTTGCTCAACTACTACCTCATCTGTGAAAGAATATAGTTTTCTAATTTTAAGTTTTTTTTCCAAAATAATCTCCTCCTCATTATTAGAAAAAGCATTCGGTTATGGATGATACCAGTTTTTCTTTCTGTAATATTTCATTTAAGGGTTAACAGCTGTTAGGGTAGCCTTTTGAAACAAATCCCTTATCATATCGTAATCCTCCGATTTTAAAGGAAGCCGTGGAGATCGTGTTGGACCTGCAGGTTGATCTGCGAGTTCCATCATATATTTTATTGCCTGAATTAATTGTGGTCCGGCATCGTATCGGAACAATGGAACCAAATCGCGGTACAGTTGTCTTGCTTCTTCCCGTTTACTTTCTCTAGCCAAATTGAATAATTTAACACTCAACTCTGGAAGGGCATTTGCAACTCCGGATGTCCATCCGGTTGCTCCACACAACGCACCTTCCATTGAAAGGTCATCAACTCCAACCAGAACATCCAATGAGGTTTTTTCTAAAATTTCATGAATACGACGGATATCCCCGCTAAATTCCTTAATCGCCAGAATGTTTTCGAACTGCGACATCTTATCAAGTAATTCAGGGGTCAAATCAATTCCAAAGTCTCTCGGATTGTTAAAGACAATCATCGGTATCCCAACTTTTGATAATCTCTCGTAATGAGTCAACACCTCGTTCTCCAGCGGTTTGTAGCCGACAGGTGGTAAAGCTAGAATTCCATCCGCCCCGTTATCTAAGGCATGCTCCGCCCAATAAATGGTGTCTGCTGTAGAAGCAGCTCCTGTTCCGGCTGTAACCGGAACGCGGCCTTGGCTTGCTGTTACAGCAGTTTCCACTACTTTTTTACGTTCTTCTTTTGATAGAGTTGCATACTCTCCGACCGGACCGGCCGCAATTATACCGCTAACCCCCTTGGCAATAAGCCAGTCACAGATCTCACCTAATCGCTTATAGTCTACCTTGTGCTCCTTTGTCATCGGGGTAACCAAAGAAATGTGAACACCTTGAAAAATTGACATTCTATCTTCTCTCCTTAAATTAAGAATTGAATGTGAATCGAAGAAACTCATTGTGTTTGCTATTAGGAAACTCTTAAATATATTTCTTTATTTTCCTGCTAGCAGCCGATTGGCTAATGCCAAGTCGTTCGGCAACTTTGTAAGAAGAGCCTTCTTCTTCATACATTTCTGTTATAATGTTTTTTTCCACTTGGTTTAATATTTCTGGCAAGGTCATATCCTTTTTAGGGTGGACGATTGTCTGCATATGCTCAGGGAGATCCTGCATTTTTACAATAGGGTCATCTACTATAACGACAAGACGTTCAATCAGATTGCGTAATTCCCGTACATTTCCTTCCCATTCATAAGATAAAAAGGTCTCTAATACTTTTGGAGAAAGTCTAACCTGCTTGTTATATGTCTTATTATGCTGTTCCAAAAAACGATGCGTGAGCACCATGATATCTTCTTTTCTATCTTTTAAGGGCGGAATAGTGATCGGAAAAATATTTAAGCGATGGTACAAATCTCTTCTAAATGTACCTTCTTCAACGCTTTTCTTTAAATCTTGGTTAGTCGCTGAAATTACCCTGACATCGATATCCAGTTGCGTTAAAGTTCCTACGGGTCTGAATTGCTTTTCTTGTAAAACATGTAGAAGTCTTGCTTGCAGGTGGATAGGGAGTTCTCCAATCTCATCAAGGAACAATGTGCCACCATTGGCGATTTCAAATATTCCTTTTTTTCCATCGGGATTTCCACCTGTAAACATACCTCCCGTATAACCAAACAATTCGACCTCAATCAATGATTCGGGCAACGTAGCGCAGTTGATGATATAAAATGGCTGTTCTTTTCTATCGCTTAATTGATGTATTACTTTGGCAATCTCACTTTTTCCCACGCCAGTTTCCCCAAGTAGAAGTACATCACTATTGATTGTGGCTATTTTACGTACTTGATAAAGTGTCTTTTTCATTTCTTCGCTTCTTGAAATAATTCCTTCGATATTGCTCTCATGATGTACATTTCGTTTATACTGATTTAACTCATCTTCCATCTCCTCAACTAACTGGCGCAAAGCCATGATTTCGGTAAGATCCCTCGTGAATGAAATCACTCGTATCATATTTCCTTGATCATCATAAATTGGTTTTGCACGCGCATAGACATATCTGCCATTAATCCCTTTTTGAATTATTTCAATCGGGTGTCCTTTTTCAATTACTTTGACAACTGCAGAGGGTGAAAAAAATCCCTCTTCTTCTAATTTTTTAATATTTTTTGTTAATGCTTCCTCCCTTGAAAGGCCCATGAATGAAGCGCTTACCTTATTTAGTTTCAAAATGTTGGCCTCGGCATCCGTCAACAGAATGCCCTCGAATGAATACTCAAAGATATTCTCCAGCTCTTTATTTAATTGTTGCAACTCCTCTAAATTTTCCATCAATTTTTCTCCTTCCGATAATCGTCTCCTTTCACTGGATTTTACCACAAAGCCTTTAGTGGTTTATGAGCTTTCAAAAAACTCCTTATAGGGTTACTACATTAAAGACATATGCAAATACTATACCAAGTAATAAAAAGGCTTCAGACCAAGGAAAAAGAAATTTTCAATCCGAAAAATTAAGTCTAAAGGGACTCCAGTAAGTCTATTTAGACTTAAGTGTGGATGGTTTCGTACTTACAAAATTGTTTTAATTTACTACGGACTTAATACAAAGGGGAAGTGGAGAGGGCTTGGTAATATTACCTCGCATATGCATCTTCCCGAAATTTGTCCAACAAAGGAACACAGCCACCCGCAAATTTTTCCATTAAAAGTAACAAATATCACATTGACAACTTTTCCAGCATCCCTTAAGATAACAATATTACTTCAATACGTAAAAGCGTTGAACTATTACAGTAACTGTAGATGATTGGAGCAGCAGAGACCTGATGGGTGGTGGGAATCAGGCCAGCGTGTACGGTGAATTACAAATAGGAAGCTGACGATGTCCGGCTGAGGCCGTTATGAAATGAGTGAGCAGCAATAGCTGTTAACGAGGGTGGTACCGCGGAGCTTCCGTCCCTTTTGGGGATGGAGGCTTTTTTTATTTTATCCGAAAAGAAAGAAGGGGTTTGACATGAACAGAACATTGTCCGCACGAATGGCTGTCATTCCAGTATTAGCCTTGATGGGCGCCGCTGCGTGTTCAATTTTTATATGGAAAGCGGGTATGCATTTGCCGTTGATCATCGGCGTGATGGCAGCAGCGGTTGTCGCTGTTTTGGCAGGATGGAAGTGGGAGGAAGTCCAGGAAATGCTTGTGAAAGGCGTTTCAAGGGCATTGCCGGCGGTATTCATTTTATTATTGATCGGTATGATCATAGGTTCATGGATTGCGAGCGGTGTAATTCCCTCCATGATTTATTACGGTTTGGCTTCCATTCACCCCTCCTTTTTTGTACCGATGGTGGCGATTGTGACTGGAATTGTATCCATCACTCTTGGAAGCTCCTTTACATCTATCGCTACAGTCGGCTTGGCATTCATGGCCATTGGTGAAGGACTCGGTTTTTCGCCTGGATTAATTGCGGGTGCAATCATCTCCGGAGCATATTTCGGCGATAAATTGTCCCCGTTATCAGATACAACAAATATAGCACCTGTAATGGCAGAAACCGATTTATTTACCCATGTAAAACATATGCTGTGGGATACGATTCCCGCGTTCTTGATTGCTGTTGTTCTTTATGCTTTTATTGGACAGGCTTCTGCAGGTGGAGTTGAAACAAAGACGGTTGACGCAATATTGAGCGGTTTGCAAGAATCTTTCATCATCCATCCTGCACTGTTGCTCATGCCCGTACTGACCATTGTTTTGATGGCTAAGAAGACACCAGCGATTCCTGCTTTGACGGTAGTTGCCATGCTTGGAGCTGTGCTTGCGGTTATCGTTCAAGGTGAGTCCATCGGAGCTGTCGCTAACTCGTTGACAAGCGGCTATACAATCGAGTCGGGTGTCGAGGCGGTTGATTCACTGTTAAACGGGGGCGGGTTGCTTTCCATGCTTGGAACGGTCGGCTTGCTCATCATCGCTACCGGTCTCGGGGGTATCCTGGAGGAAACAGGTGCTTTCAAGGTGTTGACAAATCGAATGGTTGAAAAAGTGAAAAGTACAGGCTCATTGATCAGCATGACCATTTTTTCCACTTTTGTCGTTGCCTTTGCGAGCGGCGCCCAGTTCCTGGCCATCATCCTTCCGGCAAGAACGTTTGTTGAGACATATAAGAAAATGGGGATTCATACAAAGAATCTGTCCCGCTGTGTGGAAGCAGCAGGAACTGTCGGCATTAATCTTGTTCCCTGGGGTGTCCCGGCGGTATTTGCGGCTGGTGTATTGGGTGTAGGAGCAGGAGAATTTATCCCTTATGCATTTTTTGCGTTTTTGGTTCCATTGATTAATATCCTTTATGGATATACGGGATTGACGATTACGAGGACTGGATCAGAGAAAAAGAAAAAAGTTAGGGGGATTGCCTGATGTCGGATGTTTTTTTATATGTGCTAGGGACAGCGCAGGATGCGGGTATTCCACATCCCAACTGCTATTGCGACCATTGTAAAAGAGCATGGGAGGATAATAGTTTTAAAAGGCTTGCAGCTTCGATCGCTATTGTCTGGCCGGAGGAAAAACAGTGGCATTTGATTGATGCGTCGCCTGACCTAAGGGAGCAAATGGCTGCTTTGCAACGGAAATATGGGATGGAAGGGCAGTTGATGGACGGGATCACACTGACCCATGCGCATCTTGGTCATTATCCGGGTCTGCTTTTTTTGGGAAGAGAGGCGATCGGGGCAAAAGGCATCACTACTTATGCCGGCAAAAAAATGAAACAGCTGCTTGAGGAGTCTGCGCCATGGAGCCAGTTGACTGGCTTGGGGAACATTAAGGTGGAAGAAATAAATGAAGGCTCATGTATTCGAATCGGCGAGGGAGTGGTCGTCCGGCCGGTGGAGGTTCCGCACCGCAATGAGTTTTCAGAAACGTGGGGATTCTGGGTGGAAGGGCCGAACCGGAAGCTGCTTTATATTCCTGATATTGACCGTTGGGATGAGTGGGAGGTTGATCTCAGAGAAGCGGTGTTGGAAGCGGATATTTGCTTATTGGACGCCACCTTCCATTCCGTTAAGGAAATTGAAGACATGGGCCGCGATTACCGTGAGATCCCTCATCCGGTCATGACGGAAACAATGGAGCGTCTTCATGACTTGGCCGACACAACAGAAATATACTTTACGCACTTCAACCATACAAACCCTGCCATCGATCCCGACCATCCCTTTGCGAAACAGGTAAGGGAAGCTGGTTTTCATATCGCTGAGGATGGGATGGAATTGAGGTTGTAGGGGGTGGTGCCTGTCACTTCCCGAGTTTTGTCGAATGTTTTTAAGGATGATATGAAATCGGCTATTTTTTCTGCTCTAAATAAAATGAATGGTTTTTTCCGTGGTGCATTTGGAGAAAGGTTGGTCAGGGGGTCTTAATCTTATTCTCGGTCTCAACCATTTGCCACACACAAACAGGGATGTTGGGGGCAGCTGGTCAAAAGTAAATGGATGATGAATGGTTCCATAGTTAATGCAAACATAAAGCAGCAAAACCTAGAAAATGGTTATGCTGCTTTGTGTTTAGCAAGCCCTACTATAGCGATAGCTATAACCCATACTTCTTTAGCTTCCTTACAATGGTAGGTTGGCTAACCTTTAAAAGCTTGGCCATTTTTGTTGTACTATTGTATTTTTCACGGGCATCTTTTAATACACGAATTTCTGTAGCCTCCAGGATTTCCTTGAGAGATTTATGGCCAACTTCGATGAATGGGGCGGCCAGATGGGCTGTATTTATATTTTCAGGAAGATGTTCAGGCAGTATGACATCTTCTTCAATCGTTAACACCAGTCGTTCGATTATATTGGAAAGCTCACGGACATTGCCGGGCCAGGAATAGCGAAGAAGGCAATCGATTGTTTCATGAGTAAGATCCTTATGCCTGCCATATCGTTTATTAAACTTCTTGATCATATTCATTAAAAGGTTCAGTAAGTCTTCCTGTCTTTCTCTCAGCGGAGGGATCGAGATGTGAATGACGGATAGCCTGAAATAAAGGTCCTCCCTAAATGCTCCTTCTTTGATCCGTTCCTCTAAATTTACGTTTGTTGCTGCCACGAGACGGAAGTTCACTTCTTTTGGTTGAGCATCTCCAATCCGGTAAAAAGTCTTTTCTTGAATGAGCATTAATAATTTTGCTTGCACATTAACCGGCAACTCGCCGATTTCATCAAGAAAGAGTGTTCCGTTGTGGGCTTTTTCAACCAGCCCCACTTTTCCTTTTTGGCTTGCGCCTGTGAATGCCCCTGGCTTATAGCCAAACAACTCTGACTCTATAAGAGACTCCGGGATGCTGCTGCAATTGATCGAAACGAACTCTCCTTTTCTATTACTCTTCTTATGAAGCTGCTCAGCCAGAAGGCTTTTTCCCACACCTGATTCCCCAGTGAGCAGCACGGTTGCATCGGTATCTGCTACGCGATCCATCATCGACAATACCCGTTGCATGTTAGGGCTTTTTGCGACAACGTGGGAATCCTCCATTTGCAGTTTCTGATAGTATTGAAGTTCCTTTTTTACGTTCTCCAATTCGTTTTCTACTTTTTTAATATAAGATTTCATTTTCTCTATTTCTGTAATATCTTGCGAGTAACAGACGATATATTCGATGTTCCTCTTATCATCGTAAATGATATTCCCGGTCACAAGCAGCTTTTTTTCATTTCTCGTTTGTTGGATCAAGGTTTGCTTTTGACTGCTCTCGATGACCATTCTTGCAACGGAAGGGTAAAAAACTCTCTTTTTTTCTAATTCAAAGACGCTGTTTCCAATAATTTCGTCTTTATTCATTTTAAACCAGTATTCGGTTGAATCGTTTGCATAAACAATGGTTCCATGCTTGTCTGTGATGATGACATCTGTGTAGAGGCCGTCAACAATCTCTTCCCACCGCTCGCCAATCTCCAATGCCATTACCCCACACCCCCCAACGTATTCATATGAACATTATACATAATTGTATAGGCCTATACAATTATGTATAGGGAGAAAGAACCTTGTATTTGCGAGGGTTCCACTACTTTACTATACAATGTTGAATAAAAAGTAAGGTATGATAAAAACAACTTCCCTTATGTTGAGCGGTTTTTTCATTGGCACGCTAATTGCAATATCTATTGGCACGCTAATTGCAATATCTAATAGCAAGGTCAATAAAAATTATTCCGAACAACTAGGGGGACTGACAAATGAACGAGGAATTTAAAATATTTTATAACGGTACCATCTTAACGATGGACGAAAAAGAAAAAGTGGAAGCGGTAGCCGTACGCGGAGATCAAATTATCCGTGCGGGATCTCTGGAAGCCTGTGAAGAAATGGTTTCAGGAAAAGTAGTGGAGAAAATCGATTTAGAGGGCCGCTGCCTGATGCCTGGTTTTATTGATCCACACGCGCATCTGATGATGCTGGGGATGTGCCATACATGGATTGACCTGAGCTATCCGAAAGTAAAGAGCATTGATGATATTGTGGCCGAACTGTCTAAGTTCAAAGACACAATGAAAGATGGCGGAATGATCCGGGGGTTTGGATTTGACCAGCGGACTCTTGCAGAGAAGCGCTATCCGACCGCAGATGATCTGGATCGCGTGACAACGGAATATCCAGTACAGATTATGCATGTCAGCGGGCATTCCAATGTCGTAAATCATTTGTTTCTAGAGCAGTTAGAGATAGATGAACATACGGATGATCCGGAAGGCGGTGTCATTGGAAGAGATGAAAATGGAGTGCCTAATGGACAATTGTATGACAGCGCCAACGACTTTTTTGCTAAAAAGGCCGGTGTGGTGATTGGAAACAATGGACCGAACATTCATATGCCGGACACGCCTGATAATCTGTTGACACTTGTGGAAGTAGGGCAGGATCAATGTCTTGCAGCGGGCGTTACAACGATTAATGATCCGCAAGTGACGAAACAGGAGTTGGATACATTCGAAAGCTCCCGGGAAAAAGGTCAACTAAAGATGCGTATCGTTATGTCGTTCCTATCTACGTATCTGGATAAGCTGATCGATCTTGGCTTCCGTTCCGGATTCGGTGATGAGCAGCTTTCCATCGGGTCAATCAAATTTTATGCAGACGGATCCCTTAATTCGGGAACGGCTTATCTATCCTCCGGTTATTCAGACAGCAAGCGGACGCAGGGATATTTATATCATGAGCCTGAGGAATTCAAAGAGATGTTTGTCAAAGCACACAAACAAGGGTTTCAGACGATTACTCATGCGCAGGGTGACGGCGCCATCCAGGTCGTGATTGACAGTGCCAGGGAAGCGCAGAAGCAGAAGCCGAGAAATGATGTACGGCACCGTATTGAGCATTGCGGTCTACCAAGCAAGGATCAAATTGATGATCTCGCTGAATTGGATATTTGGCCTGTTCCTCAGCCGCAGCATGTGTTCCAATTTGGAGAAGGGGTTGTCCGTGCAGTCGGTGAACATGGAAATAATTATTCACCATATGGTTGGTTCAAGGAGAAAAATATTCCTATTGTTCTTTCATCCGATGCGCCGGTAGCACCACCAAATCCAATTCTTGCTGTGTATGCGGCGGTTACCCGCGAGACCCTGAAAGGGAATGTCATTGGGGCAGAGCATCGGATTTCACTGACGGAAGCTCTGAAGGGATATACCATTGAAGCAGCCAAATCGATTCATAAAGAGGGTATCATTGGTTCCATTTCAGAAGGAAAGCTGGCGGATTTCGTTGTTTTGGAAAAAGATCCATATGAAGTCAAGATAGACGAATTAAAAGAGATCAATGTTTGCGAAACATGGATTTCAGGGGAAAGAGTATACGCCAAACAGAATAGAAAAGAGAGGGCGGTTTCCAGATGATTTCAGAAAATAAACAGCATGTAATCGATTGGGTAGATGAGAATACAAATAAACTCTCCGATTGGAATCAAACGATTTGGCATTATGGGGAAACGGCCTGGAGAGAATACAAATCCTCTGCTTGGTATATAAAACAGCTAAGAGAACAGGGGTTTACAGTGGAAGAAGGCAGTGGCGGTATGCCCACTGCTTTCTGTGCCACTTGGAAAAACGGCGATGGACCGGTAATTGGCGGTTATGCAGAGTACGATGCCGTCCCTGGAAATTGCCAAGCAGCGGACACGGTGGAACGTCCGCGGGATGGATTGAGCAAATACGCCGGAGGACATACCGATCCACACTCCGCTTTAGGGATTGGCTCATTCGGCGGCTTCTTGGCAGCGAAGGCAGCCATGGAAAATTTCAATATTAAGGGGACGTTGAAGTTCTTTGGTGAACCGGCAGAAAAATTAAGAGGATCGAAGCCGATCCATGCGGCAAAAGGGTATTATGATGATCTGGATGCAGCGATTAGCTTCCATCCGTTCTACATGCTGCCTCTATGCAACACGACGCGGTGGGATACACATTGTGCCGTTGCTTTCTCGGCCATCTATACGTTCACATGCGATGAGCCGGAAACATGGCTCTCTTCTGGATCGGACTCGCCGATTCCGGCGTCTCATGCTGAAGCTCGCGCTCCTGGCGCAACCGATGCCGTTATAAATATGTACACGCTTTCCAAAATGTATCGAGAACATATGCTTTCTAACGGAATGGGTTGGTCCATGAATGAAACTATTTTAAACACTGGTCAGGCAACTGCAGATAATATTCCAGGACAAATGGCGCAAATTTACTATTTTATCCGTGTCCCGAATACGGAGATGGCTGAACAAGTCATGGAGGTTCTTGACCGCAATGCTGAAAGCGCTGCAAAAGTTGCTCACTGTAACTGGAAGCGGAACTGGATTGCGAAGTCACGTACGGGATTGGCCAATCACACGATGGCTGAGGCTACTTTTAACAATCTAAAAATTGCCGGCGCTCCAGTTTTTGATGAAGAAGCAATCAAGGTAGCACAAAAAATTCAGGAAAACCTTGGCTTCGAGCCGATGGAAAAACCATTTTTAGATGAAGTTGAACAACTGATAGATCCTGAAGAGGCTGAAAAAAAGCTAAGAGACATATTGCCTGCCTGGCAGCAACACTTTACATCCGATGATTATACGGAATACTGCTGGCATGCTCCTACGGTACGATTGTATATCGGAAGGCCAGCTTTGAAGTCTCCCAAACCAGGATACGCTTATCCAACTTGGGTGATGAATGCTCTTGGAGGAATACGGGAATGCATCGATCCAATGATCAAAAGTGCGTCAAAAACGGTTGGAATGACAATTATCGATTTATTGACACAACCAGAGCTTTTAAGGAAGGCCCAGGAGGAATTCAAGGAAAGAACAGGTGGCGGAATCAATGGAATCAAGTGGCAAGCTCCGCTTTGTGATTACGAGCCGCCAATTCATTACCGCTGGCCGGAATATGTGACAACGGAGCGTGGACATGAATGGGTCATACCAACAATGGAAGAAAAAGAATCATAGAAAGGGAGGGTTTTATGGCTAAAAATATTGTTGTCATTGGAGCATTAATCTTAACGTCTATTTTTGTACTTTTTGGGGTTATTGCTCCTGATAAAATGGGGGAACTCTCCAATTACATTTTATTTACTTTTATTGGCGAGAATTTTGGCTGGTATTATATGCTTGTTGCTTTTGCTTTTGTTGCTATCTGTTTATATGTGGCACTGTCAAAGTACGGAAATATCCGATTGGGAAAAGATACGGATAAACCGGAATTCAACCGTTTCACGTGGATCGCCATGTTGTACAGCGCGGGCTTGGCCATCAGTTTGTTCTTCTGGGGTGTAGCAGAACCTGTTCTCATGTATATCGATCCGCCGTTTGGCGCAGGAGAAACAAAGGAATCTGCCGAAACCGCCATGCAATATACCTTTTTTCATTGGGGGCTGCACAGTTGGGGCTCCTATGCCATTATCGGCTTAATCATGGCCTATTTTCAATACAGGAAGAATACTTTACCATTGATAAACGAAACCTTGGAGCCGTTGCTGGGTAAAAGGGCGTTCGGGCCAATAGGCAAGTTTATTAATATCCTTGCTATCTTTGCAGTAATCAGCGGAATCACTACCTCATTGGGACTTGGGGTCAAGCAAATGGGAGCAGGGTTTGATTATGTATGGGGAATTGAAAACAATTTTACGAATCAAATAATACTCATTTTGTTTCTTACAACGCTTTTTATCATTTCTGCAAGTACTGGAATCAAACGTGGGATTAAGTGGCTATCCAATATTAATATTGTGCTGGCGCTGACAATTATGATGTTTATTTTTATAGCCGGACCAACACGCAATATCCTAAGCATTCTTGTTAATGGTACAGGTGATTATTTGCAGAATTTCATTAGTATGAGCTTTCATTTAGAGCCATTTCTTAATGATTATACATGGCAGGCCGGCTGGGACTTTTTCTATTGGGGGTGGGCAATTAGCTTCGGTGTATTCGTTGGCCTCTTTATAGCGAGAATTTCCAAAGGGAGAACAATTCGGGAGTTTATTTTTGGAGCAATGCTCATTCCAACTATAGCTACTATGATTTGGTACTCAACTATTGGGGGAAGCGCACTTTATAATATTGTAAACTTGGGTAACAATGAGCTGGCAAATCGGATATTGGAAAATATGGATACAGCATTATTTTATTTCTTGCAGTTGTTCCCGTATAGCCCTGTTCTTATATTTATGACCTTTATATCCCTTATTATTTTCTTTGTCACATCTGCAGACTCTACTGTGTACGTGCTCGGAATGTATAGTGAGGAAACTATAAACCCTACAAATAAAAGCAAGATTATGTGGGGTGCAGTTATTGCTGGAGTGGCGATTGCACTTCTGTTGAGCGGCGGTTTAACCCCATTGCAAACCGTATCTGCTGTGGCAGGGTTGCCATTTTCTGTAGTTGTACTATTCATGTGTGCATCATTCATTAAGTCATTAAGGAATGAAAAGTTGGGCAGCAATTATGAACCAAAAGAGGATATCGAATCTTGCGAAGTCGGAGAAAGAGAAGTGGGATAAAAAGAGTTTGGTGTCATATCCCGAATGGTATCGAATAATCAATAGGGTGTAAGATGTTGCTAGGTGTGCTTAAAGCGATCTTTTAAAGGGATTTAATGACCAAAAAATTACTCTTATTTGCCTTTGTGCCGGCATTGACTCTGGCCTGTTACCGTTTCTGATTTGATATATAGATTTAAGTGACAAGTTTCTAGTAGTATGTTAATCTGAAAAAAATGAACAATTTACCCACTGGAGGTGCCCTTGAAAAGGGCTGAGATCAAAGTGATTGACTTTGGGACTCCTGGAACCTGATCCAGTTCGTACTGGCGGAGGGAAGTGGCAAAACGTAAATCAATTGTATGCTATACACTGTTTACATGAAGCGCTGCTTTCTTCTATGAAAGCGGCGTTTTTTTATTTCCCAACCGTTTGAATGGTATACAGATCAGCACTGTTGTTCAGTTACATCAGCATTTTAATGACCCAAAAGGAGTGGAGATCATGAAAGCATATGACCATATTATTATCGGCGGCGGTGTAATCGGTTGTTCCATTGCCTATCGCCTGGCTGAGGAAGGCTTAAGCGTGGCGATATTTGATGCAGGTAAAGCCGGACAGGCCTCTATGGCGGCAGGCGGCATGCTGGGTGCGCAAAACGAGTTTGAGCGGGAAAACCCGTTGTTGGAAATGGCATTGGAAAGCAGGATGATATTTCCTGCCCTTCGTGACGAATTGTTGTCTGAATCAGGCATTGACATTGAATTACGAACGGCCGGCCTAGTAAAAACAGCTGCCACGGAATCGGACCGGGATGAGTTGCACCGACAATTTCGCTTTTTATCTAAAAAAGACCCATCCATTCAGTGGCTTGAGCCGGAGGAAGTGCCGAAAGTCGAGCCTTGTATGACGTCCCGAACGGCCGGTGCTATTTTACTGGAAAAAGACCATCAAGTAAAAGCGCCACTGCTAGCCAAGGCTTTTTTGAAAGCAGCGGTAAATGCTGGCGTACATGTATACGAGGAAACAAAAGTTTTACGTCTGGTGATTCAGCAAGGTCAGATATCAGGGATCGATACTTCGATTGGTCCGTTTCATACAACTCAAGTCATGGTTGCAGCGGGTGCTTGGAGCAGCAGTCTCTTGGCCGATACAGACTTTTCCTTGCCAGTCATTCCTGTCAAAGGCGAATGCTTATCGATTCGATTGGCCGGACCTGCACCGGTCAAAACAGTTTTTGCTGTAGATGGCTGTTATATTGTCCCGAAGCGAAATAAAGAAATGCTGATCGGAGCAACGTCTATTCCCGGTTCCTTTGATACGTCTGTAACGGCTCGGGGCATTCTCTCTCTATTGAAGCGGGCTTCCCGCCTGTTGCCCGTACTGCTTGATGGAACGGTCGATCGAACATGGGCAGGTGTGCGCCCTCAAGCGGCTGATCATTTGCCGGTCATGGGTTCCCACCCGTTTATCGAGGGTCTGCATATATGTACCGGACATTACCGAAACGGTATTTTGCTAAGCCCCATTACGGGTATACGGATGAAGGAGTATGTAAAAGGCTGTCAAAAGGTGAAAAAGATGCTTACGCCTTTTTCTCCGGGACGGTTCTCTGTTTAAACGGTGCCTGTTATTCACTGAAGCTATTTCAAACGCCGTATGTAAGATGACTTTGATAGATAAAAGGTATGCAAAAATACTAAATATCTTTGATAGGATGGGAATGCTCTACGCTAGCCGTTATATTCATCTATACTCGGTGAGGCGAATGTGGAAATCCTGAAGACTACCGCTGTAACAGCATTATTATGAAGGGGTGGACTGCTGGGTAGCCACCATCCAGGAAGTTTTTCGGATAGTGGGGAGGAGAGGCGCAATTGTGTTACAAGGGATGATGGAAAGTGGAGAGGAATCTAGGTAATGATAGAAAGCCGAAACCACGTTGCTTTTCGGGTAGTGAGCGGCACTAATCAATCCTTTCTCGCCTGCTCAAGCAACGCCCGGATTCTTGCTTTGTAAGGATCTTCTGGAATCGTTGCTTTGACATCCCCATACACCCGGGTTTGACAGCTTAGGCGAACTCCTTTTGCCAAATTTTCCTCTCCCAGCTTCCATTTTTCTTTTTGTGATGGCTCTGAAATATTTACCTGGTCCTCAATCGAAACTTTACATGTTAGACAGGAAGCTTTACCGCCGCATTTTTGTCTTAAAGCCACTCGGCCTAGAGTCGCCGTTTGTAAAATGGTTTTTCCTTTGGCTACATTTACACTTTTTAACAATGTATCTTCGCTGTAGAAGTTGACCGTAGGCATATAGCCCCTCCTTGTTACCTATAAAAAATATTTGTTATTGCCAATCATACCATTTTTGGTGCCTTTCCCTCCTCGGATTTTGTCGAAGGGCACAGGTTTTAAATTGATGTAGTCCGGGGTAATTTTGAATTTGGGCAATACCGTACAGATTTAATGTAGAATTATCATATGTCCTTTTTCAATTGATACGGACCGGAATCTTAAAAAGGTTTTTTCTTAGTATTTAAAGAAACACTTTCAATACTTCTAATATAACAACTAAAACTGTTGTGGTCATAGCTTTCTAATTTGCGTCTTTCAATTTCTTTTTGTAAAAGAGAAATAAAAAATGGATCAACCTCATTGATTTCGATGGCTTTTTGATACGAAGTTATTAGAAGATTGTCTGAAAGTCTGTTCATCTCTTCACCCTCAACAACTTGTTATATTTTAAAGCTAAACGATTAATCGCGACCATCATGTTGTCAACCTGTTAAATGATATTTTTAAAATTGATGGAATAGTATAAAAGAATTATAACAAAAGTACTACAGGCGGCACAAGTAGATGTCTGTCAATCCCGGACTTTGCACGAAAGTCCGGATTTTTTATGACATCGTAAAGGATGGGTTGTCACTATATAATCTGTTATCTGTTGCCTGAAAAAAATGGCATTATTAGCTCATTCCCTCAAAATATTCCCTAATAACCATCTACTCACATTAGTTTATACTAAAATAATAATTTGGGGTGGACAAACGATAGGTTTTAATGCATAATAATGCAATGCGATGGATTTTTAAAAGTTATTATTGTTATTTCAGCATAGATTTAGCGGGCGTGGATTTTTATGAAAATATAAACGCGTTCAACAGTAGCATAGAGTTTGTACACGGGAAAATATGACAGCAAGGTGAGATAAAAATGAGTCTTCAAGCTAAGGAAATACCTATTAAGAATAAGACGGTTTCGTTGCGGTCCTATTCGATTGTTCATTATTTGAAGTTTATCATTCCGTCTTTGATCGGAATTTATTTGTTTATGGTGCCTGTGAAAACAGAGGATGGAATTACAATTCCGGTTGCTTTTTTAGCAGGGGCGATCAATGACTTTTTGGTTGATTATGTACCTGTTGCAGCAACGTGGTTAATGATGATATCAGTTTTAGTATCGATTGTTGCCCGGATTTCCAAACCGAATTTTATCATGGGAAATTCATTTCTTCGTACTGTTTTTTATGCGTCCAACGGTTGGCTTACGCTACGAATTTTGGGATCGGTTTTTGCATTCATGTCAGTTTATAAGGTAGGTCCGGAATGGATTCGCAGTGAAAATACCGGCGGACTACTGGCTTATGATTTGATTCCAATTCTAGTTACGACGTTTTTATTGGCAGGATTTTTCCTTCCATTGTTACTGAACTTCGGTCTGCTGGAGTTGTTTGGTGCGCTGCTGGCAAAAGTGATGCGTCCTATTTTTAAAATTCCTGGACGCTCTTCACTGGACTGCTTGGCATCATGGGTTGGGGATGGCACGATCGGCGTGCTCTTGACTTCCAAGCAATACGAAGGCGGTTATTATACGAAGCGCGAGGCCGCTGTTATTGCAACAACATTTTCAGTTGTGTCAATCACTTTTACAATTGTAATAAACTCGTATTTGGATTTGGGAGAATATTTCCTTGAGTATTATGCGACAATAGTAATCGCTGGATTGGCTGCAGCGATCATCATGCCTCGGATTCCTCCATTGTCCAGAAAGCCGGATACGGGCTACGAGCATACAGAATTAAAGGTCGAGGAAGGTATTCCTGCGAACGTTCATCCGCTTAAACATGGAATCAGCGAAGCGGTTTTACAGGCGAACAGAAATAAAAACGTATCGTCCATCGTAAAAGAGGGCTTCAGAAATGTCATCGAAATGTGGTTGGCCGTCATTCCGGTGGTCATGGCGATCGGAACGATGGGTGTCGTCATCGCGGAATACACGCCGGTCTTTAAATATCTGGGCATGCCGTTCATTCCGATCCTTTCCGCATTGCAAATTCCGGAAGCAGCTGCGGCATCGCAGACAATGATCATCGGATTTGCAGACATGTTCCTGCCTGCCATTATCGGAAGCGGGATTGAAAGTGAAATGACACGGTTTGTCATCGGCTGTGTGTCCGTTACGCAACTTGTGTATTTGTCCGAAATGGGCGGATTGCTTTTGGGATCCAAGCTGCCGGTCAATTTGAAGGACTTGATTCTGATCTTCTTGTTGAGAACGGCGATTACGTTGCCAATTGTAACGTTGATTGCACATTGGGTGTTTTAAGATATTGTTGAGAAGTGGAGACGATCGGTTGTTTGCCGGTCGTCTTTTTTTGGTATTGCGTTAGGATGGAGACGGCTCGCTTATTCTAGAATGGTCATCCTGGGGATTTTGGCTAGGGAAAATATTAGTTGGGAACGGAAATTACTTTAAACCCTCTGTTCAGCAGGGTGAAGTAATTTCCAGTTTCTTGAAATACTATCCGGAATCTTGAGATACTGTCGGGAATTTTGCAATACTGTCTAAGATCTTGAAATACTGTCGGGAGTTTCACAATACTGTCGAGAGTTTCAAATACAGTCCACTTATCGAAAGCACAGTCCTAAATTTATGAAATGTTTTCCAGTTATTTGGCAGAAACACAAAGTCTCCCAACGCCCTGTGGTGACCCTCAGAAGCTGTTCATGAAAAGAGTTGATAAATTACCTACATTTCAATGATCAAGGAGTCAATACTCATTAATTTTCAGAACCACTCTCCGGATTGTCCATTTCCTTACTGTCTTTTACCCTTTTACCAAAAACGGGAAAACAATCCATCTCGCTTACACCCACTTCCTCAATCCATCTAATGATAAATAATATTTCCGGTCTTTGAAGGTTCCCTTAAATGGCAGATCTAGGGAAGCCAGCAGCTTTGCAGCCACTGAAATGGAATCCGACTGCAGGAAGTAGCGGAACTGCCGGTTTGTAATGGTATCCCCGACTAAAAGGAAATAATCAATCAATGCTTGGGCATGTGCCATTTTATCGGAAAATCCGCAGTTCTTGCATTTCCAAGTTCCGATTGCCCTTATCATAGGTGCACACTTACAATTCGCACAAATAATTCCTAGGTAAATGTCACTTTTCTTAATATGGAATTCCTTTAAAATGTCAATTTTTAATGGAGTATCAAGCTTTAAAAGACGGCGGCAAATTTTTTGAAGATCAGCATTCGACAAAAGTGGCTCCTGATGATTTTTCCAAAATAATTCAGATTTTTGTCGAATGGCCGCAGGGCGTATTACTTTCTTGCTAGCGATATGCTCATATTGGGAGTCAAATTTAATAATGGAAGAAGGGTTCGTGACGACTACAAAAGAGGTACTTGGAAGAGTTATGTTGAGGTGCTTTCTTATTAAATTTTCCAAATGGTATTGCTGGTTTTCTGCCTGAATAATGGGATTGGGGTAAGATTCAGTACTGCCTTCATACGTCCGAAGCATCTGCTGCTCCTCAAAAATCAAGGTGCCAGAGTGGTTTTTCGCCTCATAATTTGTAAAATAAAATCTCGATAAAAGGAGAGAATCGATTTGAAAAAAAGTGTTGTTCGAAAGGGGAAGCCGAAGGTCTTGTAAAATGTAGTGTCCGTGTCGAGGCAACTGTGCCATGAAATAATCCAACTGTAATTCTCCGTGGTAACCGGATCTCCTGAATCTAAGCTCGTCCTCAATTTTGCCCCTACTCGGATGATTTGGGTGAATCCGTCTTAAAAGAGCTTCCATTATTAGGATTATTAACGGAATCTTCCTGAACTTCTTGATCAATATACCACCTCGTTCTTAATTGTTATAGTGCTATTCGACAATCTTCTTTGAAATCCTTCATACTATAGTAAAAAGATTACGCTCAGGCTGCGATCAAATAGCTTAATATGATTACTATTCATATTTTAAAAAAACTGTGCACTTCCTTAAAATACTATCCAAAAATCGTAAATACTGTCCACTTTCTCGGAATACTGTCCAAAAGCCGTAAATACTGTCCACATTCTCGAAATACTATCCGAAATTCGTAAATACTGTCTACTTTCTCGGAATACTGTCCAAAAGCCGTAAATACTGTCCACATTCTCGAAATACTATCCGAAATTCGTAAATACTGTCTACTTTCTCGGAATACTGTCCAAAAGCCGTAATTACTGTCCACATTCTCGAAATACTATCCGAAATTCGTAAATACTGTCCACTTTCTCGGAATACTGTCCAAAAGCCGTAATTACTGTCCACATTCTCGAAATACTATCCGAAATTCGTAAATACTGTCCACTTTCTTAAAATACTATCCAAAGATCGTAAATACTGTCCGCTTTCTCAAAATACTGTCCAGAAATCACAAATACTGTCCAGTAATCCACTTTCCGGATATCCTGTTCAAAATTCCCCCCGATTCTCACTACCCGCCACAAAGAAAGGTCCAGCCCCCGGCTGAACCTTCCCTCTTTCCACATACTACTGTTCTACCTCCAACTCCCCGCAGTATTTCCGTATGAGCCTGGTCGCGGTTGATTGGCTGACCTGCAATTCTTCCGCAACTTTTCTAGAGCTTTTGTGTTTTTGAAATGAATCTCTTATCAACTGCTGCTTTACTTGTTCCACAGCTCCATCAAGGGTTAAGGAGGAATCAAGCTGTATGCTTGCCTTCTTTTTTTTGTTAAAGGTTTCAGGGAGGTCGTGGATATCAATGATTGTGTCACTGACAATGACCAGCTTTTCTATTAAATTTTCCAATTGGCGGATATTGCCCGGCCAGGCATAATTCGTCAGTGCAGTAAGGCACTTTTGTGAAATAAGCTTATTTGTCTCGTACTCCTTATTGAATTTATTTAAAAAGTGATAGATAAGCGGAGTAATGTCCTCTTTGCGCTCCCTGAGCGGCGGCAATGTGATATCAATGACGTTTAAACGATAGTAGAGGTCCTCGCGAAATTCCCCATTTTCGATCAGCTTTTCCAAGTCCCGGTTTGTTGCAGCGATGAACCGGATGTTCACTTTCTTTTTCTCCTGCCCGCCGACCGGAATAAACTCTTTATCTTGGATTACTTGAAGAAGTTTTGCTTGCAGTACCAAGGAAATATCGCCAATTTCATCGAGAAACACTGTTCCATTATTTGCCGCTTCCAGCAACCCGGTTTTCCCCGATGGGGCAGCCCCTGTAAAAGCTCCCTTTGTGTACCCGAACAGTTCGGATTCTAACAGTTTTTCGGGAATTGCTGCACAATTGATCGTTAAAAATGGCTTGTCTTTCCGATTGCTTACCTGATGGATATAACGGGCAAGTATCCCCTTACCGGTTCCAGATTCGCCTTGGATCAAAACAGTGGAATTGGTTTTTGCTACTTTTTGAGCAAATGTGATGGTGTTTTTAATTTTGTTGGAGTGGGCAATCATGCCGTGAAGCTCTTTTTCTGGCATGGCATTGTTCTCGTTGATTGTTTTATAGTTTTTTAATTCCCTTGCAGTAGTGATCACTAATTCAACTTCATTATCGTCATTTAAAACAGGGATGGCAGAAGTAAGCAATTCCGCACCTGTGTTTGTTTTTTGAATCATAGATAAGGGCTCTTTTTTTATATAAACCTCCGGATAGATGGAAGGTGTCCAATATTCTTTTTCAAAAAGGTCATTGCTGTATCTTCCAAGCAAATCCTCTTTTTTTAATCCGTAGTTTCTTTCACAGACTCCGTTCACATAAATAATCTGTCTCTTGTTATTAAAAATAAAAATCTCATCCGAGGAGTAATCCAATAGGCTTTTTAGCGTTTCCGCCGTTATTTCAATTTCATTTGCGTTATTCGTCTGATCCATTTTCTTCGCACCTCATGTCAAAATAAAATTTTCTATCTAGGTTTAAAGGCTGGAAAAATAACGATGTATGGGTATTATATCACGTTCTGTCACCACTAAATACACTTTATTCAAAATTATGAGTCAATTATGGCCACTATGAGTAATAAAAGACTCAATTTTTCGACTGCGATAAATGAGAAAACGCATAAATAAAGCACCGGCATTTTGGCACGGATTTTGCAATCGTAGTCTAGAAGGAAGGGGGGACCAGTGAAAATGAATTATGCAGAAATCAGCAGGAATGGCCCTGTGTTGGAGATAGTGTTGAACAGACCAAAAGCGAATGCGATTAATACAGATGTAAGCATGGAATTGGCCGAAGCTTTTTTTATGCTTCGGGACGATCCTTCCTTGAGGGCAGCAATTATTACTGGAGCGGGCGATCGATTTTTTTCGGCCGGCTGGGATCTTAAAGCGGGCGAGGCGGTCGATGCAGACCATGGTCCAGGAGGATTCGCCGGTTTAACGGAAATCTTTGACTTGCGGAAACCTGTCATTGCCGCGGTGAATGGATTAGCGGTGGGCGGTGGTTTTGAATTGGCGCTTGCATGTGATCTGATCATAGCTGCGGATCATGCCGAGTTTTTCTTCCCTGAAGTAAGTATCGGAATTATCCCTGATGCGGGCGGTGTGCTGCGTTTGCCCAAAGTGCTGCCGCGGGCAATAGCTTTGGAAATGTTGTATACAGGAAGGCGTTTGAGCGCTGAAAGGGCACACCATTTTGGCTTGGTTAATCATGTTGTCAAAGATACGGAATTAATGGATGAAGCTAGAAAGGTGGCCAATGAAATTGTCAGGGCAGCCCCTTTGGCCATATCGGCTGTAAAAGAAGTACTGCGGCACACGGAGCATGTCCCTGTAGAAGAAGGATATGAAATTATGCGGAGCGGACAATTGCCTCATTATCGAAAAATGCTTCAATCCCAAGATGTGTTAGAAGGGCAGAAGTCCTTTGCGGAAAAGCGTGACCCCGTTTGGTCAGGAAAGTGATGGTCTGAAGTTTCGAAGTGCTTGCTTTTTCAAATTGCGCGATTACAGGGTGCGGCGAAGAAGCGCGATACTATCTGGGGATGGTGATCCCAGGGAAAAAACAGAGATCTTACGAAAGTATTTATTCCAAAGTGGGAAGCACAATCGCGAAAGTAGAAATACTGTCCAGATTACAGAAATACTATCCAAAAACCCGAAATACTGTCCAGATTACGAAAATACTATCCAAGAATCAGAAATACTGTCCAGGTTATGAAAATACTATCCAAAATCTAGAAATACTGTCCAGATTACAGAAATACTATCCGAAAATCCGAAACACTGTCCAACTTACGAAACACTATGCGAATTTTACGAATGCTATACAGTATGACTCAGAAAGGGTGCATGATTCATATGGGTCAGGAGACAATTTTTGCCCCTCAATTATTTAAGGGGAAAACGGCACTGATTACCGGAGGCGGCACAGGAATCGGTCTTGCCATTTCTCAGTTGCTCGGTCAATTGGGCGCACATGTTATTCTCGTTTCAAGAACGGCCGAAACATTAGAAAAAGCCGTTACTGATTTGCGAAGCGAAAACATCCAGGCTGATTTTATTCCGGCTAATATACGCAAGGAACAGGAAGTAGAGGAAGTGTTCGAAAAAGTATCCGAGCGGTGGGGTGGGTGTGATTTTTTAATTAATAATGCTGGAGGTCAATTTGCCGCACCCGCCTTGGATATTTCTGCGAATGGTTTTCGCGCGGTGGTGGATTTGAATTTGCAGGGCACGTGGCAAATGAGTTCTGCTTTTGCCCGAATGTTGATTGAAAATGGCCGTGCCGGCCGGATTATAAATATTGTCTTATGCCTGAAATCCGGAATGCCCGGTATGGTGCATGCGGCGGCTGCTCGTGCAGGCGTGGTTAATATGACAAAAACGTTGGCCTATGAATGGGGAAGTCATGGAATTAATGTAAATGCCATTGCACCGGGAACGATCGAAACCAGCGGTTTGCAGCAGTATGACTCCAATCAGTTGGAACAAAGCATCAACCGTCTGCCGATCAGCAGGATGGGAAAACCGGAGGAAGTGGCGGAGGCTGCAGCCTATTTATTGTCACCGGCAGGAAGTTATATTACAGGAACAACACTGGAAATAGACGGGGGCGAACATTTAATGGGAGCCACCAATCAAGTATAGGGGAAGGGATGTTCATATGACAAAAACAGCTGTAACTTATAGTTTTCGAGAATCATTATCTATGCCTCATCAAGAATTGCAAAAAAGGGCTCAACAATTTGCTGAAGAAGTACTCATGCCTTATGAACTGCAGTGTGAAGAGAATAACGGGCTGGACCGGGAAAGTTTACAAACAATCAATCAGGCGGTGATGGATTGGGGTTTCAATGCCATTAATCATTCCAAAGAAGATGGCGGGCAAGGATTGACGATCTTTGAACAAATGATTGTGAATGAACAGTTGGGCAAGGTGACGAATGCGATTTGGGATACGGTATTTCAGCCTGCCTTCCCCATGCAGTTTGGAACGAAGCAGCAAAAAGAAGAATATTTAATTCCTACGAATCAGGGAAAACGGCGCGATGCCTATGCGATTACGGAAGAAAAAGCAGGTTCCGATCCTCAGCAGTGCCTCACCAGGGCTGACCGTGTAGACGGAGGTTACAGAATAAATGGAGAAAAATGGTTTGTTACTGTCGGCGATGTAGCGGATTACCTGCTCGTACACGCACATGTCGATGGAAAGCCGGAACTTGCAACTGTATTTTTTGTTGATAAAGATCTGCCGGGCGTTAAGGTGAAGCGCACACCGCTTTATACGCATAATTTCGTCTACGAGCATCCGGAATTTATTTTTGAAGATGTATTTGTCGATGACAGCAAAGTGCTCGGCCAAGTAGGAGAAGGGTATGATTTGACGAAAGACTGGTTCGTTGAGGCGCGTTTAGGAATAGCAGCGCGTTGTATCGGTGCTGCAATCCGGGCGACAGAGACGGCAAACGACTTTGCAGCCAACCGCACCCAATTTGGTAAAAGCATTCGCGACTTCCAGGCGATTGAATTCAAACTAGCGGATATGGCCGTAGACATTATGGCTGCAAAAAGCATGCTTTATCGTGTTTGCTGGGATATTTCAGAAAGCAAAGACAGGAAAGTGAATCATGCACGTGCAGCAGCTTTAAAACTATATTGTTCGGAAATGGCCGGACGTGTATGTGATGAAGCCGTGCAGATTCTTGGCGGGCGGGGATATATGCGTGAAAATCCAGTGGAACGCCTCTGGCGCGATGTCCGGGTGGATCGGATATGGGAAGGCACCTCTGAGATACAGCGGGTCATTATTGGCGGGCAAATAAAGAAGCGGGGACTAGGGCTCTACGTTGATTAAGGAATAAATAAAGCCTGTATCGGGCTATTCGCAAAATAGGCAACCAACTACAACCCTGCATTGGGCATTTCACAAAATATGGAGACAACCGCACCCCTGCATTGGGCTTTTCCAAAAATAGGGAGGCACCTGCAAACCCTGTACAGGGCTTTTCGTTAAAGCTGCAAAACAATAATCATTTTCGTTGATTAAAGAAAATGTCAACGATAGCGGGTTTAATAATGTGCTCGTTTTACGTTGAACCAGGAGCGCTGTCCGTACTGATGCTGTGATCTGTCACCAGCAATTGGGTCATCACGTTGATTTAACTTGGGAACACGGGGGTGGAAATGGATGAATCTCAAACAGGAGAACTTAAAGCGTATGCTTATGCCGCGACATGTTGTTTTCATAGGCAATCAGAACATTGTCCGGCAGGGGATTATCAATTGCAAAAAAATAGGATATAAAGGAGAAATTTATGTAGTCCATCAAACGCTGGATGAAATTGAAGGAATTCCATGCTGTAAAAGCATTAACGCTCTTCCTGCAGCACCTGATGCCGCTTTTATTGCTGTGCGGGGAGACAGAGCAGTCCAGGTGATCAGGGAATTGGCAATGCTCGGGACTTCCGGCTGCGTTTGTTATGCTGCAGGATTTTCGGAGATTGGCAATAAAGAATTGGAAAAAGATTTGGTGGAAGCAGCCGGAAATATGGCCTTGGTTGGTCCGAATTGTTATGGAGTAATTAATTATCTTGATCAGGTCCCGTTATGGCCGGATCGGCACGGTACAAGCGTGTCCGATAAAGGTGTGGCAATCATCAGCCAAAGTGGAAATACAAGTTTGAACATCACGATGAATGACCGCTCCCTGCCCCTAGCCTACGTTTTGAGTATTGGGAATCAATCCGTTCTCGATGTTGCTGATTATATGGAAGTCATGTGTGAAGATCCAAGAGTTACAGCAATCGGCCTCCATATTGAAGGTCTGGCTGATATTGAAGCGTTTATCAGGGCATCAAAAATTGCTTTGAAAAAAGGGGTTCCTGTAGTTGCATTTAAAACAGGTGTTTCTGAGATCGGAAGTCAACTGACAATGAGCCATACAAGCTCGTTGGCTGGTGCAGATGATTTATATCAAGCGTTATTCAAACGCTTGAATATTTGCCGGGTCGACTCGTTATCCGCTTTTTTAGAAACCTTAAAGTTATTTTCAGTCACCGGTCCACTAAGAGGACGAAATTTGGGTGTCCTCACATGTTCTGGCGGCGAGTCGACGATTACAGCCGATTTGGCGGCGGAGAAAGGTTTTTCTTTTCCCGGTTTAAATGCCGGACAAAGAAAAGAGTTGGAATCACAGTTGACTGAATTTGAACATGTTTCCAATCCGCTTGATTACAATACATCAATCTGGGGGAAAGAAGCGGAACTGGCCAAGTGTTTTATCACTTTTATGCAGGGGCCGTTTGATGTGACGTTGTTAATTTTAGATTTGCTGGAAATGGATAATGGGAATATTCAACCATGGGAAGCATCAATCAATGCTTTTATAGAGGCCCGGAAAAAAATGAAGCTGCCGGCCGCTGTTATTTCTGTATTACCTGAAGGTATCCCCGCGGTTATCCGCGAAAAACTGATTGCTGCCGGGATTACACCTTTGCAGGGGATAACGGAGGCCTTTAACGCGATCAGTGCTGTCACAAGGTACAGAGAAAGGAAAAGTCTATACAGTTTTATGGAAAAAGATGCTCCGGTCAAATTACTGTTATGCGGGAATCAGCAGGTCCAAGCAATTACATTGGACGAATGGCATGGAAAACAAGAGATTCTTTCCTATGGAATGAAAATACCAAGGGGCAAGCTGGTCTCTTTAAATGACGAAGATCTCATCGGCAAGGATCTGGAAGGGCCGTTTGTCGTTAAGGCAGTAAGCACCGAAATTGCGCATAAAACTGATATTGGCGCGGTCATATTGAATCTCAACAATGAAAAGGAAATCAGGAAGGCACTGGTCCAAATGCATAAAAATCTGGCACATCAGCTAGGGCATGATATGAAGTTTTTAATAGAAGAGATGGTACCGGGTGCGGTGGCAGAATTAAACATTGGCATCAAAAGGGATGACCAATTCGGGTTGGCTTTGGTCATTAGCATGGGCGGCGAATTTGTCAATTTAGTCCATGATAGTGTGCCTGTTTTACTGCCTTGCAGACGTGAAGAAATTGTAGAAGCTTTACACTCTCTTAAAGGGATAAAGTTATTAAAAGGTTATCGGGGCCGGCCGAAAGGGGATATCGAGGCGGTCGTAAAAGCGGCTGAATCCGTTGCAGCATATGCGGCGGCTAATTGGAACAGACTGCTGGAAATGGATATCAACCCGCTTTTAGTGCTCCCGGAAGGCCAGGGTGCTGTAGCTGTGGATGCATTCATTCGCAAGGCTCACCCAATAAAAGCTGAAGATATGAATATACCGGAAGATAAACTTTTATTGTAAGTATCAATTTCACGCGGTTGACAATTTTCGAGGGAATGTTAATATTTAGAATAATATTTTAAAAGTATCAAAAAATAGGTAAATGGAAGGGTTCAATCCAGGAAAGGGGTATTTTTTATCTTAAAAGCGGACTGGTGTTTAGTAGAGCAACATTTAAAAAAAGGTGGTGATTCCATATGATTGAATTTCAAAATGTGTTTAAGCAATATGATGGCGGTCAGGTTGTTTTGAAGGATATTAATCTCGTATGTGAAAAAGGAGAGATTACAGTTTTAATCGGGCCGAGCGGCTGCGGAAAGACGACTACCATGAAGCTGATTAATCGCTTGATTAACCCGACACGGGGAAATGTTCTTATCGACGGGACCGACAATTCGCATATCAATCCGGTTCAGCTCAGAAGGGAAATCGGCTATGTTATCCAGAATACCGGATTATTTCCCCATATGACCATTGAGCGCAATGTCGGTGTTGTACCCAATTTATTGAAATGGGAAAAATCACGAATCAATGAACGTGTGGATGAGCTGCTGAATCTGGTTGGTTTGGATCCTAAAATGTATAAGAGCCGCTATCCTTACGAACTGAGCGGCGGCCAGCAGCAACGCATCGGAGTGATCCGAGCGCTGGCTGCCGAGCCGGCAATCATTTTAATGGATGAGCCGTTTAGTGCGCTTGATCCGATTACACGTGAACAGCTTCAGGAAGAGCTCATTCGTCTGCAGAAGGAAATAAAGAAGACCATTGTTTTTGTTACACATGATATGGATGAAGCTTTAAAGATCGCTGATAAAATTGTTTTGATGAAAGATGGTTCGATCGTCCAAAGTGGAAGTCCCGAAGAAATTCTCAGGCGTCCTGCAAACGATTTTGTGAAAAATTTCATTGGTAAAAAGCGTTTGAAGGAAGCATTGGAAATTCCTTCGGTCGCGGATGTGATGGTGAGAAAGCCTGCCACCATTTTTCCATCCCGCGGGCTGGCCGTCGCTATGAAAATGATGGAAAGCAAGCAAGTCGATTCTCTGGTAGTGGTTGATGATGATAGTCATATTAAAGGCTATGTTTCTATCTATGATATTTCGAGAGAATTTGAGAATGAAAAAAAGCAGGTAAAAGATATCATGCAGCCATTCCAGCATATTATTGGACCGGATACATTACTAAGTGAAGCTGTACAAATTCTGGATGAAAGCAAGTTATCATACATTCCGGTTGCCAAACCCGATCGTACGCTGCTTGGCTTGGTGACAAGGGGAAGTATTGTCGGACATATGAGGGATGTATACTCCCTGGATGGAAGCAGGGGGGCCTGACATGTGGGAATATATTTATATATTTGTCGAACGCTCATCTGACATTACGGAAGCATTGCTGCGGCATTTATATATCTCGGGTGTGTCTGTTTTACTAGGGTGTTTGGTTGCTATTCCGCTGGGAATTTTTATAACAAAAACAACTTATCAATGGATCCGCTCCACCGTTTTTACAATAACCAACGTTTTCCAAACGATCCCCAGTTTAGCGATGCTGGCTATCTTTATTCCACTCATAGGGATCGGAATGAAGCCTGCTATAGTAGCGCTGTTTTTATACTCTTTGCTTCCCATTCTGCGCAACACATACGCTGCATTTGAATCTATCGAGCCAGGGATTATCGAGGCAGCGAAGGGAATGGGGTACAGTTCTCTGCAAAGATTGGTTCAAATTGAATTCCCGTTGGCATTGCCGTACATCATGTCGGGCATCAGGTTAACAACCGTCTATATTATCAACTGGGCAACGCTGGCGGCATTAATAGGAGCAGGCGGATTAGGACAGTTGATTATCGGCGGGATGGGTGTGAATAACAAGCCTCTCATTTTAGCCGCTGCCATCTTGTCGATGGCGCTGGCCTTGGTAGTCGACTTTTTGTTTGGGGGCTTGGAGAAAGCTTTATTAAAAAGAGACAGGTCTGAACAACATCTACCACATTTGGAGGGGAAATGATGAAACGAATATTGGCAATTTTACTAATACTATTTATTGTGCCGCTATCGGCTTGTTCCGGGGGAGCCAGCGGAGGGGGCGGAGGCAAGATTACTATAGGTTCATTGACGTACACGGAAACGAAAATTTTGTCGCATATGTATAAAGCATTAATTGAGGATTCCACTGATCTGAAAGTCGAACTGAAGCCTGATTTGGCAACGAGCCCTATTATTCTTGAGGCAATGAAAAAAGGTGATGTTGACATAGCTACTCAGTTTACAGGTACATCTATTTCATCATTTACTGAAATTGAAAACCCAAAGGATCGGGAAGCTACATTACAGCAGGCGAAAGATTTTTTCGCTGGTGATGACTTTAATTTCAAATTTCTTGATGGACATGGATATCAAAACACGTATGCGTTTACCGTCCGAAAAGATATCGCGGACAAGTATAATCTCAAAAAAGTATCTGATCTAGAAAAAATCGCGGATGATTTTAATGCCGGATTTGATACAGCTTGGCTTGAACGTGAAAATGATGGCTATCCGGCTTTTACTAAAGTGTATGGGTTTGAGTTCGGAAAGACGAATCCAATGGAAATCGGCCTGGTTTACGATGCAGTGAAAAATGAGGAAGTTGATATCGTTCTGGCTTATTCCACTGACCCGCGTATTGTCGCCTATGATCTCGTAATGTTGGAGGATGATAAAAAGTTTTTCCCTCCATATGATGCTGTGATTGCGGCGAGACAGGAAATATTGGATGAACATCCGGAAATTGAAGAGGCGCTTGCTCCGTTGATCGGTTCGATTGATGAGGCAACCATTGGAGAGCTGAATGGTCGAGTGGATATTGACGGAGAAGAAATTGAGGACGTGGCAATTGACTATTTAAAAAGCCAGGGTTTACTGAAGTAGGTGGGGATAGTGTACACATACCTGGGGTTTACAGCATACTTATCTAAAAGTTGGATGCGTCTGTTTGAAATGGCATTCCAGCATATTTTAATGGTTGCCCTTGGAGTCCTGCTGGCATTAATTGTTGGCATTCCGTTGGGAATCTTATGTACGAAAAGCAAAAGGATGGAATCCATCATCCTGGCACTTGCCAATGTCATTCAAGTAATTCCCAGTCTGGCCCTTTTAGCCGTATTAATGCTTGTTTTTGGCCTTGGATTTAAGACTATTGTGATTGGTTTGTTCTTGTATTCACTGCTTCCGATTATTCGGAACACCTATGTAGGATTGAAGGAAGTGGACAAAAGTGCGGTGGAGGCAGGACGTGGAATGGGAATGACACGATTCCAGCTATTGTTAAAGGTGAAGTTTCCATTGTCTTTGCCCTTTGTATTGGCGGGATTGCGGATTGCATTGGTCATAGCCATTGGAGTGGCCACCCTTGCACCATTTATCGGCGGTGAAGGATTAGGAAGAGAGATCGTCTCAGGTATAAACTTGCGTGATTCCTATAAGATATACGGCGGTGCAGGATTGGCTGCCATCCTGGCTGTATTGGTGGACTTTTTATTGGGGAAAGCGCAGAAGCGATTGGACGTGAACGGACAAAACAAGTAAAGACTATTGAGGACGGGCTCAGCTTGATTGGAAAGAAAGGGGCGGCGTTGTGCTACCACTTTTCTTCACGAATGCTGAAATAAAATCAGGGGTGGAAGTGATATAGTCCAAAAATGCAGAAATATGATCCAAATCGGAAGGACTGTGCTTCTGTTTGTCCCAGATGTTTTCGGGCACATGCGGGATAGTTTACAAGCCCGCATGTGGCCCGACTTTAAAAATCTCCCCCAATTCCTCATAATCCGTTCGCACATCCAAGCTGGTAATCGCATGGTCAAAGTGCTTCGTCAAGCTTTCCCTTAGCGCCTTGCGGTCTTTTTTTCTAAGTATCTCAATGATTTCAAGATGTTCCTTGTATCCATATGGCTGTGGAGAGTTTTCTTCAAAAAAGATGTCGAAAAGGATAAGGTATATCGAAGTTTGTTTGATCATTTTTTCAATAAATTCATTTAAAAACTTGTTGCCGCATTTTTGGGTAATAGCCACGTGGAACTCCTCATTTGCCTTTACATATGTCGTTAAATTTTTACTGTATAAGGCTTCTGTTTCTACCGCTACAATTTCTCTCATATTAACAAAGTCTCTTTCCTCTATGGATTCCAGCGCCATTTCGGTCGCTAAGATTTCCAACTTTCCTCTCAAATGGAAAGCTTGGACCACTTCGTTGATTGATGGATTGATGACAAATGCCCCTTTATTGGGGATGATCTCGACTAAACCGTCAGCGGCCAGCATGTCGATGGCACTCCTGATTGGCGTGCGGCTTATATTCAAACTCTTGGATATTGCGCTTTCTATTATTTGTTTGCCAGGGGGAAGCTTTCTGGCAAGAATGGCGTCTTTTAAGGTCGTGTACACGGATTGTTTAAGAGACTTTTTTTCTTTCATTTGCATTCGCCCCCTTTTGCTAAAAGCTATTTCTGAGTGGCTGAAACTGAACAGCGTTCTATTAGCGTATGTCATAGCTGTATTTTTTCTTTATTTTGCAGCATCGTGCATTTTAAAAAGATAAATTTGTATAGTTTATTGACAATTTACAATATTCAGGGTTAAACTACGTATAATTGTACTACAATTTCGTTCAACAATTAAGAGGAAATTAGGAGGATGATAAAAAATAAATTATGTAGTGTTGACCCATTTGTAAGCGTTAACAAAAATGTTGACCATGTTAGATCCAGGTCATGCAAGTATCACTAAAAGACCGAAGCAGGCAATACATCACCTGCGCCAAATGTAAGGGAAATTCAAAAAAATGAGGGGGTAAAAAAGATGAAACGTTTTTCTTTTCTGGCATTGACCTTTCTTTTCCTGTTATTACTGGCAGCCTGCGGGAGCAAAGAGACAGGCGGAAACAGTGGGGACACCGCGAAAGAGCCGGCGGAGACGGATTCAGGGGATGGATCGCTTGCTAAGATTGAAGATTCCGGAGTTCTGCGGGTTGGATTCGAAGGGACGTACAGGCCGTTTAACTTTATGGGCGACAAAAGTGACTACGACGGATTTGATGTTGACATATCCAATGAATTGGCAAAACGGATGGGTGTTAAAACAAAGTTTGTCGCCACGTCTTGGGAAAGTCTGATCGGCGGGCTCAAGTCAGATAAGTTCGATGTCATTATTGCACAAATGAGCATAACTGAAGAGAGAAAGCAGAGTGTTGATTTTACAGATCCATATGTCGTCACGGGGGCTGTCTTGATTACACGCGAGGACACCGATGGCATTGCTAAGCTGGAAGATATTAAAGGTAAGAAAGTCGGCGCGGGTGCAGGGACAACGTTTGCGGACCTGGCTGAAAGCGTAGATGGGGCAAATGTTAAATTATATAAAAGCATAAATGAGTATCTTCAGGATTTAATCAATGGAAGATTGGATGTCATTATCAATGACCAATTATTAATGAGCCACAACATCAAGGAAGAGGAACTTCCTGTAAAAGTTACAAGTGATATTTTAAGCGAAGATGAAATTGGCATGGCCGTGAAGAAGGGAAGTACGGACCTTGTTGAAAAGTTGAATGAGGAGCTGGCGGCCATGATAGAAGATGGGACATATGAGGAAATTTACAGAAGGTGGTTTGACTCAGATCCAGTCATAAAATAGTCAACTCCGAGGGGGGACTCCAATTATGAAGGTTGCAGTGCTCGGTACAGGAATGATCGGAATAACCGTTGTGAGGGAGATTGCCGCATATAAGCATATTAATCAAGTGGTCGCAGTTGATGGATTACAGGAGAATATCGATAAGTGCCTGAAGCTGGCTGACAATGAAAAAGTGACCGGGCGGCAGATGAACCTTGCCAATGCGGAAGATATTTTGGAAGCAATAAAAGGGATGGACGCAGCCATTGCCTGTTTGCCGCATTTCTTGAGTATGCCGGCAATCAAGGCTGCAATAGCTGCCAAATGCCATTTGGTAGATTTAGTGGGGACCGAATTTGAGGAGAAAATGAAGCTGGATCAACAGGCAAAAAAAGCAGGAATCACAATTGTTCCCGGATGCGGTGTTGCACCGGGGATCATAAACTTTTTAGCCGCCCAAGGCATTGAACTGCTGGATGAAGCGGATGAAGCCATCATGATTTGCGGCGGTATTCCGAAGGACCCGCAGCCGCCGCTGGGATATCAGATTGTATTCCGGCTGGAAAGCGTGTTGGGACTATATACGAGACCGGCGCTGGCAGCCGAAAACGGAGAACTGGTCCATTTGCCGCCGTTGTCCGGCATGGAAAAAATGACTTTTCCTGAACCGGTGGGAGAATGTGAAGCTGTTGTGACGGATGCCCACAGTACAGCTTATACATTAAAAGACAAAGTGAAGAAAATCTATGAAAAAACGGTGCGCTATACGGGGCATTGGGACAAGATGGCTGTTCTTGCTGAACTGGGTTTTTTAGATGACAAAGAAGTTGAAGTGGATGGTGTAAAGGTTCGGGCAAAAAAGTATACGGAAAAAATATTGGAGCCGCAATTACGCGGAAAGTCGATTGAGGATATCACTGTTGTCAGGGTGACTGTGAGCGGCAAAAAAAATGGAAAAGACACAGTATATGCTTGGGAAATGCTCGATTTCTATGACCATGATCGAGGAATCACTTCCATGGCAAAAACTACGGCCATCCCTGCCATGCTGATGACCAACTGGATTTTGGAAGGTCGGGTGACGGAAACAGGGGTCGTTCCTGTGGAAAATGTGATTATCGGCAGCCGGTTTGATGACTTCGTAAGTGAGCTAAGGGGAAAGGGAATTGAGATCAATCAATTTGAGCGGGTTTTATCATAGTCACTTAAGAGGGGAAGTGAGAACATGAATCTTTCATTAATACCAGAGGCTCTTCCCGTCCTTTTAAATGCCACATTAATGACAATAGGGCTGGCTGTTGTTTCGATTATCATCGCTTTGGTACTTGGCTTTTTTACCGCATTAGCGAGAATATCAAAAATCAAGATTTTGAGAATGATAGCTACCGTTTACGTATCGATGTTTCGAGGCACGCCGTTGCTGGTGCAAATTTTCGTTATATACTATGGGCTCCCTCAAATCGGAATAGAATTGGAGCCGATTCCTTCCGGCATTTTGGCCCTCAGTTTAAATGCGGGGTCATACTTGTCGGAATCATTCAGGGCCTCGATTTTAGCGGTGGATAAAGGACAGATGGAAGCGGCCGTTTCCATGGGGATGACGTACGGACAGGCGATGAGGCGTGTTATTCTCCCGCAGAGTATCCGAATTGCCATACCTACGCTATCCAACACCTATATTATTTTAATAAAAGATACATCCCTCGTTTCCGTAATTACAGTTACCGAATTGCTGCAAATGTCCACGCTGATCATAGCCAAAACGTTTGAGCCTTTGACCATTTATTTATTGGCTGCGGTTCTATACTGGATTGTGATCACCTTCTTTACAATACTTTTAGACCGCATGGAAAAAAGAACATCGAGGCATCTGGCTAGGTGAAAGGGGTGAAGGTGGTTGGAGGTCATCAAACTTCAAAACATAAAGAAAAGTTTCAATGACAACGTCGTTTTAGAAGATATTAGTTTCACTGTGGAGAAAAGCGAAGTGGTTGTCATCATGGGGCCGAGCGGTTCCGGGAAATCGACTCTTCTTCGCTGTATCACATTTTTGGAAGAACCGGATAGAGGAATTATCAGGTTGGGGGATAAGGAAGTCGAAGCCGGACTTCCACTTAATAAACACAGGAAAAAAGTGATAAGGGAGCTGCGGCAAAACACAGGGTTTGTTTTTCAACAATTTAACCTATTCCCTCACAGAACAGCTCTTGAGAACGTGATGGAAGGTCCAATGATCATTAAAAAAATGGGCCGCGAGGAGGCACGGGAAAAGGCTGTCGCCCTGCTCACAAAAGTGGGTTTGGCAGATAGAATGGATCATTATCCAGCTCAATTGTCGGGAGGTCAGCAGCAAAGGGTTGCGATTGCAAGGGCGCTCTCAATGGAACCGATGGTCATGCTTTATGATGAGCCGACCTCCGCTTTGGATCCTGAGCTTGTAAGGGAAGTGCTCCTGGTCATGAAGGAATTGGCGAAGGAAGGTATGACGATGGTCGTTGTGACCCATGAAATGTCATTTGCCAGAGATGTGGCGGACCGGGTGGTGTTTATGGACGATGGAGTGATTATAGAGGAAGGCACTGCTGCGGACATATTCAAGAACCCGAAGGAAGAGAGGACCAAGAAATTTTTGCGGGACGTGAGTGAGGAAGAGATTGCATTGTGACTGGGCGGGGTCAGACCCCCCGCGCGTTAAAGTAGTAACGAATTAACGCTGTGGGGGGGTCTGACCCCAAAATTTTAAATCTTCGTATTCGACTTTTTCGCCCGCTCTTCAAGCTGTGTCTTGGGAGCCTGATTTGCGACATCCTCGGTTAAGCCTTGCGGGTTCACGCTGCTCACGACTCTTTTATTACTCCTGACATTATCATCCCGTTTCATGACTACACCTCCAATTACTATTGTTTTGATATGGTGGAAATTTATTCATATAATCGGAAAAACATAGTAGATCTTGGGGGGGGTTTTTACAGGGGAATTCTAAGGATAATACTTGCACGAACTCGCCCTAGTCATTCCGTAATTGCACGAGTCTACACGAGAATTGCACGAATATCATGGATAATTGCACGAATTCAGCTGAGAATTGCACGAAATTAATGGACAATTGCACGAACTCAGCTGTTGGTTGCATAGATAATTGCACTAGCATTCCTAGAGTTACACGCCATCGCATTTTATTTCACACCACGAAAGTGGGTTTTCCGTTAGCAAAAAATTAGCTGCTCTTTTAAATTGACAGTAAATTTTTATTAAAAAATGTTACTTTTACAGTAATATTTACCCTAAGTGGTTTTGCATGCAGGAGGAGGGTGTTCATATGAAAGTGATTGTCGTGGGATCAGGAATCGTGGGAGCAAGCGCGGCGTATCATTTGGCGAAAAAGGGCGCTGAGGTTGTTGTGATGGACCAGGGACATGAAGGTCAAGCAACGCCCGCAGGGGCAGGGATTGTTTGCCCGTGGATTTCTCGTGAAAAGGAAGATCATCCGGACCGTTATGCTGTTGCTAAAGCAGGGGCCTGCTATTATCCCAAACTTATTGCCATGTTGGAGCAAGACGGGGTAACGGACACGGGCTATAGTTTAGTGGGAGCGCTCGCTATCAGCGATAACGATGAAGTATTGTCTGAGATTGAAGAAAAGGTTAAAAGCAGGAAGGCGGAAACTCCTGAAGTGGGAGAAGTCCGCCGTGTAACTGCTGAAGAAGCGCAAGCTTATTTTCCCCCATTAAAAGAAGGGATCGCAGCTGTTTACGTCTCAGGGGCAGCGCGTGTGGACGGGGCGTCCTTAAGGGATTCTCTGAAAAGGGGAGCTGAAAAACATGGTGCCCAGTTTTATTCTGAAGAGGCAAGTCTCCAAGTCGCAGAGGGGAGAGTGCTGGGGATTCGTACAAGCGACAAAGTTATTGCTGCCGATTCTGTTGTGGTTGCAGGCGGTGCGTGGGCGTCGAGGCTTTTCGAACCTCTCGGGATTGATATAGCCATTGAACCGGAACGCGGACAAATCGCCCATTTGGTTTTGTCAGGCGAGGATACTGCCAATTGGCCGATCATCCATCCTATGGAAGGCCATTATCTAGTTCCTTTTGAAGGCTCACGTGTAGTTGCGGGCGCCACAAGAGAAGCAGGGACAGGGTTTGATTACCGCATGACAGCGGGCGGGGTAAAAGAAGTGTTGGATGAAGCACTCGCTGTTGCTCCTGGTCTTAAAGACAGTACTTTGAAAGAGGTTCGGGTCGGATTCAGGCCGGTTTGTCCCGACAACTTGCCGTCCATTGGAGCGATTCAGTCTGTTGAAGGACTTTTTGTTGCAAATGGATTGGGCTCATTGGGATTGACCATGGGGCCGTATGCAGGGGCAGTGGCTGCGAGGCTTGCCTTGGGTGAAGAAGTTGGGCTTGATTTATCACCGTATGATCCGTTAAGGCATGCGGGGGAGAAGGTTGAGAATTAACTTTTTTGTTATGAGCAGGATTCTTATGATCCGCTGGGGAAAGCCATTTTAATCAATGTCCATTGATTAAATGGCTTTTTTTGGTCGCTGCTCCATTAATGGGGGGAGAGACAGATGTTGGGCATTCATCAGTCAGGTCCTAATTACAGTGGCTCAGCCAGTAAAAAACCTGTTTCAGACAATGAAAACGGTCTCCGCTATTTTGCTTTGTTATAATTTTTCCTATGTATTTTTTTGAAGACATAGGATTTGTTATAAAACAAAGGAGAGGTTTTTTTATGTCAGAGTCCAATGGAGGTTCGGCGCTGGCCCGAACGAAATTGACCCTGCTTGAGGGGGTAGCCCTGATTGTCGGGGCCAATATCGGTGCGGGAATTTTGAGCTTGGCGTATGGTGCCAAAAATGCAGGGTGGCCCGTTTTAGTGTTCTGGGTTGTTGTTGCAGGTGTACTTACCACAATTTCCATGCTTTATGTGGCGGAAACGACGCTAAGGACGAAAAAGGCTATGCAGTTAAGTGGTTTGGCTGAAAAATATGTTGGGAACCTGGGGTCTTGGCTGCTGTTTTTATCGGTGGCTGTCAACTCGTTGGGTGCTTTGATCGCCTATACAACCGGGAGCGGGCAAATTTTATCGGAACTTTTTCATATCCCAAACGCTCTGGGAAGCTTCCTCTTTTTCATACCAGCGGTCGGAGTGATCTGGCTTGGCTTAAAAGCAGCAGGTGTTGCTGAAAAGTTCATCACTTTCGGTATGCTTGTATTGGTGCTCATCTTAATATTGGCATCGATTATTGGACCCGGATTAAAGACGGAATATCTGACTATTTATAATACGAAGTTTGCGATTCCTGTATTCAGCTTGACGGTTTTCGCCTTTTTGGCGCAATATATAGTACCTGAATTAGCTCGGGGATATTCTAAGGAAACAATTAAAAACTTGCCAAGGGCGATTATTATCGGAATGTTGATAACAGGAATTTTATTGGCTCTGGTGCCGATGGCGGCTTTGGGGCTGTCAGGTCCCGAAAACGTAACGGAGGTCGTTACAATTGCATGGGCAGACGCTCTGGGGAAATGGGCATTTTTTACTGCCAACGGTTTTGCACTGATGGCAATGATGACATCCTTCTGGGCGCTGGGACAGAGTTATTTTACAAACATTATTGACCGCTTTAAATTTCCATCTGAGACTAATAAAAAATATCGTGCCATTGCATTGGCAATCGTTGCAGTTCCGCCGTTTTTGATTGCGTACAGCGGCTTTGTCGGATTCGTTGATGCATTGTCGATAGCGGGTGCGTTTGCGGGAATCATGATGGCAATCGTCCCGGTCATGATGATTAACAAGGCGCGGAAAGTGGGCGAGCGGGAACCGGAATGGACGTGCGGTAAGCTGGCACACCCAGCCATACAAACATTAATCATCGTTTTATATACAAGTGCGGGGGTTTACACGTTGCTTGGGATCTTTAATGTGCTTCCGAAAGGCTGGTAATTGTTCGATTCAATTTTTTGGGAAATTATTTAGTGCACTCGTAAAAGAGACTAATACAATTTGAATGTTATTTGAAAAAGCCATTAATCACTGCCAGTTGGCGTTGATTAATGGCTCTTTGAATTTCAAAAATACTCTCCGGTTCTTAGGAATACTCTTCGGAATTCAAGGATACCCCTCAATTTTCAAAAATACTCTTCAGAATCTAGGGATACTCTTCGAATATCAAAAATACGTTCGGAATCCAGGGATACTCTTCAAATCCCAAAACTACTCATTTCAACTTAAAAAGCAGCAGTCAGCTGCTTTTTTTCCATCCTTAATACCGGGGGTCATCTATGTTATCATCTTCACTTTGCTCGTTGATTTGATAAGGGGTTGTGGGGTCGTTCACGATTGGGGGAATCCCTTTTTGAAATATGTATTGCCAGAATGGATCTTCCTCTGTTTCTGTTCTTTTTTCGAGGGTCGTTTTCAATTCTTGTGCCCGGTGCATTTTTTTATTGAATTGCTTTAGGCTCATAGAGGCCGTAACATGATGGCCTGATGGAAAAAAGATTTTCGTTTCTTTGGGGGCGGTACAGAGGCGCTCCTCAATATGGTCAAGCGCGAACCATATGCAATCTTCCGCGTACGGTGACTTGCTTGGGAACCAGTAGAGTCCCAGGCTGCCGCTGATTTTTACAGGCGACATGTCGATGCTTCCCAGTACGGTTTTGGCAGCTTTGACAGCACCATTCCAATCATGTCCGTAATGATGCATGCTGTCTTTGATGATTTGGAGCGGGGATAACTTTACCAGGAAAACAAACGGCCCTTCATAAACTTTTGTGTATAAGAATCCATATTTTGTAAAAACAGGTTGCAACGCAGCTGTATTCCTCTTGATGATGTAAAAATCTTTGATATCCATTCAGATCTTCCTCTTTTCATAAAATGATAGTTTCTTATGAAGAGTTTCTTGGATGGTCACAAATGAAATCTACATGCCAACGGGATTATCTTTTTAACTATCCATCTGCATCACCTGATTAATCATATTTAACTGATTCCATTATCCTATATAATTACCAAAAGTCAACAGAATAATACAAATTTATTGAATATTATTGCATTTATCTAGTTAATTCGACTCATATTAAAAATAGAATTCTTTTGGAGATGGGTGCAGTTTGGATGAACTTAAATAAATAGATGGGAAACTTCATTTTTTAACTAAGGGAAAAGTGAAAAAATCAGCCTTTTTTATAAAATTTGCTTGGTGAAAATTGAATTTTTATCAAAACCCCGATTCGCTTGAAATGCTGCTTCCGATTAAGTTGAAGGTACCCGGGAATAAAATCGGATGCGCGCTTCCAGGAAGGATCCCTGAATGGAAGGTTTCAATGAATTGGCCGAGCAGTACAGACCGATGATCTATCATATTATTCACTCGCTGAACATTTATAAAAATGAAGAGGAATTTTTTCAAATTGCTCTTATTGCACTATGGGAGGCACAGGCAAGGTTTAATCCCGAAAAAGGGAAGTTCAGCACGTATGCCTACTCTTATATGAAGGGTCGCATGATGACCGAGTTGACGAAGGAGTCGAAGGTGGAGGAAGGGAACGCCTACCCGGACGATACCTTTTGGGAGACGAAAAAGGACGAGCAGGAGGAGCCGCCGCTACAGCTGGCAACCTTGCTATCGTATTGTGATGGCTTGACGAAAAAGCAGAAGCAGTGGGTCGTCTATACATTTTATTTCGGCATGTCCGTGAAGGAAATAGCCGAGGAGGAAAAGGTTTCTTTGTCTGCCGTGAAAAAATGGCGGGCGGGTGCGATGGCGAAAATTAAGGTGAATATTGAGGCGGGAGTGTGTTGAGGGTGGATGAATGACAGTTGGAGTGTCCTGATAGATGGAACTGTGAAGGCCGGAGATCTTTTGGGCGCATAGAGTGTGTTCCAAAGTATACAAATCAGGTGAAGGAAGATAACCGTTCCTTCGCCTGATTAATTTTTGTTAAAAAAACTATATAATGCCCATAGTGTGGAAACATTGTTGTCGTATGATGTTACGTTCAGCTATGCGCCTAACCCCTTGTGGTCAAAGGCCGCTTCCGCTTTTGTTCTAAGGGCTTTTTGCTAGGCTTGTTATGCAGCTTGTACAGAAATTGTTCAGATTGATTTTATAGTATGTCTAAAGTTGTAGGTTTTTTTTCACAAAAAGGAAAAGTCACAAGCATTCTATATGCTAGATATGCAGTATTATTATAGGAGAATATCCTAGTAGAAACACTTTCAATTGGAAGTCTTGTAAAAGCAAATGAACTATTTTTAAATGAATTTTTCAACCAAAACCTTTATGAAAGTCAAGCGCAATACCAGGAAAGGGTGAATGCGATGGATCATCTCACTATGTCTAGCGATAATACCATTGAAGAAAAATATATGAGCCGCCTCTTTCATGTGTTAAAAGCAGGCATTGACCGAGCAAGAGTACCGATTTCCGCTATTTTTCTTACTATTTCGGATCAAAATCAGGTTTGGGATCAGGCTGAAGAAGAGATCACCGCATTTTTACAAACAAAAATTAGGCAAAGCGATTTAGTATTTAAATTAGAAGCTCCATTTGAATGGTGTATCATTTTGACTCAAAGCGGAGAAGAAGAGGCACAGGCGTTTCTTCAGCGGTTATTTGCAGATGTTCGAGTTACCTTATTTGCTCAGGGTAAACTTTCTTTTTCGGCCAGTGTCGCGGAAATTGGAAACAGTGATGTCGGGCTCGAATCGCTGATTAAAAGCGGCAGGAAATCATTGGAGTCTGCCCTGCAGACAGGTCCATGGCAAATCGAGTCGATCAATGCTTATAAAAAAAGAAAGATAATGAAAATCAAAGTAAGTATATTAGAGGAAAATGATATATTTCGTAATGTACTTCAGACTTCTCTTGAAAATTTACAGATAGATAGTTTTCAATTGGACATAAAAACGTTTCAAGATGGCTATAGTTTTCTTCAATCTGATTGGTATGTATCCAGTCATTCACATATCATCGTCATGAACGATATCCTTCCAAGGAAAAATGGGCTGGAAGTATTGGATACCATCCGGAAATTGCCGAATAACAAAAAGTTTATTGTTTTCATGATGACAAAGAGAAACTCGGAGGAAGATATGATCTATGCGTACGAAAGCGGCGTGGATCAATATTTGATCAAACCTTTTAACTTGCAATTGTTTGAAGCGCAGTTTAGAAGGATATTTGAAAGGTTCTGGTCATGATAGATATAGGTCAAGTCATCGATTTCCTTATATGGGCAATTATTATTCTTTCCGTTTTGCTTATCGGCTTTTGGATGTATTTAATGTTTGAACGATTAATAGAAGTAGCTCGGCAAAGGAAAATAGACTTGTATATAAAGGGGAAACAGCAAAAGTGGTATCGTTATTTTAGAGGTGAAGAGCCGTTCACAGATGAACTGATTCCCAAAAATAAATATGAAATCCAAGGGATTGAGGAGCTATTCCTTGTCTACCTGCAAAATCTATCCAACACGGGGATGAAGGAAAAAATCAAGCAGTTTTCCAATAGGTATCTTAAGCAGTATTACCAAAAGCTTCTGGGAAGCAGGAAGTGGAGCTTAAAAATGAACGCCTTGTATCGAATTGCAGATTTTCGGTTGAGCAGTTTAGCAGATGAATGTTATGCGTTGGAAAAACGAAGGCTAACCCATGAGGAAAGTTTTCAATTGTTGAAACTATACTCCATGTTTAATCCGGAAAATTTTATAGAAAAAATAATAGCTATACCGCTTTCCGAGTTTGAGTATAAAAAGCTTTTGACAGGCCTAGATTCGGAAACTTATGAAGAATTGCAGAGGCGCTTCCATGAAATGCCTGTCATTTGTCGATACTCGATGATTGATACAATCGGGTTAAAAAGGGACATGGATTCGATTCCTTTTCTCGAAGCTAAATTGGAGAACAATGACCCTGAAATTCGAATCCGTTCTTTAAAGGCAATTCATGAAATTGGCATCATTTTACATCTCGATAAATATGTTCCTTTTGTTTCTTCAAACATATGGCAAGAACGCTTGATGGCTGCAAAACTATTGCAAAATGTGTCTTTGAAAGACTCACTCCCATATTTGAAAAAGCTGTTGGAAGATGAATCCTGGCAAGTCCGTTCGCAAGTAGCCCGGGCATTGGGGAAAACACCTGTTGATATATGAAGTTCAATCCAAAGGCCATTTTGAGAGAGGATTGAAGTGCTAATGAGAGTTTTTTTTGAAGGTTGGACCCTGTTTTTCGGCTGGCTGATCTTTATATATATGGCTGTCGTCATTCTTACGTATGGAAGTATGCTGGTATTGGCATTAATCCATTTGAGAAAACAATATTTAATAGATAAAAGTGAATTTGCCGAAGACTATGTCCACGCCATGCATTGGAAGCCGGTTTCAATCATCATCCCTGTTTACAATGAGGAAGCTGGAATTATAGACAGTATCCATTCTTTATTGAACCTACGTTATCCACAGACCGAACTAATTATTGTAAATGACGGATCCACCGATCAAACACAACAATTGGTGATTGAAAGATTTCGGATGAAACGGGTTCAATTGAATATACAGGAGCAGATTCAGACCAAACCTGTCGGGCAAATCTATCGATCTGATATTCATCCAAATTTATTGCTGATCGAGAAGGAGAACGGCGGGAAAGCAGATGCGCTGAATGTTGGTATTAATGCTGCTCGTTTCCCATATTTTTGCTCCATCGACGGAGATTCCATTCTTGATGAAAGTTCACTTTTACATGTCATGAAACCAATCATGAAATCCAATGAAGATGTGATTGCGGCCGGTGGGAATATCCGAATTGCCAACGGGCTTGATATTCAATTGGGCGCCGTTTTCCAGACGAGTTTGTCTAAAAGTGCCCTGGTTGTCATGCAAGTAGTGGAGTACCTGAGAGCATTTCTGATGGGAAGAATTGCACTGAGCAAATTTAATCTTGTTCTGATCATTTCAGGAGCATTTAGTGTGTTTTCAAAAAAGTGGGTAGTGGAAGCAGGGGGATACAACACCAATACCGTCGGCGAAGATATGGAATTGGTTGTAAGGCTGCATCGGCTGATCAAAGAAAGAAAAGTGAAGAAAAGAATTGAGTTTGTGCCGGAGCCTGTATGTTGGACAGAAGCTCCTCAAAGTCTGTCGACTTTAAGAAACCAAAGAAGAAGATGGCAGCAAGGTTTAATGCAAAGCCTTTGGATACATAAAAGTATGACATTTAATCCGAAATATAGAGGAATCGGGATGATTTCATTTCCGTATTTTTGGATAATCGAAGGCTTGGGGCCAATCGTTGAATTAGGGGGATATATCTACGTCCTGATTGCCTTTTTCCTGGGAGATATTTATTACGAGTTTGCTATATTATTGATCTTGCTTTTTATTTTATATGGGGCAGTATTTTCTGTCGCTTCCATTCTCTTGGAAGCTTGGAGTATGAATACCTATCCTAACTTAAAAGATGTAACTCGATTGATGGTCATGTCACTGACGGAAGTGCTCTGGTATAAGCCCATGACATTGATCTGGAGATGTGAAGGGGTTATAAGGTTCATACTTGGAAAAAAAGATTGGGGACAAATGAAAAGGGTGGGTCTCTCCAAGAAAGGATTATCATAATGAAACGCTTTTATTTAGTTGGCATGTTGATCATCATTGCTGTTTCCTTTCCCATCATCCTGTGGTTTCTACAACCCGATAAGAATCTCCAAGTTGCAATTATTGATAAAACAGTTCCAGATGAAACATTCCGGGAGCATCTGGGAATTACGTGGCTGTTAAATCATTTGAAATTCACCGATGAGAAAACAAATGAATTGGACGCCTCGAGCAATTATTTTGGATTTCAGCCAGACCAAGGGAAGGAAAGCTATGAAATTCGTCCACTCCCTGCTGATTATGATAAGTATGATGCCATTTATATAGCAGATACTTATGGGGTGTACGAAGGAGATCTTCCATGGGTTGAAAAAAGCCGTGAAGGTTCCCGGTCGGAAAGAATATACGGTGGACTTGAGGAAAAGGAATGGAAAGCCATTACGGACCGATTAAATCAGAAAAAGAAAAGTTTGCTAATTGCTGAGTTCAATACTTTCGCTTCTCCTACAAGTGAATCTGTTAGAGAAAGTGTACTAGATTACTTGGGGATCGATTGGTCAGGATGGACCGGCAGGTATTTTGATGAACTGGATCCGCAAAAAAACACAGAGATTCCGCAATGGATATTGGAGGAATTCGGAGATTCATGGAATTATAGCGGTCCTGGGGTTATTTTGGTCAATGATATTGATTATGAGGTTGTTGTTTTAGAGAAAGAAAAGCATTTGCACAAAGAAGGCATAAGCCTTTCTTTTACAAAAGAGGGGACAAAACAATTTGGATTCAAAGACAGTCCAGATTATAAATATTGGTTTGATATAGTAACGCCGAAACAAGGGACAACGGTATTGGCGAATTATGAATGGGGCCTGACAGAGAACGGAAAGAAATTGCTTGAACAGCACGGGATTCCTGCTCAATTTGCAGCCGTTTCAAAAAATGAACATGGATTATCGTCCAGTTACTATTTTGCGGGTGATTTTAATGATGTGGCGAGTGTGCCACGCTTTTATCAAATGAAAGGCTTGCAGCAAATATATAAGGTCGCCCAAAAATATTCCGACGAAGCCTTTTACTGGTCAACTTATCTTCCAATGATGAAATCAATTTTAGAAAAATTTGAGGAATCACCAAAGACGAAACAAACTAAGGGATCAAATAAACTTGAATATAACGCAAGGGTCAAAGATGATGTTTTTGAGATCAAGAAAAATAATGAGTGGGTACCGATAACGATAAAAGGTGTCAACATCGGAATGGGTAAGCCGGGTACATTTCCTGGTGAAGCAGCAATAACAGAAGAGGAATATTATCGGTGGTTCGAACATATCGGAAAGATGAATGCCAATACAATTCGTGTGTACACTCTTCATCCTCCTGGGTTTTATAATGCGTTGAAACGGTATAATGATCATCACGAAGAAAAAATATATGTCTTTCACGGTGTTTGGATCAATGAAGAGAAACTGGAAGAGTCATTAGATGCTTTTGAAGAAAAAAACTTGAAAGATTTTCAAGATGAGATGAAAACCATTGTCGATGTTGTTCACGGCAATAAAATAGTAGAACAAAAGCCTGGTCATGCATCAGGAGTGTATCGCTCAGATGTTTCGGAATATGTCATAGGCTGGATATTGGGAATTGAATGGTATCCATTTATGGTAGAGGGTACAAACGAGAAGCACTCGGACCTTGGTGATTATAATGGAAAATATTTTGAAACGAAGAATGCGGAAGCCTTCGAATATTGGCTTGCAGGGCAAATGGATTTTATTACTCAATATGAAATGGATCATTATAAATGGATGCGGCCGATGAGCTTTACGAACTGGGTGACAACGGATATTTTGGAGCATCCTTCCGACTCGACCGGCCAGGAAGATCTTGTCAGCGTGGATCCGAATGTCATTTATGCGAAAAATGAGGCGGAACTAACGAATCAATTTGCTTCCTACCATATTTATCCGTATTATCCAGACTTTCTAAACTATGATCAAAAGTATCAGACATATGTAGATCATCGGGGAAAGAAAAATAACTATGCCGGATACTTGAATGAACTTCATGAGGCACATCGATTGCCCATTTTAGTGGCGGAATTTGGAGTCCCAAGCTCACGGGGATTAACACATGAAAATCCGTTTGGGTGGAATCAAGGATTTTTATCCGAGAAGCAACAAGGGGAAATCATTCGGCATTTATTTGAGGACATCATGGAAGAAAAGCTGTTGGGCGGGCTTATTTTCACATGGCAGGATGAATGGTTCAAGCGGACTTGGAATACGATGGATTATGACAACCCGGACAGGCGCCCGTTTTGGTCGAACGCTCAGACCAATGAGGAGCAATTTGGTTTGTTAAGTTTCGACCGCCATAAAATCCAGATTGATGGAAAAGTGGATGAATGGAAAAAAGAGCCGCTTTATAAGAAGGATAAAGGCAACATGAACGCATTATACGTGAATCATGATGAACGTTATTTGTATATCCGGCTGGATTATGATCAAAGTAGTAAGGGTTATCCTTTATTTTTGCTGGATGTGGTTCCAGGGCAGGGTAATATGTTTATCAAAGGAAAGGATAACATCCGCTTTTCAAATGGGGTAGACTTTATCATTGATCTGAATAAAAAGGAGTCGCGAATCAAAATAGATCCGTATTATGATTTTTATACGTATCTATATGGCCATAAGTTGAAGTTGATAGAAACTAAGGGGTCTCCTGCTAAAAACAGCGGTGAATTTTCGATGATCAAATACGCGTTGAATAAAGAGTATTATCTACCTGATCGTGATATTACAATACCGTTTAGTTCATATGAAACCGGAAAGTTGAAAGAAGGAAATGGTAATCCGGCTTCCGACGAATATGATTCACTAGCAGATTATGTTAACGAAGAAGGAATCATAGAGTTACGGATTCCGTGGCTATTAATCCAATCTAAAGACCCGAGTCAAAAGGAATTCATGGGGGACTTCTTTAAGGATGGAGAGGCAGCAAGTGCATTCATCGATCAAATAAATATAGGGGCTTTGTATTTTGATGATAAGGGAGCTATCCAAGATTCATTCCCTTCCATTGAAAAACGCCAGTTGACAGAGTTAAAAGGATATACTTGGGAAAACTGGAATGCTCCAAAATATAGGGAGCGATTAAAACAATCGTACTCCATCGTGCAGGATCTATTTTCAAAATATTAACGTCATTGGAAGAACTGTTTTTCGGACCGTCAGGATTTATAATTTTAAAAGTCATTGGAAGTCCGGAAAGTTGGTTTAACAGACTTTCTGGACTTCTTTTGAACCCATTTTTATTTCAGACAGGAAGTAAGATATAATCTTTGCTATTAGAACAGGATAATATTAATGAAGGTTATCAGTGAAATAGTTGAAGGAGGAAATAAAGGACATGCAAGCCGTTCATTCCTTGAAAGAAATTAAAGCAACCATAGATGAGCATCAATTAACACTTCTTTACATTTCCAGGCCGAACTGCTCGGTATGCCATGCATTGCTTCCGCAAGTTGAGGAGCTGTTAGTGGATTTTCCATCCATTATTTCAATCCATGCGGACGCGGATGAAATCCCCGAAATAGCAGGCGAATATTCCATTTTCACTGTGCCAGTAGTACTGGTATTTTCTGACGGGAAAGAGATGATCAGGAAAGCAAGATTTGTTCCGATGGGAGAACTGCGGGATCAGTTGGAGAAGGTCGTTGATTATGTGTGAAATGGACGATATGGAGGGTTGTTCCGATTTGGGATGGCTCTTTTTTAAAGCGTCTTTGTGTATTTTATTGGAAATTCGACGACTTTTAGAAAACTCACAGTAATTGCCGGATACTTTTCGGAGTTTCGGGATACCCTCCAAAGTGCGGAATGCTCTTCTTTTTTGGGATACTAACCAAAGTTGGAGAATACTCTTCGTTTTTATAAGATACTCACCAAAAACGCAAAATACTCTTCGCATTTTCAAGATACTCTTCAAGTTGCGATATACTCTTCGATTATTCGGGAGACAGTTGCGGTATACTCTTCAATTAGACCAATTACTAAATTTCGGGAATAATCTACTGTTTTATTAATCCTCTCCGTTTTTGAGAAACTCGTCCTTTTTTGGCAGCCGGTTGCAATTCACACACTTTCTTGACAGCACCCACCCCATTAGTAATACTCATTTTATATGGGAAGATTCTCCAATGTTTAGGGGTGATGAGGTGTCCAGGGATAAAAAACAAATTTTCCCACATACATATGCTTTTTTATTTTCGATTTTATTGATTGCTTGGGTTGCTACATATTTTATAACGCCGGGGGAATTTCAAAGAGTCATAAACAAAGAAACTGGGCAAACAGCAGTTGTTGAAGGCACGTACCGGATCATCGATTCGAATCCCACTCACATTTTTGATGTGTTCAAAGCGATTCCATTGGGGATGGAGGATGCTGCGAAGATTATTTTTTACATATTTATTGTTGGCGGTGTTTTTGGGATTATCCGTGCAACTGGTGTGATTGAGGCGGGTATTGACCGACTGATGGCCAGGATGGCAGGAAGGGAGCGGCTGCTGGTCCCAGGTTTTATGGTTTTGTTTTCCGTCGGGGGCTTCAGTTTTGGAATGGCGGAGGAGACGATCATTTTCGTTCCGATCGGAATTGCCATCGCGAGAGCCGCCGGGTTTGACGCGGTGACAGGAACGGCGATGATCACACTCGGTGCGGCGAGCGGTTTTATCGGCGGTATGATGAACCCGTTCACTGTGGGGGTGGCCCAGGAAATTGCGGAGGTACCGCTGTTTACGGGGTTCTTTTTCCGCCTTTGTGTGTATATTGTCATTCTAGCCATTGGCATGTGGTATGTGTCGCGTTATGCTTTTAAGGTAAAAAAAGACCCATCGAACAGTGTGATTTTTGATTTAGAAAAAAAGGATGATGGAGCAGCGGATATACCTCCCATCAGAGACAGGCATTATCTTGTTTTTTCGGTTGTGGGAATAGGTCTGGTCATCAATATGTACGGCGTCATGAAGTGGGAGTGGTTTCTGACTGAGCTGACTGCTTCTTTCATTGTTATTGGTGTGATTGCAGGCGTCGTCGGCAAGCTCTCTTTTAATAAAATTTTTGACGCTTTCGTTGAAGGTGCTAAGGCCATGACATTCGGCGCTTTGATGGTTGGGTTTGCCCGAGCGATACTCATCGTTTTGGAGGAAGGGCATGTAGTTGATACAATCATTTATTCAATGGCCAATTTGATTCAAGGCATGCCAAAGACGTATACAGCGATCGGCATGTTTTTTGTGCAGTCTTTGTTGAATTTTTTCATTCCGGCCGGACCGGCGCAGGCCGCAACTACGATGCCCATCATGGTTCCGGTGTCGGATTTGACAGGGATGAGCCGTCAGGTGGCAGTGCTTGCGTTCCAATACGGAGATGCCATTACCAATTCAATCATCCCTACTTCGTCAGCGTTGATGGGCTACCTGGCTGTAGCGGGGATTCCATATGAGAGATGGGTGCGTTTTGTCTGGAAGCTCATACTTGTATGGATGGTAGTTGCGATAATTGCATTGATTGTTGCGGCGATGATTGGGCTACGGTAGCCTTTCCGGACGGCAGGCGTTGACAGATGCTCGTTGTAGGCTGAAGTTTACGCAAGTGTTATCAGTAGGTAGAATGTATCCGCGGCAGTCAGTTATGCGTGGGTAAAACAAGCTTATCCGCGGGTAACCGTCAGTTATCCGTGGATAAAAATGGCTATCCACGGGTGGTCTTTCCGGGTCATTTGTGAGTAAAATCTTTTTTTCAGCAGCTCGTATATTTCCGCTATCCATGGATAAATCGTTTATTATGGAATTTGCATGTTATCTGTGGGTATTTTTTCTGTCCCGCCAGTAGAATCGTTTATCCATCCTTATTTTACCTCCCGGTTACTGTAAAAAACGCGGAAAAATCCGGAAAACCAGTTAAGTTTTTCCCACTTTCGTTTCACCCGTTCCATCAACTCAATTTCCCTTCACGCCATATAAAATACAGCCGACGCCGACGAAAATCCAGATGAATTTTACAAAAGAGACCCTATCAGCTATCCCGTAAACGCCTATTGCCGTTGTAAGGATCAGGATCAGTGGACCGATCAAGGCAAGAGAACTGTTGATGACGATTGCTTTTTCAACGGTGTTGAACCGGAGCATAAGAAAGGCGGCAATCATTTCTATCCCGCCTGAAAGGAGTCTTAATAAAGCCATTCCTACTACAGCTTTTTCCAAAAAAGTGATCATCCGACTTCCTCCTATGGCTTGTACTCCTTCATTATATGAGCCGGATGTTAAAAAAATTAAAAATAAAGGCAGCGGATTGTTGAAATCCACTGCCTTGAACCTATTATGATTGTCTAACATGCCTTGGCCCGCTAAGTTGCGTCCGCTCCATCCATAAGTGGAAGAAATACTCCGCGATGGTGATTACGATCGCTGTTAGCAGGGATTCTCCAAATGCTTCGTCATATCCAAATAGGTTAAGCCCTCCCCATATGACTATTAAAGTGAGGAAAAAGTCCCCAACGGTTGCGGACGTGTTACCCATTCTGGGCAATATCATTAAATCCCCTAGAAAATAAGAGATTAATCCAAGTACGATTCCCAGAATTGTTGAATGAACAAACGAAACATCGTTAAACACAGATAAAATCACCCATACAAACGGCAAGGTTAATATTGCTTTCCGTAGTAGAGCCCGGCCATGGTTTACATTAACGTCCAATTTGTTATCGCCTCCTTCTGTATTATAGTGATGAGTTTTCACTTTTTTATACATTTTAAATGGAGGCGTCCTAAATTTATTTATCGATTTCCAACGGCAAGTCCCTTTTTATGATTTCACTTTTTAAAAGCTCAATAAATTTTTCGTCAATGTCCTCCACCTTTTTTGCTTTTTCAAATGAAAGCAGAAGTACATCGTCCGATAGCTTATCCATGTGCTAGTTCCTCCTGTCTGTCCCATATCATTAACCTATAAATACAATTTTTAAACCTTTCAGCACCATTTTTTTGGAATTTTATACTATAGATGTAAAAGGGTGGAGGGCGGAATGCCATATTGGATTGATGTATCAACGAAAACCCATAAACTACGGCTTTTCCTAGGGAAAAGGTTGATTAAAACATACCCTGTTGCCATCGGAAAAATGTTGACCCCGACTCCGACCGGAACGTACAAGATTATTAATAAGCAGCCCCATCCCGGAGGTCCGTTCGGTGCGATGTGGATGGGGTTGTCAAAACCTCACTATGGAATCCATGGTACGAATAAACCTTCATCTATTGGAAAAAACGTATCGCATGGATGCATTCGAATGTATAACCACGATGTGCTAGAGCTTGCTGCTATGGTGCCGGTTGGAACGAGGGTGGTCATTCATAAGTGAATGGGGTTTTCCGCTTATGGTGAGTGTAGTTGGCAGTATTTTAAGAAATCGGACAGTAATTCGAGAATCTGAACAGTATTTCGAGCAGTTTGACAGTGATTTAAGAAGTTTGTCAGTGATTTAAGAAGTTGAACAGTATTTTAAGAAGTTGGTCAGTATTTCGAGCAGTTGGACAGTATTTCAAGAAGTTAGCCAGTATTTCACAGACACGATTATAAAAACGGAAAGCCTACAAACCAGCAGGCTTTCCGTTTTCAAACTTTCACCAATTACTACCATATTCCACTCTATTCCTGCAAGTCCTGACAGTACTCTCTGATCAGCTTGGCGGCCTGGGTTTGGCTGATTTGCAGGTCGGCCGCGACTCTGCGGGAGCTCCGATTAATCTTGTAGGATGTACGGACCATTTCTCTTTTCGCCTGTTCGACGGCTTCGTTTAGAGATGATGGTGAGGTTTTTTCGATTTGCTGTTTTCCGTGGGAGAAAATTCCCTCGGGGAGGTCTTCGATTCCGATGACGTCTCCGCTCGTAATGACGAGCTTTTCAATGAGGTTTTCCAGCTGCCGTACGTTTCCGGGCCATGAGTAGTAGGCCAGCCAATCGAGGCAGTCTTCTGTGATCAGCTTGTTCGTTTCGTAGATTCGGTTGAATTTGTATAGGAAATTATACGTCAGAGGGATGATGTCTTCCGTTCGTTCCCGCAGTGGCAGCATCTTGACGTCTACAACGTTAAGTCTGTAATACAGGTCTTCTCGGAACGTTTTATTTTCGACCATTTCGGCCAGGTTTTTGTTGGTTGCCGCGATGATGCGGATGTCCACGGTTTTCTCTTTAGTTCCTCCGACGGGGATGAATTTCTTATCTTGGATGACCTGCAGCATCTTTGCCTGCAGCGGCAATGGCATGTCCCCGATTTCGTCCAAGAAAAGGGTGCCGCCCTCTACGCTTTCAATCAGTCCTTTTTTTCCGGATTTGCTTGCGTTGGTAAATGCGCCTGCTGTATATCCGAAGAGTTCTGATTCCATCAATTCACCGGGGATGGCCGCACAGTTGATGGTTAAAAACGGTCCGTTCCTTCTATTACTGTTTTCGTGGATGTATTGGGCGAGTACGCTTTTTCCGGTACCGGATTCACCCAATATCAGAATCGTGGAGTTTGTAGCCGCAACTTTTTGGGCAAACTTCAGGACATTTTTCATCTTCTCATTATTCGTAATGATAGCGAACGGATCTTCAACTTGATCAGCCGCACCGTTGCTTTCTTCTTTCGCTTTGATCATTTTATAGCTCTGCATTTCCCTGGCAGTTGTGACAACAACTTCCACTTCATTTTTTTCATTTAAGATAGGGACCGCCGAGGTGAGCAGCTCTGCGCCAAGAATTGTTTTCTGTTTGACAGCGATGGGAGCTTTTTTCTCGAAAATTTCCGGGAAAATGGACGGGGTCCAATATCCACTTTCAACAAGATCCAAGCTTGTCTTTCCCAAGACATCCTCTTTATCCAGTCCATAATGCTTTTTACAGGCATCATTCACATAAATAATTTTCATATTCTTGTCGAGGACAAAAATTTCATCCGAAGAATGGTCCAATATTTTGACTAGTGTGTTCAGGTCAAAATCAAGGTTGGACATGCTCATACGATGACCTCCTTAAAAAAAAATATCCGAGTTTGAAAAAACTCGCTTCGAGCATAAATATGTTCGAAAGCCATCTTTTCTGCGCTTTAACCATGCGTCCTGAGTAACAATTGAATCTTACTTTGAGCTTCTCCTGACCAAGGATACAAGCCTAGTTGCAAGATCGCGAGCCGTTGCCATGTGTGTTTTATAAAAGTGGCATGGTTTTTGCATTAATAAGATTATAGTGAGCAAATCAAGATTGCCGCGACCTTAAGGAGTGGCATGTGTGGGGGAAAGAAACCCGCATTAAATAAATATAGATGAATTTTTTTGAAAAGTAAACAAGGGAGGCTCTTACTATTATGGCAGAACAAAATAAAGTAACAGACATCACAATTATCGGTGGAGGCCCGGCTGGAATGTTCACCGCCTTTTATGCAGGTATGCGCCAGGCTTCTGTAAAAATCATTGAAAGTTTACCGCAATTGGGCGGGCAGCTGTCGGCCCTTTATCCGGAAAAGTATATTTATGACATTGCCGGATTTCCAAAAGTGAGGGCGCAGGAACTCGTTGACAGCCTCACTGAACAGATGAACCAATTCGAAGTTGAAACGTGCTTGGGCGAAACCGTTGAAAACGTTGTGAAAGAAGCGGACGGCAATTTCAAAATTGTAACGAATAAGGCAGTTCATTTTTCAAAAACAATCATTATCACCGCAGGCAACGGTGCTTTCCAGCCGCGTAAGCTGAAAATTGAAGGGGAAGAAGAATTCGAGGAGACGAATCTTCACTACTCCGTTCAAAACCTGGCACAGTTTGAAGGCAAGCGGGTCGCTATTTTCGGTGGCGGGGATTCTGCAGTCGACTGGGCGTTGATGCTAGAACCGATTGCTGAAAAAGTGACGGTCGTTCACCGCCGCGATAAATTCCGCGCGCATGAGCACAGCGTCGAATTGTTACAGCAATCAAAGGTGGAAATTTTAACACCGTACGTACCTGTAAAACTCATTGGAGACGACAGAGTGGAAAAAGTTGTTGTGCAGCAGGCAAAAGGCGAAGAACAAACGGAGCTTGATGTGGACGACGTAATCGTAACTTACGGATTCATTTCATCTCTTGGACCAATCAAGGATTGGGAATTGGATATTGAGAAAAACTCTATCGTTGTCAACTCCAAAATGGAGACGAACATCGAAGGTATTTATGCAGTTGGAGATATTTGTACGTATGACGGAAAAGTGAAGCTGATTGCCACTGGATTTGGCGAAGCACCGATCGCTGTGAGCAACGCTAAGGTGTATATGGATCCAACGGCGAAATTGCAGACAGTCCACAGCACAACCTTGATGGAAGAAAAAGATAAAACATTAGTGTAAAGGAGAGTTTTCAACATGGCTTTATTTGTAAAGGTTGACCAGGAAACTTGCATCGGCTGCGGAGCTTGCGGGGAAGTGGCTCCTGAGATTTTTGACTACGACGAGGAAGGCATCTCATTCAGTCTGTTGGATATGAATGCCGGCGCTGTACCGGTACCGGAGAATTTGGTTGATGATTTGGAGGATGCTCGTGACGAATGTCCGACAAGCTCAATCAAGGTGGAAGAAGAACCGTTCGAAGTCGAAGATGAAGCTGTCTGAGTGAAATTAATTTAAAAAGAGACCGTTAACTGGGAATGGGTCCTATTGTCCCGGGATATATGCCAAGAGGCAGAGAATGAGATCAGATCCTTGGGTACGACCATGAAATACTGAGTTCAAAGCGGGCAAAAGTCCTGTTCGTTCGGGATGTGATCTGAGAAATACAGAATTAAATTTTTCATAGGTAGGATCAATCTGACCGTATACGATCCAACTCGGGCAGAATATTGATCCGAGAATTGCGAAGCATGATCAAACTTGGGCAGAGATGATGCATAAGTTGGATAAATGAACCGAAATCGCGCGATGTGCGCCAATACGCAGTTCACCCGGGATGTAGATACTAATACTAAAATGGGTGCTTATGGTCTAGTTCAGCCAGGACATGATTGACGTGCCTCGGAATCTAGTCCACAACAGATGATTCAAGCTGAGCGAGTGCAAATGCACTCTGTGAACACAAATGCACTCGCTTTCATTTTTGTGAAACCTTATACCTACAAGCTTTTGCCTATTTAAAAAGTTGGTACGATTATTGCAATAATATATTTCAAGAAGTTTTGGATGAGAAGGGAGTTTAATTAAAATGGCTACAACAACACATACATTGGAATACACTCTTCCATATAAAAATTATGTCGACCCACGAGTTTTTGAAAACGAAAAGAAAGAGATTTTTCAAAAGAGCTGGATTTTGGCCGGCCATACAAGCCAAGTTGAAAATATCGGGGATTTCTTCACTTTCGATATTGCTGACCAGCCTTTGATCATCAGCAGGGACAGGAATAATGAAATTAATGCTTTTTACAACATCTGCCCGCATAGGGGATCAAAAGTTGAAAAAAGTGAGTCCGGAAATAAAAGGGTTTTCATGTGCCAATACCACGGCTGGACGTTCCAACTGGACGGCAAGTTGAATAAGGCACCTAACTTTCCAACGAATGAACTAGGCAAGCACAGCTGCATGACAAAGGTAAGCTTGGAGATTTTTAAAGGAATGATCTTCATCAACCTAGATCCAGAAGCTAAGCCAATGAAGGAAACGTACGGCGAACTCATGGAGAACATGGGGAAGTATGATTTCCTCGATTCTTTGAAAAAAGTGCGTGTAACAACAAGGGTTATTGACGCGAATTGGAAAGCGGTTGTTGACAACTACTTGGAGTGCGACCACTGTAAGATTGCGCACCCTGAATTTGCAAAGACTTTCGATATGAAAAATTACTTTATCGATCTTCACGACAATTTTTCATGTCAATATTCAAAAATGACCAGCAAATCGGATGAAGAGCGCGAAGAGCATGCGAATTTCTATTGGGTATGGCCAAACTTGATGGTAAGCATCTACCCTGGTGAAGACGGCAACATGACGACAAGCCAGATCATTCCGCTTGCCCCGGATAAATCGCTGGCCATTTACAGCTACTATTTTAAATCTGATGAAATTTCTGAGGAGCAGGAAGAGCTGATCAGATTCGTTGACCAGGTTCGCCTGGAAGATTTCGATCTCGTTGAGTTTTTGCAAAAAGGCTTTGATACACAGGCATTTGAACACGGAATCTATTCTCCGACAGAATATGCCATCAAATATTTCCATCAGCGTTATATAGAGGAAATGAAAGTGGATTAAGCCTTTGACGAGACTCCTTCTACATGGAAGGAGTCTTATATATCATTAATTCATGCTATATTTATATATATTTAAGCAAAAAGGATAGATGAAGAACATCATAGAAAGTAATACAGCTTAGGAGGAGTCAAAATGACAAAACCACATTTGGTTGTTGAATGGAATGATACAGAAACAGATGCAAAAGGCTGGATGGTTGTCCATAATTTTGTAAAAGGCTATACAGGCGGCGGTACAAGAATGCATCCATCGGTCACAAAAGAAGAAGTCGAAAGACTTGCTGAAGCGATGGCTTATAAATATGTGGCAAGTGAGTCTGAAACTACTGGAGGCTGTAAGGCCGGAATTTCTTATGACTACAAAGCTCCTGATGCGTATGACGTACTAAAAAGATTCTTGGCCGCAATGATGCCTTATATTGATAATGGGGTTTCCCTTGGTGCTGATTTGGGCACAAAGTACGAGCATGTCTTAGAAATCTTCCATGAATACGGTGTCGATATTCCTTTGACACAGTCCATGAAAAAGGATCCGGCTGTTCTGAAAGGGATCAAGGATTACGATGATCTGTTAACGAAAAGGATCGACGGCTTGCTTGTAAACGATGTCGTGACTGGGTATGGCGTTGCCTTTTCAGCGGATGAAGCTTGGAAGTTCAAGAACGGACAAGCCGGTGCCAAAGTTGTCATACAAGGTTTTGGATGTGTCGGTGCTAGCTGCGCTTTGAAGTTGTCCCAGCTGGGCTATAAAATTGTCGGTATTTCAGATGCCAACTTGCTCGTAACGTGCGAAGACGGTCTGGATGTCCAAAAGCTCATCGACCATAAGAATGTATACGGTGAGATGGACCAAGAGTTTTTCGAAACCAACTATGAAGTAAGACCGAATTCGGATTGGCTCGATGTCGACTGTGATATATTAATCCCTTGTGCTTTGGAAGACGTCATTAACGGGTCCAATGCAGATAAGGTGAATGCGAGCTTGGTTGTAGAAGCGGCGAACATTCCAATTTCCGCAGAGGGGGATAAAATCGTTAAGGAAAAAGGCATTGATATCGTCAACGATTTTGTTTCAAACCTTGGAGCGATCAGGGCTTACGATGCGGTTATTTTCGGACTTGTAGAGGCTGAGCCGCAAGCTGTCATCGATGATATTGAAAGACTATGCCGGAAAAATGTGTTCCGCTTGTTCTCGGAAGCGAAAGAACAAAACAGATATCAAAGAGATGTCGCTTATGAAATTTTTAAACCAGCAAAAAGCGATTTAATAGAATACACAGCGCCGATTCCAACGGTTCCCGCCGAGTAAGAACGGTGTCATTCAGTGAACGTCAGGCGTCAGGCGGAGGATTTACTAGGACGTCCGCCGCCTGGTTGTTCTTTAGAAAGTATTTTATAAAAGAAAGCGCTATTATTCAGAACGGGGGAAATTGAATGCAAGAGAGTCAGCCTAAAGAATTAAGACGTTCAATGAAAAGCAGACATTTATTTATGCTCTCGATCGGGGGAGTTATCGGAACAGGGCTTTTCCTGGGATCAGGATATGCAATCGGTGAAGCGGGTCCGGCAGGGGCCATCTCCGCTTATTTATTCGGTGGCCTGCTCATGTACCTTGTCATGGTCTGTCTTGGAGAATTGTCGGTCATCATGCCTGTATCCGGTTCGTTCCAGGCTCATGCGGAGAAGTTTATCGGTCCTGCGACAGGATTTATGATCGGCTGGACTTACTGGTTGAGCTGGGCGATTTATGTAGGACTTGAATTTATCGCGGCTGGTCTGCTTATGGCCAGATGGTTCCCAGATGTGCCAGTCTGGATATGGTGTGCAATTTTTGCGTTGCTATTATTCGGGATCAACGCTTTGACTACACGAAGCTTTGCTGAAACGGAATATTGGTTTTCAGCAATTAAAGTTGTTGCAGTACTCTTTTTCATCGTCATAGGAGGAGCGGCGATTTTTGGAGTTGTTCCGATAAAAGGTGAAACCGCACCGTTCCTATCGAACTTTTTCAGTGATGGATTATTTCCAACAGGATTCATGGGTGTATTCATCTCCATGATGACCGTCGTCTATGCATTCATGGGGTCGGAAATCATGGGTGTTGCAGCAGGTGAGACAGAAGAGCCTGAAAAAAATATACCAAAGGCAATCCGAAGCATCATCATCCGAATTTTAGTTTTCTATGTATTGGCAACTTTTGTACTATCGGCAATCGTTCCGTGGAAAGAAGCGGGAGTGCTTGAAAGCCCGTTTGTAACCGTATTCGATATGATCGGTATTCCATATGCAGCTGATATTATGAACTTTGTAATCTTGACAGCTATTCTTTCCGTAGGGAATACAGGTTTGTTCGCTTGTACGAGAATCCTATTTTCACTATCACAAAGCGGACAGGCACCTCGTGTATTCGGAACAGTGAACAAGCGCGGTGTACCGATGAATGCGCTGTTAGTCACTCTGGCATTTGCTCTGCTTTCTCTGTTAACAAGTGTCATCGCAGAAGAAACATTGTTTGTCGTCCTGCTGGCGATCAGTGGTGTGGGCGGAGTTGTCACATGGATGGCAATTGCATGGGCACAGTATAAATTCCGCAAGCAGTATATTACCGGCGGTGGAAAATTGGAAGATCTGAAATTCAAAGTCCCATTCTTCCCGCTTGTCCCAATTCTTTGTCTGATCATGTGTGTAGGTATTGTTGTATTCACTGCCTTCGATCCGACACAGCGGACATCACTTTATATCGGGTTCGGATTCGTGGTCGCATGTTACATCTTCTACCATTTTAAATTTGGTAAAAATAAGGCTGGAGCACCTCCTCTGACGGATGAACAGCCTGAAAAAGTAGTTCAATAAGAAGAGAGCGTTATCTTTGGTAATTTTTTGCGAACGTATTGTGGAAACAGCCGGCCTGGGGGTCGGCTGTTTTGCATGATATTTGGAGAGGCTCATGCAGCTCTATGTTCGAGCGGATGAGAAAATGGGTGGCCCGAAAGTTAGCTGTTTTTCATGTTATTGGAGAAATCAGAGAGTAAATCCTTGAGTTGGCGTGTGACTTTGAAATCTGGTGAGTATTTTTAAAAGTTAGAGAGTATTTCATTAAGTTAGCGAGTATTTATGGAAATCGGATAGTAACTCTTTAAGTAGAAGAGTATTTATGAAAATTGGAGAGTATTCCTTTAAGATGACGAGTGTTTATGAAAATCGGATAGTAATTTCTTAAATTGAAAAGTATTTATGAAAACAAGAGAGTACTTCCAAAACTAGACGAGTATTTATTAAAATTGGAGGGTACTTCCGTAACTGGGCAAGTATTTTTCAAAACGAGGAGCAAATGTGAAGAATCTATGGTCCTTATACGAAGGGGTTTACCTGACAAGCAAACTATACCATGAAACGCACAAGTGAGTTTTAAAACTCACCATGTGAGTATAATTAAACTCATACATTTTATTAAAGCCCGCAGTTATCACTTTCTGGCAACACTGAAGGTTGGCATGGAAATTGCATTTAAATAATCTAGAAGTATTAAAGTATGGTTGTTAGAAAGGAGAAGGGCATCATGAGTCAAGCAGAAACCGAACATTCTTTGGAATATACGCTTCCATACAATCGCTATGTCGATTCTGTTGTTTTTGCAGAGGAAAAGAAAAAAATCTTCTATAACAGCTGGGTTTTGGCCGGCCACACAAGTCAGGTTGAAAATGTTGGAGACTTCTTCACATTTGATATTGCAGACCAGCCTTTGATTATCAGCAAGGATAAAAACAATGAAATCAATGCCTTTTATAATATTTGTCCTCACCGTGGTTCGAAAGTGGAGAAAAGTGCATCCGGAAATAAAAGGGTTTTCATGTGCCAATATCACGGCTGGACGTTCCAGTTGGACGGCAAGCTGAATAAAGCTCCGAACTTTCCTTCGAATGAACTTGGCAAGCATAGCTGCATGACGAAAGTGAGTCTTGAAATTTTTAAAGGTATGATTTTCATAAATTTGAATCCGGATGCTAAGCCCATGGCGGAATCGTATGGGGAATTGATGGAAAGCCTGGAGAAGTACACTTTCCTTGATTCTTTGAAAAAAATCCGGGTTACGGAACGGGTCATCGACGCTAACTGGAAAGCGATCGTTGACAATTATTTGGAGTGCGACCACTGCAAGATTGCGCATCCGGAGTTTTCAAAAACGTTTGATATGAAAAACTATCATATCGATCTTCATGATAATTTTTCCTGCCAATATTCCAAGATGACCAAAAAAGCAGACGAGGAACAGGAAGAGCATGCCAATTTTTATTGGGTATGGCCGAACCTGATGATCAGTATTTATCCTGGTGAGGATGGAAATATGACGACAAGTCAAATCTTGCCGCTCGCTCCAGACAAATCATTGGCCATTTACAGTTATTATTTTAAAGATGAGCATATTACTGAAGAACAGGAAGAGCTCATCCGTTTCGTGGATCAGGTTAGGGAAGAGGACTTCGGTTTGGTGGAATATTTACAAGAAGGCTTTAACACAAAAGCATTTGACCGCGGCGTCTATTCGCCGAAGGAATATGCAATCAAGTATTTCCACGAGCGCTACCGGGAAGAAATGAAGGACGTTTGAAAAAGGGGTTCCATATAGATTAGGCGGGCGGAAGGAGTTTCTGCTCGCTCAACGTTTCCCATTTTATGAAAATATATGATAGTGTGGGACTCGGGCTATTGAATTTTCAGGGGGTTTTGGGTGCTTTTTAGAAAAATATGCAGGATACCCGTGGATAACTGGAAATACCCGCGTACAATCAAAAACCCGGTGACAACAAGAAAACACTTAGATGAAAGATAATCTCCTATTTTAGGAGAGCATTTTTACTATAGAAATTAAAGACTTCAGGGAGGACTTACAATGAGTAAACATACAGAATATACAGTTGCAGATGCGATCGTAGAAGAATTGGTTGCGGAGGGCGTCGAGGTCATTTTTGGAATCGTGAGTATCCATAATATGCCAATCTATGATGCGATGCTTCGCGATGGAAGAATCCGCATGGCCACTGCCCGGGGTGAAAGCGGTGCGGTCAATATGGCTGATGCGTACGCCCGTGCAACTGGCAAGATCGGCGTAGTTTTGACAAGTACTGGAGCAGGTGCAGGAAATGGCGCAGGGTCATTGACTGAAACATGGAATTCCGGCACGCCGCTTCTTCATATTACAGGTGAGGCAGATTCCGATTACATTGGAACAGATCAGCGTTACATCCACGAATGTAGGGACCAGTTGAAAATGATGGAAGGTGCAAATAAAGCCGCTTATCTTTTGAAGCGCCCGAAATTGATCACGCCATTTATGCAAAAAGCGATTAAAGAAGCGAAGACTGTTCCGACAGGACCGGTCACTGTTTCCATTCCAACGAATTTCCAAGCGATGATCATTCCGAAAAACAACTTGGTTGCAGTTCAAGCTGAACAAGATACCGAAGTGAAAATCACCCTTCCGGCAGAAGTGATTGAAAAAATTGCAGCTGCAAAAAGACCGGTTATTTGGGCAGGAGATGGAGTGATTCATTCAGGCGCATCTGAAGAACTCTTGGCTTTGGTTGAGAAAATCCAACCTGCAGTTGTTACAAGTGAATCAGCAAAAGGTGCTATCCCTGAAGAGCATCCGCTTTGCATCGGAAACTTTGCGTGGTTCCCTCGCTTTGAGGAGCTTTTGAGCAAGTCTGATTTGCTTATTAGCATCGGCGTCCGTTTCCGTGGCGGAGAAACAAATGGCTGGACATCTCCGGTACCTGCAAATCACATCAATATCGACTTGAACCCTAATGCGTTCAACCGTAACTTCGATACGCTTTACGGCTTGGTCGGCGATGCGAATGCAGTTTTAAAAGAAATCAACAAAGCGTTGGCTGACAAGGAAATCACTCCTGATGCAGCTTATGCGGAGGAAGTAAAAGCTGTCCGCGAAGGCGTTCGCGATGACCTTTGCAGCACGATCGAGCCATACGGAGACCTTGCGGCAATCATGAACGAGCAGTTTCCAGAGAATACAATTTTATTAACTGACGTGACTATCCCTGGATACACATGGGCAAACAAATTGGTCGACGTTCACGAGCCAAGGAATTACCTTTACATGACTGGCGGCGGTATTGGACAGGGCTTGCCAATGGCCATTGGTGCGAAAGTCGGCCAACCGGAAAAACCTGTTGTTCTCGTTGCTGGTGACGGTGGCTTCATGGTAAATGCAGGTGAGATGATCACTGCCGTTCAAGAAAATGCGCCGATCGTTGTCCTATTGTTCGACGATGGCGGCTACGGAATCTTAAAATATTACCAAGAAGCAGCCTACGGCAGACAAACAGCTGTTGATTTGGTAAATCCTGACTTCGTCATGATGGCAAAATCGATGGGCTTTGACTCTGAAAAAGTAACAACTGTTGAAGAGTTTGAAAAAGGTTTGGCCAATGCGCTTGAAAGCAAAAAGCCTTACATGGTTGTTGTAGATGTAGAAGCAATTGGAATCCTTCATTATCAAGATTCCGATGAATATATCCGTTCTTTCCGTCCACACAACTAATACGAAAAGTACGGGCAAATCTCATAACAGATAAGAACCGCTTTTTTTAAAAAAACATCATGTTTGGCGGCCGTACGTGGGGGTGAATCCGTTGTATGGCTGCCGGTTTGTGTTATGGTTTTAAAAAACAACATGAGAATCTAATGCGGAGTTACAAGTGGAACTTTTACAAAATGAAGTTAAATCAGCTGCAAAACGGGGAGGCATCAAGGTTATGACAAAGGAATTGAAATTGTACATCAATGGGGAATGGGTGGATTCAAGCAACCCGGAAACGCAGGACATCCTAAATCCTGCCAACCAGGAAGTCATTGCCAAAGCCCCGAGAGCAACAAAAGAAGAGACTGTAGAGGCAATCAAGGTTGCAAAAGCTGCTTTTGAAAGCGGCGTCTGGGCTGGACGCACACCTCAGGAAAGAGCAAAAGTTTTACTGCAAATCGCTGATAAAATGGAAGAGAATCTTGAGGAACTCGCTGATCTCGAAACAATGAACAACGGCAAGACGAAAAGAGAGGCGCTTTCCGATGCGGAAGAGTCGGTTAACACCTTCCGCTACTACGCGGCGCTGCTTAATAACCCGAATGGCGTGACGTACGAAGCATCGGAAGATATGCAGACGATGATTGTCAAAGAGCCGATGGGGGTTGCAGGGTTAATCGTTCCTTGGAACTTCCCGCTATTAATGAGTGTCTGGAAAATTGCTCCGGCGTTGGCAACGGGAAATTCAATTGTGTTGAAACCGGCTGAAATTACACCAATGACAGCTGTCAAAGTGTTTGAATTGATACACGAGTCCGATTTGCCAAAAGGCGTGGCCAATCTGTTGATGGGATCCGGTTCAGTTGTTGGCCAAACGATTGCGGAAAGCCATGATGTGGACGTTGTTTCTTTTACAGGAAGCACAGGTGTTGGGCGAGGCATCATGCAGGCGGCAACAGGCAATCTGAAAAAGGTGAACCTTGAACTGGGAGGAAAATCTCCGAATATCATTTTTGAGGATGCCGATCTTGAAACAGCAGTAGACTACGCATTGTTTGGAATTTTTATGGGATCAGGCCAAGTCTGTTCCTCAGGAAGCAGGGTTCTTGTCCAAGAAAGCGTCTACGACGAATTTGTTGAAAAATATGTGGCAAGGGCGAAAGGTATCAAAGTTGGTCCAGGAAATGCCGAAGGAGCACAAATGGGTGCCATCGTAAGTGAAAAACACATGGAGAGCATCCTTGAGTATATCCAGATTGGAAAAGAAGAAGGTGCGAACCTCGCATTGGGCGGCACCCGGATCGAGCGGGACGGTATGGAAAAAGGCTTCTTTATTGAGCCGACTGTATTCACAAACGTAACGAGCGATATGCGAATTGTCCGAGAAGAAATCTTCGGTCCAGTCGTAGTCATCCAAAAATTCAAAGATGAAGAAGAAGCTATCCGGATTGCGAATGATACAGAGTTCGGACTTGCGGGCGCTGTCTTTTCTAAAGACCATAACAAAGCAATGCGTGTCATTAAGAAAGTGCGTGCGGGAATCACATGGGTGAACGCGTACCACTTGACGAATGTGCAGGCTCCGTGGGGGGGCTACAAAACGAGCGGTATCGGGCGAAGCGTCAGCACGAACGCATTGGAAGAATATCAAGAAACAAAACAAATCAATATCAACCTGGATCCTAAACCGATTCAATTTTTTGATTGATAGGAGGCCGGCCCGTTGGGGCCGGCTTTTGTTGTTGTTGGTGGAGAACGGTGGCGTGGTTCGGATTCGGTCGGTGCGAACAGTCCGCAAAGTGCGGCGGCGGAGCGCCTAGGGGAGGCTTGGTCTGCCCGGTCGCTCCAACCTTCTTATAAAAGCTCCAACCTTCTTATAAAAGCTCCAACCTTCTTATAAAAGCTCCAACCTTCTTATAAAAGCTCCAACCTTCTTATAAAAGCTCCAACCTTCTTATAAAAGCTCCAACCTTCTTATAAAAGCTCCAACCTTCTTATAAAAGCTCCAACCTTCTTATAAAAGCTTCAACCTTCTTATAAAAGCTCCAACTCTCTTATAATCGCTCCAACCCGCGCATAACAGCATAGCCAATCAGTCTTAGGCAAAGATGATCCTGGCAAATGAGTTCAAATGCACTCTGTGAGCATATTTGCACTCGCTTCTCTCTGTAAAAACCCACTACCTATAAGGTTTTTAATATGTGAAAGTTGGTATCATTCTTGCATTATTAATAAATATGCGAGTATTTTATTTTTTGAAAAAGAGGAAGAGGCGATTAATGGAATCTAAATTTAGTTAAACTCCGTACGTTCAGGAGCATGCGGGTAGAACCCGTGGCGCATTAAAAGAAGGGACTGCATCACTTTCCCATAGTGTCCTTTAGATTATTATCCAATATATAGAACGAGTTATTTACAGCTGTAAATTAAAATTGAAAGCGCTGCACCACTGAACGGATGACTAGAAAATTGAATCATCTTTTTGCTAACACAATTCTTTTAAAAGCAGCGACAGTATTATTTGATCAGGAGGCACAGCGAATGAAAAAGAGATTTTGGTTGTACATTTTTAGTTTAATTCCGGCCATAGGAAGTTTATCTGTTGTTAATAAGGTTGAGCCTTATGTGCTTGGCATGCCATTTGTTTTATTTTGGTTGCTTATGTGGGTTGTTCTAACTTCCCTGTTTTTATTTATCGTAAATATTCTCGATACTGCTAACGAAGGGGAAGATGACATTTGAATATTTCATTGGCAATTACATTCGGTATTATGGCGTTGGCTTGTTATTTAGGAATTCGCGCGCGTAAAGGCAAGAATATGGACATGGAGCAATGGGCTGTTGGCGGCAGGAGCTTTGGTCCGGTTATCATATTTTTCCTTCTTGCCGGTGAAATGTTTACGACATTCACTTTTTTGGGAGCAAGCGGAATGGCTTACGGGGTTGGTATGCCTGCCGTTTACGCCTTTAACTGTTTTTATTTTGTCATTGCTTATTGGCTCTTGCCTCCAATCTGGAGATACGCCAAGAAAAACAACGTTTTGTCGCAATCTGATTTTTATGTGAAAAAATATGATAGTGTCGGTCTCGGAGTAGTTGTTGCAGTTATTGGCGTCATTGCATCGGTTTCATATCTCGTTATGCAATTTGTTGGATTAGGGATCATTGTATCGTCATCTTCCTACGGGGCTATTTCCTCTGGGTTGGCTATTATCATAAGCGGAGTGGTCGTCACTATTTATGTAACCGTTTCAGGTATGCATGGATCCGCATGGACTGCAATTATGAAGGATATTTTACTTCTGGGAGTCATGGTTTTTATGGGCTTTTATTTCCCCTTCCATTACTACGGAGGGTTCGAGCCCATGTTCAAGGCGATCGAAAATGTACACCCGGAGATGCTGCTTTTCCCAGCTGAGGGATTGAGTATTACATGGTTTGTTAGTACAAGTATTATGTTGGCCATATCTTTTTACTTATTTCCTCACATGCAGACTGGGATCTTTTCATCGAAGAGTGCTAAGGCAATACGGTGGAATGCTGCCAGCATGCCCTTATACCAACTGATTATTGTGTTTTCCGTCGTCATCGGTTTTTCCGCCATTTTGCAGGTGCCTGGGTTGGATGATGCAGACATGTCGCTATTCAAGCTTGCCCAGGCTTCGTTTCCGCCATGGTTTGTGGGCCTAGTTGGAGCTGCAGGAGCGTTGGCAGCACTCGTTCCAAGTTCAATCGTCCTACTGTCATCGGCAACACTGTTATCTAAAAATATATTTAAAGTCTGGAAGCCGGAAACAACAGACAAGCAAATCGGACAATTGAGCCGGGCACTTGTTCCGGTCATGGTCATCTTTGCTGTATTTTTCGCTTTAAATGAATCCAAATTGATTGGCCTGATTTATATTATGGCCTACAGCATCATCGTCCAGTTATTCCCGGCGTTATTCTTCAGCTTATTGAAAAAGAACCCGGTCAATAAAATCGGTGCTTTAGTTGGGATGGTCGTGGGAGTGTTCCTCGTTATTTATTCAACCGTCACAGATACAACGATGGCATCATTATTCCCTAACTTCCCGTCAATCATTAAGGATTTTGATATGGGTCTTCTCATTATGATCATAAATTTTGTCATCACATATGTAGTTGGTGTAGTTACTAATAAGGGTGTAAAAAGTGAAGTCGAGTATGTGGAAGGTCCGGATCTCCATCACAGGAAGGCAAATTGAAAAGTGTGAACAAGAGAGCGGAACTACGAATGTTCCGTGTAAACTTTTGAAAGGGAAGCTGGCCCGTAAGGGCCGGCTTTTATTGATAAAGGGTAATTTTAAAAAACTATTACTAATATTGGACTCGGCGTTGCTCTGTATTACTTAACAGAGCAACGCCGATTGATTTGATTTTGCTTATGAATCTTACGTAAAATACTCAATCTTCCCCTCTGGAAAGTAAGTGTGGATATATTCAAACAGCGTTTCCTTCATTTCCGCTTCCTCGTCTTTAGGGTAGATATATTTTCCGATGCCGTACTTGCCCCACTTATAGCGGCGTTTTTCCTCATCCAGCTCTAGCTTGGTCATGGGATAGTTTTTCTGGATGACTTTTTTAGCTGGTTTTGTGAAACGGTGCTGGATCAATTCAAAAGTGATATCTCCTTTGGTATCATCAGGCAAGTCATGGCTCAGGCGCTCAAACAACTCTCTATATCCTTCCTGCCACCCTTCGAAAAGATAGATGGGTGCGATGATGAAGCCCAATGGATATCCGGCGTGGGCCACTTTTACGGCGGCTTCGATCCGCTCCGCGAGCCTTGAGGTGCCCGGTTCGAAATACTTGATGACATAATCGGCATTCATGCTGAACCTAAAGCGGGTGCGGCCGTTATGCTTGGCATCGAGCAAATGGTCGACATGGCTGAATTTGGTGACGAACCGCAATCTGCCCAAATCAGTCTGGCCAAAGTATTCGATCGCTCTTTTTAATGTATGGGTGAGATGGTCGATACCGACGATATCCGATGTACAGGATGCCTCGAACCGGGTGATTTCAGGCGCCCGTTCGTCCATATAATTTTGAGCTGCCTCTAAAATTTCATCGACATTGACGTATGTACGGATATACGGCTTGCTTCCCATTGTTGTCTGCAAATAGCAATAATGGCAGTGGCCCATGCAGCCGGTCGCAAAAGGGATGGCATATTCCGCCGACGGCTTTGAGGTATCGAATTTCAAAGTTTTCCGCAGTCCTACGACCAACGTGGATTTAGCAATTCGATAGCGTTGGAAATCATTTTCTCCCGGCAGATTCCGGACCTGATTATGCGACGTTGTGTAGCGGATTTCCTTGCCCAGTTCAGTAAACTTTTCAAAAAGCTGCTGGCCCAGCGGGTAATCCAGCGCTTTTGGCTCAAAATAAACAAGCTGGGGCATGAAAGGTTTAACCATGATCACATCTCCTTTTCAGTCGTCTACTGCTCCGAAATAATAATTGTAGGCAGCTTCCGCTTCATCCGCAGTACGGTACACCGCCATTTCATCCGTCAAGGGATAATAAGTTTCATAAAGAAAAACGGCAAACTGCCCTGGACGGTCCGGATCATTGACCACTGCGGCTTCTTGAATCATGGCAACGTTTTGTGTATGGGGGTTGCGGTATAAAACATAGACGATATCTCCAGGTGCATAAGATGGTTCGAAAATTTCCACGGTGACACGCTCCTTTTTACGCTTAGCGTGCCATGAATATTGTATAAAATACGCGATGATGAAAAACAATTGGGGGCAATATTTGCAGCTTTCCTTTCCGTACCCTAAAGATTGACAAAGAAAAAGGCCCCTTTTCCAAAGAAAGGGCCTTTTCCATTAATTAGTTGTAATGACTCCGCACGCCTGCCTGTCGCCGGCATCGCCAGCTTTTACTGTTTCCTTGTCTGGGCCAGTCTTTCCTTCCGACTCGTAGCGCTCCGGAATATTTCCAAAGTTGTCCGGTCCCGCATGGATAACTACTGCCAGCGGACCTTCAGTCATTTGTTTCATAGTTACGCGATCGAATGACGCTGAATATTTAGCTTGTCCATCCTCATTGACATATAGGGAAGGCAAGTCCCCGGCATGGTCGGGATGATCTTTGCCATCCGGATTGAAATGTCCTCCAGCTGTTGTGAATGGCCCGTCCGGTGCATCAGCTTCACAGACGCCGTTTTCATGAAGATGAAATCCGTGATGTCCAGGAGTGAGTCCCTTTATGTCAGCCTCGATTTGAATCTGGTCTCCATTTTCAAAAAAACTGACCGTGCCGATGTTGTTATCTTCCGTATCTTTCAATATTGTCTCCGCTTGCGGTTTAGCGTCCGTCTCTGCATTGCTTGCTTTTTCAGAGGTTTCTTCCTTATTCGCCTCCTGGTTTCCGGCACCTGCACAACCGGCGAGCAAAATCCCTAAGAGCAGTATCAGTGTGAAATAGCGTGTACTCATCATTCATTCTCCTCTCTTTTTCTATGGATACCTTATTTTACCAGTAAAAAACATTAATTCCATTATTTACCCCGCAGATTATATAAAACGCATCCTACGTCATAGGGCTAAAATTATAACTGGTTGAGTAGTAGGAACGCTTTGGTAAGCCTTTCTACACTTCTCTTTTAACATATCAAATGAATTCCTTCAATTTTCCCATAATTCTCTATATAATAGAGGGTAATCCATTTGAGTTGGGGTGAACGCGCTTGATAGACAAAAAGGTGATGCGGGAGTTATGGGAGGATTTTGTATATCGGGGACATCTCAATGAATCGGTAAAACAAGAAATACAGGAGGCCTGGCTCCGTTCAAAACAATATGGTGTTAATCCGCACGTCCAAAGCGGAACGAAAATGCTTTTACCCGCAGAATTAGAGGATCTGCGTAAGAAAAAGAAGGAGCTTCTGCACATTTCGCTTCCATTGATGGAAAACCTTTATTTTTTTGTGAAGGGCTCCGGATTCCTTGTCATCCTTTGCGACGAAAAGGGGTTTCTGATGGAGGCGATGGGCGACGAAGAGACTCTTGAACAGGCGAAGAATATCAGTTTTGTTGAAGGGGCATTATGGAGCGAGGAAGCGATGGGTGCCAATGCGATCGGGACTTGCATTGCGCTGGACAAGCCCATTCAGGTATGGGCATCTGAGCATTATACCGAGGCCTGCCATCCATGGACTTGTTCAGCGGCACCCATCCATGATTCAGCAGGGGAAATTATCGGCATTTTAAATATGTCCGGTCCAGGGGAAAAGGTGCATCCGCATACGTTAGGGATGGTCGTATCGACAGCGGCTGCGATTGAAAAACAGTTGCAGATCATTGAAAAGACACGGGGAAATGCCGTCATGAAAAGTTTGCTGGAGGCAACGACGGATACTTTGTCAGAAGGCATGATTATCGTAGATACGGCAGGGGAAATTTTAAAAACGAATGAAATATTGCACAGGATTATCGGAAAAAAAGAGCATGAGCTTGTGGGCAAGAACATTCGTGAGATTTTTGACAACGAGCTTTTTCAAGAAATCAGTTCTTCCAGGGTGAATATTTTGGATCGGGAAACGAAGTTAAAAGTAACCGGCAGCCAGCGGCAGGTGCAGGTGCTGATTACATCCAAGGGGATTTTCCAAAACAAAAAGAAAATCGGCAAGCTGCTCACGATTAAAGAAATACATAAAGTGAGACAGATGATCAATAAGTTTTCTGGTAATCAGGCAAAGGTGACGTTTCGTGATATTGTCGGTGAGAGTGAAAAAGTCAGAAAGGTGAAGCTGGAAGCAATTGCAGCGGCAAGTTCGGATTCTAACGTATTATTGACAGGAGAGAGCGGGACAGGGAAGGACATTTTTGCACAGGCCATTCACAATGAAAGCGATCGGCGCTATAAGCCGTTTATTGCGATAAACTGTGGCGGGGTACCGCGCGATTTGCTTGGAAGTGAGCTTTTTGGATATGAGGACGGCGCTTTTACGGGTGCAAGGCGCGGAGGAACACCGGGCAAGTTTGAACTGGCAGAGGGCGGAACCATTTTTTTGGATGAAATTGGGGAAATGTCACTGGAAATGCAGGTCCTGCTTTTAAGAGTTTTGCAGGATAAAGAGGTTGTGAGAATTGGGGGACATAAAATTGTCCCTGTCAATGTCAGAATCATTGCAGCGACGAATAAAAACCTGCGAGAAGAAGTGAAAAAAGGAAGCTTTCGGGAAGATTTGTTTTTCAGGCTGAATGTCATCCCTGTCACGTTACCTCCGTTACGGGAGCGGCCAGACGATATTCCACGTCTGGCAAAATATTTTATTGAAAAACTGGCCATGCGGTTCGGTAAGGCTCCATTAGAAGTGAAGCCTGATTTTTACGAGTCCCTTCAACGATATGAATGGCCGGGAAATGTGCGAGAGCTGCAAAATATATTGGAGCGGGCAATCGTAAAAGGCACGGGGAACAAGCTGTGTCCGAAAGATTTGCCTGAGGATTTGTTTGGTGGATTTTTCACGGCGGCCGAGAAAGGCTTGCCGGTAAAAGATGAAATCAAAAAGCAGGCACTGGTCCAATCGATTGAAATGTTCAAGGGGAATTACAGCCGGGCGGCGCGGCACTTAGGGATATCGCGCAGTACGTTGTACAGACAGATGGAGAGGTACGGGGTTAGGTAGAATTGGGGGACCCGAGAAATCAGCCGTTGATGGGTTCTGCCATACTCACAATCAGGAAAAACTTAGAGATTAAGCAGAATCGTGCCCCATTTGGTTGGGGCTTCTTTTTTGGGAGTGGGATGGTCGAAATGCTAACCGGAAATTGGTGGCGGGCTTCTTTTTAGGCAACACCTGGTTTGGGAGACACCACCGCATTTGCAGAACGGTTTAAAAACAAACACATCTTTATTTTTGACACCAAATGCCACACGAAATGCATAATTCGAATTAAGCCTTGTAACAACTGTCCCGTTTTGGAACAGTGTCCCGCCCGTAAAAGGACACCTTGTACCAAAACGGGACATCTTTTTTACAAAAAATTGATGAATTCAAGGGTTAAAAGTTGGAATAAAACTTGCTTTCTATGATTATTAGACTTTTTAAAAAAGGGAGGAGCTAATATGACGGTACCTTTGGACAAGCTGAAGTGGATGCATGAAATGATGGCGAAAAGCCGTTATTACGAGGATCAAATGGCTGAAGTGTATTTGGAAGGCAAGACTCCTGTTTTTAATATTGGGGCAGGAACAGTTCCGGGCGAGATGCACTTGGCGACGGGACAGGAGCCCGCTGCAGTGATTTGTGCCCATCTGACGAAAGATGACACGGTGACGTCTCCTCATCGCCCGCATCATCATGCGATTGCTAAAGGTGTTGACTTGAATCGGATGACGGCTGAAATCTTTGGGAAGGAAACGGGGCTCTCGAAAGGTAAAGGCGGACACATGCACCTGTTTGATCCGAATGTGAAATTTTCGTGCAGCGGGATTGTCGGAGCGGGAATTCCGCAGGCAGCAGGCGCGGCGCTTGCTGCAAAAATGAAGGGCCAAGATTGGGTTGCGGTTGCTTTCCTCGGAGAAGGGGCTGCGAATTCGGGAGCTTTTCATGAAACGCTCAACATGGCGGCACTTTGGAAATTGCCGTTGATCTTAGTTGTGGAGGACAATGCCTACGGAATCTCTGTTCCGAAAACTGCTTCGACCGCCATTGAATCAAACGATCAGAGGGCGGCAGCCTACGGAATTGAAGGCGTAATAGTAAAAGATAACGATCCGATCGAGATGTATAAGGTTTCCGAAGCCGCAGTTAAAAGAGCACGGAATGGCGAGGGGCCGACGATCATTGAGATTGAGACATTCAGGTATCAAGGCCACTTCCAGGGTGATCCGGAGTTGTATCGAGAAAAAGGAGAAGTATCGTCTTTAAGGGAGCGGGATCCAATTTTACGGGTTAGAAAGCTTATGATCGACGAATACGGCGTGGATGAATCCGAAGTGGAGGAAATAGAAACGAAAGTCAAAGCGGAAGTTGACGCTGCGTACAGCTTTGCAAGGGAGAGCGAGCTGCCTAAGCCGGAAGCGGCGCTTGCGGACATGTTTAATTAAACGCAATTTAACAAAATTCGGGGAGTGACAGGCACCTCCCACGCGAAAGGAGAAAGATTGATGGAAACAACGAAAAAAAGATTGTTGACCGGAAATAAAGCCATGGCCGAGGCAATCGCTTTAGAAATGGAAAATAACAAAGATGTATTCGTTCTTGGGGAAGACGTCGGAAAATACGGCGGGATTTTTGGATCGACAGAGGGTCTTCTCGACAAATTTGGAGCGGAACGAGTGATTGATACCCCGATTTCGGAAACGGCCATCATTGGTGCGGCGATCGGAGCAGCAGCTGAGGGAATGCGTCCCATTGCTGAGCTGATGTTTGTCGATTTTTTTGGCGTATGTATGGACCAGATCTACAACCATATGGCGAAAATCCAGTATATGTCCGGCGGCAGCGTCAAGCTTCCGATGGTGTTGATGACCGCTGTAGGCGGCGGCTACAACGATGCGGCGCAGCACTCGCAAACACTTTACGCCACTTTCGCACATATGCCCGGACTGAAAGTAGTGGCTCCGTCGACGCCGTATGACTTAAAAGGCATGATGACATCTGCCATCCGTGACGACAATCCGGTGTTTTTCATGTTTCATAAATCACTGCAGGGACTAGGCTGGATGGATCAACTGGATGAGTCGGTCGGAGATGTACCTAAGGACGCCTACACAGTGCCGCTCGACAAGGCGAAGGTTGTCCGTGAAGGCAGGGACGTGACGATCGTCGGGGTTCAGATGATGACACATTATGCGGTTCAGGCGGCTGAAAAGTTGGCCAAAGAAGGCATTGAGGCGGAAGTCATTGACTTGCGTTCTTTGAAGCCGATTGACAAGGATACCATCATTAAGTCCGTTAAAAAGACACACCGACTCGTCGTTGTTGATGAAGATTATCTTTCTTATGGAATGACAGCCGAAATCTCAGCGATTATCGCAGAGGAAGCTTTATACGAGCTGGAAGCGCCGGTCAGGCGACTCGCTATCCCTGACGTACCGATTCCTTACAGCGATCCGCTTGAAGACTTTGTCATCCCTGGTCCTGACACTATTTTTAAAACGGTAAAAGAATTAATGGAAACCTATTGATTGCATCTAAGGAGTGAAGCGCATGTTTGAAGTGAAGATGCCAAGAACATCCGATGAAATTGAGGAAAGCCTCATTGTGTTTTGGCATGTGGAAGAAGGAGATACGGTTGAAGAAGGCGATGTGCTTGTCGAGGTGCAGACGGAAAAAGCTGTTTTTGAAATAGAAGCCGAGGCGGATGGCATAATCAGTGAAATTATGATCAAAAGAGGGGAATCTGCCAAGGTGGGTGATGTTCTCGTAAAAATTGATGCGGAAGCTGAAAGCGGAGCTAAAGAAGCGGAAACCAAGACCGATAATAAAGCTAACGAGGAAAAGATGACTGCAGCTTCGTTTGTTAGAATTTCTCCAAGACTGAGGAAGCTTGCGAGAGATCTGAGCGTAAATCTGGCTGATGTAAAAGGCACAGGACCAAACGGAAGCATCACTGAAAACGATATTAAAGAAGCAGCGGAAGGAGTGGGAACACGACAGGAGACCGGGGGGGCCGCTGCAAAAATGACCGGCATTCGCAAAACGATTGCTTCCAGAATGATGACAAGCCTGCATAATTCTGCACAGCTGACCTTAACCTCTTGGGTTGAAGTGACGGAGATCGGGAAAAAGCGGAAGGAGAGCGGCGCCAAAATCAGCTGGAACAGCCTGGTTTCATATGCCGCAATCAAAGCGCTGGAGCAGCATCCATACTTGAATGCCCATGTTCATGATGGGGAGATCACTCAGCATGAAGAAGTCCATTTGGGGATGGCGGTCGATACGGAGGAAGGGTTGTATGTGCCAGTTCTTAAAAATGCCAACCAATTGGTCCTAGGCGAACTGGACAAAGAGCTAAAAGACATGGCAAAGAACGTCACCTCCGGAAATTTATCCGGGGTTACATTACAAGGAAGCACTTTTACTATGACGAATCTTGGAAATTTCGGTATTGAGTTTTTTACCCCCATTATCAATCCGCCGGAAGCCGGAATCCTTGGTGTAGGGAAACTGGAGTCCTATCTCGTTTTAGAAGATGGGGAAGTTGTTCAAAAGGAGCGAATCCCGCTCAGCCTGACATTCGATCATCGTGCTGTCGACGGAGCGCCCGCGGCCAAGTTTTTACAGACGATTGCCGATCAGTGCGCGGCGTTGGTTGAAGAATTATAAGAGAAATAAAGAAAACCAAAAAGATTTAAAAGATAGAGAGAGAAGAAGAAGCTGGGAGATTAATCAGCTTCTTCGGCTTGTGAACTGAAGGGAAAGTACCGAATAAATCATTGAAATTTTGGGAGTGCATATATGTGAATCGGGTTTATGTATCCGCCGACAAAGGAAATACGTACATTGGCCGCCACGCTGTATCTGAAAGAGAAAGTTCAAGTGATTGGGAGAGTTTATATAAGAATTGGAATTGTTTATTTGTCAATTTAAAATGGCTATCGGAAAACTGGGAGTCCCACTACAAAGAGAAATAGGACGCTGCATTTTCTAAAGCAGTGGATTTTCTGAAACGATTTTGAAAAAGCTACTAGATGAAAATGGACCGGGTTCCATTACTGGAAAATTTTTGTATGTATGATTGGCAGGGGTTTAATAAAATATTCCTTCAGAGATGCGTATATACCATCTATCAACTATCAAGGGTTCTATCATTTCTTTTTTTTTCGGAATTTTACTGTCAAAGTAGGAGTGTAAAAACATCCTAACGACAAAGCTCTTTTTATATTTTAAATTATCTAAAAAATTTGATAAATGGTATAGGCTGGCTTATACTAAAGAAGCATACTAATTTATTTTCACCAAGAGATTTACATAAAATTTTCGAGGGAGGAAGTAAGCAAAATGCCAAAAACATTATTTGAGCTGGATTTTACCAAGAGGATGGAGGAGCAGGCACACCCGGGACATAACAGGTGGCACCCGGATATACCTGCAGCTTTTGCAGTGGATCCTGGAACGGCCTTCCGGATGGACTGTAAGGAATGGACGGACGGGCAAATTAAGAATAACGATGACCCTGAAGATATCCGGGAAGCGAACTTGGAGAGAGTCCATGTTTTGAGTGGGCCTGTCCACGTCAATGGAGCGGAGCCGGGAGATCTGTTGGTAGTTGATATTTTGGATGTCGGTGTCCACCAAGGATATGAGTGGGGTTTCAACGGAATTTTTGCCAAGGAAAACGGCGGAAGCTTCCTTGTTGATCATTTTCCTGAAGCACAAAAATCCATTTGGGATTTTGAAGGGATTTTTACGACTTCGCGGCACGTTCCGGGGGTCAGATTCGCGGGAATAGTTCACCCGGGCCTAATTGGTGTGGCACCGTCCATGGAGCTTTTGCAAGAATGGAATAGACGAGAGGAAGAACTAAGAGCGACGAATCCTGACCGCACTCCTCCACTCGCCAATCTGCCGACACCGGAAAGTGCAGTGCTCGGAACGCTGAAAGGCGCAGAATTCGACCGCGTTGCTGCAGAGGGCGCCAGAACAGTGCCTCCAAGGGAAAATGGCGGAAACTGTGACATTAAGAATCTATCAAAAGGATCGAAAATCTTCTTCCCGGTATTTGTGGACGGGGCGAAACTATCAGTGGGAGACCTCCACTTCTCTCAAGGGGACGGAGAGATCACATTCTGCGGCGGAATCGAGATGTCCGGATGGATCGACTTAAAGGTCGATGTCATCAAAGGCGGAATGGACAAATATATGATCAAGAACAACCCGATGTTCAAGCCGGGTCCGGTTGATCCATTATACTCGGATTTCCTTGTGTTTGAGGGCGTGTCTGTGGATCACAGTACTGGGCAGCAATACTATATGGATGCGAATGCCGCTTTCAAAAATGCTTGCCTCAATGCGATTGAATACTTAAAAACTCAGGGGTACACAGGAGAGCAGGCGTATATGCTGCTAAGCTCCGCGCCGGTGGAAGGGCATGTCGCGGGCATCGTGGATATTCCAAACGCTTGCTGTACTATAGGGATCCCTACCCAGATTTTTGAAAAAGATATTACACCGAAAAAATAAAGTAAAGATATAGGTAGGGGGGATATCTTGCCAAATTATACGTTTCGCTGCAATGAATGCGGAGAATTCACCTTGTTTTTCAAATCGATGGAGAAAAACTTGAGAAGTGCCGAATGTCCGTCGTGCAGCTCAGAATCAAAACGTGTATTTTTACCGCCCAATCTGTACTCCATGCCCCATGCGCTCAAATCAAGAATTGAGAAGGGGATGGAGCCGCGACGAATGAGCCGGGAAGAATTGGGTACAAGAAGACTTCCTAAAAAGAGGCCGGCTGTGGCAAATCGTCCGTGGCAGGCGTGAAGAAAAGCGTAAGCCCCGTTTAGCAACGTACAAACTGAAATGCGGAAGACGGCCGTTTAGGGGAGAGAAGCGCTGGCAGGCTCATACCGCGAGATCCTCGAAAAAGCTAACGCTTTTTCTTCGTGCGATGTAACGCTGTCGAAGCTTTCCTTGTCCTGTCGCTTCGCTTGCACTAGTGCTTCCTATACGTCGGTGGGACTAGCTAGACAGAGAAATAATCTGTCTGAACAAATGTTTTTTTGTAAAGATCCCGTTTCCGAAGGAGCGGGATCTTTGAATCTTTCTAAGGGGGTTTTCCGTATGTTTGGGAGGAGGTGCTGTCGGCGTGAAATTTTTGTACGAAACTCGGAAAATTTATACAGAAGAAGGAAAGTGTAAACCACAGCACTATATTCCAAGTGTTGTTAAGTCATTAAAAGGTATCTGCCTGATTGATTTTTAAACTCCATCCAGAGCTCAAAAATCCGTTATGGGGCGGCCACTTGCGGAATCCCAGTTATTTTGTTGCCACAGTCAGTGAAAATACCGAGCAACAAATCAGGCAATATATCCAGGCCCAGAAAAAGAAATGAGGTGAGTGGAGTGCTGCGGCATAAAGCGTATAAGTTTCGTATCTACCCGAATCAGGAACAGGAAATCCTCATTTCCAAGACTATCGGCTGCGCCAGGTTCGTCTATAATTATTTCCTTCAACTATGGAACACGTCATATGCCGAGACTGGTAAAGGATTATCCTACCACAAATGTTCTGCCATGCTCCCCATCATGAAAGTCGTAGAAGAAACCAGTTGGCTGCAGGAAGTCGACAGCATCGCCCTTCAATCCTCATTGAAAAACCTCGCCGATTCGTTCACCCGATTTTTTAATAAACAAAATGGAAGGCCACGGTTCAAAAGCAAAAAGCACCCTGTCCAATCGTATACGACAAAATGCGTAAATGATAATATTTCCGTTAATGGCAACCTGCTGAAACTCCCTAAACTTGGACAGGTAAAGTTTGCAAAAAGCCAGGAGGTTGCCGGGCGTATCCTCCGCGTAACCATTCGAAAATACCCAAGTGGAAAATATTTTGTCTCCCTTCTTTGTGAAGAAAAGATCGCCGAATTCCCCAAAACCAATTCCTCCATCGGAATTGACCTGGGAATTTTGGACTTCGCCGTTTTTTCAGACGGCCGAAAAGTGGATAATCATCGCTTCACTGCCAAAATGGAAAAGAAATTAAAACGTGAACAACGCAAATTGTCCCGTCGTGCGCTGCTTGCGAAAAAGAAAGGCATCAATCTCCTTGAGGCAAAGAACTATCAAAAACAAAAACGGAAAGTCGCCAGAATGCATGAAAAAGTGATGAACCAGCGCACCGATTTTTTAAATAAGCTGAGTACAGACATGATCAATGACCACGACGTGATCTGTATAGAGGACTTAAACACCAAAGGGATGATGAAAAACCGCAAGCTGACGAAAAGTATTTCTGATGTATCCTGGTCCAGATTTATCGAAAAGCTGGAATACAAAGCCAAATGGTATGGGAAAAAGGTGATTAAAATCGACAGATGGTATCCATCAAGCCAAATCTGTTCTGCATGCGGCCATCAAGCCGGCAGGCAACCCCTCCACGTGAGAGATTGGACTTGCCCAGCCTGCCACACCTGCCATGACCGGGATGTCAACGCCAGCAAAAATATCGTGAGGGAAGGGCTAAGACAGCTGTCCCTGATATAAAAACGAGATTTCAAGAACCGCAGGAACTGCGGGGATAGCTTGGTATAAAAGAGTAACCGCTGATGGCAGTGTACGCCACTATTCATCAAGTATGCTCTGTTCCCAAGAATCTCGTGACTTTATTCATGAGAGGTTCAAGTGTTCCGTTTCTGTTCATTGCGTTCGTTGAAACCCTTCAGGCTTTTATCATCCTCTTGGCGATTTTCTTCGTCATTGATGCAATATGCAGGAAGTTCGGGTGGAACAGACTTAATGACGACGATGTCAATTATTGGGACTGATTGCGGGCATTGACCGATTCTGTTGGAAAGCAATTTATGCAGATTATGTTACCTTCATTTTTCAGGAATGCTTTGATTTCAGTGAATCCTTTGCTTTTGGGATAGCGCATTTTAACGTAAATTTCTTCATAAGGCTGAATTTCTCTTTTACATAAATAACAATGGGCTTTTGATGTAAACATTCGTTCATCCCTCCTGCTTTTATCATATCTTGTTTTTCTAATCTGTCACCCTTCCGCCCGCCCAGCATACGCTATGTTGGGGAGTGATTTTTGTGGAGACACTGATGGATTTTTCGATTGATAAAAAATTAGAAAAAGACATTGCCAAAGCAGTGAATGGCGAATACAGTGCCATTGCCTGTTATGGGAAGTTGATAGAGATGGCGCCTACAGAGAAGGAAAAACAGATCATCCGCGAAATCAGGAATGATGAAGTCCGCCATTTCCATCAGTTTTCGGCCATTTATATGTTGGTGATGAATAAGCAGCCTGAACCGCAGATCATTGAACAATGTCCAAATAAATATAAGGATGGATTGCGATTCGCTTTTGAAGATGAACAACATACGGTCGACTTTTACCATGAGATTGCCGATCGGGCGCAGCACCCAAATATTAGACATCTGTTTCGCCGGGCGGCTGCAGATGAGCAGAACCATGCAGTATGGTTTTTATCCATGATGCAATAAGAGATTTAAATTTGTGGAGACTGACGGGAGGGTAACTGATTTTAGAAGACTGACTATCCGGTTTCCAGAGAGTACCGTTCGTTTTTAATATTACTTTCCGTTTATTGGTGGATGCTCTCCACTTTTTCTTTTAGTCTCCGTTTTTGGCGGATAACTCTGAAGTTTTTTTGTTTTACTCTTCGATTTGGATGGGATACTCTTCATTTTTTAGATATACTTTTCAATTTTGATGGAGTACTCTTCACTTTTACGATTTACTATCCGTTTCCGATGAATACTTTTCAAACACTTGTAATACCCTCCGTTTTTCGAAAATACTCTTTTTTTCACGATTTAGTCCCCAGCTTCTGATCTTCATTTTATCCGACAGCATGAGGGACGCCATCCCTCATGAGAAATTTGTAAAACGAATTACAAGTCTCCCTTCCAATCTACATTTTTAGTGAAAGGACAAGCGTTTAGTTTGTGGAATAGTATACGTACAACCAAAACTTGGGGAGGGTCGGCGATGGAAAACTTGATGTATACTTCCGGGGCAGCCAAGGCGTTGGGATTAGGGGTCAGTACCCTCAGGAATTATGCTGTTGTGTTGGAGTCAAAAGGATATCATTTTGAGCGCGGTTCGAATAATGGACGGATTTTTAGAGAAAAGGATATTTCGCAAATTCAAGAAATGATTGACAGAATGGCGGAAGACGGAGTGACAGTGGAACAGGCAGCGGAGATAACGGCAGGCCAGTCGGGGAAAATTGAAGTATTGCTAGATGTGCCTTCAGAAAAAATGGACTTGGAATTAAAGAAGCTATGTGAAAAAATCACTTTGTTGGAACAGCAGCAGACAAATTTGGCTGAAATTAATCGAAAGCTTGCAGTTCAGGTTGAACGGTTGACGGAAAAAATCGAGGAACGGGAACGGGACCAGCAGTTGTTTGAAATGATGGAAAATGCGCGAAATAAGAAGAAAAGGAAAGGGATGGCGTTTCTACGGTTTACTTTTTCGGACAAAAAGTCTACTATATGAAAGCTTTTTTAGCGTTTCTCAAGAAGTACAAAAATTGACGAAACTATTATTCGAATGATGAAGTGATTTGTCCAGCTCCAGCGCCCAGCGACTAGCAAACTTCACACTCCTTTCCTCGAAAAAGCTTCGCTTTTTCTGCGTGGAAGTTTTTTCGAGGAAGTGTATTCAGAGCACTACGATAAGTCAACATCGGCTCCGAGGGACAGGACGTCCTAGTAGTGCTACCGAAGCCACAGGATGTGGCACTTTGAGGCGGCCGAGTCGCCGTGTTGTCCGGCTGCGGGTGCCATCGGCTCGAGGTCATAAGGCGAGAGCTGCTGAAGGCAAAGAACGCCTTCTTCAGCTCTCGCCTTATGCTTGTCGCCCTCTAAACGGCCGTCTTCCGCATTTCAGTTTGTACGTCGCTAAACGGGCGCTTACACTTTTCTTGATTAATTCAGTTTCATTCGAGTCATAGGGGGTACAGATAACTATAGCTTTTAGACTTGAAGGAGGTCTTCCTAATGAGAGACTCAGATGGAACTAAGAAAAAGCTTGAAGGTACATGGGACAAGGTAAAAGGTGAGGCAAAAGATGCATTTGGAGATGCAGTTGATGATGAAAGAATGCAGGCTGAAGGTAAGTGGGATAAGGTGAAAGGTGAAACGAAGAAAAAATATGGAGAAGCCAAAGAAAAATTTAGCGACTGGGACTAAGTTTGACCAAAACAGGCACTTCCTAATGGAAGGCCTGTTTTTGATTTATATAAGAAGTTTATGACTGGGAAGATAGGGTATATTAAACAGGAAAGTTTTAATTTTGGACACATATTTAATATTTTTTATTGAAAGCGATTCAAATCAGTTGAAAAGTGAGTTAAAATAGTAGTAAGATGTCAAATCTTAAATGAGGTGGTCTTCTTGCATAGAGATCATGAGCAACTTGAAAAATTTATTGATAGTCTGGCTGAAATGGGAGTAAATATTTCAGTAACGAAATCCCGGCTGGAGCTTTTCAAAGTTCTGGATGAGATACAGGCTGTCCCTGGGTATACCGAATACCATTTAGATTAAAACGAAGCGGGCTGGTACAATGTACTGGCCCGCATTGTTGTTTTAATTGAAAGATTACTGCTGCCTCAGTAAAGTGCGTGTCCGCTAAGGTTGAGCTCCTTAACTTTTCTAACTGTTTGCCGTTTTCTTCCTGCTGAAGATCAGGCGGTAAACGATGAATGCGACGACTGCGATTCCACCGATGCCTAGTGTGATAATGGCAAAGTTTTCTTCAATGAATGGTTTCGCTCTTACGCCAAGGGCCGCAATGATTGCTGCCTCCAGGAAAAACCGCCCGCCTCTTCCAAGGATGGACCAGAAAACAAGAGTCCTGATTTTCACCTTGGAGATCCCAGAAAAAATGGTAAAGACCTTGTAAGGGACTGGGGTAAAAGCCGCTATTAAAATAGCCATTGCTCCATACCGTTCAAAATAATATTCAACCTTATTAATTTTATCTTCCTTGATAAAGCGAAGCAAAATGGGTCTGCCCAATTTTTTTCCGATATACCATCCAAGAAGTGCTCCCAACACGGAAGCTACAGTTGTATAAAAAGCGTAAAGCCATACTTTGTCGGGTGAGGCGATCCCCATTGGAATCAGCATCACCTCGGGAATGATTGGCGAAAAAGCAGAATCCGTAAAGGAGACGATTAAAAGTCCAAGCACCCCATAATCAATCAGCCAGTTTTCAATAATTGCAAGCCATTCTGATATCATTCAAATATGCTCCTTTTAGCCGTAAATGACGATAAGCTAAAAAGAAGTATAGCATTATTCAAGAATGCCGTCAGCAAAATTGAAAAAACAGGAAAATGATTGTCGAACCGACTCATTTCCCCGGAAATAAAATAGGAATTTGACTGATTTCCTTTTTTGATACTCACAGTAATTTATGGGGTCACTTCAACTTCGCTAATGTGGTTGCCTTCCATTGTTTTTACATGGAATTTATACCCTTCTTCTTCAATTATATCGCCTTGCTGCAAATCATATTTCTTCGTCAGGAGCCAGCCACCAATTGTATCGATGTCCTCGCAGCGAAGGTGGATGCCAAGCAAATCATTCACTTCCTCAATCAATACTTTTGCATCCAGCAAGTAATGCTGTTCATCCAATTTCCTTACTAACGGTATTTCATCTTCGTCAAATTCATCCCTGATTTCTCCAACGATTTCTTCTAGAATATCTTCCGCTGTGACAATTCCCGCTGTTCCGCCATATTCATCAAACAGAATGGCCATATGGTTTCTTTCCCGTTGCATTTTTACAAGAAGCCGCTGAATAGGGATCGTTTCAATGACGCTGATAACCGGCATGATGTAGCTGGTAATTGGTTCGGAACCTTGACAGTTCCCTTCAATGCAATCTGTTAAAAATTCTTTAATATTGACCACACCGAGAATTTTATCTTTGTCTCCTTCTTCTATCACTGGGTAACGGGTTAAGCGCTTCTCTTTTACAATGCTCATGATTTCACCGATTGAAGCGGATCTGTCGATTGTAATGACTTCCGTTCTCGGGACCATGATTTCTTTGGCAATCCGGTTGTCAAACTCGAAGATTTTGTTGACATATCGGTATTCCGACTGGTTAATCTCTCCGCTCTTCAAACTGTCCGACAGAATAATGCGAAGCTCTTCCTCAGAATGGGCGATGTCGCTTTCGGAAGCAGGCTTGACACCAAACAAACCTGCTATCAGACGAGCAGCCCCATTTAAAAGCCAGATAAAGGGGAACATGATTTTATAAAACCATATCAGCGGTGTTGCGATAGCTAATGTAATGGCCTCAGCTTTATGAATGGCGAAAGTTTTTGGTGCCAATTCTCCGACAACAACGTGAATAAATGTTATTGAACTGAATGCAATGACAAAAGAAAGGATGCTTGCTATCGAAGCTGGAATATTAAGCCTTTCAAACAGTGGATTGAGCATTACTTGAACAGTCGGTTCACCTAGCCATCCAAGCCCGAGTGCGGTCACTGTGATTCCAAGCTGTGTTGCAGATAAGTAGCCATCTAAATTTGCGACCAGGCGCTTGGCAACGGTAGCTTTCTTATTGCCTTCCGCTACCAACTGATCCAGGCGAGAGCTTCGAACTTTTACGATTGCAAACTCAGATGCCACGAAAAATGCTGTCAGTGCAATTAAAATAATAACGAGAAATATGTTAATTATGAGCAATGGAGCGCCCCGCTCCGGAATGTCCGCAGCAAGGCTTCACCTCCTCCATTTCGTATTTTTTTGGGGAGAAATATTGTTAAGTCTAGCTCCAGGCGCCATCGGCACGAGGTTACAAGTTGCAAGGAAGCTTATTCAATAAGAATGTGCTCCTGCTGCATAGCTATTCGAGGAAGCTTATGTTTCCTTCGTCGCAAAGCTACATGAAGCATCTCAGAGAAGCTTTTCACGATGTGATTTAATTTAATTGCTTTGCTGTGGTGGCTGACGAACTCCCTCATCAAAATTCGCCTTGTGCTTGTCGCCTAAGGCTGCGCGCCTTGCGCTTTTCTACATACTTTACCCTTAATGAAGCAACTTCTATCACGATTTCACATTTTTTAAAGAGTTAAGTTAGTTTGTTGAGAAAATGGGTCGCGATGGAAAAATAAGTGATCAATGAAAAAATATCGTTGACCGTTGTAATCAAAGGTCCGGATGCGACCGCCGGGTCCATTTTTAATTTATATAAAATCAACGGAATGATTGTACCTGCGAATGTTCCGATGATCAATGTAAGCAATAGCGAGCCCCCTACAACAATTCCAAGGTATAGATTGTGCTGCCAGACAAATGCGATGATGGCAATGAGCAGTCCACATGTGATGCCGATAAATAAGCTCACTCGGAATTCACGCCAAAGCAGTTTCATTCCTGTTCTCATGTCCACTTCTTTTTCTGCCAGACCGCGCACGACGACAGCAAGCGACTGTGTACCGGTATTTCCTGTCATTCCTGCAATCAGCGGCATGAAGAAAGCAAGGGCGACCACCTGCTCCAGTGTTTCTTCGAATCTGGAGATGATGCTTCCGGAGACGAGCCCGATGAACAGCAGGGCGATGAGCCAAGGAAGTCTGCGGATTGCCGCAGACACCGGTTTCGTATCAAAGTCAATTTCTTCATTCATGGCGGAAATTTTGCTTATATCTTCGCCTGCTTCATTGATGATTGTGGTCACCATATCATCAAAAGTGATAATTCCTATGAGAACCTCGTCTTTGTTCACTACAGGAAGCGCCGTAAAATCGTATCGCTGCAGCAAGCGGACAATTTCACTGCGCTTGGTCATCACATCAACGGATATGACCTTTTCTACCATGACATTTGTCACGCTTTCTTCAGGCTCTGTTATGATCAAGTCCCTGTAAGGAACCGTTCCTGCTAGATGCCCATCTTGATCCACCACATAGATATGATTTAGGCTCTCCGAGTAAAGGGCTAAGGTTTTTAATTTTTCAACGGCCTGTCCCACAGTAAAATGGGTGTTGACCGAGACATACCGGTTCGTCATCAAGCTTCCGGCGGTATCGTCCGGATATTCTAGGATTTGCCTGACATAGGATGCTTCGGTTTCCTTCATTTCTTTTAAAAAAGAGTCAACATCCGTTTTGGGATAATGGCGAAGCAGGCGGGAAAGGAAGTTGACATTCAATAAAGCCAGCACTCGATTTGCTTTGTCGGGTCCAATTTTACTTAAAATCTCAAGCTGAAGCTTAATGTTCACTTTCTGTATCAGGCTTGCCAGGGTGGAGTTGCTTAAATGCTCGAGCATGGCCCCTCTGAATCTCTCCGGAAGATTCTGGATGATGGAGGCCATCGTTTCCGGGCCGCAGTCTTCAAAAGTATCATTCACCTTATCGAAGTCTTCGTTTTTAATATTGTCGATGATTTTTAGAGTAAGTTCCTTTTCCATATTTCTAGCCAGCACAGTTATCACCTTTCTATCGTTTAATAGCGGCATATATAATTGTTGTGAATATGTAATATAAGTCATAACAAATTTTTGTTATTATATAGATATACTGTAGGTATATCGTATGATTATATTTGTGGGGGCAATCTCGTTGAAAAATCAAGCATCTAGGAAAAATATCATATACATACACATGAATCACACCGCTCGGTATATCTTGTCATCCGGTATTCAATTTCCCGATTTTATGAAAGGTATTCCTGTTAAGCCGTCAAATCTTTTATTGCTCAGCCATAAATTCGAAGATGGCTACTATAACATGCATACCCGGTTGAATTTTGTAACGGGAGAAAACGTGGAACAGTTGGCAGGAGATGAAGTTTTCCGTTACGGAAATTTTTGTTGGGTTGATTTTTCAGATGAGGAAGATCTGAATGAGCTGACAGGCCAGGAACTGGCTGAGCTTCTCTACTTAAGCCATATCAAATCACCTCTAAGACCTCCTTTTTATAGAATGCTTGGAAATCAATTTGTCTATTTGACCGAGGAAGACGGAAATTTCAATAAAACATACTATAAGAATTGGGAACACTTTTTCTCTATGATGGGCGTGGTCATTTCGCATAGGGTGAGTCCAGGAAGAGAAAAAAACTTGTTTGGACGCCGGAAATACCGCCCGGCCCCTTTTGTCCCAGCAGATATTCTCCAAATGCTGAGCGTACAAATGCGGGAAGGCGTCGTGCTTTCATTTGAAAAAATGACTGCGGACCGGCAGAAAATTGAAGTGCCTTTATGGACGGTCGGTGATTTAATGGACACGGATGAAATGCTTGAAGAGTATATGAAGCAGAGCCGGCGTCCGCCGGAAGGCAAAATTGTTCTTGATCGGAAGGCCGGAGAATGGCAGGCTCTCCTGGGATAGATTCGGTTGGAAAAATGGATACAGCTTCCTGAATGGGAGCTGTATTTTTTATGTGGGACTGCTTGAAAATGAGAATGATTTTTTCTTGGGTGTTTTTGATCGGCATCCGTATAAAGCGGATAGGCTCCTTGTTGGAAATGAACCACGTACAAAATACATGGTCCAACCCATTCCGATTTTATTCAATCCTTTCGCACATAAAAAAAGAACCTCCGCGCATTTCTGCATGGGGGCTCTCTGAAATCAAACTGTCGCTTCTTTTTCCACATCTTCGCGACTTATTTTGTCCATGACCGCTGTAATTGCACCGTCACCGGTTACGTTACATGCCGTACCGAAGCTGTCCTGGGTAATGTAGAGGGCGATCATCAATGCAGTCATCGCTGGACCGAATCCGAGCATGGATTCCAAAAGTCCGATAGCGGCCATGACTGCCCCGCCGGGAACGCCGGGTGCTGCCACCATTGTGATTCCGAGCATCAATATAAATGGAAGCATGATTGTAAATGAGTAGCTGTGCCCCTGCATGAACATGACAGCCATGGAACAGCTCACCAAAGTGATTGTGCTTCCAGACAAATGAATGGTTGCAAGCAACGGAATGGTAAAGTCCGCAACACGTTCTTGTTTAACGATTTTTTTACCTTGTCGCAGCGTGACCGGAATCGTTGCCGCTGACGACTGGGTTCCAAGAGCTGTAAAATACGCTGGGCTCATTGTTTTCAACATCGACAAAGGATTTCTTTTTTGCAAAGAACCGGCAATTGTATATTGGATGAATAGATAAGCAATATGAAGAACGATGATCATAGCGAAAACTTTTATGAAAATGCTTAAGATAGATCCTACCTGGCCGGCATTGGTCATATTTGCAAAAATGCCGAAAATATGAACCGGTAATAAAGGGATGATCACTTTTTCAATGACTAGATGAATGATGTCCCGGAAGTCATTGGACAAATTTAAGAGCACATCGCTTTTAACGGCTGCAATTCCTATTCCGATGACAAAGGATAGAAGTAGAGCAGTCATGATTCCCATGAGCGGCGCCATCTCGATTTCGAAATATGGTTTTAATAGTGCCTCTTCTGGATTAGCGAACTCTTGCAGAGACAGATTGGCCAACATCGAAGGAAATAGCGATTTTGCTGCGAAAAATGCGAGCAAGCCTGCTCCGATCGTTGATAGATAGGCAATCGCAGCTGTCCAGCCGAGCAGCTTTCCGGCACCCTTTCCAATAGCGCCAATTCCGGGAACGATGAAGCCGATGATCAGCAATGGAATGATGAAGCCAAGGAAATTCCCGAATAGGCTGTTAAAGGTTGCGAAAACCCGGATTAAGGGATTTGGCGAGACGAGCCCAATTAATATACCGAGCACAATCGCGAGAATGATGCGCGGTAACAAACCGAATTTCATAACATATGGACCTCCATATAAAATATAATGGGCGGCAGCTTTTTATGTAAGGGAGCCGCCTGAATTATTCTAGCATAAGAAAAAGAAGATATCCTTATTATTTCACAAAAATAGAGCATCGGGCCGGGTGGGCAAAGCAAGTTGTTCAGAACGGGGCTTCGCAAAAACCCACGGATAACCCGGGCTGGCAGAGAGCAGGACTTTCGCTTCAATCACTCCAAAAGATCATGCAGCATACGATAAAATTGGGCGGCAGTCTACTTTTGATTGAAAGGATATATCAAAAATATGTCCGTGTTTTCCGGTTCCGACCCTATGAAGGAAATCACGCTTTTTTCCCCATATATCTATTTCACTTTTCTTCTTTGTTTTATTTAAAATCATGTTAAAATTAAAAAGATGTCATGAAGATGGAGGATAATAAAAATGAAATTGTGTTTATTATACGGTGGTAAATCTGCTGAACATGAAGTTTCGCTGCAAACTGCGAAAGCAGTCATACATGCACTTGATAAAAATAAATTCGATATATTTCCGATTTTCATCACCAAACAAGGACAATGGATACAAGGTCCGCAAATTACAGAGCCTGTTGAAGATGTAAAACAGCTTCAATTTTCGAATGGCGGCAATGAGTTGATGCCTCAATCGCTAAACGCGGAATTTGATATGGTGTTTCCGCTGCTGCACGGTCCTAATGGCGAAGATGGAACGGTCCAGGGCCTGCTTGAAGTCTTAAACATTCCATATGTTGGAAACGGCGTACTCGCCTCTTCAGCTGGTATGGACAAAGTAGTCATGAAAAATATTTTTGCACAGGCTGGCCTGGACCAGGTGGAATACGTTTCTATCATTCGTAGTACCTGGGAAGAGGACCGCGAAGCGGCTTATAAGGAAGTGGAGGAAACAATCGGTTATCCTAGCTTCGTGAAGCCTGCCAATCTCGGTTCGAGCGTCGGAATCAGCAAATGCGACAACCGAGAAGAATTGGTTGCAGCATTTGAAGAAGCATTCCGCTACGATAGGAAAATCATCATCGAAGAAGGTGTCATTGCAAGGGAAATTGAAGTTGGTATCCTTGGGAATGATGAACTTGCTTGTTCAGTTGCGGGCGAAATCGTCCCTAAAAAAGAGTTTTATGATTACGAAGCAAAATACGCGGATAACACTACAGAACTTGTGATTCCGGCAGACATTCCTGAAACGGATTATGACACGGTCCGCGACATGGCTTTTACAGCATATAAAGCGCTCGATTGCTCCGGTCTTGCCCGGATGGACTTTTTCGTGACGCCGGACGGCAGGGTGCTGATCAATGAAGTGAACACGATGCCAGGTTTCACGCCTGTCAGCATGTTCCCTCTCCTTTGGAAAAATACCGGCGTTCCGTATCCTGAGTTGATTGAACGTCTCGTCGACCTTGGCAGACAGCGTTACGAGGAAAAACAAACAATCGTCCATACTTTTTAAAAAGAAGGGATTACGATGATTCAAAGAACAATTGGCCAGATAGCAAAAATGATCAAAATAGAAAACGATGTAACGGAATACGCCCAGCAAGAGGTAAAAGGCGTAACAATTGATTCGCGAAAAATTTCACCGGGCAACTTGTTCGTTCCCTTTAAAGGGGAGCAGACTGACGGTCACAAGTACGCGGAAATGGCCCTGAATCAAGGGGCTGCGGCTGTTTTTTGGCAGGAGGATGTTCCTAACCCGCCAACAAACGGTCCGGTTCTCGTCGTAAAAGATACATTGCTTGCCTTGCAGGCTCTGGCGAAGACATACCGGGACGAATTATCTGTAAAAGTGGTCGGGATTACAGGCAGTAACGGAAAAACAACGACGAAAGACATTACGGCGGCTGTCCTTGGTGAAACGTATCGCGTCCAAAAGACGGAAGGGAATTTCAATAATCATATCGGGCTTCCGCTCACGATTTTGGCACTTGAGGAAACAACGGAGATTGCTATCCTCGAAATGGGCATGAGCAGCAGGGGTGAAATTTCCCTTTTGACAAAAATTGCCAGACCTGATGCAGCGATTATCACGAATGTCGGTGAAGCCCATTTGCTTGACCTTGGGTCTCGCGAAGAAATCGCTGCGGCCAAATTTGAAATCACCGAAGGACTGGCTCCTGGAGGCCTATTCATCTACCCGGGAAATGAGCCGCTTTTACAGGAAAAGGCGGCTACGCTTGACAATATCCGCCTGGAAACATTTGGGCCTTCTGCGGAAAATGCCGCATACCCTCTAGAATTGACAATAGAAGAAAGAGGAAGCACATTTACGGCATCGAATTTTCCAAATGAGCCATTATTTTTGCCGATTGCTGGGAAACATAATGTCATGAATGCTTTGGCGGCTTTGCTAGCTGCGAAGGAATTTTCAGTGCCGGCCAGCGATGTGAAAAACGGTTTAAATTCAGTAAAACTGTCTACGATGAGAATGGAATGGCGGAATGGAATCAAGGGGACAACAATTTTAAACGACTCCTACAATTCAAGCCCGACGGCACTTCGCGCTGTCATCGGAATGCTTGAAAGCATGGACGCTGCCAAGGAAAAGATTGTTGTTCTTGGAGACATGCTCGAGCTTGGAGATATGGAAATTGAATTTCACGAACAAATCGGTGAAGAGATCGATCCGGCAAAAATCAAGTATGTTTATACATATGGAAATTTAGGTAAATGGATAGCACAGGGTGCCGAAAAAAATTTCACGGCTGGGCATGTGTTTTCTTTCCTGAATCAGGATGAATTAATCCGTTCTCTGAAGGGGAAAATTTCAGGAGGAGAGCTGATTGTTGTAAAAGCTTCACGTGGTATGAAAATGGAAAAAGTGGTTGAAGCATTAGCTATTGAGGAATAGCATGGAATTTGCGGGGCGGCTAGCCGCCCCTGCAATTAGGTGCCGTTACCTCTCGGCTAAACTTTTATATTGCAATGGTTGAGTTGAGAGATAACGGCACCTTTTTGAAAAAAAGTGCTTGGTGCTTGGCAAATGCCAAGCTCCGACGGACAGGATGTCCTAGTGCCGACGGCGCCACAGGACGTGGCGCTTTAAGTCGGCCAAGCCCCCTAAAGGTCACAAGCCTTGATTCGAGGAAAAAGTGCTTCTGCGCTATAGCTTTTTTTATTCAATCCGTCGAAAGCATTCGCTTTGGCGGCAGAAAAACTGCTCCGCGAAAATGATCTTGTGCCTGTCGGGGCTGAGCAAGGCGCTTGCGCTTTTCTTTTAATTGGAAATTGTCACCATCACTTTTTAGTGATAGAATTAGCAACATCGTTTACAATTTTTTCGCGGCAGCTCTTAAAAGAAAAGTGGGGCGTTACGCTCCAACTTGAAGTTTTAAAGGAGATTGAGAAGCATTGACGAAGTTTTCAGATTTAAATTTGAGTCCGTCTATTTTAAAAGCAGTCAATAGAATGGGCTTTGAAGAAGCTACACCGATACAGGCAAAAACGATTCCATTAAGCATGGAAGGGAAGGATTTAATCGGGCAAGCTCAAACCGGTACTGGAAAAACAGCGGCGTTTGGAATTCCTTTGATTCAAAAAATCGATCCGAGCGATCACACGGTCCAAGGGATCATCATTGCTCCGACGCGTGAGCTGGCTATCCAGGTTTCAGAGGAGCTATATAAAATTGCCATCGACAGCCGGGTGAGAGTGCTCGCAGTTTATGGCGGATCTGATATTCAGCGCCAAATCAGGGCGTTGAAAAAAGGTCCTCAGATTGTCGTTGGAACGCCTGGACGTGTCCTTGACCATATTAACCGCCGGACACTGAAATTGGGCAATGTCCATACAGTAATTCTCGATGAAGCGGATGAAATGCTGAACATGGGCTTTATCGAAGACATTGAATCGATTTTGAAAACAGTCCCTGAGGAAAGGCAAACATTGCTTTTTTCTGCTACAATGCCCGAACCAATTCGCCGAATTGCCGAGCGTTTCATGAAGTCGCCTGAGCTAGTTAAGGTTCAAGCGAGAGAAATGACTGTTCCATTGATCGAACAATTTTTTGTGAAAGTGCCGGAAAGAGAGAAATTTGATGTCCTTTCACGATTAATTGACGTGCAGTCTCCGGAATTGGCTATTGTTTTTGGTCGGACGAAACGCCGTGTGGATGAGTTGTCCAACGCTTTGACCGTTCGCGGATACACTGCGGAAGGAATCCACGGCGATTTGAGCCAGGCGAAACGCTTGTCCGTTTTACGTAAGTTCAAAGAAGGTAAAGTGGATGTTCTTGTAGCGACCGACGTGGCAGCGCGTGGATTGGACATTTCAGGTGTCACCCATGTGTATAACTACGACATTCCACAGGATCCCGAAAGCTACGTCCATCGTATCGGACGTACAGGGCGTGCCGGAAAAGAAGGAATGGCCGTTACATTCGTCAGCCCACGTGAAATGGGGTACCTGCGCATCGTTGAGCAAACAACGAAAAAGCGGATGCAGCCAATGCGCCCGCCAACTTGGGACGAAGCGCTCGAAGGCCAACAACGCGTGACAATGGAAAAATTGGCTGAGACGATTGAAGAGGGCAATCTGGATGAATACAGGTCCACAGCTGTTGACTTGCTGAACGAGCACGATGCAGTGGAAGTCATTGCAGCTGCATTGAAAGTAATCACCAAGGAGCCTGACAAAACGCCAGTACACATCACTGAGGAAAGACCGCTCCCATCCAAACGGGATTCTTTCCACGGTGGAGACCGAGGCGGACGAGGCAGAAGAGGAAAGCCGGGCGGCCAGTCATCATATAAAGGCCACCGCAAATCCCAGCGCCGCTCAGGGAATCGGAGACCATAAGGAAAAGCGGAGACGCCTGTTCATCGACGTACAGACTGACCCGAAATGCGGAAATGCCTTGTCAGCCCCGACAAGCATAAGACGATTCCCGAGGAGGCAGCTTTTTAGCCACCACAGGGAATTGGCTTATTACCTCGAGGGGCTAGGCGTTGAAGCTAGACTGGAGTGAATCCGACGAGATAAAGGAAACACGGCGAAGCCGCAGGCGAGCCGATGTTGACTTATCGTAGGAGGAAGCGCGAAGTCTGCTAGTCGATAGGCGTCGCAGCTGGACATAGGAAAAGCGCAAATAACTTTTACAAATGAAAAAGCCGCTCACGCGAAAAGAGCGGCCAAAATATGAGGAGCCGCTCAAAAAGCGTAAGCGATCCATCTAACAAAAAACAATCGGAGAAATCCGGTTGTTTTTTTGTTAGAATATGAAGGGTGACTAATATAGAACATTGTTTAAAGGCTAGATAAAATGATTTTAAAAGTAAATCTGAAATTTCGAGAGTAAATCTAAAATTTGAAAAGCAATTCCAAAAAACTGGATAGTCATCCAGGCCCAGCGCCTAAAAATGGGAGCATTGTTAGGCAGAAAAGAGGGGGAGAATTAATGGAAATCAGACCACCATCAAGGCGGATTTCGCAGCGCGGTTTAAAGGTGTGGCGTATTACGGGGGCGCTTAATTCACTAGCATTATGGCTGGTAGTAGCTATAGCCGGGGGACTTACATATTTTTTTGATTGGCCGATTTGGATTACGGTCTCAGGCGCTGGACTTGTATTCATTATTACAATATTGAGCATTTTTATCATTCCTTCCATCCGATGGAAGCGCTGGCGCTATGAAGTGACGGAGCACGAGTTGGAGCTTCAGTATGGAGTTTTTTTCATTCACCGGACGCTTGTTCCGATGGTGCGGGTCCAGCATGTTGATACTTCGCAGGGACCGATATTGAAAAAATATGATCTTGCCACTGTCTCGATATCAACCGCGGCAACGGTTCACGAGATACCTGCGGTCGATATTCATGAGGCGGAGGAGCTGCGCCGTTCCATTTCCGCATTGGCAAGGGTGGCTGAAGACGATGTTTGAACCGAAACGGCTTCACCCGATCACTGTGTTGTATGATTTCATCCGTTCGCTGAAAGAGCTCATCATTCCATTTATTTTCCTTTTTATTTTTGGGAAAAATGAGATTGAACTTGGTTTTAGCATGCTCCCGCAGCTCCTATTTTTACTATTCGTCCTTTTTATGATTGCTTCTATGGTTGTCAAATGGCTTAGGTTTACGTATAGGGTCGAGGACAACGAGCTCCGGATTGAGCAAGGGCTGTTTGTCAGGAAAAAACGTTATATCCCTTTTGACCGGATTCAAAGCCTCGACTTGTCTGAGAGCATTATCCACCGTCCACTGGGTCTTGTAAAAGTGAAAGTGGAAACGGCAGGGTCAGGCGGGGACAAGGCAGAAGCAGAGTTGACGGCCATAAAAAAAGCGGATGCGGCATCGTTACAGAAAATTATTTCTGATGTAAAAAATAAGGTACCGTCAGATGTTACGGAGGAAGTGGCAGCTCCTAGAGAAGATATCATTTATAAGATTACAGCGCGGCAGCTCCTTTTTCTTGCATCCACATCCGGGAGGGCTGGTGTCGTCATTTCTGCATTTCTGGCATTTGTTTTTCAATTTGAAGACTTTATTCCTTATGAAAAGTTGTTTAATGAAATGCAGCAGCTGATCAAATTCGGCGTGGTTTTCATCTCTGTGGTAGTTTTTATTGCTCTTTTCATTGCCTGGCTTTTATCGGTTGTCATCGCATTTTTCAAATACAACGATTTTACAGTAAAAAAAGTGAAAGATGAGTTGATCATCACGAGGGGTTTGTTGGAAAAAAGGACAACAACGGTTCCCTTACATCGAATACAGGCGCTAACGATTACGGAAAGCCCGATCCGACAGCCCTTTGGGTACGCGAGCGTTTCTTTGGAAAGTGCCGGAGGAGCGTCCACTGACTTGGAGAATTCTTCCATGGTCCTTCTTCCGATTGTGAAGCGCAGCGAAATTGCTGACCTACTAGGTGGATATTTTACCGACTATGCATTTGACACGGATTTCAGACCTGCTCCTAAACGGTCGATACGGCGCTATATGTTTGTAAAATCAATCATAGCCCTCGTTATTGCAGGTGTCGTGACCGGGTTTTTCTGGCCATATGGGTTATTTGCCGTTGCTTTGCTGCCAATTGCCATTTTATGGGGTTACGCTCAGTATAAATCCGCCGGCTGGAATATTGCAGGTCAGCAACTGACGATGCGCTATAGGACAATCGAGCAGCATACGATGCTGATGAAGAAAAACCGGATCCAGTCGATGGAAGCAAGTGTAAGCTGGTTTCAAAAGCGTGCTGATTTAGCGGCGGTGAGTGCAGCGGTGAAATCCGGGGCAGGTTCCCGCGATGCGGAAATTGCCCATCTGGATGAAAAGCATGCTCTTGAAGTTCTTGACTGGTATAGCCACAGAGATCAAGGACTGATAGATTTCGTTGAAACAGCTACAGAAAGCGAATAGGACGGATTTTTACTAAAACAGCCCCAATGAGAAAGCCTGCGATCAAACCGGAAATGTGACCAGTGATATTGATGTTGGCTTGGAAAAAGGTCATGATCACTCCGAGAGCCGCAATCGGCAAAATCACCTGTTTCCCCTGCTGGGGCATGGCTTCTTTTTTAAAAAAAGTGATGGCCAAATAGATACCGAACAAACCGAAGATCGCTCCGCTCGCGCCAATGTGCGTGTAATAGGGCGGCTTTAGAATAAGCGTCGCAATATTGGCGGCAACTCCACAGGCAATATAAACAAGAATGAACTGAAACTTTCCAAGTGCTCGCTCGAGTGCCGGACCGAATAAAACAAGTGAGAATGAATTGAACAAAAGATGGGTGAAAGCGATATGTACAAAAATTGGTGTGAACAATCGCCAATATTCTCCCATTTGGATTAATATATTGACGCCTGCTAGAATTTCAAAAATAAGCTGCTGCGGGAAAAGCGGCAGGTTCATAGCAAGGAAAATGGCGATATGAATAGCCACAAGAGCCGTAATGACAGGATACAGGCGAATGAATTGCCCGAAAGATTCCGTGCGGAGGAACATGGGATACTCTCCTTTCTTATTGAACTCCTATCATTATATTATAGTCGTAAATGAAAAGTAGAAGGGAAGTGCTGCGATGATTTCGGGAATCGGACTGGATCTCGTAGAAACGGAGAGAATTAAAAAGCTGAGAGAACGGCAGGCGCGATTTCCTGAGCGTGTTTTGTCAGCGGGGGAACTTGCATATTACGAAACTTTGCCGGAAAAAAGAAAGACCGAATTTCTTGCTGGGAGATTCGCAGCGAAAGAAGCTTTCGCTAAAGCGCGTGGGACAGGTATCGGCTCAGAACTGTCTTTTCAGGACATTGAAATTATGGCGGACAAATTAGGGAAACCGCATATTGTAAGGCCCGCAGATCAAGGGGAAAAAGTTCATTTATCCATTACGCATACGAAAGCATATGCCGCCGCGCAGGTGGTGATTGAAGTGGAGCGGTGAGAATGCTCCTCTTTTTTTGTTGGTGGCGAGAAGTAGGATGGTTGGATTAACCACCGAAAGAAAGTGCTATTACCGTTTTTTTAAACCAAGCAGAAGCGCGCATTATACCCCGTGCATTATTGATAAGCTAGTTAACGTGCTGCCGAAGCGCTCAATCAAACGGTAACGATTCCACGCCATTCGTGCCCGAAAAAGGGGTCAATGCGCCAAAACGGTAACGATTCCGCGCTATTCGTGCCCGAAAAAGGGGTCAATACGCCAAAACGGTAACGAATCCGCGCTATTCGTGCCCGAAAAAGGGGTCAATACGCCAAAACGGTAACGAATCCGAGCCATTCGTGCCCGAAAAAGGGGTCAATGCGCCAAAACGGTAACGAATCCGCGCCATTCGTGCCCGAAAAAGGGGTCAATGCGCCAAAACGGTAACGAATCCGCGCTATTCGTGCCCGAAAAAGGGGTCAATGCGCCAAAACGGTAACGAATCCACGCCATTCGTGCCCGAAAAAGGGGTCAATGCGCCAAAACGGTAACGAATCCACGCCATTCGTGCCCGAAAAAGGGGTCAATGCGCCAAAACGGTAACGAATCCACGCCATTCGTGCCCGAAAAAGGGGTCAATGCGCCAAAACGGTAACGAATCCGCGCCATTCGTGCCCGAAAAAGGGGTCAATGCGCCAAAACGGTAACGAATCCGCGCTATTCGTGCCCGAAAAAGGGGTCAATACGCCAAAACGGTAACGAATCCGCGCCATTCGTGCCCGAAAAAGGGGTCAATGCGCCAAAACGGTAACGAATCCGCGCTATTCGTGCCCGAAAAAGGGGTCAATGCGCCAAAACGGTAACGAATCCACGCCATTCGTGCCCGAAAAAGGGGTCAATGCGCCAAAACGGTAACGAATCCACGCTATTCGTGCCCGAAAAAGGGGTCAAGTCGCTCAAACGGTAACGATTCCGCGCTATTCGTACCCAAAAGAGGAGTCAATGCGCTCAATGGTGCGAATACCTTCATAAATTATGGCTAAAACAAAGAAATAGTTAAACAGGGAGAATCATTATAAACTCTTTGAAGCATTTTATTTAAAAATTAACCGCCCTCCTCTTCCCTTCAATAAGTCCATCGCTTCACTTCGTTCCGCGTGTTTCCTTTAACTTGGTCAGAGTCAGTCCAGTCCGTACGTCGCTAAACGGATGCTTCCACATTTCTATACATATTGTCCACGGTTGTCTCATATATTTTTAATGCGTCAGGAGAGACGAGGTTGGGTTCGGGGATTATTGCCGCATTGGGCGGATCGGTTCGCTCGAATGGCAATGCCGGCTAATGATTCCCGGCATCCATCCTACTCTCTTCTTTTCATGTGTAAATGAGACAACAAAGGGGTTGAAGGAATGAGAAAGGGGCTATGGCTAGTTTGGGGGATTGTTGCGGCGATGCTCGTGCTTTCGGCCTGCGGTTCAAAATCTCAGGAGGATGTAGCGAAGGATCTGAAGGAAAAAGTGGGGGATATCAAGGGATATAAAGCAAAAGCAAAGATGACTCTGGAAGTCGGGGATGAGCCTCAAGTTTATGATATTGATGTCTGGCATCATAAGCCAGGTGATTATCGGGTTCATTTAAAGAATGCCAAAAAAGAACAAAGTCAGATGATTCTTAGGAATAAGAGCGGTGTTTATGTGTTGACGCCTGCACTTAACAAGAGCTACAAGTTCCAAAGTGATTGGCCGAAAAACAGCAGCCAGGCGTATTTGTTTGAGTCTCTGGTCAAAGATGTCCTTGACGACAAGGAGGCAAAGTTCAAGGAGACGAAGGAGCATTATGTTTTTGAAACGAAGACGCGCTATCAGAATAACAAAATGCTGCCGACACAGGAGGTTACTTTTAAGAAAAGGTCATTTGAACCGATCAGTGTTAAGGTAATGGATACAGACAAAAATCCGGTAGTAACAGTGGAATTTACGAAAGTGGACTTTAATGCAAAGTTTGATGATGATGCATTTGATACGAAGAAAAATATGACAAGTGCCCAGTTGGAAGTACCGGTTTTGGCAGGGCTGAGCGGGAAGGAATTTTCTGTGAAGTATGCAATGGCTGAAATCCCAGGTGTGACCCTCCATGACGAAAAAACGATGGAGACAGATAGAGGAAAACGGGTCATCCTAACGTACGAGGGAGAAGATAAGTCCTTTACACTCTTCCAGGAAAAAGCCGAAGTGATTCCGACGGCATCAATGGAAACGGTGGAAATGAGCGGCGAAATGGTGGATCTTGGTTTTGCCATGGGCGTCATGAACGACCATTCCATTGTTTGGAGCCAGGACGGTGTGGATTACATGCTTGCTTCCAAAGATCTGACGCAGGAAGAAATGATAGTGGTCGCACGTTCGGTGCAAGGCGACTCGGTGAAATAGACCCTTTTACATGAAAGGGTCTATTTTTTGCAAAATTTTATGTGCTTAGGTTCAGCGCTGGGCAGTACATCGGTCTGAATTTTTTTATAAAAAATATCCGGAGGGAGTTGTACGTTTTCGAAATAATGGTATAATGGTCCCTAACTATTATAAAAATTTAGAACTTTTAATATATAAAGTAATGCTTGCCCCTTCTTGACCTCCATTTATGGAGGGAGTCCCTTTTTAAGGATCGTCACGGAGGAGGTGGGCATTTTGATACGGAAAATTAAACTGATGGAGGTGGTCATAACTTGGGGGCTCGAGCGTGTTTCAGTGCTATTGAAACCGCTTACACATCAAGGTCGGGCATTGAGGACAGGTTTTAACGGGTGTTTGTTTCCTTGTCCAGGCGTCTTTTGAATTGCTGATTTTGATTTTAAAATGAAGGAGCGATCTGATAATGGGTATGTTAGAAAAAGATACCGGACCCAGCGTTACGCCTCCATCTCAGAATAGTCTCTTGGAAAGATTGTTTAAGCTGTCGGAAAGGAATACGAATGTCCGGACGGAGCTGCTTGCAGGACTCACATCCTTTTTGACAATGAGTTATATCATATTTGTAAACCCTGCAATACTGGCCGATGCCGGAATTCCGAAGGAAGCGGCATTGGCTGCCACGATCTATGCGAGTGTCTTTTGTACAATACTGATGGCACTTTGGGCAAATTACCCTGTCGCCGTAGCACCGGGAATGGGTCTAAACGCTTTCTTCGCGTACACGGTTGTCCTTGGACATGGTTTGACATGGCAGACGGCCCTTGGAGCGGTATTCATCTCGGGTGTCCTGTTCTTAATTTTGACTGTTACGGGAGTTCGACAAAAAATTGTGGATGGGGTCCCTGACGTCCTGAAATCGGCCATCGGCGTCGGGATCGGGTTGTTTATCGCCTTTATCGGATTTTCTAATGCGGAGCTGATTGTTGCGAATGAAGCGACGTTCGTTTCCCTCGGCGATATTACAAGCCTTGGACCGATTCTAGCATTGATCGGCTTCATCATTGCTGCAGTTTTGACGGCGAAAAGAATAAAAGGGGCGCTCCTGATCAGTATACTTGGAACAAGTTTGATCGCGATGATCACCGGTTTTATCGGTTTCCCCAAAGGGATCAATGATGTCGTGTCGTTAAAGTTGCCAAGCATGGCTGAGACTTTTTTAGCGATGGATATTAAAGGGGCCATTGCCTACGGGATTCTTTCGGTCATCTTTTCCTTTACAATCGTTGAGTTGTTTGATAACTTGGCAACATTAATCGGATTAACGAGAAAAGCCGGGCTTGTGCGGGAAGATGGAAAAATTGAAAATCTGGATCGCGCCCTCCAAGCTGATGCTGTCGGTACAATGGCGAGTGCGGCATTCGGAAGTACGGCATTGAACGCTTATATAGAGAATGCCACAGGTATCCAGGAAGGTGGAAGGACGGGACTGACTGCTCTGACCGCAGGGGTATTGTTCCTTCTGGCATTGGTTTTCGCTCCGCTGATTGTTTTCGTTCCTTCAGTGGCAACGGCACCCATTCTCATCCTGGTTGGTGCTCTCATGATCAGTGAGATCAAAAATATCAGCTTTGATGATTTTACAGATGTAATCCCTGTATTCCTGACCATTATTTTAATGCCTCTTACGTACAGTATCGCGACGGGATTGGCTTTCGGTTTCATTTCTTATACACTATTAAAACTTCTGACGGGTAAAGCCAGTCAAATCCACTGGATCATGTATATCGTAAGTGCAGCCTTTATCATCAACTTTATTATGGGCGGCGGATAATCCGGTAAATAGAGAGAGGGATACTGATTGATTTGTACAAAGGAAATGTTGAAAAAAAGAATTGACGTAGCGGCCAAAAGAGTTCCTGCCGATCTCGTCATTAAAAACGGAAAGGTAATTAACGTCTTTACGAGAGAAATTGTAACAGAGGATATTGCAATAGTGGATGGATATATCGCCGGAACCGGCACCTTTGAAGGCTATGAAACGGTGGATGCTTCCGGTAAGTATATCGTGCCCGGCTTTATTGACGGGCACGTCCATATCGAATCTGCGATGGTTATCCCTTCCGAGTTTTCCAATGTTGTACTTCCGCATGGAGTGACGACAATCGTTGCCGATCCTCATGAAATTGCGAATGTGTCCGGGACGGAAGGTATAGACTTTATGTTGAAAGCATCTGAAGACATTCCGCTTGAGGTTCTTTTGATGCTGCCGTCATGCGTACCTGCCACGCCTTTTGAAAATGCCGGGGCAACCCTTGAACATTCGGATTTGGAGCCTTATTATTCCCATCCGAAGGTCATTGGTCTTGGGGAGGTCATGGATTATCCTTCCGTCCTTTATAAGGATGATAAAATGCTGGATAAAATCATGGATGCCTCGCTAAAAGACAAGCACATCGACGGCCACGCATCTGGCATTGATGCGGACGGGATTAATGTGTATATGTCGTCCGGGATAAGAACAGACCATGAATGTGTGACTTCGGAAGAAGCACTTGTCCGGATGAGAAAAGGGATGTATGTCATGCTGAGGGAAGGGTCAGCGGCAAAGGATTTGATCACGCTCCTGAAAGCGGTGAATGAAAATAATGCACGCCGCTGCTTGTTCGTTACAGATGATAAGCATCTAGACGAAATCATTGATGAAGGAAGTATCGACTTCAACGTGAAGACGGCCATCCAGGAAGGGCTGGACCCGCTACTGGCTATACAAATGGCTACATTGAATGCAGCAGAATGCTTCGGCCTTAAAACAAAGGGTGCGATCGCACCGGGTTATGAAGCGGACTTTTTACTCCTGAATGATTTACAGACGGTCGACATCGACAGCGTATATAAAGGCGGAAAGCTTGTTGCGAAAGATGGCGATGTCATCAAGCCTTCGAAGTCGTCCACGGCTCCGCCTGCCATTATTACCGACAGCGTCAATATTAGTCCAGTTTCACTTAAAGATTTAAAGGTGAAGATGAGCGAAGGAAATATGGCGAACATCATTAAAATCAAGCCGAAAATGATTGTCACAAATCACCTCATTGAAGAAGTGGACGTCATTGATGGTTATTTTCAGCCGAGCATCGGAAAAGACCAGCTTAAAATAGCGGTCATCGAACGCCACTACCGTACAGGTAATATCGGTTTGGGAATCATTAAAGGGCTGGGGATCAAAAACGGGGCAATTGCGTCGACAGTTGCGCATGATTCCCATAATATTGTCGCAGCTGGGACAAACGATGACGATCTGTTGAAGGCAATCCAGGCGACTGCTGACATGAAAGGCGGGCTGGCTGTCGTGGAGGATAGAAGCCTGCTTGCTTCCCTGCCATTGCCGGTTGCCGGGTTGATGTCGGATAAGGATTACAGAGTAATCAATGAACAGATCAGAGAGTTGAACGATGCCCTGGTAAAAATCGGCTGTTCCATGGAATTCAATCCATTCATTACTCTGGCGTTCCTTGCTCTGCCGGTCATCCCCGAACTGAAGCTAACCGATATCGGCTTATTTGATGTAAAAACCTTCCAGCATATCGACATTGAGGCTGTAAGTATAAAATAAGGGCAATATAGGCTCCCGTTGTGTGCGGGAGCTTAATTTAAATCTAAAAAATATAAAGATAGACCAATTTTTCTATTCAGTCACGTATAAGTTATGTCCAGCCCCGATGGACAGGACGGCGCCACAGGGCGTGCAGGGCGCGCTAGTGCCACCGAAGTGACAGGACAGGAAAGCTTCGGCAGCATTACATCGCACGAAGGAAAAGCATCAGCTTTTTCGAGGATGTCGCGTTTTGAGGCGGCCCAGGTGCCATCGGCTCAAAGCCACAATCCGCAAGGAATCTTATTCAGGATCTCACCTTGTTGCAAGGCTACATGAAGCATATTCAGTGATGCTTCTCACGATGTGATTGAAATCAGCTGCTTTGCTGTGGTGGCTAAAAAGCTCTCTCATCAAAATTCGTCCTCTGCTTGTCGCCGATGCGCTTTTCTAGTAGTCACGGACACCGGGAAAGTGAAAAAACTTCACTCGGAATGCCACCTGAACTCCTTTTCCTAATATGACAAAGCCGTAACAAAATTGACTTCAAAATTCATTTGACATATGGGGGAGTGAACTGAATAATCAATAGAGGAGTCTATTTGATTTCCTGGGGAGCGTGACTATTTTTGAATGGCAAAACTCAATATTTTCGTGATACATGGGCAGAGATTGACTTGGATGCCCTATATAAAAATGTAAAGACAATCCGTGACGGGCTGCCTCGGGAAACGAAGTTGTTTGCTGCGGTAAAAGCAAATGCATACGGACACGGTGATTTTCAAATAGCGCAAGAAGCATTGAAAGCAGGTGCCCACGGCCTTGTTGTCGCCTTGCTTGATGAAGCATTGGCCCTCAGGCAAAAAGGGATAGATGCTCCAATTCTAGTTTTGGGGCTTATTCGGCCGACGGATGCCTCCGTTGCCGCAAGACATCATATATCAGTACCGGCATTTCAAATGGACTGGCTCAAAGAAGCCAGCCAGGCGATGGAAAGTGGCGATCCGCCGCTGAAAGTCCATATTAAGTGTGATACGGGAATGGGGCGTATCGGACTTAAGAATGAAAAAGAATTGAAAGAAATCGAGCATTATATAAACAATAATGATTCATTTGAACTTGAAGGCATATTTACCCATTTTGCAACTGCAGACCAATCTGAAGAAAATTATTATCTGCAGCAGCTTGGAGCTTTTAAAAAGCTTGTTTCCTCCTTGGAGACACCCCCGGAATATGTACATGCTGCCAATAGTGCAGGTGCCCTCTGTCACAATGATTCTATGTTCAATGCAGTCAGGGTAGGGATTGCTATCTACGGACTTTCCACTTCGCAGGAGAGACCACCACATATAAAAGGGAAACAGGTATTTTCCCTTCATACCGCAATTGTTCATGTCAAAAAAATTCAGCCAGGCGAATGCATCGGATACGGGGCTGGCTACCAGGCGAAGAAGGAAGAGTGGATTGCTACAATACCGGTAGGCTATGCCGACGGCTGGCTCCGAATGCTGGAAGGTCAAAGAGTCATTGCTGACGGCCACCGTGCAAACATTGTCGGAAGGATCTGCATGGATCAGACGATGATCAAGCTTCCTCATTATATGCCGGTCGGTACAAAAGTCACTTTGATTGGCGGGCAAGGATCCGATGAGTTCATTACAGTGGAGGAAATTGCTGAAAAGCTTCAAACGATCAATTATGAAGTGACGTGTACGATCAATTTTCGAGTTCCGCGCTTATATAAAAGGGGCTCTCGGCTGCTCGGAGTTGATAATAAACTTTTATCGGAAGATGAGTGAAAAAAGCGAACTTCGATGAATAAAAGTCTTGGAGGTTCTAGTTTAAGGCTGCCAGATAGGCGCTCAAGAAGTGTTCGGTCATAACGACCAAAAGCTGGAACATGGTTCCATGATCAGTTTTAAACAACCAAATAGGCGGGCAGGCTCAGGAATATGCTCATATAGATGGCTCTTAACGACCCTATAAGGAATAGTTTCGAAATACAGCCGTAGAGCATGATTTGCTGTTAGCCCGGTTGCATTTTTCGTAGAAATAAATTAATTTATTTTGCTGAAAAAAGAAGGAGTTATGACAAAAAAGGAGAATTCATGTATAAGGAATTCTTTGTCATGCCGATAATAAGAAGAATATGCAAAAAGTTTGAAGCAGAACGCGGACAGTTTTACCAGAAATGATATATTTGTCCTTTTTTGTTTTTTTAATGAAACTTAAATGTTCTTTGCACCAAGAGTGAATGATGTTATGATGATAGGTGGATTAATATTAGATTGGTTTTATTAAAAGGCTTGTATTTACTGGTGGAGGTGTAGTTTGTGTCTGAATCCAACGCAACAACTGAAATTATCATTCGTTTACCACAGCATCTCTTGGCGGAGTTGGATGGGTTTGTGGAACAAGAAAATGTAAATCGTAATGAGTTTATCTATCGAGCTACAAAAATGTACATTCGTGAACGTAAAAAACGCCACATAGTTGAATCAATGAGACGGGGCTACATGGAAATGGCAAAGATCAACCTAGCTATCGCATCGGAGGCTATACAGGCGGAATACGAGGCAGAGCATACTGTCGAGCGGCTTGTAAGCGGGGGATGATCTTTTGGTCGTTAAACGGGGTGATGTGTTTTTCGCCGATTTATCCCCAGTAGTTGGTTCGGAACAAGGCGGTGTCAGACCGGTGCTTGTCATCCAGAACGATATTGGAAATCGGTTCAGTCCCACTGTCATTGTTGCAGCCATTACTGCCCAAATCCAAAAAGCAAAGCTGCCTACTCATGTGGAAATTGATTCGAAGCGTTACGGTTTTGAAAGGGATTCAGTCATACTGCTTGAACAGATTCGAACAATCGACAAGCAGCGTCTTACTGATAAGATTACACATCTAGATGAAGAAATGATGGAGAAAGTGGATGATGCCTTGCAAATCAGCCTGGGCCTCATCGCTTTTTGAGACGCTTATTTTAGAGCGTCTTTTTTTTATACCTTTTTCCTAACCCGCTCAGCAGCACGCTTGGCTAAGACTTCAGACACAGGATAAAGTATCTGCGCGGTTATCACGATAAGGAATCTACTGGCAAACGTTTGTCTTTTTAACGGTGAACTTGTTAAAATAGATAAAAAATAGGACACGATAAGTTAAGGCAAGTTGATTGGAGGAAGAATGAGTGAATATTGAAGTTGCCAACTTTTTGAAAGAACACAAGCTGGAATTATTGGAAGATTGGATGTCCGCAATGAAACGGGACGAGGGTGAACGGTCGCTGAGTGTCATATCTGACGCGATGTTTCAAGAAATCAGTAAAGAGTTTATTGAAATAGCGGTTTCCAATATTATAGATTCAGAGAGTGATTATAAGAAAAAGGTCGAACGTTTTACGGAAAGGGTTGTAAGGATAGGTTGGCCGCTTGTTTTTTTAATGGCCGGTCTCGATAGATTAAAAACCCTTATTTTAGAGTTGATGCAAAGGGAAAAGGAGTACAGCAGCGAGCAGACGGTTGAATTGATCACCGAGATTGATCGCTGGGTTGCGCCGATGGCTAATCAGATTGTGGAGTCCTATTCCAATAATTGGGAAAAGATAGTGTCTCTCCAAAAGGTTGCCCTTCAAGAGTTGTCGGCACCTTTGATTCCTGTCTTTGAAAAAATTTCTGTCATGCCGCTCGTGGGAACTATTGATACGGAAAGAGCCAGGCTCATCATGGAAAATTTATTGTCAGGAGTCGTCAAGCACCGTTCGGAAGTTGTCTTAATCGATATTACCGGCGTTCCTGTCGTAGACACCATGGTCGCACATCACATCATACAAGCTGCGGATGCTGTCAGGCTTGTGGGTTCAAGGTGCATGCTTGTGGGAATTCGCCCGGAGATAGCGCAAACGATTGTTAATCTCGGTATCCATCTTAATCAGATTACAACGACAAGCACTCTTCAAAAGGGGATTGAACAGGCATTGGAATTTACCAATAGGAAGATTGTGATGCTTAAGGAGGGCTCACATTGAGAATACCGATATTAAAGCTAAGGGATTGTTTATTGGTTTCGATTCAGTGGGAATTGGATGATCAAACTGCACTATTGTTTCAGGAAGATCTTTTACAAAGAATTCATACGACAAATGCTCGCGGAGTGGTCATCGATATAACATCCATCGATTTCATCGACTCCTTCATTGCCAAGGTTCTGGGCGATGTGATGGAGATGTCAAAGTTGATGGGATCTAAAGTCGTTATAACGGGAATTCAGCCAGCCGTGGCCATTACACTCATTGAGTTGGGAATCCGGCTGGAGGATGTCATGACGGCCTTAGATTTAGAAAACGGGTTGGACAAATTACAACAGGAACTGGGGGATTAAGCCTATGGAGCTGCAGTCCTTCGTAAAAATACTAAATGAATGGGACGTCGTAGCAGTTCGCCAATTAGGCAGAAACGCAGCAAAAGAGCTGGGTTTTGGGGTAGTGGATCAGGCGAGGATAACAACTGCGATAAGCGAATTGGCCCGAAATATATTCTTATATGCCGGTGAAGGCAAGGTTACGATTGAAAAAATATTTTTAGACGGGAAAAAAGGATTGAAAGTCATTGCAGAAGATGAAGGTCCAGGAATTTCGGATATTCGCAAAGTAATGCAGGATGGATATTCCACTTCTGGAGGGCTGGGAGCCGGTCTTCCAGGCGTCAAACGGTTAATGAATGAATTTGACATTCAATCTCAGCCTGGTGAAGGCACTGTCGTCACTGCTATTAAGTGGCTCCGCTAAAAGGAGTGAATGGGTTGGATTTTTGGGATACGGTTGAACCGAAATATAAAGAAATAATTCGAAAGTATTTGATTGATAAGGATGAGAGGATCCTTTATCAGGGACAGAAGCTAAGCCGGAAATTAATTGAGCATAACATTACCCCTGAAGAAATTATCAGCCTTCATAAGACGATTATGATGGAAGGGGAGAACTCCCCGGATCAGCTTCTTGATTCCTTTGATGTGCTTTTGGAAGTGATGATGGCCTATGGGCTTGCCTATAGGGAGCATCAAAGCCTGAGGACTGAACAGAAGGCATTGAAAAACGAAATCGAAGTGGCGGCAAGCATGCAGGAAACACTTCTGGGCACGGCCATCCCGAAAGTCGATGGGGCGGATATTGGCGCAATCAGTGTGCCTGCCAGGCAAATGAACGGGGATTACTACCACTTTGTCATGGATGACGATCAAAATGTCGGCATCGCCATTGCAGATGTCATAGGAAAAGGCATACCAGCTGCACTGTCCATGTCAATGATCAAATATGCCATGGACAGTTTGCCTGAAGACCAGCTTCGGCCGGGTACAATACTGAGGAACCTAAATCGAGTCGTTGAACAAAATGTCGACCCGAGTATGTTCATCACTATGTGCTTTGGCGTCTACGATCCCCAAAAGCATACATTTTGCTATTCCACAGCGGGACATGAGCCAGGTTTTTATTATCAGGCAAAGACTAAGGAATTCAAAGAACTGGAAGGAAAAGGGCTGTTGCTCGGCATTGATAAAAATACCGGATACAGCGAATATGAGTTGGAGCTGGCACCGGGCGACATGATAATCCTTTTGTCGGATGGCGTAACCGAATGCAGGACGGATGAAGGCTTTATCGAAAAAGAAGATCTGACTGAGCTTATCAATAATTACATAAATCTGCCCTCGCAGGATATTGTAACGGGCGTTTATAAAGAATTAGAAAGACTGCAGGAATTCGAACTGCGGGATGATTTCACTTTGATCATTTTAAAAAGAGACGCATAAAATACAAAAGTATGTTTTCTTTACCTATAAAACGGGTAAGTGTAAAAAGGAAATATAAACACTACATATTTATAGGGGTGGGTACTGTGAACGTTTCAATTGAGGTAAAAGAAAAAGATAATGTTTCTTATGTGACTCTAGCGGGTGAAATCGATGCTTATACTGCACCGAAGGTACGTGATGAACTAATGGAAGCTGCCAAAGGTGACGACGTAAAATTGATTATAGATTTATCCGGCGTGAACTATATGGATAGCACAGGTTTGGGTGTATTTGTAGGGCTCTTTAAGCAGCTTCGTTCAAATAATGGCGATATGAAATTAACGGGAATGACGGAGCGTCTTCAGCGTCTGTTTGATATTACCGGACTTGCAGATGTAATGGACATCAATACCGAGGTCGAGGGGGGAGTATGATGGAGGTAGCTTTTGATTATGTTGAGATGAAAGTTCCCGCCAAGCCGGAGTATGTCGGAGTTGTGAGATTAACCATTTCGGGTATCGCGAGCCGGATGGGTTTTTCATATGAGGTGATTGAAGATATAAAAATTGCCACAAGTGAAGCTGTGACTAATGCAGTTCAACATGCGTATAAGTCGAACGAAGGCGGAGAAATCGTTGTCGGATTTGCGCTGTATGATAATCGCCTTGAGGTGATGGTGTCAGACTCTGGAAAAAGCTTCGATATGAAAAAGACCCGAGAAGAGACAGGACCGTATACTGAAAAACAAAATGTTGAATTTATGCGTGAAGGAGGCTTGGGGCTTTATTTAATCGAGAGCTTGATGGATGAAGTCAATGTTCAATTGAACCAGGGGGTCATTGTTTATATGACTAAATACCTGGAAGGAGAGCAGGTGGGGCTCGATGCCGAAAAAATCTCAACCTGATAAGAGCACTGACGTCAACAATTGGATTAAAGCCTACCAGGATCACCAAGATGAAGAAGCTCAAAACAATCTTGTCCTCCATTATAAAAACCTGATCGATTCAATCGCCAGGAAGTATTCAAAAGGCAAATCGTATCATGAAGACATTTTTCAGGTAGGAATTATCGGTTTGCTGGGGGCTATCAGGCGCTACGATGAATCATATGGAAAATCTTTCGAAGCCTTTGCGATTCCTACTATCATTGGGGAAATTAAACGTTTTTTACGAGACAAGACATGGAGTGTGCATGTTCCCCGGAGAATAAAAGAATTGGGACCCAAAATCAAGACGACTGTGGAAGATTTGACAAGGGAACTCCAGCGTTCTCCGCAAATACATGAAATTGCCAACCGCCTGGAAGTGACAGAAGAAGAAGTGTTGGAAGCGATGGAAATGGGAAAAAGCTATCAGGCGCTGTCAGTGGATCATTCGATTGAAGCGGATGCCGACGGAAGCACGGTCACATTACTGGACATTATCGGAAACGTGGACGAGGGTTATGAAAAAGTAAATCAAAAACTTGTGGTAGAAAAAGTCTTACACGTATTAACGGACAGGGAAAGGCAGATTATCCAACATACGTATTTGGAGAATTTGAGCCAGAAGGAAACTGGGGAATTGTTGAATATTTCACAGATGCACGTTTCAAGGCTTCAGCGCCGTGCGATTAAAAAACTGCAAGATGCCATTTTTGCAGAGCCAATCAATACGGAGAGCTCAACTTTATGATGCATTTCGAGAACGAATGTATCGAATCTTATGCTTTTCAAAGAGCGAAAGAGGGCAAAGTTTTTTGCGGCGACAGCTTTTACATGACAGCCAATGAAGATTACTTTCTGTGTGTTCTTGCCGACGGTCTTGGGAGCGGAGAATATGCTTATGAATCCTCGCAAGCTGTCACTTCTGTCGTACAATCCAATTTGGAAGAGGATGTCCAAACGCTAATGAGTTACAGCAACAGAGTATTGCTCAGCAAGCGAGGAGCGGCAACCGCTATTTTCAAAGTCGATTTTCGTGAAAAGACATTTGAATACAGCTGCGTAGGAAATATTAGGTTTTATCTATATACACCTTCCGGAAAAATGGTTTACCCTATGCCAGTGTCCGGCTATTTATCGGGCAGACCCCAAAAGTTCCGAACGCAAAAATTCCCTTACGAGTCTCAATCCATCTTCTTAATCCATTCAGACGGTTTCGTTAATGAGAATATAAAGCCGTACATTAAAAATCACCAATCTGTATCTGCGCTGTCCAACCGATTAAAAGCAAAACAAATAAATACAAATGACGATGTGACATTTATTGTTGGAAGCCTGCTTAAGTAAGCGGGTTTTTTTGTTTGGAAGAAAAAAGTAAAAAAATGATTTATGGACATTTGTTGTAATATAGTATTGCTTTGTCCAGCTCCAGCGCCCAGCGACTAGCAAACTTCGCACTCCTCCACTACGATAAGTCAACATCGGCTCCTTCGTCGCCGTGTTTCCTTTATCTCATTGTGGAGTACTCCAGTTTGTACGTCGCTAAACGGGCGCTTGCGCTTTTCTTATAAAAATGGAATTTACATACTCGACGATGTTAAGATAATGTAATAGTTACCAATATGAAACGAGGGATTCCGATGATTGAAACTGAAACCAAATCCAATCGCGATCAGCTCATTCAGAGGCTGGCAAAAGAATTGCAGCTTTCAGGCAAGCAGATCAGCAGTGTCATCACACTGCTTGAAGAAGGAAATACGGTTCCGTTCATTGCGCGTTACCGAAAAGAAATGACCGGAGCGCTTGATGAAGTTCAAATAAAAGATATTATGGAAAGCTGGACTTACATACAAAGTTTGGAGCAGCGAAAAGAGGATGTCCTTCGCCTGATCGACGAGCAGGGAAAGCTGACAGAGGAATTGAAACAGAAAATCGTTAAAGCCGATAAACTGCAAACGGTGGAAGACCTTTATCGTCCTTACCGGCAAAAACGCCGGACAAAAGCGACCATAGCCAAGGAAAAGGGATTGGAGCCTTTAGCAGAATGGATGTGGAGGTTTCCGCTGGAAGGGAGTGTAGAAGAAGAAGCCGGTAAATATGTTTCCGAGGAAAAAGAAGTGAAAGATGCGACCGAAGCAATTCAAGGGGCTAAAGATATATTGGCTGAGCGGATTTCCGACGATGCGGTTGTGCGCCAGTGGATCCGGGACGAAACCTTCCGTTCGGGACAGGTAATGTCGGAGGTTAAAAAAGAAGAGCTGGACGAAAAATCAGTCTATGAAATGTATTATGGCTACGAAGAACCTGTGAAAAGAATTGTCCCTCACCGGGTACTTGCCTTAAACCGTGGTGAAAAAGAAGATATTTTACGCGTCTCCATCAAGCCGGATACAGAGAAAATCATCACTTATTTAAAAAGGAAATTCATTAAAAAGGAATCGTCTGTTGCTGCTGTTGAAGTAGCAGATGCCATCGAAGACAGTTACAAGCGGTTGATTGAACCGTCAATTGAACGGGAAATAAGAAATGAACTGACGGCAAAGGCGGAAGATCAAGCCATTCATATTTTTTCCGAAAACCTTAGGAAGCTCCTCCTTCAGCCGCCGCTCAAAGGTAAAGTGGTTCTTGGTGTAGATCCGGCGTACCGTACAGGCTGCAAGCTTGCCGTTGTAAATGAGACTGGAAAAGTGCTTCATATCGACGTCATTTATCCACATCCCCCGAAAGCGAAGCCTGAGCAGGCCAAAGCGAAGATGGTTGAAGCTCTAAAAAAGTATAATATTGAAATTATCGCCATCGGAAACGGTACGGCATCACAGGAAACAGAGCAGTTTACTGTGAATATTTTAAAAGAGCTAAATGCTGGTGTGGCATATATTATTGTTAATGAAGCAGGAGCAAGTGTCTATTCAGCATCAGAACTTGCAAGGGAAGAATTCCCTGAGTTGCAGGTTGAAGAAAGAAGCGCGATATCCATCGCCCGCCGACTCCAAGACCCGCTGGCAGAGCTTGTGAAAATTGATCCTAAATCAGTGGGTGTCGGACAGTATCAGCATGATGTAACCCAGAAAAAGTTAAATGAACAGCTTGCATTCGTTGTTGAAACTGCCGTGAACCAGGTTGGAGTAAACGTTAATACAGCGTCAGCCTCACTGCTTCAATATGTTTCGGGGTTAAGCAAAACAGTAGCGAATAACATCGTGAAGCAGCGTGAGGAAAACGGAAAGTTCAATAGCCGCACGCAGTTGAAGAAAATACCGCGGCTCGGCGCGAAAACATATGAGCAGGCAATCGGGTTCATGCGCATATTAGAAGGAAAGGATCCGCTGGATGCCACTCCTATCCATCCGGAAAGCTACCCGGAAGTAAAGAAACTTCTTGACTCCATCGGGCTTACTTCTGCGGATGTCGGCACCGAAAAAATGACTGAGGCTTTAAAACAGTTGTCTGTTGAAGAAACAGCGAAGGAGCTTGGACTTGGTGAATTGACTCTCCGCGATATTATAGATTCACTGATGAGGCCGGGACGCGATTTGCGCGACGAGCTTCCAAAACCTCTCTTGAAGAAAGACTTGCTGAAACTTGAAGACTTGAAGACCGGGATGGAGCTTCAGGGAACAGTTCGAAACGTCGTTGACTTCGGTGCATTCGTTGATGTCGGCGTGAAAGAAGACGGGCTTGTCCATATTTCAAAACTGAGCAACCGATTCGTCAAACATCCGCTGGATGTTGTTTCATTAGGTGATGTTGTCACTGTATGGGTGGAAAACGTCGATGTCCAAAAAGGACGGCTGTCGTTAACCAAGAAAAATCCAAATAAATGATTGTATATTATTGAGGAGATGGTTGCTTCCAGTCGGAGGTTTTTTGTGGAGCCGAGAGTGATTCAAGGTTTTGAGGAGTATTTCGGAAAATCAAAGTGTATTTGCGAAAAGTGAAGAGTATCTGGCATTTTGAAGGTTATTCGGGGAGCAACAGAAATTTTAAAGCGAATTTCCGTAGGTGTGCTATGTCTCAAATTCTAAAGAGAGTTTTCATTAGAGCCGAAAGTTTTACAGCTTACACCATATTCATCTTCTATACTCTGTTTGAAATGAAGAAACACTGCTTACAAGGAGCAGTGTTTTCTTTGTGGAAAAAATGAAAGAAGATCTCTGTTTAAGAGGAGCAATGCTTTCTTCTGTAGAAAAACCAACATTGGTTTAGCAGCTTGATTTGGTACCGATCTTTTTCCAAAAAGGCCTTCTGCATCTGGTTTTGAAACCAGACTGGCATCGTTCACAACCTCCCCGCCACTTTTGTTGTAATATTATTATATGAATAAAACTGCTGTCATGTTCAATGTTTGACAGCCGGAGGTAAAGGGAATGACAAACGAACAACTGCAGGAGTTGACTGAAAAAATCTCTGAAAAATATTTCTTAAAGCCTTTTAAACATCAGGCATTTTTCAATTCACGCCTTCGAACGACAGGAGGGCGGTATATGCTTGGCACCCACAACATTGAAATCAACAGAAAGTATTATGAGGAACATGGAATGTTAGAGCTTGAAGGCATTATTAAACATGAGCTTTGCCACTACCATCTTCATATAGAAGGAAAGGGCTATAAGCATAGAGATAAGGATTTTCGCCAGCTATTAAAAGAGGTCGGTGCCCCTAGACATTGTACTCCGCTTGTGATGGAACAGAAAAAGCCGGTCAGAAAAAGAGTCTACGTGTGCACGAAATGCGGACAGAATTATGAACGTCAAAGGAGAGTGGATATAAAAAGATACTCCTGCGGAAAGTGCCGGGGAAAGTTGCGGGAGAAGATTTGACTGGCGAGTATCGGTCAATGAAGGCAAGCTTCGAAATAAATAAATGCAAGTCTGGGCATGGGCTGCCGGCGATAGATCAAAGGTTCCGAAAAAAAGATAAAAAAATTCCCGTTAGCCTATTGACAGTCAGGCCATGACTATTTATAATCGTAAGAGTCATTCATACGGGGAAGTACTCAAGAGGCCGAAGAGGTGCCCCTGCTAAGGGCATAGGTCGCGTAAGCGGCGCGAGGGTTCAAATCCCTCCTTCTCCGCCATTTTTTATTTTGGCCCCTTGGTCAAGCGGTTAAGACACCGCCCTTTCACGGCGGTAACACGGGTTCGAATCCCGTAGGGGTCATTAGAAAAGCGGAAGGCGACGTTTAGCGACGTACAGACTGGAGTGACTTCGACGAGATAAAGGAAACACGGCGAAGCCAAAGGCGAGCCGATGTTGACTTATCGTAGGAGGATGCGCGAAGTCTGCTAGTCGCTGACGCCTGCAGCTGGACATTAATAGCATTTCAAAATAAAGTTTTCCTTCTTATATTATATGGTCCCGTGGTGTAGCGGTTAACATGCCTGCCTGTCACGCAGGAGATCGCGGGTTCGATTCCCGTCGGGACCGCTTAAAAAACCCTTGCTATTTCATATCGGGCTTTGTATAATGAAGTACTCGGATTGATGGGCTATAGCCAAGCGGTAAGGCAACGGACTTTGACTCCGTGATTCGCTGGTTCGAATCCAGCTAGCCCAGCCAAGATTAGAGCCATTAGCTCAGTTGGTAGAGCATCTGACTTTTAATCAGAGGGTCGCAGGTTCGAATCCTGCATGGCTCATTGCTTTTTTTAAAAAAGCGAGTAAGAAATTAAAAAAACGTATTGACACTTTCAAAAGCGAGTGATACAATATTACTTGTCCTTGAAAAAGGCGGTCGTGGCGGAATCGGCAGACGCGCTAGGTTGAGGGCCTAGTGGTAGCAATACCGTGGAGGTTCAAGTCCTCTCGACCGCACCAAATAATGTGCGCCCGTAGCTCAATTGGATAGAGCGTTTGACTACGGATCAAAAGGTTAGGGGTTCGACTCCTCTCGGGCGCGCCAATTTTATTCTCTTGTAATCTATGAACGGGAAGTGGCTCAGCTTGGTAGAGCACTTGGTTTGGGACCAAGGGGTCGCAGGTTCAAATCCTGTCTTCCCGACCATAGTACTTACAATTCTATACGCGGGTGTAGTTTAGTGGTAAAACTACAGCCTTCCAAGCTGTTGTCGTGGGTTCGATTCCCATCACCCGCTCCAACTTTTCCAAAAAAAAGTTGTTGACACACTTCGGGCGACGAGGTATAATAGAAAAGCTGCTCGAGAGAGCAACTGCAAGTTTGATCTTTGAAAACTGAACGAAACGAA
>NZ_QYTV02000030.1 GCF_003605385.1 Siminovitchia acidinfaciens | reverse complement strand
CGTCCTCTTCGGGGGAGACGGGCGGAGGGGAGGAAAGTCCGGGCTCCATAGGGCAGGGTGCCAGGTAACGCCTGGGGGGGAAACCCACGACCAGTGCAACAGAGAGCAAACCGCCGATGGCCCGCGCAAGCGGGATCAGGTAAGGGTGAAAGGGTGCGGTAAGAGCGCACCGCGCGGCTGGTAACAGTCCGTGGCACGGTAAACTCCACCCGGAGCAAGGCCAAATAGGGGTTCATAAGGTACGGCCCGTACTGAACCCGGGTAGGCTGCTTGAGCCAGTGAGCGATTGCTGGCCTAGATGAATGACTGTCCA
>NZ_QYTV02000003.1 GCF_003605385.1 Siminovitchia acidinfaciens | reverse complement strand
AAAGAGTCGGCCGGCTTAATACGGATGTTCAGGAGGTGCGAAGTATGGGCTTTGAATTTGAAGATGATTTTGTAGGTGGAGAAAGAGAAAGACGGAGAAGGCGGTTGATTTGTGAATGCCGCGAAGTGCGTGAAGAGCGCGAAAGAGAGCGCAGGCGTGAATTTGAGTGCAGATGTAGAGAACGCCGGCGCAGACATGAGCATGAAGATTGTGATTGGTAGGTAGCTAATTTGTACAAGGAGAAATCCCTGCAGGTGATAGTCAAAGGGGTTTATCTTATTACAAAGATATCTAACGATTAAATAATCACGATTTGTAGATACTAAATCTACCTCTAAGATCTACACCATGAGAAGGCCCGGCGCTGACCGGGCTTATTGTTACTAGATATACATTTTATCGGTGATCTTACTTTAATTCTCCGGGTTTCTCCACAATCGCGCCCGATTGTGGAATATTGAAAACCATGAAAGCTGCAAAATATTTCAGCAGTTATTTTGCTAAAGCCCCCGATACTTTAAGTACGATAATTCACATACTACTATTAAAAATCCTTATTCCTATAATGGATACCGCCAACATTTCGAAAATTTTGTATGCAAATCAAATATCAACAAAAAAGTCCACCTCTATTAACATAGAAGTGGATTTGTTTTTATATCGATTTTATATATTTTTATACCTTTTCTTTTCATTCAAAAAATCCTTATAGACTAAAACAGCAACAAAAATAAAACTTAGACTAACAACCCGGAAGATTATCTCTAAACTAATCCATTCAGCTAGAATCCCTAATACAAATGCGCTAACTCCAACACCAACGTCAAAACTGGAAAGAAAGGTCGCGTTGGCTGCGCCACTTTTTTCTTGACTTACCTTTTGAACCGTCCATGTTTGTAAACATGGCATAACAGTTCCATATCCTGCACCAAATAAAATCGCTGCAATAATAAGATAAAGATTATTTGTCGTATAAGACAGCACTACAAGTGACAAAAATCCTAGCAATGCTGACACAACGATGATAGACCAAGGTCCTTTTTTGTCATACCATTTTCCTGTAAACGGACGTAGTAAAGTTGAGACAGTCGCATTTATAAGGAAGAATAGAAAAATATGATCCAATCCCTTTTGTTTTCCAAAAAGTACTAAAAAAGTAATAATCGCTCCAAAACCAAGTGTTGTGATAACCGTCAGTAATGCTGGGAACCATGCGTCTTTTTCAAAAATCGCTTCAAAAAATTGAAATAGTTGCTTCTCATGTTTAACAGGAGTAGGTGAAGATACAAATTGAAGCGCAATTACTGCCAATAGACTGAGTGCTACTGATGACCAGATTAAAATATTGAAGGAAAAAGCGTCATATATAAGGATACCTATACTCGGCGCAATGATAGCTCCGACCGTTGTTGAAATAGAAAAATACCCTATACCTTCTCCTAACCGTGTCTTAGGAATTAAATCCACTACAATCGTACTATTGGCTGTGGTTGATACTCCCCACGCTGCGCCATGGAAAAGTCGTAACAATAGTAAAAGCCAAATAATATTTAGAAAAGGATACAGCATAGTAATAAACATTAAAGCTGCACTTGCAATAATGGCAAGGCTTTTCCGTTGGTTATCAATTAAATAGTACCCTATAAAAGGTCTGATTAGAACAGCACCTAGTGTAAATAATGTTGTCATAAGACCAACCTGAATGGAAGATGCATTCATGCTTAACAAATAAGCTGGTAAAATAGGGATCAACATTTCAAACCCTATAAAAACTAAAAAGTTACTTATAAATAAAAATAGAAATGATTTATTAAAGAATTTTTGTTTTTTCATATTAATATTCCTCGCTTCTAATTATTTTTCTAAATTAGAAGCGGTTGGAACACTGAAACGTTCCTATATTGCCTAAGTTTTTTTAACAAATGTCTCACCCTTTCTTAAACTTTTTTATTGGGATCACACGAATTATTACAACTGGTTTTTTCGGTATTTGGTGGTCCCTTACGTGAACCTCACTTTTTCATGAATTTCATCCAACAAGAGGCTGTATACACATATTCATCTCAATTCTTTACCTGTAAAATGCAAAAAGACGCCATATAAAATCTGCGGCTAGTTTTTGCTTAGTATTTAATCAAAATGCACAACCAATTCAAGGGTTTTCTACACATTCTAAAATAAAAAGACAAAAAGCTTCCGGTAGCTGGTCTCTATATGAAGTTTGCTTAAAAAAGGACAGACTGGTCCCATTGAAATTAAATCACCTAGATGTAAATATGACTTTACTTCAGTTGCAATTCTTCTGAAAACAGTTCCCATGGCTTTTTGCCTCCTTTCTTAATACAAGTAAATAGATTTACGCATTATAATATATGTTGATAAAAAAAGCAAATCCATCTGAGGATCTTTGTTGTTGGCAGTACTATTCACCCCCGATTTTTTGATATTGTAAAGATTAATCAATGGTTAATTTCTAATAAAAACCTATTCACGGGTATGTATTCTGAAAAAATTCTAATATTCAATTAGACGGCTCGGGAAAAGCCATTCTGTGTCTTGCAAGGTCTTTATATAGGCTTGTATTTCATAGTAGTTATTTACTTTAAAATAACGCCTTTTTTTAATCCTTGTTAACGATTGTCCAAACTTCTTTATAATTTTTTCATATCTAATAATAGAGAGTCAAAAACTCTCTTCTGCCTCCATCCTGTCCATGTCTCATGGCTTTAAACTCAAAAGGAGCATCACTTGATGCTCCTTTTGAATCTTAGTAAACGAAAGCAGTACCAACGATGATCAGCAGAATAAATAGAACAACAATCAAAGCAAAGTTCATTCCGTGATGTCTATGTCCACCGCTCATAATAGCCACCTCCTTAAAGGTTCTATTTAATGTTATGAAACATGCAATCAATTGGTATAGGACAACGTGTATAAATCGTGATAAATCCGCAATTCCCTGACTTATAAGACAAAATTATTTAAACTATCCTCGATTTCCTCAGCGGTGATGCCGATGTATCGTTTTGTGATTTCTGGTTTTGAGTGATTCAATATTTCTTGGAGCTTGGCAATGTCTTTTGTTTGCTTATAAAACCAATAACCGAATGTTTTTCTCATTGTATGGCTGCCTATCCACCTTGGCGGCTCGGGAAAAGCCATTTTGCGCCTTTTAACGTCTTTATATACTTGGATTTCATCATAAATATTAGTATGTTGAATGATCCTGGCATTCTTTGTTCCACTATAAATCAAAGAAAATTGATTTACCTATTGCATATATATAATTATTTTGTATATACTTTAAACATCAAAAAAATTTGATGAAGGGGTAAATGAGAATGACTGTAATCACAGGACAGTTTCAAGAATATGAAAAAAAGTTTAAAGCTTTAGCTGATCAGAAGCGTTTGGAAATCATGTATGAGCTTTGTCAAAGAGGAAAAACATGTGTATGTGATCTAACAGAGGTATTTGAAATGACCCAATCGAAACTTTCCTATCACTTAAAGATTTTATTGGATGCAGGATTAGTTGTTAAAGAAACAAAAGGTACTTGGAGTTATTACGATTTAAACGATACGGAAGTAAACAAATTATTATCAGAAGAATTGTGCTGTATTTTTAGAAAAACAGGAAAAGGAAGCTGCTGCTAATTTTTTTGTGTCATACATCAACTTTTTTTGATTTATTGAAAATTAAGGAGGAATCAGAATGAAATTCGTTCACGTGGGAATTAATGTGACAAATTTAGAGAAATCCATTGAGTTTTACCAAAAGGTATTTGGTGTATCCCCTGTGAAGGTGAAAGCTGATTATGCGAAATTCTTATTGGAGAGCCCTGGACTTAATTTCACGCTCAATGTACGAAATGAAGTGAGTGGAAATCAGGTAAATCATTTTGGATTCCAAGTAGAAACAGCAGAAGAAATTACAGCTCATAAGGAACGGTTAGAAAAAGAAGGATTCTTTGCCCGTGATGAAATGAATACAACCTGCTGCTATGCGGTACAAGATAAATTTTGGGTAACGGATCCAGACGGAAATGAGTGGGAATTCTTTTATACAAAAACAGACAGTGAGGTCCACAAAATTGAAGCTTCAGCTTGCTGCTAAGAGGTGATTTTCTTTTTTAAAATAATGGAGGTTAGACAGTGACAACAGCAATATTGGCATCATTAATTTTTTTGGCAACACTCATCTTAGTTATTTGGCAGCCTAAGGGGTTGAACATCGGGTGGTCCGCCTGTGGTGGAGCACTCTTTGCTCTTCTAGTTGGCGTCGTCGGATTCAGTGATGTTTTAGAGGTCATAGACATTACGTGGAATGCGACGTTATCTTTTGTAGCCATTATCCTTATCTCTTTAATATTAGATGAAATTGGATTATTTGAATGGGCTGCTTTACATATGGCAAGGGCGGCTAAAGGAAACGGAATCAAAATGTTCGTCTATGTCAGTATTTTGGGAGCCATTGTGGCCGCGTTATTTGCCAATGACGGGGCTGCCCTTATTTTGACACCTATTGTTCTTTCGATGGTTCGTAATTTAAATTTTAAAGAAGCCATGATATTCCCGTTTATTATGGCGAGTGGATTTATTGCAGATACTACTTCATTGCCTTTTGTGGTCAGTAACTTAGTGAACATTGTGTCTGCTGATTTCTTTGATATTGGTTTCGTGGAATATGCTTCAAGAATGATTATTCCCAATCTGTTTTCATTGATTGCAACTATCACGGTATTATTGATTTATTTTAGGAAAAGCATCCCGAAAACATACGATTTGTCTAAATTAAAGAAGCCAGTCGAGGCTATTAGGGATCCAAAAATGTTTCATCTTTCCTGGTATGTTCTTGGGGTACTCTTGATTGGTTACTTTGTTAGTGAGTTTATTCATCTTCCAGTTTCGATTGTTGCTGGAATAATAGCGATTTTCTTTTTATTCATGGCGAGAAAGAGTCATGCGGTAAATACGAAATCCGTTATAAAAGGAGCACCATGGAATGTCGTGTTTTTCTCGATTGGAATGTATGTAGTGGTCTACGGCCTGGGAAATGCATGGCTAACCCATTCGTTAGCACGCTTCATTCAGGCAACCGCCGAACAAGGTTTATTTGTGGCAACGATTGGCATGGGATATATTGCGGCTTTCTTATCATCATTGATGAATAATATGCCCACGGTCATGGTCGATGCCTTGGCAATTGCTGAAACCCACACTTCCGGCACAACCCGGGAAGCTCTTATTTATGCCAATGTCATAGGTTCGGATTTAGGCCCGAAAATTACCCCAATCGGATCATTAGCAACCCTAGTATGGCTCCATGTTTTGTCGCAAAAAGGAGTTAAAATTTCATGGGGAACCTATTTTAAAACAGGGATTGTATTGACGGTTCCCATTTTATGTATCACGTTACTGGGTTTATATATAGCCTTATTACTTTACTAAAAGGAGAATTACATCATGTCTAAAAAAACAATCTACTTCTTATGTACCGGAAATTCTTGCAGAAGCCAAATGGCGGAGGGTTGGGCAAAGAAATATTTAGGTGAAGAGTGGAACGTATATAGTGCTGGGATAGAAGCACATGGATTAAACCCGAATGCTGTAAAGGCAATGCGGGAAGCTGGTGTTGATATTTCGAGTCAAACATCAGATATTATTGATCCTGAAATTTTAAATAATGCAGATTTGGTGGTTACATTATGTGGAGATGCTGCTGATAAATGCCCCATCACACCACCAAATGTTAAACGTGAACACTGGGGATTTGATGATCCGGCCGGAAAAGAGTGGTCTGAATTTCAGCGTGTGCGTGATGAAATTAGTAAACGGATTAAGCAATTTAGTGATACAGGGAATTAAAAAGCCCCTTGTATAAACTAATAACTAATAATGATGGCTTATCTTAAACAAGATACTTCCACATTCGGGCGCGATTGTGGATTAGTACGCAGAATTAAAGTAAAGTCACCGATAAAATGTATTTCCAGTAACCATAAGCCCGGTCAGCGCCGGGCTTTTTGGTGTGCGCAAATATTAAACAACGAGGGGACACTTTCATTATCGTCCAATTTATTTTGTTTAATCCCTCAGCTTGTTTTTAGAATAATGTGAGTTATAATATTAATGTCAGAATAATTGTATACCTATTGTGAAACCCTTGGATTTAGTCCCTAAACAATCAATCCAAGGGGATTTTTTTATGTCCTTAGACACATTGTTTATTTTACAAAAATTGGATAAAATAAAGCTGAGGTCATGATGTATGGCCCTGTAAAAAACCCCTTTCGATATATGAAAAGTCCCTACTATTATCATAGGGACTTTTCTACGTTTCTTATTAACCCCTCAACTTTTTAAGTAGCTTTGTAAATATTTGGACCACTAATATCTATTCAATGATAATATCCAGTGAAATTGGAGGGGAAGTATCTTGATTAAGAAAGTAAAGGAAAACGTATCAGAGGGTATAATTGATTATATAGCAGATATAAAATCGAATTACTTTGATACCGGAATGGATGTTTTAAAGAGGCATTTTAAAAAAGTAGATGGGGTTAAAGTATTAAGGAAAGGTGATCCCTCTAAAACATTAACATCTGCTATGCTAATTATTAATGAAAGGGGCAGACCTACATACGAAGTTTCTTTCACCGCTATATTCAATGATCTTGTTAAGGTTAGAATTCAAGATATGAAAAGAGCCCGTTAAATCACGGGCCTTTAATTAATTATTTTATCACTGCACCTGTCTCCCGGCCAACGTAAATGTTCCGTTTGCCGCGGCTTGTCATGATCTTAGTGTTAAAGCATACTCTGCAAAGGGCGCGATTCTGTGATTTGATCAGCATCCAATCTTAAAGAAAACAGTAAGGTTGGTTAACAAGTAAACTTATCGACTAAAGATGCAGGTTAGCTATGGAAGAGGAGCTTTAATAAATCATAAAACTTGATTGGTGGATATTATACATGGATATATTAATTGAGAAGTTATATAGCACAGATGCGAAAGAGTTGTATAAGTTTGAACTTGAAAACAGAACCTTTTTCGAGGAAATGGTACCTACTCGGGGAGATGACTATTATAAGCCAGAGTTTTTTAAAGTAAGGCATGAAACCTTACTCGGAGAACAAGCTAAAGGGATTTCATATTTATATTTAATTAAAGATGAAAATGGTTCTATTCTTGGAAGAATCAATTTAGTTGATATTGATGAATCTCATAAAATCGGTCATCTAGGCTATAGAGTAGGACAACAACATACTGGAAAAGGTGTTGCTACAAGAGCATTGAAATTATTATTAGAAACTGTAATAGAGCTAGATGTAAAACAAGTTAAGGCCAAAACAACAACCGATAATATAGCATCTCAAAAAGTTTTAGAGAAAAACGGATTTGAGCGTGCAGAAACCAGTGATAAAGTATTTGAAATGAATGGGCAGAAGTTAACATTTGTTAATTATATTTGGACTAATAAAGATTCGATTTATTAAACAAATGGGCGCGATTGTGGAGAAACCCGGAGATTTTAATAACTTTATTGTCCTTTACAAAATCTATGAGAGAATATTTTTACAGAAGATTCCCAAGCAGTCATAGTTCGCTAATACAAGAAAAACTAAGCCCGGTCCGCGCCGGGCCTTTTTCATGGTGCAAAAACATGGAGTAATTATATTATATGATGTTTGTATTTATTTAACCCTTAACCTCTGGCCAACATAAATTTTATTGATGTCCTTGAGATTATTCCAGGCTTTAATCTGTGCCTGTGTGCTGCCATACTTAATAGCAAGCCTGCTTACCACGTCACCGCGGTTGACGGTGTGGTAAACAGGTTTTTGATTAGGTGATTTTGCGGGAGCTGATGAACCTGACAATTTGATTTTTTGCCCTGGATATATAAAATTGGGGTTTTTAATCCCGTTGATACGGACCAGTTCGGCTACAGTTGTTTTGTATCTGGCTGCAATTTTGCTCAAGACATCATCTTTTTTGACAGTATATATGCCACCTGTACCAGCAGCTGGCTTAGGCGATGGGTTTGCGACTGGTCTGACAACAGGCTTTATTTGAGTTTGTACACTACCCCAATGCCCTGGGCTCTTTTTAATACTATTACGATCAATAGCCACACCGGCCACAACAATGTCATTATGAAACTGGTGCATATGGATGAAGTCTGCAACTTTACCGCCGGACCATGCGTAGGTTTGCCAGTAGTAATCAACCTGCCTTTAACAGCTTGCATGACAGCGTATGATCCATACAGTCCTACTTTATATCCTTTGAGTGTCTTTTTAACCCCAGTAATATAATTCAAGATACCCCGCATATGGATAGGTTGGGCAGCAAAGTCCACCGCAAAATAAATGGCAGAGCCTTCCGGCTGACCTACAGCTCTAGCGTATCTTTCGGCTTCTTTTCCGTCCGATACGCCTTGAGATTCCGTAAAATACCCCGAATAGTTGGCCGACTTTTGAAAGATACTGATTAATTTTAATCCGGCGCCTTGAACAGCTTTTGCTTCAGCAGTATTAAAGGTTTTCCATGAATTCCCCAAATAACGAGCCGCATAATTGAATCCAGTGTCCTTTAACCTTTTGGCAGATGCAGCAGTTAATTTTGTGGCACAATCAAATCCTAAAGTCATTATTAATCATACCGGAATGAGGCGTGGAGAACTTTTGGGGTTAAAGTGGAGTAATATCGATTTTAACAAAAAAAGAATATATGTCACACACTTACTTTATTATGTTTCTGGTCAAGGGCTCGTTTTACAAAGTCCTAAGACGAGTAGTGGGAATAGGAATATATCTATCACCGATGAGATTATTGATGAATTACAGTCATACAAACTAAAAAAGCAAGAGCAGCTTTTAAAAGTAGGCATGAAGCTAAATGATGAACACTTTATTATTTCCTCGTTCGGCGGAGAACCGCTTAATCCTAATACTATACACAAGCAATTTTTATATGATGTGAAACTTGCCGGAGTTAAAAGGATTCGCTTTCATGATCTAAGACACACCCATGCAACAATCATGTTAGAAATTGGAGAAAATCCAAAAGTGGTATCGGAGAGATTAGGTCATTCAAACGTTAGCATTACCTTAAATAAGTATAGTCACGTTACCCCTAATTTACAGGATAGTTCAGCAGAAAATTTTACAAAAGCGCTAAGCCATTCACACTCCAAGCAATGAAAGTGGTCAATATGTGGTCATTCACTAAAAAAAACGACGTAAAACCCTTATAAATAAAGGTTTATACGTCGTAACTTTTTACATGATCCGCTTAAACATTTTTTCCATATCCGTTATTGAAAAGTGAACTATAATCGGCCTGCCGTGCGGGCAAGTAAATGGATCTTCAGTCCTTCTCAATTCATCTAATAAAGCTTGGATTTCATCAGAACGCAAATAACGGTTCGCCTTGATCGCAGCCTTGCAGCTCATCATGATTGCCGCTTCTTCACGAAGTTTTTTTATATCGATTTTATTCATGGAGAGCAGTTGCTCGATCATCCCTTCGATGATCATTTGCTCCTGCCCTTTTGGGAACCACGTTGGATGTGACCTGACGATAAAGCTGTTCATTCCAAACTCTTCCAAAAAGATGCCGACATCCTCCAGTTCATTTGTATGCTCTTTGATTTTTACATATTCATCCACTGAGAATTCCAAAGTCAGCGGCACAAGAAGCTGTTGCAAATCATTTTCCACTTTGCCGACCTTTTCCCGGAAATACTCATATTTGATCCGTTCTTGGGCAGCATGCTGGTCAATCATGTACAAGCCAAGTTCATTCTGTGCAAAAATATAAGTACCATGCATCTGCCCAATTGGATAGAGAGCCGGAAAACGTTCTGTTTCCTGACCTGCTTCCGGTTGAACCTCCACTTGAACGTTTTGCACTGCTTCCTCTCTGTCAAATGACTGAACGTTTAATTCATTAGTTTTTGAGACATGGGGAGCTGACGGTTCATACTCTACAGGATCATACAGTCTTTTCATTTCTTTGGCTGGCAGCAACTTTTCTTTCTTATTAAAGGGAGCGGCAGGCTGCCTCCTCCATTCGGTTTTCGGGTGCATTTTTTCTTCGGCCGGTTCCAGTCTGAATTCAGGCTGGAAACTCACATTCTTTTTTTTCGGTGCAGGGATAACGCCTGAAGGGATGAGTTGCTCCTTTTTAAACGCCTGTTTAATGGTTTCTGTAATGAATTCCTTTAGCTCCTGCTCTTTGCTCAACCTGACTTCCAATTTTGCCGGATGGACATTCACGTCTACTAGTATCGGATCCATATCCACAGATAAAAGGGCGATTGGAAATCGGCCGATTGGGAGAAGTGTATGGTACCCCTCAAGCACGGCTTTTACCAGCGAGTAGTTTTTAATAAAGCGGCCGTTGATCATGGTAGATAGATAGCTCCGCGATGCCCGTGTAACTTCTGGCCTCGCTATAAAGCCTGAAACCGAGAAGTCCAGCGATTTTCCGCTAATTTCAATCATGTCTCTAGCCACATTTTTTCCGTAAATGGCTGCCAAGACCTGCCGGATATCCCCACTGCCATTCGTATGAAGCAGAATACGCCCGTCATGGCTCAAGCGGATGGATACATCTGGATGGGCCAGGGCCAAACGGTTGACCACATCTGTAATATGACCAATTTCTGTATGAAGAGTTTTTACATACTTTAGCCGTGCGGGAGTATTGAAGAATAGATCAGACACCGTGATATCTGTCCCTTTGCGTGCCGGAGCTTTTTCGTGTGAAACTATCTTTCCTCCTTCCAGTACGACTTTTGTTCCGTCTTTCCCTTCCTTTGCTGTGACCATTGTAAGGCGGGAGACAGAAGCGATGCTCGGGAGGGCTTCGCCGCGAAAACCCAGAGTCCTGATTCTGAATAAATCATGTTCATCTTTGATTTTACTTGTGGCATGCCTTTTAAAGGCAGACAGGATGTCCTCTTCGCCAATCCCTTTTCCATTGTCGATAATGCGGATTTCACCGAGCCCCGCTTCTTTGATATTAATTTCAACAATTGTACTGCCTGCATCAACAGCATTTTCCACCAGCTCTTTTACAACGGAGGCAGGGCGTTCGACCACTTCACCTGCAGCTATTTTATTTGACAGCATATCATCCAGCTCTATGATTTCACGCATTAATTACTCCTCCTCCGTCCTATTTAATTCCTTAATTTTTTCTGCAATGAGAACAGTACGTTTAATGCTTGAAGAGGGTTCATTTCAAGCAAGTTTAAATCCTCTATTTCTTTTAATACTTTCTTTTCATGTTTATCAACGGCTGATTCCTTCGGTTCGGAGAAGAACGCCAATTGCTCATTGGACCTGCTTATTACCGCAGACTCCTTCGCGGCCGCTTTTACCGAAACTGACGGCTTTTGCTTGCCATTGGCCTGTTCCAGCTCTCCCAATATTTCTTCCGCTCGTTGAATCAGGGACTGCGGAAGGTCAGCAAGTTCAGCAACATGGATTCCGTAGCTCTTATCGGCCGGGCCATCCTTCACTTTGTGAAGAAAGACAAGTTTGCCTTGCTGCTCCACTGCACTGACATGAACATTATTCAAGTGGAAAAGCTGCTTATCCAATTCTGTCAATTCATGATAATGTGTTGAAAACAACGTTTTGGCGCCGATTTGGTCATGGATATGTTCAATGATTGCCTGTGCGAGTGCCATGCCGTCATATGTGGATGTTCCGCGGCCTATTTCATCGAACAATATCAAACTGTTTTTGGTGGCATGGGTAATGGCATTTTTGGCCTCAAGCATTTCCACCATGAAAGTGCTCTGACCCGAAATCAGGTCGTCTGCCGCACCAATTCTTGTAAAAATTTGATCAAAGATAGGCAGCTTTGCTTTTGATGCTGGTACAAAACACCCGATTTGCGCCATGACCGCCGTAAGGGCTATCTGTCTCATATATGTGCTTTTACCGGACATGTTGGGTCCCGTAATGAGCAACATTTCCTTTTCTTCATCCATCATGCAGTCATTCGGAACATATTCCTGCGAACCCATCACCTTTTCAACGACAGGATGCCGTCCGTTTTCAAGCGTGAGTTCTCGATTAAAATGGAGTTCAGGCTTCACGTAGTAGCGCGTTTCACTGACGGTTGCAAAGCTTTGGTATATATCGATCTCGCTGATGATTTTTGCTGTTTGTTGGAGTCTCGGTATGAATTCCTTCACTTGATTCCGCAAATCAAGAAATAAATCATACTCAAGTTCGATGGACCTTTCGTCTGCCTGCAAAATCAGCGCTTCTTTCTCCTTTAACTCAGGAGTGATGAACCGCTCGGCATTCGTTAATGTCTGTTTTCTTTCATATCGCCCTTCTTCAAGGAGCTTTACATTTGCCCGCGTCACTTCTATGTAATATCCGAAAACACGATTATAGCCTACCTTAAGCGATCTGATTCCGGTCTTTTCCCGCTCTTCCTTTTCCAGAGCTGCAATCCAGCTCTTTCCGTTGCGGCTCGCATCGCGGTATTGATCCAATTCCGTGTGGTAATCGTCTTTGATTATGCCGCCTTCTTTGACGGATATTGGCGGATTTTCTGCCACCGCCCTTTCCAGCAAATCTGTCAGCTCCTCACATGGATCAAGAGCTTGAGCAAGTTTATCGGTTTCTTCATTTTCCATTCCTTCTATCAAGCTGCGAATCGCCGGAATTTGCATGAGCGATTTTTTTAATTGGATGAAGTCACGTGCATTTGCATTTCCGAAGGCAACCCTTCCTGCCAGCCGTTCCAGGTCATAGACACTTTTTAAAAGCTCCTGAAGATCAAGCCTCTCAAAATAATGCTCTATAAAAAGTTCTACGAGCAATAGTCTTTTTTCAATCATGTTTTTACTAATCAGCGGCCTGTCGATCCATTGTCTCAACAGCCGACCTCCCATGGCGGTAGATGTCTCATCCAATAGCCAGAGCAATGTTCCTTTTTTGTCTTTTCCTCGGATGGGCTCAGTTATTTCCAAGTTCCTTTTTGAATAAAAATCTATTTTCATATGCTGGTTGTTTTCATAGATTGCAAATGGCTGCAAATGATCAAGGCTTCGCTTTTGAGTCTTTTTAAGGTAGTGCAGCAGCCGCTGTGCAGATTCCTGCAGCTCCGCTGTATTCAGCTTCTGCAGGATTGGTTGAAATTCATCCTGAGTGTGTGAGCTCTCTTCATATGATATGACCGCTTGGCATCTCTCTTTGATTTTTCTTAGAAGGTCTTCATCTTCATTGGGGCATGCCACCACTTCTTTTGCACCTATTGTTGCCAGTTCATCCAATAATAGATCTTCTGAACCATCAAGCACTGTCACCCTGTTCTCCCCTGTTGAAAGGTCCGTATAAGCAACACCGAACGTTTGTCCGGAGAAATTGGCTATTGCCGCAATATAATTATTTTCTTTCGCCGATATCCCTTTGCCGTCCATTACCGTTCCGGGGGTAATCAGCTGGACGACTTCGCGTTTTACTACACCCTTTGCATGTTTAGGATCTTCAGTCTGTTCGCATATCGCCACTTTATAGCCTTTTTGTATCAGGTTTTCAATATATCCAGAGGCGGAGTGATGCGGAACACCGCACATGGGTATTCTCTCTCTCGTTCCGCCGTCTCTGCTTGTCAATGTGATTTCAAGTTCCTGAGAAGCCTTTACGGCATCTTCAAAGAAAAGCTCATAAAAGTCTCCCAAGCGAAAAAATAAAAAGGCATCCTGGTACTCTGCCTTTATTTTTAAATATTGTTGTATCATTGGTGTATGCTGCTGAACCATTTATACCCGTTTCCTTTCCATTCCTACGCTAAGACTGATTATAACATATCATTGATAAATCAGGCGTTACCAATTACGAAAAACGCAAGCCGCGCACCCTTAGGCGAGAAACAAAAAGTACATTTTAAAAATAAGGGAGTTTTTTTCAGCCACCATAGTATAATAAAGCAACCGACTTTGATTACATCATGGGATGCTTATTAGAATAGGCCTCATGAAAATTTGCTATGATGAGCCAAAGCTCTTTCGAATATTCTACGCCGCATGAGCACTTTCTTCCCGAATAAACTTCCGCGAGACTTGTGACCTTGAGCCGATGGCGCCTAGCCGAATTAAAACGCCACGGCCTGCGCCATCGAAGGCACTAGGACTTCCTGTCCGTCGGAGTAGACATAACACATATTTTCTGAATGTTTACCTATGGGTTGAAATATTTTTTTCAGCAAGTATAGGCCTGGTGCATTATGTAATGGACAACGATGAAAAAACGGTTCGTTGATTGCAGTGGAAGGCGGCGACTCCAGCGGGAGAGCGCGGGCCTTGAGACCCCGCAGGAGGCCAAGCGGACGAGTAGGCTCTTGGAAAAGCGGAAACGCCTTGCTCAGGCCCCGACAAGCACAAGACGAGCGCTGAAGAAGGCGTTCTGTGCCTTCAAAAGCGATCGCTTGTGACCTCTAGGGGCTAGGCGTTACAGCTAGACAAACCCCGCCCGCGGAATGCGTCCGCCTGTAACGGAAATAAACGGTGGCTTCTAAGTATGCACAACCTTTAGTTCAATTTATATAGTCAGATTTATTCTCTCTTTTACCAAAGAAAAAACCGGGAGCGCTCCCGGTGCCATGTTTATTCCTCTTCGTGTGCCACAAGAAAGTCCGGATCAATTTCCTCGAATTCTTTATCATCCAACTCATCTTCCCAATCATCGTCATCGCAAGAGCATTTACCATGATGTATGGCGACACAAACTTTTGTTTCACCAATGACCTCTACAAGGAATTCCCTTTCCACATTGACGAGTATTCTGTTGCCTTTCTTTGATATGACAGCTTCGACACAATTTGGCTGCTGGATTACTTTGGCAGAGACAATCTTATCATCCAGACAATCAGGGTCACGGTACTTAAGTTTGATTACATCTTTATAATCAACTTTTTCGGTCACCACGGATGTCTTCGTATTATCGTGATGGGAATACCAAACATTAATCTCAAAAGAGCCGCAGACTTCGACATTCTTGCCTACTTTCCGCGCTTCGTATTTATGGTTGATAATCCAACAGCCCAGAATGCTCGAAGGATGTTGTGGCGGGTTGATCGTATGATTGGACTGTGTAAATTTCCGCCCTTTCGCAACGACCGCTTTTGTTATAATTTCTCTATATTCTGCCATTCGAGCGTAACCTCCTCATTCATTTTCACTTCATCGTATGCATTCGTCTGGACTCCTGTGCTTAATTTGAATCCCCTTGACCGCCTATATTTAGGCAGTTATCCAGAGTCGCAATTCAGATTCTTTCCGCCGGTCCATTCTTAATTTTTCCACATAAAAAAGACACATCGAAAGCCTGGCTGCTCACAATAGAATATGGTATTAGTCATGATTGGGTGTTTGTCCGTGCAGAGAAAGACATGATAGGCATGTGAAAGGAAATAGGGAGCTTTATCTACTGTGCGGGCAGGTATCCCACCGCTTCACCTACAGAGCAAACGATATTCACGATTAAGTGCTCTCGCGATTTAACAGCAAACGAAGGGAAGTTTCGAATATATAGAAGGTATTCCAAAAAACACTTGGAAAATGTTGTGCAATTAACTTAATGCTTGAGTGAAACTTTCGTTTTTCTAGGAGGTTTTCGAGGGTTTACCTTCCTGGCATTCAATATTTCCAGACCTTTCTCTTCTTAAAATGTACACGGAGCAATTTAAGAAAAAAATAAACCTTCACCCCAAAATGGGCGAAGGCTCGGATTTCTCTGAATGCTCCTTAATATAAAACAGATTAATCAGGAGCAGCTTGATGAGCTATTTTTAATCTTGGATCCAGTCTCACCTGACAAGAGATCTCCTCCTGTTGAAATAAGGATTTCATCTGTGACTTTATTGGAAATGGCGCTTGCTACCATTTGTAGCAAGTCGTTGACATCCGTTTGTGATTGTTTGAACTCCTGGACAATCGGTATTTCATCTAGTTCTTTCTCCAGATTTTCCAGTTTCTCTTCAACAAGCTTCAACGCACGGTCTTTTTCGTAATGCTGAAAATTGACCGCTTGTTTCTGTAAGCTTTTGATACTTGCAATCATTTCTCTGACTTTTTGATTTTCGTTAATTTGCGCCTCTGCACGTTTAAAGAAATCCACTTCATCTGTATTGGCAATCATTTTTGCCAATTCATGTGCACGAGCAACAATATCTTCTTTTGTATATTTTGCCATCTTAATTCACCTCAGCCGCTTCTAGTTCTTCCACCATTACCCCGTCCAGTGTCCATGTTTTAGCCTCGACAATTTTCACATTAACCAATGTACCGATGGCAGACTTTGGACCTTTGAAGTTCACCAATTTGTTTTTACGGGTATATCCTGCAAGAACGTCAGGGTTATTTTTACTTTCGCCTTCAACCAGTACTTCAACGACTTGGCCTTCGTATTTCTTCATTGCTTTTGCTGACAGCTCATTCACCAATTTATTCAGTCGCTGCAATCTTTCTTTCTTCACTTCCATGGATACATTATCTTTCATTTTCGCTGCGGGTGTACCTTCACGAGGAGAGTAGATGAAAGTGTATGCAATTTCAAAACCCACTTCCTCGTATAGTGTCATTGTCTCTTCAAATTGCTCATCCGTCTCATTTGGGAAACCGACAATTATATCCGTTGACAAAGATACATCAGGAATAGCAGCTTTGATTTTTCGTACTAGCTCCAGATATTGTTCGCGATTATAAACTCGGCCCATAATTTTTAAAATTTCACTCGATCCCGATTGAACAGGCAAGTGAATATGTTCCACCATATTGCCTTTTTTGGCAAGGACTTCGATAAGCCGATCGTCAAAGTCGCGCGGATGGCTTGTTGTAAACCTGATCCGAGGAATATCGATCTTTCTGAGCTCATCCATTAAATCTCCAAGGCCATATTGGATATTATCAAGATCTTTTCCGTACGCGTTGACATTCTGGCCTAAAAGAGTGATTTCTTTATAGCCCTGTGCAGCCAGATGGCGGACCTCCTGGATGATATCTTCGGGACGACGGCTTCTTTCCTTTCCGCGAGTATACGGAACAATGCAATACGTGCAAAACTTGTCACATCCATACATGATGTTGACCCATGCTTTAATATTGCCCATTCTTACCTTTGGAAGGTTCTCGATGATGTCCCCTTCTTTGGACCAAACCTCGATGACCATTTCCTTGGACATATAAGCCTCATTCAAAATTTGCGGCAGGCGGTGGATATTATGCGTACCAAAGATCATGTCGACGAACTGATGTTTTTGCAAAATCCGGTTGACGACAGACTCCTCTTGAGACATGCAACCGCACACGCCAATTAACAAATCGGGCTTTTCCAATTTTAGCGGCTTCAAATGCCCAAGTTCGCCAAATACTTTATTTTCAGCATTTTCACGGATAGCACATGTGTTTAAAAGAATAACATCTGCATCATCAACGGATTCCGTATATTCATAACCAAGCCCCATGAAGATACCCGCCATGACCTCCGTGTCATGTTCATTCATTTGGCAGCCATACGTACGGATATAAAACTTTCTTCCATCTCCCATACTTAGAAGTTCCTCGGGAATCTCGAAGTCTTTATGATATTCAACCTCTTCGCGTCCCCTTTTTCTCGCATCTTTCAAGGAAGGAGGCATATAGACAGTTTGGAAATACTTGCTGTAATCCTTCTCTTCCTTATCAGAGGAGGCACTTTGCTGTACTTGCTTACTTTCCAAACGCTGCTTTTCGTTCATACAAATCCCCTTTCTATTTAAAAAACAAAATTGGCCTTATTGAGTGCCAAAATGGATTTATTCGCAATGCAGGTTATTCCCATACATTCTATTAGTATAATCCCTTTTATTTTTGAAAACAACAGGGGACTGCTTTTGTAGATAATTATTCGAAAATATCATTCGTATAAAAAAATAGACACTTTAGTAATTAATTTTAGCCGATTTGCACTTTGATGAAAAAATCTATTTTTTTCATTGAATGGAGCTATATTGAAAAATAGAGCTTTTCAGCTCTACTTAACATCTTTATTTTTATTATTATTTTCCATTAAATTTTTCCCGCCGCTATACAGACCGCTTGCGGAAAGACCTAACATCAACCCGATGATTATACCTTCCTTCAAATTGGGAGTAACGAAGAAAATTCCAAGTGCAAGTCCCATGAAAATTGCAGCCAACGGAGAATATTTTGCCGGGAATCCGTATCTTTTTAAAAGCTGTACGATTCCAATGATTAAAGGGACAATGGCAACATTATATATTTCAAACAAAGATGCACACCCCCCTCCGCCTTTTACTCTCAGTAAAGACTTGTACTTTATTTATACGCACGAAAAAACACTTTTGAACTAAGCAAAAATATTATTTTTACAGAACAAAGGCGCTGGAGCTGGACGAAGCATATACCGATTAACAAGTTATCTACATGCATAAAATTTTATAGTACGCTAAACCATAAAAAAAAAGCCGAATCCATATGGATTCGACTCATAGTTTGTGTTCCACTTATATTAAACCCGTACTCATGAAACAGGTCTTTTATATTTACGCTATCTTGGCTCCACAATCAGCTTGATTGCTGTTCGTTCTTCTCCGTCAATAAGAATGTCCGTGAAAGCGGGAATACATATCAAATCTACACCGCCGGGGGCGACAAATCCTCTTGCAATCGCAACAGCCTTTACTGCCTGATTCAAAGCCCCGGCTCCTATTGCTTGGATCTCCGCCCCGCCTCTTTCACGGAGAACCCCTGCCAACGCGCCCGCTACAGAATTTGGATTGGATTTTGCTGAAACTTTTAATATCTCCATTTCCTGTTCCTCCTTGTCATTTCCCCATATCGATTGCATATTTAAGCAACCGCGGTAGACCTTTCCACTGATACTATATTCGGGGATTGGAGGAACTATTCCGGTTTGTCCCAAACTGAAATTTTTATTGAGAAGAGTTAATCCTTGAAAAAAGGCCTGTCGTCATTGATCATAATCCGTTCAATTGACTTTGCTCTTCCCGTTTCTTTATCCACTTGAATGAGACAGGCGGATAGTTGCGTTCGTCCGGATTTCGGAACCTCAAAACGAGCAGGTAACGAAGTCAGGAACCGATGTAAGACAGGGTTCTTATCCATGCCGAGAATTTCATCATACGGTCCAGTCATGCCTACATCTGTCAAATAGGCAGTGCCTTCAGGCAATACTCTTTCATCCGCAGTTTGAACATGAGTATGAGTGCCAATTACAGCAGACACTTTCCCGTCAAGGAACCATCCCATCGCCTGTTTTTCGCTGGTGGCTTCTGCATGGAAATCCACAAAAATGATATTCGTGCGGGCCTTGGCGGCCTCTACCAACTCTTCCGCTTTTTTGAACGGACAGTCAAGGGGCGGCATAAAGGTCCGGCCCTGAAGATTGATGACTGCTGCCTCTATATCATTGATTCTTAAAAAGACCAATCCGGTCCCAGGAGCATCCGGAAAATTTGCCGGTCTTGTCAAATATTTGGCAGTATCAATAAAGTCAAAGATTCCTTTATTATCCCACGCATGGTTTCCAAGCGTAACTGCATTGGCGCCTGTTTCAAGCAATTGTTTATAAATTGATTCGGTGATTCCTCTTCCTGCGGCGCTGTTCTCACCATTTACAATGGTTACTTGTGGTCTATAATGGGATTTTAATTTCGGCAAATATTCTTTGACCATATCCCTTCCCATAGAACCGACAATATCACCGACAAATAATATATTCATTCATGCCCCTTCTTTTCTAAAAACTAATTTTCCCTGATTGTATCATATTCATTGTACCATTTTATATAACCTGGTAGTTTTTTGCACAGGAAAAGCGGTGTGAATCATTCACACCGCTTTATTTAGCGTATTCAACTGCTCTTGTTTCCCTGATGACAGTAACTTTGATATGTCCAGGGTAATCAAGATCATCTTCAATTCTTTTACGAATATCACGGGCTAACCGATGTGCTTCCAAGTCATTGATCTGTTCGGGCTTGACAATGATTCGGACTTCTCTACCCGCCTGAATGGCAAATGATTTTTCGACTCCGTCATATGACTCCGAAATCTCTTCCAGCTTCTCCAGTCGTTTAATATAGCTTTCGAGCGTTTCACTCCGTGCTCCTGGTCTTGCTGCAGATAATGCATCTGCTGCTGCGACAAGAACAGAAATGATTGAAGTAGGCTCAGTGTCTCCATGGTGAGAGGCAATACTATTGATAACAACTGGATGTTCCTTATATTTGGTAGCCAGTTCAATTCCGATTTCCACATGGCTTCCTTCGACTTCATGGTCAATTGCCTTTCCAATATCATGAAGGAGTCCTGCGCGGCGTGCCAAGGCTTCATCTTCCCCGAGTTCGGCTGCAAGTAATCCGGATAAATGAGCCACTTCCATTGAATGCTTAAGAACATTCTGACCATAGCTTGTCCGGTATTTCAATCGCCCAAGAATTTTTATCAAGTCAGGGTGGAGACCGTGAACACCAACTTCAAATGTTGTCTGTTCACCAACTTCACGAATATGCTCATCGACTTCACGCCTTGCTTTCTCTACCATTTCTTCAATTCTGGCTGGGTGGATGCGTCCGTCTTGTACCAGCTTTTCCAGTGCAATTCGAGCGGTTTCCCGTCTGATTGGATCAAAGCCTGACAAAATTACAGCTTCTGGTGTGTCATCTATGATGAGGTCAATACCTGTCAATGTTTCGAGGGTTCGGATGTTTCTTCCTTCGCGGCCGATAATCCGTCCTTTCATTTCATCGTTAGGCAAGTTGACAACTGAGACTGTCGTTTCGGCCACATGCTCGGCAGCACAACGCTGGATTGCGAGAGAAAGGATGTTTTTCGCTTTCTTGTCCGCCTCTTCCTTCGCGCGTGTTTCACTCTCTTTAATCATCAGCGCAGTTTCGTGCGCCAATTCCTTCTCAACACTTGATAAAAGGAGTGTCTTGGCTTCCTCACGTGTCAACCCTGAGATGCGTTCCAGTTCTGCTTTTTGCTGGCGGATCATTTCATCCACTTTGCTTTCCATCTCTTCAATATGTTGTTGTCTTCCATTCAGAGAGTCCTCTTTCCGTTCAAGCTGTTCTTCCCGCTTGGACAGAGTGTCATCTTTTCTGTCGAGGTTCTCCTCCTTTTGCAATAAGCGATTTTCCTGTCTTTGCAATTCAGTTCTTCGTTCACGAAGTTCACGTTCAGTTTCAATACGGAGTTTGTGGTTTTCATCCTTCGCTTCCAACAGGGCTTCTTTCTTCAGAGATTCCGCTTCTCTCTTGGCTTCTTCCAAAATTTGTTCCGCGGAACCATGTGCACCTGTTATCTTTGCTTGAGCAACTGATTTAAAGATGAAATAGGCAACAACTACACCGACGATAAGGGCAAGCAAAATGGAGATGATGAGTATGGTTAGATCCATGTTTTCACCCCCTCTTGCTATAAACTTGTATCATTTTCTAACTGTCGGTTGGTACATGTTACAATATCCAGAGCCAAGCTCTAATTTTACGAGAAAAAATTGTAAAATATACAGTTTAATTTTATAGGTGTGACGAATTATTGTCAAGTACCGACCCTTGCATTCTTAAAAAGAAAACAGCAAAACAAAAGTTTTGCTGTTCAATCCTCTCATCGGGATAAAAAAGTATAGAAGGTACTTAGAGTCTAATGACTATCCGGCTTCGACGGACAGTCATTACTAGTGCAAGCGAAGCGACAAGATGTCGCGCTTGGAGCCTGCCGAAGCCACAGATTGTGCCTTTGAGGCGGTCAGCGCTTTTCTTTATTGTCCAGCTGCAGCGCTTGTCGCCGATAAACAGGCGGCCTCCGCTTTTCTATATTATTGATCCAACAGGCTGAACTCTTCCTGATCTTCATCCGAGGCTGTCCTTTCCTCATCCAATCCATAATAGTCACGTATCTTGTACATGATCTCGCTGCGAAGATCTTCATTTTCCTTCAAGAAGAGCTTTGCGTTTTCGCGCCCCTGTCCGAGACGCTCATCATTATATGAGTACCAGGAGCCGCTTTTTTGGACAATATCAAGCTCGGAGCCCATATCGATGATTTCACCTTCACGTGAAATTCCTTCCCCATACATGATATCCACTTCGGCCACTCTGAAAGGAGGAGCTACTTTATTTTTGACAATCTTGATTCTTGTCTTGTTTCCTACGATATCCTGCCCTTGCTTCAATTGTTCTGCACGGCGAACTTCAAGCCTTACTGAAGAATAGAATTTCAAAGCACGACCGCCCGGTGTGGTTTCCGGGTTTCCGAACATGACCCCTACCTTCTCCCTGATTTGGTTTATGAAGATAGCAATCGTTTTTGATTTGTTAATCGCTCCAGAAAGCTTTCTTAATGCCTGGGACATAAGTCGCGCCTGCAAACCAACGTGTGCGTCTCCCATTTCCCCTTCAATTTCCGCTTTTGGTACTAGAGCAGCGACAGAGTCAATAACAAGAATCTCTATGGCACCACTCCGGACGAGGGCTTCCGCTATTTCCAAAGCTTGCTCCCCTGTATCAGGCTGGGAGAGAAGAAGTTCATCAATATTGACGCCTAATTTTTGTGCATAAACCGGGTCGAGTGCATGCTCCGCATCGATGAATGCCGCTGTTCCCCCACGCGATTGAGCTTCCGCAATCGCATGCAAAGCAACAGTTGTTTTACCGGAGCTTTCAGGGCCATATATTTCGATGACCCGTCCCCTTGGATAGCCGCCCACGCCAAGCGCGATATCAAGCGCCAGCGATCCGCTCGGGATGGTTGAAACCTTACTGTCCGTCTGTTCACCTAATTTCATGATGGACCCTTTTCCAAATTGTTTTTCTATCTGTTTCAAAGCCATATCTAAAGCCGCTTGACGATCACTCACACATTTTCCTCCTCAAAAAATATATTCATTCATAGTTTCAAACCATGGAATTTCCATTACAAAATCTATTTATATTATACCTGCTTTTCATATCATTGCCAAGCAAAAAGCGAACATTTATTCTGTATTTTCATCAGTAGGAATGATAAGAAAATTTAATTTCCACTAGCTGACTGTTGTATTTCGGGACCTAATTTCTGTTAATAATTAAATTTCACAGGAAATCCTTTCAATATTTCTTGTCACTATGAAACCCTTATGGTGACCCTTCTATCAACTTTCCCGTTGCTTCTGTCACTATGAACGGATAAAAAAATAGAGCCGTTAAGCTCTATTTTTTTAACTCTTTTAATAAATAATAGCATCCCATTTTAACAGACCGTCTTCTATTTCCGTTACGTGTACCCGCTAATTTCACCAGCACTGCCTTGGATTGCCCTTCCTTGAACGACATGCCGATCCACACGGTACCCGCTGGATGGCCCTCAAGCGAATCTGGTCCGGCCGCTCCCGTAAAGCTGATGCCAATATCGGCATTCAACGATTTTCTTACATTATCAGCCAGCTCTATCGCACATTGCTCGCTGACCGCGCCATGTTTTTCCAAAGTCTCAGGTTTTACATTGCACAGCTTGATCTTTGCATCATTCGAATAGCAGACGATTCCGCCAAGCAGCATCGTGCTCACCCCGACAACGGCTGTCATTTCCGACTGGAACAGACCGCCGGTCAAGCTTTCCGCGGCAGCAATGGTCATTTCCCGATCTTCCAGAATCTTTAGAAGCTCGGCCATCAATGATGTATCATCATAACCGTAAAGATATTCGCCAGCTTTTTCTTGCACTTGCTTTTCTATGTCATCGAGCATAACCACGGCCTTGTCTTTGTTATCGCTCCTTGCAGTCAATCTGACTGTGACTTCACCGTCTCCAGCCAATGGGGCTACTGTCGGATTCGTTTGGGCATCGATGATGTCAGACAATCTATCTTCGATCTCCGCTTCACCGATATTGAAAAAACGAAGTACTCTTGATTCAATGCACTCAACTTTTTCCAGTTGCTTAATGATTTCCTGCCGGCCATAATTTCTATACATCGGCTTCATTTCATGCGGAGGCCCAGGAAGCAGCATGTAATAATGATCTCCTTCTTTCGCAAACATGCCGGGTGCCATCCCGTGATCGTTCGGGAGCACAGTTGCTCCTTTGATGACGTAAGCCTGTTTTTCATTGTTCGCTGTCATATAACGCCCGGTCTTCTTGAAGTATTCCTGGATTTTTTTCCACGAATCTTCGTCTGTCACCATTTCACGCTGCAAACGTTCGGCAATGATTTCTTTTGTAAGATCATCCTTTGTGGGTCCCAATCCTCCCGTAAAAATAAGAAGATCCGCTCTCGTTTCAGCCAGCTTTATGGCACTTGCCAGCCGCTCCGGATTATCACCGACTACTGTATGATAATAGACGTTGACCCCTATTTCTGCCAATTGTTCAGATAAATATTGCGCATTTGTATTTGCAATTTGTCCAAGCAGCAGTTCCGTTCCAACTCCAATGATTTCAGCTTTCATGTCATGCATCACTCCCTTTACTTTGAGTGCTTAAAGATCCCACGATTGATATAAAAATAGTCCCATCCAGACCAAACAGTAAATATTAAAGCTACCCATAGCATAATATCGGCAAATGGGAAGTTAATAGCAGAGAACGGCATATTGTGAAGAAGCAAGGCACTGATTGCAATGATTTGTGCCCATGTCTTGATTTTCCCGAGCATGTTGGCAGCAACTACTTCACCTGTTCCGGCCAAAATGAGGCGCAAACCTGTGACAGCAAATTCCCGGCTTATGATAACGATGACTATCCACGATGGAGCAAGATGCATTTCCACAAGCACGATGAGTGCAGCAGAAACAAGGAGTTTATCTGCTAGTGGGTCGAGAAATTTCCCCAGGTTTGTCACAAGGTTATATTTACGGGCCAAGTGGCCATCGATCCAGTCGGTGACCGAAGCGATGATAAATAATATGGCGCCCGCAAAATGTGCAACTTCTATATCCGCATTAAAATAATGAATGGTTCCCCAGTCAAGTGGAGCCAGCATCAATATTAGAAATACGGGTATTAGTAAGATTCTTGATATGGTAATTTTATTAGGTAAATTCATTTGTTGCCTTCCTCCTAAGGATAACGAACGCACCGAATATGGGCGACAACCATTAAGCGCTTATCAAAAGCTCAAACTTCACTCGGCAGATCAAGCAAAAGCGCCCGGAGCTATGTCAGCTCCATCCCTATTTTATGTAATTTTTTCTTGAAAATGGCCGCCAAAATACGGCGGCCTATCGGACACTAATATTTTCTATTCATACTGGATTCTGATTTCCTGTGTGACGTTTTGCGCAGGATCTAATTCATATTCCAGCTTCTGATCGTTGATAAAAATGTCGGTCTCGAATGCCCGGCCAATAATGATGTGTGCGCCGTTTTTATCAGATACATCAAAGCTTTGGCTCGCCCCGTCCTGAAGCATCCCTTGAAAAAGGACCTGATTGTCACCGCCCAAGATTTTTACCCATGTTTCACCAGAAGCGGCGGCACTCACCTTCAAATCGAATTTGTCGGCACCTGACAGCTTATATGTCGTTACATTGCCAGACACATTATCCATTGTCAGTTCTTGATCGGTATTATTATCGGCATCTTTGTCCTGTTCTTGTGGATCTGCCTTATTTTCATCCTCAGCTCTTTCCGTATTATCCGAAGACGGCTCTGGGGTTTTAATTTCATCTGATTCTTCAATATCAACGGTCGGATTTTTATCCTCTGCAGGTTGATTCCCCGTATCTACATTTTTGGAAAAAAGATACCAAATAAAAAAGAGTACCGCTACAATTGCAACACCAACCAAAATTTTGGGCAGCAATTCGACAATTTTCGAACTGCTTGCGGAGACTGTCCGCCTCGTCTGTACTCGGGACAACTGCTCTGAAATATCATCCTCATAAGCAGCAGGAATTTCACTTTTGTATTCTTCAAACAGCTCATCGGGCGAAAGCCCTACCGCTTCGGCATATTGTTTTATAAAAGCTCTCACATAAAACTTCCCTGGAATCTGGCTATAGTTCCCTTCCTCTATACCAGCGAGGTACTTTTTCTGAATTTTCGTCATGGACTGTAGCTGATCCAGACTTATTCCTTTTTCCTCACGAGCCAGTCTCAGACGGCTCCCCAATTCACTCAAAACAAACACCTACCAATCCTAAAAATCAAAGTTTCCGAATCCTCCGATGCCTGGCTCATCAAATAATTTCTGCTTTTCAACCACATCGTATGTAATTTCTTCCTCAGGACTATTTCTCAGTTCGATAATGTAATCAAAGTCCTCAATTGAATACTCCGAATGCTCAACAAAGATATCCGGATGTTCGATCACTTTTACTGCGGGCATGCGCATGATTTCCCTGACAAGCTGCAGGTGCCTTTCATCGGCTCTTCTTCTTGACACAATTCCGTCCATAATAAAGATATTATTTTCATTATACTCATCTTTGATTAATTCTTTTCGAATCGTCTGTTTCAATAAAGTGGACGAAACAAAGAGCCATTTTTTATTGGCACAAACACTGGCCGCTACTACAGACTCCGTCTTGCCTACTCTGGGCATTCCTCTGATACCAATCAATTTATGTCCCTTTTGCTTAAATAATTCTGCCATGAAATCGACGAGAATACCCAATTCGTCCCTGACAAACCGAAATGTTTTCTTATCATCATGATCCCTTTGGATATAACGGCCATGTCTTACAGCCAGTTTATCACGTAATTTCGGCTCCCTGATTTTTCTAACTTTGATTGTTTCCACTGTTTCCAAAATGGATTCAAGCCGCTTGATTTGATCCTCACTCTGTGCACGAATCAATAAACCTCGCCGGCCGGCATCAACACCGTTGATACTGACAATATTGATTGAAAGCATGCCCAATAATGATGAAATATCGCCCAATAAACCAGGCCTGTCAATTGTTATCTCATATTCTAAATACCACTCTTTACTTTCCATTAGAAACAGCTCCTTGAAAAATGGAAATCGGTCCAAATTTATCGTCTCATATCATTTCTAGCTTATATCATATCTGATTTTAGTCAAAGAAAAAAGGAAAAACTTATTCAAAGTAAAAAGAGAGGAAAAATCCTCTCTTTAAAAAACTATCTTTCAATTTAGTGAGTGCCGTTGTTTTCAACCAGTTTAACCATCACGCGGGCAATCGCTTGTTGTTCTTCATCAGATGCAACTGACCATAAATCAGAAAGCACTCGCTCTTGCTCATTTTTCGGATCAACCTGCTTTGCCAAGTAGTCTCCGACTTGATGGGCCATTTGGTCGATAATGTCTTGCGACATACCCTGCTGTTGAGCCTGATCCAAACGATCACCAAGGAAGTTCTTCCATTGCTCCCAGTTTTCAAGTACTGACATACTTCAGCGCCTCCTTCACATTTTCGTACGATTTTATTATTTGCGCAAGTGAAGGATTTATACATTGAAGTTTAGTTTACAATTCATTTATTATGTATACCATCCGCCGTTTACAGCTAACACCTGGCCGGTAATATAAGAGGCTTTTTCAGATATTAAAAAGGAAACTGTATCTGCAATTTCTCCAGGCTCCGCAAGCCGGCGAAGCGGTATATCCTCTTCGAGGTTTTCAAGTTCCTCTCTCGAAAAGCGATGTAGCATCCCGGTATTTACAGCTCCAGGGGCCACACAATTCACCCTTACACCCGAACTGGCAATTTCTTTGCTTAAAGCTTTTGCAAATGAGATTTGCGCTCCCTTTACTGTTGAATAAATCACTTCACAAGCAGCCCCTGTTTGGCCCCACATCGAACTGATGATAACAATTTGAGAAACGGAATTTCTCATCAGTTTTGGTAGCAGATTTCTTATCAACTTAATCGGGCTTTTTACATGTAACTGTATAGCACTTTCTGTTGTGTCATCATCTAAATCGCAAAAAAGCCCAAAGGGGGCGTTCCCGCTTGAATAAACAATCGCATCCAGCTGAAATATGTTTTCTACAATCTGTTTACATCCGTTATCGACAGATAAGTCTGCCTTAATCGGTATGATTTCAATCGGGTAATTTTCTAATTCAGTCAAAAGTTCAACAATTCTTTGCTCGTTGCTGTGATAGTGCAAATACAAATTCCATCCTTCTTTTGCAAGTGTTTTTGCAGTGGCTGCTCCGATTCCTCCGCTTGCTCCCGTTATCAATGCAAATTTTTTCATTTTTACACTTCCTGCCATAGAAAAAACCCGGACAAGGGCCGGGTTTTCATATTTATTTAGGTACTACCTGACAGACCGACATCCGGTCTTCAGAAAAAAACTCATTTGCCGCATTTGTTAAGTCCTTGAAAGATATACTCTCAAGAATTGGCACGACTTCAAAAAGGCTCACTCCATTAAAATTATATCGAGTAAACTGGTTAGCGATGTATTCAGGCGAGTTGAAAGCCCTTAAAAAGCCTCCGATCCGCTTTTTCTTGGCTCTTTCCAATTCCCCTTCATTCAATAGCTTTCCGGCTTCCATCATCATGCTCTGCAGGCGCTCCGCCAGAAGGTCTGGATCCCGGGTATCACTTCCAGCAATCGCAAACCCAAAACCTTCTTCCTGTGTGTAATCGAATTGGAATGTTTCATCAATTAATCCTTTACTGTACAATTCTTCATAGTTCGGGGAGCTTTTTCCAAATATGATATCAAGCAGAACATTGATAGTCAGTTCTTTTTTTAACAAGTCTTCACCATTGCCGTTAAAATGTGCCGCTTTGACGCCGACCATACACTTAGGCGTTTGAACATCCATTTTAAGCACCTGTTTTTTCTTTGCAGCGGTATCTGGCTCGTCTTCGAAATGCCTGACAATTTTCGGCGCAGCTTCAAACTGTTTATTCTTTTGGTCTTCTCGTACGAAAGTGATAATTTCTTCTGGATCGACCGGGCCCGTAACAAAGAACACCATATTGCTGGGATGATAAAATGTGTTGTAGCACAAGTAGAGAAGTTCTGCGGTTATATGTGAGATTGACTCTATGGTGCCTGCAATATCGATCTTGACCGGATGATGGTGAAACAGATTTTCGATTAATCCGAAATAAACCCGCCAGTCCGGATTATCATCGTACATTGTGATTTCCTGTCCGATTATGCCTTTTTCCTTTTCAACAGTCTGCTCAGTAAAATAAGGCTCTTGGACCATTTGGATCAGTGTATTTAAATTTTTCTCGACATTTGATGTACTGGAAAACAAATATGCTGTCCGGGTAAATGATGTAAATGCATTGGCAGAAGCTCCCTGTTTACTGAACAGTTGAAACACATCGCCATCTTTCTTTTCAAACATTTTATGCTCGAGAAAATGCGCTATGCCATCTGGAACTGTTTGCTTTTCAGAACCATCCAAAGGGACAAAAGTGTTGTCGACTGAGCCGTACTTAGTTGTGAATGTGGCATAAGTCTTATTAAAGCCTTGTTTCGGAAGCACATACACTTGTAGTCCATTATCAAGCGTTTCATGGTAAACAGTTTCTTTTAACTGATCAAAGAAAATGCTTTTCACCTATTGTCCCCCTCCTTCATTCCGGTCAAAAAGTAAATAGTGTCCATTTCAATTTTTCTAGCTGCGTTCACTATATCCTCTTTCGTGGTATTGGCGATGTGATCCTGCCACTCGTCTAGATTGATGCTCGTATGCGCAACTACATTATGGTAGAGCACTTCGATCAGCCCGCGTGCCGTATCTATTGTTTCAAGAAACTGATTTTGGATAACTGCTTTCGTCTGCTTTATTTCTTCATCGGTAAAATCACCGTTTTTCATTAATTCCATTTGTTCTTTTATAATGTTGACCGCTTTTACATAGTTTTGGTCATCAATACCGGACATGACCATCAACAGACCTTTATGACTTTCTATTCGGCTGGCAGCATAATAGGCCAGATTCTCTTTTTCCCGCACATTGATAAAAAGCTTTGAATGTGGAAATCCGCCAAATATCCCGTTTACCAATTGGAGAGGAAAATAGTCTTTTTCGCCGTATAATATATTCGTGCGGTAACCAATATTCAATTTTCCCTGCTTTAAATCCTGTCTCTCGATGATTTCTTTTACTTCGATGTTTTCTTTGACGGCAGGCTCCGCCGTTCTTTTCGGCTCACGGTCCGCAAATTGAAGTTCATCACAATACTGCTCTACTTCACCCTTATCAATATCACCGACAATGTATAGATCTAGTTCATCTTCATTTAGTGCCTGCTCATAGTATTTGTAAAGGGAAGTTTCCGTAATATCATCAACTTGATCAAGTTGTCCATGAACATATAGGGAATACGGTTCCTCCTTACACATCTCTTCAGTAACCCGATACGTTGCATACCGCATTTTATCGTCATAGACAGATTTGATCCGCTGCTTTAATGTCCGCTTCTCCTTTTCGACTGTCTCGGAATCAAATGCACCGTTATTGGCATTTGGCTCAAGCAGAATCTCCTTTAAAAGCTGGACAGCCTTTTGCAGCAATGGTGTTGAATCCTTCAGAAATGCTTCGTTTGCAACTTCAATGGTCAAAGTGATGATATGGTAGTCCCCTTTTTTTCCGAGATCAACATGCAGGCTCGCACCATACAAATTATCAAGATAAGAACGAAGTTGAGCTGTTGAAGAATGTTTCTTCGTACTGCTTTGCAAAACATGCGGTAAAAGCGCACGATAAGTAACAGTTTTTTCATCGAGGGGCGCTTTCATTTTCCAGATAAAAGTATTTGTTTTGAATTTACCAGTTTGGATCAGATGTAGATTATACCCTTGCTTTTTTACTGTTTCTTCCCGCAGCAACGACATCAGCCACGCCTCCTTTTTTATAAGGGAAAGATAATGTATTATCTAGGAATTGCTGGATGAATGTTCAGTTTCGGCGCCTATCGACTGGCATACGTCGATGAACAGGCGCTTCCGCTTTTCTTATTGTCTAGCTCCACCGCCTATCGACTAGCAGACTTCGCGCTTCCTCCTACGATAAGTCAACATCGGCTCCTTCGTCGCCGTGTTTCCTTTATCTCGTCAGAAGCTCTCCAGCCTGTACGTCGATGAACAGGCGCTTCCGCTTTTCTTATTAAATCATAGTTTACAGGCTATGATTATCGTATGTCCAATCTTATCATTATATACAGGGCTGATGACATCCATTCCCGGTATTAGGAAGTTTGTTCCTCGGTTTGGGAAATTAGTACGGTTCTTGGCTTACTGCCTTCGTATGGTCCGACAACTCCTCTGGCCTCCATTTCGTCGATGAGCCTTGCGGCACGAGTATAGCCTATCCTGAAACGGCGTTGCAGCATTGAAACGGAGGCGGTCTGCATTTCAACAATCAATTGAACTGCCTCGTCATAAAGTTCGTCATCCACCTCTGTTGAAGTTTCGGGAATGTCTTCAGGAATCATGTCTTCCTGATATTGGGCTTTCTGCTGCGAAATAACAAAATTAACAACGTCCTCGACTTCTTGATCCGAAAGGAATGCCCCTTGGACCCGGACGGGCTTTGATGCTCCTACAGGAAGAAACAGCATATCACCCCTGCCCAGCAATTTCTCAGCACCACCACTGTCAAGAATGGTTCTTGAGTCTGTTTGGGATGAAACTGCGAATGCGATTCGAGAAGGGATGTTTGCCTTGATGACACCGGTGATGACATCAACTGAAGGACGCTGTGTTGCTATAATCAAATGAATCCCCGCAGCACGAGCCATTTGCGCAAGACGTGTAATCGAATCCTCCACATCATTAGAAGCCACCATCATCAGATCAGCCAATTCATCCACAATGACAACGATATATGGTAAAAGCGGCTGGCTGGCATCACCTTCCGCATTTACCCGTTGGATAAAATCATTATACCCTTCTATATTCCTTGTGCCGGTATGTGAAAATAATTCGTAGCGCCTTTCCATCTCGCTTACCACTTTCTTAAGTGCCTGTGATGCTTTTTTTGCATCTGTTACAACAGGAGCGAGCAGATGTGGAATACCGTTATAGACGTTTAACTCAACCATTTTCGGGTCAATCATCATCATTTTTACTTCATGGGGCTTGGCCCTCATTAGAATACTTATAATGATTCCGTTGATACAAACACTCTTTCCACTCCCGGTAGCTCCCGCAACGAGAAGGTGCGGCATTTTGTTCAATTCAGCAACGACAGCTCCGCCAGTGATGTCTCTTCCAAGCCCGATCTGCAATTTTGCTTCCGGCTTTTGGTGCTCTTTTGCTTCAAGTACTTCCCGTATTGAAACCACCGCGATTTCGGAGTTGGGCACCTCAATGCCGATAGCCGATTTTCCTGGAATCGGCGCTTCAATCCGAATATCTTTCGCAGCCAATGCCAGCGCCAGATCGTCACTCAGACTGACAATTCGGCTGACTTTAACTCCCGCATCCGGGTGAACTTCGTATTTTGTAACTGCAGGCCCTAAGTGTACTTGAGTTACACGGGCCTTTACTCCGAAGCTTTGGAAAGTTTTCTCCAATTTTGCGGCGTTCGCATGGATCAATTTATATTCACTGCTTTGATCTGCGGCTTTCGGTCTTGACAGAAGTGTCGAAGGCGGCAGTTCATAATCTTCATTCTCCACTTCTACGAAAGTTAAGTTAGGTGCAAGATCAATTTCCTCTTGGACTTTCTCCGGTTTATCTAATTCTTTTTCCCTTTCGTCCGCAGGCGGATTAATTCGCTCGGAAAAACTCGAAATGATCGGTTCAAGCGGTTCATCTGTTTGCATATCTTGATTCTGGTGTTCAACAATCAGAGGTGACTGGGCGCTGCTGGCACTCTTCTCCTCTTCCTGTTTTTTAGCCTCTTTCTTTGCCTTTCTTTCTTCTTTCATTTCTTTAAGATCGTTTAAAAAAGCTGCCCATTGACCTTTTATAAATAGCCCTGATTTTTTCCCCGCTTTTCCAACATACTCACCGATTGATTTACCGGATATTAAAATAATCCCTACTAATATGAGAAAAAAGCTGATAATCTTTGTGCCCGTTGCATCAAAAAGAAGATAAAAGCCTGAAAATAATACTGCCCCTATCATTCCTCCGCCCAAATCGTTCGTAGATGCTTCACCGTGGATAATTTGCAAAAACAGGGAATAAGTACTTTTTATCACACTTTTATTCGTAAGCAACCCTGAATTATTCATCAGACCGAAAAGCTTCACATGAGAGAGTACCAGTGTACTGGCCAAGATTAAATAAAGGCCTATTAATCTTCCTTTAAATAAAACCGGCCACTCCCTTTTTATAATGAAAAAACCGGCTAGACATAATGTCGCCAGCAATCCAACCATGTACCATTCCCCAAGGAGAAAATAGAAAAAATGCGAAATCCCCCGGCCAACCGCCCCGAGTTTAATAATGGATATTATCGTTAATGCAATTAGGGCAATACCTGCCAATTCAAATTGCAATATTTTTTTAAGTTTATTTTGCTTGCGACTTCTTCGTTTCTTTTTCGCCATTTAAATCACCTTGCCTACTAGATCATTTTGAGCTTGATGTGCGCCTTTTAAGGTCTGCCGCAACTAGAACATATGAGCTGTATGATCCTTCCATTATAGCACATTTCATTTGGACGCTTTAGGAAGTTTTTCCTGTTTTTCTTAATATAGCCTCTTATTAGAGGATTCGTTTACCATTCTGGAGAATGATTGTTTTTAACTACAAAAATGGAGGTATGAAGATGTTCCACAAATATAAATTTTTCATTATTCTTTTCATTTGTTTTATGTTCGCAGGATGTAATCAAACTACTGAGGTTTCAAATGAAAATAGTTCCAGTGAGCTTGAACATGAACCGGAACAAACAGTCCAGCTGGATCGAATATTGAGAGACGGTGTCATCCGGATAGGAACAACGGGTGATTACAAGCCTTTTACATATTTAAATCCAGATACAGACGAGTATGAAGGCTATGATATAGACGCTGCAAAGATGATGGCTAAAGATTTGGGAGTGGAAGTGGAATTTGTTGAAACAAGCTGGCCGGACTTAATGGATGACCTTCTTGCGGACAAATTCGATATCGGCATGGGGGGAATCACTAGGACTCTTGAACGGCAAAAGACAGCGCATGTATCATATCCATATCTGGATTTCGGAAAAGGAGCGCTTGTCAGAGTGGGAGATAAAGATAAATTCAAAAGCCTTGAGGATATGAATCAGCCGGAGGTCAGGGTAGGGGTAAATCCGGGTGGAACTAACGAAAAGTTTGTTAAGGAGCATTTAAAAAATGCTGACATAACTGTAGTTGAGAAGAATCTTGACATTCCTCCCAAGGTCGCGGACGGAGAATTTGATGTAATGATCACCGATAATATTGAGGCTATTATTTATGCCAAAGAAGACGAGCGGCTGTTTTCCGCATTTGAAAAAGAGACATTGACCCACAGTCAAATGGGATATTTGATGAACCAAGATGAAGAAAGCTTTCATAACTGGGTAAATTTGTGGATTGATGAAATGAATCTGAATGGAGAGTTTATTAAGCTTAAGAAGAAGTGGATTGAATAGGAAATGCGCTCTCTGCGACAAACAACTAATAATAAACATTGCGTAAGTGATGATCATTCCATATCCAGAGTGGCTTGCTACTTCATAGTTTTTTTACGACTGATTGTGGATGAATAACTTGGATGTGGTCACCTTTACTGGGATGATTACATGATATCAGCCGCTAAATCAATAGCAGATGGAAAGACGCTTCCATCTGCTGTTTTAATGATTTTTCATTAGCCGATAATGATGATCAAGAAAAATTGATTTCGTTTATATTAACGTATGAACCAGGCTGAATGTTACCATTTAAATAATCTGCCGGATTACTGCTCATGATGCGGATGACCCTGCATTTAGATCCCTCTTTCTCAACCAGCATTGGAACATTATTCCATGTGCACTCAGTTTGGTTTGAAAAAACTTCTTGATTGGCAGGGAATATATGCTCCTGCGGCACGATTGAATGAATTATCATTGCAGGATCCCCCCCTCTTCCTCACTATCTTTTTTTGCAGCTATCATTTCATTCAGCTTTACCAAAGCTGCACCAACACCGCCAACCTCGTCAATCAGCCCATATTCCACTGCATCAGCACCAATGACATTTGTACCGATATCACGCGTCAGGTTCCCTTTGGCAAACATGAGATCTTTAAATGTTTCCTCGGAGATATCTGAATGCTTTGTTACAAACCTGACTACCCGTTCCTGCATTTTATCCATATATTCAAATGATTGCGGTACGCCGATAACCAAGCCTGTAAGACGGATTGGATGTATAGTCATTGTAGCCGTCTCAGCAATGAATGAGTAGGAGCAGGAAACAGCTATCGGAACACCGATGGAATGGCCGCCCCCTAATACAATAGATACAGACGGTTTTGATAAGGTCGATATCATTTCCGATATGGCAAGCCCCGCCTCCACATCTCCGCCGACAGTGTTCAAAATAACAAGCAGCCCTTCAATTTTTGGATTTTGTTCTATTGCTACGAGCTGCGGAATAATATGCTCATATTTTGTTGTCTTATTCTGAGGAGGCAGTTGCATGTGCCCCTCAATCTGGCCGATAATTGTTAAACAATGAATATTTGCATCCTGCCCAAGATCAGGTACATTCGTTTGTCCTAGCTGCTGGATCTTTTCCACAATTCCGGATGGTTTCGTTTCCGGTGTTTGATTCGGATCACTTGTTTCTTCAAGCCTATAATTGGATGAATGATCGTTCTGCATGAAATCCTCCCAAATCAAAAGGTAATTGGGATTAGTATTCATCCTCTTGAACGATTTCATTCAAAAACTAATTGCGCTACACCTGCACCATGGAATGCATCCTACTTTTGCTTTTCTTAATACAAAAAGATGGCCCTTTAAACAACACCGTAGATTGGTTACCACCATTTTCAGTTCCTAACAAAAAAGTTCATCCTTTGGGCTTCTCTTATGACAGTAGCGTTTTTTTCGCAGTTTTGATCGCTTAGAATCAGCTTTAATAATAGTCTTAGCAATTTTTCCGCCACTCGGGTCGCTTAGAAAACCTCTAAGTAACCATACTTCTGCCTCCGACCAAAGCCTGTTACTAAAGGAAAACTGGGCTTCTTGAAAAAAGAATGACATGCTTTGTTCCAAATTCTTGTTTAAACTTTGACTTCTTATATTCAAAAAAAGCCGTCCAGAAAATCAGTTTTAACTGATTTTCCTGGACGGCCTTACAAATTCCTTATTATACTTCCATAATTATCGGTAAAATCATCGGTCTCCGTTTTGTCTGGTCATATAAAAACTGGTTTAACCTGTCGCGGATATCCTGTTTGATCCCCGACCAATCAAAAGAACCTTCAGAGATGGCATGTTCAACTATTGTACGAACGATATTCGTTGACTCATCGATCAGTTTCTCCGATTCTCTTACGTAAACGAACCCTCTGGAAATGATCTCTGGTCCAGATGCAATTTTCTTGTTCTTTTTATCGAGGGTGACTACAACCGTGAAAATTCCATCCTGGGAAAGCAGCTTACGATCCCGAAGTACGATGTTTCCAACATCTCCAACCCCGATTCCGTCAATCAAGACGTTTCCTGCAGTTACTTTTCCTCCGGGAGACATTTTTCCGTTTTTGTATTCAACGACTTCCCCATTGCCCGGAATAAAAATTTGATCTTTATTTAAGCCTGTTTGTTCAGCAAGCTTAGCATGTGAGAAAAGCATCCGGTATTCACCCTGAATTGGAATAAAAAATTTCGGCCTCATCAAATTAAGCATTAACTTGAGATCTTCTTGGCTTCCATGGCCTGAAACATGAATTTTAAAGTACGGCGTACTTACTACCGCTCCAGCCCTGTATAATAGGTCAATCGTTTTATACATGAATGTTTCCAACCCAGGTGAAGGAGTGGCTGTGATCAAGACGGTGTCACCTTTTTTGATATTAATCTGTTTATGATTTTGCCTTGCCATTTTTTGCAATGCTTCAAATGGCTCTCCCATTGTACCCGTTGAAATGATGACTATTTCATTATCATCGTATTTAGGTATATCGCTGATTGGCACCATAAGCTCGTCTGATGCCAGGGAAAGGTAGTTCAGCTTAAGGGCGATTTCAAAGCTACGCTCTATGCTTTTTCCTACAACTGCCACTTTTCTGCCATTCTCATATGCAGCATCAAGGGCTTGCTGAATCCTTATGAAATTGGAAGCGAAACAGGCAACGATAATTCTTCCTTGAGCGGTATGGAATGTATTGGAAAGTTCCCTTCCCGTAACTGCTTCTGAAGTTGTAAATCCAGGATTTTCTGCTTCAGAACTGTCGGATAATAGACAAAGAACTCCGGAATCTCCGATACTTGCCATCTTTCCGATTTCTGCACGGTACAATTCAGTTGCTGCCTGATCGAATTTAAAATCGCCTGTATGGACAATTTTCCCCTCAGATGTTTGTAAACTTATTCCTACAGAATCAGGGATACTGTGGGTTGTATGGAAAAAAGTGACAACCGTCCGTTCAAACTTTATCCTCGAGTTTGATTTGACTGTATGAAAGCGGCTTGTCGTTTTCAATCCGAATTCTTTCACTTTTTCCTTTGCCAGCGCAATTGTCAACTTTGTACCGTAAACAGGTGCATTGATCTTTTGCAAGACATACGGAAGTGCACCAATTGCATCTTCATGTCCATGTGTTAAAAATATCCCTTTGATCCGATCTTTTTGTTCCTCCAGCCACGTTGTGTCCGGTATAACAATATCGATGCCTAGCATTTCATTTTCTGGAAATTTCAATCCGGCATCAATGATAAAAATATCCGAATCAATTTCGATGACATACATATTTTTTCCAATTTCACCCACTCCTCCAAGCGGGATTATTTTTATGTTGTCATTTTTTACTTTAGTCAAAATATTTATTCCTCCCATGATGTATATTCCCGATCTTCATCAGTTACAATTCATTATACTTGATTGTGAATTCCATGTTCAACCAATACGGAATATAGCACTTGTTATAAATTAAATCAAAAGCTCAATGTAAAAAAAACTCTTTAAATATGATACAATTTCAATAATTGTGTCATTTGTATTTCATAGACAAAATAGGAGGCTTATTATGAATAACGGGACATTGCTCCAAGAGCTTGAGATTTATCGTTCATTCATTCAATACTCTGATACTCTATTTTCATTTCACTCTATTAACGGAGATTTCACATATGTTTCCCCGACTTCGTTTCCCTTGCTCGGATATGAACCGGAGGAACTTCTTAATACCTGCCTCTTCGACTTCTCTCACCCTGATGATAGAAAAAAATTGGAAAACATTTGTTTTACCAAATCTTATGAAACGGTCAACTATCGGTTCTGCAAAAAAGAAGGTGATTACATTTGGCTTGAAACTACGCTTATCCCCTATTGTCACGAAAATGAAATAAAAGGGTTTTCCTGTATTTCAAGAGATGTGACAGCACAGACTGCAACAAAAGCCCAATTGGAAGAAAACAAAGAGATGTACCGTTTGCTAGTCGAGAACTTTCAGGATACCGTTGGAATCATAACAAAGCGCGGTCATTGGATCTATATCAATAATACGGGCAAAAAGCTTTTTGGCGTAACTAGAAAAGAAGAGATTATCGGTAAATCGATTTTTGATTTTGTCTACCCCGCTGCCTACAAAGAAACAGAGAACCAGATCTTGCTAAATGGATTTAAAGAACCTTTCGAGCTTACGGTAGCCAGGCATGATGGGCTGAAAAAATATGTTCAAGTCAAGTTGATTCCCACGAAATATAAAGAAAGGGATACTTTTCAAATTTTGATCAGGGACCTGACCGAGCAGAAGAAAACAGAGGAAATCATGCATAGGACAGAGAAGTTATCGGTTGTCGGGCAACTCGCTGCCGGTATAGCCCATGAGATACGAAACCCCCTTACAGCCATTAAAGGTTTTACGCAGTTATTAAAAAAAGAGGACAATAACGATTATCTGGAAGTGATGTTAAGCGAATTGGAACGAATAGAAGATATTGTAAGCGATTTATTAATATTGGCTAAACCGCAGCCTTCAAAAACGGAAAAGGTGGATATCGGATTATTATTGAAAGAGACTGTCGATCTATTTAAATCAGAAGCCCTCCTTCATAATGTAGAAATTATGATAGATATTGAAATATCCGACCTCTTCATAGAGGGTGAAGCGAATAAGTTAAAACAGGTCTATATCAATTTACTTAAGAATGCCATTGAGGCCATGCCCGACGGTGGAAAAATTCAAGTATCAGCTATTAAGACAAGAAGCGACCAAATCGTGACGAAAATCATTGATAATGGAATAGGAATCCCTGAAGAACGCATCCCCAATTTGGGTGAGCCCTTTTACAGTACCAAGGAAAAAGGTACGGGACTGGGGTTGATGATTTGTAACCGGATCATAAAAAATCACGGCGGCACAATGAAAATTAAAAGTAAAGTTGATATAGGAACAACAATCATTATATTATTTCCTGCATTCAACTCCGGTAAGTCACCTGCTATTATAAAATAATCCCCTGGCAAAAGAGTACGGTCTCTTTGCCAGGGGATTTGTTACTGTTACTACAATTTATACGGCTAACTGCGACACAGGATGCGCTATTCGAATAAATATTATTCAGCTCGCCGCAAAGCTCTGCCTCCTCGGGAATCGCCTTATGCTTGCCCGCGCTGACCAAGGCGTTTTCGCATTCGTATCTATTCGTTTGATATTTTCGTTGTATTCAATACCGTTTGCAGATCTAGTCTTTCCTCTTCGGATAGAGGAACAAGTGGCAGACGTACAGAGCCTACATCAAATCCGGTAAGCTGTAATGCCGTCTTGATAGGACCTGGGCTAGGCGCCTTGAAGATGCCCCTCATGAGCGGAAGCAGCTGCTGGTGAATAATGGCCGCTGTCTTATTGTCTCCATCCAAGAAGGAATGAACCATTTCCTGCATCTCTTCTCCGATCACATGGCTGGCGACAGAAACGACTCCCACTCCGCCAATGGCCAGCACTGGCAGTGTAAAAGCATCATCGCCACTGTACAGCATAAAGTTGTCGTCTGTATTGGCTATGATTTTTGCCATGGCGTCAAGATCGCCGCTCGCCTCTTTGACTGCAACGATATTATCAATTTTTGACAGTTCAATAACAGTATCAGGCAATAGGTTGACGGATGATCTTCCTGGTATATTGTAAAGCATGACAGGCAATTTTGTTGACGCAGCAATTGCCTCAAAATGTCTATACATCCCGGCCTGGTTCGGTTTGTTATAATACGGTACAACTAACATAATAGCATCGACACCAAGCTCTTCAGCTTTCTTAGTCAACTCGATGGACGCATACGTATTGTTGCTGCCTGTACCGGCTATGACAGGAACACGCCCTGCAGCCTCTTTGACCACATGCTCGAAAAGTGCAAGCTTTTCTTCAGTAGTCAAAGTGGGGGATTCACCGGTTGTTCCGGCCACTACTAGAGAATCAGTACCATTACTGATTAAATGGTTCACAAGCTTAGAAGTTTTTTGGAAATCAATATTTCCCTTATTGTCAAAGGGTGTCACCATTGCCGTTGATACCCTGCCAAATTGAGCCATACCCTTACACCTCAATCATATAATTCATATTCAATTTTATCATTTTGCAATTCAAACGCATCATGCAATGCATTCACTGCATTCACTAATTCGTTTCCTTCAACCAGTACCCAAATGGTAGTATGACTGTCGGCTGATTGAAGGATCCGAATTTCTTTTTCAGCCAAGGCTGTTACGATTTTAGCTGTAACACCAGGGACTCCAGTAATTCCTGCGCCGACAATCGAAACTTTTGCACATTGGCGTTCCACTACAGGTTCATAACCGACCTTATTCAATTCGGCGACAGCCCGTTCCACCGTATCTTCAGGGATCGTATAAACGACGCCTGTAGGTGAAATATTGATGAAGTCCACGCTGATGTTCGCATTGGCCATTGCTTTAAATACTTCCGATTGAAAGTTATACTGCCCTTTTTTGGCTGAGACTTTAATCTGAGAAATATTTTCCAGAAAAGCAATCCCGGTCACAAGCTGATCACGAACCTCTGGCTGTTGGTTTTTTCTGTCCAATGTAGTGACAAGTGTCCCAGGGGAATCAGAATAAGTTGATCTGATCCTTAATGGAATCTTGGCCTGCATTGCTATTTCCACCGCGCGCGGATGAATGACTTTTGCTCCCTGATAAGCCATATTGCACACTTCGTCATATGTGACAACGGAAAGTGGACGTGCCTTTTTTACTATTCGCGGGTCGGCGGTCATCATTCCTTCAACGTCTGTAAAAATATCGATGAACTCCGCATTGAGTGCAGCTCCAAGAGCAGCTGCAGACGTATCACTTCCACCGCGGCCGATTGTTGTTATATCGCCGTTTTCAGCCGCTCCTTGGAATCCGGCGACAACGACTACATCATATGTTTTAAGTTCGCCTTTAAGCCGTTCGCAGTTCATTTTTAAGATTTTAGCGTTAGTATAATCAGCATTCGTTACAAACCCTGCCTGCGCACCTGACATCGCAGTAGCTTTTATCCCCTTTTCATTTAACATATGCGTGAATACAACACTTGAGATTGTCTCGCCGCAGGAGACCAGCATATCTTTCTCTCTGTTGGATAGTGTTGACTTTTTGTCTCCAATCAGTCCCAATAAAGTATCCGTTGCATAAGGATCGCCTTTGCGCCCCATGGCCGATACGACCACGACTACCTTATTTCCGTTTTCAACCGCTTTTTGGATATGCTTTTTTGCATGCGCACGTGATTCATTGTTTTTTACGGATGTTCCGCCAAATTTTTGGACTACTACTTTCATTCTAACACCCCGATTTAAAATTTAACTGTGCTGCGGCGTTGATACTATACCTAATTTAACAAGACTTTCCGCTATTTGAACCGTATTGAGAGCTGCGCCTTTAAGCAAGTTGTCAGATACGATCCACAAATGGAAACCATTTTTTTCATCCAAATCTTGGCGAATCCTGCCGACAAATATATCATCTTCACCTGCAGCCATTGCTGGCATCGGATAAACCTGCTCACTCGGATCGTCTTGAAGTGTCACACCTGGCGCTGTTGAAAGTACTTTTTTAATATCTTCAACAGTCACGTCATTTTGTCCAATTTCGATATAAACTGACTCAGAGTGGCCTGTTTCGACCGGAAGCCGGACACAAGTTGCTGCCACTTTCAAGGATGGCAGATTCATAATTTTTTTTGTTTCATTAATCATTTTCAATTCTTCCAATGTATATCCATTGTCAGTGAATTGATCGATTTGCGGTATGACGTTAAATGCAATTTGATAATGTTTGTCTGCTCCGCCTACTGGAAGAATTTCAGGTTTGATCTCTTCTTCATTCAGAATTGATTTTGTTTGATTATTCAACTCATCTATCGCTTGGGCACCTGCACCGGATACCGCCTGATAAGTAGATACTATTACCTTGTTCAACCCAAAAGCTTCCCTAATTGGCTCAAGTGCTGCCACCATTTGAATGGTAGAACAGTTTGGATTTGCAATGAGTCCTTTATGTTCTTTTACAGCAGCCTCATTCACTTCTGGTACAACAAGCGGTACTTCCGGATCCATACGGAATGCACTTGTATTATCTATAACAATAGCACCACGCTTTACTGCTTCGGGCGCAAACTTCTGGGATATGCTGCCTCCGGCACTGAATAAAGCGATGTCTACTCCTTCGAATGATTCAGGAACAGCTTCCTCTACCGTGAGAGTTTCTCCTCTAAATTGGATTTGTTTACCTGCTGATCGAGCGGATGACAGCAACGTTAATTTACCTATTGGAAAATCTCTTCTTTCCAAAGTCTTTAAAATTTGCTGCCCAACTGCTCCAGTCGCTCCCATAATGGCGACATGATAACCTGTAGTTTTTTCCATTTGAAAGACTCTCCTCCTAATCCATACTTCCCTGAATTCAGGTTCCCTAGGATTATTTCAATAAATATCATTTTACCATACTTTAGTGAGCTATCGGAATCATTTTATACAAAAGATTGAATTGACGGGAAAAGAAAGAATATTATCATCCTTCTTTTCCCATTTTTTAAGAAAAGCGCAAGCGCCTTGCTTAGCACGGGCAAACAAGACGATTCCTAAGGAGGAAGTTCTTCAGCCAACCTGCTGACTTAAATTTCATCGTGTGCATCTCCGATTATGCCTCATGCAGCTTTGCTATGATGTTCCATAGGCTTCTCCGATTAGGCTGTGCCGTAGGAGCATAATCTTCCTTGCAAGTTTGAGATCTCGAGGGCTAGGCCGCTGGCCGCCTCAGATCGCCACATCCTCGAAAAAGCTCACGTTTTTCCTTCGTGCGATGTAACACTGCCGAAGCTTTCCTTGTCATGTGGCTTTGACAGGCTCATAGTGCGACACCCCGTCGCTTCGCTTGCTCTGGCACTTCCTGCGCGTCGGTGGCACTAAGACCTCCTGTCCGTCGAAGCTGGACATAGAAAAGCTACTTATAAATAAAGTTTCCTCTAACAAGTTATACTTTCTTTTACGAAAAATCCCTGAACCTTTCGATAATCACAGGCTGCAGCTGATAGCCGTTAATTGCAGCTTCCACTGCCGCAGGAAGCATCTCCATACGCGCTACCATCGAGGTCGGCTTTTTTTCTGGATCATCCTGGCCATATGGAATAAAATAAATGTTTTTGGCAGCCATGAGCCTCATAAGATTGACTCCATTCAGCCCAAGGGCATCATTAGTGGAGATGCCTAAAACTACAGGCTTTCTATTCCTCAAGGTTGCCTTGGCAGCCATTAAAACCGGAGAGTCAGTCAACGCGTTAGCGAATTTACTCATTGAATTTCCTGTTAGAGGTGCAATAACCATACAATCAAGCGGCATTTTTGGACCTAACGGTTCCGCATCGACGATCGAATCAATGACCTTCCTTCCGGCAGCATTTTCAATTCTGCCAATCCAATCATCGCTCTCTCCAAACTTGGTATCCGTACTTTTCACCGTATAGGTCACAACAGGCACGACCTCCGCCCCGGCATCCACCAGCTTTCCAATCTCCGGTATGACCGCGTCATACGTACAATGTGATCCGGTTAAACCGAAACCGATCCGTTTACCTTCTAAACTCATCATTATTTCCCCTTTCGGCTTTCGAGCTCTTCTCCCAATAATTGTGCGAGGACGTTTGCCAAAATTTGTCCCGCTGTTTTCGGTGCGACAATTCCCGGAAGCCCAGGCGCAAGGAGTGCTTTGATGCCGCGCTTTTCTGCATAACGAAAGTCCGTTCCGCCCGGCTTGGATGCCAAATCGATAATGAGGGTGTGCGACGGCATTTGGGCGATAACCGCAGCGTTGACTATTGGATAAGGAACAGTATTAATGCAAATATCAATATTATTGACTTCATTTCGCAAGTCACTTAAATGAAACGGCTGTAGTCCCATTTCCGTAATCCTTGCAATATGTTCACTTTTTCTTGCCCCTACTTTCACCTTGGCTCCCAGAAGCGAAAATGTACGGGCAACACTCATTCCAACCCTCCCGAGTCCCAGTACAGCGATAGAAGACTGATGGATCGTTATGTCTGTATTTTGTATGGCCATCATGATTGTGCCTTCAACGGTGGGAATCGAATTGTAGATGGCTACATCGTCTCTTTCAAACAGGTTTATTAGCTTTCTTTTAGATTTTTTTGCAATATCGTCCAAGTATCTATTACTGATTCCTGAATAAATGGTGCAATGAGACGGGGTCTGATGAAGAATTTCTTCTGTAAAAACAATTTTTTCACTGGAGAAAATCGTTTCGACTTCCCCTTCCAGACTCGTTCCTGGTACAGGCAAAATGATGGCGTCTATATGTGAAAAATTAAGGTCATGGAGCTTTTCCTTCACAGCTCCGGAAAAAGGCTGTTCAAGTTGTTCGAAACCGGCTAAATATATTTTCGCATCCAGTTCCGTCAGTTTTCTAATAATCTCCAGTTGTCTTGCATCTCCGCCCATGACAACTATCTGCATATCGGTCAACATCAAAGTTGCATCACCTTCTTTCGCTCATGCTGAACCTCTCCGCAACAATATTGTATGTTCCCATAAAAAATAGAGTGCTTGGACATAAGCACTCTAAAAATAAGAGGACCAGCATCTCGTTTCATTGATGATTAAATGAAGAGCTGCAATGCAAATAAATAAGCATGATCCAACAAATGAATATGATTGTAAACTTTAGATTCCGGTGTGATACATTTAATGAACTTACCTTTACGGTCCTCGCGATAGCCCAAGGGTAGCATTATACGGACCGATCAAAAAGGCAGATACGACGCCTGAAAGCATAACGACTGTTAAGACTGCGAAGAAATACCGATTGCAGCGGGATCCAGCGCTCCGGCCATCAAAGATAAAAAACCGGCTGCCATTTTTCGTTAGCGCCGGTAAAGGAATCCTGCTTTTCATTCTAATTGTCGGGAACCTCCAGGATGATCATATCTGTTCCGATTGTTCGTATATTTCTCCATGGCACCCTAATCTCGCCGCCATTTTTTCTAATCCATTTCCCAGTGGGAATGATCAAGTGATTAATTTCACCTGTGTTACTGTTTATCTCCAGGTCGGTCTGTCCCAATACCCCCATTCGTTCCGCTCTTTTAAAATCAACTATTTCTTTGCCGCCCAGCTCGCTTAGCCGCATAATACACCTCCTTATTCATCATCGCCCTTACTAAAATATATAGCCTGTTCATTAATTTTAGAATGAACAAAAGTGAATGGCGTCTATATATGCGGCATCATCACATTCATCAACATGTTATTCAATTATAGGAATCAGAATAAAAATCAACGATTTAAATATAATCTATGTCCAGCAGCCTTCCCTTCCGCCCGCAACGAATAAGAAACAACAAAAGCAGGTGGAATATTTTTCTTCCACCTGCTGCTTCTAAATTTAACTTGTTTGTAATAATAGTTTTTCTTCGGGGCTGATCAAAGCAAGCGTATATTGGTCTGTAAAAATACGTGCTGCCAGCTCATTTACACTTTGGATGCTAACGCGGTCTATTTCATCCACGATTTCATCCAGAGTCCTGTGCCGTTTCAACAATAATTCATTTTTTCCGTTTCTGCTCATACGGCTGTTTGTGCTTTCTAAGCCAAGCATCAAATTTCCTTTTAATTGCTCTTTGCTGTTCCTTAGTTCTTTTTCAGTAATACCGTCCCTTTTCAACTGGTCAAGCGTATTGTTAATCGTTTCGAAAAGCTCATCGATCTGATTGGCTCCTGTACCGCCATAAATGGTGACAATTCCACTGTCTTTATACGATGAATGGTATGAGAAAACAGAGTAAGCCAGACCTCTCTCCTCACGCACTTCTTGAAAAAGGCGGGAAGACATGCTACCTCCAAAAATATTATTCATGACGATTAAACTGTATATATCAGGATGTCCAATTGACAAGCCCTCAAAACCGATGCATAAATGAGCCTGCTCCGTATCTTTCTGTCTTGTAACATGATTTGATTTAAAGACAGGCGATGTTTCAGCTTGGTGACCGCCCTTTCTTTCGAAGGATCCAAAAAGACGCTCAACCTCTTTAATGAAATTTTCATCAATATTTCCTGCTATAGATACTACAATATTTTCCGGCGTATACATCTTTTCAACATAGGCCCTTAATGTGTCACCTGTAAATGTAGACAATGTCTGCTCTGTTCCTAGAATCGGATATCCTAGTGGATGATTTTCGTATGCCGCTTTGCTCAGCAGATCATGGACGATGTCATCAGGAGCATCTTCATACATTTTAATCTCTTCACAGACTACATTTTTTTCTTTATTCAGCTCGTCTTCTGCAAAGGTGGAGTTAAAAAACATATCCGCCAAAGTTTCCAATGCATACAGTGAATGATTATCAAGTACCTTGGCATAGTAGCAGGTATATTCCTTTGAAGTAAACGCATTTACTTGTCCTCCGATGGAATCGAAAGCCTCGGCAAGCTCTTTTGCGTTCCGGGTTGCTGTACCCTTGAAAAACATATGTTCAAGAAAATGAGAGATGCCGTTATTTTCCGGAAGCTCGTCACGGGAACCTGTTCCCACCCATATACCGATAGCAACCGAGCGGACAGAAGGTATATTCTCTAATACGACTCGGACTCCGTTTTGGCATGTATATTTACTAATCACTGAAGTTCCTCCTGTTCATGGTGTATAGAAAAGCGGAAGACGGCTGCTTAGGGGCGACAAGCGCTGGAGGACTAGCCAGTGAAGTCGTTCTTTGACTTCATTGGCTAGGCCGAAGCGACCTCGAGCCCCTGCCGTCTGCAGCTAGACAATCAGAAAAGCGGAAGCGACTGTCCATCAACGTACAGACTGGAGTGACTCCGACGAGATAAAGGAAACACGGCGACGAAGGAGCCGATGTTGACTTATCGTAGAAGGAGGCGCGAAGTCTGCTAGTTGATAGGCGCTGTAGCTAGACATTAGAAAAGCGGAAGCGACTGTCCATCAACGGACAGACGGGACCGGCCGACGCTTATTTATCCATTTGCTGATCTAATTTAATGATATGTTCTTCATCCATTAATTTTGTAACAGTCCCAATCCTTAAGTTTTTATCTTTTAATTGCTCTATAAGCCGATCCAACGCTTTCGCCGTTGAATCCGTCGGATGCATTAATATCATTGCTCCGGGGTGGACCTTGGTGATTACCCGCTCTATAATCGTTTCCGGAGAGGGCTTTTGCCAGTCGATTGTATCAACCGTCCACAAGACTGTTTTCATGTTTAGGTCACTGGCAATCTGGAGAGTTTTGTCACGAAAACCACCAGCGGGTGGTCCGAACCAAACAGGGTTTTCCCCTGTGGTGGCCTCTATTATTTCGTTTGTTTTAATGATCTCTTCCCGCGTTTTTGCATCTCCAAGTATTTCCATCTTTGGGTGGGTGTATGAGTGGTTACCTAATTCATGTCCATCAGCGGCGATCATCTTGGCAAGTTCCGGGTTTTCTTTCACCCAGCGGCCTTCCAAAAAGAATGTCGCCTGAACGTTATGTTTTTTTAACGTTGTCAGCATGGAAGGTAAATATTCATTTCCCCAGGCCACATTGATTAAAAAGCTGACCATCGGTTTTTCCGGATGGGCTCTGTAAATTGGAGCCGTGGGCAAATCGTCCAAATGAACCTTTGGGGGAATTTGCTTAAATACAAGCTTACGGGAATCAAAAGTCCCACTTTTCATTTTTTTGTATGATGCTTTGATATCTACTTTAATCCCATTATACCCAGGCATCGCTTTCCAAACCCTGTCTATTTTGGCATCCTGGGGGGGCGTATAATATTTTTCAGCAGCAATTTCAATCTGTTCATATAATTCATCCTGATGGGAATTTACCAATTGGGGATCATTGACCAGCCCATTCAAATAGATTGTTGTATAAGGATTATTAACAATCAATATTGCTAGAATAGCAATAAGCCCTAAACCTAGCAAGTGTTTTGTTTTCATCACGACCATTTCCTCCTTCAACCAATATTATGAGGAAAATGGACAAGATAGAACAAGGATCCCTGCCTCTTAAAAGCAGGAGTTCCTCAAAGAATTTTCATTTCAATAAAAACGCATACATTTTTAAACTTAAAAAAAGCCAGGATTACCTGGCTTTTTCAATGTCCAGTTTCAGCGCCAAGCCCCTAAATGGGAGTTGTCCTATGCTTGCGAAGCAGACTTGGCGCTTACACCTTTTTCAAAATTACTCTTTTTCTTGATTTTGCTTTTCTTTTTCTTTCTGTTCTTTAAGAACAACTTTACGGGAAAGATTTACTCTTCCCTGGTTATCAATTTCCACTACTTTCACCAGAAGTTCGTCCCCAATGGAAACAACGTCTTCCACTTTATTGACCCTTTCTTCAGCCAATTGGGATATATGGACAAGACCATCTTTACCGGGGAAAATTTCCACAAAAGCACCGAACTTCTCAATTCGTTTCACTTTACCCATATACATTTGGCCGACCTCTACTTCACGAACGAGATCTTCAATAATCTTCTTGGCTTTTTCGTTCATTTCCTGATCAGCAGAAGCAATGAACACTGTTCCATCTTGTTCAATGTCAATTTTCACGCCGGTTTCTTCAATAATTTTATTGATTTGCTTCCCGCTTGGTCCAATAACGTCCCTGATTTTATCAGGATTGATATGGAGCGTAAGAATTTTCGGCGCATAAGGAGAAAGTTGTTCTCTCGGCTCGGAAATCGCAGAGTTCATTTTTTCAAGAATGAACATGCGTCCTTCTTTTGCCTGATGCAATGCTTCTTCAAGGATTTCACGCGACAAACCTGCAATTTTGATGTCCATTTGCAAAGCTGTGATTCCCTGTGCCGTCCCCGCGACTTTGAAGTCCATGTCACCCAAGTGGTCTTCCATGCCTTGGATATCGGTCAAAATCGTATAATGCTCACCCGATTTTACCAATCCCATGGCAATTCCTGCTACCGGTGCCTTAATTGGTACACCTGCGTCCATCATGGCCAGTGAGCTTGCGCAAATACTCGCCTGTGAACTTGACCCGTTAGATTCCAGCACTTCTGATACGAGACGAATAGTATATGGAAAATCAGCTTCGCTAGGAATGACAGGTTCCAACGCCCGCTCACCAAGTGCGCCGTGTCCTATTTCCCTGCGGCCTGGACCACGGATCGGACCTGTTTCACCTACACTGAAGTGAGGGAAATTATAATGGTGCATGAACCTTTTTGACTCTTCAATTCCAAGTCCATCCAAAATCTGAACATCACCTAGAGCACCGAGGGTACAGATGCTTAGCGCCTGGGTTTGACCTCTGGTAAATAATCCTGAACCATGGGTTCTGGCCAATAAATGTACTTCGGTCTGGATAGGCCTGATTTCTTCCGGTTTCCGCCCATCCGGACGAATCTTTTCAACAGTGATCAAGCGACGGACCTCTTCTTTTACAAGGCTATCCAAAACTTGCTTCACTTGTTTTATCAATTCATCATCGGCGTCTTCACGCTCCGAAAAACTGTCAAGAACTTCCTTCTTGACTTCCTGGATTGCATCTTCCCTTGCGTGTTTTTCCTCAACTTGAATAGCTGCAACAAGGGACTGTTCGCACATTGAACGAACTTCCTGTTCAAGCTCGGAATCAACCTCATACAGTTCAATTTCTCTATTTTCTTTTCCAACTTGTTCAGCAATCTCTTCCTGGAAGGCAATCAGGCGTTTAATTTCATCGTGGCCGAACATGATTGCCTCAAGCATCGTTTCTTCGGGCACTTCTTCTGCGCCGGCCTCAACCATATTGACTGCGTCTTTTGTGCCTGCGACAATTAAATCGATATCGCTTTGCTCCATTTGTTCAACAGTTGGATTAATAATAAGCTTCCCATCCACTCGACCGACAACTACCCCGGCGATAGGACCTTCGAACGGAATGTCAGAAATCGTCAACGCCAGAGACGAGCCGAACATGGCCGCCATCTCTGATGAGCAGTTCTGATCTACACTCATAACTATACTTACAACTTGCACTTCATTACGGAAACCGTCCGCGAAAAGCGGGCGGATTGGGCGGTCAATTAAGCGGCTTGCCAATATTGCTTTCTCACTTGGACGCCCTTCCCGTTTAATGAAGCCCCCAGGTATTTTACCCACTGCATATAACCTTTCTTCATAATTGACAGTCAGTGGAAAAAAATCAACGGATTTTGCTTCCTTCGAAGCAGTAGCTGTTGATAAAACAGCTGTATCTCCATAGCGGATAAGTACCGCCCCATTGGCCTGTTTCGCGAGCTGTCCAATTTCAACAGTTAATTCCCGTCCGGCCCATTCTATGGAAAATATTTTCTTCTCATGGTCCATTTTTACAACGCCTCTCTTTCGTAACCTGTATAATTAAAGTACTCAGGCAAAAAATCAAGATGAAACAAGCTTACCTGTCCGCAACTGAACATTAGACATAGATATGAGCTTGTCCTATCCATGTCCAATGTTCAGTTCGAATATGCATGGCTTTTTAGCCAGAATTCATATGAACTTGACGTACAGGCTGCCTGACTTATTTCATCCTAACAAAAAAGCGGGAGTTTATCCCGCTTTTAGTTACATCCCTATCACATCTTATCGACGAAGGCCAAGGCTGTCGATCAATGCGCGATAACGTTTTACATCTTTGCCGCGCAAGTAAGTAAGCAAGTTTCTGCGGCGTCCGACCATTTTCATAAGTCCGCGTCTGGAATGATGATCCTTTTTGTGAACGCGAAGATGGCTGTTCAAATTGTTGATTTCTTCAGTTAATACAGCAATTTGAACTTCAGGTGACCCTGTATCGCTCTCATGAATCTTGTACTGGTTGATGATCTCGTTTTTACGTTCTTGTGAAATGGACATTTGTCCAACACCTCCTGTTTTTTCATCCCCTGTTACCGAGCAGGCGTCGGTGAGTCGCACTGCCAAGCAAAGGTTCTTGATACTGTTATAGAATACAACTTTACCCTGGAAAAATCAAGTTATTTTGCATCCTCTTTAAGAAAAGCGCTAGGCGAAAAGCCTGAGGCGAATTTTGATGAGGGAGTTCCTCAGCCACCAAAGTAAAGCAGCTAAAATTGATCACCTTGTAAGAAACATCCCGAATTAGCTTCATGCAGCTTTGTATTATGATGTTCCCTAGCTTCCTCTAATACACTGCGCAAAAGCACAATCATACTTAAAAAGCCGACGTTTTTCCTTCATGTAAAGTAACACTTCCAAAGCTTTACTGGTCCTGTCACTTCCCTTGCACTTCCTGTGCGTCGGCGGGACTAGGACGTCCAGGCCTTCCCTTCGGAGCTAGACATAACGCCTATTTTTCCAAAAGAAAACTTAGTCTGATTTTATACCTTCTTTACTCCTCAAAAAATCTCTCAGCAGTTTGCTTATCTTTTAAAATTTGTTCTTTCAGTTGATCCAGACCATCAAACTTTTGCTCGTCTCTGATTCTTAACCTCCATTCAATTGTCACTTCTTCGCCGTAGATAGAGCGGTCAAAATGAAGCAAATGAATTTCAATTGAAAGCTCAATTTGTCCTGGAGCATGAAATGTCGGTTTATGTCCGATATTGCAAACGCCATTCTCCCATTGGCCGTTCACCTGCATTCGAACAGCATAAACCCCTTCTTTAGGTACTATATAATCATCATTCAAACGAATATTGGCAGTTGGAAAGCCAAGCAGCCTCCCCCGCTTCTCACCATGGATCACTGTTCCTTTTGTCGTATAATATCTTCCCATTAACTTGTGGACATCTTCTGTCCTGCCTGCCCGTAAAAGTTTCCTGATTAATGTGGAACTGACTTTTTCTTGATTTTTTTCAAGTTTTGGAACAGTTATCACCTGCAGCTTCCCTTGCCCATCGGTTGAAAGTGTATCCATCGTACCTTTTCCGTATTTTCCATAGGTAAAATCAAACCCTGCCGTTACATATTTCACATTCAAATCAATGAGATATTTTTGAACAAATTCAGAAGGCTCTAGGCCGGCAAAAGCAGATGTAAATCTGACAATCAAAAGATAATCTATTCCCAATCCTTCAATATAGTCTATTTTATCCTCTAATGGTGTAATATACTCAACGGATCCGCCTTTTTGGGAAAGTACAACGGAAGGATGGGGATCAAATGTCATAACCGCACTTTTGACTCCGTGTCTTTCGGCAGTTTTCTTAGCTGTCCTAATGACGTTTTTATGTCCTTCATGTACGCCGTCAAAAAAACCCAAGGCAACGGCCAGGGGTGGAAAATCATTTTTCTGGAGAGTATGCGGGTGCTGAATCATTATTACTTTCAATACACGTCACCTGTTTCATTCGTTTCTTAATACCTTCACGGGTTTGATCAACCAGTCTTTTTCCGGATGTGACTGATAGATAGCCATAGCCCTTCCTTTATATAAGAGTACAGTCTCTTCGTCTGCCCATTGTTCGGGCTTTTCCAAAACGGCGCCATTTTGCACTTTTACCGCTAATTTATCACTGATTTCCATGGAGGGCAAATGTGATATTCCCTTTTCCAGGGGATAAATTGCATCGGAGACTTTTCCTTGGTCAAGGAGGGTGTGCAGTTGATCAAAAGTGACACAATTTTCTTCCTGAAAAGAAGCTGAGGATGTCCTGATTAGGTCAGACATATGCGCTGGATAGCCGAATCTTTCTCCTATCATGACAGCAAGTGTCCTGATATATGTACCTTTGCTGCATTTTACCGAGAAACGGAAAGAAAGTAGATTATCTTGCAATGAAACTGTTTCCTCAATCAATTGCAATTGATATATTCGCACAGTCCGGACCGGACGCTCGACCGTAATGCCTGCACGTGCATATTCATAAAGACGTTTTCCTTTCACTTTAACCGCAGAATACATGGGAGGGGTCTGTTCGATTTCACCGGTCAAAGATTTTAGCACCTTCTTGATATCTTCAACGGATATATTCTGCATAACAGGTTTTTCTTCAACTATTTCACCTGATGCATCTTCTGTTGTCGTCGAAAACCCCATTGTGATTTCGCCCTCATACTCCTTACCTGCATCCGTAATATACTCGGCTATTTTAGTGGCCTTCCCTAGACAGATCGGCAAAACACCTGTCACATCTGGATCAAGTGTACCAGTATGTCCCACCTTTTTCATTCCCAGGAGTTTCCTCACCTTAAATACGCAATCATGTGATGTCAGCCCTTTGGGCTTCCATAACGGCAATATCCCTTCCATCAGGGCTCCTCCTCTTAAAAAAAGGATAGACGAATTGTCTATCCTAGTCCTCATTAATATCTTTTAAAAGCTTTTCAATCTTGTTTCCATACTCAATTGACTCATCAAACTCAAAGCTGATTTCAGGTGTTTTTCTCAGACGGATCCTATGACCGATCTCAGACCGGATGAATCCTGTTGCTTTAGTCAAGCCTTTCAATGTATCTTCCTTTTCTTGATCACTGCCAAGAACTGAAATATATACTGTGGCCTGCTGAAGATCTCCTGTCACTTCTACATCGGTTACAGTGACAAATCCGACTCTTGGGTCCTTGATCTTCCGGGTGATGATCTCACCCAGTTCTTTTTTCATTTGCTCTCCGACACGGTTGGCTCGTAAACTCATTTATGACACCTCACATTACAGCCACTCATAATGGGTTACCCCGATTCTTTCCCACTCAGGAAAGGAATCGAGGAATTCAATTGACTGCTCAAGTTCACGCTCGGCTCTACGCCGGGCCGAAGCAACAGTTACGATGGCTATCCTAGCCCGCTGCCACATATCCTGATGATCGACTTCGGCAATAGAGACGTTATATTTCTGCTTTGTTCTTGTCAAGATGCGCTTTACAACCGAGCGTTTATCTTTTAAAGATTGTGCGTTATAAATCCGAAATTCACATTCAGCGAATCCGATCAAGCACGCTCAACCTCTTCCATTAAAAATGCTTCGATGACGTCGCCTTCTTTTACGTCATTGAAATTTCTTATTGTGATACCACATTCGTATCCCTGGTTTACTACTTTCACATCATCTTTGAAACGTTTTAAATCATCGATTTCCCCTTCATAGATGACAATTCCGTCTCTTATCAGGCGAACGCCACTATCACGGGTAATTTTTCCATCGGTTACATAGGAACCTGCAATCGTTCCTATTCTGGATACTTTAAATGTTTGCCTTACTTCTGCCTGGCCAATGACTTTTTCTTCATATTCAGGGTCAAGCATCCCTTTCATAGCCGCTTCAATCTCTTCAATCGCCTTATAAATGATCCGGTGCAGGCGGATATCGACGCCCTCCGAGTCCGCCGCACGCTTTGCATTCACATCCGGGCGGACATTAAATCCTATGACAACGGCATTGGAAGCTGCCGCCAACGTGATATCCGATTCATTAATGGCTCCAACACCGGAATGGATAATCTTAATGTTAACGCCGTCCACTTCAATCTTTCTCAAGGACGCCGCCAATGCTTCAGCTGAACCTTGAACGTCCGCTTTGATGATTACGTTGAGCTCTTTCATTTCGCCTTGTTTCATCTGTTCAAACAATGTATCAAGGCTTACACGGGAACTCTCGCCTCGTAAAACCTGCAAAGCCTGTTGTGCACGGGCTTCACCAACCTGGCGGGCAGTCTTTTCATCGGAGAAAACAACAAAACGATCTCCTGCCTGCGGCACATCACTTAATCCGGTAATTTCAACCGGAGTGGAAGGAGCCGCTTCTTTGACACGACGTCCGATATCATTCACCATGGCACGAACCCGGCCAAATGTGTTCCCGGCAACAATCGGATCCCCAACCTTCAATGTACCATCTTGTACAAGTAATGTGGCGACTGATCCGCGGCCTTTATCAAGCTGTGCTTCGATGACAGTTCCAAGAGCAGGCCTTTTGGGATTTGCTTTAAGTTCTTCAACTTCACTTACAAGGAGGACCATTTCAAGCAAGCTGTCAATGCCTTCTCCTTGAAGAGCGGAAATCGGAACAAAAATTGTGTCTCCGCCCCAATCTTCAGGTACGAGTCCGTGTTCAGTCAATTCCTGCATCACCCGGTCAGGGTTTGCAGTCGGCTTGTCAATTTTGTTAACTGCAACGATGATCGGCACTTCTGCAGCTTTAGCATGGTTGATTGCTTCGACGGTTTGAGGCATGACGCCATCATCCGCTGCTACAACTAAAATTGTGATGTCCGTAACTTTCGCTCCTCTTGCACGCATTGTCGTAAATGCAGCGTGTCCCGGAGTATCCAAGAAAGTGATCTTTTTATCGTTTGCTTCAATTTGATAGGCACCGATATGTTGAGTGATTCCACCGGCTTCACCGGCTGTCACTTTAGTGTTTCTCAACGAATCAAGGAGTGTCGTTTTACCATGGTCAACGTGGCCCATAATGGTAACCACAGCAGGTCTTTCCGTCAATTCTTGATCATTGTCTTCTTCCTCAAAGTAGATTTCAAGGTCCGTCTTATCAATTTGAATCTCTTCTTCAACCTCGACGCCATATTCGGCACAAATCAGTTCGATTGCGTCTTTATCCAGCTCCTGGTTGATTGTCGCGATGACTCCTAGCATAAAGAGCTTTTTAATAATTTCGGATGGCTCTCTATGAATTTTCTTAGCAAGCTCAGCTACTGTCAAAGATTCAATAAATGTAATTTTTTCCGGAAGTTCTTTTTGCTTAGGCGGTGCAGGCTGATGATGTTGCTGCTTTTGGCGCTGGCGGTTTTGGTTCTGCCTGCGGTTGCGGTTAGGCCCTTTATTACCTCCGCGCTGATTGCCCTTTGCACCCGGTTTATTATTTCCAGCAGTATTATTAGCATGGCCCGGCTTATTGTTTCGGCCGCTTCTTTGACCTTGGTTGCCGCTTTGACTTCCTTGCTGCGGCCTGTTTTGCTGTTCCGTTCCACCTCTGCGCTGTTCAGGACGCTGCTCCCCACTTTGTCCTGATTTTCCTTGAGGGCGAACCTGCTGTTGGCCTTGCCTCTGCTGCCCTTGCCCCTGTTGGCTCTGCCTTTGTTGCCCTCTTCTTTGAGAATTTCCTTTATCACCGCTGTTCCTGCTGAAAACAGAATCCAACTTTCCAATCGCCTGTCCGTCAATTGCTGACATATGATTAGTCACTTCTATATTCATGCTTTTCAGCTTTTCTATTACTTCCTTACTTGAAGTATTATGTTTTTTTGCATATTCATATACTCGCATTTTACTCATATGTTCACCCCCGAGTTTATTCATCAAACAATGTTGCCAACTTTTTCGCAAATCCGGCCTCCACTACAGCAACAACTACTCTTGCATCTTTGCCGATTGCTTGGCCGAGCAATTCCCTCGTTTCTGAAAAAACTACAGGAACATCGTAATATCGGCATTTATCCAGTACTTTTTTGGATGTGTTTTTGGAAGCATCTTTCGCAAGTACGACCAATTTTGCCGTGCCTCTTCTAACTTCCTTAATGACCAATTCTTCACCGGAAACCACTTTCCGTGCACGATTGGCCAGGCCGAGCAATGACATCCATTTTTCACTTTTCATTTGTCGACTCCGTCTACAAGTGAAAGAAGTTCGTCATATATTTCATCTTTTATTTCTGCTTGCAGATGGCCGGCAAGCACTCTTTTACTCTTCGCTGCTAATATGATCTCTTTATCTTTGGAAAGGTAAGCACCGCGTCCGGACTTTTTGCCAGTCAAATCTACGGAAACTTCTCCTTCCTTGGAACGGACGATACGGATCATTTCTTTCTTCGGCTTCATTTCGCCGGTAGCAACACACTTTCTCATCGGCATTTTTCTTTGTTTTGCCATCTTCCTCACCCCTATTCGATTTCTTCGTCCACTAAATCGAATGATTCATCCAATTCGGTATCTTCCAGATCAAAGAAATCTCTCGGATAAATCCCAGCTTCCCGGGCATCCGTTTCACTCTTGATATCTATTTTCCAGCCTGTCAATTTCGCAGCAAGACGTGCATTTTGACCTCGTTTTCCAATAGCCAATGACAGCTGATAGTCCGGAACAACCACTGTTGTGGCTTTATCATCTTCATTAACGATAACATCTAGAACCTTGGACGGACTTAAAGCATTCGCAACAAACTCAACCGGATCCGATGACCATTCAACAATATCAATCTTTTCACCTTTCAACTCATCCACGATGGCCTGAACTCTTGCACCCTTTTGTCCTACGCATGCCCCAACTGGATCAATGTCATCGTGTTCCGTCGCTACTGAGATTTTTGAACGATCGCCCGCTTCCCGCGCAACTGATTTAATTTCGACAGTTCCATCATATATTTCCGGCACTTCGATTTCAAACAGGCGTTTCAGGAGTCCCGGGTGAGTTCTAGAAACGAAAATTTGCGGACCTTTTGTGGTCTTTTCAACTTTTGTCAAGTAAACTTTAATCCGGTCATGCGGTTTATATGTCTCATTTGACATTTGCTCGCTTTGCGGTAGAAGTGCTTCGATTTTCCCCAAACTTACATAGATGAAACGGGGATCCTGGCGCTGGACAATACCAGTCATGATGTCATCTTCCCGATCCACAAATTCCGAATATATAATACCCCGTTCCGCTTCCCTTACACGTTGTGTGACGACTTGCTTTGCTGTCTGAGCCGCGATTCTTCCGAATTCTTTAGGGGTCACTTCAAGTTCCACCATGTCGCCGGTCTCATAGGATGGATTGATATTTCTGGCTTCTTCCATGGAAATCTCAAGCCTGGAATCAAACACCTCATCAACCACTTCTTTTCTGGCAAAAACCCGCATTGTACCGGTTTCCAAATTCATATCGACACGCACATTTTGCGCCTGGTTAAAGTTCCTTTTATACGCGGAAACCAATGCCGCTTCGATGGCCTCAATCAGGACTTCCCGGGAAATTCCTTTTTCTTTTTCCAAAATAATTAGAGCATCCATTAGTTCTGAGCTCATGAACATATTCTCCCCTTTTCTAAGTTCATTTCTGTTATTAAAAAACGACGGCTAAACGGGCTTTTGCCACTTTTTCGAATGGAATTTCAAATGTTTTCGTCCGGGTTTTTATCTTAACGTCGATTTTTAACGTCTCGCCATTGAATTCGGTCAACTTACCTTCAAACTCTTTTTCGCCATCAATCGGTTCGTAGGTTTTTACATTGACCTGTTTTCCAATAGCTTTTCTTATATCATCCGCTTTCTTCAAAGGCCGTTCGGCACCTGGAGAAGAAACCTCCAAAAAGTAGTTGTGCGGAATCGGGTCCAACTCATCAAGTTTCTCGCCAAGCTGTTCACTGACAATCCCGCATTCCTCAATGTCTACACCATTCTCCTTGTCAATGAAAAGGCGAAGAAACCAATTTTTTCCTTCCTTCACGTATTCGATATCAACAAGTTCCAACTGCATCTCTTCCAGGATCGGTGCCGCCAGTTCTTCCACTTTGTCTGTTACTTTACTCATAAAAACCTCCAAAAAGAGTTTCTATATTATTAAAAGTTCGGTCCAGCTTCAGCGCCCAGCGACTAGCAAACTTCACACTCCTACACTACGATAAGTCAACATCGGCTCCGACGGACTGGACGTCCTAGTGCCACCGAAGCCACAGGATGTGGCGTTTTGAGGCGGCCGAGTCGCCGTGTTTCCTTTATCTCATTGCGGAGTGCTCCAGTTTGTACGTCGCTAACCGGGTGCTTGCGCTTTTCTAAGTATATGTTTATCCGCAACAATACGAAAGAGTGGGGGGCACCCACTCTTTTTGCGCAGAGTTATTCATAGTATTTCCAATAAAAATATACCATAACCATGTATCGTTTGCAAATAATACACCAAAGATGGAGGCTGGTGTCAAGAAATTAGAAAAGGGATAGCTGATTTTGATCCGGTAGAGATTCAAGACAACCTTGCTGATCCAAATACTCTATTACTGTCTTGGAAACTTTTCCACGTTTTTGAAGGTCTTCCTTTGAAAGGAATTCACCTTCTTCACGCGCTTTTACGATGTTAATGGCTGCATTTGTTCCCAGTCCCGGAATTGCATTAAATGGCGGAATAAGCGTGTCCCCATCGATAATGAACTCAGACGCACTTGATCGATAAAGATCAACCCTCTGGAACTTGAATTTGCGTTCGCACATTTCAAGGGCAATCTCCAATACAGTCAGTAGATTCTTTTCTTTCGTAGTAGCGTCAAGACCCTTTGCATTGATTTCTTCTATTTTTGAACGGATTGCCTGCGAGCCGCGGCTCATCGCTTCTAGATCGAAATCTTCAGCTCTTACAGTGAAGTAAGCCGCATAATAGAGGAGCGGGTGGTGAACTTTAAAATAGGCGATTCTCACCGCCATCAATACGTAGGCAGTCGCATGCGCCTTCGGGAACATGTATTTGATCTTTTTACATGAATCAATATACCACTCTGGAACGTTGTTTTTCCGCATTTCCTCTTCCCACTCAGGTATGAGCCCTCTCCCTTTACGTACCGATTCCATAATTTTAAAGGACAGAGATGGTTCTATTCCCTGATAAATAAGGTACACCATGATGTCATCCCGGCATCCGATCACATCGGAGAGTGTACATGTACCAGAACGAATAAGCTCCTGCGCATTTCCAAGCCATACGTCTGTACCATGGGAAAGGCCTGAAATCTGGACTAGTTCCGAAAAGGTGGTCGGCATGGTGTCTTCGAGCATTTGCCTTACAAAGCGGGTTCCAAATTCGGGAATACCCAAAGTTCCGGTTTTACACATGATCTGCTCTGCAGTCACTCCGAGAGACTCAGTACCGCTGAAAATCTTCATCACTTCCGGATCATCAATGGGAATCGTCTTGGGATCTATTCCGCTAAGCTCTTGAAGCATACGTATAACCGTCGGATCATCATGTCCCAGAATATCCAGTTTCAATAGATTGGCGTCAATCGAATGGAAATCAAAATGGGTCGTTCTCCATTCTGAGCCTGTATCATCGGCTGGGAACTGGATTGGACAGAAATCGAATATTTCCTTATCAGACGGAACAACGATGATGCCTCCTGGATGCTGCCCAGTAGTTCTTTTTACTCCGGTGCACCCCTGGACAAGTCTATCGATTTCTGCATTTCGCAGCATTAAGTTATTATCCTGTTCAAATCCCTTTACATATCCATAGGCCGTTTTTTCCGCCACCGTTCCAATCGTACCTGCCCGATAAACGTAGTCTTCTCCAAACAGTTCCTTTGTATAGTTATGGGCATGCGGCTGATAGTCCCCCGAGAAGTTCAAATCAATATCCGGAACTTTATCTCCCTTGAATCCGAGGAACGTTTCAAACGGGATATCGTGGCCGTCTTTTTTAAATTCTGCTCCACATTTTTCGCAATTCTTATCCGGAAGGTCGAATCCAGAACCGACCGAACCGTCATCAAAGAACTCGGAATGCTTACACTCCGGGCAAACATAGTGAGGTGGCAGTGGGTTTACCTCGGTAATCTCAGTCATCGTTGCCACAAGAGAAGAGCCGACAGACCCCCTTGAGCCCACAAGATAACCGTCAATCAATGATTTTTTTACAAGTTTATGAGAAATCAAGTAGATAACAGCAAAGCCGTGGCCAATGATGCTTGCCAATTCCTTCTCAAGGCGGGCTTTCACAATTTCAGGTAGCTCGTCCCCATAGATTGACTTGGCCATTTCATAACTCATGGACCTGACTTCCTCTTCCGCACCCTCAATTTTCGGTGTATACAGGTCATCTTTGATTGGCTTGACTTCTCCAATTTTGTCTGCAATCAGATTGGTATTTGTTACAACAACTTCGTAGGCTTTTTCCTTGCCGAGGAAGGAAAATTCAGTGAGCATTTCGTCTGTCGTACGGAAATGCACTTCAGGCAGGTTATACCGGTTCATCGGATTTGCCCCGCCTTGGGACCTGATTAAAATTTCCCGGTAGACTTTGTCCTGCTTATTCATGTAATGGACATTTCCGGTAGCGACGACAGGCATATTTAGAGATTCTCCCAGATTAGCGATGTTTCTGATTATATCCTCAAGGTCTTTCTCATCCCTGACCAATTCCATTTCGATTAGCGGTGCATATACCGGTTTTGGATGTATTTCAAGATAATCGTAAAACCCAGCAGCCTTTTCCGCTTCTGCTCGCCCCTTTTGCATCATCGCTTCAAATACTTCGCCTTTATCGCATCCAGATCCTACAAGAATACCCTCTCTGTACTTTTCCAACAAAGATCGAGGGATTCGGGGTACCCGGTAAAAATAGTGCATATGAGAATATGAAACAAGTTTATAAAGATTTTTCAAACCCGCATCATTTTGGACAAGCAATGTGCAATGGGAAGGCCTGGCCCGTTTATACGAATCTCCCTGACCCATGTTGTCATTCAACTGGTCGTGGTAAAGTATATCCTTCTCGCGGGCATCTGCCAGCATCTTTAAAAATATCTTCCCTGTCGCCTCTGCGTCATATATTGCCCTGTGATGGTGAACGAGTTCGATATCAAACCGTTTGGCCAATGTATTCAAGCGGTGATTTTTAAATTCAGGATACAGGAATCTGCCCAGTTCCAATGTGTCGATGACGGGATTTTCCACTTTCTTTAATCCGGACCTTTGATTCCATGAATTCAAAAATCCGATATCAAACGAAGCATTATGGGCAACTAGGATCCCGTCTTCAATCCATTCGTTGAAATCGTTGAGAACCTCTTCTATTTCAGGTGCATTTTCGACCATGTCATCCGTAATGCCTGTCAAATTAATCGTAGTCGCGGACAATGGATGATGAGGGTTTGCAAAGCGTTCAAAACGGTCGATTTCTTCCCCGTTGCGGATTTTTACTGCAGCTAACTCGATGATTTTATCGTATATTGCTGAAAGGCCCGTCGTCTCTACGTCAAAGACGATATATGTTTCTTCCTCCAGCAGTCTGTGAGCACTGTTATAGGCAATCGGGACACCATCGTCAACAAGATTTGCCTCAAGCCCATAAAGAATTTTAATATCATTTTTCTTTCCTGCGCTGTACGCCTCGGGAAATGATTGAACGACGGCATGATCCGTCAGCGCGATGGCGGTATGACCCCATTTTTTTGCTTGAGAGATAAAACTGCTTATGGATGTGACTGCATCCATCTGGCTCATCGGCGAGTGCAGGTGGAGTTCGACACGCTTCTGGCCTTCGGTGAGATCTTTCCTTTCCTTCGCCTTTACTTCGTTGATATCCTGAGCCATGATGACAAGCTCTCTGGCAAAGGTGTCGTTTTGAACGCTCCCGCGTACTCTTGCCCACATGCCTTTTTTCAACATGTTCATAAGGGCGGCATCCTCATTATCTTTTGAGAACATTTTTACGGAGATTGAATCGGTATAATCCGTCATCTTGAAAGTCAACAGCGTCCTGCCACTCCGTAGCTCCCTAGTTTCAGCTGAAAAAATATACCCTTCAACTGTTATACGGCGTTCTTCATCATTGATATGTTCAAGCCGTCGAATCTCTTCGTCACTTTTTATCGTGTATCCGATTGTCAACGGACCGCTTAATTCAACGCCGCTTCCGCTTTCTCTCTCAGCTTCCATCCGCTTCATTTCCGCCAATGCCTGCCGTGCACGTTCTTCGTCTTCTTTCCGCTTATCTTCCATAAACTTTTCATACTCTTCATCAGATTGTGCGCCGTTACTTACTTCCGCCGCAAACATCATCGTTGGAAAGCCGAATTTTTTATAGATCTCTGAAAGAAGCTGTCCATATTTTTCCTGTAGCGTCCTTGCTTCCATATCGTTTCTGACTTTGACAATGATTTTATTTCCGTGAACTTCTGGCAATTGTCCTTCCAAAAGTTTGAGAAGCATGGGGGACATCCCTTCAATTTCTTTCAGGCAGTCACGCCAATAATCAATGACCAAATCTTTGCTGAAAGTTGAATCATTGAATGTTAATGTGAAACCAACCTGTGCAATCTGCTGAAAGGATTGTTGGAGTTTTTGGGAAAATGCTGTGTATATGCGGCATGGGAGCAGTTTGTCTAATGAAAAATGAAAATGCCATCTTTTATTCGATTTATCTACAACCAGCTTTTCAATTTGCCCGGAGTTCAGATGTTCAATATAATGATCCTCCGTCAAACCAAGCTGCTGGAGAAGCAGCAAAAAACGCTCTTTTTTTTCGGCAGGATTATGCGTCCTGGACGTCATTTGATCCTCTCCTCTTTTCTAAAGCGCAAGCACCTTGATTAGCCCCACAAGCACAAGCTGGTTCCTGACTAGGCAGTTTTTCAGCCACCACAGGGAAGCCATTTTAATTACATCATGTGCAACTCCTCTGAGTATGCTTTGTATAGCTTTGCAACAATAATTCCCCGAAAAAAACTATGACGCAGGAGCACATTTTTCCCCAATCTGCTTCATTGCAGTCTTGTGACCTCGAGGGGCTAGGCGCTGAAGCTGGCCATCATATCCAGCCCTAAACACTTTTTTTATTAGATAAAGGAAGGCACCTTTGACAAGGTACCTTTTTCTTGTGGTTTAAGAAATGATAAAATTCTACAACTGTGGATAATATTTCCTTGTCTAGCTCCGACGCACAGGATACGCTAGTGCCGCCGACGTACAGGAAGTACTAGTGCAAGCGAAGCGACAGGATGTCGCGCCCTTAGCCTGCCGAGTACCATCGGCTCGAAGTCATAAGCCAAGCGCTTCTGAAGGCAAAGTGCGCCTGCGCCAGCGCTCGTCTAATGCTTGTCGCCGATAAGCAGGCACTCTCGCATTTCCTTATCCTTTATCTCATCGGAGGCACTCCAGTTGTACGTCGCTAAACGAGCGCTTCCGCTTTTCTTGTTACAATTCTTTAAAAATATTTGTCAGGACATCAAGCAGCTGTTCTACTTTCACTTCCTGCATTTCACCGGTTTTTCTTATCTTGACTTCCACAATACCTTCAGCCGCTTTTTTACCGACTGTCACTCTGACAGGCATGCCTATGAGGTCGGAATCTTTGAATTTAACGCCCGGCCGTTCATTTCGGTCGTCAAGCAAGACATTAAAACGGTGACCCTTTAATTCATTATATAATCGCTCTGCAAGTTCTTCCTGGGCTGCATCCTTCATGTTTACTGGAATCAGGTGTATATCGTAAGGTGCGATATTCGTTGGCCAGATCAACCCGTTTTCATCATTGAACTGTTCGGCCACAGCAGCCAAGGTCCGTGATACGCCAATGCCATAGCATCCCATGATATAGGGGTGGGATTTTCCATTCTCATCAAGGTATTTCGCCGACATTGCTTCGCTATATGTCGTCCCCAATTTAAAAATATGCCCGACTTCTATACCTCTTGCAAATCGGATGGTTCCTTTACCATCAGGTGAAGGATCTCCTTCTTGGATGAACCTGATGTCCGCATATGTTTCCACCTGGAAGTCCCGGCCTGGTACCACATTGACATAATGGCAATCATCGTCATTTGCGCCGCAAACAGCGTTCATCATCGACTCAACTGCTTTGTCGGCAATTATCTTCAAAGATGACGGCAGATTTACCGGACCAATGGAACCAAATGAACAATTTAGCAGCTCTTTTGTATGGTCTTCATCGGCAAATTCGACGGAGTCTGCATCCAAGGCATTTTTCACCTTTATATCGTTAAGTTCATGATCTCCCCTTACAAGAACCATCACCGGCTCCTCATCAACAATCATAACAAGAGATTTAATGATGTTAGATGCTTGTACATCCAAGAAATCAGATACCTCGGCAATCGTTTTCTGTCCTGGGGTATCTACTTTCGTAAGTTCTTTTTCTAGTTCAGCCGACTTTTCGTAATCACAGTTAACTTCCGCCATCTCTATGTTTGCTGCATAGGAAGAGGAGTCTGAATAAGCAATTGTATCCTCACCGATTTCGGATAAAACCATGAATTCCTGCGTATCTTTTCCCCCAATTGCACCGGAGTCGGCTAATACTGCCCTAAAATCCAAACCGCATCTTGTAAAAATGTTTGTATAAGCCTGATACATCTTCAGATAAACATCGTCAAGACTTTCTTCGGAAGTGTGGAATGAATAGGCATCTTTCATAATGAATTCCCGCCCGCGAAGCAAGCCGAAACGAGGACGTTTCTCATCCCTGAACTTTGTCTGGATTTGATACAAGGTAATCGGAAGCCGTTTATATGAAGGCACCCCATCACTTACGATGCTTGTTATTACTTCTTCATGGGTAGGTCCCAATGCAAAACTGCGATCATGGCGATCGTGCATTCTCATCAACTCATCGCCGTATGTATACCAGCGCCCGGAATCTTGCCATAGTTCGGCTGGCTGGAGTGCAGGCAAGAGCAGCTCAGCTGCTCCAGCCTTTTCCATTTCTTCCCGGACAATCTGTTCAATATTGTCAAGCGCTTTTTTGGCAAGGGGTAAATATGAATACACGCCGCTTGCAATTTGTTTTATGAATCCCGCTCGGAGCAGCAGCTGATGGCTTTTGATTTCAGCATCTGAAGGCAGCTCACGGAGCGTTGGAATTAATGTCATGCTTTGCCTCATCACTTGCACCTCAATTTACATTATTTAATAATAAAAAATCTCTGTATATCGTTCCATGTAACAACTATCATCAGAACCATCAATAGGGCAAAACCGATAAAGTGAACCATACCTTCCTTTTGGCGATCAATGGGCTTGCCACGCAAAGCCTCGACACCAAAAAACAAGAGGCGCCCCCCATCAAGTGCCGGAACCGGAAGCAAGTTCATAATGCCCAGATTGATGCTCAAAAGTCCTGCCCACTTCATCAGCAGAAGAATACCTGACTTCGCCACTGTTTCCGTTGTCTTATAAATTCCAACTGGACCAGCAAGCATATCGATAGAGAACTGACCCGTAACAAGCTTCCCAAGAAGCCTGAAAATCTCTACAGTCCAATGGTACGTTTCGGTAAAACCGTTTACCGCAACGCTCATAAAAGACTTATCAACGGGAGCCTGCACTCCAATAAGTCCAAACTCTTCTCCTTCAACGACTTCCCTTTTAGGGGTTACCGGAATATCAAGAGTTTCGCCATTTCGTTCAACTGTGAAAACAAGCTCTTCCGCCGGATGACTGCGGACAATTTCGGTAATATCCTCGAAGTTTGAGATTTCGGCGCCGTCAACACTTAAAACGACATCGCCTTCTTTAAACCCAGCTTCGGTTGCCGAGCCGTCAGGGAGCAACTTTCCGATAAGCGGCTCATTTACCTGCACACCTTGGATGAACCCTAATATCGTAAATATAACGACAGCTAGCACAAAGTTCATTAATGGTCCGGCAAAAATCGTCATCGCTCTTGCGCTCAGCTTCTTTGAACCGAATTGTCGGTCCCATGGTGCTATTAGGGTTTCAGTCTGATCTTCGACAATCATTGCTTCACGAGACAAGCGGAAAGTTTTTAATATCTCGTCTTCTCCGTCTTCATAACCTTTTATGAAAAGTTTATGCTCAATGTCAGCCGACTCCACTTCAATCGTCCTGGCATTTGAAAAACGATCTCTTCCCCGAATGATGACTTTTTCAACAAGCTCTTCATCATTTAAGATGAGCGCCACCCGATGACCCGGCTTGATTTCCGTCATATCAGGATCTTCGCCCGCCATTCTCACATAACCGCCAAGTGGAAGCAGTCGAATTGTATATAATGTTTCTTTTGTTTTATGGGAAAACACTTTTGGTCCCATTCCAATCGCAAATTCTCTTACTAATATTCCTGCACGCTTTGCAAAAATAAAGTGTCCAAACTCATGGAAAAATACCAAAGCGCCAAAAATAATGATAAAAGCGATGACTGTATTCAAAAAAATAACCACCTTTTAAAGGAGTGTATGAACATACCGTCTTGTTTCAAGGTCAACATCCTGAATGGTTGAAAGATCAGGATTGTCAATAACATCATGGCCTTCTAATGTTCTTTCAATCAACTCTTCAATCCGGATAAATGGTATTTTCCGTTCTAGAAAGGCATTTACAGCGGCTTCATTCGCAGCATTTAATACAGTGGGCATGGTGCCGCCACGCTTTCCCGCTTCATAGGAATAATAGAGACAACGATATCGATCCATGTCCATTTTTTCAAAGTGAAGCCGGCCGACTTCCACGAGATTCAGCCTTTTTGCCGAATCAAGCGGCAAACGCTCCGGATACGTAAGGGCATATTGGATAGGGACTCTCATATCAGGTGTGCCGAGCTGCGCAATCACACTGCTGTCATGAAACTCGACTAGCGAGTGTATGATGCTTTCCCTATGTAAAAGAACGTCGATTTTATCATAGGGCAGATCGAACAGCCAATGGGCTTCTATCACCTCAAGCCCTTTGTTCATCATTGTAGCAGAGTCAATTGTGATTTTGGAGCCCATCGACCAATTCGGATGATTTAAGGCCTGTTCAAGAGTAACGAACTCCAATTCTTTCCGGGTCAGATCCCGAAAGCTGCCTCCTGATGCTGTAATTAGCAGTTTGGAAACTTCCTTCATATCCTCACCTTGAAGACATTGGAATATGGCCGAATGCTCGCTATCGACCGGAAGAATATCAACCTTATTTTCTTTCGCAGCTGCCATGACAAGGTGCCCTGCAGTAACCAAAGTCTCCTTATTGGCGATTGCAATCTTTTTACCTGCTTCAATCGCTTTTAGCGTGGGGTAGAGTCCAACGCTCCCAATAACCGAGTTAAGTACAATGTTTGCCTGTTCATGAACCGCAGCCTCAACCAATCCCTCGTCTCCATGAACAAAAGTAATATCAGACGGAAATTCCGTCCGTAGCGTTTCACAATCCTCTTTTGTCTGTACCGACACCAACTTAGGATGAAATTCTGAAACAATTTTCCTAACGAGAGCGATATTTCTACCGGCTGATATGGCAACCAATTGAAATTGCTCCGGATGCTCCCTTATCAAATCAAGGGTTTGGGTGCCGATTGAACCCGTGGCTCCCAATAAACTAATATATTTCAAACTCTTCACTCCCGATGACAACAATTAAATAATTTGCAGCAGATGGACAAGCGGAAGCACAAACAGCCAGCTGTCACACCTATCCAAAATTCCTCCATGCCCCGGCATAATATTTCCTGAATCTTTTACACCATAATGGCGCTTGAAAGCCGATTGGGCCAAATCGCCAATTTGTCCAAAAACAGAAAGTATGACGGTAACAATAAGTAACTTAATCAAAGGTATTTCTAGATTAGTAAATGTGAAAAAGGCCAGCGCGATTAGTAATGCAATCACAATGCCCCCCACAGAGCCTCCGATTGTTTTGTTGGGGCTGATTTCCGGCCAAAGCTTCCGTTTACCCAAAGACCTGCCGACAAAGTAGGCTCCGGAGTCTGTCCCCCAAACGACAAACAGGACATAAAACAAATAAACGATTCCTGCTTCACGTGTTTCCATCAAAAAGTGGAAACCAATTCCTACATAAAGAACTGAAAGTATAACAAATCCTGCATCATCAAAATCGAATTTATTTTTACTTATAACAGTATATGATAAAAAAAGCAGGACAGCCAAGATTGCAGCTTTTATTTTGATATCCGCTCCATGCCCGGACTCAAATGTTTGTCCAGGTAAAAGAATGATCCATAACAGGACCACTGACAAGACTCCATGCATAGAAAAAAGAGAGAGTTTACGCATTTTCAATAATTCGTATAAGCCAATCGTTGCCATAGCGTAAACCAGAAGCATGAATGGAATACCGCCGATATAAAGAAGCGGTAAAAAAATGGCTATTGCCACTATTGCTGAAATGATTCTTACCTTCATTATTGTATCTCCTCGCCAAGTAATCCGCCGTATCTCCTGGAACGCCTTTGAAACGATTCGATCGCTTCAAGCAAATGCTCCTCCGAGAAATCGGGCCAGAGGACATCCATGAAATAAAGCTCTGTATAGGCCAACTGCCAGAGCATGAAATTACTCAGCCTTAGCTCTCCGCTTGTCCTAATGAGCAAGTCTGGGTCGTTCAGGCTCTTCGTCATCAAGTAACTTGAAAAGCACTCATCATCAATATCCTCTTCATTTATGATGCCCTGCTTTACATCCGAGGATAAATCCTTGATGGCATCGATAATTTCCGAACGGCTTCCATAGTTTAATGCAAAATTCAAGATCAGTCCGTCGTTATCTTTTGTTTCTTCTATAGCATGATCGACAGCCCTTCTTGTACTGGCCGGGAGCCTGTTCATATCACCCATTGTAGAAACTTTGACATTCTCCTCGATCAACTCCGGCAAAAAGCTGCTTAGAAATTGTTCGGGTAGTTTCATTAAATAGTCGACCTCGTTTTTAGGCCGCTTCCAGTTTTCAGTTGAAAAGGCATATAAAGTCAAAGTTTTGATGCCTAGTCTATTAGCAGATTTCGTTATTTTTTTTACTGTTTTCATTCCCTCATGATGACCTGCAATGCGGGGCAGTGTCCTTTTTTTCGCCCAGCGTCCGTTGCCGTCCATAATGATGGCAACATGTTCAGGAATGGGATGAGCAAGGATTTGGCTAATACGGTCATCCTGCACATCTTGGTCTTTTGAAGTTTTCCATAACTTCATTTTATTGAACATAATAAGTCCTCCGTCAGAAAATCTTCTGTGCGTCAAACATATTTTAGCATATAGATATGATATAGCGATATGATTCTCCATCGATTTTTTGCTTCAATTTGCTGTAAAAGGAAAAATCCCTCCAAAGGAGGGATTCTACTCGTTCAATATCCTTCTTATTCGACCAGCTCCAGCCTTTATTTGGAGGACAGGCGCTTGCCTTTTTGTATTTGTCCAGCTTCAGCGTTTAGCAAATTTCACTAAACGAGCACTTCTGCTTTTCTGTTTATACTTCTAATACTTCTTGCTCTTTCTCTTTTGTAATATCATCAATTTGCTTGATGTGGTCATCAGTCAGCTTCTGAATGTCGTCAGCATAACTGCGTAAGTCATCTTCTGAAATCTCGCCATTTTTCTCGAGCTTTTTCAAATCTTCATTACCATCCCGGCGAATATTTCTTATCACAACTTTAGCATCTTCAGCTTCTTTACGAACTTGTCGAACAAGATCCTTACGTCGTTCCTCTGTTAGTTGCGGTATGGAAATCCTGAGCAGGGATCCGTCGTTTGTCGGTGTTAAACCAAGATCTGATTTCAAAATGGCTTTTTCCATATCGCCTAAAGTTGTTTTGTCATATGGCTGAATCACAAGGAGACGGGCTTCAGGTACTGAAATGTTTGCCATTTGGTTGATTGGTGTCGGGGCACCATAGTAATCAACAGAAATTCTATCCAAAAGCGCAGCATTTGCGCGACCGGCGCGAATGCTTGCCAATTCACGGCTATACACCTGAATGGCTTTCCCCATTTTGTCTTTCGCATTTGAAATTACCTTATTCGGCATTATTCTTTCCCCCTCACTATCGTTCCAATCTGGTGGCCAAAGACGGCACGTTTGATATTCCCTTTTTCAGTAAAAGAAAAGACAATCAGTGGAATGTCATTATCCATGCAGAGTGATGAAGCCGTAGAATCCATGACAGCAAGACCTTCTTTTAAAACATCTAAATATGACAACTGATCATATTTGACTGCATCCTTGTCAATCTTCGGATCTGCATTGTAAACACCATCTACATTGTTCTTGGCCATTAATATGACGTCTGCTTCAATTTCAGCAGCTCTTAATGCAGCAGTTGTGTCTGTCGAGAAGTACGGATTACCAGTACCCGCTGCAAAGATGACAACACGCTTCTTTTCAAGGTGCCTGATAGCCCGGCGACGAATGTATGGCTCAGCCACTTGCAGCATGTCAATAGATGTTTGAACACGGGTTTCAATACCTAAATGCTCCAAGCTGTCCTGAAGTGCCAATGAGTTCATTACTGTTGCAAGCATTCCCATATAATCTGCAGTGGCACGATCCATTCCCATTTCACTGCCAACTTTTCCACGCCAGATGTTTCCGCCGCCAACAACCACAGCAACTTCCACATCAAGCTCCGCTACTTCTTTGACCTGCTCTGCAATGGATTTGATCACAGCTGGGTTGATGCCGAATCCTTCTTTACCAGCCAGTGCCTCACCACTTAATTTTAGTACAACTCTTTTATATTTTGGGGTATCCATCTGAACCTCCAATAATCCCTAATGGTATGTATTGATATTTTATAACTTTTGTAAAAGGGGAACACGATGTGTTCCCCAAAAAACGTCGTATAATTAAATTACTTCTTCGTTTGGCTCATTACTTCTTCAGCAAAGTTTTCTTGGCGTTTCTCCATGCCTTCGCCTACTTCATAACGAACGAAGTCAACAACTTCTGCACCTTTGGCCTTAACAAATTTACCCACTTTTTCATCAGGGTTTTTAACAAACGACTGATCAAGAAGGCAGATTTGCTCAAAGAACTTGCCAAGACGACCTTCTACCATTTTAGCTACGATATTTTCAGGCTTGCCTTCGTTCAATGCCTGTTGTGTAAGTACTTGGCGCTCACGATCAATTTCTTCTTCGGAAACCTGGTCGCGTGAAATGTATTTTGGATTGATGGCGGCAATGTGCATAGCAACATCTTTTGCAACTTCCTCTTCAGTAGTTCCTTCAAGAACTGTCAGAACACCGATGCGTCCACCCATGTGCAAATACTCGCCGAATACGCCGTTATCAGTTTTTGTTTTAATTTCAAAGCGGCGGAGAGTGATTTTCTCGCCGATTTTAGCAATTGCGCTGTTAATATACTCAGTTACTGTTTCACCGTTGCTCATTTTTTGCTCCACTGCTTCTTCAAGAGATGCAGGTTTGTTGGCAAGAAGATGCTCCGCCAACTCTTTTACAAGCTGTTGGAAGTTTTCGTTTTTAGCAACAAAGTCAGTTTCTGCGTTCACTTCCAAAAGAACAGCCGTATTGCCTTCGCTTAAAATATACGTAGTACCTTCAGCTGCAATTCTGTCAGCTTTCTTGGCTGCGGAAGCCATACCTTTCTTCCTTAGAAAGTCGATCGCTTCCTCCATGTTGCCGTTTGTTTCAGTCAATGCTTTTTTACAGTCAAGCATGCCGGCACCTGTTTTGGTACGTAATTCTTTAACCATTTGTGCAGTAATTGCCATAATAAAATTCCTCCTTGTGTGAGTAACAGACATTATTGTTTGAAAAAAGGTGACAAAGTGGAGTCACTCTTATCACCTTTCAAATTGCCTGAAACCAGGCAGCTTCTCATATGACGATTATGCGTTAGCAGCTTCTGAAGATGCTTCTTCTTCTTCAGTCTCTTCGCTGTACTTTGCTTCCAATAAAGCATCCGCCATTTTTGAAGTAAGCAATTTGACAGCACGGATTGCATCATCGTTTGCTGGAATAACATAATCTATTTCATCCGGGTCACAGTTTGTATCAACAATACCGACGATTGGAATATTCAACTTACGCGCTTCCGCCACCGCGATGCGCTCTTTTCGTGGGTCAATGATGAACATTGCATCCGGAAGAGTCTTCATATCTTTAATTCCGCCCAAGAACTTAACAAGACGATCGCGCTCTCTGTTAAGCATAACAACTTCTTTTTTCGGAAGTACTTCAAATGTACCGTCTTCTTCCATTTTTTCAATCGCTTTTAAGCGCTCAATTCTTTTTTGAATTGTTTCAAAGTTTGTCAAAGTTCCACCGAGCCAGCGATGGTTCACATAAAATTGACCCGCACGTTCAGCTTCATCCTTAACAGATTCCTGAGCTTGTTTTTTAGTTCCTACAAAAAGGACTTTACCATTGTTTTCAGCAAGCTCTCTCATGAAATTATAAGCTTCCTCGACTTTTTTAACAGTTTTTTGCAAGTCGATAATATAGATGCCGTTTCTTTCCGTAAAGATATACTTTTTCATCTTAGGATTCCAGCGGCGTGTTTGGTGTCCGAAATGTACACCTGCTTCAAGCAATTGCTTCATTGAAATGATTGACATAATTTTTTCCTCCTCGGTTTTTTCCTCCGTTTCAATCATCTTCCGGAAAGACTGTTCTTATCGTAAAAAACAGCACCCTGTCGCAAAATCATGAAACGTGTGTATTAATACCATCAAATAATATAGCATACCTGTAATTGTTAATCAAGCACTGATAAACATTCGTTCACTGGAATTTCATCAATAGTTCTATTTCCGTTTTCCCTTTATGGAGCTTTTTGGCGATTTGTGTGACCGAAAGCCCTTGGGAGGCCAATAGATCCACCTGCTCCCTTAGCGGTAATGATTCCAAAGCAGATTCCGATCCTTTAAGCTCTTCAGCAACAGAATCTCCAGACGGATCTGCTTGATCCATATTTTTAAGAATATTTAAAGGCTCGCCAATCTGTTCGTGTTCCAATTCTTCCATTAATGCTTCCGGAACCACTTTCCCTTTCGTTATTGCTTCTTCCCGACTTTCATTCAATGTACGCAAAAGCCTTTCATTTTCCTCTTTGATTTCTTCAAGCAGCGCAGACATAACCTGCTCCGATTCCTCTAGCAGCAGCTTCTGTCTCTTTTCGATCTCCAACAACCGGTTTTGGCGCATATAGAGGAGAAGCAAAGAAAAAGCAAATAAAACATTCATCAAAAATAATACTGATATGAGACTTCCTGCCATAATTTTATCCCTGCCAGTCGTTCTGGCCAGTTTTCATTAACTGCCTTCTTAATTTGAATAGGGCTTTTGAATGAATTTGTGAAATTCTTGATGTAGACAGCTGCATGACATGCCCGATTTCAGTCAAAGTCAATTCCTCTTCATAAAAGAGACTTAAAACAAGCTGTTCGTTTTCCGTAAGGGTAGTAATCACTTCTGCCATTTCTTCAAGCCATTCATTTTTAATAAGCTGCTCTTCTGGACTAGGTGTGTGATCGTCTTTGATTGTAAAAGAATGATTTTCATCGTCGTCTTCCCCGGCCATGTATTCATTTATTGAAAAAACTTGGGCAAAAAAGTATTCGTTCATTGTTTTGACAATTTCAGTGTCAGACACACCCATAGTTTGGGCGATTTCCTCCGCGCTAACATGGCGCATTAGCTCCTGTTCCAAGCTGTTTTGGACACTCTCTATCTCTTTCGCTTTTTCTCGGGTGCTTCTTGGCAACCAATCTTCCTTTCTTAAACCGTCAATAATAGCTCCTCTTATTCTAAAAGATGCGTATGTATCAAACTTAAGCTTCCGTGATAGATCGAACTTGTCCAATGCATCTAGCAATCCCATGATTCCCAGGCTTTTTAGTTCTTCCCTGGATACATTTTTCGGTAAATTAACGGAAACCCGCTGGACATGATAAGTCACAAGAGGCATATATTTCTTCACCAAATGGTCTCCCGACTCCGAATCCCGCTTCTCTCTCCAGCGTTCCCAGTGTTTATATTCATCAAGGGGCAGTGTAACCGACATATATATATCCCCTCCTCTAACGAATTAGAATGCCTTGGAAAAATTCATCCTGCAAAGTCACCTATCTGTTGTAAAAAAGTTTCTGCAACCTCGTAACAAATGACTCTTTCATATAGACTGGATTCTTTTGAGCACTTCCATTTATCAATGAAAGTACAATATTTTTCATACTGACTGAAACTGGGGCCTTGGGAAATTCCATGTATACCGGCCTGTTTGCCAATACTGCTTTTCTCATATGCTTGTCTTCAGGAAGGACACCCAATAACTTAATTTCTTTTTGAAGGAATGTCTCCATCGCTTTTTTGAGACGCCCAAATGTCTCTTTCCCTTGCTGAACATTGTCTGAACGGTTGCATATGACATAAATCCGGGCATCATCCCGGATGCGATGAATCAACTTCATCATGGAGTAGGCATCCATGATTGCTGTAGCCTCGGGTGTCGTTATAACAATGACTTCATCAGCCGCGAGTGATAGACGAAGCATCCACTGGCCGGCGCCTGCTCCCATATCAAAGATGATATAATCATAGATTTCCTGCATTCGCTTAAAGCCGTAAAAAAGCCGATCAACGGTCGTTTCATCGAGCTCAACCGCCTCCTGAAATCCATTTCCGCCAGCAATAAAAGAAACGCCTCCCGGACCCAGTTCAACAATTTCAGATAATGGTTCTCTATTATAAATGAAATCACCCATCGTTTTGCTCGCCGATCCGCCCAACAGCAAATTGACATTCCCCATGCCAATATCAAGGTCGACAACAAGCACGTTAAATCCTTGCTCGGCAAGTATTACTGCCATATTGCTCGATATATTCGATTTACCCACTCCGCCTTTTCCGCTTACAACCGCCAGGGTCTTGGCTTTCATACGGGTTTGCCTATTGATTTTCCGTCGCAGGTTCTCTGCTTGATCCCTTTTCATTCACTGCCCACTCCAAATATATACTCCGAAAACAAATCAGGCCTTGCATGGATAATGTCATCCGGCACATCCTGTCCGGTAGTGATATATGCCGCCGGTAAATTGTGTTTGAGCATGATATTCACCATCGACCCATGGAGCTTTGTTTCATCTGCTTTTGTAAAGATTAACTGGTCAATCGGCAGCATCTTGAAGTTTTCCATAATCGGATCAATGTCTTTTTCTTTCATTGTCACGGCCAATGCGAGTAAGATTTCAAGCTCATCTTTTTGCGATAACATCTTGTTCAATGCATGCACAAATTCAGCATCCCGATAGTTTCTTCCCGCAGTATCAATAAAGATATGGTCGCAGTCCGCAAAAACTTCTGCAGCCTTGATGAAATCTTCTGGCTCATAGGCAACTTCTACAGGAACATCCAGCAGCCCAGCATATGTTTTTAATTGTTCAATCGCTGCTATGCGGTATGTATCCATAGTAATGAATGCCACTTTCTTTTTCTCTTCCAATACGGCATGGGCAGCCAACTTTGCCAAGGTGGTTGTCTTGCCGACACCGGTCGGTCCCACAAGGGCTACAAACTTTTTATGCAACGGTTTGGAAAAGTGGAGGATATCCAATTCCGAAACAAGGATTTCTTTTGCCTCTTGTACCAATTCTTTTTCTGATGGTTCCTGCTGTGCATGACGCCATTTCTGGAGCAGTTGTTCTCCAATGTTCATCGCCCGGCTATTTTCCACTTCCTGATCCAACAGCCTTCCGACTACTTTTTGAACAGCCTCGGGAAAGATGGATATTTTCTGATCAGAAGGTGTCCGTTCTGTTGCAACCATTTTTTTCAGCTCGGTCAACTCAGAAAGAATGGTATTTTCATAATCATCTTTTTTAGTCTCTTCAATTCTATTAATCTCAGATAAATTTGGTCCAGCGGCAATACCTGTCATTTGAATGTCATCATCCATGACAGCAATCACTTCAAATTGCTTTCTTTTAAAAAATCCTAGAATGCCGCCAGTCCATACTACCCTGGAGCTTAAAATTACCGCTTCTTCCCCGACCTCTTCTTTCACCCTTTGAAAGGCTTCAGGCATTGAAGGCGCCGTGATTTTTTTTATACTCATTGAACGTTCACCACCCCGATACTTTGGACTTCCACATCAGCTTCCAATTCATTGTATGAAAGAATAGGCACTTGTGGAAAATATCTCTCAGTCAACTGGCGCAAATACATACGGACAGCCGGAGAACATAAGAAAATCGGTGATTGTTGAATTTGCGTAAGCTCTTCGATTTGAGCAGCTGCCGCTTCCAGTATTTTTTGGGAATCGCCCGGATCCATCGCCAAATAGTTTCCATTTTCGGTCTGTTGAATGCTGTCAGCGATCATTTTCTCTACCTTACCCGAAACCGTGACCACTTTTAATACCGGATCTTCGTCTGCATACTGTTTAGTAATTTGCCTTGCCAATGCCTGGCGCACGTATTCAGCGAGGATATCTGTATCCAACGTCACTTTTCCATAATCAGCCAAAGTTTCAAAGATCAATGGCAGGTTTCTAATGGAAACATTCTCCTTCAACAGTTTGGCCAGCACTTTCTGCACCTCGCCGACTGTCAGCGGATTAGGCGTGACTTCCTCAACAAGAATAGGATAAGACTCCTGCAGATGATCAATCAGTTCCTTCGTTTCCTGCCTTCCAATCAGCAGATGAGCATTAGCCTTTAAAATTTCAGTCAAATGTGTCGATACGACAGACGGCGGATCAACGACAGTGTATCCTTCCATCTCAGCCTGTTCCTTCACCTCTTCCGAAATCCATTTTGCCGGAAGGCCGAATGATGGTTCAATCGTGTCAATTCCTTGAATAGTATCTTCGGTTCCAGGACTCATTGCCAAGTAATGGTCCAAAAGAAGAGTCCCTCTGGCGACTTCGTCGCCTTTTATTTTGATTTGGTATTCATTTGGCTCCAATTGGATATTGTCTCGGATTCTGACAACAGGGATGACGATACCAAGTTCCAAAGCAAGCTGCCTCCTGATCATAACAACACGGTCAAGCAAGTCTCCTCCCTGATTGACATCCGCCAGCGGAATCAGCCCGTAGCCGAATTCAAATTCAATTGGATCCATTTGAAGCAGGTCGAGAACACTCTCGGGTGATTTCATCTCATCTGCCTCCACTTCTTCCGCAGAAAGAGCTAAAGGATCTTCAGGACTCTCAGGGATTCGACTCAATGCATACCCTCCCGCTCCCAATGCCGCTGCAATGGGAATAGTTAACATATTATTAATCGGAGTAGTCAATCCAAGTAAAAAAATCGTTGCTCCTGCTATATATAAAATTTTCGGATAAGCAAAAAGCTGGCCAGCAATATCCGATCCGAGATTGCCTTCTGAAGCAGCTCGTGTGACCACGATACCGGTCGCAGTTGAAATCAATAGCGCCGGAATTTGGCTCACAATCCCGTCTCCGACAGTCAGCATGGAATATCTTGTAGCGGCTTCAGCTATTGGCAGCCCCTGCTGAACCATACCGATCAAAATACCAAAAAGCAGGTTAATCACTACAATTACAATACCTGCAATAGCGTCACCTTTAACGAACTTACTGGCACCGTCCATCGCTCCGTAGAAGTCCGATTCACGAGAAACCTTTTCCCTGCGATCCCTCGCTTCATGTTCAGAAATAATTCCAGCATTCAAATCGGCATCTATACTCATCTGCTTCCCAGGCATCGCGTCAAGCGTAAACCTTGCCGCCACTTCCGACACACGCTCTGCGCCCTTCGTAATAACAATAAATTGGATGACGATCAAAATAAAAAACACAACCAGACCGACAAGAATATTACCGCCGACTACAAACGTACCGAAGGTTTCAACAACACCGCCAGCATCGCCTTTTGAGAGGATTGACCTTGTAGTGGAAACATTTAGTCCCAGTCTGAACAAAGTAAGCAGTAATAATAATGAAGGAAATATTGAAAACTGAAGTGGCTCACTAACATTCATTGATGTCAGCAGAACTAGCAGTGCCAGCGATATATTTGTTATGATCAAAAAGCTCAGCATCCATGGCGGAAACGGAATGACCAGCATGGCCACAATTAAGATCACACTTATTAAAACTGCTATATCCTTCGTTTTCATCATGGCCGGTCCCTCCTTCCATATTCTGAACTTTAGATTTTATGTTTGATCCGATATACGTACGCAAGTATCTCGGCAACAACCTTGAAGAATTCGTCAGGTATGGCATCACCTATATCTGTCTGCTTGTAAAGCGTCTGTGCCAATGGACGGTTTTCTACAAGAACAATCTGATGCTCCTCCGCAACCCGTTTGATTTTCTGGGCCATGAAGTCGATCCCTTTGGCAACAACAATCGGGGCATCCGCTTTTTCCTCATCATACTTGAGTGCAATGGCATAATGGGTCGGATTGGTGATGACCACATCAGCCTTAGGAACTTCCTCCATCATCCTAGCCATCGCCATCTCTCTTTGCTTCTGCTTAATTTTTGATTTGATCAGCGGGTCGCCTTCCATATTTTTAAATTCATCTTTCACATCTTGTTTGGACATCCGGATATTTTTTTCAAAATCATATCGCTGATATAAATAATCGAATAATGACAGGAATAATAAAGCGATGGACGCGCTAATCCCCATTTGCAGGGTCAGGCTGCCTATCGTTTTTAAGGCAGACGGAACAGATTTATGTGCTAAAATCAACACCTCGTCAATCCGAAGCCACAAAACAAGAAATGTGATAAAACCTACAAACCCGATTTTCAAGATGGATTTTAAAAGCTCGACGATTGCGCGTATGGAAAAAATTCGTTTGAATCCTTTGATTGGATCAATTTTTTCAAGCTTGGGCTTCATAGGCTCAGCTGTAAACATAAATCCTACTTGCAATAGATTTGCTCCAAGACCTGCCACCAGAGCAACAAGCATGATGGGTCCCAGTAAAATAGCCACAGCAAGAATGATATCCAACCCGATTTGGCGTAAATTTTCGGAAGTCAAATCCATCAGCACATATTCGCTTAACGTCCGACGGAAAATATCTTTTACTATGTGGCCGATATGGGAGGAAAAAAACATTAAAAACCCAAAGACAGACAATAAAATGATAGCTGTATTAACATCCTGGCTTTTCGCCGTCTGCCCTTTTTTCCTTGTATCCTGCCTTTTCTTAGGTGTCGCTTTTTCTGTTTTTTCACCTGCAAAAAACTGCAGATCAAGCTGAAGAAGCTTCATTCCAGACCACCAAGCATTTCCATGACATCCTTCATCACATGAGCCATCGTTTCAAATAAGTTTTGTACAATGCCCAAAATTACGCCAACGACGATAAAAATAACGATAAAACTAACTGCGATTTTAATTGGAAAACCGACAACAAATACATTCATCTGCGGCACCGTCCTTGCGATTATCCCTAGGGCTACATCAACAAGAAAAAGTACGGCAACAACAGGGACCGCCATTTGAAAGGCTATGACAAACATCATGGCGAAAGCTTTAATCACGTATTCCACCAGGGTGGCATTACCAAATCCGAAGGCGACCTGGTCTAATGGAATGAATTGATAACTGTAAAAAATACCGTCAAGCAACATATGATGGCCATCGACAGCAAGGAGCAACAACAGAGAAAATGTATACAAATACTGCCCGATTAAAGGCGATTGTGCTCCAGTCTGGGGATCAATGACATTAGCGATTGCAAATCCCATCTGAAAATCTATGAAACTGCCGGCTGCCTGGATTGCTGACAGGATCATGTATCCCATGAACCCGATGAACAATCCGACAAGCACCTCTCTGATAATCAATAAAAAGTATTCCAGATTGATTTCCAGTGGTGCAGCGTCCACCGAATAATACATAAGCACTGATATGAAAAAAGCAAATCCGATCCGAAACATGGCTGGAAGTGTCCGGTAGGAAAAGAGAGGCATCGTTACAAAAAAGGCCGATACCCTCATAAAAATAAGCAAAAAAACTGAAAATGTCGGTACGATATCTATCATTCTCTCAACCTACAAACCGGGTTAGGTTCTGAAAAATATCTGTAGTATACGACAGCATTCTGCTCAGCATCCACGGACCAAAAAAGACAATGCCCAATAGGACTGCAATGATTTTTGGTATGAAAGCCAATGTCTGTTCCTGGATTTGGGTTGTAGCTTGAAAGATGCTCACAATCAATCCAACCGCCAAAGCAAGCAGCAACAGCGGCCCGGCTACGATCAATATGGTAAATACTCCTTTTCCAGCCAGAGAAATAACTGATTCGGCGCTCATAACATCACCTTCCTTGGGATTGTAATCAAATGGAAATGTTCACTAAAAGCTCTGCAGCAATGATTTGACAACCAAATACCACCCATCCACCAATACGAACAGCAGTATTTTGAACGGCAGCGAAATCATTACCGGTGGAAGCATCATCATCCCCATTGACATCAATACACTCGCTACAACCATATCAATCACAAGGAACGGGATGAAAATCATGAATCCAATTTGAAATGCCGTCTTCAATTCACTTAGAGCAAATGCAGGGACCAGGGCTGTCAACGGTATATCTTCAATCGTATTGGGACGCTCGGCACCCGAATAACTCAAAAATAATTCCAGGTCTTTTTGTCTTGTGTAGGAGCTCATAAATTCCTTGAACGGTACGGCGGCACGTTCATATGATTCCTCCAAAGTTATTTCATCATTGAACAAAGGCGTAAGAGCTTCCTTGTTCACCTGATTCAAGGTAGGCGCCATCACAAAAAATGTCAGGAAAAGTGCCAGTCCGATGATTACCTGATTCGGCGGCATCTGCTGGGTGGCAAGCGATGTCCGTACAAAAGAAAGGACGATCACAATCCTGGTAAATGATGTCATGACAATGAGGATGCCGGGCGCAATGGAAAGGACTGTCAGTAACAGAAAGAGTTTAACTGATGTTGATACAGTTTCGGGCGAGCTGTTAAAAAACGACATAACTTCGTTCATTTTTCATCATGCCCCTTCCCCTGAAACTCTTTTAAAATACTTTTCCGCTGCGTTTTAATTAAATCCACTTCATTTTTGAAATGTTTTTGGAATGTCCCATTATTGTCCTTACTTTTCCGAGGATCCACCATTTCTTTTATAGTTCCGGTAAGCTTAGTTACAATATCAGCTGGCTGAATGCTTCCTTCCAGCTGTTCATTATATTGGTTTAAGATTTCTATTTGCTCCTGCTCGTCCGTAATTTCTTTTAGCAGGCGGACATCTTCCCCAACCCCTAGTACAAGCAGTCGTTTTCCGGCTTTGACAACCTGGATTGAACGATTGCCTCCAAGTGCCGTTCCTCCTAAATTTTGAACAAGGCGGTTCTGTTGGTAGGACTGACTTTTTTTATTGATGAATTTCAATAAGAAATACAGCAATCCAATGACGAACGCCAGTGCTGCAACCATTTTGACCATCTCAAAAAAGCCGATGGAAAATGATTCATTTCCACTATTCTCCTGATGTAATTTATTCAAGCCACCCTGCTCTTCACATTTGTCAGGATTTTTTATGCATTCTTCCACAGACCCTTTCGGGCTCGCGTGAACGATAAACGGTTTGGTATTTGTGAGAACGACCAAAAGCAATAAAAGAACCATAAATTTATTTTTCATAACGCATACCTGAAATTATCATTATTTTGTTTTTGCTTATCTCCCTAGGGGGTGAAATACTGCTCCTTAACACGATCGTTCCCTCACAATCCAATATCAAAAACTTATTTCAAATATTGCAGGCGATTTTTCCTGCTCAAAATATCTGTCACCCGGACCCCAAAGCTTTCATCGATGACAACGACCTCTCCTTTGGCGATCAAACGGTTATTTATCAGGATATCCACCGGTTCACCAGCCAATTTATCCAGCTCGATGATCGATCCCGATCCCATTTCTAAAATATCTTTTACGGATTTTTGTGTTCTGCCTAGTTCAACTGTCACTTGAAGTGGAATATCCAGTAAGACGTCCAGATTTTTTGTATCCGCCTGTTCTTCAAAGCCTTCGTCAAACTGTGCAAAGCTCGCGCGCTGGACATTGACGTCTTGGTTGTTGCTCCGCGAGTTTTCGTCGGAGTTATGTGTTGGCCGTAAAGGTATTGGTTCCTCGATGTCCTTTGTCTGCTCTAAAGCCAAATCTATGGCTGATGCAGTTTCCATCTCAACTTTTTCCGCTACATTTGATTCATCGGCCTGTGACCAAAGTTCCTCCACTAAACTTTTTGCAAAGTTTACAGGAATGAACATGGTTAACTTTGAATCAACTATATCTTCTATTTTCAAGTCGAACGATACTTGGGCAAATGGGGCCTGGTCCGAAAGTTGCTGTAACACTTCTCCCAATGTTTCATTGGATACATGGAATGTAGGTGTAGAAATGTCCACCCTTTTGTTAAAAAACGAGGACATTGAAGTCGCAGAGGAACCAATCATTTGGTTCATTACTTCCTGCACAGCACTTTGCTGAATCTCGTCCATTTCCTCTGAAGGAGAGGTTCCGTCCCCACCCATCAAAACATCGGCAATGACTGACACATCCCTCTTCTTCAGAAATAATACATTCACTCCAGAAAAACCCGATGTATAGGTGACCTGTACCGCCATTCCCGGATCTTTTGATGCCGAGAGGGTCTGCCAATCGATGATTGAAACTGTCGGCGTATTTATTTCAACCTTTTTATTCATCATGGTTGAAAGAGCTGTGGCAGCATTTCCGAATGAAATATTACCTACTTCTCCCAGCGCATCTTTTTCTAATTCACTTAGCTCATCCGTTACCTTCGTTGATTCGTCTTCAGATTGATTCATTTCAGCGAATAACATTTCAATCTCTTCTTGAGAGAGCTTCTCACCATTCATCGTCCTCATCTCCCTCGTTTATCATAGTTAATATTTGCACAGCCAAATTATTATACTTCATGCCTGGCTGCCCCAGGAATTTAGGAATCCCCGCTACTTTTACAAAAAGGGGCTCGTCAATCCTTTTTTGTAGCTGGAACACATCTCCCTTGCTTAATGCGAGAAAGTCTCTTATTGTTAATTCAGTTTTTCCCAGTTCTACATCTACTTCAACATTGGTTTCCTTAATGCTGCTTTTGAGCGCGTCGACCGCTTCCGGCTTTCTTTCTTTTGTTCCGGACTCCATCCAGTATTGGGCGGTCAGTTTCGAAATAATCGGTTCAAGAACAACATGTGGGATGGCGATGTTGATCGTTCCATTTGTATCTCCGATCACAGCATGCATGGAGACTACGACTACCGTTTCATTTGGAGAGACCGCCTGTAAAAACTGGGGATTTACTTCTATTTCAGAAAGCTTCGGTTCTATATGTGAAATTCCCGCCCACGCTTCCTGCAAGGGATCCAGTGTCTTTTTGAATAAATTTGTCAGGAGCTTCATTTCAATATCAGTCAGGAGAGAAATTTTATTCATACCCGATCCTTTTCCACCTAAAATGCGATCCATCATCGCATAGGCAATATCAGGCTGGACCTCCATGATCATCCTGCCCTTAAGCGGGGGTATTTCAATTACATTTAAAAAAGTCATACTATCAATTGAGCGAATATATTCTCCGTAGGGCACCTGCCCTGACGAAACAACCGATACATGGGCGTATGTCCTTAAGTGCGCCGAAAACAAGGTTGTTAAAAGACGGGCAAAGTTTTCATAAATTCTTGTTAAACTCCGGATTTGGTCTTTTGAAAATCTTAAAGCTCTCTTAAAATCATATACTTTTACAACTTTTTCAAGTTCATTTGATGCCACAGTCTTCTTCGGCTTATCACTATCCTCACCTGCTGCAAGGGATGAAATAAGATCATCAATTTCAGTTTGTGACAATACCCCTTGGGATAAGACATCATCTGCCATTGGCGTCACCTCCTAACGTTGAGTGCCAGTAAACTACGAAATGATATAAGAGGTAATATAAACCTTAACTACTTGTCCCTCATTCAAAATTTCATTGATTTTCGATTTCAAAGTTTCTTCAAAACCTTGTTTACCCTCTTTTCCCTGCAAATCTGGCGCTTTCATATCGGACAGTTCAGTGATGATGATATTCTGCACTTGAAACTTCCTCTTCTCCAATTCCTCTTTTGAATTCTTGCCGTCAGTTTCAATCATGAAAGAAATTTTCACATACCTGTTATCAAGGAGGTTTGTCGCAATTTCTCCAATATCCACTGTAACCTTAAGGACATCGTCAATTGATTGTTCACCGCTCGTTTCTTCCTTTTTTCCAAAATCAAGTTTGTCATAGGCGAGCAATCCGGCAGCTCCAACAAGTAAAATAATTGTAATAAAAATAAGTACCTTATTATTTTTCATCTGTATCCTCCTGCTGCCCGCGTCCTATTAATTGAATAGATTGGTAGAATTTAAGAATTTTCTCCGTGACAAGCTGCTCGGATTCGGCCACCACATATTTGCGTCCATTTGTTAAAGTGATCGTTGTATCGGGAAAAGATTCAATCGTTTCTATATATATCGCATTCAAATGGAAAGTCTTCCCGTTCAATTTAGTTATATGTATCAACGAACCATCCAGGACCGGACTTAGCCCGGTCCTGTCCCTCCCTTACCTACCGTTTTAAGTTGACAAGCTCCTGCAAGATCTCATCAGAAGTTGTAATGATCCTTGTATTCGCTTGGAATCCACGCTGTGCTACGATCATCTCCGTGAACTCTTCGGAAAGATCCACATTGGACATTTCGAGAGTACCCGAGACAAGTTTGCCGGCTCCTCCATTAGTCGGTGTGCCTGCATTCGGCACTCCTGTGGCAGCTGTAGCAACATAATAATTTTCCCCTACTTTTTCTAAGCCTCCATTATTAGAGAAACGCGTAATTGCAATGGGTATTGTAGGAAGATTATTACCACCAAGTGAGTAATTGATTGTACCATTTTCTTCAATGCTTAAATTTGAAACCTGTTGGATGTTCTCTATTTGAATGGGCTTTAACCTCGCAATAATATTGCCAGCAGCATTCCTTACCGGGTGCCCAGGTGCATTATCACCAACTTCGTAACCAAGAACATGCTCACCTGAAGATGTCACAAGAAATCCATTATTATCAAAAAATAAATTTCCAGCTCTGGTATACATAATCCCGCCATTACCATCATCTACCGCTAAATAACCATCACCTTGAATGGCAACATCAAGCACCCGACCAGTAGTCTGCAAGCTTCCTTGCGTGTCAATTGTATCAATTGACGCAAGCTGTGAACCAAGTCCCACCTGCTTAGGATTGACACCCCCACGAGCCCCGTCTCCAGCACTTGCCCCGGAGATTGTCTGGCTCACCATGTCCTTAAAGGTAACGCGTCCCTTTTTAAATCCAAATGTGTTGACGTTAGCAATATTGTTTCCGATGACGTCGAGTTTGGTTTGGAAGTTTTTCATTCCGCTGATTCCTGAGTACATTGAGCGTAGCATGTTCCCATTTCCCCTTTCGTAGTAACCGCGTCTGTCAATCGGCGGCTTTTGGCTTCCTTAAAAAGGTCCAGCCTTCTATTTTTCTAGTTCACTATGATTGTGCCGTCGATATTATTGAATATTTGTCCGTTTGCTTCATCTCTGGACATCATTGTTATTACGGTGCTGTTTTTAGCACTTACGAGCAAAGCCGCATTTTCCAGAAGAACGAGAGGTTCTTTGACGCCCTTCACCTTAGCTTCGGTAATTTTTTCCCCAATCTGCTGCCATTTTTTCGGGCTGATATCAATATTCCTTTGTTCCATCCTTGCCTTGGCATGTTTGCTGATTTTCAAATGACCTGGGTTTTCAATCGCCATCTGTAGCTCATTAGAGAACGACTGGCCATCGTCTTTTTGCAGGTCGGCATTTCTGATTGCATTCACATGGAGATGTGCATTAAGAGGATGGATATAATTTTTCATTCAACCATCTCCCTTATTCGATTTTTGTAAGGCTTTTGGATTCGATCACTGTTCCGTCTTCAAGAATCACTGAAATGATTCCGCCTTTTGACGTCACTGACTTTACAAGACCTGATTTCTCCTGTTCATCATCCATCCAGGAGACTTTCTTCCCTATCAGATGACTTGCAGTGACAAGTGAATGATCACCACCATTTTGATGGATTTCCGAAATATTTGCCGGCGCCAATTCCTGGCCGTCTTCAAGGATTATCTTTACCGAATCTCCTAAAAACTGCACCGAACGAACAACACCTTTTCCTTCAAGTATTTCAGGAGCTTTCAGCGGATCATTGCTTTCGATGATCTGATGCCACGTCACTTCTTTTCCGACAAACTCGCTGAAGGAAATCAGATTCGCCTGCGAGGCACTTTCAACAAACTTTTCCAATGTCTGGTTCATATTGGTCAATTGTTCAAGGGAAGAAAAAGTCGCCATCTGACCAATGAATTCTTTATCGTCCATTGGGCTTAGCGGATCCTGATTTTGCAGCTGCGTGAACAGAATCTTTAAAAAGGCATCCTTTCCCAACGAATCGTTATTTCCCGTCTGCCGCTTCACCGTTTCTGTCGGCAGAAAATAATCACTACCAATCGTGTTTGGCATTCCCGTCACCTACACTTCCGTTTCAAATAAAACTTTATGTAAAAATTGGGAGAAATCTTCTTCATCATTTTCTCCATTAAAAACATCCGATCCTTTACCTTCGTTAGGATCTTGCTGCTCCTGACCATGGTTTCTTTGATCTTGGCTTGTATATTTATTCATATTTTCCTGAAAAGTGATGTCCACCTTATCCACCTGGATGTTCTGCTGGACAAATGCCTGCCTTAACTGATGGATTTGCGAATCAAGTAAATCTTTCGCCATATTCGTCGCTGCCAAAATACGCGCAATCATCACGCCATCCCTTTGCAACAGTTCAATGCGAAGCGAACCAAGATGTTCAGGATACAGGCGGATTGTTAAACTTTTTGTTTGAAGGGCTTGGCTGAAATTGGACCTTTGTAGAATGTTTGTAAATTGCCTGACCAACTCTCTCGCCTTTCTTTCATTGGAACCTGTTTCGACGAGCCTGACAATTACTTGGTCTATTTCACTTGTAGCCTTCATGGTTGATGCCTGGCCGATATTTGTGTCGGACTTCGATTGAACTCCTGCTTGTGTACCTTCTGGCTCAGGTGCCAACAAGCTCCTGTCCGCTTCCGATTCATTTGAAGAACGTATAGGCTGCAATCGTAGGGCTAATGGAAATGTCTCATCACCATCTACACTTATCGGCTGTCTGATCAGACTTTCCGACTCGATTCCTGGGTTGCTCTTGTTGCCGTTCTCCAAAATTAATTGTTCTGCGCTTGTTTGCAACAATCGTTGTTGGGATTGTTGTGAATTTAGATGTGCAAGAGAAGGAGGACCATTTTTCAAAAGATCGTATTGCTGAAGTGACACTTTTGAATAGCCCAAAACATCTTTCAGCGCTTCAGAACCTAATTCACCTTCAAATTTACTCTTGCCGGCAGAGGCTACGAAATAATCCAGAGCTTCTAAAAGTGCTGCTGTTCCTTCTGACTCAGTGTCTATTCGGCCCAGCAAATCAATTGCCTTTTGCAAAAGCTCCTGTTCATCCGCATCTAGATCGTATCCTGTTGTCTCCTTAAGTTCCTCCAGTATCTTTAATGCATTCGCCAGCACTTGGTTCAAAGTACTGTCTTGTTCTGTAGTTTCCGTCGTCTCATTCCCGGATTCTGCCTGAAAGCTTTGCATCTTCAGATTGAGAATATCCCCAAACAAGCCATTGCCTTGCCTAGTTTCATTCCTCGATTGTTTCGTCATAATAAAATTTGGAGCAGCATCAAATATTGGGATCTTCACTTTTTCACCTCTCTTCACTTGTGTTGACAGCCAACATCTGAGTATATGTTGCTGCTTTATCCGGAGGCATTTTTTCCATAATTCTTGCGAGCGGTTCGGAACCCAATTTCGAAAGGATGTTGACAGCTTCATTGTCTTTCATTTCTATAATGATAGAAGCAGCCCGCTTGGGCATCATTGTTTCATAGACTGCAACTATATCTTTAATTTCACGTTTCCCATCGTTATCCACCTGGTTTTTTTCCTCGATGGTCGTTTCTAATCTTTTCTTATCTTGGTTTAGAAGATCAATTTCAGACTCTTTTTCTTCCACTTTTCTTTCTAAACGGTTGATTTTCGCATTCTTTTCTTCAATTTGGGCTTCCAATTTAACAATTGCTTCATTATGATCCTTAATATTTACAGTTTCTTTGTTTCCAAGAATGGAGGATACCATTGGGATATTTCCTCCGATTTCCCTAGCCTTTTCATATACGTTCACACCCATAACCGTAGCAGCCAGCAAGGTGAGAAACAGTAAAATCAGGAGAGGGATAACAACCCATGAAAAAAGCTTTTGAAAAGGGCTGGATTTCTTATACTCTGTTTGAGTTTCTTCGGTACTAGCCACCATTGTCACCTAATTTCCTTTTCGATGTTGGAATTGTATGGCTGCTATTTCATCCATTTGATTATTTTCATTTGTATTGATCCACTGTTGAAAATACTCATAACTTTTATCTTTCATTTTTTCATACTTTTTCACTTCGATATTGCTCTCAAGAAGTTTTCCTTCCCAATAGCGCATTTCATTGCGTGTTGCCAGAACTTTCTTTTGCCAAAAATCTATTGTCTCTTCAAGGTTATTTATGAAAAGTTGGTTATGCCTGATTTTTTGGATGGAGTAGCCTGTCTCCAATTTATCTGATTGAAATTGTTCCAATACTTCTTTTTTCTTCAACAAATCGTATAGTTTCTTGGCAGCATTCTCAAATTGACGGACTGACTCATCATAGAGTGTGAGAGTCTCTTCTTTCTCTCTTTCTTTCAGCGTCAAAATATGCTGGAATTTGTAGTTAAACCTCAACGAAACTCACCCGTTTCTGCCAAATTGATCAAAGCCTGGATACTTACTTCCTTAGACGGATGCTCATGTGTGTCTTGCTGTAAAAACTTGATGATTTCGGGTTGATAATCGATTGCCTCATCAATTTCCTTTGAGGCACCTTTTTTATAAGCACCTATATTGATTAAGTCTTCCGAATTCACATACGTACTCAACAGATTCCGAATCGTATTGGCCGCCATTTTATGTTCTGGTGCAGCAAGCTGGTTCATGAGCCTGCTTACACTCTTTAACACATTGATTGCCGGATAATGGCCTTTATTTGCCAAAGAGCGATCCAGGACAATATGTCCATCCAATATCCCCCTAACAGTGTCTGCGATCGGTTCATTCATATCATCACCATCGACGAGAACTGTATAAAAGGCGGTAATCGAGCCGAGTGTACTTGTGCCGGTTCTTTCAAGCAGTCGAGGAAGGAGAGCGAAAACCGAGGGTGTATATCCCCTTGTAGCAGGCGGCTCACCAACAGCAAGTCCAACTTCTCGTTGACTCATGGCTACCCTTGTGACTGAATCCATCAATAGGTTTACATTACAACCCATATCCCTAAAATATTCGGCAATGGCTGTTGCTGTAAAAGCGCCTTTAATTCTCATAAGAGCCGGCTGGTCAGAAGTGGATGCGACAATAATCGACTTTTTTAATCCTTCAGGCCCCAGATCGTTTTCCAGGAATTCTTTTACTTCTCTTCCACGCTCCCCAATCAGTGCAATCACATTGATATCCGCAGTCGTATTGCGTGCTATCATACCCAGCAATGTACTTTTTCCAACACCGCTACCCGCAAAAATCCCCATCCGCTGTCCATTTCCGACTGGTAGCATACTATCGATTGCCCTTACTCCAACTTCAAGTTGCTCTGAGATGGGTGGCCTGGTTAATGGATTAGGCGGATCGCAGTCTATTTGGACGGCAGCCATGCCACGGGGAATGGCCGATTCATCCAAAGGATTGCCCAGCGAATCAACAACCTTACCAATCATTTCGGGCCCCACATTGACTTCTAACGGTTTTCCAGTAGACTCGACAAGGTTACCAGGAGCAACGTCAAGTAAATTTGTGTATGGCATTAAAATTAGATGTTTTCCCTTAAAACCGACGACCTCTGCTAAAACCGTCCGGCTGTCAGCTTGATCATTCCCTGTATGGATGATGCAAACATCTCCAATGGAACTTTCTGGCCCGCATGATTCAATCATCAAGCCCACCACTTTGACCACTTTTCCATACTTCTTCAGAGGGTTGATTTTTCTAATTTGTGGAAGAAGGTCCCTTGCTCTCATTTCATTTGTTCGACGGCCAGGAGTTCCGCCAGCCTTCCTTTCAATTCCGTCAACTGGCTGTCAATGCCGGCATCAATCCTGGTCGTTTCACATTCAATCACGCAATCATGAACATTTAGTTCCTCACTTGGATATATATAGAAAAGCACCTCTCGCGGGAAGATTGATTCTAAAACTTTTCTAGATGTAACTAACAGTTGAAAGTTTGAAGGATGAACATATATCTCAATTTCTTTTTCATTCTTTAATTCATTCAGAGCCTTCGTTACAACTCCGATGAATTTCTCAGGTTCTTCGGACAGGACTGACCCCAAGATCGTTTTCGTGCTTGCGATTGAAAGGTCCAGTATTGTCTGTTCAGCCTGTAAGATATATGTTTTGAAATCTGACTTTGCATGTTGAATTGTATCCCGTGCTGTTACAATCAGGCTTTTATACTCGCTTTTTCCTTCTGTACGTCCTTCTAGCAAACCGTTTTGGTAGCCTTCGTTCCATGCTTCCTCAGATAATTTCATTTTTTCCGTATCCCAGAGATCTTTCTCCTCTTGAACGGCAACCTTCATTTGTTCTGTCTCGCGGACAGCTCTATCAATTAATTGCCGGGCTCTTTCTTCCGCTTGTTTAATAATTTTTTGTGCTTTTTCTTCGATCAGAGGATCTATTGCAGCCTCTTGACTTTCCACTGTTTCGACAATCCGCGGCTTGATAATCTTTGAGCCAGTTAAAATCCTGTCCGAATGAAGCTTGATTATGTTAGACAATAATTTCATCCCCTCCACGGGCGAGAATGATTTCGCCAGCATCTTCCAGACGGCGAATAATCGCAACAATATTGGACTGGGCTTCCTCAATTTCACGCAAACGCACAGGTCCCATCAATTCAATTTCTTCTTGAAGTGTCACAGCCATACGTGTAGACATATTTTTAAAGATGGTTTCCTTAACTTCATCACTGGCGACTCTAAGTGCGAGCATCAAGTCATCACTATCACATTCCCTGATTACACGCTGAATCGAAAGATTGTCCAAAATAACGATGTCCTCAAAGACAAACATTCTTTCCCTAATGTCCTCCGCAAGGCCGGGATCCTGTATCCCAAGCGTATCAAGAATAGTTTTCTCCGTGGCCCGGTCAACTCCTTGGAGCACCTGGACAATAGATTCGATACCGCCGCTTTGAGAATAATCATCTGTGACAGTCGCAGACAGCTTTCTCTTAAGTATCTCCTCAACCTCACGGATGACATCTGGAGATGTACCATCCATTACGGCAATCCTTCTTGCAATATCCGCCTGCGTATCAGTCGGAAGCTCAGAGAGGATTTGGCCCGCTTTTTCCGGATCCAAATATGATAAGACAAGGGCAATTGTCTGCGGATGCTCGTTTTGAATAAAATGTAAAATTTGTCCGGCATCAGCCCTTTTGGCAAAATCAAACGGGCGGACCTGCAAGGAGGCATTCAGCCTCTTCAGCATCTTCGTAGCTTCTTCATAACCGAAAGCTTTTTCCAATACTACTTTTGCATAGTCCAACCCGCCCTGTGTTATATATTTCTGTGCAAGAGCAATTTGATGAAACTCACCGACTACCTTATCTTTTTTTTCGGCCGTTACGTTTCTCAAGCTCGAAATTTCCATCGTAAGCTTTTCAACTTCTTTTTCCGTCAGTTGTTTATAAATTTTTGAAGCAGTATCGGGACCGAGAGAAATTAGAAGTACTGCGGCCTTTTGAATTGCTGACATTTTTTGTTTTTTATCCATTCCTCTAAATTTCCTCCTCTTCTTCAGCAAGCCATGTGCGCAGCAGGTTGGCAAATTGTTCCGGGTTCTCTTTTGCTAATTCTTCAAGTTGCTCGCGATTTTCCGCTGCTTTCTTAGCCGCTAATTCCTCAAGGGTTGGTTGTACAGGTGCCGCAGGTGCCTCTTCAGCAATTAAAGCTATTTCTTCCAACTCTTCAGCTTTTCTAGCTCTTGCTCTTGTCCAAAGGATTATTAGAACAGCAATGCCGGCAAGAACAATTGCTCCGAGGATATATCCCCACCAAGGCAGGCCAGTTTGTGATGAGGATTCCGTACGATCCATATTTCCATTGAATGGTTGTACAGATACAACAACTTTTTCATCGATTGCAGCATCAGATATGTCGGTGCCACTTTCCTTGTCAATGGACGTCCTTACAATAGTGGAAAGAAGCTGCCGTATATCTTCCCTTCTCTCTTCCGGAAAAGAGGCCGGCTCCTCAGGCTCTGGAGGTTCAACCATTACCTGAATACCTAAATCACGAATTTTATAGGGACTCTCCACTATTTCCTTGCGCACTTTGTTTACTTCGTAATTCAGTGTTTCTTCGGACCGTTCGTAATCACCAGAATTTCCGCTTCCTTCGAGATACTGGCTGGCTCCACTGTCTGCCGGATCGCCGCCTTGTGGAATGCCGCCTGCTTGGGCCTCATCTCCGGAAAATGTTTCCGTGATTCTTTGTGCACTAATGGCAATTCCACGCATGTTTTCTTCATCTACCGGAGTAACAAGATTCTCTTCCCTGTTTTCCTGGGTGAAATCAATATCTGCTGTAACGGAGGTCAACACTTTATCGTGGCCCATCAATGTTCCTAGCATTTGCTGAACCTGACGCTGGATATCCCTTTCCAGCCGCTCCTTAATTTTCATTTGCTGGTCAATTCCACTGTCGGCATAAGAACCATCGTTCAAATCAAAGTATTCCAGGAACTGATTCCGAATGACAATGTTGTCCGTTGGTAAATTTGGCACGCTTTTGGAGACCAGATGGTACAGGGATTTAATTTGCTTCTCGTTGAAATCATGCCCCGGCTTTGTATGTAAAATAATTGATGCCGATGCTTCTTCATTATTCTCTTTTACAAAGACACTTTTTTCCGGCATGGTGATCATTACATTTGCATCGTCTATTCCGTCGATGCTTTTTATGAGATTTGCAAGCTCATTTTGAGTCGCATCAAGTTTCAATACATTGAATTCATTGTCTGTCATCCCAAAACCGGCGTTTTCGCTAAAGAAAGAGTAATCAATATTTCCTGATTTAGGGATTCCTTCGGCTGCAAGCTCGACCATCAAAGTCTCTGCACTTCCATCTGGCACCCGTATCGTTGAACCATTTTCCGTAATCTCAGATTTGATTCCTCTTGTGTCTAATTCCTCTTTAATAGCACCTGTTTCAGAAGGAGACAAGTTTGTATAAAGCGGAACCATGGTGGTACGCGTTGACAAAACTGTTAGAAATATGATTAATAAAAGCAAAATAAGGGCCGAGGAAATATAAATAATCTTTTGTTTTTTTGTCCTTTGTATCCAATACTCTTTTAAATATGAAAAACGCTTAATCAGTAAATCTTTCATTGGTAGTCCCCTTAAACATTCCGGTTACACTTGCATTCGCATGATTTCCTGGTATGCTTCAACAGCCTTATTGCGAATTTCCAGTGCCGCCTGCATGGATATGGAAGCTTTTTGGCCGGCGATCATCACTTCGTGCAAATCAATTTTCTTTCCCTCTGCCAGCATATTTGTTGCCTTATCTGATTGTAATTGCAGTTGGTTTACTTCCTGGATTGCATTTTTCAAGTAATTCCCGAAATTATTTTCTTTATTAAAATTTTCAATCTCAGTTTTCTTTGAATTTCCATTTATTGAAATTGTATTGGGCAAATGAGAGACTAGTTGATTTATCTGCATTGTCTATTGCCTCCTGATCAATTATTTTCCTATATCAAGCGACTTCATCAGCATTGCTTTTGTTGCATTGAAGACTGTGACATTTGCTTCGTATGACCTTGTAGCACTGATCATATCCACCATCTCGCGCAGTGGGTCGACGTTGGTTTGATATACATAACCATTTTCATCGGCATCAGGATGTTCGGGATCATAGATCATTTTAAATGGTGTTTGATCTTCGACAATTCTCGTCACTTTCACTCCTGAAGAAGTATTATTAGCGGAACGAGCGCCAATCGCTTTATTAAGGACCGAAGAAAATGAATTCTCATTTGGCTGCATAACAACCATTTTCCGCCTATATGGCTGCCATTCGCCGTTAACCAGCTTCTCCCTCGTCGTATCGACATTTGCCATGTTGGAGGAAATAACATCCAATCTGAGACGCTGTGCTGTTAACGCAGAGGAAGAAATTCCCATTGAGTGGAACATTGTCACTATTACTTTCCTCCCTTAATCACATTTTGTAATGAATTGAACTTGCCGCTTAATCTTTCTGTTAAAATGCTGTAATAAATTTGATTAGACGCAAGATTCGACATTTCTTTATCAATATCGACATTATTGCCGTTATGACTGTATTGGACCCGCCTGTCGGATAGGGTGATGGCTGGATTAATCTGCCTGGAACCCTTTATATGACGCGGGTCGGTAATACGAATTTTTGCGGCAGAAATCGTATCATTAAAGACTTTTTCAAAGCTGACTTTCTTCCCCTTATAGTTCGGGGTATCTGCATTGGCGATGTTTTGGGCTGTTATCTCATGCTTCAATGCAGAATAGTTCAAAGAACGTTCTATCGTATGAAAACTGCCGGAGAAGAGTTTCAAATTACACACCTGCCAAATTTTTCTTTTTCCTAAACTATCCACTATTGTAATCTTTTTGTCATATCCCGTCTATACATGCATGAGGTTTCTTGATGAACTTTTGTTGAAAATGCCGAATTTTGATACTTAAGACCTATTAAAACGAAGAAAAAAACGCCCGAAAGATCAAAGATCTTCGAGCGTTTTTATTATCTATGACAGTTAGTTGGATTTCAATTTCTCCAATTCGACCAGGAACTTGGAGTTTAAAACTTTTATATAAGTTCCCTTCATTCCTAGTGAACGAGACTCAATGACTCCGGCACTTTCCAATTTTCTAAGTGCGTTTACGATAACAGACCTTGTAATTCCGACTCTGTCAGCAATTTTAGATGCAACAAGCAGTCCTTCTGTTCCATTAAGCTCTTCAAAGATATGCTCGATTGCTTCCAGTTCGCTGTATGAAAGGGAACTGATCGCCATTTGGACAACAGCTTTACTGCGAGCTTCTTCTTCGATCTCTTCCGCTTTCTCGCGAAGAATTTCCATTCCGACGACTGTAGCTCCGTATTCGGCAAGAATTAGATCATCATTGACGAACTCCTGCTCAAGTTTTGCTAATATCAATGTTCCAAGCCTTTCTCCTCCGCCAATGATCGGAACAATTGTTGTCAGTCCTGTAGTAAATAAATCTTTGCTTTCCACAGGGAAAGCTGAGTATTCACTGTTGACATCAATGTTTGAAGAAGTTTCGGAAATGTTGAACAAACTTTTCGTGTAGTCTTCAGGAAATTGGCGTTCCTCAAGCATACTTTTCATTCTGTCGTTTTCGATCTGCTGACGAACAGCATATCCCAGAACCTTACCACGTCTGCTTAAAACATATACATTGGCTTCAATTACATCAGATAATGTTTCAGCCATTTCCTTAAAGTTTACTGGTTTACCTGCAGCTCTTTGCAGCATTGCATTAATTGTCCTAGTCCTTGTTAATAATTCCATTATTTCTCCTCCTAGATTTCCATAGTTCCAACGAAAATTAATTCATTTATTATAAAATAAACTGGCTCAAATCTTTGTCTTTTGAAATTGCTGAAAGTTTTTGGTTTACATATTGAGCGGTAATTTCAATCTTTTCCATAGTAACATCCGGGGCTTCGAACGACAAATCTTCAAGCAGTTTCTCCATAATTGTGTGCAGGCGCCGCGCTCCGATATTATCCGTGTTCTGGTTCACATCAAAGGCGATTTCTGCAAGTCTGTTAATAGCATCGTCAGAAAATTCGATTTGTATACCTTCGGTTTCTAATAATGCCGAATATTGTTTAATTAGGGCGTTATCCGGTTCTGTTAATATTTTATAAAAATCTTCAACGGTCAACTTCTCAAGCTCAACCCGAATAGGGAAGCGCCCTTGAAGCTCAGGGATCAAATCAGAGGGCTTTGCCATATGAAAAGCCCCAGCTGCGATAAATAAGATGTAGTCAGTTTTGACAGGGCCGTATTTTGTTACTACAGTGGACCCTTCGACAATTGGAAGGATATCCCTTTGAACACCTTCTCTTGATACATCTGCAGATGAAGATTGCCCTTTGCTGGCAATTTTATCAATCTCATCAATAAAGATGATACCAGTCTGCTCGGCCCTAAACAAAGCCATTTGGGTCACTTCATCCATATCTATTAGTTTTTGAGCTTCATCATTTGTCAAGACTACCCGTGCATCTTTTACCGGGAGTTTCCGCTTCTTCAGCTTTTTGGGCATCAGGCTGCTTAAAGCATCCTGCATATTCATTCCCATCTGTTCCATCCCGGAGCCTTGAAACAAATCGAACATGGAAGGCTGCTGCTCTTCAACCTCCACTGTCACAATCTCGTTTTCAAGTTCTCCTTGCTCAAGCTTTTCTTGAATAATTCTTCTTTTTTCGCGGATGCCCAATTCTTCCTGTTCATCCTGGGATGATGCGCTCTCGGTCTGCTGGGCCCCTCCAAAGATCATTTCAAACGGGTTTTTAAAGTTTTCCGCCTTTTTTTTCTTAGGAACGAGCAGCTCTACAAGGCGGCGGTTCGCCTGTTTCTCCGCACGTCCCTTTACTTCCTGCATTTTTTCCTCTTTTACAATCCTGATGGATGTTTCTGCCAGGTCACGCACCATTGATTCAACATCCCGGCCAACATATCCCACTTCGGTAAATTTGGTTGCTTCCACTTTTACGAACGGTGCTCCAACCATTTTTGCCAATCGTCGTGCAATTTCAGTCTTTCCAACACCGGTAGGGCCCATCATCAAAATATTCTTCGGAATGATTTCATCTCTTAATTCCTCGCTCAATAGTCCTCGGCGATAACGGTTCCGCAGTGCTACCGCCACAGCTCTTTTTGCTTCATTCTGACCGATGATATATTGATCAAGCTTTTCAACAATTTGTCTCGGAGTCATGCCTGCTCCATTAGTAGCAACTGTCAAAATTGTCCCTCCTCTACAGTAACGCATTGCGGCTTCGACATGTGTTACAATTCTTCGACAATTATTTGTCGATTTGTGTAGACGCATATATCCGCAGCTATTTCTAAAGCTGCTTTTGCCATTTCCTTTGCAGTCAAGTGTTCTGCTGCATATGTTTTCAATGCCCTGCCAGCTGAAAGAGCATAATTGCCCCCTGAACCTATCGCCAAAATACCATCATCCGGTTCAATCACTTCACCCGTACCAGAAATTAGCAGCAAATGTTCTTCATCCATAACAATGAGCATAGCTTCCAGCTTTCTTAACACTTTATCGCTGCGCCATTCCTTAGCAAGCTCAACTGCTGCCCTGGGCAAATTGCCATTAAACTCTTCAAGCTTCCCTTCAAACTTTTCAAATAAGGTAAAAGCATCGGCAACAGAACCGGCAAAGCCAGCCAACACTTTACCGTTGAATAATTTACGGACCTTTCGCGCAGTATGTTTCATTACAACTGCATTTCCAAATGTCACTTGCCCATCGCCGGCCATAGCACTTTTGCCTTTATGATGTACGGCAAATATTGTTGTTGCATGGAACTCATTCATTATAAAACCTCCTTGCACCTTCAAGCCCGTGGGTGGCTGTTCATATATGTTTTTCTTAAGTGTTCCTTTGTAACGTGTGTATAAACCTGGGTGGATGATAAATGAGCGTGCCCCAATAATTCCTGGACTGTCCTCATATCGGCACCGTTGTTTAGCAAATGTGTTGCAAAGCTGTGCCTGAACATATGGGGATGAATTTTACCTGATATGGATGCCTTTTTCATTACATCATTGAGGATAAAGCGGATTCCCCTTGCTGTTAATGGTCCTCCCTTGGAATTCACAAAAAGACTCCGATGGCCCGCGCGGTCTACAAGCAGGCCTCTTGCGTCTTTCAGATAGCGTTCCAGAGCCTCCGAAGCAAAAAATCCGAAAGGGACGTAACGTTCCTTTTTGCCTTTCCCCTTTACAAGGATTGTCGAAAAGTCAAAATCCACGTCGTCTATTTGGATATTTGCACATTCGCTAACTCGGATACCAGTTGCATACAACAACTCCATGAGGGCAAGATTACGCTTGCCCAAAGGGGTCGAATCATCGCATGCAGCGAATAATTGTTCCATCTCCTCTTCATACAGAAAGCTGGGGAGCCTTATTCCCTTTTTTGGTTGAATGACTAGCATAAATGGATTTTCAGTAACAAATTTTTCTCTTAATAAAAATTTGAAAAAACTGCGCAGGCTTGATATTTTCCTTGCTGCACTAGTCCTCGCATATTGCTGTTCGTATAATGACGACACATACAGTCTGGCATCAAAATATTCAACTTTATTAAGTGATTCAATAGCTTGCTCGTTCATAAACACGGTGAAATGCTCAATGTCTTTTTTATAAAATTCGATTGTGTAAGATGAATAATTTTTCTCAATCTGCAGGTATTCCAAAAATTGTTTGATGGCATCTACAATATCTTTCTTCATCTTTCCACCTCAATTTAAAGACTTCTAAATATTATCACAATTCACTTTTCCACGCAAAGAATACTATATATTTTCGGAAAAGTGTCGGATGCCACTTAATGCACGTTCTGCATATTGCTCATATTTTAATTTTTTGTTCTTTATTCTTTGAGGGAGTTCCGGAAGCAGACCGAAATTGACATTCATCGGCTGGAATGTTTTTGCGCTCGTGGACGTAATATAGTGGGCAAGACTTCCAATCATTGTTTCTTTCGGAAAAACAGCCGGTTCTTTTCCTTCTGCCAACAATGCTGCATTCAACCCTGCAGCTAAGCCGCTGGCTGCCGATTCCACATACCCTTCGACTCCTGTCATCTGTCCTGCAAAAAACAGATTAGGACTTTCTTTAAATTGGTACGTCCGTTCCAATACTTTTGGAGAGTTGATAAAAGTATTACGGTGCATGACTCCGTAGCGGACTATCTCAACTTCCTCCAAACCTGGAATCAGGCGTAATACCTCTTTTTGCGGTCCCCATTTTAAGTGGGTTTGAAACCCTACTATATTATAAAGGGTTCCCGCTGCATCATCCTGCCTTAGCTGGACAACTGCATAGGGAATTTTTCCAGTTTTGGGATCTTCCAGCCCCACTGGCTTCATAGGTCCAAAAAGCATTGTTTTTTTTCCTCTTTGGGCCATTACTTCTATCGGCATACAGCCCTCAAAAAATATTTCTTTCTCGAATTCTTTTAACGGGACTGTTTCGGCTTCAATTAATGCCTCATAAAACCTGTTGAACTCTTCTTCGTTCATCGGACAATTCAGGTAAGCCGCTTCGCCTTTATCGTAACGGGATTTCAAATAAACTTTATCCATATCTATGCTGTCTTTTTCAATAATAGGCGCCGCCGCATCGTAAAAATATAAATGATTCTCTCCCGTTAACTCCTGCAGCTTTTTAGATAGGCTGTCACTCGTCAACGGACCTGTAGCAATGATCGTTATACCGGGAGGAATATCAGTTATTTCTTCGTTATGTACTGTTATAAGAGGGTGGCTGCGAATCTGCTCGGTAATGTATCCGGCAAAATCATGCCTGTCAACAGCAAGTGCTCCACCCGCCGGAACTGATGATTGGTCGGCTGCTTTAATAATGAGCGAATCCATGATTCTCATTTCCTCTTTCAGTACACCAACTGCATTTGTAAGGGAATTGGCCCTTAATGAGTTCGAGCAGACCAGCTCTGCAAACTTATCTGTATGATGCGCAGGAGTTTGCTTAACAGGCCTCATTTCATACAGATTGACTTCGATTCCTTTTTTGGCTATCTGCCAGGCTGCTTCACTGCCTGCCAAACCCGCTCCTATAATATTTACAGATTGCATTTTTACGTTAACCTCCAGTGTATGATCACTCTTTCACAAACTGCGCACTATAATTCCTATAGCATTTTACCCTAAATGGGAGATAAATAAAAACAATGCGCACTTTAGTAAAGGGGTTGTGTTATCTAATACTTTTGATTTCCTCTACAGGGTAAAAAAGAGCCCAGCGAATAAATCTTTTTATCCTCAAGAAAAGGTGAGTGCTTGTTTGCACTCACCTGATTCTAAGAGACAAAAGGCGATTAGGACTATTGACTAGATTCAAGGCTCCAGCAACTGATACTGGCAGACTTCCTTCAGTGCTCCAGCGGCTTCGTGGAAGCTCTGCTCACCTTGTTTAAAAGCTGCACGACTAGGTTATCCAAGTAAGCTGCTTTCCTACGATAAGTCAACATCGGTTCCGACGTACAGGAAGTACTAGTGTAAGCGAAGCGACAGGATGTCGCGTTCTGAGCCTGCCGAAGCCACAGGATGTGGCGATTTGAGGCGGCCTGCGTCGCCCCTAAGCAGCCGTCTTACGCTTTTCGTTATTGCTGTGGTTCCTCTTTGTAGTCACATTTGACGCATTGGACCTGCTTTCCTTTTTTGAGCTTTTTCTCAACCAGAAGCTCATCACACTTAGGACAAGGGCGATTGATCGGCTTATCCCAGGATAGGAAGTCACATTCAGGGTATCGGTCGCAACCATAAAATATCCGCTTTTTCTTGCTTTTTCGCTCGATGACATTGCCTTCTTTACATTTTGGGCACTTTACACCGATTTCTTTTACAATCGGTTTTGTATTTCTGCAATCAGGGAAATTGCTGCATGCCATGAACTTGCCGAAACGGCCCATTTTGATGACCATTGGGTTACCGCATTGCTCGCAGTCTTCCCCGGCATATTCATCCTTGATTTCAACTTCTTTCATTTCAATTTCCGCTTTTTTTAAATTCACTTCAAATTTTTTATAAAATTCATCTATAATATTGACCCAAGCGACATGGCCTTCTTCAATTTCGTCCAGATTGCTTTCCATATTAGCTGTAAACTCTACATCAAGTACTTCCGGGAAAAACTCCATCATTAGTTCAGTAACAATCTCACCGAGTTCCGTTGGCACAAAACGTTTGTTATCCAATGCGACATATCCCCGTCTTTGAATCGTATCAAGCGTAGGGGCGAATGTCGAAGGTCTTCCTATACCAAGTTCCTCTAAAGTTTTGACCAGCCTCGCTTCTGTATATCTTGGAGGTGGCTGGGTAAAGTGTTGTTTTGGAGTCAGTTTTTCAGATGCAACTTTTTCACCTTCGACAAAAGAAGGCAACACATTTTCTTTTTCCTCCGACTGATCATCGGTGCCTTCTACATAAACCTTCATGAAACCGGGAAACTTTATTTGAGATCCATTTGCACGGAATATGACATCGCCGTTTGTCAGGTCGACAGTCATCGTGTCCATGACTGCAGGCGCCATTTGACTTGCAACGAAACGTTCCCATATTAACCTGTAAAGTCTCAACTGATCACGGCTAAGATAGGCTTTGACATCATTTGGCCCTCTCATGGTGCTTGTAGGACGGATGGCTTCATGCGCATCTTGGGTATTTGCCTGTTTTTTTTCCTTACGTGTTCCGGTTGCTAAATATTCCTTCCCATACTGCTTTGTAATATATTCGGCTGCTTCCTTTACAGCGATATCGGAAACCCTTGTGGAATCCGTACGCATATATGTGATGAGACCTACCGTACCTTCTTTTCCCAAGTCGATCCCTTCATATAATTGTTGCGCGAGCATCATCGTTTTTTTGGCTCTAAAGTTCAGCTTTCTCGCAGCTTCCTGTTGAAGTGAAGACGTTGTAAACGGACGGGCAGGGTTTCTTCTTCTTTCTTTCTTTGTCACGGACTTGACTAGGAAACTGCTTCCGTCTATTTTTCCAAGGACTTCTTTTACATCACTTTCAGATTGCAGCTTGTGCCTTTTTCCATTAACGCCATAAAAGTTGGCTTGGAATTGATCTTTTCCTTTTTTAAACAACCCTTCAATTGACCAGTATTCTTCAGGGACAAATTTCTTAATCTCATTTTCCCTATCTATGATAAGCCGGACTGCCACTGACTGCACCCTGCCGGCACTCAACCCTCTTTTCACTTTCTTCCAGAGCAGCGGGCTGATATTATACCCTACAAGTCTGTCCAATATCCTTCTTGCCTGCTGTGCATCAACAAGATCCATATTAATTGGACGGGGGTGTTTAAAAGATTCTTTGATTGCATCTTTTGTAATTTCATTGAAAATGACACGGCAGTCTGACTTAATGTCAACATCAAGACTGTGCGCCAAATGCCAGGCAATAGCTTCTCCTTCTCTATCGGGGTCAGCTGCCAGATACACTTTTTTAGCTTTTTTGGCTGCAGTCCTTAATTCTTTTAAAACAGGGCCTTTTCCCCTGATAGTAATATATTTTGGTTCATAATTATTTTCAACATCTACACCCGTTTGACTTTTCGGCAAATCCCTAACATGTCCCATGGATGCTTTCACTTTATATTTTTTCCCTAAATATCTTTCAATGGTCTTCGCCTTAGCCGGCGATTCCACTATTACCAAGTAATCCGACATGCAAAAATCCTCCCCAGAGGTAATTTCAATAAATCAGAATAAATCTTATACGTGTATGTTATGTTTGTCAATGAAAGAAATAGAACAGGCGTATAGAAAAGCGAAGACGGACGCTTAGGGGCGACAAGCGCTGGAGGTCTAGCCAGTGAAGTCGTTCTTTGACTTCATTGGCTAGACCGAAGCGACCTCGAGCCCCTGCCGTCTGCAGCTAGACATTAAGAAAAGCGAAGACGCCTCGTTCAGCCCCGACAAGCATAAGACAATTCCCGAGGAGGCAGATCTTCAGCCACCACAGGGAAGCAACTGACTTCAATCACGTCATGTGATTGCATCATCGAATATGCTTCGTGCAGCTTTGCGACGAGCTGAACAAGGCTTCCTCGAATAAGCTATGGCACAGGAGCACATTCTTCCATGAGTAGTCTTCTTTGCGGGCTTATGACCTCGAGGGGCTAGGCGCCGTAGCTAGACATTAAGAAAAGCGGAAGACGGCTGTATAGGGGCGACAAGCGCTGGCCGCCTTAAATCGCCACGTCCTGTGGCTTCGGCGGCACTAGGACGTTCTGTCCGTCGAAGGGCCAGACAGTGAAGTCGTTCTATGACTTCATTGGCTGGACCGAAGCGGCCTAGAGCCCCTGCCGTCTGCAGCTAGACATTAAGAAAAGCGCAAGCGCCCTTTTAGCGACATACAAACTGAGCTCTCCGCAATGAGAAAAAGGAAACACGGCGACGAAGGCCGCCTCAGAACGCCACATCCTGTGGCTTCGGCGGCACTAGGACGTCCTGTCCGTCGGAGCCGATGTTGACTCATCAAAGTGCAGAAGGGCGAAGTTTGCTAGTCGCTGGGCGCTGAGGCTGGACAAAGAGAGTATATTTTCAAACAAATATCTATAAAAAACAGCATCTCTATTTTTGCAAAAGGAGAGCGCCTGTTCCAAGCTTCTTTTGATGAATCTATCCCACTTTCCGCAAAATTGCAAGTTTTTTTGATTTTAAGCCAAGAAAAAACTCAATCCATATATAGTTCCTCCAGGATATCGTTTCCTGAAGTGACAAGCTTGGCGCCTTGTTGTATTAGCTTGTTTGTCCCTTCTGAAAGAGGAGCCCCTATGGGTCCAGGCACAGCAAAAACCTCCCGGCCTTCTTCAAGTGCATAGTCCGCTGTAATTAGGGATCCACTTCTCACTTTAGCCTGGACAATCACCGTGCCTTTGGCTAGGCCGCTAATAATCCGATTTCTCATCGGGAAATACCATTTCTGCGGTCGCCATATCGGTGGATATTCCGAAACTAGTAAATGGCCCTTCTTTATCTGCTCCGCCAGCTGCTTATTTTCAGGCGGATATAAATGAAAGAAGCCCCCGCCTAATACGGCAATTGTCTTCCCACCCAGTTGGATTGTCAGTCTATGAGCAAAAGTATCTGTACCCTTGGCCAGACCGCTGACAATAACCATGTCTCTTTCCAAAAGGGGACCCAAAAGTGACTCAATTGCTTGCTTAGCATACACATCGGCCGTTCTCGCTCCGACTATCGCAATAGAGTTCCTTTTTAGGAGCGACTTTTCCCCCAAGGTGAACAGAGCAAGAGGCGGATCATAAATCTCTTTAAGCATCTCCGGATATTCATTGTCGTAGATAGTCACAATGGATATGTCATTGGCACGGTACTTTTCTAGAATCCTTTTTACATCAACTTTCTGAAAGTCATTGGAAAATATTTTCATGGAGGAATTTTTCAATTGAAGAAGTTGTTGAAGTTTTGAGGATGAAAAAGAATAAAGGTTTGACAAATTGGGATCATGGTGGAGTAAGTTCCTTATAGCTGCATTCCCTAATTGCGGACAATGGATCAAATGGAGCAGCCTTTCTGTAAAGATTCAGATCACTTCCTTATTATTTTTTTATTTATAATGCAGCCCCTCTATAAGAGGGGCCTTAAAAATCAATTAATGTGTTTTACATTTTTCATAGAGACCTTTATCTTTCAAGACCTTGATCAAAGTCTCACCGATCACTGAAGGAGTTTCAGCTACTTCGATTCCACATTCATTCATTACGCGGATTTTTTCATCTGCCGTTCCTTTTCCTCCTGAAATAATGGCTCCAGCATGTCCCATCCTCTTTCCTGGAGGCGCAGTACGTCCACCGATGAATCCTACAACCGGCTTTGTCATATTCGCTTTTACCCACTCTGCTGCCTCTTCTTCGGCTGTTCCGCCAATTTCACCGATCATGATGACAGCTTCTGTTTCAGGGTCTTCATTGAACGCCTTCAATACATCGATGAAATCCGTTCCGTTAACAGGGTCTCCGCCGATTCCAACTGCTGTTGACTGGCCTACTCCTGCTTCTGAAAGCTGATGTACAGCTTCATATGTCAATGTACCGGATCTGGAGACAACTCCGACATGTCCCTTTTTATGAATATAACCGGGCATGATGCCAATTTTACATTCTTCTGGAGTGATGACCCCCGGGCAGTTCGGACCGACAAGCCTAGTTTTCTTGCCTTCCATATAACTGACCACTTTCACCATATCCAATACTGGAATATGTTCAGTGATGCAGATGGCCAAGTCCAATTCAGCGTCGACCGCTTCCATGATTGCATCGGCTGCAAATGGAGCCGGCACGTAGATGACGGATGCATTTGCTCCTGTTTCCTTTACCGCTTCTTCCACTGTATTGAAAACGGGAACTCCCGCCACTTCCTGACCGCCTTTACCAGGTGTCACACCCCCGACGATCTTTGTCCCGTATTCAAGCATTTGTTCTGTATGAAAAAGGGCTGTTGAGCCTGTAATTCCCTGTACAATTACTTTTGTGTCCTTATTGACAAAAACACTCATGATTTTCCCTGCCTTTCAAATGATCTATGATTGAACGACAACAATTACTTAGCTTATTTAACCAATTCGACGATTTTCTGTGCGCCATCTGCCATGGAATCTGCAGCAGTGATGTTCAAGCCGGATTGATTAAGGATTTCTTTTCCTTTATCGACATTTGTCCCCTCGAGTCTAACGACAAGCGGCACTTCTAATCCAACCTGTTGAACAGCTTCGACTACTCCGCTGGCAATAACGTCACACTTCATGATACCGCCGAAAATGTTGACAAAAATTCCTTTTACCGCTTCATCGGACAGAATGATTTTAAACGCTTCCGTTACCTTTTCAGCAGTGGCTCCGCCCCCAACATCAAGGAAGTTAGCGGGTTCTCCGCCGTAATGTTTAATGATGTCCATGGTTGACATGGCAAGACCTGCTCCATTAACCATGCATCCGATATTTCCATCGAGAGCAATGTAGCTTAGGTCGTATTTTGACGCTTCGATTTCCTTTGGATCTTCCTCATCCAGATCACGGTATTCTAAGATATCTTTGTGTCTGAATAAAGCGTTATCATCAAAATTTAATTTTGCATCAAGAGCAATTACATTTCCATCACCTGTAACAACAAGAGGGTTGATTTCGGCAATTGAACAATCGTTATCAACAAAGGCATTATAAAGGCTGATCATGAATTTAGCTGCCTTACCGACAAGTTCGTTAGGAATATTGATATTGAATGCTATTCTGCGCGCTTGAAAACCAGTTAAACCAACGAGTGGATCAACCACTTCTTTGAAGATTTTTTCTGGTGTTTCCTCCGCAACTTCCTCAATTTCCGTACCGCCTTCTTCAGAAGCCATCAAGACCACTCTATCAGTACTTCTATCAACGACAAGACCGACATAGTACTCCTTCTTTATGTCGCATCCTTCTTCAATCAACAGGCGCTTTACCTCTTTTCCTTCAGGGCCTGTCTGATGCGTAACAAGTGTCTTGCCTAATATCTCATTAGCATATGTACGAACCTCATCCAAATTTTTCGCGACTTTCACCCCGCCAGCTTTACCGCGTCCACCGGCATGGATTTGAGCTTTTACGACAGTGACACTAGAACCGAGCTCTTTTGCAGCTTCCACTGCTTCGTCCACGGTGAAAGCAACTTTTCCACTAGGTACAGATACTCCGTATTTTCTAAGGATTTCTTTACCCTGATATTCATGGATATTCATTTTCCGTCCTCCTATCGTTACTATGAAAAAAATAGATTGCGTGTTTATTGTATTAAAATGGCGTCAGGAAGTCCACTTTTTATGGTTGCACTATTTTTTGCTTTCACCCACTTTCTGATCAAGTCGATAAATAAACGCAAAAACTTCCGCCACTGCTTCAAAAAGCTCCTCAGGTATTGTTTCGTTTAAATCAAGCTGCCCAAGCAGTTCAACAAGCGCTGCATCTTGTTGAACAGGTATTCCGCTTTCCTTTGCCGCCTCCAGGATTTTTTCGGCAGTTACACCCTTTCCCTTTGCCAGTACGACAGGTGCGTTTCCATCATCTAACTGGCCTCCAAGTGCAACTGCTTCCTTTATTTTCGGATAATGTCGATAGCTTTTCATATTTGAATATCAACTCCCGAATACGGTTTTGAACCAATATCTTGCCATTTTTTCATTTTCTGTCTGGCAGGCTGTTTAAAATGGACAGAGGACAATTCATAGTCAAGATCTTTTAGCCGTTTCTTTAAATTAGGAATAAGCACACCGGCAATTGCTTTTATTTCCGATGATTCATTAATGACTGTAATATTAGTAATCCGGTTTTGAATTTTCACATCCACCACTGTCTTGTCCAGGTTAACTAAGTCCAGATAAAACATTATCCTGCAATAGTCCGGATCGATTTTCCCGTCCTCACGGCGTTTTCCCTCCCACTGCATTGTAAGGTCGGTGCGATGTCCATATAAATCTATCGGAAGGTCAAAAAATATTTGCTGGACCGGACCCGAATCCACGGATAAAAGCTGCTGGCCGTCCATCCTATGAAGAAGCTGCTCAGCGGCATGTCTGGCGATGTGATTTGTCTTGACGTCTAAGCGACTTAGATACTGAATAAGCAGGGACTTCAGAGTCTCCGCCCCGTTAACATCCCTGTTATGAATGATGGCATGCTCACTAAACAGGCCCATTTGTCGAATCGATTGCTTTATTCTTGTCAAAGCATCTTTCCCCTGAAATACATGGGACTCTATGGTCGAGCTTTTTTGGCTTGCCTCATTCCCCCGTAACGCCGCCGGATCAATATTTGTACCTTTTCGACTCGCTTCCTTATTCAAAACCGTTTGGCCCTTCTCTGTCTGGCTTACTTTTTTTCCAAGCCGCGTATTTTGTTCATTGGTTGAACTATTTTGCCCTGAATCTTTCCCTAATGTATTGATCAAATCCAAAATCCTCTGTACAGCAGGTTCTGAATTTCCTTCCAAAATCAAAGCTGCACGTAAGGAGGCTATTATTTCAGCCATTGGGGTTTTACTTAAGGCAGCAATAAGAGACTTGTAAATGCTTTCCGAAAAAGGCATGTCTCTACTGCTCATCAGCTGAACGACTCGCAAAGCGAGGTCTTTATCCGCTGCGTCACCAACCCACTGTCCCGCCAGATGGATCTGCTCCCGCGTCAAACTGATCGGTTCCTTTGTTAAAAATTCAGCAAGTACATGGAAGCCTTTTTCGTTTGGAATAGATAATTGCCGCATGGTGGCGAGGCTATCTGTCTGTTTCGTACCAATCAATTTTAGCCTGGGCTCACCTTGTCCTGGCTCAACTTGCAGAAAGTAGCCTTTTCCGCTTTCCAGTGGCGCTTCCAACCTGGCAATCAATTTGTGTGCCCCAAGCTGTATTTCTGCATGCTGGTTCGGAAATATTTTCTGAACCTGCGCAAAAAATATTTCCCCCGGCCGCAAAGTGAGCGGTCTGTTTTGATTGGATCTGACTGTTTGAAACAATTCTGCTGTTAAAGCATGAATATCCAATTCGCCCACTCCTTCGAATTATTTCCTGGCCGCCTGAACTGGAGCAAAAGATTGACGATGAATTGGACATGGACCGCATTTTTTTAATGCATCAAGGTGAGATTTCGTTCCATAGCCTTTATGTATAGCAAACCCATATTCAGGATATTTTTGATCATATTCAACCATGAGCCGGTCACGTGTTACTTTTGCAATAATGGAAGCTGCTGCGATGGAAATGCTGTTTGCATCGCCTTTGATGATGGATTCCTGTGGATAGGGAGCATTTATTCTCATCGCGTCTACGAGCAAAAAGTCCGGTTGGAACGCCAACTCACTGACAGCCTGCTTCATCGCTTTTTTCACAGCTTCATAAATATTATATTTGTCAATATCTTCGGCAGATATGATTCCAACCCCTATAGCCTTTGCATCTTCATGAATCCGGTCAAAAAGCTGAAGACGTTTTGCTTCGCTCAGCTTTTTAGAGTCATCCAACCCGGGAATTTCGGCTTCTTCTGTTAATATGACTGCTGCAGCAACAACCGGGCCCGCCAAAGGTCCTCGTCCGGCTTCATCTATACCGCAAATCCACTCGAACCCCTGTCTTCTTAGCCGGTTTTCATGCACTAACATTCGTCTATACCGCTCAAGCTCTTCGCGTTCCTTCTCTTTTTCAGATTTCCATCTGTTCAAAAGTGTTTGGACGCCTTTTCGAGAATCCGACTGCAACTGTAGAATTACCGGGTCGTTCTCATTTTTAATTTCAGCCAAAGCGTCTTTTATTTGTGTGATTGTATAAGTTTTCATAGGTTAAAATTTCACCCTTCAATCTTTGAAAAAAATAGATATTCATTTATTCATTTTTTTGAAATACATCTATATAAATTGATATTGGGCATTCATCTAGCATTAGCCCGAGGCATAGAAATCTGATACATTGGTTGCAGTGGAAGGCGGCGACTCCTCGAAAATGCTCCGCATTTCCTTCATGAGATGCTTATTCAAAGAAGCTATTTCTGGGTCCTGCGGGAGTAGCGTAGGCCTTGAGACCCCGCAAAAGCGTCCGCCTGGAACGGAAATCAACAGTGGCTCTCATGTGAAATTATCGTTTGCAAATAGGCGTGCCTGTCACGCACAACCCAAAGTCTTCATGCAATCACGAATTTGTTCAAAAATAAAGACCCTCTCGGGTCTCATTCAAAGATATCGTCAGGCATATCAAAAGTAATATTGCCAAGCTTCTGTGTCCGAACATCCATGACCACTGTCTCTGCGGTTTTTTCATAGTCAACTTCCGCACCGGATGTCAGGCATCCGCGAAGTCTTCCAATATGGTCAAATAAATCGACCATGTCCTCAGGCAGTTCTTCAAGCTGAAACCTTTTTTTCAATTTTTCCGGATAATGGGCTTCAAGGAAGCGGAGTGCAAAAACAGCAATATCCTGCATATTCAAAAGCGAATCTTTGATAGCACCTGTCAATGCAAGCTTATAGCCTATTTCCTGGTCTTCAAACTTTGGCCATAAAATCCCTGGGGTATCAAGGAGCTCCAAGTCCTTTCCGACTTTAATCCATTGCTGGCCTCTTGTAACACCAGGGGTATTGCCTGTTTTGGCAATATTTTTCTTCGCCAGCCGGTTTATTAACGTGGACTTCCCAACGTTTGGAATACCAATGATCATCGCTCTGATAGCTCTTGGCTTCAAGCCTTTTGCTTTGCGTCGATCCCGCTTTTCCTTCAGAAGGTCTTCCGCAGCCCTTACAATTTCGTTCAGCCCCCTGCCTGCCTGGGAGTTGATTGCGAGCGCTTTATTCCCTTCATTCGAAAAGCGACGAATCCACTGCCCTGTCATTTCCGAATCTGCCATGTCCGATTTATTCAGAAGTATAAGACGCGGCTTTTGCTGTATAATTTCCTGGAGCATCGGGTTCGCAGATGAAACAGGCAGCCTTGCATCCACCAACTCAAAAACGATATCTACCAGCTTTAATTTTTCCGTTACTTCCCGACGTGCTTTTGCCATATGGCCGGGAAACCATTGGATTGTCATGACAATCACTCCATCATCACTTTACAATTCTTATATCTTTTATGGGCCAATACACAATCTGTGTATCACCGATGACCTTATCCATTGAAATTGTTCCGATATGGCGGCTGTCTTTACTCGAGCGCCTGTTGTCACCCATCACGAAAAGCTCGCCTTCAGGCACAGTCTTCTCGCCCGTGATCTCTTCCAAAGTAAAGTCTTCAGTCAGAGGGCCTTCAGGGGTCTGCTCTTTATAGGCTTCCAAATATGGCTCATCATATGCCTTGCCATTAACGTACAGCGTATCATTGACATATTCAACTGTATCGCCCGGCAGTCCAATCACACGTTTGATGTAGTCCTTCTGCTCAGGCGCATGAAATACAATGATATCAAACCGATCGGGCTTACTGAGTTTGTTTACAATCATTCGATCCCCGTTATGTAAGGTCGGCATCATTGAAAATCCATCTACAACTATCGGAGTAAAAAAAGCGTATCGAATAATTGCAGCCAATCCAACAGCAATGAGCAAGGCCTTTGTCCATTCCCAAAGCTCGTTTTTCTCCTTTGCCATATCGTCACCATCCAATCATCAACTAAAGAAGTAAGCGAAAGTTATCTCTTCTTTATTTATTGTACAGTATATTAATTGGTAAAAACACTTTTATACTTGTCATCTCGAAAAATTACAAAATGCGCACCGCCTGTTCATCGATGTGCAGAATGAACTGAAATGCAGAAACGGCTTGTTTAGCGCGGGCTAGCATAAAACAATCGCTGACAATGGCGTAGTTTGCCTTCAGAAGCGATTGACATATAACCTCGTCAAGCTATGGTAATTGGCAAGCTCATAGCAACGACATCCTGTCGCTGCTACTGCACTAGCACATCCTGACCGTCGGAGTTGGACGTAGCATGTCCCGAGTAACAAATTATAAATATTGAATTCTATAAACGATAAAAAAGGAGCTTGAACCCAAGCCCCTTTTTATCAACGGATTTTCATATCTAAGCAAGGTTTGCTTCCGTTAAGAAACCAAGCGTGAGTATTAACGAATTTCTTTAATACGAGCTGCTTTACCGCGTAGTTTACGCAAGTAGTAAAGTTTCGCACGGCGAACTTTACCGCGACGCACGACATCGATCTTAGCAATTCTTGGTGTATGAACAGGGAAAGTACGCTCAACACCTACACCGTAGGAAATTTTGCGGACAGTGAATGTTTCGCTGATTCCGCCGCCACGGCGTTTAATGACTACACCTTCAAACAACTGGATACGCTCGCGAGTTCCTTCAACAACTTTCACGTGAACACGAACTGTGTCACCAGCGCGAAATGCAGGAAGATCTGAACGCAATTGTTCTTTAGTCACTTCTTCAATTAATTTGTGCATCGTATTCATCTCCTTCCAACCGATGCTCTTGCAAAAGATTTACTCGCAGCGGAACACCGTAGTTACAGACTGACAATCCGAAATTGTCACAGTCACAAAGGTAATAATATCATATTGCAACTTCATTTACAATCAGTTTTCAAACATCAGGACCGTTTTTTTCACTTTCATTACTGATGTATTTTTCATAGAGATCGGGCCGGCGATTTTTAGTCCTTTTTAATGACTCATTATGCCTCCAGTCTCGTATTTTGCTATGGTTTCCCGACAAGAGGACCTCTGGAACCTTCATTCCGCAAAAGTCGGCAGGCCTAGTATAATGGGGGTGTTCCAGCAAGCCGGTTGAAAAGGAATCCTGAGGAGCAGAATTTTCATTCCCCAGCACACCCGGCAGCAATCGTACAACAGAGTCTACGACAACCATTGCCGCCAGCTCCCCGCCTGTCAAAACAAAATCTCCGATAGAAATCTCATCCGTAACAATATGCTCCCTGATACGTTCATCGTACCCCTCATAATGTCCGCAAATGAAGACCAAGTGATCTTCCTTTGCCAATTCCTCCGCTTTTTTTTGGTCGAAACGAGCGCCCTGAGGACACAGTAAAATGACACGTGATTTCCCGCTGTCTTTCTGGACATGGGACACCGCGTCGAAGATTGGCTGCGGCTTAAGCACCATTCCTGCGCCTCCGCCATATGGGTAGTCATCGACAGTTTTATGCTTATCGGTGGAAAAATCTCTAAAGTTGGTAACGTGATAAGAGACTGCATCTTTTTCTGCAGCCTTTTTTAAAATAGAAGACCCGAATACTCCGGAAAACATTTCAGGAAACAGGGTCAATATATCGATCCTCATGACAGTAAACCCTCCATAGGATCTATGATGACCTTTTTCTCTTCGATGGATACTTCTTTAACCACATCTGGAATGTAAGGAATCAATATGTCCTTTCCGTTTTTCCCTTTGACAACCCATACGTCATTTGCGCCAGGGGTCAAAACTTCTTTAATGATCCCTATATCCTCACCCTGTTCGGTATAAACGTGGCAGCCGATGATTTCAAAAAAATAAAATTCTCCTTCTTCCAGTTCACTCAACTGGTCCTCTTTTATTTTTAAGAAGGATTGCTTCCAAGGTTCTACATCATTGATATTGTCATATCCTTCAAAACTCAGAAGGTCAAAGCTCTTATGCTTTCTATGTGTTTTCACTGTTAATGGAGTCGGTTCCTGATGGTTTCCGAGGAATAGATAAAGGGTGCTGCCGGGGGCATATCTTTCATCTGGAAAATCGGTTGAGGAGATGACCCGCACTTCTCCGCGGACGCCATGTGTATTAACGATTTTCCCAACATTAAACCAGTTGTCCATATCTTCATCTCTCCCTGATTTCTGCAATAATGCCGTCTTTTACAATGATTGTTTTACCATTGACGACATTTTCCCATTGGTCTCCCACTTGGATATCAACCAATACTTGTACATCCTGGTCCTTTAGTTCACTTCCGTACGGAAGCATCCCAAGCTGCTCTATTTGAAAATCAATAAGCCTTATTTTCTCCTTGCGTAAATCGATTTCTTTATCAAACTGAGCTTTTAGACCTGCTGGTGAGAACTTCTTGGTTCTTTCAAGTTTTTTCATTTCAAAAAGAAGTTGGTCACATTCCTTTTGCAGCTGTTGTTTTGAAACCATATATTTTGAAGAAAGTTCTTCTCTGCTCTTTTCAGTTAAAACCTGTTTGACGGTGACTGTTTGGATAATTTTCACAATCTCATCCTCCGCCTTAGTTTTCTCGTTTTTAGGAAACTATAAAGTTTAAAGCTCTATTCGGATTATTCTACGTCCAGCTCCGACGGTCAGGATGTCCTAGGCAGCCGAAGCCACAGGACAAGGAAAGCTGCGACAGCATTACATCGTACGAAGGAAAAGCGTCAGCTTTTTCAAGGATATAGGGTTTTGAGAGGCCAGCGCCTATCGAGTAACAGACTCCCCGCCTCCGCATTTGTTCCTTTTACAAGTTCAAAAAAAGGGGGGTGTTTCGGCCCCCCTATTCGTCGATTTCTAAATAAATCCTCTTATGTTGTTTTGATCCTGCTGCGGCGTATACGACCGTTCTAATGGCTTTTGCCACCCTGCCATGCCTGCCTATCACTTTTCCGATGTCATCTTCGTGAACAGATAAGTGATAAGTAATACGTTTCTCTTCTTCATTCATACGTACATGGACATCTTCAGGATGATCAACAATCGGCTTCACAATCGACATAATCAACTCTTGCATATCTATCACTATTATTTGCTATTTTTAGCGTTATGATATTTCTCCATGATTCCTTGTTTGGAGAACAAGTTGCGTACAGTGTCAGATGGTTTAGCACCATCTTGAAGCCATTTTAGTGCACTTTCTTCGTTGATGTCAACAATCGCTGGGTTTGCCACTGGATTGTATGTTCCCACTTCTTCAATGATACGACCATCACGTGGTGAACGGGAATCTGCAACAACGATACGATAGAAAGGAGATTTTTTTGCTCCTAAACGTTTTAAACGAATTTTAACTGCCATTTTACATAGCACCTCCGAAAAGTTTTACACAAAATAGTATATTATCAATGTGTGTTTTGTTTGTAAAGTGTTTTTTCTTAACACGTTAAAAATTAGTTTTGTTAACCTAGCATATACGCCTTTTCAAACAGGCGCTTCCGCTTTTCAGGTCACATAAAAGGAAACTTAAACCCTTTCTTTTTGCCTTTTTGCTGCATGCCAGTCATCTGTTTGAGCATTTTCTTCATCTCTTCAAACTGCTTTAGCAGACGGTTGACCTCCTGGATAGTCCTTCCGCTTCCTTTTGCAATGCGACGGCGTCTGCCTGCATTGATGATTTCAGGACGCTCCTTTTCCTCTTTCGTCATCGATCTGATAATCGCTTCGACATGTCCAATCTGCTTTTCATCGACCTGGATATTATCCAGACCTTTCATTTTATTGGCACCAGGCATCATTTTGATCAATTCATCAAGAGGACCCATGTTTCTAACTTGTCCCAACTGATCAAGGAAATCATCGAACGTGAAGGAAGCCGTCCGGAACTTATGCTCCATTTCTTTGGCCTTTTCTTCATCAACGTTAGCCTGGGCTTTCTCGATCAGCGTAAGTACATCGCCCATTCCAAGTATCCTTGAGGCCATCCTTTCAGGATGAAACGGCTCAAGGGCATCCATTTTTTCACCCATACCGACAAATTTAATCGGCTTTTGGGCTACAGAACGGATAGACAGTGCAGCACCGCCCCGGGTATCCCCGTCTAATTTGGTTAAAATGACTCCCGTGATGTCCAACTGTTCATTGAAATTCTGGGCCACGTTCACAGCATCCTGTCCAGTCATAGCATCGACAACAAGAAATATTTCGTCAGGCTGCGCCAATTCCTTGATATCCCTTAACTCCTGCATCAATTCTTCATCAATATGAAGACGTCCAGCAGTATCGATCAATACATAATCACAATGCTCTTCCTTGGCCTTTTCAATACCTTGCCGGACAATTTCAACTGGACTGACCTTGTCCCCAAGTGAAAAAACAGGCATGTTCAGCTGTTTTCCTAGTGTCTCAAGCTGTTTAATCGCAGCTGGACGGTAAATATCCGCCGCAATGAGAAGCGGTTTGCGGTTATAGCTTTTCCGCAGCAGGTTGGCAAGCTTTCCAGTAGTTGTCGTTTTACCTGCCCCTTGCAGACCGGACATCATAATGACAGTCGGCGGACGTTTGGCGACAGCAATTTTGCTTTGTTCGCCGCCCATTAGCTCTGTCAATTCTTCTTTAACAACTTTGATTACTTGCTGACCAGGAGTGAGGCTTTTCATCACTTCCTGACCTACCGCTCTTTCGCTTACCTTTTTCACAAACTGTTTGACTACTCTAAAGTTGACATCCGCTTCAAGAAGTGCAAGACGAACTTCCCGCATCATCTCTTTAACGTCTGCTTCAGTCACTTTTCCTTTTCCACGAATCTTTTGGATGGTCGTCTGCAAGCGGTCGGCCAATCCTTCAAATGCCATAAGATCTCCGCCCCCTAATCCAATTCCTCTAATTCATCCAGATAACGGTTCAGCTTATCACCGTCATTTGGAACTTCGGTCATACCTTTTCTCATCAAACTGATAAGCTTTTTTCGTTCTTCAAATTTCTTTAACAGTGCAAGCTTCTGCTCGTACTCTTCCAATAAAATTTCTGTTCTTTTCAGATTGTCGTATACTGCTTGACGGCTGACCCCATAGTTTTCGGCAATCTCACCGAGCGAAAAATCGTCACGGTAATATAGGGACATATAGCTGCGTTGCTTCGGAGTCAACAACGATTGATAAAAATCATATAAAAAGTTCATTCGCGTTGTTTTCTCAAGCATACCTTCAATCCCCACCTCGTTAAGTAAAAAACCTTTACACTCATTAAATAATATACTCTTTATACTGTGGTGTCAAGTTCAAATCCTTTATCTCAAAACCAGCTCAGTCTTCAGCCTTTTCAATTGCATCAGAAAATAATCCATACACATATTTTTCGGGATCAAACTCTTGAAGGTCATCCATCTTCTCTCCAAGTCCCACAAATTTCACGGGAATATTCATCTCATTCCGGATCGCCAACACAATTCCGCCCTTCGCGGTTCCATCAAGCTTCGACAACACGATCCCAGTGACATCGGTAGCTTCTCTGAATGTTTTTGCCTGGATCAGGGCATTTTGCCCGGTCGTAGCATCCAATACTAAGAGGACTTCGTGCGGAGCACCCGGTATTTCGCGTTCAATCACTCTTTTGATCTTTTCCAGTTCTTTCATCAAGTTGACTTTATTTTGAAGACGCCCTGCTGTATCACAGAGCAGTATTTCCGCTTTCCGGGCTTTGGCTGCCTGCACGGCATCGTACATGACAGCAGCCGGATCTGACCCTTCCGCTTGCTTAATAACCTCGACACCGACGCGCTCACCCCATACTTCCAATTGTTCAATGGCGCCTGCTCTGAAAGTGTCACCTGCTGCCAGAAGTACACTTTTCCCTTCGGATTTAAACTTATGAGCTAACTTTCCAATCGTAGTGGTTTTTCCGACTCCATTCACCCCGACAAACAAAATGACTGTGAGTTCATCTTCCTGAATATTAAGGGTGCTCAGATTTTCTTCCCCTGATTCGTATATTTCTATTAATTTTTCAGAAATGACCGACTGGACGTCTGCCGGGTCTTTTATATTTCTTCGTTTGACTTCCGTTTTCAATTCTTCCACGAGTTCCATGACTGTCTCAAAACCGACATCTGCCTGGATTAGTATCTCCTCGAGTTCTTCAAAAAAATCTTCGTCAACCGTCCGGTAACGAGAAACGAGATCATTGATTTTATTGGAGAAATTATCACGGGTTTTAACAAGTCCATCCTTGAATTTTTCCGAAATGGAATCGCTGGAAGTCGTAAATTTCTCTTTCAGTCTTTTAAAAAAGCTCACTCATTATCACCTCAATTATATTTGTGCCATCATCCGGTCTTCTTCCAATTTGACAGAGACAAGCTTGGAAACACCTGATTCCTGCATAGTAATCCCATAAAGGACATCCGCTCCTGCCATTGTTCCCTGCCTATGAGTAATCACGATGAATTGGGTGTTTTCGCTGAATTTTTTCAAATACCCGCTGAAGCGATTGACATTGGCTTCATCAAGGGCAGCTTCAACTTCATCAAGCACACAAAAAGGCACGGGCCTTACTTTTAAGATTGAAAAGAGCAATGCAATAGCTGTCAAGGACCTTTCCCCGCCTGACAGCAAACTTAAATTTTGTAGTTTCTTTCCTGGTGGCTGGGCAATGATATCGACACCTGTATTTAATAAATCATCAGGCTGTGTCAATTTGAGCTCAGCTTTTCCGCCGCCAAACAATGAGGAGAATACTCCTTGAAATGCCTGCTGGATGGATTGGAAAGTCCGGCCGAATCTTTTCGTCATTTCCTGGTCCATTTCATCCATGATTTGGTACAGTGTATCCTTTGCCTGAATAAGGTCTGTCTGCTGTTCCGTTAAAAATTGACTGCGATTGCTTACCCTTTTATATTCTTCGATCGCCCCGATATTCACCGTTCCGATATCAGCCAATTCCTGCTTAAGTGTATCCCGCGTTTCCTCAGCGTCTGATGTAGAGATGGAAAGTGAATATTCCTTCCTGGCATGCTCAAAAGAAATGGTAAATTCATCTCTCAATGTTTTTATGAGACTCTCCATCTCAAGTTCAAGGCGGTTGCTCTTCAATTCTTCGCCTTTGAGTTTATCCGCCAGTTTCTTCTGCTGTCTTATCAGCTCTTTTAATTCTGTCTCCCTGCCGGTGAAGGATTCCTGCAGCCTGACTCTTTCATTCCGAGCGTTGGAAATGCTTTGGAGCGTATCTTCCCTTTCAGCCTGTTTTCTTTGTATTTCTTTCTGTAAGTCCGCCATTTTTTCCAATAATGCCTTGTTTTCACCCTCTAGTGTACTTACTTCTTTTTGAGCAATCTCTATCTGTTGACGACCCTGGTTGATAGAAGAATAAATGCGGTCAAGATTCGATTGGGCTGCATTCAACTGCTCATCTAATTGCGCATTTTGTATGTTTAATTGATTGATTGCAGCTAAAAGGTGATCTTTTGAACTTTCCTGGGTGTTTCTTTTTACAGTAAGTTCCTCTATCTTCTCTTCCAATTGGCGAATAGACTGAGCCTTGGCCACTATAGCGGCTTCAACACGTTCTTTTTGAAGTCGCAATTCTTTCCCTTCCGTTTCCAGCTCTTTTTCCTCCATACTGCAAAGCGAAAGGTACTCCTCTGTGTTTTTCAAGGTGATCTCAAGTTTAGCGGTATCCGCTTGAATCTCATAATATAATGTTTCAAGCTTTTTCGTCTCCACTTGCCCCTGCCCCTGCCGCTTTTCTTGATCAGCAATTTTTCCTTTTATGTCATTCACGGCCATTTCAGCTGAGGCTGTTTCACGTTCCAGGAGCTCGAGCTGCTTCCGGAGCTGTTCAATTCGATTCTTCCTGCCGAGCAAAGAGCTTCTTTTTTGCTTGGAAGCCCCTCCCGACATGGAACCTCCTGGATTGATAATCTCGCCGTCTGGTGTGACAATACGGACCCGGTAGCCGGATAGTTTTGCCAATTCACCGGCACCTTTTAAATCTTTCGCCACGACAACGTTTCCCAGCAAGCTCCAAACGATGGATTCATACTTTTTCTCACATTTCACAAGTGCTGCGGCAACACCCAGAAAAGAATCGTGGCGCTGCATCATTTCCAATTGGCTGGAATGGAGATGCTTTGGCTTGATGATGCTTAACGGAAGAAAAGTAGCTCGGCCTAGCCGATTCTTTTTCAAATAGTTTATTGCATCCCGCCCGTCTGCTTCAGTTTGAACAACAACGTGCTGGACTGCTCCTCCGAGAGCAGTTTCTATCCCAGTTTCAAGACCTTTCGGAACATGAATAAGATCGGCCGCTGTACCTTCAATTCCATGAAGAAACGTGTTTTTGACTTTTAAAACTTCACGAACCCCTTGCATGTAGCCGGTGTAATCTTCCTCCATCGTCTCAAGGCTTTCTTTTTCCGCCTTCATCCTTTGGATCTCACGGTATTTTTGAAAGAGCTGTGACTGTTGATGTTCTCTTTGTTTTTTAAGTTCTACCAAAGTTTTTTGAATTTGCTGTGCTGTTTTATCAAAGTTACCTAGCTGTATTTTTATCTCCTGCAGCTTCGCAACCTTGATTTCAAGCTGCTTTTTTATCGAAGTTTGCTCCTTGATGTATATCCTTTTGTCATCTTCGAGTTTTTCGAGCCTGATTTTCTGTTGATTCAATTGTTTTTCAATGTATTGGAGTTTGTTTTTTTCTCCTGCATTCTCATTCATGAAATCAACATAATCGGTTTTTAATGATTCAATTGCATGTTCGAGGGTACCATCCAATTCGCCGAGTTCGTTATTTTTTTCCAAAAGTTCATTTTTCAGCGCACTGGATTCAGCCTCTTTTTGAGAGATCAGCCGCTCAGTTCTTTTGTACTCATTTTGTAGTTCGGCGCTTTTGGATTCTGCAATCTTTATATTTTCATTCAGCATTTCCATATGCTGGATTGTATTCCTGTTTTTTTCCTGCAGCACTTGACGCTGCCCTTCGAGTTTTTCCAAATACTCGGAAACGGTAAGAAGCTTTTCCTGAAGTGTGTTTATTTTTTCGTCAACTGCATTTTGATTCTGTCTTTCTTCATCCGTTGCGAATTCAAGTTGTTGTATTTCATTGGCCAATTTTATTTCTGCATCAGTATGTGTTTCAAGTTCACCCTTGACCTTTTCCCACTTTTCGTACAGGCTCTCAATTTGCCGAACGACCAGGGCTGCTTCAATCTTCTTTAGGGCATCCTGGGTCTGAATAAATTTTTGTGCAGTTTCTGCCTGTTCCTTCAGGGTCCCCAGCTGGTTTTCAAGTTCATGAAGGATATCTTGGACACGCTGTAGATTATCTTCTGTTTCCGAAAGTTTTTCCTGGGTTTTTTTCTTTCGTTGCTTATATTTAAGCACACCTGCTGCTTCTTCAAAAATCGTCCGTCGTTCCTCGGGCTTACTGTTCAAAATCTGATCGACTTTACCTTGGCTGATAATGGAAAAAGCTTCTCTTCCCAACCCTGAATCAGTAAACAAATCAACGATATCCCTGAGTCTGCAGGGATTGCCGTTGATGAAAAATTCACTTTCACCTGTTCGGAAGACCCGCCTTTTCACACTGATCTCATTATAATCAATGGGCAGATTTCCTGCCTGGTTATCAAGTATGATTGATACCTCGGCATAGTTCAAAGGTTTTCTGGCATCACTGCCGGCAAAAATGATATCTTCCATCGTACCGCCGCGCAGCGACTTGGCAGATTGCTCCCCAAGGACCCAGCGAAGTGCATCGGTGACATTGCTTTTTCCACTCCCGTTTGGCCCGACTACAGCCGTGACACCCGGTACGAATTCAAGTTCTGTTTTTTCTGCAAATGACTTGAAGCCATAAATATTCAATTGCTTGAGGAACAATCTTTCTCCCCCTTTCCATTACCGAAATCACTGTTCATTCAGTTTTCCAAGGGCCATTTGTGCAGCGTGCTGCTCAGCCTCTTTCTTCGAACGGCCCTTACCTGCTCCAAGCACTTGGCCATTCAGTATCACCTGAGATTCGAACAAGCGGTTATGTGCCGGGCCGTGTTCATTTAATATCTGATATTCCAATGTGCCGGCCCCATCCCTTTGGACAACTTCCTGCAGTTGGCTTTTAAAATCCATCACATGAGAAAAAGCACCTATTTCAACTTTCGGAAAAACAATCTCTTCCAAAAAAGCCTGGGTTCTTTCCAATCCCTGATCAAGGTACAAAGCGCCAATAAATGCTTCGAAGGCGTCCGCGAGCAGTGCAGGCCTTTTTCTTCCCCCAGTCATCTCTTCCCCTTTTCCGAGGAGGACGACTTCACCGAAATCCAGTTCGTTGGCAAAGGTGACAAGGGATGGCTCACAAACAATTGCTGCTCTTAATTTTGTCAATTCTCCTTCACTCATCATCGGATATTTTTCATATAAAAATTGGGAGACTGTCAATTCCAGGACGGCGTCACCCAAAAATTCAAGGCGTTCATTGTCTTCATACGGCTTTTTCCGATGCTCATTCACATAGGATGAATGTGTAAAAGCTTTTTTCAAGAGTTTTACGTTTATAAAATGTATACCTGTCCGCTCCTGCAGCTTTTTAAACAGGTGGGCCTCCCTTTCTGCCATTTTTGCATCTTTTCTTGTTTTTCTCATTGTCTATCCACCTTATGAGGTAAATTTGAAGTAGAAAAAGCCCCGCTGGTAATCAACGGGACATTTCAGTTTCCAACGACTAGCTATTGCTTTTTATGTAATTGACCGCATCGCCTACTGTTGCAATCTTTTCAGCATCCTCATCAGAAATTTCCATATCAAACTCATCTTCTAATTCCATGACAAGCTCAACAACGTCAAGTGAGTCAGCTCCTAGATCGTCTCTGAAAGAAGATTCCATTTCAACTTTTGACTCTTCCACTCCAAGGCGGTCTACAATAATTTTAGTCACTCTTTCTTGTACATCTGCCATCCGATTCACCTCCCCTCAAGCCATTATAATCGATATACGGCAAAAATAAAATATTGATGAGAAATTACATGACCATGCCGCCGTCAACATGGATTGTCTGCCCAGTAATATAGTTTGCATCATCCGATGCAAGGAATAAAACTGTGCCTGCAATATCAGAGGCCTGTCCAAATCTATCCAATGGAATTTGTTGGAGCATTGCTTCTTTTTGCTCCTCTGTCAATTGGTCGGTCATATCTGTTGTGATAAAACCAGGTGCAACTGCGTTCACAGTGATACCGCGGGATGCCAGTTCCCTTGCTGTCGACTTTGTCAAGCCGATCACTCCTGCTTTTGCGGCAACGTAGTTGGCCTGTCCTGGATTCCCGATCACACCGACTATGGAAGCGACGTTGATAATTCGTCCGCTTCTTTGCTTCATCATCTGTCTTGTGACAGCTTTCGTGCAAAGAAAGACTCCTTTTAAGTTTGTGTCAATTACGTCATCCCATTCATTTTCCTTCATTCTCATGAGAAGATTATCTCTGGTGATTCCTGCATTATTCACGAGAATATCGAGCTTACCGAACTTGGCTATCGTATCCTTAACCATTGCTTGGACTGCGTCTGAATCGGAAACATTACATTGATAAGCGATGGCTTCCCTGCCAAGGGACTTAATTTTTTCCACCACTTCATTGGCTTTATCGGTGCTTCCGGCATAGTTCACCACTACATCGGCTCCCGCCTCGGCGAGCGCAAGTGCAGTTGCTCTGCCGATTCCCCTTGAAGCGCCTGTGACAAGTGCCACTTTTCCTTCCAATTTCATGCTATTCCCCCCTCAACAATTCTATGGCCTGTTGGCAGCTTTCCGGATCTTGGACTGAAATTGTCTTAACATTTCTGTCCACTTTTCTAACCAATCCGGATAACACCTTTCCTGGACCAACTTCAACAAAGGTATCCACACCGGATGCAATGAGTTGCTGTACAGTGTCTTCCCATAATACCGGTGAATAAAGCTGCTCTATTAACTTTTCTTCAAATACTTCCTTTTTCGTTTCCGGTGTTGCGGTAACATTGACAACTACCGGCACGGAGGCATCACGAATCGTAATTTCATTTAAAATCCCACTAAATTTTTCTGCCGCCGGCTTCATAAGACTTGAATGGAAAGGACCGCTTACCTGCAAAGGCAGTACACGCTTCGCGCCCTGCTCCTTTGCTTTTTCCCCCGCTTTTTGAACACCTGCCACAGTTCCTGAGATGACAATTTGTCCAGGACAGTTCATATTGGCTAATTGAACATCGTCACCTTTTTCGGAAACACTTGCACATACATCCTGGAGCACACTTCTATCTAGTCCGAGTATAGCTGCCATTGTTCCTTTTCCATCTGGAACTGCTTCTTCCATATACTCACCGCGTTTGTTCACCGCGTATACGGCATCGGAAAAATCAATTGCTCCAGCTGCCACAAGCGCTGTATATTCGCCAAGACTGTGGCCAGCCGTGTAGTCAGGACTGATTCCTGCTTCTTTCAGGTCTTGCATAAGGGCAATGCTGGTTGTTAAAAGTGCCGGTTGTGCGTTGGCAGTAAGTGTCAATTTTTCTTGAGGACCTTCAAATATAATAGAAGAAAGCGAGTATCCAAGCCGTTCGTCAGCCTGTTCAAAAGTCTTCTTGGCATTTGTATTCGATTCAGCTGCTTCTTTTCCCATGCCGACGGTCTGAGAGCCTTGGCCTGGAAAGATAAATGCTATTTTTCCCAATTTCCCAACTCCTTTATGCTTTTTGTTCAGTGACACTGCTTTTGATTGTTTCCGATACATCATTCATCACAATGTCCCTTGCCTGGCGAATCGCATGGTAGATGGCATTAGCATTGGATGACCCATGGGCTTTTATTACAGGGGCCTGAAGGCCGAAAAGTGCAGCGCCCCCATACTCTGAATAGTCCATCATATTCTTCAATTCGACGAGATCGGATTTAATCAGGCCTGCGGCCAGTTTATTTTTCAGACTGCTTGTAAACGTCGATTTTAACATAGAAAAAAGCGAAGCGGCAGTCCCTTCGATAGCTTTTAGTACGACATTACCGGTAAAGCCGTCAGTGACAACGACATCTGCATGACCCTCCAGCAATTCCCGTGCCTCAATATTGCCTACAAAATTTACATCGGATTGCTCGAGCAGTTCAAATGCTTTTTTCGTAAGTTCGTTGCCTTTATTTGCTTCAGAGCCGATATTTAACAAAGCGACCCTTGGCTTTTCAATTTTCCTTACCTTTTCGGCATATATCTGGCCCATCCAAGCATATTGGAGTAAATGCTCTGGTTTTGCATCTGCATTTGCACCCAAATCGAGCATCAGAAACCCTTTGCCATCCAAAGTGGGAAGGGTCGGCGCTAACGCCGGCCGCTCAATGCCTTTGATTCTGCCGACAATAAATAAACCCGCAGCCATCAATGCACCTGTGTTGCCAGCGGAGATGCATGCATCTGCTTCTTTATCAGCAACAGCCTGTGCCATCTTCACCATTGAAGCTTCTTTTTTTCTGCGAACAGCCCTGACAGGCTCATCTGTCGGACCGATTACATCCTTCGTATGTATTATTGTTACCCGCTCATTTGGTTGCAAGTGTGTTTTAATCTTTTCTTCATCACCGAACAAAACAAATTCAGTATCAGAAAAATCACGGGCTGCTTTGTTCACGCCGAGTATGACCTCTTTTGGCGCATGATCACCGCCCATGGCATCAATTGCTATTTTCATAATTTATCTCCTTTTTTCCAAAAACTAAGGCAGCATTCATTTTCATTATAGTTGCTGTCTTAACCTACCAAGCGTCATCGGCTTTAGGTTACAAGACAACCCCTGCTAAAAACTAATCCTTCCTCGACGCTCATCTGGCTTTTGGCAATAAAAGGGCACTTAGGCACTTCACTTTTTTCAACGCTCCGGTGTCTAGCTTCAGACGGCAGGGGCTCGAGGTCTCTTCGGTCAATCCAATGAAGTCAAAGAACGTTCACCGGATTGCTATCCTCTGCACAGGGTGTGCTAGTGCAAGCGAAGCCACAGGGTCGCGTTCTGAGCCAACAGCAGCTTGTCGCCCCTAAGCAGTCGTCTTCCGCATTTCAAGTTTGTACGTCACTAAACTGGCCCTGACACTTTTCTTATCATTCGCTGGAACGGAACATTTCAAATTCTCCCCTGAATGCAAGTTCACCGCCAACAAAACTTTCAACTTCCACTATTGTTCTTTTATCGCCTCTTTTATAAGGTCGCACCTTTGCCTTTGCTACCACTCTTTCCCCGACTTTTACAGAGCGGGTAAAGTGGATTTTCGCTTTGACAGTCAACGCTAATTCATCATTGATGACCGCCACTGCAAGCGAATTGGCCTGGGCAAATAAATGATGGCCCCTAGCGATAGAGTTACGGGTGAATACATGTTCTTGCTGGACATCGAATATCGAAATCGCACTTTGATCCAAATTGAGATCGATCACTTCACCGATCACTTCACTCATCGGCAGCGACTTCACTTCATTTTCAACATGTTTTTCCGCAACGGTTTTAATTCTTTCTCTCAATTCAGGTATTGCCAGTTCCATCCGATCAAGCCTGATCGTCTGCACACTTACTGAAAATTGTTCAGCCAGTTCTTCGTCCGTTACAAAAGGATTGGTATCTATAGTCTCAACGAGCAATTTCTGCCGTACCTTTTTCGAAGGCCTCATCTGTCATTCACACCATTCCCCGATATTAAGACTTGGTATTAATAGTAGTATATAAAACAGTAGGGCTGCTTGCAACTATTAAATCAGCTGCAAGCAAACTTCTAGTCAAGCTTGTCTTCGGACAATGCACCCGATTCTTCCAACTGCCGTCTCAGCGGCAAAAATTGATCATCCTTCCAAAAAGACTCGGATTCTATCAGTTCAACCGCATCATTTCTGGCAACTTCCAATACACGATAATCATGAACCATGTCCGCCACTTGAAATTCAGGAAGGCCGCTTTGTTTTTTTCCAAAGAAGTCACCTGGGCCTCTAAGTTCAAGATCACGTTCACTTAAAACAAAACCGTCATTTGTTTCAGTCATGATGCGCATTCTTTCTTTTCCAACTTCAGTCTTCGGGTCAGCGAGCAAAACGCAGTATGACTGGCTGCTCCCCCTTCCGACACGGCCGCGCAGTTGATGAAGCTGGGCTAAACCAAACCTTTCCGCATCATAAATCAGCATGAAGGTTGCATTCGGAACATTGACCCCTACCTCCACGACAGTTGTCGATACAAGCAGTTGTATTTCATTTTCACTGAATGCTTTCATAACCTCGTCTTTTTCAGCAGCGGGCAGGCGTCCGTGCATCAAACCAGTTTTAAAGCGACCTTGAAAATGGTTTGAAAACATGTCAAATACGTCAATTGCATTTTGGACATCCAGCTTGTCACTTTCTTCTATTAATGGACAAATGACATAGGCCTGCCTCCCTTGGCGGAGCTCTTTTTCCATAAAGTCAAGGACCCTGTCAAGCATTTCATGTTTCGCCCAATATGTTTCAATAGGCTTTCTTCCTTTTGGCAGTTCGTTAATGATGGAAACATCCATTTCCCCAAAGACCGTTATGGCCAATGTACGGGGAATAGGTGTGGCAGTCATAAACAAGACGTCCGGACTTTCACCCTTCTCCTTAAGGACTCGACGCTGTTCGACCCCAAACCGGTGTTGTTCGTCTGTAATGACAAGGCCAAGATGGTGGAAGTTCACATCATCCTGGATTAGGGAGTGGGTTCCGATAAGAATATCTATTTCACCGGTTTTCAATCGATTCAATATGTCTTCCCGTTTCTTTCCTTTCACCGAGCTTGTCAGCAAGTCAATGGATAGCCCGGTATGCGAAAAGAGATTCCGAAGCGACTCGGCATGCTGTTCTGCCAAAATTTCGGTCGGAACCATGAGTGCCCCCTGATATCCGGCAGTGACACTTGCAAACAGTGCAATGGCAGCCACAACGGTTTTTCCCGAACCGACATCCCCCTGCAGAAGTCTGTTCATCTTATAAGGTGATTTCAAATCAAAGCAAATCTCGTTAACTGCTTTTTTTTGTGCGTTTGTAAGGGAAAATGGAAGGGAAGAAATAAATGTTTTTAGTTTTTGAAGGTCATAGTTTTGGCCGACGCCGTTAGTTCTTTCTCTATTCATCTTTCGAAGGGCCTGCATTTTCAACTGGAATAAAAGAAACTCCTCGTAAACGAAGCGCCTGCGTCCCTGCTGCATTTCCTTTTCCGACTCAGGAAAATGCATGTATGACAATGCATCTTTGGTGCCGGCAAGCTTGTATTTGTCTAAAAAGAAATTCGGAAGGGTTTCTCTAATATACGGAGTGTATCCCTCGAAAGCTTCCGTAATAAAACGGCGCAAAGCTTTTACCGTCAGCTGTCCTTTTACTGCATACACCGGCTGAAAATCACCTACTCCCTCATGAGGGCCAAGCACGACTTCATTGCAAGTGATTGTTTGCCGGTGTTTATCCCATTTCCCTGTAACAGTAATTGTACTTTGCGGTTGCAGTTTTCCTTTCAAATACCCCCGGTTAAAAACGACAGCTTTCACCAAATATGTTCCAACAAGCAGTCGAATAGTCAACCGGTTTCTTTTCCTCCCGTAATATACAAGGGAAGGTTCACTATGAACCTTCCCTTCAACCGTAATGCGCTCATCATGTTCAACCTGGGACAGGTCGCGCAGCCTCATGTCATCGTACCGGTAAGGGAGATAGTACAGTAAATCGTGAATCGTATGAACGCCCAGGCCGGCTAATTGAGCAGCTGTTTCATCCCCAATTCCTTTTAATACCGTCACTTCTTGATCCAATGGATTATTCATGATCCGCTATACTGCCCCCTTGATTCTGTATGGTTGTGGATAGCTTGTTAATCAGATTATGCTGCGGCCAGCTCCGACGGACAGGACGTCCTAGTGCAAGCGAAGCGACAGGATGTCGCGTTCTGAGCCTGCCTTCGTCGCCGTGTTGTCCGGCTGCGAGTGCCATCGGCTCGAGGTCATAAGCCAATCGCTTCTGAAGGCAAAGGACGCCTTCGCCAGCGCTCACCTTATGCTTGTCGCCGATAAGCAGGCACTCTCGCACTTCCTTATCCTTTATCCCGTTGGAGGCACTATTGTCTAGCTGCAGACGGCAGGGGCTCGAGGTCGCTTCGGGCAATCCAATGAAGTCAAAGAGCGACTTCACTGGATTGCCCTCCAGCGCTTGTCGCCCCTAAGCGGCCGTCTTCCGCATTTCTAACTGTCTAGCTGCAACGCCTAGCCCTAGCCTCTCGAGGTTACAAGCCAATTCCCTGTGGTGGCTGAAGTACTGCCTCCTCGGGAATCGTCTTGTGCTTGTCGGGGCTGATCAAGGCGTTTCCGCATTTCGGCTCAGTCTGTACGTCGCTAAACGAGCACTTCCGCTTTTCTTGTTATTCTACTGAAAAAATGAAGTTGTAAACTGGCTGCCCTCCATCATGAACTTCCACTTCAACATCTTCAAAATTCTGTTCGGCAAAATCTGCTAGCCGCTCAACTTCAGACTCTTCAGCACCCTCGCCAAACAGGATGGTCAGAATTTCCGAATCTTCGTCAATCATTTCCTGAAGCAAACTTTTTGCCGTTTCTATTAGTTCGGGTCCGGAAGTAACAATTTTTCCATCAGCTATCCCCATATAGTCATCTTTCGTGATCTTCACTCCATCTATGACTGTATCCCTTACCGCATATGTGACCTGACCAGTTTTCACTTCTTCCATGGCCTCGGTCATACCCTCACGATTTTTCTCCTGTGGAGCGGTAGGATTGAATGCAAGGATCGCTGCCATACCTTGAGGTATCGTTTTCGATGGGATAACAATAACATTTTCTTCAGCAATTTCTGCAGCCTGCTCGGCAGCCATGATAATATTTTTATTGTTAGGCAGAATAATGACATTTTTTGCATTCGCCGCTTTTACAGCTTCCATGATATCTTCGGTGCTCGGATTCATCGTTTGTCCACCTTCTATGGTGGCGGAAGCACCGATGCTTTTTAGGAGCTGCCCTACACCATCTCCCATGGAAACTGCCAAAATGGCATACTCCTGCCTTTCTTTTACTGGGATTGGAGCTTGTCCAGCTGGCCTTTCATTTGTCAATGCGCTATGCTGCTCTCTCATGTTTTCAATCTTCATGTGGATTAAAGGACCGTACTGCTGTCCATACGACAATACTTCTCCAGGTTGCTCCGAATGAATATGGACTTTAGCCACATCATCATCAGAGATGACCAGCAGCGAATCTCCGTATTGGCTTAAATCGGAGCGAAATTCATCTTCGCTGTATGGACGCTTTCCGCTTTCGAACCGAACCATGAATTCAGTGCAGTATCCGAATTTTATGTCTTCCGTATTCATGAAGCCATGGACACTTTGATGATGTTGTGCGCTCACCAGTTCCTCCATTGAAGGGGCAACAGGAGCAGCACCTGGAATTTCCTTACCAGTAAGAGCTGCCAAGAACCCCTCGTAGACACACACAAGCCCTTGGCCGCCACTATCCACTACTCCGACTTCTTTGAGAACCGGCAGCAGGTCCGGGGTTCTTCCCAGAGACCTTTTTGCCTCATCCAATGTTTCTTGCATGATAGCTATTAAATCATCAGTTGTTCCTGCAGCTTTAACCGCCGCGTTCGCAGCATCCTTTGCGACTGTTAAAATTGTTCCTTCCACTGGCTTCATGACTGCCTTATAGGCAGTTTCCATTCCCTTTTCCAGTGCTTGGGCGAATTCCACGGCGTTTATTGATGATTTGTTTTCAATATCTTTTGAAAAGCCCCTGAACAATTGAGATAAAATGACTCCCGAGTTTCCACGGGCACCCATTAACAGACCTTTTGCAAACGCCGCACCGACATTTCCGATATGGTCCTGCTTATTAGCTTGGGCTTCCTTTGAGCCGGAAGTTATGGATAATTTCATATTTGTTCCCGTATCCCCGTCTGGAACAGGGAAAACGTTTAAAGCATCAACCATTTCAGCGTTTGCTGATAATTGATTCGCTCCGCTTAGAATCATTTCGGCGAAGCGCTTCCCATCCAAAGATGTTATCGACACGAACTTTTCCTCCTCATTACGGATTCGTCACACGAACCCCCTGAACATAAATATTGACTGTATCGGCAGACATTCCGATCGTTTTCTGTAATGTGTATTTCACCTTTGACTGCACATTGAAAGCCACTTCCGAAATTTTCGTTCCGTAGCTGACGATAATGTACATATCAATATGAAGTTCATCTTCTTCTTGACGTATGACGACACCCCTGGAAAAATTGTCTTTTCTTAGAATTTCGGTCAAACCATCGCGAATCTGGTTTTTCGAAGCCATACCGACAATACCGTAACAATCAATAGCCGCGCCTCCGGCAATTGTAGCAATGACTTCATTGGAAATATCAATTTGGCCAAATTTCGTTTTCATTTCAATGGACACAAAATATCCCCCCTATTATTATGAGCCACGTCCCTATAATTTCCTATTAGAACTATGATTATATTACTATAATGGGTTCTAATTTAAAAGCCAGAAACCTGCAGACAATTACCAAGTCAGTTTCAACTGTCAAGGAAGATTCCATGACAGAAGTATAATGAATTGTTGCATTGCAGGTATTTCTATGATAAATTATTAAGGTATCTTTTCACAAAGAGGATGAAATAATCTTTTGATTATTTATTGTAACGCCAGTGACAGGAGGGAAATCATAAATGTCAAAAAAATGTGTCATAACAGGACGTAAAACAGGTACAGGCAACAAACGTTCCCACGCAATGAATGCTAATAGACGTACTTGGGGTGCAAACCTCCAAAAAGTACGCATCTTAGTGGACGGAAAGCCAAAGCGTGTGTGGGTTTCAGCACGTGCACTTAAATCAGGAAAAGTGGAAAGAGTTTAATAAGAAAGGCGAATGCGCCCGTTTAGCGAAGTTTGCTAGTCGCTGGGCGCTGTAGCTGGACATTTCTTGCACACAAAAGAGGCGCCTAAAAGGTGCCTCTTTCCTTTTACCCAATCACAAAAGCAAGGGTAACATATTTACATACAATCGTCCGTCAAACGCAAGCGCCTGAAAAGGCGCTTTTGAATTAATCCTTTTTAAACGTCCCCAGCATTGCCCTCACAATACCCCCCAAAAACCTAGGAAGCTTGATTGTATAAAACTTCATACAGGTCCCCTCCTCATCACTCTAAAAACTGACTCTACATATCATATTCATGATCTATGCATAAGTACGCATGCCCGGTTCAATCAAACCAAATTCAATCCTTGCTCCTTATCATCATTAGTATGCCTTTTTCAAATGAAAAATGACCAGTTTCGTGAATAAGTTCATTACTTATGCATAAGGAAGAACCGGTGGGGACGTGATGATTATTGAGGGGATATTTGAATCCTTTCAATGTCAATCCATATACATCTGAAAAAATCGGGATAAAGGAGATGAATTTTCTTTCTTCATCCCCCTTTACATCATAGCCTCCTGGTAAATGTACCGAAAGAATGTTTTGGACGTCTATAAGTTCAAAAGTGACATTCGGGTTCTCCTGTTTGTACTTTCCAAGCATAAGGGCATTGGCCATAAAATGATCAAGCCTGCCGCCCGTCCCCCCGAAAATTCTGACGGAAGTCGGGTTCATTTCCAATGCCCACATGATGGCAAGCTCCATGTCCGTTTCATCTTTTTCCGGCTTAAATTTCCGAAGTGATGGGACAAGCCTCTCAATCCGTTTCCACTCATCTTCGAGGATTGAATCGAAGTCGCCGACGGCTATATCAGGACGGAGGCCGGCACCAATTATCATCTGGACCCCTTTATCCACGCCTACCCAGATGATATTTTCATCCTGATATTCAGATAAGTCCGGGACTAATTTTTCCGGCCCGCCAGCGACAATGTGGATTATTTTAATCATTGGATCCCTATTTGTCTTCGCAAATCTTCAATCGCTTTTTTACGGTCAGATTGGTTAAAGATAAACGAACCGGCGACAAATACGTTCGCACCTGCTTCCTTGCAGAGCCTAGCTGTTTCCGAATTGATCCCGCCATCCACTTCAATCTCCAAATCCAGGCCTTTTTGATTAGCCATGTTTTTAATCTCCGTTATTTTTGGAAGGACCGACTCGATAAATGACTGTCCTCCAAAGCCAGGATTGACTGTCATTAATAAAACCATATCGATGTCTTCTATCACATGTTTAATCGACGCGGCAGGAGTTGCCGGATTTAATACGACTCCCGGCTTGACGCCGTGTTTTTTTATTTCTTGGAGAGTCCGGTGCAGATGCGGGTCGGCTTCAACATGTATTGTTATATAATCCGCACCCGCCTTTGCGAAGTCCTCAATATAAAGATGAGGATTTTCTATCATCAGATGCACATCTAGCGGCAAATCTGTCACAGTTTTGATGGCGGCAACAGTTCCGGGTCCCATTGTGATATTCGGAACGAAATGTCCATCCATGACATCGATGTGAATATAGTCCGCCCCTGCTGCTTCCACTTCTTTTATTTCTTCGCCCAGCTTTAAAAAATCTGCAGCAAGAATTGAAGGTGCTATCTTCATACTTAATACCTCGGCTTTCTATTCTTAATTTCTAAGTAAAAATCTTGATAATGGTCATAACGATATTGGCGGATGTCGCCTGATTCCACAGCTTGTTTTACGGCGCAGCCGGGTTCATTTATATGAAGACAGCCCCTAAACCTACAGTTTTCCCCGTATTCTTGTATTTCTGGAAAAGTATATGGCAAATCCTCAGCTTCCATTTCAGGAAATTCCAATGAACTGAAGCCGGGGGTATCGGCAACTAGTCCGCCTCCGATTTGAAGAAGCTCAACATGACGGGTTGTATGCTTCCCCCTTCCAAGGTGGTCCGAAATATCGGCCGTTTTTATTTCTAGCTTTGGATGCAGCGAGTTGAGTAAGGATGATTTTCCAACACCAGACTGTCCAGCTAAAACGCTGATCTTGTCGTCTATTAACGGAAAAATCTTCTTAACTCCCTCACCAGTCATTGATGACAAAAGGAAAACCTTATATCCAATTGACCGGTATCCATCAATGTACCATTCAATTTTCTTCTTTTCTTCCGGGGTTAAAAGATCGATTTTTGTAATGCATATGACCGGAGATATGTCATTGGCTTCTACAACTGATAGAAAACGGTCAAGAAGTTGTGGACTGAAATCAGGCCTTGCAGCGGAAAAAACCAATAATGCTTGATCGATATTGGCGATTGGAGGCCGGACAAGCTCATTTTTTCTTGGCTTGATTTCCATGATATATCCTTCGTTTGCATTCTCCGATTGGAAAACGACATAGTCCCCGACAAGGGGGGTCACATTTCTTTTCCGAAAAACTCCCCGCCCACGACATTGAACTACCTGATCCCCCGAAAGTACATAGTAAAATCCACTCAGCGCTTTAATGATCTTTCCATCCGACATGGCATCCATCCTTCCTGAATATTAGTCTCCCGGATACGGTACTTCTTCGTCCAAAATAACCGTATTATCCCTTACAACCTTATAGCCGGCTTTTTTCCCTTTTTCTATAGTAAATTTCAACTGCTTTTTCATTGGAGCATCAATCGAGAAGGTTTCCGCCGGAACCGTCATACTGTGGTTCATATCCTCGATGAAGATCCTGATTTCCTGAGGCTTTCCTTCTTCACTCGGCTCGTATGGAATATTAATTTCCCTGGTCACTTCCTTGGGCGGTATTTCTTCCTGCCCTTTTGAAATTGTAACTTTTACAGTGGACCCCTTCATGAGCTCTGTACCGGGTGCAGGATCCTGCCTGATGACAAGCCCCTCGGGCACATCGTCCGAATATTCCTCATCGGAAAAATCAATTATCAACCCAGATGATTCTTCATAGTTTTCCAGACCTTTTTGATTGTTCCCCGTCAAATCCTTCAATGTAACTTTCTCTTCACCTAGACTCACTTTAAAAATAAGTTTAGTTTCAGAAGGAACCACCTCTGAGCCTGGGGCCGGGTCTTGCCCGATGATTGTTCCAGGTGAAGCAGCATCATATACCTCTTCCTTATCAATATGGTCAAAGCCTTCTTTTTCAAGAAGCTCGACAATTGCCTCATATTCGCGCCCTTTATAATCTGACAGGACAAATTTCTCTTTTCCGGTGCTTAAATAGATGGTGATTACACTGCCTTTTTTCACCTCACGGCCGGCTTTCGGACTTGTCTTGATCACTTCGCCTTCCGCGACTTCTTCATCCGGTATCTGATTCGTTTCACCGATTTCAAAACCTGCCTCCACGAGGCTTAACACCGCGTCTTCATACAATTCTCCGCTTACGTCAGGCACCTGCACTACTTTGGCACTCATTAGTGAGGGCATGACTGTCATGAGAAGTGCTGTGGCAAGAATCAAGACTAATAAAATGGAGCCAACCACCCATGGCCATTTTTTCTTTTTCTTCTTTACTTTGTCCTTATTGTTATTGTTCGGCTTTTCAGGATCTTTATTTTCAATTTGATGAATCATTGTGTCATCGTCCAATGATTCAACGAGCTCATCTGTAATCACCGGGATAGCTTTCGTTGCATCATTATCTTCCGGAATGATGAACTTGGGCTCTTGCAGCCGCTCGGGGTCGAGAGCTGTCTCCAAATCTTTCCCCATCTCTTCAACACTGTTATAACGAAGAAAAGGGTCTTTGGCAGTCGCTTTTAATACTATATTCTCTACACTTTGGGGAATATCAGGATTCCACCTTGTCGGCGGGGGAGTTTCCGATTGCAAATGCTTTAAGGCGATAGAAACGGCAGATTCACCGGAAAATGGGAGCCTCCCTGTCAACAATTCAAACATAACGATTCCCAATGAATATATATCCGACTTTTTGGTTGCCATGCCTCCTCTTGCCTGCTCGGGAGATAAATAATGTACAGATCCAAGAACGGCATTTGTTTGTGTAATTGAAGTGGCGGTCAATGCCATGGCAATTCCGAAATCAGTTATTTTCACATTTCCATCGTGATCTATTAAAATGTTTTGCGGTTTGATATCACGGTGAATGATATGATTATAATGGGCATGTGCAAGAGCGGAAGTCAGCTGTTTGACAATATCAATCACTTTTTCAACCGAAATGGGATAATAGTTTTGTATGTATTGTTTCAAGGTCATCCCGTCAACATACTCCATGACGATGTAGTAAATATTATCTTCTTCCCCTACATCGAAAATGTTTACGATGTTCGGATGGTTCAGGCTGGTCGCCGATTGAGCTTCCCGTTGAAAACGACGGATGAATTCATCTTCGTCCGCAAAGTCCAGCCTTAATATTTTTACTGCAACATCACGGTCCAAGATCATATCATGAGCCAAATAGACGTTGGCCATTCCGCCGCCGCCAATCATAGTTATGATTTTATAGCGCCCGCTAATTCTTTTCCCGATCAGCATTCATTGCACCTGCTTTCGTCGCGGGCTTCATATTCTACTATGACAAGTGAAATATTATCTTCGCCGCCATATTGGTTAGCAAGTTGGATCAAATTGTCAGCCTTGTCTTCCCCTGGCAAGGGCGTTTTTAATATTCCTTCCATTTCCGCTTTGCTTACTTTATCAGACAATCCGTCCGAACATAGTAAAATCTTGTCCCCTTCTTCAAACGTGACTGTTTTAGTGTCTATTTCAATTTCCTCTTGTGTTCCGGCAGCTTTGAGTACAATGTTCTTTCTGGGATGATGTGCTGCATCCTCGGGTGATATTTGTCCGGTTTTCACAAGCTCATTTACAAAGGAATGGTCTTCCGTCAGCTGAGCGTATCCTTGGTCATTCAATACATAGCAGCGGCTGTCGCCAACATTCGCCACCGTAACAAACCTGTCTGTACAGATTGCAGCTACGATCGTCGTACCCATACCTTCACACTGGGAATTTTCGATGGAGTGCTGAAAGATTTTTTTATTGACAGCAGCAACATGCTCATGAAACCACTGTTCCGCTTCTGTAGGACTCAGATTTTGGTTAACTTCATCCCACTGCTCCTTCAATAAACTGACAGCAATGCCGCTCGCAACTTCACCTGCTTTATGACCTCCCATACCATCGGCGACAATAGCAAGCATTTCACCCCGACTGTTGATGAATACCCCGCCATCGTCTTCATTATGCGGCCGGACCTGTCCCCTGTCTGTTTTAAAAACTGCAAGCATATCCTATCACCTCACCCATAAGTACACGATTTGCTTTTCTCATTATTTCCATTCTAGAAGATGTTCAAAAAGTCGCCAAATGATAAGTTGCCAATCTCTTCAATGGTTCGTTTCCGATGCTGCCCATGTATTTAAGCCAGTCCGATGTGTAAAATCAGCCGCTTTGACCTTCTTGCGACGAACACACCGTGCTAATAAAGACGTGGCCACAGGACATGAGCCTTTACGGACCTTCTGATTTGACAACTTTATGAACACGCATTCTATAACCCTTTTTTTCTGAAGGAGGATATGAAGAAACCGTCACCGCCAAAATCTTGCGGGAAAATTTGCAATGAATTTCCGTCATTTTTCATCGAAAGTCCTTCCGGCATCCTAAGAGGATGCGGCTCGAACTCAGGGTGAAGCTCCAGGAATCTTGCGGCTGTTTCAACATTTTCTTCTTTATCGACGGTGCAAGTACTGAAAACAAGCATACCGCCTTTTTTAACCAGCTTGGACGTTTCATGCAAAATATCCATTTGCACACTCTTAAGTGCGTATATATCTTCTTCGGTTTTTGAATATTTAATATCGGGCTTTCTCCTTAGAACGCCTAATCCAGAGCAAGGAGCATCAACAAGTACACGGTCAAATGACTCGGCTTCAAAAACATCACTCGCTTTACGGCTATCCAATGCCCTCGCTTCCACATTTTCCAATCGGAGTCTCTTAACTTGGTCCATGATCAGCTTCACTTTATGAGGGTGGAGATCAAGCGCCACCACTTTTCCTTTATTATCAAGCATTTCGGCAATATGAGTCGTCTTCCCTCCCGGGGCCGCACAGGCATCAAGCACCTGTAGGCCGGGTTCAATTTCCAGGGCATAGGCAACCAACATGGAACTCTCATCTTGAATCGTAAAAAGACCATTATCATAGGCCTTGGATCGAGCGAGATTTCCTTCAACTGCCCGGATTGCTACCGGAAGAAGGTTACTGGGAACTGCTGACAAACCTTCTTCTTTCAACGCTTTGATGACATCATCCCGGCTTGTTACAGTCATATTAACCCGAGCTGTCTGGACAGGTGCAAGGAGGTTCTCTTCACACAAATTTTTAGCTTTTTCATAACCATACTGGTCAACCCATCGCTTGACAAGCCAAGCAGGATGACTTGTTGCTATCGAGATCCGCTCAATTGGATCTTTTATATCATCGAGGGAGGGAATTCCCCCTCTTTGAACAGACCTCAACACTCCATTAACCAGCCCGGCGATCCCTTTATGACCGCGTTTTTTAGCAATTTCCACAGCCTCGTGTATGACTGCACGGTCAGGAATCTTATCAAGATACATCATCTGGTACAGAGAAAGTCTTAATAAAAGACGAACCCAATGCTCCACTTTCTTTTTTAGGAATGGGCTCAAATAATAATCCAGCGTCATTTTTCTTTGAATTGTGCCATATGTAATTTCCGTCAAAAGAGCTGTATCCGGGCCAGTAAATAGATATTTTTTAATCGTATCGTTAAGAAGCAGATTACTGTATGACTGATGCTTTTCAACAGCTTCAATTATATCGAGGGCTGCTTCCCTGACATTCTTATTTCGTTTACTCATCGTGACCGCCCAATTTCAACCCTCGTTCAATAAAAGATCCTGCTCCCATTAAAAACTGTGAGGAAGACATTTTTTTCTTCCCGGCTGGTTGAAGCTCGGTAATTTTTATGGCTGTGCCATCCCCCGTGGAAACAGTGAATCCATCTTTTTCCACATTAATAATTGTTCCGGGAACCCCAGCTTGTCCGGCCACCTGTTTTTCGGCTTTCCAGATCTTTAAAACCTCGTTGTTAAGCTTTGTATAAGCAACAGGCCATGGCCGTAAGCCGCGAACCTGGTCATAGATTTCCCGGCCGGTTTTATTCCAGTCGACTTTTTCCTGTTCACGAGTAATATTAGCAGCAAATGTGGCCAATTCGTCATTTTGAGGTATTCTATCAGCCTCGCCGGAGATTATTTTCGGTAATGTAATCGACAGCAGATCCGACCCGGCGATACTTAATTTATCATGCAGGGAACCGACATCATCATCTTCTTCGATTGGAACCTCGACCTGACTGATCATATCGCCGGCGTCCAATTTCTCCACCATATGCATGATTGTGACACCTGTTTTCTTCTTACCTTGTAAAATTGCATAGTGAATAGGCGCTCCACCCCGCAATTCCGGAAGCAAGGATGCATGGACGTTGATACATCCGAGTTTGGGATAATCCAGAATTTCTCGCGGCAGTATTTGTCCATAGGCTGCTGTAATAATTAAATCAGGGCCAAGTGCAAGTATTTTTTCTGCTTCGCCGGCCGCCCGAATCTTTTCAGGCTGTAAGACAGGAATACCTAATTTTTCCGCTTCAATTTTAACAGGTGGCGGTGTCAACACCCTTTTTCTCCCCACTGGCCTGTCCGGCTGTGTAACCACAGCAGCAACGTCATATCCATCTTCAATAAGCCTTCTTAAAACAGGCACTGAAAAATCAGGCGTGCCCATGAATATTACCTTGGTTATTGTTCTTCACTCCAATCTCTCAAATCAGATTCATTAACATATTCAATCACTTTAGATGTAAACAGCACACCGTATAAATGATCGATTTCATGCTGGATAGCACGGGCCAGAAAATCCTCTGCATGCAGGAAATATTCGTTGCCGTACCGGTCCTGGGCTTTGACCTTAATTTCATGTGCCCGAGGAACCTTCCCATAAATCCCTGGAAAACTTAAGCACCCTTCCAAATCGACCTGGTTGCCTTTTTCATCGATAATTCGAGGGTTGATCAATTCAAATAGCTCCGAATCTTCATCTTCCCCTAAATCAACGATGGCAATTTGACGGGAAATGCCTACTTGCGGAGCCGCGAGCCCGACACCGTCTTCAGCGACCATCGTGTCATACATATTGTCCAACAGCCGATGGAGCTTTTCATCGAAGCTTGTTACTTCCTTACACTTTGTTTCAAGAATTTCATTTGGGTGGTGAACAATCTGAAGTATGGACAAGGTTGTACCTTCTTTCTATTTTCTTTACATCATGTTATAAGGGTTAATATCAATAGTGACGGAAAACCCATCACGGGCAGTTTGTTTGTTATAGTGCTCCAACACCTTTCTCAAAGATGAAAGAAGGTTTGGTTCACGCTTGTATTTTATCAGACATTGATAGCGATATCTATCATTGATTTTAGGTATCGGAGATGCAACAGGCCCCAATAATATCGCTTCCTTAGAGATGTTCTGTTGCAAAAAGGCGGAGATCTTTTCGGTAACGGTGACTGCTTGCAGCAAATCATCATGTGTGACAGTTACAAGGGCCAAATAATAATATGGCGGATAAGAGCCAATTTTTCTCATTGTCATCTCTTGATTGTAAAAGCGTTGGTAATCCTGCAACGCTGCCAATTGGATGCTGTAATGTTCAGGGGTATATGTTTGAACGACCACTTCCCCGGACAACTCATGCCTTCCAGCCCTGCCGCTGACCTGTGTTAGAAGCTGAAATGTTTTCTCGGCGGCCCGGAAATCCGGTAAATGAAGCATCGTATCAGCACTGAGCACTCCTACTAGAGTGATATTTGGAAAGTCCAATCCTTTGGCAATCATTTGTGTCCCAAGCAGAATGTCCGCTTTCCCTGATTGAAAATGATCAAGAATCCGTTCATGGGCCCCTTTTCTCGTTGTTGTATCAACATCCATCCTAATGACTCTTGCCTCCGGAATAAGCTTCACCAATTCTTCCTCAACTTTTTGGGTCCCCATTCCAAAGTATCTGATATGGCTGCTGCTGCACTCAGGACATTCAACTGGAACAGTGGTTTGAAAGCCGCAGTAGTGGCATTTCATTTCATTTGTTGATCGATGGTAAGTCATTGAGATATCACAGTGAGGACATTGCATGACATAACCACAATCTCTACACATGATAAAAGTGGAATGTCCGCGGCGGTTCAAGAACAGGACGGTCTGCTCTCCTTTATCAAGACGGTCTTTGATTTTTTCAAAAAGTTCAGTTGAAAACATCGACCGGTTTCCAGTTCTCATTTCCTCCCGCATATCAACAACTGAAACAGGAGGAAGTTCCCTGTCATTCATTCTTTTTGACAAGCAAAGCAAGTGATATACGCCTTTTTGTGCTCTGGCAAAAGACTCAAGCGAAGGGGTAGCACTGCCGAGAATCACAGGACAATGGTGATTCTCTCCTCTTTTGATTGCTACATCCCGAGCATGGTAGCGCGGAGTCTCTTCCTGCTTGTAACTAGACTCATGTTCTTCATCAATAATTATAATTCCAAGATTCTCAAAGGGGGCAAAGACTGCTGAACGTGCCCCTACTACCACTTTAACTTCCTTCCTTTGGACCTTTCTCCATTCATCATACTGTTCCCCGATGGAAAGCCTGCTGTGCAAAACGGCGACATCACTTCCAAATCTTCCTTTAAAACGCTCAACCATCTGCGGCGTCAAGGCAATTTCAGGGACAAGAACTATCGCTTCTTTCCCCTGTACGATTACCTCCTGAATCGCCTGTAAATAAACTTCTGTTTTTCCGCTGCCTGTGACACCATACAAGAGAAATGTTTCATGCCGGTCGTCATTGATTGATTGTAAAATCGGATTCATCGCTTCTCTCTGGTCATTCGTTAGTTCAAGCGGCTCTGTTCTTTCAAAATCCCTATGTTTATACGGATCGCGATATTCCTCCATCAAGAGCTCCGAAAAGACTCCCTTTTTTATCAATGCATTTATGGCGGCTGTCGGAACTTCGGCCTCTTTTACCAAAATGGACGTTTCAATAGTATCGGGACTCACATTCAAGAGGAATTGTATAAGTTTTATTTGATTGACGGCATTGGCAGGCAAAGTTTGAAGAAGCTCCTCCAACTCCTCTATTCCTGCGTTTACTCTGACAGCCTTTTTTAATTTTTTCCTGGCCCTGTCTTTCACAAAGTAAATAACTTCAGCATTTCCGTTTTCAATCTGCTTATGAAGTGCGGGAAGAAGGTTCCGTTTTTCAGCTTCCTTCCATGAAATCTTCTGTTTTCCCTCAAACAAGTCATCTAGTAGTATGGCTGAATTATCTGTCCTGCGGATAATCTTCTCATACTTCGCTTTCATAGCAACAGGCAGCATTGCATGAAATACAGATATTTTAAATGATAAAGTCTCATATGCCATCCAGTGCCCAAGATTCAGAAGCTCTTCATTCAGGACAGGTGCAAGGTCAAGCGGCTGTTTGATGTCTTTCAACTTTTCTACATCTGTATCTTCTTTCAAATCCACAACAAAGCCCTGTATGGATCTGGGACCGAACGGGACGGCAACACGCATCCCCGGCCGGATAATACCCTCCCATTTTTTCGGAACACCGTAATCAAATACTCTGTCTGTTCCCAGGGCCGGAACATCAACAATGACTTGTGCGATTGTCATAAGTGGTGATCGCCCCCCAGCTTTTCCGATATTTCGTGTAAAATCTTCCTGGCTGTTTCCTGTTTGCTCAACAATGGGAGTTGGACGCTGGAATGGTCCTTATGAAAAATTGTGACGATATTTGTGTCGCCTGCAAAACCCGCTCCTTCTGCTGCAACATTATTCGCCACGATCATGTCCGCATTTTTTTTCACAAGCTTCCCTTTGGCATACTCCTCCATATTGTCCGTTTCCGCTGCAAACCCGACGAGGAATTGATTTGCCTTCTTTTTGCCCAGTTCAAAAAGAATATCCTTTGTCCTCTCAAGTTCAATGACCAAATCCCCAGACTGCTTCTTCATTTTTGAAGCATGTACCTGTTTAGGGCGATAATCTGCTACCGCAGCACTTTTAACGATCACATCAGCTTCATTTGCATGAGTCATCACCGCATCGAACATGTCTGCCGCACTTTCCACATGGACGACTTTTACACCATTGGGAGCAGGCAGTGAGTCTGTACCCGAAACTAGGATGACTTCAGCCCCCATCAATGCCGCCTGTTCTGCAAGAGCATATCCCATTTTCCCACTGGAGCGGTTTGTAAAATAACGGACAGGATCCACTTTTTCCTTGGTAGGGCCTGCTGTGATTAAAAAAGTCTTACCATCAAATAAACGCTGTGCAAAGAAATGGTTCTTCACCATTTCGACTATTTTTACAGGTTCCTCCAGTCTGCCTTTTCCGACATAGCCACAGGCAAGATAGCCTTCACTCGGCTCGATGAATTGATAACCTGTCTGTGCGAGTGTTTCAATATTCCTTTTGACGATCGGGTGCCCGTACATATGGACATTCATTGCCGGTGCAATCCAGACTGGAGCCCTCGCTGCCAGAAGGGTGGTGGTGATCATGTCATCAGCAATGCCGTTAGCCAGCTTTCCAATCACATTGGCTGTAGCGGGGGCTACTAATATAAGATCTGCCCAATCTGCAACATCAATATGGGCAATCACCTCAGGGTTATTTTCATTGAAAGTGTCTGTATAGACTTCATTTCTCGCTAACGCCTGAAATGTGAGCGAAGTGACAAATTTCATGGCTGATTCACTCATGATAATTTTTACGTTAAATCCGGACTGGACTAATTTGCTCGTCAAATCCGCTGCCTTGTAGACGGCTATGCCGCCTGTGACACACAATAAAACATTCTTTTTCTCCACAGCAAATATCCCCTTTTACTTAATAAAGAAAATATAAAAAAAGACTAAGATTTTTGATATAAGATGTACTATGTCCAGCACCGACCTACTGGATGTACCAGTACAAGCGAGCGACAGGACAAGGAAAGCTTCGGCAGCGTTACATCGCATGAAGAAAAAGCGTTAGCTTTTTCGAGGATGTCGCGTCTTGAACCCGCAATCCCATAGGATGTGGCGCTTTGGTGCAGTCCTGCGCCTAGTCCCGCATCAATCAAGCCTACAAGGAAGCTGATACAGGAAGAATGTGCTCGTGGGCCATTGATCATTCGAAGAAGTCTTGTTCATCTCGTCGCAAAGCAGCACGATGCAAATTCAAAGAAGATTCACATGATGTGATTGTCGTAAGTAGCTATCCTGTTCCCTTACGAACTCCCTCTCGGGAATCGTCTTGTTTGCCAGCGCTGACCAAGGCGCTTGCGCTTTTCTTATCGTGCGTTCTTCTCTGTTCTATCATTATGAATGATTTTCTGCCTTTATAAAAGAAAAAACAACCCATCTTGTCGACAGGTTGAATATGATAGGTAATTATGCTGGATCTTGTTTTACTCCATTTTCCGATTCATCATCATCGGACTCTTTTATTGTCAATACACCGTTGTAAATCTCTTCTAGCGCTTTACCAACAAACTTATAGGATTGGTATTTTTCAAGATGCGGATTATTCTCGTCCTGAAGCTGACGCGCCCTTTTTGCTGCAACTGATACAAGCGAATATTTGGAATCAATCACATTCATCAATTTATCAATAGAAGGATATAACATACTACTTCACCTCCAACATTTCAATATATTTATCAATGACACGTTCACTGCGGCAGTGCTCCGCCTGGACAATCGCATTGATTTTGTCCACTGCGTTCTCAACATCATCATTTACAACAATGTAGTCGTACATACTAGTCAGTTCGATTTCTTTCTTAGCCGCTTCCATGCGGTTTTGAATAAGTTCCACAGACTCCGTACCCCTGCCGACAATTCTGTTTTTAAGCTCGCCAAGACTTGGGGGCATAAGAAAGATAAAAAGACCCTCTGGGAATTTTTCCCGTACTTGTGCGGCCCCTTGAACTTCAATCTCCAGGAAAACATCTTTCCCAGACTCGAGTGTTTCTTTTACGTAATCCACCGGGGTGCCGTAATAATTGCCTACATATTCGGCATACTCAAGCAGCTTTCCCTCTTCGATCAGTTTTTCAAATTCTTCTTTGGATTTAAAGAAGTAGTCGACCCCATCCACTTCTCCTTCACGCGGCTTTCTAGTCGTCATCGATATAGAATATTCAAATTTGGCATCCGGCCTTGAGAAGACCGCTTTTCTTACAGTCCCTTTTCCTACCCCTGATGGTCCGGAAAGCACAATTAATATCCCTTTATCATTCATTCAGTAATCCTACCCTTCTTCTTGGCCATTCGATATTAAGCGGTGGGCAACCGTTTCCGGCTGTACCGCTGAAAGAATCACATGCTCGCTGTCCATGATGATAACAGCGCGCGTCCTTCTTCCATAAGTGGCATCAATTAACGTGGCCCGTTCCCTGGCATCCTGAATCATCCTTTTGATAGGGGCTGATTCAGGGCTGACAATCGATATGATTCTGTTTGCGGAAACAATATTCCCAAATCCTATGTTTAAGAGCTGTATCGGCATGCTGCTCCTCCAGTCATCTTCGGCTATTAAGCCTTTTTTCAATCAGTAATCCTATTCGATATTCTGAACTTGTTCACGCATCTTCTCAATCAATACTTTCATCTCGACCGCCATGATGGCAATGTTTGAATCATTCGCTTTGGAACCGATCGTGTTTATTTCACGATTCATTTCCTGTATGATGAAATCCATTTTCCTTCCAATCTGTCCACTGGACAGAAGAGCTTCCCTAAATTGTAATATGTGGCTTGTAAGTCTTGTCAATTCTTCGCTTATATCAGCTTTATCGGCAAAAATGGCAGCTTCCGACATCAGCCTGATTTCATCTATGTTTTCCTGCATCATGTCTTTTAATTTACTTCGCAGTCGTTCCGTATATGTTTCTTGTACCAAGGGAGCAAGATCCTTTGTTTTTCTAACAAGGTCTTCCAACAAATTTATGTATGATTCCAGTTCATTTGATAATGAACTGCCCTCCGTTTTCCGCATCTTCAGCACTTGGCCGGCTGCCTCGTCCGCCGCGCTCAGCAACAACGTTATCAAATCATCGTCTACATCACCTGTTTCGCCGACCTGAACGGCTTCATCTAACCCAAGTATGTCTGATAACATTGCTTCCCCGGAAAATTGATACCTGCCTTTTGCTTCCTTTATAAAATGATAATAACTGTCCAACAAATCCCAGTCAATATGCAATTCCCTGCGAGAAGAAATATTCCCTGTCAATCGGACATTCAATTCAACACGGCCTCTGCTGAAATGCTTGCTGAGCTGATTTCGGAGAGTGATTTCTGCGTGGGAAAGCTGTTGTGGCATTTTAATGTGGTATTCGCGGAAGCGATGGTTTACAGTTTTAATTTCAACTTGAATCGTGCATGTTGGTGTCTGTTTAACACTCCGTCCAAAACCGGTCATGCTCATCACCATATGAGTCACCCCGTTATAGAAAAGCTCAAGCGCCTTGGTCAGCAGGCAAACAAGACGATCCCAAGGAGGCAGTTCTTCAGCCAAGCGGATGAGTTCAATAGTTTCCTGTAAATCCTTGCTGGGCTAGGCGCTGGACTGCCTCGAATTGCCAATTCCTGTTGCTTCGCTTGCAGGAGTACTTACTGCACTTCCGCGGCACCAGGACCTCCTGTCCGACAAAGCTGGACCAAAGCATGTACTTTTCCTAACTAATTTTAATTTTTAAAGTAATAAAGAAAAAGGCAATAGATTTTCTCTATCACCTTGTTGATTATAACATACACGATTATCTTTTTCTTGAAAAAAAAGTTCCGGCCAGCAAAAAAGTCGGTACAGCACTCATTCCAAGAACCAACAGCCAATCCCTCGGTTCGATTGCCACTGTATGGAAGATTGGTTGGAACACAGGAACGTAAATGACGACGAACATCAATAATGCCGAAGAAATGACCGCCCAGACCAAATATTTGTTCTCAAAAGGGTTTCGTGAAAAAATGGATATTTCACTCCGACAGTCAAATACATGGATGAGCTGGGCCATGACAAGGGTGGCGAAGGCAACTGTTTGCGCATATGGCAAATCGTTAGGATTTCGGTGATAGACGATGACAAAAGCTACCAAAGTGACAAGTCCTATCAAGAATCCACGGGAAAGGATCTTCCAGCCAAGACCGCGGGCAAACACTCCTTCTTTTGGATGCCGCGGATTCCTTTGCATGACATTCTCCTCCGGCTGATCAAGTCCCAAGGCCATGGCCGGCAATCCGTCGGTTACTAGGTTGACCCAAAGAATTTGAATCGGAACTAGGGGGAGCGGCAAGGACATCAGCATGGCAAATAACATGACAAGTATTTCCCCGACATTGGATGCCAGTAAATATCTGATGAACTTTCGGATATTTTCATAAATGTTTCTTCCTTCTTTAATTGCTGCTTTAATCGTTGCAAAATTGTCATCCAAAAGGATGAGTGAAGATGCTTCCTTTGCCACATCTGTGCCGGTGATGCCCATGGCAATTCCTATATCCGCCGACTTGATGGCAGGTGCATCATTGACCCCATCACCTGTCATGGCAACGATGTGACCTCTGTTTTGCAAAGCATTAACAATTTTTAATTTATGTTCCGGCGACACTCTTGCAAAAACAGATATACCTTCTACAACAGCTTCCAGTTCTTTGACTGATAGCTCATTTAATCTGCGACCATCCATTACCTCGGATTCTTTAGTGCTTTTTGACAAAATCCCCAGTTGCCTGGCTATCGCACAAGCTGTGTCAACATGGTCGCCGGTAATCATGACTGTCTTGATACCAGCTCCCCTGCACTCTTTGACGGCTGCTTTCACCTCAGCCCGTGGTGGATCGATCATTCCCTGTAAACCTATCAATGTCAAGTTACACTCCACATCTTCTGCCTTCTCGGGGATTTTCCCTTTCATAGGCTTATAGGCAATGGCAATTGTCCTGAGAGCCATAGATGCCAATTGCTTCACTGCATCATTGACCTCTTGCACTGTCTGACCGCTAAAAACTTTTTGTTTCCCGTCCCAGAGAATGGCATCGCTTTTTAATGCTAAAACATCCGGCGCTCCCTTAGTGACAACAAACCGGTCTCCTGACGGGCTCTTTACAATGACGCTCATCATTTTTCTGGCAGAATCGAACGGGTATTCCTTTTCAATAGTAAATTGCTGAAGCAGGGATGCTTTTTCTAACCCAGCCTTAGCGCCTGCAATTAACAAGGCCCCTTCAGTCGGGTCCCCTTCAACGATCAGATCCGCACCGGATAATTTTATTTCAGCATTATTGCATAGAGTGCCAAATGTAAGGAGCTGATGTAATGTCTTCTCTCTTTCAACTTCCACTTTCCTTTCCATGTCAAAGAAATCTCCTGACGAATCATAACCGGAACCGGTGACTGTCCACGTTTTACCACCTCCCCATAAATGGGTGACGGTCATTTTATTCTGAGTCATTGTCCCTGTTTTGTCCGAACAGATAACCGAAGCGCAGCCAAGCGTCTCAACAGCCGGAAGCTTTCGGACGATGGCATTTTTCCGAATCATTCTTTGGACACCAAGTGAAAGAGCGACTGTCACAATGGCCGGCAGTCCTTCTGGAATGGCCGCCACTGCAAGAGATACCCCCGCCAAAAACATCGTATAAATATCATGCCCGTGGAATATACCCGCTAAAACGACCATGACTGTCAGAAGCAAGGCCACCGTTATTAATATTTTACCGAGCTGATCGAGCCTTCTTTGCAAGGGTGTCATTACCGTTTCAGCCGTTTGTATCATCCCGGCTATTTTTCCCATTGCCGTGTTCATTCCAGTTGCTGTGACAATACCAATTCCGTTACCACGAGTGACCATCGTCCCCATGAATGCCATGTTATTTAAATCACCAAGGGATGGGTTATCATCTAAAATCGGATGTGAATGTTTTTGGGATGGAATTGATTCACCAGTTAAGGCTGATTCTTCGATCTCGAGATTGTTAAAAACGATAATTCTAAGATCAGCCCCGATCCGGTCTCCGCTTGAAAACTTCAAAATGTCTCCGGGCACTGCCTCTTTTGAGTCTATTTTCGACCAGCGTCCGTCCCGAAGGACAGCCACCTTTGGTGCAGATAAATTTTTCAATGCCTGAAGGGATTTTTCCGCTTTTCTTTCCTGGATAAAACCCAGCAGGCCATTGATTAAAACAATGACCATTATGGCGACTGCATCAACATATTCACCCAGCAGTCCGGATATTAACGTTGCAGCTAACAGCACAAGCACCATGAAGTCTTTAAATTGGCTAAAAAAAAGGAGGATGGCAGATTGTTTTTCTCCTTCTGACAGTTCATTTCGGCCAACCTTTTTTCTTCTTTCATCAGCCAATTGAGTGGACAAACCTGTCTTTGTATTTGTATGAAGCGATTTAGCTGCCTCATTTTCATCCATTTGGTGATAGATCATCGCACACCCGCCTTCCCTATAAGACAAGCAATAGTTGTCCTTATCATTGCAAGCTTATTCAGGAACAGGGCTAATCATGATATAATTTTTATAGAAAAGCGGAAGCGCTCGTTTAGCAACGTACAGACTGGACGACTCCTGACGAGATAAAGGAAACACGGCGAAGCCAACAGGCGAGCCGATGTTGACTTATCGTAGGAAGGAGGAGGAAGTCTGCTAGTCGCTGAGCGCTGTAGCTGGACAATAGAAAAGCGGAAGACGGCTGCTTAGGGCAAAAAGCGCTGGCTGCCGCTTCTCCTTCGGGGAATGTATCGCTGCCGAAGCTCCTTGTCCTGGGGGACCGACGGCACTTGATCGTCCCGCCCGTCGAAATCAAATCAGTGAAGCCCTCTTTTGGCTTCATTAATCGAAGCTAAGTCTGCTTCGTATAACTTCGCAACGAGCAGAATATAAGCTATAGCGCCGGAGTACTTGATTGCTGAGTCTGCTCCCTGGGGAGTGGCCAGTCGTCGTAGCTGGACACAATCTATGTAAAAAATGAAGTCACTAATATATTAGTAAAGGATGTTTCTGATGGCTTTTGATGGACTTTTCACACGGGCTATGACAAAAGAGCTCGCAGATGCACTGATTGGCGGCAGAATCAATAAAATTCAGCAGCCTTATAAAAATGAAATTATTATTACCGTTCGGGCAAACGGAAAAAACCATAAGCTTCTCCTTTCTGCACATCCCAGTTATTCCAGGGTCCAATTGACCCAGGAATCATCTATAAGTCCAGATGAACCACCTCTTTTCTGCATGATGATGAGGAAACATCTGGACCGGGCCATTGTCCAAAACATTTATCAGGCTGGTCTAGACAGAATCGTCATATTTGAACTCAGGGGCAGAGATGAACTGGGAGACGAATCAATCAAGCTCTTAATCATGGAGATTATGGGCAGGCACAGCAATATCATTTTAGTGGACAAGGCAAATGATAAAATCATCGACAGTATCAAACATATCCCTGCTTCGATCAACAGCTACCGAACAGTCTTGCCTGGAGGAACATACGTATATCCACCAGCACAAAATAAATTGGAGCCATTCTCAGCCAACACGGATGATGTTTTAAGGAGCATCGATTTTAACAGCGGAAAAATCGATCGGCAATTAGTCCAACACTTTGCGGGAATTTCTCCTCTTTTTGCGAAAGAGATCACCTTTCGCTGCGGGATTACAAATCGGAGCACCCTGCCCCCCGTATTTTTGAAACTCATGGATGAATTGAGATTACATCAATACGATTATTCCATCACAACTGCCGGTGACAAAAGTGCATTTTACCTTTTACCCATTCAGCATATGGATGGAGAAACCAAATCCTTTTCCACGTTAAGCGATATGCTAGACAGCTTTTATTTTGGAAAAGCTCAAAGAGACCGGGTCAAACAGCAGGCAATGGACCTGGAAAAATTGATGAAAAATGAGAAAGAAAAAAACGAAAAGAAAATCAGCAAACTTGAGGATACGTTGAAAAAATCCGAACGGGCTGACGAGTATCAGCTGCTTGGTGAGCTTCTGACTGCCAATATGCACCTAGCAAAAAGGGGAATGAAAGAAATATCCGTTGTAAATTATTACGATCTTGACGGAGGTACAATAAGCATCCCCTTGGACCCCAGAAAAGGACCATCGGAAAATGCACAAAATTATTTTTCCAAATACCAAAAGGCAAAGAACTCTGTAAGTTTTGTTCAGGAACAAATTGAACAGGCGAGGAATGAAATCCTCTATTTTGATACTCTTTTACAGCAATTATCCTCCGCATCAGTCGAAGATATTGACGAGATCAGGGAAGAGCTGATTGGAGAGGGCTATATCAGACGCCGCCAAAGCCGTCCGAGAAAAAGAGCTTCGAATAAACCGGTCATTGAAAGATATGAAGCAAGCGATAAAACCGAACTCCTTGTCGGTAAAAATAATACACAAAATGACTATTTGACCAACAAATTAGCCCGCAGAGATGAGATCTGGCTTCATACAAAAGATATTCCGGGATCCCATGTAGTCATCCGAAGTACCGATCCCTCGGAGGAAACAATTCTGGAAGCTGCCATGCTCGCTGCATATTTCAGCAAAGCAAGGGATTCCTCCTCTGTACCCGTCGATTACACGAAAGTGCGTCATGTGAAAAAACCGAACGGTTCAAAACCGGGCTTCGTTATATATGATCAGCAGCAAACGGTGTATGTGACGCCAAACGAAGAGTTGGTGCGCTCCTTGAAGAGCCAAACAGGAAAACAAACCACCGATTAGAGAACCTTACGTTGCCAATACTTTTTTTAAATGACGGACACTCCGTCTTTTTCGTGCATATACAAGCGTAACAACGCCATATTAAAGGCAGGAGGTGTGTGCATTGGGAAAAGATCGTCAGGAGAAGAAGTTGAGAGAGAGCGGTCGGGTTCAGTCGGATCGTGATGTCGGCGTGCGCTTTCCCGGGCGTGCCAAACTGTCAGGCCCGGAAGAAGCCCGAAAATTGAACGATGGCCATAAATAGCCTTGAGATAGCCTTGATGGTTGAAAGCAGACAAAAAGTAAAGCATGCAGGAAGGAGATTAAGATATGTCACCCAACCCAAAAGGACCGAAACAGCAGAAGCAGCCCACCCTGCCCCAAAGCCCAGAACAGCCTTATGGTGAGCCTTTAAGCGGCTCCAAAAAGGTGAAGCAGGCAAATCATTCCCGTCAGAACCAAAAAAGCTCTCATGATATGTAGAGGATTCTCGAGGCAACTGAAAGTTTCTTAGAAGAAAAATTGGTCCACTTCCCGAAATATGTCAATTTTATAACGTTAAAAAAGGCTGCCATTTTTTAGGCAGCCTCCTTCTATACTATTATTTTCCCCATTCTTCGGGGTTTTCTCTCCAGCTCCGCAGCGTCAACAAATCTTCCTCTTTGATCAGCTCTTTTTTAAAGGCCGTTTCAATCAGATCGGAATAACCCGTTAACGAATAAGCTTGGATACCTTCTGCTTCAAAAGAGCTTTTAGCTTTATCAAGCTCATAGGAGAAAATACTGACAACACCCAATACATCACTGCCAGCCTCTTTAAGTGCTTTGACTGCTGTAATTGAACTTCCTCCCGTTGAGATGAGGTCTTCCACAACAACTATTTTTTGTCCTTCAGAAGCTTTTCCTTCGATTTGATTGCCTTTTCCGTGAGCTTTGGCTTTTGATCTCACGTAGCACATAGGTAGGCCGACAATATCACTGACCCATGCTGCATGCGGAATGCCTGCTGTAGCTGTCCCTGCAATCACATCTACGTCCGAGAATTTTTCCCGAATTAGCCCTGCAAGCCCTTCTGCAATCGCCTTTCTGACTTCCGGATAGGACATCGTTAACCGATTATCACAATAAATTGGCGCCTTCAAGCCGGACGACCATGTAAACGGTTGGTTCGGCTGTAAAAAGACGGCTTGTATATCTAGTAAATGTTCAGCGATTTTTTGGCTCATCATTACCTCTCCCATTCTGTCAACACTTTTCCATAAGATAAAACCGGATCTTCTGCTTGTGTCACAGGACGTCCGATCACAATCATCGATGATCCCATATCGCGTGCATCCGAAGGGGTGACAATCCGTTTTTGATCATTGCTATTGTTCCCCGCCATCCTGATTCCAGGTGTTACCCGCAAAAAGCCCGAGCCAGCATTTTTTTCAATAGCAGCTGCTTCAAAGGCAGAGCAAACCACCCCATCAAGGCCTGAGTCCCTGGCAAGCATTGCATAATGAAGCACGGATTTATCTATTGAACAATTAATTAATTGTTCACGCTGCATCTGTTCTTCACTTGTACTTGTCAGCTGCGTAACTGCAATTAAAGCGGGGCGGGTCTGGCCCGCCTTTGTCCCTTCTTCCAATCCATGAATAGCTGCTTTCATCATTTCCGATCCTCCGGCAGCATGGACATTCACCATATCAACTGAAAGTCCGGCGAGCACTTTCATTGCCCGATGAACAGTGTTTGGAATGTCATGGAGCTTTAAATCAAGAAAGATCATGTGCCCATTGTCTTTCAAAGCTTTTATAAATTCAGCCCCTGCCTGATAATAGAGCTCCATTCCAACCTTTACAAAAAGCTGTTGTCCATCAAAGTTGTTCAAAAATTGCTCGGCTTCTCCCCCATTGGGGAAATCAAGAGCAATAATCGGCAGATTTTTAAAAGTTCCGTTAACCATTACTGAACCGCCTTTTTTCCGGATGGCATAGCTTCTGCAGATAGGACCATCGATTCAAGGACATCAAGTATTGCCTTGGCCGTATCCAATGAAGTCAGGCATGGGATACCATTTTCCACGGACTCTCTCCGAATTCGGAAGCCATCTCGGCGCGGCTGTTTCCCCCTTGTCAGTGTATTGATGACAAGCTGTGCATCACCTTGCCTGATTGTGTCAAGCAGATTGTGTCCAGAAGCGCCAATTTTATCGACCGTTTGGACTTTGATGCCTGAATCAGTAATGGACTTAGCAGTACCGCTTGTCGCGATTATCTGATAACCGATGGCTGAAAATCTCTCTGCCAGCTTAGCTGCCTCATCCTTGTCTTTATCTGCAACAGTGATCAAGACCGTACCATGTGTCTTAATCTCAATTCCCGAAGCCACAAGACCTTTATACAACGCTTTTTCCATCGTGCTGTCTTTACCCATGACTTCACCTGTTGATTTCATTTCTGGGCCAAGACTAATATCCACCCTGCGAAGCTTTGCGAAAGAGAAGACCGGAGCTTTTACATAAACACCGCTCATTTCTTTAGTTAACCCAGTCTCATAGCCAAGATCCGTCAGTTTTTCGCCTAAAATCACTTTCGTAGCGAGATTTGCCATTGGAATTCGTGTAATCTTGCTCAAGAACGGTACAGTCCTGCTCGACCGCGGGTTTACTTCGATAACATATAATTCATCATTTGAAATGACATATTGGATGTTTAAAAGTCCGATAATGTCAAGCCCCTTGGCAAGACGGATTGTTGCGTCTTCAATTTTTTTAATCATCTCAGCGCTGATATTTTGCGGAGGATACACTGCAATGGAGTCCCCAGAGTGGACGCCTGCTCTTTCAATATGCTCCATTATGCCGGGAATTACCACATTTTCCCCGTCGGAGATCGCATCAACTTCCACTTCTTTTCCTGTTAAGTAGCGATCGACAAGTACCGGATGTTCAGGATTGATTTTTACGGCATTTTCCATGTAATGGAGGAGCTCTTTCTCTTCATAGACTATTTCCATCGCTCGCCCGCCAAGCACATATGATGGACGCACCAAAACGGGGTAACCGATGTCTGATGCTATCTCTACCGCTTCCTCCACAGAGAGAGCCGTTCTTCCTTTTGGCATTGGGATATTCAGCTCAGTGAGTGCCTGTTCGAATTTATCCCTGTCTTCAGCCCTGTCAAGACTTTCTAGCGAGGTACCAAGAATTTTTACTCCACGTTCAGAAAGATCGGAAGCCAGGTTGATGGCTGTTTGTCCGCCAAATTGTACAACTACGCCTTCCGGCTGCTCCAAATCTATGATATGCATGACATCCTCGATTGTCAGCGGCTCAAAATAAAGCTTGTCTGAAATGCTGAAATCAGTCGATACAGTTTCCGGGTTATTGTTAATGATAATAGCTTCATAGCCTGCTTGCTGGATTGCCCAAACGCTGTGTACCGTCGCATAGTCGAACTCGATGCCCTGTCCAATTCGGATTGGTCCAGATCCAAGTACAATGACACTTTTCTTCTCGGTGCGTGATGATTCATTTTCCTCTTCGTAGCTTCCGTAAAAATATGGCGTTTCTGATTCGAATTCACCTGCACATGTATCAACTTTTTTGTAGACCGGAACCATGTCATTTTCTTTACGCCATTCGTAAATATCCCTCTCACTGCTTTGCCATAATTTAGCAAGAGTTGCATCGGCAAACCCTCTTCTTTTGGCCTCTAATCCAAGGTCGGCACTGAAAGGCTCATTTTTCAATTTCTTTTCAAGCTCAATGATTTTATTCAGTTTATGGAGGAAAAACAAATTTATTTCGCTCCACTCATGGATGGTTTCCATCGAAATTCCTCTTCTAAGTGCTTCTGCAACAATAAAGAGGCGTTCATCGGTTGCATTTTCGATTTCGGCCTTAAGCTCGGATTCTTCCATACTTTTTGCTTCTTCATTCTCCAAGTGATATAAACTGATTTCCAGCGAACGCACTGCCTTTAACAAAGATTCCTCAAAGCTCCGTCCGATCGCCATGACTTCTCCAGTAGCTTTCATTTGCGTACCCAAAGTTCTGTTCGCTGATTCAAATTTGTCAAACGGCCATCTCGGAATTTTTGTAACAATATAGTCAATAACCGGTTCGAAGCAAGCATATGTTTTTCCTGTCACCGGGTTCATCAATTCATCCAATGTGTAGCCAGCAGCAATCTTTGCGGCAAGTTTGGCAATCGGGAAGCCCGTCGCTTTAGAAGCCAATGCAGAGGAACGGCTTACCCGTGGATTCACCTCAATGATGTAGTATTGGAAACTGTCAGGATCAAGTGCAAGTTGCACGTTGCACCCTCCCTCGATTCCAAGAGCGCGGATCAATTTCAAGGATGTATTCCTCAACAATTGGATCTCTCTGTCACTTAACGTTTGACAAGGAGCAACCACGATGGAATCACCGGTATGAATACCGACAGGATCCACATTTTCCATATGACAAACAACAATCGCATTGTCATTTGCATCTCTCATCACTTCATATTCAATTTCCTTATAGCCGGCGATGCTTTTTTCAATCAAACATTGATTGACGGGGCTGTTCTTCAAGCCACTGGATACAATGGAAATCAGTTCTTCGTGTGTTGTACATATTCCTCCACCGGTTCCACCCAACGTATACGCAGGTCGCACGATGACAGGTAGGCCAATTTCAGCAACAAAGCTTTGCGCTTCTTCCAAAGTATGGACGATTGCACTTTCAGGAACTGGCTCATTCAGTTCATTCATGAGGCTTCTGAACTGATCCCTGTCCTCCGCCTGTTCAATAGCCGATAGCTTTGTCCCAAGGATTTCGACGTTGCACTCCTCAAGAACACCAGCTTTGGCCAGTTGCATGGCGATATTCAATCCAGTCTGTCCGCCGAGCGTAGGCAGGATTGCATCCGGTCTTTCTTTTCTGATGATTCGGCTGACAAATTCAAGCGTCAAGGGTTCAATATAAACAGCATCCGCAATTTCTGAATCTGTCATGATTGTCGCGGGATTTGAATTGATTAGGATGACCCTGTATCCCTCTTCTTTCAAAGCCAGGCAAGCCTGGGTACCGGCGTAGTCGAATTCAGCCGCCTGTCCAATTACTATCGGGCCTGACCCGACAACTAAAATGCTTTCGATATCAGTTCTTTTTGGCATGGTCATCCGCCTTTCTTTTATTTACATCCATTAATTTAAGGAATTGATCAAACAAATACTTGGCATCTTCCGATCCTGGGGCTGCTTCCGGCTCAAATTGGACTGAAAAAGCAGAGTGCTCCTTATGAGCCAGACCCTCATTGGACCCGTCATTCAATTGTACATGCGTAATAGACAATTTGCTTTCATCTACCGAATCTGTAACAACTTCATATCCATGGTTTTGAGAAGTAAAAATCACTCTTCCTGTTTCGATGTCCTTCACGGGATAGCTGCCTCCCCGATGGCCGGTAAACATCTTTTGCGTCTTACAATCATTGGCAAGGGCAAATAATTGATGGCCAAGTCCGATGCCGAACAGAGGAACCTTCCCTTGAATTGAACGAATCGTTTCAACAGCTTCGGGAACGTCTTCCGGGTTACCTGGGCCGTTAGATAAAATCAATCCATCAGGCTGCAATGAAAGAATTTCTTTCGCCGATGTATTATATGGAACGACAGTAACATCGCACCCTCTTTTTGTCAGCTCGCGTAAAATCCCGTGTTTCAGACCGAAATCCATGACGATGACACTGCTGCCGCGGCCTGGAGCCGGAAAAGGTTTGACTGTTGATACTTGCTTCACCTGATCTGCCAGGCTTTCAATTGCATGAAGGCGAGACAAATGCGTTTCAATGCTTTCACCAAACCCGCAGATAACTCCCTTCATTGTCCCTTTGGTCCTTATCAATCGAATCAATTTTCTAGTATCAATGCCGGTGATGCCGGGAATATCCTTCGCTTTTAAAAACTCGCCAAAAGACATATTGCTCCGCCAGTTAGAGGGAAAATCCGCCGCTTCTTTCACGATGACACCTTTGATGACAGGGTCGATGCTTTCAAAATCATCGCGGTTTATTCCATAGTTTCCAATTTGCGGAAAACCAAATGCGATAATTTGCCCGTAATTAGACGGGTCCGAAATAATCTCCTGGTAACCTGTCATGCTTGTATTAAAAATGATTTCTCCTGTTGTTTCTTTTTCACTTCCGATTGCTTCGCCGACAAATATTGTTCCATCTTCTAGAATGAGCTGGCGTTTCATCAAAAATCACGTCCTTCCGACCATCTTAGTTCTCCATTTACAAAAGTGGCAGTTGGCCAGCCTTTACATGACCATCCGCTGAATGGAGTGTTCTTTCCTTTAGATAAAAACTGAGCCGGATCGATTCTCTGTTCCTTTTCCAAATCGATCAGGGTAATATCAGCAGGTTTTCCTATATTTAATGTTCCACAGCTCAATTTAAAGGTTTCGGAAGGTGCTGCTGTCATCCAATCAACCAACTGCTTTAAGGAACATTGGCCCTTTTCAACAAAATACGTATATAGCAGCGGAAAGGCTGTTTCTAGTCCGACAATCCCAAACGGGGCTTTTGTCACGTGCTTGGATTTATCCTCTGCTGTGTGAGGAGCATGATCAGTTGCAATGAAATCGATGGTTCCGTCAAGCAGTCCCTCAATCAGTGCTTTACGATCTTCTCTTCCACGGAGCGGCGGATTCATTTTGAAGTTTGTATCGTTCACATCTGTAATATCCTCATCGCATAACAGCAGATGATGAGGGCTCACTTCCGCAGTCACTTTAATACCCGCCCGTTTGGCATCCCTGACAGTTCTCACTGACTCTTTTGTACTGATATGGCATACATGATAATGGCAGTTTGCTGCCTCTGCGAGCAGCACATCCCTTGCGATATGAACTGATTCACAAATGGAAGGGATCCCTGGAACACCAGCTTTTCTTGAAATTTCCCCGTCGTGAAGGGCTCCGCCGTAAATAAGCGAGTTGTCTTCACAGTGTGCGACGATAGCCATATCCAGTTCCGCTGCCTGCTGCATCGCTTCATACATTTTTGCTGCAGTCTGTACGCCGACACCATCATCTGTAAAGGCGAATGCGCCGGCTTCCTTCAAGGCTTTGAAGTCCACAAGTTCCTCACCCTGCAGACCAGTCGTAATGGCCGCGTATGGAAGAACCTTCACTTTACCTGTCTCTTCAATGCGGTTCACAAGCCATTCCATCTGATCCTTATTATCCGGAACCGGCTTTGTGTTTGGCATAGATGCCACAGTTGTAAATCCGCCTCTTGCTGCAGCCATCGTTCCCGTCTCTATCGTTTCCCTTGTTTCTCCGCCCGGCTCACGAAGGTGAATATGCAGATCTACTAAGCCAGGTGTAACAAGAAGCCCTGTCGCATCATATTCTTCCTCGCCTTTATTCTCAAGATTATTGCCGACTTCTTCAATGACACCATTTTTAACTCGTATGTCCATTTCTTTCATTTCACCATTATCTTGCAGCAATTTACCATTTTTGATCAGCCAGTTCATTCATGATTCCCCCTTTTATTTTTCAAGAAGATGCTTTAATACAGCCATTCTGGCATATACGCCATTTTCCATTTGCTTAAAGATCCTTGATTTCCCGCTATCTACCAGACTGTCGGCAATTTCAACGCCTCTGTTCACCGGTCCGGGATGCATGATAATGCCTGAAGGCTTCATTTTGTTTTCCCTCTCGACTGTCAGTCCATACCTTTCATGATAATGTTCTGCGGAATGGTCCATAGTACTGTCATGTCGTTCATGCTGGATTCTCAAGAGCATGAGCACATCTGAAAAGCTTATAGCTTCGTCTATATCCACATAATACTCCGAGTTTGCAGCATCTCCTTCAAACCATTCAGGGGGTCCCGAGTAATAAACTTCCGCCCCAAGAGTAGTCAAAGCTTCCGTGTTCGACCTCGCCACCCGGCTGTGGCTTAAATCGCCGACAATTGTCACTTTCAACCCTTCGAATTTCCCGAATTCCTGCTTTATTGTAAGCAAATCCAAAAGTGATTGGGTCGGATGCTGCCCACAGCCATCACCGCCATTAATTATTCTCATATTAAATTTGCCTGCCAGGTCTTCATAAAATGCATCCTGCTTATGACGGATGACAGCAAGATCCACACCGATGGATTCGAGAGTTCTCAACGTGTCCTCCATTGTTTCCCCTTTTAATATGCTTGATGCTCCTGCTTCAAAGGGAATGACTTCTATTCCAAGTTTGCGCTCGGCCATCTCGAAGCTGGTTTTTGTTCTCGTGCTTGGTTCAAAAAACAGGTTGACGGCAAAAGTCTGTTCTTCAGGAGTCCAGCATTCTCCCTTGGCAAACGATTCAGCGGTTTTCAAGAGTTTATATATCTCCTCTGTAGTCAAATCCTTCATTGAAAATAGATTTTTCATGGCCGTTCACCATTCTTTCTTTAATTTAATTCTGGCACAGAGTTTTTCAAATAAGAAACCCTCTTCGCCAGTCATCGGCAAAGAGGGTTTGCAAAACGAAGCCGGGCGTAGTGCGCCAGCTTCTTTAAAACCTCCCTTTGCCAGTCTCACAGGACTGAATTAAAAGGGTATTATTCTTTTTCATAAATTCCTACCTGGTCTTGGTCATCGGTCTCAACAAGTTGAACGACTATCCGTTCAAGACTTGAAGTCGGAAGATTTTTTCCGATGAAATCTGCACGGATTGGCAGTTCGCGATGCCCCCTATCAACCAGCACGGCCAGTTGAATTTGTGATGGACGGCCAATGTCGACCAAAGCATCCATGGCAGCTCTCACGGTCCTGCCTGTATATAACACATCATCAACTAATATCACTTTTTTATTTTTAATATCTACTGGAAGATTTGACCCCTTCACTTCAGGTTCAGTACTATCCGTTTTAATAGTCAAGTCATCCCTGTATAGTGTGATATCCACTTCTCCCACAGGTATATTCTCGCCTTCTATACGCTTAATCCGATCGGCCAGCCTCTGCGCAAGATAAATGCCCCGTGTTTTTATACCAACGAGCACACAGTTTTCAATTCCTTTATTACGTTCAATTATTTCATGAGCAATTCTTGTCAATGCCCTTTGTATCGCCTTTTCATCAAGAACAATCGCCTTTGGACTCACAATTTTCACCCCTGTCATTGTGTCAACAATAATACGTCAATATCCATAAAAAAAGCCCTCCCGCGGCACAGCAGGAGGGTACAAAATGGTAAAAACAGATTGAGAAGCATAAACTTTCAATGCGACTCTGACCGTACCTTCCCGGCCTCACGGGACCGAATTTAAGGTTCATATTCAACTATTACCAATATAGACTTCATCTCGAAAGTTGTCAACGGTTTTGTCTAAGTTTATTTAACAATAGATTGAAATCATCCGGAAGTGGAGCGCTGAATTCCTTGTATTCACCCGTTCGTGGATGGATGAATCCAAGAATCCCTGCATGCAATACCTGCCCATCAGTTGACAAAGTATTACGCGGGCCATATTTTGGATCCCCCACAAGCGGATGCCCGATATATTTCATATGTACCCTGATTTGGTGGGTTCTTCCGGTTTCCAGTACACACTCCACAAATGAATACGGCTCAAGCCTTTCCAATACAGTAAAATGGGTGACTGCCTGTTTGCCCTTTTCATTGATTGCCATACTTTGGCGTTCAATCGGATCTCTTCCAATCGGAGCATCAATCGTACCATGGTCATGAGGAATCACTCCATGCACGAGTGCAAAGTATTTTCGGGTTACAGTTTTATCCACCAGCTGTTGGACAAGCTTTTCATGGGCAACATCATTTTTAGCCACCATTAATAGCCCGGAAGTATCCTTATCTATTCTGTGGACGATTCCCGGACGCATGACGCCGTTTATTCCGGAAAGATCCTTGCAATGGGCCATCAAACCATTTACTAATGTTCCTGACGGGTGACCTGGTGCAGGGTGAACGACCATGCCCTTCGGTTTATTAACAACCAAAACATCCTGATCCTCATAATAAATATCAAGATTCATTTCTTCCGGTTCCACATCAAGAGGCTCAGGTTCCGGAATCTCTATAACAATAAGATCATCCTTGCTGCATTTATAATTTGCCTTTACCGATTCGCCGTTTACCGAAATTTGACCGTCCTTGATCCATTGCTGTACCTGCGAGCGCGACCAATCTTGACCTAGACCGGCCACCAGTTTATCAATCCGCTCCCCGCTTTCCTCTTCCTTTATCTGATATTCAACTCTTTCCATGCGCTTTCACCTTTTCTGTACGTTCTTCCTTGAAAATTTGTATAAAAAGAAGAATGACACCAATCGTCAATGCTGAATCTGCAATATTAAAAATGGGGAAGTTATATCCGAAAATATATGTATCCAAAAAATCGACAACTTCTTTTCTAAACAGCCGATCAATGAAATTACCGATAGCGCCACCTAAAATAAAAGCCAGGCTAACTTGAAACAAAGGCTTGCCTTTAGCTTGTGTCTGCATGTAATAGATGATACCTGCAACAACGATAAGTGTAATAATATAAAACAGCCACATTTGGCCTGCCAAAATTCCCCAGGCTGCACCGGTATTCCGGTGGGACGTGAGGTAAAAAAAGTTATCGATGATTTTAATACTCTCTCCGATCTCCATATTCCGGACGATCATCCATTTCGTAATTTGGTCAAGCACGATGACAAACAGTGCAATCAAATAATACCACACGTGTAAACCCCCGAATCTTAAAAGTCTTCTTTTGAATTCTAGCATAAAAGAGGAAAATAAAGTAGTTATTATCATGCCGAACTTCCCTATTCATCGTTAAGGGGGTGATCCATTTAATTGGATAGTGGCAGGAATGAAAAAAGCAGCATCTTCATATTTGCGAGTTGCTGCTTTCTTTTGTCTAAATATAGTTGCCAGATCAATTTGATATGAAAGTCGGCTTATGTGCTGTCAACTCAAAAACTTCATCAAGCGACCTTACAAGGTGTATAGACGTTGTTTTCTTATTCTCTAAATAGCGGCTCGCCCCTTCGCCGCCAATATAGAATTCAATCGAAGGCTTGGATGCAGCGAAATTCTCCATGGTTGAAAAAAGGGATGGATCATGATCAAAAGGTGCTGTTGTTGTTGCTGACAGAAGGACGATGTCTGGCATTATCCTGTCGACTAGAGACTGAATTGATTGTGGTGCCGGAGAAGCACCAATCAATTGAGTTTTCCAGCCCTTGATCATGGCTTGCAGCAAAAGGAGATGAAGCGGTATTTCATGCTGCTCATTGGGCAGGCAAGCACCAAGAGCAAACGGTGACTCGGGATTTTGCCAATAATTTCTGCGGATTTGAACGAGATAGTCACGGAAAATTAAACTGGATACCGCCTCTTGATATTCATCCCACTCTCCTCTCTCCCATTTATCTCCAACCTCTTTTAAAAAAGGTATTGCAATGGATGATATGAACTGTTCAAGCCCTAACTTCCCATAAGCCTGCTGTAAGGTGAACTGTAAACCAATCTCACTGCAACGCGCCCCCTTTTCCAGCAAATCTAAAACAAATTCATTTAATGGTTCATACATCTTCTTGTCAGGTATCTCATTCACTAGCTGCCCATTCTGTTCAAACAGGGCTTTTACAATTTCGCTTGCTTGTTTAATGGGTTGACCTTGCTCGGTGAGCTTTTTGGCTTTCAACAATTTATTTATATCGGTCTGGCTATAAACGCGATAGCCGTTCTCTAAACGTTTCGGCTCAATTAATCCGTAGCGTTCTTCCCATTTCCGTATAACTTGTCTGGAAAGGCCAGTCATATCTGCTACCTGTTTTATGTAATAAAGTCCCCTTTGACCTACTTGTACCATATGTTTTCACTCCCTGACTGACGAGTTCACTAGCAAAAAACAATTGTGTAAAAAGAGCTTAACCTGAGTCAATAGATGTTACATGAAACACTATACAAACATTGAACAAAAAAGGTAAAGCTGTATCATCACAGTCGCTGACCAATAAAAACTTTCCCTAATTATCCCCGAAATTACATTTTGTAAAAAAGATTTACCCAAGCCGCAAACATTTGACAGGTCCTGCCCAAGCATGACACTTTTCCCGACTTTTTTAACTTGGAAGGCATTTCATAAATACATGAAATGTGATATCCGTTTGCATCAGGTCTACACTACAACGATAGGCTGCAATATATCCCCGAAAAAATCATATAATCCTGCAACGGCATCTTCAGTGAAAACAACAATTGCATTTTTTTCTCTGCATCAATTTGCGAAAGATAACTTGGAATGCACTTGTTCCGGTTCAATTTGTCATTTTCTTCAGTATATAATAATATGATTACCTTGTATAACGATTAATCGAATTACATTATACAAACATTTTACAACGAAGCGACACTCTGCCATAATAATTACAAAATAAAAAGCAAGGAGGGATTCTATGTTTTTGGCCTGGAATGAAATTAAAAAGAATAAATTACGCTTCGCACTAATTACCGGAGTATTGATGTTAGTCGCCTACCTCGTTTTCTTCCTATCCGGACTTGCAACAGGCTTACAAAGCCTTAACCGGGAATCGGTCGATAAATGGGATGCCACTGCCATTTTTTTGACGGAAGACTCCGATCAAAGCCTTTATCAGTCATCCATGGACACTGAGGATATTGGAGCACTCAACGCTAAAGAAACGGCTGTCCTTGGGCAAATTAGTGCCATCGCGGGCAATGGGAATACGAAACAGAATGTATCTATTTTTGGAATTCGGCCAGATGAATTTTTAATGCCTGAAGTCACGGAAGGCAAGCCATTTAAACAACAAAACGAAGTGATCGCAAGTGATACTTTAAAAGATGCGGGTTTTGTTATTGGAGATGAATTGTCGATTTCCTCCTCCGAGGAAAAACTGGTGATTACAGGTTTTACAGATAATGCCCGATTTAATGCTTCACCTGTCCTTTATGGGGCCATTGAAACTTACCAACGGATTAAATATGGCGATGCTGCCGAACAAAATAAAGATCAAATCAACGCTTTGGTTGTGAAAGATCCTAATATCGAATCCTTAAAAGCACCCAAAGGGTATGAGTGGGTTGAAATCGAGACATTCATTAGCAATTTACCAGGCTACACGGAGCAAAATCTTACACTCACATTCATGATTTATTTCTTATTTGTCATATCATCTGTTATTGTTGCAATTTTCCTTTATGTTCTGACTGTCCAGAAAATTAGCATGTTTGGCGTAATGAAGGCACAAGGTATCTCTAACCTATATCTTTCTCGATCAGTCGTAGCACAGACTTTTCTCCTTGCCTTTATCGGAACCTTTATTGGTTTTTGTTTGACGACATTATCCGGTTCCTTTTTGCCGGCGGCAGTCCCAGTTTCTTTTGATTTGGGCCTCATGCTTGTTTATGGCTTGGTGCTTATTGCGGTTGCAGTTGCAGGCGCTGTATTCTCTGTCTGGACTATTGTTAGAATCGACCCATTAAAAGCGATAGGAGGATAACGATGACCGTCTTGAAATTAATTGGGGTAAAAAAATCTTTTGGCACAGGCCATAAGAAAGTGGACGCTTTAAAAGAGCTCAATTTTACAGCTGACCGTGGAAAACTCATTGCAATCATTGGGCCCTCCGGTTCTGGAAAAAGTACATTTTTGACCGTTGTAGGCGGACTTTTGACACCAAATGCCGGAAAAGTGATCATTAATGGAGAAAACATTACAGAAATGAGCGAAAGGCAACGCTCAAATATTCGTTTGAAAGAAATTGGATTTATATTGCAGGCATCGAACCTGATTCCCTTTTTAACCGTTGCAGATCAATTAAAGCTTTTGGATAAAGTGAAAAAAGGCAACATGTCAAAAGCTGATTTGGAAAGACTGTTTATAGACTTGGGAATTGAAGAGCTTCGTAACAAATACCCGTCTGATTTATCTGGCGGGGAAAGGCAGCGTGTAGCGATTGCCAAAGCATTATACAGTAATCCAACAATAATCTTAGCGGATGAACCCACTGCTTCCCTCGATTCAAATCGTGCATTTGAGGTAATGGAGTTGCTGAGCAGCGTAACAAAAAATAAAAATACAACATCCATTGTGGTTACACATGATACTCGACTGACTCGCTATTTTGATAAAGTATACCGGATGACAGACGGGGTCCTCGAAGACGTGACAGAGCAAATGGGAGAAAATACTTCATTGGAACATAAGCTGGCAGCACAATGATCAAAACAATTGTGTTATTTCACAGGGATCTCCGGCTGCACGACAATCCGGCGCTCACAGCCGCTGCCCAACGAGGAATAGTGATTCCGGTTTTTATTTGGTCTCCAAACGAAGGAGCCTTTGGAGATGAAGGAAGCGCCTCAAGCTGGTGGCTTTCTCAAAGTTTACATGCCCTCCGGCAACGCTTGGACGGACACGGTCTGAAACTCATCGTCCGCATGGGTCAACGTTCGACTGTAATTAGAACATTGCTGCATGAAACTGATGCAACTGCCGTTTATATGAATGGATGCTATGAACCAGATTGCAGGAATACAGATGACAATTGGGTCGAAACATTCATTAAAAAAGGGATTGAGGTAAAGCAGTTTTCCGCTTCACTGCTAATATCCGCTACCAAGCTGTTAAATGTTCAAGGCAAGCCATACAAAGTTTATACTGCTTTTTTAAAAAAGTTTCATACAAGTTCTGTTCCCCGGCCCTTACCTGTACCAAAAGAGCTGCATGGGTTGAATGAAGATATTCACACTGAGACCATTGACAATCTTCCTTTGCTCTCTTCTAATACTTGGCATTTAAAATTGCACAACCACTGGGAACCCGGTGAGACAGTAGCGATTAAGAGATGGAATGAATTTTTGAAAACCTCTTTGATAGAATATAAGGATGGCAGAGACTTTCCAGGAGATGAAGCTGTTTCGAAGCTATCTCCGCATATCGCTTTTGGGGAAATCAGTGTGCGCGGAATATGGCACGCGATCGAGCGTAATCGAGTATTTTCGGAAAATCCAAAGCTCCATTCCTCCATGGATGCCTTTCAAAAGCAACTTGTCTGGCGCGATTTTTCCTATCACCAGCTTTTTCATTTTCCTTCAATCCGGACAAAGCCGATCCGACAGCCATTTGAACATTTCCCTTGGCACACGGATGCAGCTTCCCTCACAAATTGGATGCACGGGCAAACGGGCTATCCGATTGTAGATGCTGGAATGCGGCAGTTATGGGAAACGGGATGGGTGCATAACCGGGTTCGAATGATTGTCGCCTCGTTTTTAACCAAACATTTATTAATCGCTTGGCAAGAGGGAGAAAGATGGTTTTCAAATACACTTGTTGATTTTGATATGGCGAATAATGCCATGGGGTGGCAATGGTCGGCAGGAAGCGGGAATGATGCAGCACCATATTTTCGTATTTTCAATCCGATCTTGCAAGGGAAAAAATTCGATAAAAATGGTGAATATGTCCGAAAGTGGATTCCTGAATTGCGCTTATTGCCTAGTGCTTATATCCATGAGCCGTGGACCGCTCCAAAGCATATACTCGATGCTGCCCAGGTCCAACTGGGCGAAAATTACCCTTTTCCTCTTGTGGACCATTCAGTTGCCCGTCAACGGGCCCTTGAAGCTTATCAGCAGATAAAATGAGTGTTTCGGTATAATCTATATTGAAGCAAAAAGACGGCTCCTGATCATTTCGAGCAGGAGCCGTCTTTCTTATGAGTAACAGGGTGTTGGCATGCAGAGCTTACGATTTGCTTTCTTGCACTTGCTCCACGACAGAAGCACAACGCGGACAAATGGTCGGGTGTCCTTCGACATCTCCAACTTCAGGAGTTACAACCCAGCATCGTTCACATGTTTCGCCTTCTGCTTTTTCAATGACGACAGCTGCCTTCTCAAGCTTCAATGCATGGTCCGGCGCTTCATCATATGATCCAGCCACTTTAAACCCAGATACAATGAACAGTTGCTTAAGGCTCTCTGAAATGCTCTCGAGCAGATCCTTGACGTCGTCATTTACATACAGGCTCACTTTAGCAGTCAGTGATTTCCCAATCACTTTTTCATTTCTTGCTTCTTCCAACGCTTTTAGAACATCATCCCTGACAAGAAGGAATTCTTTCCATTTGTTTTCAAGTTCAGCTCCGTTTGCAATTTCCTCCACTGTCGGCATATCAGTCAACTGCACACTTTCTTCCTGAACTCCAGGGATGTGTGTCCAAACCTCGTCTGCTGTATGCGGCAATATCGGTGACAATAATTTTGCCAGAGCCACTACGCATTTGTACATGACAGTCTGCATGGCTCTTCGTTCAAAGTTGTTTTCCGCTTCAATATAGAGAACGTCTTTTGCAAAATCCATATAAAAGGAACTAAGATCAACTGTACAAAAATTGTTGACTGCGTGGTAAATATCAGCAAACTCGAAATCCTCGTAAGATTCAAGTGCCTCTTTAACCAAGTTGTTTAGCCTGATCAATAAGAATTGATCCACTTCTCTTAGATTCTCAAAAGAAATTGCATTTTCTTCAGGATTAAAATCAGCCAAGTTCCCGAGCAAGAAACGGAATGTGTTTCTGATTTTACGATAAACCTCGCTTACCTGTTTCAAGATCGGGTCGGAAATCCTTACGTCTGATTGATAATCGACTGATGCCACCCACAGGCGGAGGATTTCAGCCCCAAACTGGTTGGTCACTTTTGATGGAACAATTACATTCCCAAGGGATTTACTCATTTTGTGCCCTTCTCCGTCAAGGACAAACCCGTGACTTAATACTCCTGTATATGGAGCCTTACCAGTAACAGCCACAGATGTTGTTAAAGATGAGTTGAACCATCCGCGGTATTGATCTGAACCTTCCAAATACAGATCGGCAGGACGTCTTAAATCATCTCTTTCCACTAACACTCCCTGATGCGAAGATCCAGAATCGAACCATACGTCCATGATGTCCGTTTCCTTCGTAAATGTTCCGTTCGGGCTCCCTGGATGAGTAAAACCTTCAGGCAATAGTTCTGAAGCCTCTTTTTCAAACCAGATATTGGAGCCTTGTTCACGGAAAAGATCAGAAACGTGAGAAATCGTTTCATCTGTAATAATTTCCTCACCGTTTTCCGCATAAAATACCGGAATCGGTACACCCCATACTCTTTGGCGGGAAATGCACCAGTCTCCGCGGTCTCTGACCATATTATAAAGTCTGGTTTCTCCCCATTTAGGTACCCATTTCACATCTTTGATAGACTCAAGAAGTTCCTCCCTGAAATCTTTGATGGATGCGAACCATTGGGAAGTCGCTCGGAAAATGACCGGTTTTTTTGTCCGCCAGTCGTGCGGATAGGAGTGAGTGATAAACTCCAGCTTCAACAAAGCACCTGTTTCCTCAAGCTTTTCCGTAATCGGTTTATTAGCTGCATCATAAAACAGACCTTCGAATCCAGGAGCTTCCTCTGTCATATGGCCTTTATCGTCAACAGGACAAAGTACATCTAGGCCATATTTTTGGCCGATATTGAAGTCATCTTCCCCATGTCCAGGTGCTGTATGGACGCATCCAGTACCTGATTCCATCGTTACATGCTCCCCAAGAATAACTACAGAATCCCTGTCATAGAATGGATGCTTTGTAACAACGTGCTCAAGCTCAGAGCCTTTGACTGTTTTTACCACCTTGGCATCAGGCCATTCGAGCACATCTTTCAGAGTTGAAACAAGCTCTTCTGCTGCAACATATTTTTTACCGTCTTGTTCAATCACAGCGTAGGTTAGTTCAGGATGGACAGCAATAGCGAGATTTGCCGGAATCGTCCATGGTGTAGTCGTCCAGATGATGATGCTGCTGCCATCTTCCAAAACTCCATTTCCATCAGTCACTGTAAAAGATACATAAATGGATGGTGAGCGCTTATCCTTATATTCGATTTCCGCCTCAGCAAGGGCCGATTCACTGGAAGGTGACCAATAAACAGGTTTCTTCCCTTTGTAGATATAGCCTTTTTTAGCCATCTCACCGAACACTTTAATTTGTTCAGCTTCATATGCAGGCTTTAGTGTAATGTACGGATTCTCCCAATCTCCCCTGATTCCGAGACGTTTGAATTCCGTTCTCTGATTGTCAATTTGCTCATATGCATATTGTGTACATTTCTCCCTGAATTCAGCTACAGACATCTCCTTGCGCTTTACTCCTTTATTTGTCAGCGCCTGTTCGATCGGAAGTCCGTGCGTATCCCATCCAGGAACATATGGAGCACAAAAGCCTGCCATAGATTTATAGCGGACGATAAAATCCTTCAAGGTTTTATTCAGGGCATGCCCCATATGAAGGTCGCCATTGGCATACGGCGGTCCGTCGTGCAGAACATAAAGCGGCCTTCCTTGAGTTCGCTCCTGAACCTTTTGATAAATATTTTCCTCTTCCCATTTCGCTTGCATTTCCGGCTCTCTTTTCGGCAGATTTCCGCGCATCGGAAAATCAGTTTTCGGCATGAGCAGTGTATCCTTGTAATCCAATTCTTTTTCCTCCTTATATCCATATATCATTTTTTACAAACAAAAAACTTCCCGCCCCAAAAAGGGACGAGAAGGATTTTTTCCCGCGGTACCACCCAAATAGACAATACATCGTGTAATTGTCCGCTCATAAATCCGTATCGTGGATGGAACGCTCTCTTCTACTTGCAACGCTTTCGAATCAAGTACTCAAGGGTGATTTTCCAATCTCTTCTATTACCAGGCTCCCACCGTCCCCGGTTCGCTTTTCAATAGGAATTGAGATTGTACTCTCCCTCTCATCGCATAATATTATAAAATAATTTTACTACATTATATGAGAATCATAAATGCAGAGTCAAGTTTTAGTCCATTTCTTCTACTTCTTCCAAAGAGTTCAGCTCAGTTGCATCCAATTCAAACTCCATCAACTGGTCCCAATCATCATTATTGATCAAATCCAGTTGGGCTTCAATCAGCATTCTAAACCGTGTACGGAATACTTTCGACTGCTTTTTCAATTCTTCAATTTCAAGTGCGATTTTGCGCGCTTTAGATAATGACTCATTGACAATCCTATCAGCGTTCTTTTCCGCTTCTCTAATGATAAGCTTTGCTTCCTTCATCGCATTGCCTTTTACCTCTTCTGCGGCTTCCTGCGCTACGACAATTGATTTGTTAAGTGTTTCTTCAATCGTACTGAAATGACCAAGCCTCTCATTCATTGCGGCAATTTTTTCTTCAAGTTCCTTCTTCTCGCGAATGACCAATTCATAATCTTTTATTACTTGGTCCAGAAACTCGTTGACTTCATCTTCATCGTATCCCCGGAATCCTTTGCTGAATTCCTTGTTATGTATATCGACCGGTGTTAACGGCATTTTGCCACCTCCATAGCTCTAACTGGTTCATATGTTATTCATATTATACTAGAAGTTCGACTAAAGTTGGCGGGTTTCTTTATTATTTTACATTATTTTAATATTCCAACCTTCAATCTTGACTTGTTTTTCTTGGTTGTCCCTAGCAATTCAATGATTCTGCATCTGCCAAGCCTGCGTGCAGAAATCATATCTCCCTCCATGCATTCTGCTGCAGGATTTTCAACAGTTTTCCAGTTCAGCTTAACTAGCTTCTGCTCAATCAACGTCTGCGACTTTTGTCTCGAGATATTAAAAACTGAAGAAATAATCCCGTCCAAACGCAATGATGCAGCCGATATTTCTTTTTCCTTCCATTCCTCAGATTCCTGGATCGCTTCGTGAATAGGAAGCTTTTTAAGATGTACAGCTGCCCGTCCCACTTCTCTAAATTCAGCCATTAAAAATTGCTCAATCTCTTCACTTGAGAATAATTGAATACGATCTTCATCTACGAGAATATCGCCGAACTTATCCCTTTTTACTCCCAATGACATTAGAGAACCTAAGACCATGGGATGTTCAAGTCTGATAAACTTACGTGGGTACTCTATTTCGTAAAGACCTACTTGAAAATCTTCATTACTAGGTTCAAAATATTCGGGGTAAAGAAGGACCCTTTTTCGCTCACTTTGTTCTTTCCCTCCGAAAAACTTATACTTAACATCCGCCGCTTCACCAATGATGGATTTTAAAATAAACTGCTGACGCGGATCTAAAAAATCAGCCAATTTTGGAGCATATGTATTTTCTACATACTCCTTCCAATCTAGGACTGTATCAATGAAATGCTTTTCTTCAGGCCTGAAATGCTGATATATGGAAGACATTCAATACAACTCCTATTTACAAGTGCGGATACGCCATCGTCAAAATTAAATAAGAAAAGCGCAAAGGCGCGCAGCCTAAGGCGACAAGCGCAAGGCGAATTTTGATTAGGGAGCATTTCAGCCACCACAGCAAAGCTGCTTACTTAATTACATCGCGAAAAACATCTTTGAATATGCTTCGTGCAGCTTTGCGACTCGCTGAACGAGACCTGCTCGAATTAAGCTATGGTACAGGAGCACATTCAACCTGATATAGGCTTCCTTATAGCTTGTGCCCCTCGATCCGAAGGCGCATGGCCGCCTAGACCGCGACATCCTGTCGCTTCGGTGGCACTAGCGCGTCCTGCGCGTCGCCGCCTCAGGACGTGACATCCTGTCGCTTCGCCTGCACTAGCACTTCCTGTCCGTCGGAGCTGGACATAACGATAATTATCTGAAAGAAAACTTAGTCAGATTTTCTACTTCCTCACCATTTAAAAAAAGGAGAGCTGGTCAGCTATCCTTTTTTAACTTACCCATCTGGCGATTTCCAATAGCCCCGCTGATGCCAGCTTAAGGACCAAGAACGCTACAATCGGGGAAATATCAATCATTCCAAGCGAAGGGACAATCCGTCTGAATGGTTCCAGATAAGGCTCGCATATCCTCCCCAAAAATTGTCCAATCGAGGATTCCCTTGCATTTGGAAACCAGGACATCAATATATAAATGATCAATGCCCATGAGTAAAGGCTTATCAGCTGCATAATGATTGCTATTACAAAATTCATACCGTTTATGACCACCTCGGATCTTCATAATTCTCATCTTCAAACATCTCGGTAATATTTCCGGATACTTCCACATTATCCGGAGTACAAAGGAAAATATCCTTTCCAACCCTTTGGATATCTCCACCAATAGCGTATACCGTGCCACTTAAAAAGTCTACAATCCTGATTGCCTGATCGTGCTGGATCCGTTGTAAATTGACTACAACCGCTCGTCGATTGACGAGGTGGTCTGCCACTTCCTGAGCTTCAGCATATACTCTTGGCTCAACCAGCATAAGTTTTGAAGAATGCTGCACACTTTGAAGGCTGACAACATTTTGTTTACGGTTCGATGCTGCTGTCTTTGTTTCTTTCGCTGCTTGAGGTTCAATTTCATTTTTTTCTTCTTCGTATTCGTATTCATCTTCCAATAGGAAAAAATTCTTGAACTTTGATTTAATGCCCACTTTATTTCGGCCTCCTCAGCATCATTCTCCAACAAGGGCTGATCCGATACGTATGTATGTCGCCCCTTCTTCAATGGCAATTTGATAGTCATTCGACATGCCCATCGACAGTTCATGACACGGTGCATTCTTTAAGCCTAGCGCTTCTATTTCCTCTTTCAGGTTTCTTAGACGGCGGAAGTATGTACGCAATGCTTCCTGATCGTCTATATACGGTGCCATCGTCATTAAGCCGACGACTTGAACATTTTCATATGGCTCAAGCTGTTTAATGAATTCAATAGTGTTTTCAGGCTCAAGGCCATGTTTTGATTCCTCTCCGGATACATTGACCTGAACAAAGCATTTCACCGGCTTATCGGCACGCTTATTGATTTCACTTGCCAAAGACATGCGATCAAGCGAATGAATATATTCCACTTTATCAACGATAGCTCTGACTTTGCGGGATTGAAGTGTACCTATAAAGTGCCATGTCGGCTTGTCCTCTAAAACTTCCCATTTAGCCAATAACCCATCGTCACGATTTTCTCCGAGGTTATGGATGCCGGCTTCCAAAGCCTCGGCAGCCCTTTCGACTGAGACATATTTTGTAACAGCCACAATATGGACATCCTCGGGATTTCTATTCGACCGCTCGCATGCTTCTGCCACTTTTTCTTGGATTAATTCTAAATTCACTTTTACATCTCTCACGATTGATTGCTCCTATTATTGTATCTTCTTGTTTTTTCCTGAAAAAAAGACATTTTCTTAAGTGTACCATAAAAGTATGCGAACGGCATCCGAATTATCTAGTCTTTTGGCGTTTCGAGCTGCTGTTGAGTATATTGTGACCCCGAATACCTTACAAGAATGACATCCTCCCCGATTTTGATAATCTGATTCCAGGGGATTACAACCTCGTCTTCCTTCCCAAAAAAGCCGAGCAGTTTCCCCGTTGTACTTATGATAATTGATTCTATTTTTCCGGTATCCAGGTTAATCTCAATATCACCAATATTTCCAAGCTTTCTTCCGTCGGAAATATTGACGACATCCTTTACTTGAAATTCCGAAATTCTAACCATGTTGATCCCCCCACTTCTATCGTTCATTCGAACAAGAGCCTCCTCTTTATAGTTCATATATATGCTCATAGCCCCAGCCTTCATGATAATAGAAATAGAGCTGAATGTTCCTCCATGGAACATCCGGCTCTAAATGGGATTTGACCCCTTTTATTGCAATAAAAAGATCTGGGCCTGGCGCATCATTGGGCCAGTTACTTCCTCTTTAAGTTCTCCAAGGCACAGTTTATTCAAGCTTGTCAAAACCTCCTTGAAGATTACTCGATAAGTCAGCACTTTCCCATGATAAATCCTCGTCGCAAATCCGCACGAAGCTTTTTCGAATAGAAGTAAGCTGCCCGGCTTCGACTGATAGGACGTCCTAGTGGCTACCGACGTCACAGGGCCAATACAGGAGAAGCGACAGGACGTCGCTGCCCTTAGCCTGACGAGTGCCAGTCGTTAGAGGTCGCTTCAAAAAAAAAAACAATGAAGGCATACTGCCGCCTTCACTGTTTTTTCTCCAGCGCTTGTCGCCCCTGACGGGCGCCCTACGCTTTTCTTATTGGATATTGATATTTTTATTCATTTGTTTGATTGCAGCCTTTTCAAGCCGCGACACTTGCGCTTGAGAAATCCCGATTTCCTCTGCTACTTCCATTTGTGTTTTACCTTGAAAAAATCGCTTCCGAATAATCATTTTTTCCCTGTCATTGAGCCGCTGCAGCCCATCATGCAAAGCAATCTCTTCAATCCATTGACTGTCGCGGCTCCGCTCGTCACTCAACTGATCCATTACGAAAATCGGATCACCGCCGTCGTTATAAATCGGCTCAAATAATGATACAGGGTCCTGAATAGCATCAAGGGCAAAAACAACTTCTTCATGTGGTATTTCCAACTCTTTGGCAATCTCTGCCGCAGTTGGCTCTTTTGAGGTTTTTGCCATAAGACGTTCTCTTACATGGAGTGCTTTATAAGCGATATCGCGCAATGACCGTGAAACACGGATGGGATTATTATCCCGCAAATAACGGCGGATTTCTCCTATTATCATCGGAACGGCATAGGTGGAAAACCGGACATTCTGGCTTAAGTCAAAGTTATCAATCGATTTCATCAAACCGATGCACCCGACTTGAAACAGATCGTCCACATATTCTCCCCTATTGTTAAAGCGCTGGATGACACTCAATACGAGACGGAGGTTGCCATTAATCAATTTTTCTCTTGCTGTAATATCACCTTGCTGCATTTGCTTTAAAAGTTCCCGCATTTCTTCATTTTTAAGGACAGGGAGCTTTGAAGTATCCACACCGCATATTTCTACTTTATTTCGCTTCACTTATTTCCCTCCTAGCAGGAGCTGCTAAAAATAAGTATCTCCGCAGGAGGAAAATATATGCATAGGCAAATGGATGTAAATAGAAAAACCAGAAGGTGAAATTGTTAAAATCCAAGCAGTAATTTGAAAAAAACAGCTTAAATCATTTTATTGAATTCTTTTCGAAGGCGTTTGATAATCCTTTTCTCAAGGCGCGAAATATAAGATTGCGAAATACCCAAAATCTCGGCAACATCTTTTTGGGTCTTTTCTTCTTCTCCCGCCAGCCCGAACCGCAACTCCATAATCTGCTTCTCTCTTTGAGTCAGCTTTTGAAGGGCTGTAAGCAGCAGCTTTTTATCAACATGTGCTTCGATATCGCGGGTGATTATATCATTATCGGTGCCTAAAACATCCGATAATAGCAGCTCATTTCCGTCCCAGTCAATGTTCAACGGCTCATCAAAGGAAACTTCAGAGCGGATTTTATTATTGCGTCTTAAATACATTAATATCTCGTTTTCAATACATCTTGATGCATATGTAGCCAGCTTTATCTTTTTTTCGGGATTAAATGTATTAACCGCCTTGATCAGACCGATTGTCCCAATACTAATTAAATCCTCAATATTTATTCCCGTATTCTCAAATTTCCTTGCAATATATACTACGAGTCTAAGATTCCTTTCAATTAACAAAGACCTCGCCGTCTTGTCACCTTTTGGCAGTTTTTTAAGTAAGATGGCTTCTTCTTCCCTGGAAAGAGGCGGGGGTAAAGCTTCACTACCTCCAATATAATAAATTTCGTCAGACTTCCAACCTAACTTTTTCAGAACCTTATACCAATAATAGGTGAGATGCAATCGTATTTTTTTCACGCAGTCTCCTCCTCCCATATACTTTACACCTGATTAGGAAGCATTTTGAACGACAGCCTGTTCCACCATTGCCGGGTGGACAATACACTGGAAACGTCCATCACTGGATAATTCTTGATCTGTAAAAACTATAAGAACTTTTTTAGCAACCCGTCGCTCCTCTCCGGTTTGTAATAAAAGAGCGTCGGGCTTGAATGCACAAAGCAACTGATTATTGTTCCCTACAGTTTTGGCAGGTATCAGCCTCATCTTTTCACTCCAAGAATCTGGTATTGTATCTGCGAGTTCAATTGGATTGTTTTTCTTGTCAGCAAGCTGTGCAATTTCGTCCGGCAACTGATCATTAAAGGTGGAAATACTTGCAATCATAACCGGGGTTTTGGATATCGGGTCATATAATTGATTTCCGCTGTCAATTAACCCTTTTAGTTGAAGATCAAGACCATTGATTCGAATAGTGGCATCAATCAGAACATCATACTCAATTGAAGAAATCGTCAGGTCTTCCACCCTTCTTTTAGAGAAATGCCATGCTGCTGGAAAAGCGGCTGCCACAAACAGCCAGCTGACCGGGTCGCCGAATCCGCGGATACTTTCCAACGATACGGCCGTCCTAAGCTTCAAATCATACGTAAGTAAATAATGCGTTCCGAGTAAAACTCCACCCATGAGAAAAGTCGAGAAATAGAACGTCAACAAACAAGACATAAAGGACTTTAATCTTTTAAAACCGAATACAGTCAAAACCATGCAAAAGGACACGAACATTTTAATCACAGGATGACTTGCAAGAGCAGCGACAGGGGTGATAGCCAATAGGATTAGGCTAGAGCCCATCAGGCCTCCCAGGAGTATTCTCCAGGTCTTTACATCCCTTTTCAGGAATATGGCAGTTACCCATAGGAGTAAACTGTCGACTAGGAAGTTTAAAAACCAGATGACATCCATGTAAATGATCATTTGTACGACCCCCCAAAGAGGCTGAAGCATTTTAGAATGCCCGGCTTTTTCTATTAATGATTAGTATAACGGACGCAAAAATTGGATTGTGTCAATTCCTGTATGTGAATTTAGAGAAGTTTTCACAATTAGCATCGAAGAATGGCTAAAGAGGGAAAGATGAGAGCAAAAGCAAAAGCGCCTGTCCATCAACCTAAAGACTGATTGGAAAAGTGGGAGCCAGCCGCAACCTTTGAAAATGGTGAGCGATACGAATCTTCGTATTCCGGAAAAAATGGGGGATGGATGCCTATCATCTGCTTTCATAGTTACCGGGGAAGCGGTGAAAACTACTTTGTGGTCACTATGACTGCTTCATAGTGGCCACAAAAGCGAAGTTACTGGCAATTGGGGGACAGTGATGCGTTCATAGTGACTGAGATAGTAAGAATGTTAGGCTTTCGGCCACCATGACTTAAAATACACGCCTCTAACAAAAAAACAGTTGCCCGCGCACTGCATTTTTGCGCCGTAAGCAGATCCCAATAGCTCCCGTTATAAAAATAAAGCTGTCCAGTAAAGTCAGTTATCATTGACTTTCTGGGCAGCTTCTTTATAGAGCGGTAATTATCTTCTTCTATTTCTGTTTCTGAGAAAAGTAGGTATATCAAGCGTATCTTCAAGGGATTGTTGCTGGTTAGACCTTACGGGCTGTTCCTGCACTTCTTCCCTTTTTTGCTCACGGTTCTGCATTGGAGCTTGTTGTTGTCGCATTTGCCCAAACAATGGAGCTTGTTGCTTTTTTTGAGGTTTTGCATCGTTAAACCCGGTTGCTATTACCGTAACAACAATTTCTTCTTTCAAATTATCGTTAATAACTGAACCAAAAATCATATTTACCTCTTGATCGGAGGCAGTTGCAACAACATCTGCTGCTTCCTGGACCTCGAATAAGCTTAAATTGGCTCCGCCCGAAATATTCATCAAGACACCTTGGGCTCCATCAATGGAGGTTTCTAAAAGTGGAGAAGAAATTGCCTTTTTGGCCGCTTCCACTGCTCGACTTTCACCTGTTGCAACTCCAATTCCCATTAAGGCAGATCCTTTGTTAGTCATAATTGTTTTGACATCTGCGAAGTCAAGGTTAATCAATCCTGGGACAGCAATCAATTCGGAAATGCCCTGAACACCCTGGCGCAATACATTATCGGCTTCTCTAAAGGCTTCCAGCATCGGAGTGCTCTTATCAACAATTTCCAGAAGTCTGTCATTCGGAATGACTATTAATGTGTCAACAGCCTCTTTCATTGCGTCAATTCCGCCGCTAGCCTGTGTCGCTCGTTTCCGTCCTTCAAAAGTAAATGGCCTCGTGACTATTCCGACAGTCAGTGCTCCGAGGTCCTTTGCAATCTGAGCGATTACAGGTGCTGCTCCCGTACCAGTTCCTCCACCCATTCCTGCTGTGACAAAAACCATGTCTGCCCCTTTTAATGCTTCCTCAATTTGCTCTTTACTTTCCTCGGCTGCTTTTTTACCAACCTCTGGGTTAGCTCCTGCTCCAAGCCCTCTTGTGAGTTTGGCACCAATTTGCATTTTTATTTCTGCCTTGGATAAGTTCAATGCCTGGGCATCAGTATTTACTGCGATAAACTCAACACCTTGTACCTCATGTTCAATCATACGGTTTACAGCATTGTTTCCGCCGCCGCCAACCCCGATTACTTTTATAGTCGCTAAAGAATCAATATTTGTATCGAAATCCAACATGACATATCCTCCTGTTCGTTTTATTCAACCGGATGCATTACTCAAAAAAGTAGCCAAAAAACTTTTTAACTTTAGTGGATATTTTTTTGTCCGGATCCTTTTCAGCTTTTGGCTTAGCTGTCGGTTGTGGATCTTGCATCGACCCGTGTTCATGTTCATTAATTACGTGAACCGGAGATGTGCTAACAGTTCTTCCTTGCAATCTGGCATTCTGATAAGAATGCTTGATTAAGCCGACAGCGGTCGTATACTGGGGCTCACGCACCCCAATATAATCGGGAATTGCCACTCTTACTCTACTCTGGAAAATCACTTGTGCGAGTTCAACTACGCCCGGCATATTGGCGGAACCACCCGTTAATACAAAACCTCCAGGCAGATCAGTAATTCCCATTCTTTTTAATTCTTCTTGAACCAATTCAAAAATCTCTTCCATCCTAGCTTCCACAATATCCGAAAGTTCCAGCTGATTGAACTGCTGATGTTGGTCGCTGCCAATGATCGGCACACTGAACACTTCATCTTCAGATGCATGGTCATAAAATGCATGTCCATATGTAATCTTGATTTTTTCCGCATCTTCTGTGGCTGTCCTGAGACCGATGGACAGGTCTTTTGTAATATGTTCACCGCCTACTGGGATGACGCTGACACTTTTGATGCTTCCGTTTTCAAATACTGAAAGTGTTGTTGATCCGCCACCCATATCAATTAAAGCTGTTCCAAGCTGCTGCTCATCTTTTGAGAGGGCTGCAGCAGCAGCTGCGAGCGGTTGTAATACAATGTCAGTAATGCTCAGGCCCGCACGTTCAACACATCGCAGCGTATTATGTAAAATTGTTTTTGCTCCTGTGATAATGGTTCCTTCCACTTCAAGCCGGACCCCGATCATTCCTCTCGGATCTGTGATTTCATCCAGTCCGTCTACAATAAATTGGCGAGGTATCACATTGATGATTTCTCTTTCAGGCGGGATTGAAATGACTTGTGCCGCATCCATTACTCTGGCTACATCCTCGTTCGTAATTTCCCGATTTTGACTAGATACAGCAACCACCCCATGGCAAGGCTGTAAAGCGACATGGTTGCCGGCAATCCCGACAATCACATCGTTGATTTTCATCCCTATCATTCTTTCTGCCTGCTCGACCGCACTTTTAATTGAATGAACCGTTTCATCTATATCAACAATGGAACCTTTTCTAATTCCTTTGGAACTGACATTTCCAACCCCAATTATATTCAATGAATCACTACCCATTGAACCTATGATTACCTTTACGGTTGATGTACCTATATCAAGGCTTACATACATTTCATTATTGTTCATCCCGCGGCACCTCCTTTGATACTCTCTATATCTTGATATATCAAAATTTCTAAAATAATCATTCTTGACACAGCAATTACCTTTATGTATTCGGCAAATTCAGGAAATTCCCTTTTATTCCATTAAATTTTTTAGGAGTTTTATTCGTTATTTTTCTTGACACCGTTTATTTCATTCAACAACATTCTACGAATTACGGCAATTTCTACCTATCTATGGCTTTTACCAAATACAGCAGCTAAATATTAGTCTACACTAAGATGATGCCCTAGAAAAGCCAAACTTACCTCAAGTTGAATATTTAGGAAAATCACTTAAATTAACCGTCGATGTAGAACATTGTCAATAAATCTGAAAAAACATATAAAAGGGAGGAAGATTGCGTAGTTATTCTCCTTCATTTTTGTTATTTGATTCTTTAGTTTCATAGGCTTTGAAGAATGAACCTACCTCCAAATCTATGACCCCTTTGATTTTAGGATCCAACTGGCTGACGAAAGAAGGATAATGAACCATCTTTTCCGAGAAACTCAGTATTGTTGCACTCACTTCAAATCCATCATTCATAAAAAGTGTGATATGATACTTGTCCGTTTTTTTCGGCGTATAATATATTTCCGAAATGACATTTATAATTTCTGGTGGCAACTCCTTCAATTCCTTGGCCATATGCTCCAAAACCCCATCTTCTTTGAAACTCGATAGGATCGGCGCGCTTACCGGAACCCCCCCCTCATGATTGTTCACTACAATCAACCCGTTCTCCAGGATTGGGTGAAATTCTGTCCCAGTAGAGACGTAAGCTATCGTCTTAAACTCCTTTACTTGCAAATAAACTGTGTTAGGGAAACCAAGCTTGATTTTTGCATTCTTGATTTCTTGAAGCTCTTCAATATTTTTGACCGCTTCCTTCTTATCCAGTTTCCAAATATTGTTACCTTTCTTAAGACCGCTGTTTTTGATAATGATCTTATCCGGAACCGATTCATTCCCCTCAACTTTGATTTCATTAATATGACTTAAGGGAGATTGGAAATAAATGACTAACATGATCAAAAGAAAGAATAATGAAATAAGGAAAATGAGCCGCCTGTTCGCTTTCCGCCTTCGATGCTCTTTTATCTTTGGAATCCTGTCTTCCAGGGATAAAACTTTCCCTTTCTCCACGGCCATTTTCCCCCTTTCACTCTTATATCCTCTTTGAAAAAGTTTTATTTTTTATAGGTGCAACGCTTATCTAATGTTCAGCTCCGAGCTTCAGCAACTAGCAGGCTTCCCCCTTGGGTGCTCCAAGGCTATTCAGAAAGCTTTGTTACCAAAGCTGCACGAAGCGTACCTACTTAAAGAAATATCATGCGATGGGATTGAGTTCAGTAGGTTCCGTGTGGCATCTGAAAAATTCCTTCTTCGGGAATCGTCTTATTTGCCCGCACTGAACAAGGAGTTTCCGCTTATCCGGTCAGGTCTGTCGCTAAGCGTTGCCCTTTGCTTTTCTCTCTACTATTTCAACTTCCGTATGCAATTCAATACCGTTTCTTTCAAGCGCTGTTTCTTTCATATACTCTATCAGTGCCAATACATCCGCCGCTTTTGCCGTTCCATTGTTAACGATAAAATTCCCGTGGAGTTCTGATATTTGAGCTCCTCCAATAGAATATCCTTTCAAACCGGCGTCTTGCATTAGTTTTCCTGCATGTTCCGGCAGCGGATTACGGAATACACTTCCGCAGCACGGTTTAACCGGCTGGGTATCGCGACGATAAGTCCTATGTTTCTTCATTTCTGCCGCAATAATGTCGCGATCGCCTTCTTGAAGATTAAATACGGCTTCCAGGACAATTCCAGGCCGTTTCTTTTGAAGTATCGAAGTCCGGTATGAATACTCCATGTCTTCATTAGTCAGCCATTCGACAGCTCCATCAGGAAAAAGCACTCGCGCTTTTTCCAAAACCTTTGAAACATCGGATCCATGAGCACCAGCGTTCATATACACAGCTCCTCCGACAGACCCCGGTATCCCTCCTGCAAATTCAAAGCCGCTCAGCCCTTTTCTTCCCAATGCATTGGCCAGAACAATAAATGAATATCCTGCTCCAACACGGACGGTTGTTCCATCTATATCCAAATTATCCATGCCTTTAGCGAGTTTGATGACAACTCCAACAATTCCTTCATCGGAAACAAGGAGGTTCGACCCACGTCCGATGACTCTCCATGGCAGCTTATTTTTTTGGATAATTTCCATTGTCTTTATAAGTTTATCTATGGAATCAGGCTCAACGAAAATGTCCGCAGGCCCTCCGACTTTAATCGTAGTATGATTGGACAGCGGTTCATTTGCCTTTACCTTTCCAACTTCATTTGCACGCAGTTCTTCAATAATTTTTTCCATGTTCATGCCCCTTTCAACTCCTGCCGCGTTCAATCATATTTAAAAGCACGTCATATAACCGGTCGGATGCATCCGGCATCCCCAGCTTCTTCGATGCTTCTCCCATGCTCTTCCTTTTTTTATCATCCAATAAGATTTCATCAAGGGCGGAAATAAGCTTCTGGCTGGACAATTCCTTCTCTGGCAGCATAATAGCAGCACCAGCGGATGTCAAAACAGCCGCATTTTTTTCTTGGTGGTTATTAGTAACATACGGACTTGGTATAAGTATGGATGGAAGCCCCAACGCGGTAATTTCGGCCAGCGAGGTAGCTCCGGCTCTTCCAACAGCAACATCTGTTGCGGCAAGCACTTCTTCCATATTATGAATAAAAGGAACGACGACTACATTTGGAGAGTCGCCGATCAAAGCAACTTCTTTTTTTACAGCTTCAAAGTGAACTTCTCCGGTTATGTATAAAATTTGATACGGCTTATTGGCCAGTTGGGTCAATGATTTAATTACAGCTTCATTGATTGGCCTTGCTCCCCGGCTTCCGCCTGTAATCAAGGCTGTCGGAACGTTCTCCTTTAATCCCAGCTTCGCCAGTTCACCGCGCCCTACTTTTCCGACCACCTCAGAGGCTCTTGGATTGCCTGTCAGAATGACTTTGTTTGCAGGAAAAAACTCCTTGGCTGAGTCAAAACAGATAGCAATCTTTTGTACAAACCTGCTTAAAAACTTATTCGTTAAGCCCGGTACACTGTTCTGTTCGTGGATGACGGCGGGGATATTCTTTTTTGCTGCAGCATAAACTACGGGAGCCGAGACATATCCTCCTGTTCCAATCACCGCATCTGGTTTGAAGTCCTTGATAATCTGCTTGCATCGTTTGACGCCCTTGAAAAAACGGACAAGTGTCTTGATATTTTCAAAGGATAGCGACCGTTTAAACCCAGTGATTTCCACTGTTTCAAATGGTATGTTCTCCCTGCGGATAATATTTGCTTCCAATCCTTTTTCTGTTCCAATATATAGAAATGTTGTATCCGGATGCTTTTCTTTAATTGTCCGGATTAAGGCCAGCGCCGGGTATACATGTCCCCCGGTACCTCCGCCGCTTACAATGATTTTCATGGTAACACCTCAACTAGTGTAATCTACTTAATAGACCAAACTCCTTAATTATCTTATTTTACTATATTTTATACAAGAAAAATGTGTTCCCGGCAGATTGTTGTTATTTTGAAATAAAAAAGAAACCCAATTGATATTGAGTTTCTTTTCAGACTCTTGCATATCGGCTAATATTCAACAGGACACCCACAGCCATTAACATGATTGTCAGTGAAGATCCCCCGTAGCTTAAAAAAGGAAGTGTAATTCCCGTTACCGGCATTAATCCTGTCACTACGCCGATATTGATCATTACCTGGATAGCAATCATGGAAATGATACCTACTGCCAAGAAACTGCCATATAGGTCAGGCGCTCCAAGAGCAATTTTTATCCCGCGCCACAACAGCAGAGCAAACAGCAAGATGACGAGACTTCCCCCGATAAAACCAAGTTCTTCAGAAAGGATGGCAAATATGAAATCTGTCTGCGGCTCCGGCAAATAAAAAAACTTCTGCCTGCTTTCACCAAGCCCCAATCCGAACAAGCCTCCGGGTCCGATCGCATATAGAGACTGGATAATCTGAAACCCACTGTTTAGCGGATCCTGCCATGGATCTAGAAAGGAAGTGATCCTTGCGATTCGATAAGGTGCCGAGATAATCAATCCGACGAAGCCTGCAAGACCAATTAGGCCCAATACGGCAAAATGGAAAATCCGTGCACCTGCTATGAAGAGCATTACCATGCATGTCCCCACCATGACTGTTCCCGTACCCAGGTCCGGCTGCAGCATGATCAGCCCGAAAGCGAGAAACACCAACGACAAGGAAGGCGCCAGGCCTTTTTTTATCGTAGTAATGTAACGTTGCTTTTCGGAAAGGAACTTTGCCAAAAAGGCAATCAGTGCGAGCTTGATGAATTCAGACGGCTGAATGGAAAAGGCGCCGACCCCTATCCAGCTTCTTGAACCGTTCCTTTCCATTCCAATACCTGGAATCAGTACCACAAGCAATAATATAAAACATACGATCAAAATTGGCTTGGCCCACTTTCTCCAAGACCAGTAATCGATGTTCATCATTAAAAACATGGCGGCAAAACCCAGTCCTGCAAACAAAAGCTGCCTTTTTGCAAAGAAAAAGGAGTCGGCAAACTTATAATCTGCCCATACAGCGCTGGCGCTATAAACCATGATCAGTCCAATTGCCAGCAATGTCAGGGTGACGAGAATCAAAATGAAATCGGGTGTAGATTTTTTCAAGGGCAACAGTCAGCACCTCTGCCTCCACTGTATTTAAGCCTGTTCCATACACCTTTTTATTGGCTCTGTTTCAGTTTATGCACGGCTTGTGCAAAAATATTACCCCGTACTTCAAATGTCTTATATTGATCCCAACTTGCACATGCCGGTGACAACAGGACAACATCACCAGGTTCTGATACGTTAAATGAAAGCGGAACAGCCTCCTCAACATTATCGACGTGATAAATGGATTGTATTCCCGCTTCCCTTCCTGCTTCTTCCAGCTTATCAGCTGTTTCTCCAAACAAAATCAGCGCTTTTACACCTGACATATGCGGAACAAGCTCCGAAAAACTGTTTCCCCTGTCCAAGCCGCCGGCTAGAAGCACAACAGGCTGATCAAATGCCTGCAATGCACTTTTGGTAGCCAGTATGTTTGTTGCCTTTGAATCATTATAAAATCTTCTTCCATTCACTTCAGCGACAAACTGTGTTCTGTGCTCCACTCCTTGAAACGTGGCTAGTACACGTTTTATTGCATCGTTGCCAACTCCAAGGATTTTCACCGCTGCTATGGCTGCAAGAATATTTTCCTGATTATGTTTTCCTGGAAGTAAAATGTCTCTAAGGCCAATGACCTCTTCACCAAAGTGGAATACTTTACCTTCCTTGATAGATACCCCTTTTTCAAGATAACGTACCGTTGAAAAAGGAATGAGCTCGGCTTGGGAAAAGCTGACGAGTTCAAGGAGTTCTTCCTGGTCGGCATTCACAATTAAAAAGTCATCCTCGGTCTGGTTCCGGGTAATATTTGCTTTTGCCTCCGCATAATTTTCTTTTGTCTGGTGGTAATCCAGATGGGCTTCATATACATTCGTAATGATGGCGATATGAGGTTTGAACTGATCCACACCCATCAATTGAAACGATGACAGCTCCACAACCATTTGATTTTCACTGGTTGCTTTCATGGCCACTTCAGATGCAACCGTTCCGATATTTCCCGCAATCAGCGGATTTTTAGACGCCTCTTCTAACATGTTAAAGATGAGGGTAGTAGTTGTCGTTTTACCATTTGAACCCGTGATGCCGATAATATCAGCTTCCGACACTCGGTAAGCCAGTTCAATTTCCGTAATGATTGGGATATTCATTTCCATTGCTTTTGAAACAAGTGGATTTGTATAAGGGATCCCGGGATTTTTTACAATCAACTCGAACCCTTCATCAAGTAGCTCAGGCGGGTGGCTGCCGCATATTACCTTAATGCCTTTTTCCAGCAGGCTCTGGGCTGCAGTATTTTCCTCAAAAGGCTTTTGGTCGTTTACCGTCACAAATGCCCCCAATTCATGTAATAAAGAGGCGGCAGCAATGCCGCTTTTTGCTAACCCCAGTACGAGTATTTTTTTATGTTCATAATCTGTAATCTTCTTCAATTCACACCCACACCTCTATGTAAATTCCTAAAATGGCAAAAAGCAGACCGACAGCCCAAAACGTGACCACAACGCGCCACTCCGACCAACCGACCAACTCATAATGATGATGCAGCGGACTCATTTTAAAAATCCGTTTTCCTGTCAGCTTAAAAGAGATCACTTGTAAAATGACAGACAATGTTTCTATAACAAAAATACCGCCAATAACCAGAAGTATTACTTCCGTTTTGGTCAGAATGGCGACAGCCGCAATCGCTCCGCCAAGTGCAAGGGATCCGGTATCTCCCATAAACACTTTTGCAGGATGCGCATTGAAAACAAGAAATCCAAGCACGGCACCAACAACAGCAACTGAGAAAACCGACACTTCGTATTGCGACTGACTCCATGCCAAAATAGCGAATGCCCCAAAAGCAATCGCAGCCGTTCCTGACAAAAGGCCATCAAGGCCATCAGTCAAATTGACCGCATTGGAAAAACCTACTAGCCAAAATATGATGAAAAAGGCATAAAAAGGACCCAGATCAATGGAAATTCCCGTTAATGGGATCGAAATGGCCGTAGAAAAGTCAAATGACTTCAACACAAAATAAAAAATAAGGGCAATTACGATTTGACCAACCAATTTTTGTTTGGAGGTCAAGCCGAGATTACGCTTCAAGGCTATTTTGATAAAATCATCCAGGAATCCAAGGAGTCCGTAGCCAAATGTGACCAAAAGAAGCAAATATGTATCAGAACCGGGCTCCGTATATTTCCACGTCATGATCAAAGTCGTGATCATAATCGAGATAATGATCAAAATGCCACCCATTGTAGGGGTGCCGCTTTTCTTTTGATGTGATTTTGGACCTTCATCACGAATGCTTTGGCCAAACTTCAGTTTTCTTAAAAACGGGATGAAAAGAGGAGATAATAAAACAGTAATGAGAAAAGCCATGATAATTGTAAATAATACGACTCGCTCCATCATTCTTCATCCCTCCCCGTTCCTGACGTGTTCCCTGGGGGTTGAATCATCTGCTCCATTTTCTTAACCAAATCCTCAGGAACTCTGCCGTCTATCGGAAACTTCAACCATGTTTTTTTATCAGTTTCTGTCAGACTCATTTTGTTTCTGTAATTTCCTAATATCTGGATGACAGCTGACAGTGGCTCTTCTTCTGAAAGAAAAACCGGAAAGTGATTGGGTGTATAAAAAGGCAGTTCTTCATCTGATTTCCAAACCGCAGCAACCGCACCGTTTGTAATTGCTGCTTGAAGGTCATCATCTTTTCCGGTTTGTATAAACAGACCTTTTAATTGTTTTTCACTGCAGGTAAAAGCGATGCACCCGAAAGAAATGGCCGCATCACTGACACCTTTTGTTTCTGGTAAAATTTCTTTAATATTTTCATATGTCAACATGTTCTTAACTCCTTAATGGCATTGCTTGCAACGAGACGGTCGTCGAAATCAAATACTCGATCACCGATGATTTGATATGTTTCGTGGCCTTTACCGGCGATTAACACTACATCGCCTTTCTTAGCAGCACTAATTGCAGCTGTTATGGCTTTTTTTCGATCTGGTATCACTTGATATCGTTTGCCTTCCACGCCTTTTTCCATATCTTTCAAAATGGCAAGCGGATCTTCGGTACGGGGATTATCGGAAGTAAAAATCGGATCTGTAGCAAATGTGCACGCAGCCTCAGCCATAAGCGGCCGCTTGGTACGGTCCCTGTCTCCGCCGCAGCCGACAACAGCAAAAATCTTACCCTTGGCAAACTCCCTGATTGTTTTCAAAACGCTTTCCAGACTATCAGGCGTGTGAGCATAGTCAACGATGACAGAAAAGTCCTGGCCCTCATCGACCCCTTCAAATCTTCCTGGAACGCCTTGTACTCCTTCAACTGAACGGATGATTGTTTCAAGCGGAACCTTTGAAACATAAGCTGCGGCAATTGCAGCCAGTGTATTATAGACGCTGAATTTGCCCATCAACTTCAAAGAAATTTCATTTTTTCCTTCCGGTGAAACGAGTGTAAATGAAGTTCCGTTTCCGTCCATAACTATGTTTTCCGCTGTAAAATCAGCATGCTGGTCGATACCGTAGGTTACAACATGTGCAGACGTATCGGCAATGTACTGCTTGCTTGCCGGGTCATCTCCATTGATCACAGCAAATTTTGGCTTTGTATAGGTGTTTCCAAGTTTCGTAAACAAAAGCCCTTTTGCTTTTTGGTATTCTTCCATCGTTTCGTGATAGTCCAAATGATCTTGTGACAAGTTGGTAAAGACCGCCACGTCAAAATCACAGCCATCCACCCTTCCTTGGACAAGGGCATGCGAAGATACTTCCATGACAGCGGCATCCACACCTTCACTGACCATGTCTGCAAAAGTTTCCTGTAGTACAATCGTGTCAGGGGTTGTGTTTTTCGTCTCGATGATCCGGTCTCCGATTTTCATGCTGATTGTTCCAATCAAGCCTGTCTTGCGGCCTGCATCTCTAAATATCTCTTCAATCATAAAGCTTGTAGTTGTCTTCCCGTTTGTTCCTGTGATGCCAATCAAGTGAAGACTACCTGTCGGATGCCCATAAAACGCATCGGCAAGGACCGCCATTGCATGCTTTGTGTCACTTACAACGATTAAAGGCGTAGACAGCGGCATATCTTTTTCAGATATGATTGCTGCAGCACCATTTTCTGCCGCTTCCTTGGCAAAGTCATGACCGTCCACGGTATGACCTTTTATACAAATGAACAACGCACCAGGTTTCACTTTTCTATGATCATTTACAATATCAGTAATTTCCGGGTTTTCAATAGTGGGTTTTACTAACGGCAAAGCTTGCAAAAGAGTATGTAACTTCATTCTTAAGATCCTTTCTATTTCATTGAATGCCCGCATCAAACTACTTGTGTTTAGGCCTTCAAAAAATTTCATTTGGGAAAATATCCCCAACTCTATAAACTCTACTTGATTTGAAACCATTTTACCACATCCAGCTTTCATATTATACCGCGGCAGGCGGGTCTATGGAATGCGGAATCCCACATTTGTAAAGACTTTGGTAAAAAGTATCAATTCAGTTATTTCTCACATTTTTTCACTTAGAATACATACCATTGTTTGAAAAAAACATCGTTATCATCTATATGCTTGTTACTTAAGAAGTTCCCTTCTTTTGTAATAAATTTGAAAACCACAGTGCGCCCGTTTATCGACGACAAGCACAAGACGAATTTTGTTAAGGAGTTCTTCAGCCAGCGCAGCAAAGCAGCCGATTTCAATCCAATCGCGAAACATCACCGTTTTTTCTTCATGCAGCTTTTCGACGAAGGAAACATATGCTTCCCTCCAATAAGCTGTACCGGAGGAGCACTTTCTTCCCGAGAAAATTCCATGTGACTTGTGACCTAGTGCCGATGGGGCCTGAAGCTGGACATATCACACCATCATTTGAATATTAATTTCTTCTACAATAGGTCGAAATGAATTATTTCATCAAGTATAGGCCTGGTGCAATATATAATGGACAATAATGGTAACCCGGTTCGTTGATTGCGGTGGATAGCGGCGACTCCTCGAAAATGCTTCTTATTTCCTTCATGAGATGTTATTCAAAGAAGCTTTTTCTGGGTCCTGCGGGAGCAGCGTAGGCCTTGAGACCCCACGGGACGCGAAGCGGCATAAGAGGCTCTTGGATAAGCGGAAACGCCTTGCTTAGCCCCGAGATGCACAAGACGAGCGCTGACGAAGGCGTTCTTTGCCTTCAAAAGCGATTGACTTGTGACGGGCTAGGCGTTGCAGTTAGACAAGCCCCGCCTGTACAAAAGCGTCCATCTGGAACGGAAATCAACCTAAGTATGCACAAATTTTAGATCAATTTATATAGTTTTAAACTTTATTAACGATAAAAAAATCTACCCGTAATGATCCGGGTAGACTTTTTGATTAGCTCACAAATTGCAAATACACGACCCGTTAATTTTCAAAAAGAAATAATAAATTTATATGAATTTTGTTTTAAGATTAACACAGGCAGGACGCGTTAGCTCCACCAACGCACAGGAAGTGCTAGTGAAAGTACAGCGACATGACTAGGAAAACTTCGGCAGCGCTCATCATACATAGGAAAAGCATCAGCTTTTCGAGGACGTAGCGGCTGGAGGCAGCCAGCGCTTGTCGCCCCTAAGCGACCCTCTTCCGCATTTCAATTTTGTACGTTGCGAAACGGGCGCTAACACTTTCCTTATTTCATATAAACCCTTATGACCGATCCGGCTTCGACCTTGACGCCCGGCTCGGGAGCCTGCTGGATCACTTTTGTCCCCTCCCCACTTACTTCCAGCCGCAAATCTAACATTTGTTGCAGCAGCTCCTTCCTTGTATATCCTTGCAAGTCAGGAACAGTGACCATTTGCGGATCAAGCCAGTTGGTCTTTTTTTCGATTTGATTTTTTCTTGGTTTTACATCGAGGGCACGCAATGAGTCTTCCATTATTTTTCCTACAACCGGCGCAGCAACTGTCCCACCGAATTGAATAGTACCTTTCGGATTGTCCACAGCAGCATAAATGACGAGCTGGGGGTCGTCAGCAGGGGCGAAACCGATAAAAGAGACGATATGATTATTTTCCAAGTATCTTCCGTCTTTGGCTTTTTGCGCTGTCCCCGTCTTGCCGCCGACTCGATACGTATCTATGAAAGCATTCCGACCCGTACCTTGGGCCACGACACTCTCAAGCGCATGGCGGAGTTCCTTGGAAGTCTTTTCCGATATGACACGCCTTTTTGCTACAGGCGTCTTCCTCATAGCTACTGTACCTGTTATGGGATCAACCAGCTCCTTAGCTATATACGGCTGGTATAATGTTCCTCCATTTACTGCAGCAGCCACAGCGGAGACTTGCTGTATGGGTGTGACTGACACCCCCTGCCCAAAAGCGGTCGTAGCTTGTTCAACCGGCCCCACTTGGTCCATTTTAAATAAAATCCCTGTTCCCTCGCCCGCCAGGTCAATTCCGGTTTTTTGTCCAAAACCGAACCCCCGGATATAATTAAAGAGCTTTTCCTTGCCCAGCCTATCCCCTAGTTCGACAAACCCCGGGTTGCATGAATTTTGGACAACTTCCAAAAAGCTTTGACTGCCATGTCCGCCCTTTTTCCAGCACCTTAGATTTGCTCCTCCGACTTTCACTGAACCGCGGTCATAAAAATGGTCATGTTCCAAATCTACCAGCCCTTCTTCCAGGGCTGCGGCAAGAGTAATAATTTTAAAGGTTGAACCGGGCTCATAGGTGCTCCAAATAGGAAGGTTCCGATTATATATTTCTTGGGGCACATCCCGGAAATCGGCTGGATCAAAAGATGGCCTGCTTGACATGGCCAAGATCTCCCCATTATTAGGGTCCATAGCTATAGCCACAATTCCATCCGGCTTAAACTGCGCCTCCGCATTATCTAATTCCCTTTCCATAATGGTTTGAATCCTTGTATCAATCGTTAATTTCAAATTATATCCGTCTACCGGAGCTTCATAGTCGTCTGACATATCTGGCATTCTTCTTCCCTTGGCATCAGAGAAAAACTGGACGGAACCCTTCTTGCCCTGCAGTTCCTTGTCATAAAATAATTCAAGGCCCATCAATCCCTGATTATCAATACCTGTGAATCCTAATACATGGGATAGGTAACGGCCGAATGGATAATGGCGCTTTGAATCCTCTGCAATATAAACGCCTTTAATATTCAATGCCCGTACTTCCCTGGCCTTCTCATAAGATATCTTTCTTCCTTCCGGAATCCGTTCGATGGATGAATTCGCAGTCATATGCTTGTACAATTTATCTTTGGAAGCATTCAGGACAGGTGCAAGACTTTCAGCAGCCGCTGCAGGATTTTCAATTTGTCGGGGTATGAGATATACGGTCGGTGCACTTTTATTTTCAGCAATCGGTACACCGTTTCGGTCCGTAATTTTCCCCCGCTCCGGTTCAAAAGGAATATTTCTACTCCACGAATCACGGGCACGGCCGGTCAGATCATCCCCAAGTACGAATTGTACATAGCCCAGCCTTATATCAATAATTAAAAAAACGATAAGTCCAATCAGCAGGAAATAGGACAGTCTTTTTCTTACTGTAACAGTTGAAACCCGCTTCACAAAAGGCCCTCCTCTTTTTACGGCTCGTTCAACTATATGTCCTGTCCTGCATGATTAGACCAATCGTTAGCCCGCTTATGAATCAATCCAGCGGCGGTTCTTCATCAGATTTTGTTTTTTTCGCTTTGTTTTTTTCAATAATTTCAGTTTGGGGTGCAAAATTAACAACGAGCTGATCGCCGGCCGACACTCGGGATTTCGGCTTGATATTTTGCTTCATCACATAGCCGCTGCCAACCATATTGATCTTCAGCTCAGCAAGCTTGGCAACCTTGAGTACATCCCTTTTTGACCATCCCTTCATATTGGGAACGGAAAGGTTCCCGTCCGTCCTGATGATAACTTTTTCTCCTTCTATAAGCTTTTCGCCTTGTGTGGGAGAATAGGACACAATCTGTTTCCCAGACCCGAGCAGTATTGGTTTGAGTCCTCTATCAGTCAAATATTGCGTTGCTTTTTGCACACTCATTTCAGTCAGATCCGGTATTTCAGTGATTACAGCATCCTTTTGCTCCTCTGGCTCAATGTTCAAGTATTGAAGACTGCTTTTCATCACTGGCTTAAATATCTCAGATACCGGCATAGCTCCATTTTCATCCAGCTCAAGCTTCGGCTTTTCTACGACGACATACATGAGAAGCTTCGGGTCGTCTTTTGGGGCCATTCCCAAAAAAGAAAAAATATAATTTTCTCTCCCCTGTAAATAGCCTCCGCCAGGCGCCGCTATTTGCGCTGTTCCGGTTTTCCCTGCTACAGAATACCCATCAAGCTGGTAAAATTGATTACCTGTACCGATATCCGACGTAATGACTGTTTCTAAGATATCCCGGACTTTTTTTGCACTTTTTGGGCTTAACGGCTGCCCGCTGACTTCAGGCTTTGTCTCGGTGACCTCGCCGCTTGCTGGATCGGTAATTTTTTTTACAACATACGGCTTCATCATTTTACCATCATTGGCAATAGCCGAAGCCGCCTGAATCATTTGCATGGAAGTTACAGTAGTACCTTGGCCGAAGACGCTTGTCACTTTTTCAATCGGCCAATCGTATAATATTTTCCCGCTGGCTTCATTTGGAAGAGAAATACCGGTTTTCTGTCCAAACTTAAACTTATCCATATAGTTGCGCCATGTATCTGTACCCATCTTTTCCAAAAGATAGGCAAATCCGACGTTTGAAGAGCGTTGCACACCTTCCAAGTATGTAATGTCCCCCCAACCGGCTCCCTGGTTATGGTCTTTTATCGGTGGCTGTTTCTTGTCTAAATAATACTTACCAGATGGAAACTTGGTGTTTGGATTGAAAACTCCTTCTTCAACGGCTGCGGCCAAAGAAAAGATCTTCATTGTTGAACCAGGCTCAAAAGAGCTTTCGACCACTTCGTTATGCCATGTTTTCTCAATTCCTTCGCGGGTCACAGGATGATAGGTGGGGCGCTGTCCCATACCTAGAATCGCCCCCGTTTTCGGATCCGCAACAATTGCAAATATCCTGCTTGGTGAATAGTCCTGATCCACTTTATTCATTGCATCTTCCAAAAACGTCTGGATTTTTTTATCAATCGTCAAATAAATATCCTTGCCGTCTTTTGGCTCCTTGACCTGTTTTTTGGAATTCGGAAGAATATAGTTCCAAAAATCTCCTTTATATTGTAATGACCCATCCTTACCGATAAGCATTTCATTATAGCTTTTTTCCAATCCGGCTTTGCCCACAATTTCAGACGGCTTCCCATCAGACTGCTCTCTTTGGGCATAGCCAATCAAATGGGAGGCAAAAACGCCGTTGGGATAGAAACGCTTTGTATCCTTTATGAAGCCGATCCCTGGGAGCTCCAACTTTTCAATTTCTTCTTTTGTCCGGTGGGAAAGATCACGGCCCGCGGGACCAAACTCAACCTGCTTCCGCCCATCTTTTGTCAACAGATCATAAATTTCCTGTTCACTAAGTGAAATGTGTTCAGAAAGCTCTGCAGCCGTTTTCCGGGGATCCACGACATGGTTCGGGTGCTCTGGATCGGCTGTCAATGCCCCATCCAAAACTGCGACAAGTGTATAAGATGCGGAATCCTCAGCAATAACTTCCCCTTCGCGGTCGTAAATGGTTCCCCTCTTTGCTTTAATTACATCTGTGCGTAAATACATTTGTGCGGCTTTTGCGGCGAGAGCCTGGCCTTTCACTTCACCAGTGTATTGGATTGTAAAAAAACGAACTGCCAAGACAAAAAAGAGCAGCCCGAATATAAAAAATAACAGCGCTGCTCCTATATTTCTATTTTTTTTTTGAACATTCATCTATTCTCAACAACCTTAACATTATTCTCGTTTAAATTCAGTCCGAGCTCTTTGGCTTTCTTCCAAACCCGCTCATATCTGCTGAGTTCATCAACTTGCATCGACAGGTCGGCATTTATCTTTTCGTGTTTTTGTATCGTTCTTTCTATTTCTTGGACCTCTTTATTAACTTCATATACTGCTGCCTGCACTGTAACAATTTTTACTGCCATAAAAATTATAAATGCGGTCAGCAATAAATACAATATTTTTTCTCCAGGACTTACTTTAGCATGTCGCTGAACTTTAGTTATTTGAACTTCCTGCTGCTGAACACTATTGTTCTGCTGAAGTTGGCGAGCCAAATTACTCATTGTCTCTCCCCCATTCCTACTAAATTTTTTCTATTCTCTATAGTTTTTCTGCTATTCGTAATTTCGCCGACCTTGAGCGGTTATTGGATTCCAATTCAGCTTCCGATGGAATAATCGGTTTTCTATTGACCAATTTGAGAACAGGCTTGTATTCTTCCGGAATTATTGGTAAACCCGGAGGAAGGTCCGGACCTTCACTCGCATCTTTAAAAACATGCTTACAAATACGGTCTTCCAGAGAATGGAATGTAATGACACTGATTCTTCCTCCTGGATTCAATAGGCCGATGGCCTGCTTCAATGAATCTTCAAAAGCTTTCAATTCATCATTGACTGCTATTCGTATGGCTTGAAAAATCCGCTTGGCTGGATGGCCCCCTTTTCTTCTTGCAGGTGCCGGAATACTTTGCTTGATAAGATCCACAAGCTCATTTGTCGTCTCTATTGGCTTATTTTTCCTGGTCGACTCGATATTCCTTGCTACTTGCTTAGAAAACTTTTCTTCCCCGTACCGAAAGAAAATCCTTACCAAATCCTCATAAGCCCATTCATTCACCACGTCATAAGCAGAAATCTCGCCATCCAAATCCATTCTCATATCCAAGGGGGCATCATGATGGTAGCTGAACCCCCGTTCAGGAGTATCCAACTGCGGAGATGATACTCCAAGGTCGTAAAGAATCCCGTCAACCTGAGCAATACCCAACTTATCCAATTCATCAGCCAAATATTTAAAGTTGCTTTTTACTAATATCAATTGCTCTTTGTAATCTGCCAGCTTTTTTTCAGCATTATGAATGGCAGTCTCATCCTGGTCAAAGGCAATCAGCCTTCCGCCACTCGTTAATTGTGACAACAAGTACGCACTGTGGCCTGCTCCACCCAAGGTGCAATCGACATATGTACCGTTTGGCTTAATATCTAATCCATCAACTGTCTCTTTTAATAAAACCGTCGTGTGGGAAAACATTTTTTCACTTCACCATCCAAATCATTAAACGAAAGTCGGAGCGTTGTTCAAATATCAAAGTCGATCATATTCTCGGCAATTTCAGCAAAAGATTCTTCAGATGCTGAGAAATAGTCTTCCCATAAATCCTTGCTCCAAATCTCAAAACGACTGGATACACCTAATATGACACATTCTTTTTCCAGTTTTGCATAGCCAAGAAGCGACGCAGGCAAGTTGACCCTGCCTTGCTTGTCCAATTCACATTCCACGGCACCCGAGAAAAAAAACCGGGTAAAGGCACGTGCATCTTTCTTAGTCAGTGGGAGGGCTTTTAACTTTTCCTCAATTTGTTTCCATTCATCCAATGGGTAACCAAATAAACATTGATCCAATCCACGGGTGATAACAAATGATTCCCCGAGGTGTTCTCTATATTTGGCAGGCACGATCAAACGGCCTTTTGTATCAATGTTATGCTGGTATTCACCCATAAACATGACCTTTGCCCCCACTTTCTATAATTACTGTACCACAATCCCCCACTTGCCACCACTCTTTTTTATGTTATTTCCCAAGCTTTTTATCCTTTATTTTCGATAAAAAAAAAGCCTGCTCCCTAAGAAGCGGCTCATTTCCATTTATACCCTTATAATTTTATGTCTACCGTCAAATTCATACTGCAAGTTCAACAGTTCATCGATAAAATTCTGCCCGTATTCATTCAGATAATAAAATGTGTTCCATATTCTTTCCTGGGGCTGCCCATCAGGTTTAATGATCTGTTCGATGTGTTGAAATTTTTGCAAAGTAGCCTCATGTTTTTTAGTTATGCTGTCTTCCACTCTTTTTTGCAAGAATTCCAACTGCTTGATTTGTTTTTTCAAATTTGTCTCCGCAAGCCGAACATGCCCTCGGTCGATTTCTTCTAGATTCTCAATGATTTTGTCATACCGGCTGACCAATTCGTTTTTCGTTTCTAGTAGAACTGACTCGAATCTCTTATTTTTAATAGAGGCCAAAAATCGGTTTCTTTCTTCAGTCGTTCCTCTTTCCAATACGGAATTAATAGACAAGTTCAAGTCATCCATGTAACGTTCTGTCGTTTTATCAAGAAATGTGATATTCAGCCTTGGTACAATAGGCGGCATTTGGGTTTCCATAGCCTGAAATGCGGGCAGCAGTTCTCCCCAGTATGCGATTTCTCCTGGACCGGCAATAAATGCCAAGGTGGGAAACAGCCATTCTTGCATAAGAGGTCTTGTGACAACATTATTGCTAAAACGATCAGGATTTAATTCAAGTAAGTCGCCGAGCTCCTCGTCGGTAACACGCAATTCATTTGTTTTGCTGACAAATACTTTTTCTATAGGATCAAACTCCAGCAGTTCTCGCTCGTTACCATGATAATAAAAAACATTTGCCGCATACTCATCCATTTCAATTGCATTGGAGAAGCCCATGCTTTGTTTCTTTTCCTGCTGGGCAAGCACGGATTCAGTTATGATTTGCCTGTCATTGATAAGTCTGGAGAAAAAAGGCTTTTCAAGCTGGCGAAGCTTCGGATCTGCCGAATCAATGAGAAGCAAGCCATAATCTTTGAAGAAATACATGATCAAATATGAAAAAAATTCAGTGAAAGTGCTTGTCTTTGAGATTGCTTCATCAACGACAGTAAGCATTTCTTTCGTATGTGAACGGTCACCAAAACATGAAAAGATTTCGTGTACCCATGCAAACATCTTCTCTTTATTGAACACAAGATGTGAAGCCATCATTTTCCCCACAAAAGCTTCATTATAACTCTTCTTTTTTATGTGCTCGTTCTGCGGGGCAAATATATGATTGATCTCTAAATAATCGTGGTCTTCGCCTGCAATCCAAAAAACAGGTACGATGGGCCGGCCCAATTCCTTTTCCTGCTGCTCAGCCAATTTTATTATTGAAATGATTTTATGTATTGTATATAAAGGCCCTGTCAACAATCCCGCTTGCTGACCTCCGATTACCACAGCCGAATGCGGATTGCGAAATTTCTCTATAGAGAATTTAACAGCGTCTGATTGCGGGAGATTGCCCATATAATTTTCGATGCACTCAGCAACGCCATCCCGGTTAAAATCGCGCTTCATTAAATCTTCGTATCGCTGCCGGAAAACTGATTCATTTTTTATATTATATTGAAAGAAATCTTTTACGGATTCCATATCTTCAACGTAAAGTGAAGCGAAGCGGTTTGTTGCCAATGCGGCAGCGTTTTCCAATTCCATCTATGTACTTCCTTTCTCTTACTGTGTCAATCAAAAGAAGTATAGCAAACTATATAAGGAAAAGACATTTTCCTGCTTAGAGGCGCCATGCTAGACACTAAAGATCAAGTTTTTTGCTCTTGCTATGATGCCAAATAAAAGCAACCCGATATAAAAGAAAGAGAACATAAGAAAGTTTAGCCTTAGATAACCTGCAAATACTTTCCTGTATATGATCTCCTCCCTTGTTTTCCAGTGCAAAAAGGTAAAAAAAACTGCCGTTACAAGCATAAATAAAATAATAATAAATAGATAGGAGCTTTCCCATATGGTCATGATTAAAAAATGCACCGAGGCGATCAATACGAATGTAGTCATGTATATGGCAGCATTAAGCGCTTTTCGATGATTCCTTGTTAATTGTTTGACGAGAGTAAATATCAATATATAGAAAAGAATCGGCAGTGTTATGAATACAGCCGCCGCCGATGAAAAAAGAGTTCCCACCTTGATTAGCTCATCTCCTTTCCTGTTCAATTCCTTTGACCATGACATATACCATCTGAACCGTAGTAAGCTTTCTCCCTTTTCTTTCTGCAACTTTCAAGATGTAACCCAATATGGCATCTATTTCAGTTTTTCTGCCATCCTGGATATCTTTTAACATTGACGAAGTATTGTTTTTAGTATTTTCACAAATACCAACGATGCTGTTAAAAATTGACTCTTTATCGTCTAATGGGAAAACAGTGTAAATTTCTTCAAACATTAATTTCAAAATCTCGTAATAATACGGATTTTCAACAAGGCGGCCATTTTTTACACAAAAAATTACCGTCAGTGGATTGATCAACGCGTTAGCAATCAGCTTATTCATTAAAATGCTCTGATAATCCTTATGGAAACAAATTGGGAAGGCCGGGTCCAATGCTTGCGGAAATTCATCCTCCAAATGTAAGCTTCCTTTATATACAGCCACATTTGTCCGACCTATTCCATTATGCGAAACAGTCCAGTCATTGCCCCTCTTGGCACCGTGTTCCACAGTGGCAGTGAAAATCGATGCGTGCGGGAGTGAATTTAACATTTCAAGATGCCCCATCCCATTTTGGATGAAACATAGTGGAATATTCGCTGGAATCGTCAGTAAGAAAGGCTTTAAATTCGGAAGATCATATTGTTTTACAGCAATGAAGATAATATCCAGGTCAGACATTCCGTTGCCTATAGGCTCTGCTTTAACTTTTATCACTCTATCTTCCGGCCCCTGAAATTGGAGTCTAATTCCTTTTTCGTTCAATTCCTGCGCTTGTTCTTCACGTCTTGTAAATATTGTAATTTCGTGGCTTTTCCCAAGATATGCACCAAAAAGCAATCCTAAGGAGCCGCCGCCGATTATTCCTACTCGCATCTGATCACCCTACTATGTAATTAAACTATTCTTTTTATTTCATTGTAGCAAATGTATGTTTCCCAGCCTATTCCTTTACATTAAAAAGTTCCTCTTTCTAAAAAAAAGAGGAACTTTTTAGTTCTGATTTGAAGCCGTTTTTCGCATTTCGGAAGTGCTGTGAGCCGCCGGACATGCGCCTCCGCTTTGCTGCGTGTGTTTCCTTTATCTCGTCAGGAGTCGTCCAGCCTGTACGTCGTTAAGCGTCGCCCTCCGCTTTTCTAGTGTCTAGCTACAGCGCCTATCGACTAGCAGACTTCGCGCCTCCTCCTACGATAAGTCAACATCGGCTCCTTCGTCGCCGTGTTTCCTTTATCTCGTCGGAGTCACTCCAGTCTGTACGTCGATGGACAGGCGCTTCCGCCTTTCCCTACACCGGGTAAACCGGATGCTTTCGCGTACTGAATACAACATCTTTGGTTTCATATAATTTGAAACGGTCAATCAATACTCTTCGCAAATCATCAGGCTCTGTTATTTCATCAACAATCATTTCTGACGCAAGCTTATATATATCAATATGCTCCTTGTACTCTTCTTGCTTTTCCTTAACGAAAGCAAGCCGCTCCCCGGGATCTTCAATTGCTTCTATTTTATTCGAGTATACAGCATTGACCGCTGCTTCCGGTCCCATTACGGCAATTTGCGCCGTTGGCAAGGCGATGCATACATCCGGTTCAAAGGCCGGTCCAGCCATGGCATAAAGCCCAGCACCATATGCTTTACGCACAATAACGGAGATCTTAGGAACCGTGGCAGAACTCATTGCAGCAATGAATTTTGCTCCATGTCTGATAATCCCTGCCCTTTCCACTTTTGTTCCGATCATGAAGCCAGGAACGTCAGCAAGGAACAATAGCGGTATATGGTACGCATCACATAACTGGATAAATTTTGCTCCTTTATCCGCCGAATCTACAAATAGGACCCCGCCTTTAACTTTGGGCTGATTTGCAAGGATCCCAACTGTTGCTCCTCCAATCCTTGCAAATCCGGTAATCAGTTCGGGGGCAAAGAGCTTTTTTATTTCAAAGAAGCTGTCCTTATCGATAATAGCGTCTATTGCTTCGTACATATCAAACGGGGCGTTTTGGTTTTCAGGAATGATTTCTTCAAGAGCCCTTCCCTGACTAGGTTCTTTTGTTTCGAATTTCCTTGGCTTTTCCGTATAATTCTGCGGAAAATATGTTAAGTAATTTTTAGCAGTTTCTATCGCTTCTTCTTCTGACAACGCCAACAAATCACCGCAACCGCTGACAGAGCAGTGCATCCTCGCTCCACCCATTTCCTCAAGGGTCACTTTTTCCCCAATTACTTTTTCAGCCATTCTCGGTGACCCCAAGTACATGGATGCATTCTTGTCGACCATGATAACAATGTCACAAAACGCTGGAATGTATGCTCCCCCTGCGGCCGAAGGACCAAACAAGATACAAATTTGTGGAACCATGCCCGAAAGCTTCACCTGATTATGAAAAATCCTGCCGGCTCCCCTTCGATTGGGAAACATTTCCAATTGATCTGTTATTCTTGCTCCGGCTGAATCAACCAAATATAGTAAGGGAACTTTTAATTTTTCTGCTGTTTCTTGCATCCGGATTATTTTTTCAACGGTTTTAGCGCCCCACGAACCTGCTTTCACAGTTGAGTCATTGGCTATCACGCAAACAGTTCGACCATTCACCTTTCCAAGTGCAGTCACTACACCGTCTGCCGGTAAATCACCCGCTTGAAAGTTCGCAAACAGCCCATCTTCTTCGTAAAGTCCTTCATCAAAAAGGATTGACAGCCGATCTCTTACAAACATTTTATTTTGCTGATTTAATCTTTCATGGTATTTTTGGCTGCCTCCTGCCCGGACCATTTTCTTATTCTCTTGCAAAATATCCCTGTCTGTATTCCCAGCCATAGATTTATCTCTCCTTGATCATCTATTTTTCTAAGAAAAGCGCAAAGCGCGCATGTTAGGCGACAAGCACAAGGCGAATTTTAATAAGGCAGTTCCTCAACCACCACAGCAAAGCATCTGATTTCAATCACATTGTGAAAAACATCTCTGAATTTGTTTCATGCGGCTTTACGACGAAGTAATCATAGCTTTTTCGAATATGCTGTACTGCAGGAGACATTCATCCTAAATAAGCTTCACTGCGTCTTGTGACCTCGAGCCGATAGCGCCTGACTGTCTCTAGACCGCGTCATCCCGTCGCTTCCTGTCCACGGAGCTAGACAAAAACATAAATTTTCATGAAAAAATTAGCCAGATTTAACGGTTTCTTATCTTCCTAATAAAAGCGCATGCGACCGGATCAACTTGGTAAACAAGCTGATATTCGAGGTGTCAAGTCTTCAGCAATGACTTGAAATTCATCACATTATTTTAAGTCTCTCCAAGTATGCTTCATGCAGCTTTGGAATGATTCAAAACTTCCTCTAATAAAGTCAGTCGCGTTACCACAAGTCCTATTTTGCTGCTTGTGGCCTGTATGCTCTTTAGCTAGACAGTATAAAAAGGATATCTCCTTCATTAACAAAATCTCCAGAAGAGACGTTCACTTTTGTTATTTTCCCGGCTTCCGGACTTTCGATTGGGATTTCCATTTTCATCGATTCTAGTATCAACACGGTTTGACCCGGCGAAACTTCTTCTCCGATACTGACTTCAATTTTCCAAACTGTCCCTGCCATGGTCGCCTGTATTTCTTTCATTTCCATTCCTCCGTCTCTCCATATTTTCAGATCGAATCTAAAAGACACATCAAATAGTTAAGGTTCATGAGTGATGTAATCGCTTCCTCTTTTTTCATTATATCTGAAATTTTTCAGGCTTTGTTATATAATTAAATTAAATTAGATATTAAATTCAAATTATACATAGACAAAGGGGATGAAAGCATGCCGGAGGAAGTAAAAAAATTAAGAATCAACTATAAAACGTTGGAGGAGTTTAAAAAGTTCAAGGAATACGGAGCACAGGAATTATCCATGCTGGAGGATTTACAGGATAATATTGTGGAGGATGATTTGGACTCGCCATTTTACGGCATATACTTCGGGGATAAATTAGCAGCCCGAATGAGCCTATATAAAAGAGAAGCCAGATTTGATCAATATTTTAATCCGCCGCAGGATTATCTTGAATTATGGAAATTGGAAGTATTGCCGGAGTTCCAAGGCAAGAGATACGGAGAGAAACTTGTTAACTATGCAAAAAGCTTTAATATGCCAATCAAAACAAACCCAAGATTAAATTCTCGCCCATTCTTTGAAAAGATGGGATTCCAAAACGTCAAATATGATGTTGACAGAGACCTTGGCGAAAATCCGCTTGTCTGGTATCCTGCCGGAGTTACAGAACAAAAAAATAATAATGAATAATTGAAACTAAATATGCTCCCGCTTCGTACACACTAATATACTTTTACAGCTTGGGAGGTTTTTATTTGAAGCGTACAGGGGAACTAGTTCTTGGAATCATTGGCATTATTTCAAGTGCTATGATGTCGTTGGTCGGTATGGTTTTTATTTGGGCCAACAATTCTGATGACTTTAAGCTGTTTTTTGAAGAGGAATTTGCCTCCGATCCAGCCATGGAGATCAATCCTGATGAGATGGCTTTGGTGATGGAAGGCTTGGGAAGTTTTGGATGGGCTGTAGTTGTCGCTTCCATTATAGGATTCATCCTTGGTTTGGTTGGTGTAATCTGCATAAAGGGGAATAAAAAACCTAAATTAGCTGGATGGGTCTTCATCATTGGAGCTGTTCTGACAGGACTTATTTCTGTGGGACTGGGATTTGTTCCAGCTATCCTTTATTTGATAGCGGGAATTATGGCATTTGCCCGGAAAGTCCCTTCGGATACATCAGAACCACCAATCTATTGACAGATTCCGGGCCGGTACCAATAACCGGCCCGGTTTTCATTTAGTGAAGCTTCATTTCAATCCAACCCCGTCGATGAACAGGCGCCTTCGCTTTTCTATGCATCAGTGACTTCATATCCCGATTCATTTGCAGCCATTTTTCTTGCCTTGTCCATAATAGTCAGCAATGTGGAATACTCCGCCTTCAGCAGCCCATATTCCTTTTGCATCTCCTCTAACTTCCGATTAAACTCCTCAACTTTTTGCCTTAACATCCGATTTTCCTCTTTTAACATACTGTATGACTGAATATTTGCCTCTTGATCTTCTTGCAATCCATTTAAATAGCTGATCACATCCCGAATGGACAAATGGGCATCCTCTCTATCCTGCATGGCTGCGCTTTCAGTGGGAGGAGTCAAAGACGAACTATTTCCTTGAGTGTTTTTCCTATCTTTTTTGGCCAGTATGATTTCATTTTGATATGCCTTCCGCACATAGGAATTCCAGCGGAAACCACAGGCAGCAGCTGTCCTGGCTAACTTTGCCCCTGCCTCTTTGAATGCCTTTAATTGTGTACTTCCTTCCCGTATATGTGAAAGGACCAAATCCGCAAGTAATCTATCTTCTTCAGAAGTCCATGCATCCTGTCTTCCGGTTGCCAATCGAATCACCCCCGACTTTTTATCACATACATATGCACGTAATAGAAAAGATAGACTACTGAGCAAATGATCTTTATCTTTTCAAGAAGCGCAATACCGCCTCGTGATGTTCATCCTTCGACCAGAGTGAGGCGCAGCGCCTAATTTCTTTTTCCATTCGTTCCTTAAGATTGCTGGCAAGAAGCTTGCCAATCATTGCCTTTTTATAATCCCTCAAAACATCTGTCTCTATTGAGAGAGTATTTTCTAGAAATTTATTCATGGCATCCTGGGCTGATCCTTCAAACAATTTATCGACGAAACCGAATTCAGCCATTTCCTGTGCGGATAACACCCTTGCTCCCGTCAACAGTTGTAATGCGGAAGACATGCTCACCCTTTCAAATAGTAGACTGGCTCCTCCCCATCCCGTAGTTATAGCCAGATTCCCTTGAATAAACCCTAGACTAGCGTCGGACTTTGCTATTCTCATGTCACAGGCGGCAGCCAGTTCGCAGCCTCCGCCCAGCGCTGCACCGTTTATAACAGCCACTGTCGGCTTAGGAACCACTGCCAGACGATAAAGCAAACCACCCATTCTGGACAGCATAGTAAATGCCTGTTGGTCTGTTTTTAACTGGTGGAACTCGGCAACATCCCCACCCGAACAGAATGAACGCTCGCCTTCTCCTGTTATCGCAATTGCTTTTATGGAAGGGTTTGTTTCCGCCTCATCAAGCATCTGCTCAAGTCCATCCATCACTTGGTAATTAATAGCATTCCTTTTTTCTGGCCTGTTGATTTTCCAAACAAGCAGTCCATCAGCATTTTTTGTAAAAGAAAATTCCTTCACAATTATCCCCCGCTTTTCTTCTAATCTGTAAACACATACATACCACGGAAGGAGCAGGAAAACAACTTTATAAAAGCGCCTGTTCATCGTTGTACAGACTGAGCTAAAATGCCGAAACGCCTTGGTCAACCCCCGACAAGTATAAGACAATTCCCAAGGAGGCAGTACTTCAGCACCACAGGGAAGCTACTTACTTCAATGACATCCTGTGAAACTTCTTTGTATTGACTTCGTGCAGCTTTGCGACAGGCTGAACAAGACTTCCTCCAATTATCCATGGCACAGGAGCACATTCTTCCTAAATTAGCTTTCTTACAGGCTTATGACATCGAGGGGCTAGGCGTTGGAGCTAGACAATAGTGCCTCTTACGAGATAAAGGATAAGGAAGTGCGAGAGTGCCTGCTTATCGGCGACAAGCATAAGACAAGCGCTTCTGAAGGCGTTCTATGCCTTCAGAAGCAATTGGCTTATGACCTCGAGCCGATGGCACTCAGCAGGCTCAAAACGTGACATCCTGTCGCTTCGCTTGCACTAGTACATCCTTTCCGTCGCAGCTGTACATAGAAGTAATCCGCTTACAACATTATCCATAGGCATTGGAATGTTATAATACGCTACACAAACAAAAAAAACGTGAAGGATGTAATCTCTTCACGTCTTTTTCATTAGTCATTTACAACTGATTTTCCTTTGTATGTTCCGCACTCTTTGCAAACACGATGGGCAAGTTTCGCTTCACCGCAATTTGGGCACTCTACCATTCCAGGTACACGTAATTTGAAGTGAGTACGACGCTGTCTTTTAGCCGTCTTGGATGTTCTTCTTTTAGGTACTGCCATTCTTCCCACCTCCTTAAAGTTATTATCTTATTTTTGATTTTCATCTTCATCTTTTTGAAGCAATTTTGCCAGACCAGCAAGACGCGGGTCAACTTTTTGTTTTTCACGCTCTCTCGCCTCTAAAAGCTGTTCTTCTGTCAAAACTTCCCAATCTTTTCCGGATGGCAATGATGAACTTTCCTTCGCCTCTGGTGAAAAAACCTGAATGGGAACTTCAAGAAGAACCAGTTCATAAGCGACAGGCTCCAAATCAATGACGCCGCCTACTATCTCATGAATCTCTTCATCCTCGTCAACCTCATAATCGAGCGGCTTTAATAAAAAGGTTTCAATAGAATGAATATCGAATGGGTATTCCACATCTTCCAAAGTTCTGGAACAAGGTAAAGTGAAAGTACCCGAAATATGAAGATGGAAGGCCACCTTATGTGAATCAACATCCGCTCTTCCCTGTACCCGGATGGGAGAAACCCCTCTTATCTCCGGATCAGCTTTTTTCAGCTCTTCAGCAAGATCAATTGTCTTGTCGAACGTCATTGCCTCGTACTGATATTTATGTAATTCGGCAACAGTCCATTTCATTTATCATCACCTCTAGGCAACAAAAGTAATTATAGCTTTGCTCTTTCTGTTTGTCAATATAATCTTCTTTACACCCGAAGATTTTTAAAAGGATTGATTCATTAACTACTTTACCCTTTTATAGGACAATTGAACACTGTTTGTTCCCTTACTTTATTTAAGTTAGGTATGAGCTTATACAATTTTCAGCGGATAAACATAGACTATTTGGAAATGAGTTTTATGGGAGGTGGATTTTGTGAAAAAAGAAGAGAGACAGTACCCTGGCTATCCGTTTCACGGCGGTTATCCGGGATATGGCGGAGGATTCCCGATTAGTGTCGGGTATCCTGGATACGGAGGATATCCAGGTTATGGCGGTTATCCTGGGTATGGGCATCACGGACACCATCACGGATATCATGGATATCACGGACATCACCACGGTCACCATCATGGACATCACGGACACAGAGATACCGAATAATCATATAAGAGGAGTCAACTCCTCTTATATTTTAATCTTTTCAAAAAATCAAGTATGATAAAAGAAGAAGTACAGGCAGGGAGACGATTGAATGAGAAGTGTTGGAATCGTAGCTGAATATAACCCATTTCATAACGGGCATCTATATCATTTAAAACAATCAAAAGAGATTTCTGGCAGCGACGTTGCCATTGTTGCAATGAGTGGGAACTTTTTGCAACGAGGCGAGCCAGCCATCGTTCCAAAGTGGACAAGAACTAAAATGGCACTGTTATCAGGGGCAGATCTGGTTGTAGAAATCCCCTATGCTTTTGCCGTGCAAAAAGCGGAGATTTTCGCTCTGGGATCAGTTTATTTACTAGATGCATTAAAATGCAGTTCTATCTGCTTCGGAAGTGAATTAGGAAACATCCACCCCTTTTTACATACTGTTGATCTACTGAAGGATCAGGAGGAAACATACAATAGCAGAATCAGGTTTTATATAAAACAAGGTGTCAGTTATCCGAAAGCTTTGGCTCTCGCCTACTCGGACCTTGAAAAAAATAAAGATACAGTGGATTTATCAAGGCCAAATAATATTTTGGGATATCATTACATAGCTGCCGCAAAAAAATTAAAATCCAATGTTGAATTTTTTACAGTAAAGCGTAATACAGCGGAGCATGACGATCAAACGATCCATGATGATAAAATTGCAAGTGCAACCTCGATTCGGAAACTAATTAAACAGGAGGGGAATCTCCACCGCATCCGTCCCTATATCCCTGAGGCTACCTATAATGAAATGGAAGCATATTATCGTACATATAAGCATTTCCATGACTGGGAGGACTATTGGCCGTATTTGCAATACCGGCTTCTTACTATGAATAACGATGAATTAAACCAGATGTACGACATCGAGGAAGGATTGCCCTACCGTCTTCAAAGAGCTGCGGAATCTTCAGGCAGTTTCCAATCCTTCATGGAAAATGTCAAAACAAAGCGCTATACATGGACCAGACTTCAAAGAATTTGTGTTCATGCTTTAACAAATACAACAAGAACCGATATGAATTCAGCTGGAGAAACACCAGGATATATTCGTCTGCTTGGAATGTCCGCTAAAGGCAGGGAGTACTTGAATAAGGTGAAAAAGGATCTGCCTTTGCCCCTAGTATCAACTGTATCAGCTTTCCCTGAGGCTTTGTTTACCCTTGACCGCCGAGCGGCTCTTGTATACTCACAAGTAATGAAGGAGCCGGCAAGAAGCGATCTATTCTCCATGGAATACGCCCAGCCGCCCATCATGGCCGACTGATCAAGAATTTTCTTTTTGCCACCTTTTAATCGCCGACTGTATCGATGGAAGTTTTAATAAGGTGGCTTCCTCCCCTATTTTAATGATTTCTCCGATATTTTTAAAAGCCTTTGCGCTTAAATGCTCCACAGGTGGAAGTACCATAATATCTGACTCCACTTCCCGCGCTGTGATTATTTCCATTTGCAATATATCAATGCTTTGCATGATCACATCATATATAGTTAGTATCTCTGCACCGCGATTCACCCTTGAAACATCGACACCGATGACAATGTTCGCACCCATTTCTTTTACTGTTGATACTGGAACACGGTCCGCAACTCCACCGTCAACCATCAGCCTTCCATTTATTCTTTCCGGTACGAAGACTCCCGGGATAGATATGCTTGCCCTCACGATTTCGGGAATAGGCCCTTTTTTAAATACGACTTTTTCACCTGTCTGCAAATCAGTCGCAATGACCGCAACTGGAATGTTCAAATGCTCAAGTTGCTTTCCCTGCATAAAGAGGCGGATTAGATTCTTCACACGATTGCCTGCAATAAAGCCCATTTTCGGCACAGTGAAATCTATATAATATTGTCTTTTAAAAGCCGTTGATAATTTGATCAACTGGTCAATATCATGACCAAAAGCATAAAAACAGCCAACAAGCGCTCCCATACTACTGCCCGCAATCATATCAACGGGAATGGAATGGTCCGTAAGGGCTTTTAATACTCCTAAATGGGCAAAGCCTCTTGCTCCCCCTGATCCGAGTGCAAGGCCGACTTTCGGTCTCGTCACATTCACCGCCCCCCTTGACCCATTTTATGGTCTAAAAGAGTTCACTATGAGTATATTGGTTATGTAGGGTCCCTGGGACAAGGAGGTCTGAATTTGAATTTTTCAAAAATAAAAACCATTTTACTTGCCTCAATGGTCACATTAATGGCTGCTTCCATGGTCCTTCTTCCGGAAAAATCTTTTGAAGCGTCAGTACGAGGCCTGAACATGTGGTGGGAAATTGTCTTTCCATCCCTTTTTCCATTCTTTGTACTTTCCGAATTGCTTATTGGCTTTGGAGTTGTAAAGTTTATGGGAGTGCTGTTGGAACCGTTGATGAGACCATTGTTCAGAGTTCCGGGAGTAGGGGGATTTGCCTGGGCTATGGGAATGGCCTCCGGTTTTCCAGCAGGGGCAAAAATTACCGCACGACTCCGCCAGGAGGGACATTTGACCCGAGACGAAGCCGAGAGGCTTGTATCATTTACAAACTGCTCCAGCCCTCTTTTTATATTCGGGGCTGTTTCGGTAGGTTTTTTTCATAACCCTAAACTGGGTTTCCTTTTAGCCTTGACTCATTATCTCGGAAATTTTTCGGTGGGTATCATAATGAGAAACTTCGGTCAAAAACCGTCAAGCAAAGAGAAAAAGGCGAATAAGCGACCGCTCTTTGCTGAGGCCCTTTCAGCATTGCATCAAACCAGATTGAAAAACAAAAAGCCGATCGGAAAGCTGGTGGGGGATGCAGTCATTTCATCCATCAACACACTGCTTATGATCGGCGGTTTCATCATATTGTTTTCCGTAATCAACAAACTATTGTTTCATATGCATATTACTGCTTTTCTAGCCAGACTGATAGAAGGTGTCCTTAGTATTTTCCAGCTTCCTGCTACATTAAGCATGCCGGCAATTGCCGGTATCTTTGAGATCACTCTCGGCAGCCAGATGACCAGCCAGGCACCCGAAGCAACTTTGATGCAGCAAGTAATCATGGCGAGTTTCATTCTTGGCTTCAGCGGCTTCAGTGTACAGGCACAGGTGGCCAGCATACTTGCCCAGACTGATATCCGTTTCCGGCCTTTCTTTAACGCCCGAATTCTTCACGGCTTTTTATCGGGATTTTTTACATTTCTTTTTTGGAAACCTTTTGAACAAAGGCTTTTGAGTAGCCATTCTATGTCTGTTCCGGCATTCTTGCAAAAACATGATATTTGGTGGGAAAATATGCTCCTTTGGCTGAAGCAATACGGTCCGCTTTTCACGATTTTCATGTTGTTGGTATGTATTGCGGTCTATGTACAAACAATGGGGGCCAAAAACTAACCTATTATTATTTGAACTTTTCTTTTAATGCTTTTTCCACTTCCCAGGGAACGAGCTCAGATATATCTGCATTGTATTTAGCTACTTCTTTCACAATGCTTGAGCTTAAAAATGAATATTGATTATTAGTCATGATAAAAAACGTTTCAATATTTTCATTTAGGACCCTGTTCATGGAAGTGATCTGCATTTCATATTCAAAGTCTGAGACCGCTCTCAATCCTCTGATAATTGCATTAGCGTGTATACCGTTCGCATAATCGACAAGAAGACCGTTGAACGAATCCACTTTGACATTTTTAATGTCCTTGGTCACTGTTCGAATTAGCTCAGTTCTCTCTTCTGTTGAAAATAACGGCTTCTTGGCCGAATTGCTTAAAACGACAACGTACACTTCATCAAAAACCTTGGCTCCTCGCCGTATGATGTCCAAGTGTCCGTTTGTTATTGGATCAAAACTGCCCGGGCATACTGCGATGCTCGTCATCAGCGCTCCTCCTCTTTTTCCTCATTAATAAACATCGATAAACTGCTCAAGCCATAGTTGGCGCTTTTTACCCTTATTAAATCTCCGATTGTTTCAGGAAGCGCCACTTCTGGATCGTGCTCGCAAATAATGCAACCGGATTCTGTAACCAGGGACTTTTCTGCTATCATCTCAATCAATGCTTTTAGCTTTTGCCTTTTGTATGGAGGATCTAAAAAGATCAAATCGAATTGTAGATGCCTCTTAATAACTGCCTTCAGAGCACGCTCTGAATCATTATTATAAATTTCACATTTATCCTCCATTCCACACAAGGAAACATTTGCTTTGATTGTTTGTATCGCGTTTTTATTATTATCTACGAAAATCACAAAGTCCATGCCCCTGCTAAGTGCCTCCAGACCGACACCGCCGCTGCCCGCATATAAATCCAGGCAGGAGCCCCCTGAAAAATAAGGGCCGATCCAATTAAAAATCGTCTCTTTCATTTTATCTGTTGTAGGTCTTGTTGATTTTCCAGGGACCGCTTTTAATTTCCTACCTTTACAACTGCCTGATATTATCCTCATATTCGTCACCATTCGATCATTAGTTATCGTTCTTTATACTATCACAAAAACATACGACATTCTATAATGTGAATCAATTGAGTCTATTGCACAACAGATGTATAAAAGTTCTTTTTAAGGTGATAATATGGATAACAACATCGCAGCAGATGTTGTTGCCAACCGCGGAGAAGACTTACGCTTCCCCATAAGTTCTTCCTCCGGTTTCTCCTCTCCCTTTGCCTTCTATCCGTTTTTGCGGAAAATAGAAGGACCCTGCATTTTTTTGCAGGGTTTTTTATTTTATATTAATTTCATTTGTATTTTCCACCATGTTCACGCCAAATAATGTCGAAAGCGCAGCTGTATCTATATATACTTCTTTTTGATCCACGAAAAAGGGATTTTTGCGAAACCCTAACTGTTCTCCATTCAAATCGAATATTTTCTTTGAAAAAAAGAAATTATATCTGTCTCCTCTCTTATTAATAACGATTTCCCCTTTTTTTGATGAGCTTTCAATATGAAAGCCGAGTCTTTTAATCAAAGGAATAAATGAGATGTATGTCCGGTCATTTTGAATCAATATTTTCATGTCACCAGCTTTATGTCCGTTTACATATAATTCACGAGTATCCATGAAATAAAAGGGTTGATATGGCTGGCTTACTTCTGCATTTTTTTGAAAGAAGTCTGTTTTTATATTAGCGGTACTTTCCAACAGTTCATCCATTTTGGAACTGGATAATCCCGTTTCAACAGATAAGATGCTTTCCAGCCACCGTTCCAACTGATCTTCCGTCAAAATCGATGTGATTGTCTTCCGCATTTTTTCCACCTTTTTATTGTCAACAACCTTACCGGTCATCAATGATGCAATTAAATCAATATACCACTCTTCCTCTTTTTTCAAGGTAATCTTCTTTTTAAGCAGAAGTCTAGCCAGTTGCTCATTGGCATCTTCAGTTTGGGCCGGTACAAATAAAAGTCCACCTTTTTCGGTCACTTCTTCTGCAATGCTTGAAATAATGACGGATATTTTTTCATTTGGAACCAGCTTTTGAAAAACAGCTTGGTTCAAGGGAAGGTTTCCCTCTGTATAAATAGTAAGATGGTGATTCATTTCTTTTGGTAGAAGATCTTTTGAGTTCCAATACAACGCAGGCAGGCCGCCTTCTTTTTCAAATACATAATAATCTATAGCATCCATTTTTTGCTTTCCTGCCAATTCATCGCTCGCTGCCCAGCTACCTTTGCGCCAACTCAACTCTGTTAATTGCACGCGTGTAAAACTATAAGAAACCCCTTCGATATTTGCTCCCCAGTTTTCAAGCCAGTATTCGGAAGGATTCGTTGGCGCTTTTAATTTGTATGTAAAAGTGACAGGCATACCATTTCCTTTGAGTTTGTTTCCCTTTCCACTTACCCATTTGCAGGCCTTATTTTCTGCCGATAAACAATTGGTGTCAGACGCTTTTTCCGGGAACCGTATCTGATATTGTCCCTCCGGAAGATTATTGATGACCTGTTTAATAGAGAATTCATCAGCGCCATGACGAACAACAACGGTTTGCTCAAGGTTAGCTACAGCTTTATCTTTTTCTACTGAATATCCTTTCCATTGAATAAACAATATGCTTCCAATGACTGCAGCCATTAATAAAGAAAAATGAAAAATTCTTCTGGTCATCCATTAATCTCCTCCATGATTATGAAAAAACGAAAGTCCCCTGCTATAGAAAAAAGGCAAGGTGTGCAACCTTAGACGACAAGCACAGGACAAATTTTAATGAGGAATTTTTTCAACAACACAACAATAGCATGTGAAACATCCCTGAATAGGCTCTATGCAGCTTTGCAAAAAGGGAACCATGCGCTTCCCCGAATATGTAGTGCCGCGCTGAATATGCTTCTTGGCAGCACATGACCTCGAGCCGATGGGCGCATGGCCAACTTATGGGCCACGTCCTGTGGAAGCAAATGTCCGTCGGAGTATACATAATGTACCCTTGTTTGAAGAATAATTTTGGTTTATTTACCTTCTTTATCTTCAACAAAAGGCGACCCGTTATCGGGCCGCCCAATGTTAAACTTAAAGAAAGTATAGAATTAGTCAAAACTTTCTATTCGAACGAAGATCCGTTATGTCTAGCTCCGACGGACAGGAAGTCCTATTGCCACCGAAGCGACAGGCGCCTTACGCATTTCTTTAAAGACCTATTCTATAATCGTATTCTTTCGCTTTGTCCGGCTTGGCATTTTCAAATTCTGTCTTTAAAAACGGCTTATAGGAAGGTTCCACTTTTTTGACGAATGGAAGGGCCGATAATTTTTCCGACAATGTTTCCAATTCGCTCTGGTCGCAATAAAGTACTGCATACTTCATCCTTTTTGAAACAAAGTGGACATTCCCAAAACGCCTGAGCATCTTTGTATTCTTTAAATTATACAGCCATACGATTAATCCTTGTCTTTTTGTAAACATGTAACTTCCCCTTTTTCTACTTCCTTTATGCGGAACAGCCGCAGCCGCCACCAGTTCCGCACCCTCCCCCACAAGAAGAGCCTGTATCAAAAAATGGATTACCGGCAGCAACTTTAATATTGGCAGAGACAGCCTGTCCAACGATTACACTTACCTGGTCAAGCAATGACTGAAGGTCATTTTCCGCTTTACGGAAGTTTGCCACATTGTCATCCAAATCCATCTCTCGCTTTAGCTCCCTGGTTTTTCTCGTAATTTCCTTATACTCTGGATGATACCTGCCAAACCGCTGGACATCTTCATACAATTCCTTCATCTTGACAAATGCTTCAATTTTCTGTCTTGTACTTAGATCTTCACGCAATTTATGATAATAAAACCTGTATCGCTCGGCAATATCTGTTTCGCGAATAATTTTGCCAAGCGTTTCGGCATTCTCGATGATTTTAATTCTTTCAAGTGTAGCAAGCAAAGGAGCTCACCTCCACTGCTTATTTTAACATGTTTCCATAGGTGTTGCGACATTATCAATGAACAGTAGCTGTAAACTCTTTGCTGATTCCGAGCGGTTGATTGTCTCTGTCAACAATTTCAATTTTAAAAGTATGAGATCCACTCGGTATACCTTTAACAATAAAAGCCGCAGTTTCATATTCATTGTACAGTTGTCCATCAATAAATAAAAGTGCTTTTCCCAATTGGCTGCCGGCTTTGGCATGCGAAAAAGAAACACCAGGTATAAAACATTCAATATATAAAGTATTTCCATGTACGTTGTGATGCACGGTTATTTCTTTTTTATTTTCAACAGTTGATTCCATCGCTTTCGCTTTTTCTGCTTCCGGTTCCGGTAGCCTTTGTGCACATCCGGAAATAACAATAATTACTAAGACAAATGCAAACAATCTTTTCATAGTCATCCCTCCTCATCCTTTAGTTTTCTCCAAAGGATGAGGTTCATGCATACGAAAAGCGGAAGCGCTCGATTTGAGATATACGCGACTGATTCGAAAACGCCTTGCTCAGCCGAGGAGGCAGCATTCAGCCACCACAGGGAAGGCTGTTGACTTCAATCAAATCATGTGACTTCTTTAAGTGTTCTTCGCGCGAGGTGAGCATTCCTCACTCGGATATGCTGCGCACAGGTGCACATTAGGTGCGAAGTCCGCTAGTCACAGAACACTCTAACTAGACATAAAAAAGGAAGCACTCTGGACGTTAAAAAATTTTATGTTGCCGTTAAAAAATAAGAACACATTAAGAATATTAATGTGTTCTCCTTCATGATTTCATTGCTTGCAGCATTCCCATCATCATTGATGCCATTTGAACACCCTGGGAAAACTTCTGGACCCGGTGAGGGATTGTCTTTTCAAAATAATTGCTGGATGCAATTTCAAACTGCTCCAAAAGTTCAGGCTTGCGGGATAACGTCCGGTACCAATGCGGCTGTTCCCGAATAAAACGTTTCAGTTCATTATTAGAAAAAATATATTGTGAAATTTGTGCCCTCATGCCTTCAACTCCTCCTCAATCAATCTTTCCGGAATGAAAATGGATTTCGGGGAGCGTCATTTTGTTTCGGAGGAACACTTTCCTGACTATTCCCTTGAAATTGGGTCAATACTCCCTGGATTGCTCCAATAGCCTGACTCAAATTATTTATGTGGTGTTGCATCTGATTGGCATCCATTTTTTTAACCAATCCGGTCAATTGTTGGACCCACTTCTTTTCATCATCCTTTTGATGACCAGTCTGAATTGTATCCCCTTGTTTATATTGGGTCCATTTGGGATCGTCTTCACCGAGCAAATACCAATCCTCATATAGTTCCTGCCAAGTGTATTCATTATTCCTTACTAATTTTATGAGGTTTGGATGCTCTTTGATAAATGATTTGAATTTTTCTACTGATGGATGAAGTTTTTTCCCGGCCATCACTCAATCACCTCAATTTATCCGTCCATTTATATTATGATAATTGATCATGATTGTTCATGGCAAAACTGAAACACTTCATAATTCTGTCGGCTTAATAAAGTTTTGAGTATATTGTTTCTTATAGACTCCCACACCAATCAGAGTAAAGTCCTTTTCCAAAAGAGCTTTACGGTGATTTTCAGAATTCAGCCATCCCTCGACGGCAGCAGGTCCATCAATATATTCAGCCGCTATATTTTCACCAGCTGTTTGGAAGTGGATATCTCCATGCTTCAACCGTTTTGAAAGATCTCCGAAGACCGGCGAATCGTGCGCAAAATAATCGTTTTCACTCATATCTTTACTATGCCCGTATGCCACCTCTGCGACTTCTTCATCCCAACGCAGCGGAGTAAGATCAAACTTCATGCGAAAGATGTTAGTAATATCGAAAATTTGCTTTTCACTACCTCTTTCTATTGGCCTCCAATCATTTTCATCAGGATCCTTTGGGTCATTCAAGTCTCCACGGTAAACAAGCTCATAGGGACGATGGCTGATTAGTGTTTTTTTATCCAAGAATCTGACACTGAACAATGAACCGGTGAACTTATCAATTGACAGCTGCGCGAATATATCACCAAGCTGTATTAGCGGACGGATGTTTAAATCCTCTTCTGATAATTCGAACCGATAGGTGCCTTCTTGAGCATTCACTACAATTTCAGTCTCAAGTATTGTTGAACGATAGATATCCTCTATGGACTGATCCGTTTTAAAAGGAGAAATGTCCAGCTCTCTTCCAACCGCATATATGGTAACAACCTTGCCATTTTGAATGCCTGCCTGCATATACGAATCAAGTTTCTCATTGTAAATCCACCACTCATAACCATAAGCCGAAGGATCCTTTCTGTCAGGTTCACCATACGCTTCCACCAGCTCTTTCACAGGACTTCCAATCAAGGATGCAAGGCCTTCTGACGGCTGCTTATCCGTTACTGTCATATGGGAAGGAGGGATTGTTTTATCATTATCATGTTTTGGAGGGAGTGAATATGTATCGTCTTTTAAGGGGCCCACTTCTTTAGGGGTATATAAGTAAAAACTAACAACAAGTAATGCTGCTGTAAAAATTATGATTCGGAATAATGTACGCAGTTTTACCCCTTCTCTCTAGTACTCATTCATTATTTTGAGTATATTATACCATTTCCTTTAGTATGAACATATAGCCGAACAACGAAAAAACCCTGATTTATAGGGTTTTTCGTTGTTCAAGCATGTTTACTTAATTTTGACCGACAAGATGTCTAAGTACAAGCAATTCAATAAAATACTGCTGTTTGTCCGCGCTTATCAAGAATAAACTTCGTTTAATTTCATCAATGAGTGGCCTGCTCTCCATCATCCTCTGATATTTCCGACAGTGCATGCTTTGCCTGATTGTCCGTTAAATCTCTTACTGCCAAATCACCTAAAGCAACAATACCGACAAGCATGCCATTGTCCACAACGGGTAATCGACGAATTTGCTCTTTTGCCATTAATCTTGCTGCTTCCTGCGTTGTCGTATCCGGAGTGACAGTAAATAGATTTTCGCTCATGACGTCCTCCACCTTGGATGATGGAGGCTGTTTTTCCGCAATGCAACGAAGAACGAGATCCCTGTCTGTGATGATTCCCATCAGCCGTTTATTTTCTACTATGGGAATGACCCCGACATTCAGCTCTTTCATTTTAACAGCAACTTCAAAAACATTATCTTTAAGTGAACAAGTTTCTACGTCTTGAGTCATAATATCTCTAATATGGGTCATTTCGTTCCTCCTATAGGGATTTTTACAATTCTCGTTTCATATAATCACCATCCAAGGTTCATTTTATACTTGCAAAAAAGGGCCACCCGGGTGTACAGCAATTTATGATTGATTTCGTTGCAACTAGCTGTTTTTTCGACTATTATAAAATATGGGGTATTATTAGCGGCCTGAATTTCTTAGGAGGGAAAGAAACATGAAATTTGATAACATCGGATTAGAATCGTTTAAAATTGAATTGAACCGGCTTGACGAAGTAATGTCAAAACACCGCATGGTGCGTGCTGGTCAATGGGATTATGAAAGAGTGACATATGACCATAAATTTGTTATTCAAGAAGGTACATATTACTTGCGTATTCCTGGCTATGCAATTGAAGGAGATGTAGGGGCCGGCAAGGCGCTGATTCAATTAATGACCCCAATGCTCGGCAAGCACTATTATCCTCATGGTGTAGAATACGGCGAGGACGAAGTTTACCCTGCTTCACTCGTTAAGCAATGCAATGAAATTGTAGCTGCTATCAAGAAAGACGTAGAGGTTTTTGCAGCTCAATAATCATCAGCAAGAACACGGACAAAGCTGACCGTGTTCTTTTCTGTTTATATATAATTGACTATTCAAAAATGCCATACAATATAAAAGGGATGTGAATTGTTTGGTATGATAAAAAGAAAACACTTAATTATTGGTTTGATCATTGTACTAATTTCATTGGCACTTTACTTCATCATGCCAGTTTCCGTACCTCTGATTACTGCATTAATCACCGCTCTTATGCTAGATCCTATCGTTAAGCTTCTGCAAACCAAAGTATCTTTAAAAAGGCATTTCATAGTCATGATTGTTTTTGCAGTCTTTACGGCAATTCTGGGCACTGGCATCTTCTTTTTGACGACTAAGGTAATCGGACAAGGAGTTAAATTAGTCGAAGATTTTCCTCATTATGTAAACAATGTTTCTGATATATGGAGTGATTACGAGGAACGTTTTAAAAATACTGCACAAGCTCTTCCAGAAGAAGTAGTTCATTCAATTACCGATGAAGTGAATGGCTTTTTGAATTCGATGATAATTGGAATTCGCCAAAATATAAATATCGAAAATATAAGTGCTGTACTTTCATACATACCCAATTTCCTGGTCAGTTTTATAGTTTATTTAATCGCATTATTTTTATTTATGATTGATCTGCCCAAGATTCAAAAAAGTTTATATAGACACATGAAAGAAGAAACATCTGAAAAAGTTAAATTTATGATGGGTCAGATTTCACACGTGGTCATAGGCTTTTTCAAAGCCCAGTTTCTTGTGAGTTTACTGATTTTTGCAGTGTGCCTTATCGGCTTGCTGCTTATTTCACCAAAAACTGCCATCATCATGTCGCTTGTTATTTGGGTGATCGACCTTATTCCAATTATCGGTTCAATCATTATTCTTGGACCTTGGTCTTTATATCACCTGTTGTCGGGCAATCTGGTTTTGGGAACAAAGCTTGCCATTTTGGCTGTTATACTGCTTGTCATCAGACGCACAGTGGAACCAAAGGTAATGGGCACGCATATGGGCCTTTCACCGCTTGCTACTTTAATAGCCATGTATTTGGGCTTGAAGCTCCTTGGGGTGCTTGGGATCATTATTGGCCCACTGCTTTTGATCATTTTTAAGACAGCAAAAGAAGCCGGCATTATAAAATTGAATTTTAAAATATAAAAAGCATGCATGGCTAATTTTCACCATGCATGCTTTTTTAAAGACCCAAAATTGCTTTGAACAAGGAGGTCGTTTCCCCTCCTTCATAAAAGACATAAAGCAGTAAGTATACTAATACACCAGTAATTCCGGTACCAAACCAGACAATACTCGTAATAGGACCCAATTTCTTATGAATAGTTAATCTGTCTTTTAGCCCTGACCTAAGTGAAATGATGCCCAGAACAGCTCCTGTTGTAGACAACATAATATGAAAAATTAAAAAAATAGTATAAAAAAGTTTTAAACTCTGAGGTCCCCCAAAGGAAGTATTTCCAATAAAAACAGTTCTGCTTGAGTAGATGATAAAGAAGGCAACCGCAAAAAAAGCGGCAGCAATCATTGTTTTTTTATGACTGTCGATTTGGCCTTTTTTTATTTTTCCCCAGCCTACGGCCACAAGTACAGCGCTAATGACAATAAAGACTGTACTTATTGTCGGTAGTATTGGAACAGACATGATTCAAAACCCTTCCTTGTCTATAATATTTATAATGAAAAGTGCAAAGCGGCTGACAGTAATCACATCATATAAAGCATCCCTGAATATGCTTCATACAGCTTTGCGGCGTGGTAACCTTTGCTTCCAACAATATGCTATGCCTCAGGGGCACATTCTTTCAAAAAAGCTTACCAGCGACATGTGACGTCTAGCCAAAACGCTCAAGGTAAGACTTAACACATAATGGTGTTTAGATTTTCTTTTTTCTTATTAAAAAAAGGGGGTCATGCCCCCCTTTTCAAACAATTTAGTCCACAGGATGAGGGTCCTGTTGAACAAGGCTCTCATCAATCGGATCAATTTCCCTTGACTCTTTTTTATACCATTCAAAGAAAACTCTTGCTAAGATAGTTGCCAATACGATTTCTTGAATGATTTTCATCAGAACTCCGCCTAGCTGCTGATCTTCCTGGGCAGGCATATTGGTAAACAACTCCGGTCCGCTAATATTTAAGCCCTCGAGAGTTGCACCCGGTACACAAAGAGCCATTGCCTTCATCCACATTTCGCCGTCTGTGTATGTGGCATACATCGCTTCAGGTGCGAATATGATTAGTCCGCAGGCCGGAGTTAACAGTACTCCGTCCCCAAGAATATAACCTATTTTTTTCAAGCCGTGAAGCTGATAGTGGCCCGGGAGTTTGTTGACAAGCGGCCACCAAAGGAAAATTGCAAAAACAAACAGCACAACAGTATAAAAAGCGTGCAGGAAAATGTTCATTTTTACAAAGTCCATAACCATCGGAATATGATAGATGGAAAACAAACCATTAAACATAACAAGCGCAATTAATGGCCTTGTAAAGAAACGAAACAGTCCTTTGAATAACGTCATTTCAATGATATGCGTCCATACCCAATTCGGTATACCCAAGATAAGTAACGGTGGGATGACCAAATATAGGAAAGCCATTTGGACCATATGGTAAGTAAACATAATATGTGCCATCAAATCAACCGGCGATCCCTTGATGACGTAAAGCAGCAACATGCTGATTAAAAATAAAACAGCTTGGCCCCTTTTCAAAGGTTCACTTTCATTGAATTGATGACGCTTCTTGATTGTCAGAAAGAAATATCCTGCAATCAAAATTAATATGAAAGCCATGAAATAAGGACTCCAAAGTGCGCGAAAACCGAAAATACTTAAAGGCACTGCCTTCACCTCTTTTATGGTGTACAATCTCTTCTATATCCCATTATAACGTAGCTGATTTCCACACTTCAACGTTCCGGCATGACAAGTTGATGAACATTAGTAGAAATGCGGAAGACGGCCGTTTAGGGGCGACAAGCGCTGGAGGGCAATCCAGTGAAGTTGTTCTTTAACTTCATTGAATTGACCGAAGCGACCTCGAGCCCCTGCCGTCTGAAGCTAGACAGTAGAAAAGCGGAGGTGCCTGTCCATCGACGTACAGACTGAGCTGAAATGCGGAAACGCCTTGGTCAGCCCCGACAAGCACAAGACGATTCCCGAGGAGGCAGTACTTCAGCCACCACAGGGAATTGGCTTGTGACCTCGAGGGGCTAGGCGTTGTAGCTGGACAATAGTGCCTTCGACGAGATAAAGGAAACACGCGCAGCGAAGCGAAGCGAAGCGATGTTGACTTATCGTAGGAGGAGACGCGAAGTCTGCTAGTCGATAGGCGCCGCAGCTAGACAGTAGAAATGCGGAGGTGCTCGTTTAGCGACGTACAGACTGGACGGCTCCTGACGATATAAAGGAAACACGGCGACGAAGGCAGGCTCAGGACGCGACATCCTGTCGCTTCGCTTGCACTAGGACGTCCTGTCCGTCGGAGCCGATGTTGACTTATCGTAGGAAAGCAGCTTACTCAATCATGTGAAGCTTCTGGAATCTGCTCCAGCTTTGCGACGAGCTGAACAAGGCTTCCTCGAATTAGCTATGGCGCAGGAGCACATTCTTCTTGAATTACCTCCCTTGAAGGCTTGCGACCTCTAGGGGCTGAGCGCCCTAGCTGGACACTAAGTAAACCATAGGTGCCTGTCCATCGACGTCCATCCCCTGGCACTTTAGTCTTTCAAAACAATCCCGGACAATCATGATCCTTTCTACATGCTTCCATTATTATGCCCTGAACATGTCACTATTTACCATATTCGGCCAAATTAAAAAGCCAGTCGGAATTTCCGACTGGCCTAAAGTATTGCTTACCACCAAACGATGGTCAAGAAGCCCAATAGGGTAACGAACCCGATAATGACTCCCCCGTATATAAACAACTGGACTGCTTCATGTCCTTTTTCACTCATGTGCATGAAGTAATATAATTGGAATATTACTTGAACCAATGCAAGCAAAAGGATAAATGGAATGACAAACCATTTGTCAAATCCAGCAGCTACCGCGCCGAATGCCACTAGAGTCAAAAAGATCGAAATGGCAAAAGAAATTACTTGATGGCGCATGGCTTCCTTGTTTCTTCTTCTACGATACTCATAATCAACACGCGGATTTCCTGAACTTAAGTATTGATCTTCCATACGTTATCCCACCATTCCCATTAAGTAAACGACAGTGAAGATAAATACCCAGACAACGTCAATAAAGTGCCAGTAAATACTTGCTAAGTAAAACTTTGGCGCGTTATAAAGACTTAGTCCTCGTTTTCTGTTACGTACAAGCAATGCCGTGATCCATCCAAGACCGAAAACAACGTGGCCTCCGTGGAAACCTACAAGCGTATAGAAAGCGGAACTGAAGGCGCTGCTTGTAAAGCCGAATCCCAATCCTGTCGTATAGTGCCAAAACTCATAAATTTCAAGTACAAAGAACCCAAGACCTAACAAAATCGTAATAATGAACCACAATTGCATCTTTTTATAGTTAAAGTTCCTTAAATGGTAGATAGCATACACACTTGTGACAGAACTTGTTAAAAGAAGCATTGTCATCGCAAATGCGAGCGGTAAACCAAACACGTCTGTTGAAGTCAAGCTGTCACTGTTTGGAACTTTATCTTTAAGTGCCAAATACGTGGCAAAGAAGGAGGCGAAGAGAACGGTCTCGCCTCCAAGGAAAAACCAGAGACCCAAGAATTTATTCTTTCCTTCCAGAGTAGCCCTCTCTGGCGTCTCCGGCCATGTTTCCGGAGTAAATTGCTGTTCAACTGCCATTATGCTTTAGCTCCTTTCTCAGCATCTTCCTTCAATTCAGATACAGGAATATGATAGCCGTGGTCGTCTTTCAAGGAGCGTACAGCCATTGAACCAAAAGCAATGATGAACCCTATAATTAATACCGGAATTCCCCAAGCATGATCCTGGTTGTAAATGGCTCCAAATGAAGCAACAGTGAAACCAAATGAGATCATGAATGGTATGAATGAACCATTTGGCATATGAATCTCACCAAGAGGCTCTGCTGGAGTCATTTCAGTTTTCCCATCCATTTTTTCCAGCCAGTATGCATCAAGACCGCGTACTAATGGAAGCTGTGCAAAGTTGTAGTATGGAGGCGGTGAAGGTATCGCCCATTCAATTGTACGTCCGTCTCCCCATGGGTCATTAGCAACTTTTTCGTTCTTAGCAGTTGTAATAATAACGTTTATTAGTAATACAACTACAGCTACTCCCATCATCAAAGCTCCGACGGTACTGATCATATTTCCAGTGTTCAATCCTTGGCCATCAAGGAATGTATAAATTCTACGCGGCATACCCATCAAGCCGAGGAAATGCTGGATAAAGAATGTTAAATGGAATCCAACGAAGAACAACACAAAAGTAATTTTCCCTAAGGCTTCATTAAGCATTGTTCCGAAAATTTTAGGCCAATAAAAATGCGTTGCTGCCAAAATACCAAACACAGTTCCTCCAACGATTACATAGTGGAAGTGAGCAACAATAAAGTATGTGTCATGGTACTGATAGTCAGCAGGTGCTGCTGCCTGCATGATTCCTGTAACTCCACCCATTACGAATGAAGGAATAAATGCAGCTGCATAAATCATTGGAGTAGTAAATTTGATACTTCCACCCCACATTGTCAAGAGCCAGTTAAAGATTTTAATACCTGTAGGTACGGCAATTGCCATTGTAGCAACAGCAAAGATCGCGTTAGCGATATTACCAAGGCCAACTGTAAACATGTGGTGGGCCCAAACCATGAATCCAAGGAATCCGATTAATACAGTTGCGAATACCATTGAAGAGTATCCGAACAATCTTTTTCTTGAGAATGTAGCAAAGATTTCAGAGAACACTCCGAAAATCGGCAAAATCAAAATATAAACTTCCGGGTGTCCAAAAATCCAGAAGAAGTGCTCCCAGATAATTGTGTTTCCGCCTGCAGCGACATTAAAGAAGTTCGCTCCAAACATTCTATCAAAAGTCAACAAGAATAATGCAACAGTCAATGGAGGGAATGCGAACAAAATTAGTGCGGACGTAATAAATGTAGCCCAGCTAAACATCGGCATTCTCATATAAGTCATTCCAGGTGCACGCATGTTGATAATGGTGACAAGGAAGTTAATTCCACCCATAAGTGTTCCAAAACCAGAAATTTGGATACCTGTGACATAAAAGTCTACACCATGGCTTGTTGAGTTCATGGCAAGTGATGCGTAAGATGTCCATCCTGCATCAGGCGCTCCGCCAAGAAGCCATGAAGCATTCACCAACAAACCTCCGAAAATGAACAGCCATAAACCCAAAGCATTCAAGAATGGGAAGGCTACGTCGCGCGCGCCAATTTGCAAAGGCATGATCGCGTTCATAAATCCAATCAATATCGGCATGGCAGCAAAGAATATCATCGTTGTTCCATGCATCGTTAGCAATTCGTTAAATGTTCCAGCGCTGACAAAGTCATTATTGGGTATTGCAAGCTGGATTCTAATCATCATCGCTTCAATACCGCCTAAAAGAAAGAAGAAGGCTCCTGCAGCAAAGTACATGATTCCGACTTTTTTATGGTCCACAGTCGTCAAGTAGTCCCAGAGCGTGGCGCCAAAGCCTCTTTTTTGAGCAATAGTACTCACGAATAAACCTCCCTTTATTATACTTTAATTATTTTTGTACCTTCAGATCCATTAAATACGCAGCCAAAGCGTCCAATTCATCATCAGACAAATCAGGATACGTACCTGTCATTTTATTGCCTGGTTTAATCTTTTCAGGATCTTTCAACCAGCTTTTCAACTCTTCCTCATTGTGATCCAGAATCCCTGCAATCAATTCGCGATCAGCAAATCCTGCTAGGTTAGGAGCAGTTCTTGCCGCAGGCGGTGTACTATTGTCTGGTGTAACCGCATGGCAAGTGATACAGCTTTGGTTAAAGATTTCCTCACCTTGTACAGCTAAATCTGAAGTTGGCTCAGGTGCTTTTTCTTTCGCATTTTGCATGTCAGCTACCCAAGCTTCAAACTCATTTTGTGGAATTGCTTTTACTTTAAAGTCCATCAAAGCATGTGAAGGACCACAAAGCTCGGCACATTTTCCATAGAAGATATTTCCGGCTTCTTCAGCCTTATCGCTATCAGCAATCAACCAGAATTTATTGACGTTTTCCGGGTTCGTATCCAACTTACCACCTAATGGCGGAATCCAGAATGAGTGTTTAATATCTGCACCTTCCAGTTGGAAGTACACTTTCTCATCTGTAGGAATGACGAGGTCCTGGCTTGTTACAATTCCAAGGTCCGGATATTCAAATTCCCACCAGTATAAATGTGCACGAACGTTGACAACAAGGGCTTCCCTGTTTCCGTCAGCGTCTTTTTTATCAATTGCAGCAACATCACCTTGGCTGAAAGTAACAGCAACTGTTGGAACAGCAAGGATTAGAAGCAAAACAATCGGGATTACAGTCCAAACGATTTCCAGCGTATGGCTGCCTTCCACCTGTTTTGGAATTCTATCATCTTTACGTCGGAATTTAATGATGGCAAAGATAAAGATAATTACTACAACAATGATTACCAGTGACATGATCCCTAAACTAAGAAGAATGAGATCATACTGCTGTTTACCAACTTCTCCTGCGGGAACAAGCGCGGATAGAAACGGCTCGCCGCAGCCTGAAAGCAAAAGCGCCAACATCGTTAATAATGATAATAGACGCCACTTTTGCAGCCATAGTTTCATAATTCAATCAAACCCCTCTTTCGTAAAATATCTTAGTGGTTGCTAGGACCGGGTGTTTCTATATGGATTTCTTTTAAAAAGAAAGAATTCCCAAGCTAAATCACCGCAAAAATTACGATTGCAGTAAAAAGAATGGTCAAATAGTTTAAGGAATAAACAAACATGAGCGTTGCCCATTTTATATCATTTTTCATTTTATATCCAGCAATTCCCAACGCGAGCCAACCAATATTTAATATCGTGGCTAAAACGACAAATGGTATTCCCAACGCAGACATGAAAAATGGAATCGGAAGCAATAATGCCACCCACATGAGTATACTGCGCTTAGTGGCAGCAAAACCCTTCACAACAGGAAGCATAGGTATACTGGCAGCCCTGTACTCTTCAGTTCTTCTCATGGCCAGCGCATAAAAATGTGGCGGTTGCCATATGAACATGAGGAGGAAAAGCATCCATGCCATTGTTGGCAGACTTGGATCGACTGCTGCCCACCCGATAAGCGGTGGAACCGCTCCCGAAAGGCTTCCGATGACAGTGTTGCTAACAAGTTTCCGTTTCGCCCACATGCTGTAAAGGACCACATAGCTGAACACCCCAACAATGCCGATAACACCGGCTGTTGCATTGGTAAGAAAGATAAGGGTTAAGCCCAATATCACAAAAGTGAACCCTACTATTAGTACTTTCCCGCCACTTATTCTGCCCGTCACTGTTGGTCTGGTTTTCGTCCTCTCCATAATGGGGTCAATATCACGGTCAATATAATTATTGAAGGCACATGAACCAGCCATAATAAAGGCAGACCCTAGCAACGTGAAAATGACAGTGTCCAAGGATCGGAGGAAATGCTGTCCGTTGAAAATGAGTGCAAGCCATAGCCCGGCAAATACAGGAATCAGATTTGAATTGACAATCCCGATTTTGATCAGTGACATGAAGTCAGACCAGGCTGTTGAAGGAGGGGCCTCCACTTTAGATATGAGGCGACTGTTTTCCATATCTTTTTCCACTCGTCTCCTTTCCCAAAACATATTTACTTCTTATTCTTAATATAGGCCATCTTGAGGCAGTTTACCTGCATTATGTACTATGTTTCGTTATTTGTTCACTAATTTTCCTGTTTTTTCAACTTCAGACAAAAAGCATGCCAATGGACCTGCACACCATATTGTAGCATATAGTAATTGAAAAGCCAGGGCAGATGAACCGGTTCTTTGAACGAAGGCCTTCAACAATATATTTAATCATATAATCCAATGATTTTTATACTGCATTCAGCCATTATTTTGTCCAAAGTGTGTCATGCAGATATAACATACATCCAAAATGTGTAGCGGGGGAAAAGTTAAAAGGATATTAATTCACCATTCCCTATATACAATTTCTATCAAAAATCAACGTTTTTTTCAAGTTTATACCTTTTTCGACCTCGTTAACAAATTTGTCGGTTGTTTTTTTGAACTTGTTTATGTAGTATCAAAGTTGAAATTAATCATTATAAAGTAAAATTATATAAGGATAGTAGGTGAAATTTTGCACCGGAAATTAAAATGGTTTGCTGTACTTACTACAGTTGTGATGGTATTTGTACTTCTTGGCGGTGCATTAGTTACCAAGACCGACTCCGGAATGGGATGCGGAAGATCATGGCCTCTTTGTAATGGACAGCTCATCCCAACAAACATTACTGCAGAGCTTATCATTGAGCTGGCTCATCGGGTTGTTTCCGGAAGTGCTGCCTTTCTTGTTCTGATACTTTCTATTTGGGCTTGGAAAACAATCGGGGATAAAAGAGAAACAAAAACTCTTGCTATCCTGTCTGTTTTCTTTCTAATATTACAAGCTTTGATCGGGGCAGCAGCGGTAGTCTGGGGTCAGTCTGATTTCGTATTAGCGCTTCACTTCGGAATCTCACTAATTTCTTTTGCTTCCGTATTTTTATTGACCTTGCTAATTTTTGAAGTGGATCAAAAACTTGATACTTCGAACATTAGACTTGATAAAAAAATGAAATATCACACAATTGGAGTAACGGTTTATTCTTATGTTGTAGTTTACACAGGTGCTCTTGTCCGCCATACAGAAGCCAGCCTTGTATGTAAAGATTGGCCTTTTTGCATGAATAGCTCACCATTCTCCCTTCCAACCAATATATATGAATGGATTCAGATGGGACATCGATTCATGGCCGGCCTTATCTTTTTATGGATCGGTTACATTACATGGATGGCCATCAAACATTACAAAGATCAGATGGTCGTCGTCAAAGGTTGGATCATCGCTTTCATTCTCGTGTCATTGCAAGTAGTGGCCGGAGCGGTTGTCGTATTCACAAGCCTGAATATCTATTTCGCTTTGGCTCATGCTCTTTTCATTACTTGCCTGTTCGGCCTGCTAAGCTACTTCATCATGTTAATCACGAGAGGCAGCAGTATGGAATTTTCCACAGTTTCACAGACGAATGATAGCGCAAATGGAAAATCTGATATTAAATCGCCAAATATGATCACTCAATAAGAAATACTCTTTATTTAACCTCAATAAAAAAGATCTTGCACAGGTGTTCAATTGTGCAAGATCTTTTTTTTATTTCTCCACTACTATCAAGAGATCTCCCGGCTGAATGGCATCTCCGGCTTGGACATAAATATCCTTGATGATTCCTGAAAACGGCGCCTGGACCGTCGTTTCCATTTTCATCGCTTCGGTAAGGACGAGATGGTCTCCCTTCTTTACCTTCTCCCCTCTTTCGATAAGCACCTTCAAAACCGTCCCTGGCATCGTAGCGCCGATATGGGCCTGATTTTTTGGGTCGGCCTTCTTCTTTAGTACTACAGTCGACTTGATGTTCTCGTCCTTGATGACGACTTCCCGGGGCTGGCCGTTTAGTTCGAAGTAAACGACTCTTGTACCATCAGGTTGAGGCTGGCCGATTGATACAAGTTTAACGATCAATGTCTTTCCTGTCTCAATCTCCACTTCGATTTCCTCGCCGAGCCTCATGCCGTGGACGAAAGTGGGGGTGTCTAGTACAGAAATATCTCCGAACTGGTTCATCGTTGCGATATAATCTTCAAATACCTTCGGATAAAGGGCATAGGCAATGAGGTCCCTCGTTGAAACTTTTATTCCCGTCTCTTCGGCCAGGTCCTTTTTCAACTGCCCGAAATCCACATCTTCCAGGAGCTCGCCAGGACGGACGGTGATGGGCTCCCTCCCCTTCAGGATGACACGTTGCAGTTCTTCAGGAAATCCGCCATTAGGCTGTCCAAGATATCCCTCAAATAACTCTATGACGGAATCAGGGAAGTCGATGGACATGCCTCTCTCCAATACGGCCGCTTCATCCAAATCATTTTGCACCATGAACAGCGCCATATCCCCGACCACCTTGGAAGAAGGCGTCACCTTGACAATATCGCCAAACATATGGTTTACCCGGCTGTACATATCCTTAACCTCTTCCCAACGTCCGCCGAGACCTACAGCCTTCGCCTGCTGCTGCAGGTTACTGTACTGTCCGCCAGGCATCTCGTGCTTGTAAACTTCTGTGTGCGGTGCAAGCATTCCGCTTTCAAAGTCCCTGTAATATTTCCGGACATCTTCCCAGTAATACGACAGCTTCTCTAGCGAGTCAATATCAATTTCCGGAGCCTTATCCGTCCCTTCCAAGGCATAATACAACGTGTTCAGGCTCGGCTGGGACGTCAAACCGGCCATTGATCCGAGTGCCGTATCAATGATATCCACTCCCGCCTCAATCGCCTTCACATAGGTGAGGATGCCGTTGCCGCTCGTATCATGCATATGCAGGTGAATTGGCAGGTCGACTGTCTCCTTCAGTTCAGAGATTAGTCGATAAGCGGCTTCCGGCTTAAGCAAGCCAGCCATATCCTTGATTGCTAGCATATGTGCCCCCAGTGCCTGCAGCTCCCTGGCCATGTCCTTGTAATAGCCCATGTGGTATTTCGGTCTTTCCGGATCATTGATATCTCCTGTATAACAAATGGCCGCTTCAGCAATCTTTCCCGTCTGGCGGACCGAATCAATCGCCACTTCCATTCCCTTGACCCAATTCAGACTATCAAAAATCCTGAAGACATCTATTCCTGAATGTGCCGATTCCCGGATGAACGCCTTGATTACATTATCAGGATAGTTTTTATAGCCTACAGCGTTCGACCCCCGAAATAACATCTGAAAGAGGATGTTCGGCATCTTCTCCCTCATCTGGTCAAGCCGGTCCCACGGATCCTCCTTCAGGAACCGATAGGCAACATCAAAGGTTGCCCCTCCCCACATCTCGACGGAGAAGAGTTCGGGAAGAAGATGTGCTGTTGGTTCAGCCGCCTGTAGAAGATCGCGGCTCCGGATCCGGGTGGCAAGCAACGATTGATGCGCATCCCGGAAGGTCGTATCAGTAATCAGAACCTTATCCTGCTTCCTGACCCAGTCGACCAGGCCGTCAGCTCCCTGCTCATCAAGTATCTGTTTAGTACCCGGCGAAACCGGGTGGTCGACAGGAATAGCAGGAATCCTCGGATCCGGTTCCACTGGCTTTTTCGCTTTCTCGATGCCTGGGAAGCCGTTGACGGTGACTGTTCCTATGTAAGTGAGCATCTTTGTTCCGCGATCCTTGCTTTCGGGGAAGGAAAACAGCTCAGGGGCGCTGTCCAAAAAGGAAGTGTCATATTTGCCCGTGATAAACCGCTCGTGCTGCATGACGTTAATCAAAAACGGGATATTTGTTTTAATTCCTCGAATCCTGAATTCCTTAAGATTTCTGACCATTTTAGCCGCAGCCTGCTCAAATGTCAGTGCCTGGGTGGACAGTTTCACAAGCAAGGAGTCATAGTACGGTGTGATGACTGCTCCCTGGAATCCGTTCCCAGCATCCAGCCGAACGCCAAATCCTCCGCCAGTCCTAAACGCCATGATCTTTCCAGTATCAGGCATGAAATCATTAAGCGGATCTTCCGTCGTTACTCTTGACTGAATGGCATATCCATTCATTTGGATGTTTTCCTGCTTCGGTATTTGTACTTTATTTCCATGAAGAGGATGTCCTTCTGCAATCAGAATCTGCGATTGGACAATATCGATGCCCGTGATCATTTCGGTAATGGTATGTTCCACCTGGATTCTTGGGTTCACCTCAATAAAATAAAACTGATCCCCTTCTACAAGGAATTCAACAGTACCAGCGTTCAGGTATTCCACATTGTTCATCAGCTGGACAGCAGCATTGCAAATCCCGTCCCTCATGTCATCACTCAGCGACACGCATGGTGCGGTCTCTACCACTTTTTGGTGTCGTCTTTGCACTGAGCAGTCGCGTTCAAACAGGTGGACGAGATTCCCATGGGAATCTCCAAGGATTTGCACCTCTATATGCTTCGGATTCTCAATGAACTTTTCAACATAGACCTCATCGTCGCCAAAGGCTGCTTTCGCTTCTGACTTTGCACGTTCATATGCTTCCTTCAGCTCCCCTTTGCTTCGGACGATTCGCATTCCCCGCCCACCGCCGCCAAGAGAGGCTTTTACCATAATGGGGTAACCGTATTCATTTCCGAAGGCAGCCGCCTCTTCCAGGCTTTCTATGGGACCGTCACTTCCAGGGACTGCAGGGATGCCAGCAAGGACTGCCTGGTGTTTCGCTTTGACTTTATCGCCGAACATATCCAGATGACGAATATCAGGGCCGATGAAAGTCAGCCCCTCTTCGGCGCAGCGTTTGGCAAGCTCGATGTTTTCTGATAAAAATCCGTAGCCCGGATGGATGGCATCGGCCTCAGACCTCTTGGCAACCTCAATGATGCCCTCGATATCCAAATAGGCGTCGATCGGCTTCTTCCCTTCTCCTATCAGATAAGCCTCATCCGCTTTGTAGCGGTGATAGGAACCGGAGTCCTCTCTGGAATAAACAGCCACCGTGCGGATTCCAAGCTCTGTGCAAGCTCGAAACACACGGATGGCTATTTCCCCGCGGTTGGCAACTAATACTTTGCTAATCTTTGTCATCTAAGCTCTCCCTTTCATAAACAATTTATCTGTCTATTTAAGGTTCACCCATGGACGCTTATCTTTGCTGACTTCCCGAAATCTGTCAGTCCGGGGAACAGGAACAGTTTTTTCAGTCTTGTATTTTTCTTCATAGTTAGTGAACATTGATACATTAGTGAGTATTCCCATGGCTATCGATAGAACAAGAATCGAGGAGCCACCATAACTTACAAACGGCAATGTTACACCTGTGATTGGGATAATCCCGGACATACCGCCTAGGTTAATAAAGGATTGGATACCGATCATCCCGGATATTCCGATAGCGAGCATGCTTCCAAATGGGTCGCGGCTTCTCGTACTGATATATAGTCCCCGCAAAACTATGAAACTGAGGCCCGCCAAAACAAGCGTAACCCCGAAAACCCCCAATTCTTCCGCAATGACCGCCATGATGAAATCAGTGTGTGCTTCCGGCAAATACCCGAGCTTTTGAACACTGTTCCCCAAGCCAAGGCCCTTCAGCCCCCCCGAGCCAATGGCCAAATACGAATTTACAAGTTGAAAACCTTCATTTTGGCCTGTACCGAACGGATCTAAAAATCCAGAAATTCGACCTAGGCGTTTTTCAGTAAATATTTTGTCCGATTTCAAAATGACAAATGGTGCAAAAAACGCGGCCAAAAGCAGACCGAGCAGACCTATCTTTAAAATCGTCTTAAAGCGCATGCCCGAACACATGATAATCATCAGTCCAATAAGGAACGTGATAAGTGCGGTTCCGTTATCCGGCTGCATGGCAATTAAGAAACAGACAAAAATAAGAAATAACAACGGTGGCAAGACACCTTTATCGAGTTGATTTATGTACGCTTGCTTCTTGGAGTATACAGCTGATAAATACACAATGACACTTAGCTTTACAAATTCTGATGGCTGGATATTCCTTGTACCCAAGTCGATTCCTCTTTGGGCGTTTTTGGCTACATGACCAAAAATGTCAACGGAAAATAATCCGATGATTGCAGTCAGTGTAATAAAAATAAGAAACTTTTTATTCTTATATGCCTTGTATGGAAAAAGTGCAAAAAACAAAAAAACCAGAAAGCTGATCGCTAGATTCAATTTCTGCTTCTGATAAAAGAAATCAGGAGAAGTCTCATAATAATGAACGGCCATTACCATACTTGCACTATAAATCATAATTAATCCAAATAGACAAAGAATAAAATACGCCGAAATAATGGAATAGTCATATGATTTGATTATCTTTTTTAACATAAGTTTCATCCAATCTATCATTCAGATTTCACAAAAACAGATTACAAGTTTCCTGTGGGAATGAAACTTCCTGTCTTCAAGAGTTGGATTCGGTCATTCAAATAGACAAAAAAACTCAAACAATTACAGATGAACTGTTTGAGCTTTACTGTTCGGTGAGAAGTTTGCTGCTTGCACCTCTTCATTTTTCACTTTCAGTAAATGCGTCGTGAAGTGCAGACAGTTTCCTCTCTAATGAAAAAATCAACTCTTTTCCATCCTTTTCATCAACCAAACCCAAACGAACGGCAAAATCTATCTCACGAGAAAAGCCAAACATTTGCGTATCAAGAACTTCCTCGTATAAAGGACATTGAGGCATTGTTAAGTTGTCCATTTGCACCTGTATCAAACGCAGTATTTTATCTGCGTCTGCCTTCAAAAGAGCATAGGCTTTTTCCCGATGATTCAGTTTCATATCAGACACCACATTTAATCCCCCTATCTCCGGACAAATAGACAATACTATCTGTAAATTTTAACCCTATTACTGCTAAATTGCAAGGGATTGCGGTATTTTGTCTGCAGTTTTATGAGCGGGCTCTATCTTGATTATATATACGGTTCTTACCACGTTTCATATTTTTACCAGACTTTCAATTTCAACTTTTTAGAGTTATACTAACTGAAGTGAAAAAAGGAGGTAAGCCATGAATACAATCATGCCCATTAAGGGAAAAGTGAAGTATCCAATCACATTGGACGCCGGAGTATGGATTTTTGACGATCGGCGTATAGATTTGAATACATATTTTTCAGAGGAAAAGAAAGAAAAAGACACGGATGACCCAGAATTTACGGTAGCTTCAAAACATTGGGACCGCGTGATTAAAGAAGGGGCTGTCTCACCGCCTACACTAAAGTCGGAGCGCCAATTTGAAAAAGTGAAGATTTTGACCGGTTCCTTTGGTATTGCTTTAAAACCGTTCCTGGAAAATGCCGAACCTGAACAGGGGGCATCAGAACTTGTCATTGAAACTACAGAGGGTGAACTTTCAGTACCTCTTGATGAGGGGAAGAATCTGATTCTGGCCTTTTCTAAGAATGGAAAACCGCTTCGTGAGGATGGACCAGTCCATGTGTTGCATCCGGATGGCTCCAATAAGGAAAACCCCATAAAGAATGTGAAGGGGTTTCGGGTACAGTAACATTTAAAACAGGCGCATTGGCCGCCTGTTTTTTCTTTTTCTACAATATATCTGCCGCAAGCTGCGCCAGGTCAGATCTCTCTCCTTTTATCAACTTAATATGTCCGGCGGCACTTTCTTCTTTAAATTTCTCCAACACATAGGTCAATCCATTATTATATTCATCCAGATACGGATGGTCTATTTGTTGGGGATCACCCATCAGGACAATTTTACTTCCTTCCCCTACCCTTGTTAAAATGGTTTTTACCTCATGCTTTGTAAGGTTTTGCGCCTCATCTATTATGATGAATTGTTTCGGAATGCTACGCCCTCTTATATATGTCAGTGCTTCCACTTCTATGGTTCCCATGCCAGCAAGTATAGAATCGAGTTCACCCGGCTTTTTTGTGTTAAATAAATATTCAAGATTATCATAAATTGGCTGCATCCACGGCCGCAGCTTCTCCTGCTTCTCACCCGGCAAATACCCAATATCTTTTCCGACGGGAACGATCGGGCGTGCTACCAACAGCTTTTTATACCTTTTCATATCCTCAGTTTGCATCAATCCACCAGCCAAGGCCAAAAGTGTTTTTCCGGTACCGGCTTTGCCGATCATAGTTATCAACTCTATATCGGGTCGAAAGAGCAGCTCCACAGCCATCGTCTGTTGAACATTCCTCGGCTTGATACCCCATATGGAGTCGAAATGGGTAACAAGTTTTTTGATGATTGTTCCGGTTTCATCCACTATTCCCAGCCCTGACGATGAACTTCCCAGCTCATCCTTCATGATAATAAATTGATTTGGATACAAAGGTTTGCTGTTTATTACATCGATGCCAGATATTTCGCCAGTTTCATAAAAAATCCTTAATAAATCTATATTAACAAATATTTCCTGGGTCCCGGTATATATATGATCTACCTCGACAACCCGGTCGCTTAAAAAGTCTTCTGCAAGCAGTCCAAGGGCATCTGCCTTAACTCTTAATAAAGCATCTTTGCTGACGATAATGACAGGCTTCCCATTTTCTTTTTTCTCTTCTTCGAGTGCTATATTTTTTGCTACCGCCAATATGCGGTTGTCATTCGTTTTTTCCAAAAAAATTTCTTGAAGTTGATGGAATGATCTATGGTTGAGTTCTATTCTTAACGTTCCTCCATTTTCCAAGGCTATCCTTTCGTGCAGTTTTCCGATCTGTCTGAAGCCGTCTATCAATTTGGAAACATGTCTTGCGTTTCTGCCAATCTCATTCATATACCTTTTCTTTGAGTCCAATTCTTCCAACACAACCGCCGGAATCACAATCTCATTGTCTTGGAATGAATAGACGGCATTCGGGTCTTGCAACAAGACATTCGTATCTAACACGTAAATTTTCGTCAAATTGATGCCTCCTGCTCCTTTTTAATATCATATGATGCTGTAGATCGGCCGGTTCCATTAGAATGTACCATACAGGGACAGCTCTTTTTCTGAAATATATGTAGGCATGCATAAACTTAGAAGCCTTATTGCACAATAAAAAAATAACGATAGTTGGCGGAAAAAATATATTCAGGAGGAAATCACTTTGAGGATAGCTATTTTATTATTAATTGCTCTTACACTTGGGGCGTGTGGACAAATGAATGAAACCCAAAGAGATGATGGGCAGCCATCTGTTCAGAAAACAAGATCCGAAATAAACCGGCAGGATAACACCCGTACTGCTGATGAAAGCCGTGCAGATTATTTAGCCGATCTCGCTTCCAGTATTCCGAATGTAAGAGGTGCAACAGCTGTAGTAGCTGGCGACTATGCGATAATAGGGATTGATGTTGATAAAGATCTGGACCGATCAAAAGTGGGCACCATTAAATATTCTGTAGCAGAAAGCATTAAACATGATCCACTGGGAGCCGGCGCTGTTGTAGTAGCAGATCCCGATATCAACGCAAGATTGAAAGAAATTAGAGCGGATATGTCCGCGGGCAGGCCGATCCAGGGAATCATCAATGAATTAGCTGATATTACAGGACGGTTGATGCCTGAACTGCCGCCGCGCGAGAATAACAAAAACCCTCAAGAAGCGCCTCAAAAGCAGAAACAGGAATTGGACAAGCCTGAAAGACGCCAAATCCAAAAGGAGCAAGTAGAACAATCCAATCAGTGATAATACTTAAGAATATTTACAAAACCAATGTACTTCATAATCTTTACGCCAAATAACCATGTAAGAATTATGCAGCAACGTGCTATAATGAAGTAATAGAACAATATCCTTTTACAGAGGTGGTCAACTTGAAAGTGCAATGCGTTATTTGTGATCAGCAGCATGATCTGGAAAATGACACACCCCTTGCAAAAAAGTTAAGAAACAGGCCGATTCATACCTTTATGTGCGATGAGTGTCATAAAAGAATCGAAGTGAAAACAAAAGCACGTCTTGCAAGCGGGCAGTTTCAACTATACAGTTTCAATCAAAAAGAAAAAGAATTATAAGAATATGAACAGATGCGCAAGCGCCGGCACGCTCAGAACACGACTTCCTGTCGCTTCGCTTGCACCAGCACATCCTGTGCGTCGGAGGGCAATCCAGTGAAGTTGTTCTTTGACTTCATTGGATTGACCAAATGCAATCTCTAGCCCCTATCGTCTGGAGCAGGACGTAGAATAATCCGATAAACAAATTATCCATAAACATAGACCTTATTATTTCCTAAACGACAAAAAGACCGGAAGCTTCAGCTTCCGGTCTTTTTAGTTATTAAATGTACCTGCTTTTTTCTCCCTGTTCAATCTGATTTTATAAATTCCCAATATGAGCGCCGCTACGACGAGCCCTTCAGCAATCGGGAGAAAGATCGCAAGAAATGTAAACATCAAACAGCCGATAAACATGAAAATATAAATGATGGCTGATTTCAACAGCGGCAGTTTTTTGGCAAATCCGAGTTTATATACAAGGATACACAACGCAAAGATAGTAATAAACATAAGCCAATTTGAGATTTCCGCACTTTGCGTCAGTTGATAATAAAATTTTAAAAAAGGAGAAAATCTATCAATTGCAGCTTGGTCCGCTTTTGTCATGCCAATGACAAAATACAGACTACCGATGAAATTCATTCATGATACCTCCTATTTCTTTAGAAAGGGATTCCTTATATAAAGGAATCCCAATTAAGCATACCATATTTCGTAAGCTTTATAATGCTTTACGCAAACTTTTTCTTTTTAGCTACTTTTTCCCGTTCATTTTTGTTCAAAATTGTCTTACGCAGACGAATGGACTCTGGAGTCACTTCACATAATTCATCATCATTCAAATACTCAAGGGATTCTTCCAAAGACATGATCCGCGGTCTCTTGATTACTGATGTCTGGTCCTTATTTGCTGAACGGACATTTGTTGCGTGCTTCGTTTTTGTGATATTTACCGCCAAATCATTCTCTCTCGTATGTTCTCCGACAATCATGCCCTCATAAATCTCAGTGCCTGGCTCGACGAAAATTGTACCCCTATCTTCAATATGCATAATCCCGTAGGCAGTGGCTTTTCCGCCTTCCATCGAAACAAGCACCCCTTGACGCCTGCCGCCAATCTGGCCCGAAGCCATCGGCTCATATGTGTCAAATGTATGGTTCAAAATTCCATAACCTCGTGTTATTGACATGAACTCGGTAGTATATCCGATCAATCCCCTTGCAGGAACATTAAATATCAAACGGACCTGCCCTTTTCCGTTGTTTATCATGTCCAGCATTGTTCCTTTTCGTGTGCCAAGTGATTCAATGATGCTTCCTGTATATTCCTCAGGTGTGTCAATTTGGACACGCTCAATAGGTTCGCATAAGGTACCGTCAATTTCTTTGACAATGACCTTCGGTTTGGATACCTGAAGTTCAAACCCTTCACGGCGCATGTTCTCAATTAAAATGGACAGATGCAGCTCACCCCTCCCGGAAACAACCCAGGCATCAGGTGAATCTGTATCTTCTACACGTAGGCTTACATCCGTCTCTAGCTGTGTTTTAAGTCTTTCCTCAATTTTTCTAGCTGTTACAAATTTACCCTCTCTACCCGCAAATGGGCTGTTGTTGACCAGAAATGTCATTTGCAAAGTAGGCTCGTCTATTTTTACCATTGGCAGAGGTTCTTGATGATCAACCGGACATAGCGTTTCTCCAACGTTGATATCTTCCATTCCTGATATTGCCACGATATCCCCGGTATACGCTTCATCAATTTCAACCCTTTTTAATCCGAAGAAACCAAATAACTTTGTCACGCGGAATTGCTTGACATGTCCATCCTGTTTCATAAGGGCAACTTGCTGTCCTACCTTGATTGTTCCTCGGAAAATACGGCCGACACCAACCCGTCCGACATATTTATCATAGTCCAGGAGAGATACTTGAAACTGGAGAGGCTCATCCCGGTTTTCAACCGGTGCCGGAATATGTTCCAGGATCGTTTCATAAAGAACTTCCATATTTTCATCTTGATGAGTGGGCTCCTTGCTTGCCGTTCCGTTGATGCCTGAAGCATAAATGACTGGGAACTCCAATTGATCGTCATTGGCATCAAGCTCGATAAATAATTCAAGAACCTCATCTACCACTTCTTCAGGCCGGGCAAAGTCCCGGTCAATCTTATTTACCACAACGATGGGTGTAAGGTTCTGTTCCAAGGCTTTTTTCAATACAAAACGAGTTTGGGGCATGCAGCCTTCATATGCATCAACAACTAGAAGGACTCCGTCCACCATTTTTAATATCCGTTCCACTTCCCCACCAAAATCGGCATGGCCCGGTGTATCCATGATATTGATTTTTGTATCTTTATATTGAATGGCGGTATTTTTAGCCAAAATTGTTATTCCTCGTTCACGTTCCAAGTCATTGGAATCCATTACCCGGTCTTCGACATGCTCGTTCGTCCTGAAAGTTCCGGATTGCTTAAGGAGTTGGTCGACCAAAGTTGTTTTCCCATGGTCAACGTGAGCGATAATTGCAATATTTCTTATATCATTTCTTTTATTCAAAGTATTTCCTCCTGCCTGAGTTTTAAAGAAAAGCGCAAGGCAAATTGCGAGTAACAGTTCCTCAGCTATCACAGCAAGGCAACTGATTTCAATCACACCTTGAAAAACATCTCCGAAATCACTTACTTCATACAGCTTTTCGACGAGGGAAACATGCACTTCCTCGAATATAAAATGCCACAGGAGTATGTTCATCCTGAATATACTTCCTCGCAACTTGTGACCTCGAGCCGATGGTGTCTGGCCGACTTAATACGCCACGTTCTGTGGCTCCGTCGGTACTAGGACATCCTGTCAATCGGAGTTAGACATGATGAATCCCCTTTTGAATAGAAAATTCTGTCTAACGTTATATTTTCTACAAATTGAACAAATATAGCATATAACCTAATGATTATATCACAATAGTAGCCAAGCCGTTAATTTTTTTGTACAATAAATGGATGAGGAGGGCGAACAGCGTGAATGGCATTAAGTGGAATTTTCTTTTTTTAGCCATATTAGCAGCGTTATCTATCATAGGGATGGGCTTTTCCCTCGGTGCAGGAAGTCCCGTCGGAATGATCGTCTGTTTGATTATTTTAATCTCTATAATGGGCTATGGCTTTGCAACTAAGAAAAAATATAGAGAAGCAGGTAAATTGTAAACTTTGTTTTATGTTTACACTTCACTCCTGAATTCATACAGAAACGGTCCGGCAATATTTCCGGGCCGTTTCTTCAAAAGTAAAGTTTGTTTTAATATATTTTATTTAAAAGAAGCTTTTCATTGTCCAGAGACGCACAGGTCGTCCTTGTGCAAGCGAAGCAACAGGACAAGGAAACCTTCGAAAGCGTTCATCTCACGAAGAAAAAGCGTTAACTTCGATGATGCCACTGACGGAGCCTGCTTTAGCGCTTAGCCTCTCGAGGTCACAAGCCGCTTGCATTTTTCTTATGAAAATCCTTTTGATAGGTATTTTTGTATGATTTTTTCATGGAGACCCGGTTTCGCCACTACAATCGGATTTTTCTCCAAAATGTTTAAGGGCTCCCCCCTTAAATTGCTCACCTTTCCGCCCACTTCCTCCACAATGATTTTGCCCCCTGCAAAATCCCATGGTGAAAGCCTCATTGTTATGTATGCATCTAGCCGTCCCGTAGCAACATACACAAATTCAAGTGCAGCTGAACCGTACGAACGGGTTCCCCTTGCATCATTTACGAGTGGTATCAAAGTCTCTCTAGGATCAATCAGGCGATTGGATATAAGCCATGTTGAATTGATTCCAATCAAGGCTTTTTCCACAGGTACTTCTTTCAACAATGACAGCTTCACATCGTTCCAATAAGCACCTTCACCAGATTTTGCATAGTAAAGGTCCTGATGCACGACATCGTATACGTATCCCAGCCTTGGTTCTCCATCTTCATAAATTCCTATGGAAATCATAAAATTCCTTTGCTGATGAACAAAATTAGTTGTACCATCAATCGGGTCAATAATCCATATGATGCCCGATACTTTAGTCAATTCATCACCGAATCCTTCTTCGCCTAAAATACGGTGACTTGAAAATGTTTCTCTTATTTTTTCAGTAAAAAACTGTTCAGTTTCTTGATCGATATTCGTTACCAGATCATCCGGATTGGTTTTTGTCATGATTTCCGGTGCCGTTACAAAAGAAGAGACAATTCTTTTGCCGGCTTCTTTAAGCCATTCCTTGGCATGTTTATCTATCGTTGTCCAATTTACCATTGTCATCCTCCGATCAGTCTTTCCTTCTTCACTCTTCAGCTTATTGAATATCAAACATATTTTCAAGCGATTAAGAAAAGCGCATGCACCTGCTCATCAACGTACAGACTTGCGAAAATCAGAAACGCCTTGTCCAGCACGGCCAATAAGACAATTCTCGGGAGGCAGCACTTCAGCCACCACACGGGAAGCTGCCAACTTCAATCACATCATATGAAACTTGTCTAGAGTCGCTTCGGGCAGCTTTGCGACGAACAGAACAAAACTTCCTCGAGTCAACCTTTGGCGCAGAAGCAAATTCATCCTGTAGGACAAAAGTGACTCTGACGAGATAATGGATAGGGAAGTGCGAGAGTGCCTACGGCGACAAGCGTCAGACGCGCTTCTGATGGCGTAGTTTGCCTGCAATAGCGATTGGCTTAATCCTCACCTATGGCACTCGGCAGGCTCAGCGCGCCACATCCTGCCGCTTCGCTTGCACTAGAACTTCCTGTGCGTCGGTGGCACTCGGACGTCCTCTCCATCGAATCCAAGCAGCTTACTTCTAAGCGCCATGAGTCTTCCTCCTTCTAATAACTTCATGCGGCTTTCCGATGAGCTGAACAAGGCTTCCTGAGTAACTATGGCGAAGGAACAGAGTTTTTGTTGACTTAACGTATAGAAAAAGCGAAGTCTCCTAGTCGATAGGAACTGAAGCTCCATTCATTTTTCAGTTTATACATTAAACTTTTCTATCCAACAACAAAAGACGAACTCCTTCATCCCAAAAAGCTCTGAGAAAGAGTTCGTCATCAACCTCTGACTTATTTTGTTCATCTGCATGGATGGTTATAATGCTTCCATCCTTATCAATTCAGCACGGATTCTTTCCAGTTTACGTTTTGCTTTCGTCTTCATCTCTTCATTGTTGTCTTGCATTGCATCAAAAAGGACAGCGAGTTCATAGTTTAATTCCAGGTGAAGGACAGCAAGCTTTTGTTTATCCACTGACTTCTTTCGATAAGCGTTGACTACTTGCTTCATAATTGAACACTCCTTCCGAGATTAGTGTGCAAGTGCTTCCCTTATCCATTCGCTTACTCTATCATATGTTGCCGACTGAATGCCGGTAACAAAATTGTGCACTTACCCAGGATGTTTATAAATGAGTTCTTTGTTAGTAGTTAAGTACCCATTTGTCGACATTTATAAACCCTTGATGCCTGCTTGCGAATAATGACGCATTTAAAATTGTATCTTTTCTTCCGGAGCGGCCTGCCTCATTTTCTTGACAACCTGATAAGCTGAATAACCGCTTACTTCTTCAAATTCATTACAAATGTTCTTCTCATCTGCTTTCCCCGGAACAATCTCCTTAAAACGTCGGTATGCCTGCATCAGATCATTTCGCGTGATTCCTTTTTCATATGCTCGCTCTACGGATTGAAAAAAATTGATGACATCTACAGTCTCTTCAGTCGACCACTGATGGGAAATTGGATATTGGTAATCCATTATTTCACACTCCACTTCATACGAATTTTTTCTGCATCTCTTATAATCATTTTTATTAACTCTTCAACACTCAAGATTTTATTTATCAAACCGATCGCCTGCCCAGCCCAGCCAAAGCCTTGCTCTGGCTTTCCATCATAAATATATCTTTTGTTGGCCGATCCGCTTATATACTCTTTCAGATCTTCAAAGCTGGCTCCCGCATCTTCCAGTTCAATTATTTTATTTGACCACGGGGTTTCGATTACGCGTCCCGGTGCTTTTAGAGTTCTTTTAATAACCTGTGTATCCGACTCTGTTCCGTCGATAATCGCCTGTTTATAGCGATTAGACGCATGGATGCATTCCTTTGTTGCTATGAACCTTGTCCCCATCTCAATTCCTTCCGCCCCAAGACTCAAAGCAGCCATGAATCCCCTGCCATCCGCAATTCCGCCCGAAGCGATGACCGGTATCCGAAGAGCATCAACAACAGTTGGAACGAGGACAAATGTTCCTGTATCACCCCTCCCAATATGCCCTCCCCCTTCCTGCCCGACCACTATGACAGCATCGGCACCAAGCTCTTCCGCCTTGAGGGCCTGGCGCTTGGCAGCAACTAGAACAAGCTTTTTAACTGGAACTCCTTCAAGTTTCTTAAAAAATCCGGTTGGATTCCCGCCTGTTACGGATACAACCTGAATCCCCTCTTCGATTGCGGCTTCCAGCATGTGTTCAAATGGACGACCATGCTGGCCGATGGCAAAGTTCACACCGAACGGCTTGTCGGTCATTAATTTAGTCTTTCTTATTTCTTTTTTTAGTTCATCAGGGGAAGAAAGTGACATGGCTGTTATTTGCCCAAGGCCGCCAGCATTGGAAACAGCAGATGCCAAATCAGCATACGCAAGATAAGCCAGCCCTCCCTGAACGATCGGATATTGTATATTCAGCAAATCTGTCACTCTTGTTCTCCAATTTGACATCTTTGAAACAACTCCTTTTTCCTTAAGAGTCGTGGTTTATTAAATACAAAAGGAGCGTCCCTACTGGGATGCTCCATCACTTCCGTCATTTTTCATCTTTTTGTTCATTGCATTCACAGCAACAGGAATAAAGCTTCGTTACCTTTTCATCCTCGAAATATTCGATGGTTGAATTGCATTCCTGGCAGATGATGATCCCCATCTTCTCCATCCCTTTCTGTGAATAAACTTAAGCTTTGTTAATTTTATAATAATATAACACATATCGTTTTTCAAGCCTAAATTGTATGTCACAATCAAAGAATTGGAGATTTATTAAATTTCCGTATCAATTAAATCCGGATCAAGGATTTCATATCCTTGATCGCGCAAACCTTCAACTATCCTCTCCAAACCTTCATTCGTCCACTCGCGATCGTGCATCAACAAATTAGCTCCGTCTTGCAGCAACGGTGTGTTGACCATAATATCCGCGATAGCATCTCCGTTCATATATTCCGATTCCCAGTCATAGCCATATGTCCAGTTCATTAATAACATTTGTTCTTCCCTGACTAATTGTTTGCTAAAGTCAGTATTGCTACCAAATGGAGCACGGAAAAACTTTGGCTTTTCGCCCGTGACTTGTTCAACGATTTCGTTTACAGAAAGGATTTCCTCCTTTTGCTTTTCTTCAGGCAATGTTGTCAAGTCGCTATGGGAATATGTATGGTTTCCGATTACAAAACCAAGATCATGTATTTCTTTTATGATTTCTTCCTTTTCCGGAGTGTTGATGAAATGCCCATTGACGAAAAAAATTGCTGGCGCATCCAATTTTTTCAATGTTTTTGCCATTTCCAATGCGTGTTTATCAGGAGCATCATCAATGGTCAAAAGGGCGACCTTAGGATTTGCTTCCCCGATAGGTTCCAGAGCAAAAGTACCCTCATTCATTCTATACTCCGGCATGACTGCCAGATTCTCATTTTCCTGCTTATCTTCACTTACTTGATCTTTTTCCTTTGTCTCCTTTTGTATCTGATCATCAGTCTTGCTCTCCTGCTCAACCTTTTTATCCTCTACATGCTTGTCTTCCTGTGCCGCTTGCTCGCTACTGCATGCAGCCAGCAGAAGAATCACTGGCACCATGGTGAAAAACTTTCGCATCCCTTTCTCCTTCCATCTTAGCAAACTACAAATTTATTCCATTATAACTTTCTTTCAATATGATAGATACTGGAGAAACCCTCGTCAATTATAAAAAAGCCGATCTCAATAAAGTATTCAGCAATAAATGAATCCCTGCATAAGCACCTAAACTTGCAAGGGTTATGAATATTGTAGTTTTATTAGATTTAACTATCATTCTAGCAATCAAAAATGCAAGATAAAAAAATACAGCAAATAAAATCGTTTTCGCAAGCATATGGTCCCTTCCAGACAGCCATTCCACCAATGTAAATCCGCTCCATATCATCAACTGCAATAGGAGTGCCACATATTTTTTCAATGCATATCACCATCTTTACAGGAAATAACAACTCCTTATATTGATAATATGCACTTTATGGGACAGTTTAAACCTTCCAAAAGAAAAACCCATGGAAATTTAAACAGATATTTCCATGGGTTTATATATTATTTTATAACATGAATCGGAGTTCCAAGTGCAACCTCTGCAGCCTCCATTGTCATCTCACCCAGTGTCGGGTGAGCGTGAATGGTCATAGCTACATCTTCCGCGGTCATACCTGCCTCGATCGCAAGTCCGATTTCAGCAATCATATCGGAAGCATTAGCCCCTGCAATCTGGCCACCAATAATCAAACCGTCTTCTTTACGTGTAATCAACTTGACAAAGCCGTCTGTCTCATTAAGAGCCAACGCACGTCCATTTGCTGCAAATGGGAATCTGGCTGCTTCAATTTCAATGCCTTCCTCTTTAGCTTCCTGCTCAGAATATCCGACAGATGCCAATTCAGGCTCTGAGAAGACGACCGCCGGAATGCCGATATAATCAACTTCCGAAGATTGGCCAGCAATAGCTTCAGCAGCAATTTTACCTTCATAGGAAGCTTTGTGGGCAAGCTTTGGACCATCAACAATATCCCCAATCGCAAAGATGCTGGAAACATTAGATCTGCATTGTTTGTCCACTTCAATAAGCCCTTTATCGTTGATCTTGACTCCAACTTGCTCAAGTCCAAGTTCGTCTGTATTAGGCTTTCTTCCTACGGTCACAAGCACATAATCCGCTTCAATCGTTTGTTCTTCACCTTTAGCAGAATATGTAACTTTTACTCCGTCGTCTGTCTCTTCAACGCCTTTTGCCTCAGCTTTTGTAATGACCTTAACATTTTTCTTTTTCAAATTACGTTTAACAAGCGCAGTCATTTGCTTTTCGAATCCGGAAAGAATATCTGCTGCACCCTCGATGATTGTAACTTCAGTTCCAAAGTTGGCATAGGCGGAACCAAGTTCAGTTCCAATATAACCTCCGCCGATTACTACAAGCTTTTCAGGAAGTTCATCAAGGTTGATAGCTCCTGTGGAATCAATCACGCGCTTTGAATATTTAAAGCCCGGGATTTCTACAGGGCGGGATCCTGTTGCAATGATGGCATTTTTAAAAGTGTATGTTTGTGCAGAGTTTTCATCCATCACACGAATGCTGTTTTCATCTACGAAATAGGCTTCTCCTTTGACAATGTCAACCTTGTTTCCTTTGAGAAGTCCTTCAACGCCTCCTGTGAGTTTTTTTACAACCCCGGCTTTCCAGTCTTGAACTTTCCCAAAATCAAGGGTGACTTTTTCCGCGGTAATTCCGATGTCTTCGGAATTTTTAGCTTCGTGGAAACGATGGCCTGCAGAAATCAGGGCTTTGGATGGTATACATCCTACGTTCAGGCAAACTCCCCCAAGATCACCTTTTTCAACAATCGTCACTTTTTGACCAAGCTGTGCCGCTCGAATCGCCGCCACATAACCGCCCGGTCCGGCACCAACTACAATCGTGTCTGTCTCAATTGGAAAGTCTCCTACTACCATACTTTACGCCTCCATTAGTAAAAGTTCGGGATCACTTAACAGCCTCTTGATGTGATTTAATGCCTGTTGTGCAGTTACGCCGTCAATAATCCGATGGTCAAAGCTCAATGATAATGCTAACACAGGTGCAGCTACAATTTCACCATTTTTCACTATCGGTTTTTCTGCGATGCGTCCAATACCAAGGATTGCCGTTTCTGGATGATTGATGACAGGTGTGAACCATTGGCCGCCAGCTGAACCGATATTTGTGATTGTGCATGAACCGCCGCTCATTTCCTTCGGACTCAGTTTTCCTGTTCTTGCTTTATCAGCCAATTCATTGATCTCTTTTGAAATGGCGAAAACCGATTTGGAATCTGCGTGTTTAACGACTGGAACGAGCAACCCTCTATCCGTATCGGCAGCAATTCCAATATTATAGTAATGCTTTTGAATGATTTCTTCTTTTTCATCATCAACAGAAGTATTCAACGCCGGGTATTCACGCAATGCACTTACTAGGGCTTTTACCACATATGGAAGATAAGTAAGCTTAATTTCCTTTTCAGCTGCGATCTCTTTGAATTTTTTGCGGTGTGCAACAAGTCCGGTTACATCCACTTCATCGAGAAGTGCAACATGCGGTGCTGTATGCTTGGAATTGACCATCGCTTTGGCGATTGCTCTTCTTATACCGCTCATTTTTTCCCTTGTTTCCGGATAGTCTCCTTCCGGAATGACCGGTGTTGCTTTTTCAGGCTGTTTCTCCTCTTGTTTCGGGGCTTCTTTAGTTTCAGCCACTGTTTCTTCTTTCGCAGGCGCATTTAAGTATTCGTCAATGTCGGATTTTAAAACCCGGCCATTTTTTCCTGAACCATTGACAGCTTGGATGTTGACGTTTTTCTCACGTGCATATTTCCTTACAGAAGGCATGGCAATGATACGTTTATCGGATATTTCTTCCTCGCTCGCTTCAGGCTGGGAACCTGCACCAGTTTGTTCAACATTTTGCTCTTGCTTTTCCTCTGCCTTGACTTCTTCTTTTTGGACATCCTGTCCGGCTTCAGCTGTGGATTGAACATTCGCTTCCGTCTCTTCCTCCCCATGCTGTCCTTTAAATTGTAGATTCTCGTATCCAGGGGCATCAAACGTTATCAGCACATCGCCTACTACTGCTGTCTCACCTTCGCTGACAAGGATCTCTTCTACCGTCCCGGCAACAGGTGATGGTATTTCCACCACTGCCTTATCATTCTGCACTTCACATAAAACATCATCTTCTTCTACTTTTTTGCCTGATTCAACGAACCATTTGACAATCTCGCCTTCGTGAATTCCTTCACCAATGTCAGGCAGTCTAAATTGGAATGACAATGTATTTCACCCTCCTATTAAACGTTCTTTTCGTGTGCGGTTATTTTATTGTTCTGTTTAACTTTTTTTACAAATATTGGCGGATGGCGCGTTCTCACTAGAAAAGCGCGTCAGGAGAGACCCTCAGTCCGAAGCGAAGAGGGGGCTCACCAACCATCCGCGGGTAATCAACTAATTATTAAAACTCAAGCACTTTCTTGGCTGTTTCAATTATGTCCTTATGGTTCGGAAGCCAAACAGGTTCTGCCTGAGAGAATGGATAAACTGTATCCGGAGCTGTAACTCTAAGAACCGGGGCCTCCAAGCTTAAAATCGCACGATCATTGATTTCAGCTACAACATTTGCAGCAATTCCAGCTTGCTTCTGTGCTTCCTGCACAACAATAGCCCGATTCGTTTTTTCAACTGATTTGATAATTGTTTCGATATCCAGCGGGCTCACAGTACGAAGATCAATTACTTCAACTGAGTGACCTTCTTTCTCAAGAGCTTCTGCCGCTTTAATGGAGTCATGGACCATAGCGCCATATGTGATGATGGAAAGATCGTTTCCTTCACGCTTCACTTCAGCTTTACCAAGTGGAATTGTATATTCCTCTTCAGGAACCTCCTGTCTGAATGAACGATACAATTTCATATGCTCAAGAAAAATAACCGGATCATTGTCACGGATTGCTGAAATTAACAAGCCTTTTGCATCATATGGCGTGGATGGGATAACAACCTTTAATCCAGGCTGTTGTGCCATTAAACCTTCCAGGCTGTCTGCATGCAACTCGGGAGTATGAACGCCGCCTCCAAATGGTGAGCGGATTGTAATCGGCGCATGATAAGAACCGCCTGTCCGGTAACGCCAACGCGCCATTTGGCCGCTGATGGAATCCATTACTTCATAGACAAATCCGAAAAACTGGATTTCCGGAACCGGACGGAACCCCTGTGTCGCTAAACCAATCGCAAGTCCACCGATGCCTGATTCAGCTAGAGGAGTATCAAATACACGTTCTTCCCCAAATTCTTTTTGCAACCCTTCCGTCGCACGAAAGACGCCTCCATTAACCCCTACGTCTTCCCCAAACACAAGGACGTTTTCGTCATTGCGCAGCTCAGTGGCAAGCGCATCTGTAATTGCTTGAATCATAGTCATTTGCGCCATGGCTTACTTCGACTCCTTCTCTTTATATATTTCATTCTGTTCTTGCAGGTTAAATGGAAGCTCTTCATACATATTTGAAATTAAATCCGTCACTTTCTGTTTCGGCGTGTCGTCAGCTTTCTTAATTGCCTGCTTGATTTCTTCTTTAGCTTTTTCTATCACTTCATTTTCTTTCTCTTCATTCCAAAGGCCTTTGCCCTCCAGGTATATTCTGAAGCGGACAATAGGATCTTTTTTCTCCCATTCGCTGTCTGTATCAGACGTACGATAGCGTGTTGGATCATCACCCGCCATAGTGTGCGGTCCGTATCTGTAGCAAATCGTCTCAATCAAAGACGGACCTCCGCCATTGATCGCACGTTCTCTCGCTTCATGAATAACGGCATATACAGCAAGTGGATCCATTCCGTCAACGACAACACCCGGAATCCCGGCTGAAACAGCTTTTTGGGCAATTGTTGTTGCAGCAGTTTGCTTTTCACGCGGAGTGGAAATGGCAAATTGGTTATTTTGCACGATGAAGACTGCAGGTGCACCATATGCACCAGCAAAGTTAATTCCTTCATAGAAATCACCTTGTGATGAGCCGCCATCACCTGTGTATGTAACAGCTACCGCTTTCTTTCCTCGCTTCTTCAATCCTAGAGCAACACCAGCAGCTTGAACGTATTGAGCACCAATAATAATTTGTGGCGGGATCACATTGACATCCTCTGGAATCTGGTTCCCGACAAAATGTCCTCTTGAAAACAAGAATGCTTTATATAAAGGAAGTCCATGCCAAATAATTTGTGGAACATCACGATATCCCGGCAAAACGAAATCTTCTTTTTCTAGTGCAAAGTGAGAAGCAATGGCCGAAGCCTCCTGTCCAGCAGTCGGAGCATAGAAACCAAGACGCCCTTGGCGGTTTAATGAGATACAGCGTTGGTCAAGAACACGCGTATAAACCATTCTGCTCATAAGCTCCACCAATTGTTCGTCGGACAAATCAGGCATCATTTTCTCATTGACCACTTCGCCCTTTTCATTTAACACTTGCACCATTTCAAACTTTTCTTCAATGCTTTCAAGCGTTTTAACTGCATCAAATGGAGCTGTCTTCGCCTTTGAAGCCATTAAAACCACCAATCCTTCCTATATTTATTCTTGTTTTGACTTTTATTCTTAGATTACCCTAAACGGCATGTTCAACTATTGCAATGACTCTTTCGTATATGTTTTCCACAAAACTCGTGCAAAAAACCTATACTTTTCTCTACCTTCAAACTGTATTAATTGACATTTGCCGTTTTATAATACAATTTTTTATATATCCCGTTTTTTAGATTACATGACAACTTCTTTTAAGTCAACGATTTTGGTAATAAAAAGAGTTGTGTTTTAATCTGCTCCAAGTGATTCTATTTAACTGTATTATAAAATATAAAACTCCTGTACTACACAAAAAAGAAAAGTCCAAAGGTGTTATACAACATAATAGTCAAAATGGTATCCCGATTTGTTTGCATTTAGCCAAAAAGACTCGAACGGAGAATGGAAAGTTATACCTCTGACAACAAAAGAGTTAGGGCTTCTTTTGTTTTTTGGTATTATTTAAGACTCAATGGATAACCAAAGTCCATAATGAAGCTATGTTTCCATTAACGCCCCCAAGAAGCGTTCGAAATGCTAGTCCAATTATTATGGCTACCTCTTACTTTTTGGCCCTTAAGAATAGATGTCCCTTTTCAACTGCCGTACGTTATGTATTCTAGTAATTGGGAGGTGAAACATCCGGGGCAATGGGGATTCACCCTACAAACAAAGCAACTCAGATCGCATGATAGTTTGCCACAACCAGAGCCATCGCATCCCCACCTCCAGTAGCCACAACACGCTCATATACCGGAAATTTACACTCTGCTTGTCCCCTCACTTCATATTCTCAAACCCAGTACCAAAATAATTTGGACTGTTCATAAAAAGGCACTCCCCCAATAACACGCATAAAAGGGCATATTATTTCAGGGAAGCACATTACGATTAAACACGCCTATTCCGGTGGAGAATAAAATGGCTTCTTTCAAATCTATAAGGTAAACGGATAAACATGATCCTACTCTCTTTCATGATTCCTCTATTCAAATTAACCTTCCAGCATCCAAATAGCCATGACCTTGAACAAAAGGTGGTAGTCCCATATCTGTACATGCATGAATAAGTTTTTTTTACTTGGTCCGGTGATAAATGTGGTTCTTTTTGTAGAAGTTGTGCAACGACTCCTGTACAAATTGGTGTGGCCATTGAGGTTCCAGATAATGAGCAATAGTTTGTATCTACACGTGTCCCTGGATTTATTTTATCGAGGAAAGATCCTGGGGATCGCAAGGAAATAATACTGACGCCTGGAGTTAATAGATCTGGTTTAATCGGAGCATTTGGACCATCGATCGTTGGGCCGCGACTGGAAAAGTCGGCTACCGAATCATCAGAACGATTTATCGTATCAATGTCATTTGCAGCACCTACTGTTATCACTTTAGGACTGATTCCTGGGCTTGCAATGTTTGTTGAGAAGGACCAGAGTTGCCAACAGCTACACATACAACCATTCCGCTATCCCATGCTGTATCCACACCATGTACACGGCCTCGTTCGCTCTCTCATCGCTTGCCTTCTCCATATACATAAATTAAATAAGGGTGCTAATTTAATTAGCACCCTTATCTGACTGTCCGCCACAAAAAAAAAAAGGAAACGAACTATTCGTTTCCTGAAAAATTAAACTGAAATGTTAACCTTCGATGATGCCGGTCTCTCTATACAATTTTTCTTTTTCTTCATTGAACTTTTCCGTGAATTTGTTGAAACGCTCATTCGCTCTTAAAACTTCTTCCTGAGCCTGGTTCGCGGCATCAATCTGGCTCTCGAGATCTTCAAACTTCAGATCCTTATTTTTCACCAACTCATATATTTTCCGATCTTCTTTAATAACATCTTTATAAGCCTTTATAAGTTGCTCATGACTCTCGTATCGTTGATTCATTATTCCTTGCAGCTCTTTGGCTTTTTCTTTTAACCGATCATCCTTCAGTTTATCAATTAAATCATTGATTTTTTCAAATTCTTTCTTAGAGGCTGCCATTGCTTCTTCTTCTTTGGCAAGAAGCTCTTCCCGTTTATCCAAATTGGCAAGCGCATCATCGGCAAGAGAAGAAATTTCATCAAACTTTTTCATGCCCAACTTCATCATTTTGTCGAACAGTGCTTTTTCTTTCTCTTCGAGTTTCATCAAAGCTTTTTGCTGCTTTTCAAAGTCTTTCTCAATAACGACTGTTTCTTCAAGATTTTTATGTATTTGCTCTTCCGGGCTTCCGCATGCGGAAAAAAGCGCTGTGGATGCTAGTACTACCGCGGCTAAATATCTTTTTTTCACCGGTATTCCTCCCATCATTACCATAGTTTCTACTATAATGGCAATGATGGGATTTTACAACAGACTTTATTTTGATTGTCATTGTTGGTAAACTGATTTTTACAAGAGAACATTTCAGGAGGAAACACTAATGCTGCTAATGAAAGATATCATTCGGGATGGGCACCCTACCCTTAGAAAAATTGCAAAAGAAGTGCCGCTTCCGCCTGATCCTGCTGACATAGAAACATTAAAAAGCATGGAGGAATTTCTGATAAACAGCCAGGATCCGGTCATTAGTGATAAATACGGCCTTAGAGGCGGAGTGGGCCTTGCGGCACCACAGATTAATGTACCCAAGCGCATGTTTGTCATGCGATTGACTGATGAAAAAGGAGAGGAATATAATTATTCTTTTATTAATCCAAAAATCATCAGCCATTCTGTTGAAAAATCGTATTTGACATCCGGGGAAGGGTGCCTGTCCGTTGACCGGAATATTCCTGGGTATGTGTTGCGTTATGCAAGAATCACAGTAAAAGGCTTTAATGAGAAAGGTGAAGAACTCAAACTTCGTTTACGGGGACTCCCAGCGATTGTCTTCCAACACGAGCTTGACCACCTAAACGGCGTTATGTTTTATGATCACATCAATAAGAAAAACCCGTTTCAACTGAATGAAAATGCAATTCCCATCGAAAATTAAATCCGGTATATCCGGATTTTTTCATTCTATTGTTTCAAAGGAACCAGCCAATAGTCCGACTTCTTTTAAGCCTTTTACAAGGCCATCATGTTCCACATTTGTTGTAACAATATCAGCATGTTCCTTAACAATATCATGGGCATTTCCCATGGCCACACCGGTTCCAACTTCTTGTAGCATTTCAATATCGTTCAATCCGTCCCCAAATGCATAAACTTCATTCATATCCATTCCTAAGCGCCCAATCAGTTCCTCGATTCCCCTTGCCTTTGATCCGCCTTTCGGAACTATGTCAAGGGAATATTCGTGCCACCTTATAAATGATACATCGTCGAAATTAGACAAATAGTCGGCTTCATTTTCTTTTGTAAATAAAAGCGCCTGATATATATCCCTGTCAATAAAAAATTCTGGATCGTATTGCGGGTACGCCATTTTCAAGGTCCCTAGACTTTTTTGGATCCTGTCATTATGTTTGGTGTTTGTTTTTAACGTTAACTCGTTCATGTAAACCAGGGCATGGCCATGCTTGTCCGCTGTTTGCTGGATACTTTCCAGTATCCCAGTATTAATCGGGTTTGCGTATATCAATTTATTTTCAAATACTACATATTGGCCATTAAAGCAAACATAAGAATCTATATTCAATTCTTCGAGCAAGGAAGATATCATGAACGGTGCCCGCCCTGTTGCAATAGCTGTATAAATGCCATTTTTTTGCAACGTATGTATTGCTTCCTTCGCTGAGGCAGGAAGGTTTTTTTCCTCATCCAATAATGTTCCGTCAATATCAAAAAACACAATTTTCCTCATATTTGATCCACATCCAATAGTTAATTTTCCAATGAAACCCATGATAGAGATTTCTATTTTCAGCATATAATAAAACAAATAAACTTGCACAAAAAGAGCGTACATTCGCCAAGATGCTTTTACTTTGGACTAAAATCGGTTAAAATGGATGATAAGGAGTTGATCCACCATGTTTAAGAAGCTAAGAAGGAAGCTTTTAAAACAGTGGAAAGATTTGCTCAAGAAAAAGACGATTGCCTAATATTCAAATATTACCGTTTACAAACCCTCTTTTTTTTAGAGGGCTTATTCTTTTATTATATGCCATTCAACCTGTAAAAATTGTCCGCGTTAAAAACATGCATTAATTGCAGCTTTTTAATATAATAGAGAATATTGGAATTTGAACACGGAGCTAAGGAGAGAAAGTGATGATTTATAAAGTGTACTATCAGGACAGCTTGACGGAAATGCCTGTCCGGGAAAATACCAAAGTTTTGTTTATTGAAGCAGAAAGCGAGCTAGAGGTCCGCCGACATCTGAAAGACCGCCAATTAAATATCGAATTTGTTCAACTCTTGGAAGGACCTTACCTTGAATATGAGAAGAACAGTCCAAATTTCAAGTTGGAGACTGTGTAGCATATGAAATTTGTAAAAAATGATCAGACTGCAGTTTTCGCCCTGGGCGGTTTGGGTGAAATCGGTAAAAACACATATGCAGTACAATTCCAAGATGAAATCATTTTAATTGATGCGGGAATAAAATTTCCGGAAGATGAGTTGCTCGGGATCGACTATGTTATCCCTGATTACACTTATCTTGTAAAAAATGAAGATAAAGTTAAGGGACTTTTCATTACGCACGGCCATGAAGACCATATCGGCGGCATCCCATACTTGCTGAGGCAAATAAATATTCCTATTTATGCCGGTAAGCTTGCAATGGGATTGATTAAAAATAAGCTTGAAGAACATGGTCTGCTAAGAAAAACCACATTCCATGAAATTAATGAAGATGATGTCATCAAGTTCAGAAAGACATCGGTTTCTTTTTTCAGGACAACCCACAGCATCCCGGATTCATATGGGATTGTTGTAAAGACTCCGCCTGGGAATATTGTTCATACCGGCGACTTTAAATTTGACTTTACTCCTGTAGGAGAACCAGCAAATTTAACGAAAATGGCGGAAATTGGAAAGGAAGGCGTTCTTTGCCTGTTGTCAGACAGTACGAATGCGGAGGTTCCTCATTTTACAATGTCTGAACGCAAAGTTGGGGCAAGCATTCAAGATATCTTTCGCAAAGTGGACGGCCGAATTATATTCGCCACCTTTGCTTCAAACATCCACAGGCTGCAGCAGGTTGCTGATGCGGCAGTAGCTAATGATAGAAAAATTGCCGTCTTTGGCAGAAGTATGGAAGCGGCTATTGAAATTGGACAAGAGCTGGGTTACATCCGGGCTCCGAAGGATACGTTCATCAATACACAGCAGCTTAACAGGCTGCCTGCAAATAAAGTGACAATCCTTTGCACAGGAAGCCAAGGTGAACCCATGGCAGCATTATCACGTATTGCCAATGGAACACATCGTCAAATACAAATTCAACCAGGAGATACTGTAGTTTTCTCATCTTCACCCATCCCTGGGAACAAGAATAGCGTAAATAGAACGATTAACCTTTTATATCGTGCCGGAGCTGATGTCATCGCTGGCCCTCTCAGCAACATCCATACATCCGGTCATGGAGGACAGGAAGAGCAGAAATTGATGCTCCGTCTTATTAGGCCTAAGTTTTTCCTTCCAATCCATGGAGAATTCAGGATGCAGAAAATGCACGCTCAATTGGCAGTTGATTGCGGAATTCCAGAAGAAAACTGCTTTATTATGGATAATGGGGATGTTCTCGCGCTCAGTTCCGATCAAGCAGAAGTTGCAGGTAAAATACCGTCCGGCTCCGTATATATAGATGGGAGCGGCATCGGTGATATCGGCAATATTGTCCTTCGCGACCGCAGGATTCTATCTGAAGAAGGTCTTGTTATCGTGGTTGTCTCCATTGATATGGAGCAATATAGAATTGCTGCGGGGCCAGATATCATTTCCAGAGGATTCGTCTACATGAGAGAATCTGGTGATTTGATTAATGAAGCACAAAGAATGCTTGCCAAGCATCTAAACAGAGTTATGGACCGGAAAACTACCCAATGGTCCGAAATCAAAAATGAGATTACAGACACATTACTGCCGTTTTTATACGAAAGAACAAAAAGACGCCCAATGATCCTACCGATCATCATGGAGGTATAACAAAAAGGTACTACCTGTATTTTTGCAGGTAGTACCTTTTTTGTTAATGGCTAAAGCGCTTGTCGCTCCTAAGCAGCCGTCCTCCGCTTTTCTACTGTCCAGCTACAGCGCTCAGCGACTAGCAGGCTTCCTCTTCCTTCCTACGATAAGTCAACATCGGCTCCAACGGACAGGACGTCCTAGTGCCACCGACGCACAGGAAGTGCTAGTGCAAGCGAAGCGACAGGATGTCGCGTTCTGAGCCTGCCGAAGCCACAGGATGTGGCGCTTTGAGGCGGCCGAGTCGCCGTGTTTCCTTTATCTCGTCAGGAATCGTCCAGTCTGTACGTCGATAAACGAGCGCTTTCGCTTTCCTGCTGTCTAGCTACAGCGCCTATCGACTAGCAGACTTCGCGCCTCCTCCTACGATAAGTCAACATTCGGCTCCTTCGTCGCCGTGTTTCCTTTATCTCGTCGGAGTCGCTCCAGTCTGTACGTCGATAAACAGGCGCTTTCGCTTTTCTAATGTCTAGCTGCGGGCGGCAGGGGCTCGAGGTCGCTTCGGTCAAATCAATGAAGTCAAAGAACGACTTCACTGATTTGCCCTCCAGCGCTTGTCGCCCCTAAGCAGCCGCCCTCCGCTTTTCTACTCAACCAATACTTTTTTCTCAAAACGGTTAATGTCCGTATCTGCCCCAATGATAATTAAAATGTCATTAAGCTCGAGTGGTGCATTGGCCAATGGAGAAACAATGATTTCCTTTCCCCTTTTAATGGCAACAATGTTTAATCCATATTTAGCCCTTATATCAAGCTCTACAAGAGTGTGTCCCGCTAAGATATCGTTTACCATGACTTCCACGATACTATACTCCTCTGACAGTTCAAGGTAATCAAGGACGTTTGTTGAAACAATATAATGAGCGATCCGCCTACCCATATCCCGCTCAGGATGCACGACATGATCGGCCCCAATTTTCCGGAGGACCTTTTCGTGGTAGTCGTTTTGGGCTTTTACAGTGATATGTTCAACTCCAAGCTCTTTCATTATAATTGTTGTGAGTATACTGGATTGTATATTGTCTCCTATCGCAACAATTACATGGTCAAAATTGCGTATACCCAAACTTTTTAATACATTCTCATCTGTCGTATCCGCAATTACTGCCTGTGTTGCTATGGAAGCAAACTCATTCACACGGTCTTCATTGATATCAATGGCCATGACTTCCATCCCTTGTTCTGTTAGCGAACGTACAATACTACCACCGAAACGCCCAAGGCCGATGACTGCAAATTCTTTTTTCACTTTCATTCCTCCACTTTTGCTCTGTTGCTATTTTAGCATAATAGTCAGCCATTCACATATCCAAAGAGCTTCAAAACCTCAATCGCTTGGATAAAGATATACAACACATAACAAAAAAGTAAACCCTTCCACTAAGAAGAATTTACTTTTTAATGACTTCATTTTTAAATGCATAAATGACAGCTTGCGTCCGGTCCTGAACTTCAAGCTTGCTCAAAATATTGCTGACATGTGTTTTAACCGTTTTTAACGTGATGAATAACTCATCCGCAATTTCCTTGTTTGCTTTTCCTTCGGTCATTAAGGTGAGTATTTCCATTTCTCTGTTCGTCAGATCATCATGAAGAGGGCGTTCTGCTTTATGCTGAAATTTTTTCATCATTTTATCCGTAACTTCGGGCTCAAGTACTTTATGTCCTTTATATGCAGATCTGACAGCATCTGCAATATCACTCGCCCTCGAAGTCTTTAACATATAACCGGTGGCACCCGCCTCCAGAGCCGGATAAACCTTTTCATCATCCAAAAAGCTCGTTACGATTAAAACTTTTGCTTCAGGCCATTGCTCAATAATCGCCTTTGTAGCTTCAATCCCGTTCATACCCTCCATGACCAAATCCATTAAAATGATGTCCGGCTTTAGCGACAAGGCGAGCTCAACGCCTTGTTGACCATCTCCCGCCTCTCCGATCACCTGAATATCCGGTTGAATGGATAAGTAGGCCGAGACACCAATTCGAACCATTTCATGATCATCAACTAACAAGACCTTGATCATTTTTCATCCCCCTCCTTATTCGGCAGGGGGATTTTCACCTCAATACTTGTCCCCCGTCCCGGAAAAGTGACTATCTTGACATTTCCCCCAATTTCAGAAGCCCTTTCCCTAATATTCGTCAACCCATATGAACCTGCCTTTTGATCATCATTCATGTTGAATCCTTTTCCATCATCAATCACCTTTAAAAAAATGAATTGATCCACTTTCATCATATGGACTTCCAGTGTAGTTGCTTTTGCGTGCCTTAAAGTGTTAGAAACTGCCTCCTGCAATATTCGGAATAAGTGATCCTCGATGCCTCTTTCCAACTGTACATCCTGCAAATGCCATGTTACTGTCAGCGGAAGTTTAGCCGTCAATTCAGACAGGATTTCCTGCATTCCCATATGAAGGCTTTTGCCTTCCAGCTGAACTGGCCTGAGATGCAGGAGCAAAGCCCTCATTTCAGATTGAGCTTCGTTAATGATTTCTTCAACCAAAATCCGTTGTTTTGCAGTGGATTCACCCGCTGGATCAGGACTTTGATTTATAGCGGATAATAGCATTGTAGCAGCAAATAGCTGTTGGCTTACAGAGTCATGAAGCTCCCTGGCCAACCGATTTCTTTCTTTTGTAAGAACCTCCTCTTTTAATTCGCGGTTCCATTTCACCCGTTCATTGGAGAACTTTTGGTACAATATCGTTTGTTCCTTGAGCCGTGCTCTGATATTTTCGATCCCTTGCCAGATTGACGGAAAATTTCCATTTTTTTGAGCTGGAATACTTATTCGATCATAATTCCCTCCTTCCAGTTCCAATAGACTCCGCTCAACGTTCTCTATTTTTTTGTCAAGGGAAATTCCGACTATAAAGCCAGCTGTCGCACCCACTAATAAACATACTGCCAATATGAAAAAAACATTCGGAACAAGAAAAAAATCATCTTGCATCAATGATTGATACCAATCTGCATCGACGGTAAATAGAAGACTTAATAGGACAAACAGAAAAGTGAAGAAGGAGACGGACGCAAAATAAAATGAAAATGTTTTTGCCATTCTCATGTGCGTCTCACCTCAACATCTCCGAAAACAACACTTGTGATGATTTTTATTTTTCGCGAAGCCGAGTCATCTTCTCCGTCTGTATAATAAATGACATTGGAATTCAACAATTCCTGCTCCTGGTTAAAGATACTCAATTTACCACTAATCGCGGAGTGATTAATAGTTACGGAAGCATCGAATGGTACGATGAGCTGAATATTCCCTACCAAACCACGAATAAGAACTATACTTTCTCCTGGTGGAAGCATGGTCATTCCAAGATCTATGATCGTATTTCCAAATCCGCATTGTATATTAATATCATCCCATTCAAATATTTCATTGAATATCCTCTGATTTCCGGTAAGCGTATTTTTAATATAGGGGATCTTCTTGTTAATTTTTGACTTCTGGTTGGGCGGAATGGTTTCTATTATCATTTTTTTGGGTTGATTTTTTGTTCTTGAATATTGAATAAGTGCGAAAACAGCTGCGGATATAATAAAAATTTTAAAAACAACTGTTGAAATGAAAGGTATTAAAACAAGTGATACTCCGATTATTAAGTAAATTTTCTTTGAATCTCTATTCCTATAGCTTTTCCAATAGTAGATGAGAGAGCAACCTATCAGGAGGGGGACAAATAGCCTCCAATTCAGCAGAAGCTCCATCGCTATTCCAATACCTGCGATCAGCATGGCCCAGCCAATTTTGCTGTTTCGGCTGAAGTTTTTCATTGGTGTCCCTCCTCATAGGTAAATTAGTCACTTCTATATTATCACGAGTTGTTTCTTAATTCGCCTGTTTCTTGTTTATTTATTTCTTTTGCAAGCTGCTGTATACGTGCATCAAATAGGCTGATGTCATATTCATCATTTGCTTTCTTTTCCTCCCTATCGAATAACTTTTCAATGTTCTCCAAGTTTTCGGCGGGGATGCCAAATTCGGATTCTTTCAGGACCCTGTTCATTTTGTTTTTCATTATGACAATGTTTTCCTGGCCCATAAGCTCCAATCGTTTCATATGCATATCTTTCAGCTTCAATTTCATTTCCCGATATTTATGTTCGAGTTCCTCCAGCTGATTCATTGAATTCTCATAGCCTTGTTTCAGTCGCTCGGCACGCTCTTCATATTGAGCCTGCTCACGCAGTGCGATTTCCGACAGATCTTCTGCCCCCGCTTCCAAAGCAATCTCCCCTTGATGTCTTCGCCTGTCAGCCATTGTTTCCGCCTGTTTCCACTCCTTATAAAACTCATCCTTCAAAAGCTTTTGCCTTTCTATCAACTTTGATGCTTTTTTAACTTCTGCTTCGCTTTCACGCAAGTATTGATTGAGAAGAGAGATCGGATTCGACTGCTTCTGTTTTTCAGCGACTTCATAGAAGTCATCTTTTATGGCTTGTTTAATCTTTTCGAATAAAGTGTTCATTTTTAAAGTCCCCTTTGTCTTTAAATTTTTGTCCGGCCTTTTTCAAGCTCATTCCATTGGCGTTCAAAACTTGTGAATGGATCATGTTCTGTTTCAACTGCCTCTGCTTTTTCCTTCTTCCAGTTTTTAAAACCGACATACAGGACATAAACGGCAGCTATTCCTGCCAGTGCCGGCAAATTTCCCAATAGTCCCGACAACCCAATTACTCCCAAAATCCCCCAAGCGATTTTTTGCCATGTGGAATCGGTTTTTAAAAATTGTTTTAGCGAATAGTAGACAATGATCAAGCATATCGCTAACCCTACAATGTTTCCAAGGCTTGCAATGGCGATAATTGCCAATATAGCAGCCAGTGTGAAAGTAAGTAATTTTTTCACTTTTTTCTCCCCTTTCAATTCCTGCTGACTTTATCTTAAATGATTTAATACAATCACCAAACGACCCTAAGCCTTGTTTTTCTCTAAGACCAGAGACGTAGGAGATATGGCTTTGGTAAAAAAGTGATCTGGAATCACCGTATTTAAAACAAAAAAACCGACGTAATTCAACGTCGGATTAGTATTTCCGGAGCCTTTTTTTCTTCCTGCCTTTCATGACATCCCCTGTCCACCCTTTTTCATGCAGCCACCAATAGATCAATCCTGTGCTTAGCAAAATGACTCCCCAGGCAAGAGCATAGCCATATTTCCAATTAAATTCTGGCATGTACTTGAAATTCATTCCCCATAATGCTCCCAAAACAGTGATTGGTGTAACCAGAACAGTAAATACCGTTAAAGCTTTAATGATTTCATTCCCTCGATATGAATAAACGTTCATATTGATATTCAGTAGTGTCTCAATCTGGTTATCATAATGATAAAGCAGTTTCATTGTCCTCTCTACACGGATTACAGCTTTTCGATATGTATCCATCTTTTCCACCCGGTCCAGATAAGCCTCCTGCATGGCCAAAAGCATTTCCTCCACTGGTATTGCGAGTTGCTTTAAAAACAGCATTTCCGAGCGGCACTCAAAAATTTCTTCCAGTAGATTTCCAGGATTTCGCGTTCTAATTTTTTTCTCAAGCTTTAAAAGCTTTTCCTCGAAATCATCAATTCCATCAAGAAAGTTGTTGAGAACTTCTCCTATAATCAGAAGAAACCCCTCAATTGCATTTTCACACTTATTGAATTGTTTTATCAATTTCTCACGGTGATAATTAAAAATCGAGTCTATATCCAAATCAATTGTGATTAATACATCGTTTGAAATATAAAAATGAAGTAGTTCATAGGAATCTGCATTTTGCGGGTCACATAAATAATTTAATGATCCAACAAGGGATGCCCCGCCCTTTTCCAGCGCCAAAATTGCCAAGGACGTTGATTCGATATTTTTGGCATTCTTCATCCAAAGCCCAAATTCATCTGATTCATTTTGTAACCTCGAAATTTCATCTTCATCGTTAAAATCCAAATCGATCCATGTCCAACCATGTTGAATTTTATAAACTTTTCGTCCATCTTCCTTCATCCGCTCTACCCCTCACCACCATTATTAATCATTTATCTATTCCCTCTTGGCAAAAAAATTATTCCTGAAAATAATCTTGTTTATCGTCTAGAATATTCGGGAATTTTTATAAACGAAATGGGGTGAGATAATGGAACTGCTTTTAATGCTCGGATACTTTATATTTGTTGCAATGGTTATAGAAGCTTCCGCTACTCTACTTACTTTTACAGGGCTGAAAAGAAAAATTGCGAGATACCAAGTGATATCCATGCTGACCAATACAGGATTTACGACTGATGAGTCAAAATTAATTCTAGAACATCCTATTCGTAGAAAAATCAGCGCGTTTCTTATACTATTCGGAGCTTTTTCGCTTGCAGTCATCATTTCCATTCTCAGCAGCTATTTATCAGATGATATCCGCTTTAAACAATTGGGATATATTCTTGCAGGGAGCGGTATTTTATTATTCTTTCTGAAAATGAAACCTGTTAGAGAGTTTTTGCAAGGGAAGCTTGATACGTCCATGGAGAAGCAATATGCCCTTGACGAACGTCCAATACGGGAGGTCCTATACATGAATGATGATGATTTACTGACGGTCGTTCCTCTTTCTAATGAATCTTCCTTTGTAAATAAACAATGCAATGAAGTATTCGGGTATGGCGAAGATATACAACTGCTTTTTATCAAAAGAGGAGAGGAGGTCATCCGACTGCATTTAAATGATGAACAAATGCATGAAGGGGACCTCCTCTATGTTCTTGGAGATGAAAAATCAATCCGTGATAAGTTTAACCATGAATTGGAGTTTAAAGAACAATAATCTTTCGGGAGCTTATTGCTTTTCCTTATTGACTAAGTGGGTCCAGCCATCCTTTTGGATAACCTTTCCCTCTTTCATGAGTTTGCCCATCGCTCGTTTAAAGGAGCCCTTACTCATTTGAAACCGGTCCTTTATATCTTCTGGGTGACTTTTATCCCAATATGGCATATTTCCGCCGCGGCCCACCAGGTAGCTGTAAATACGATCGGCATCCTCATCAATGGCCTCATGTGCCCTCGGCAACAATGAGATATTCACTGATCCATCGTCCTTGACACCAATGACCCTTCCTTCCACCATTTCACCCAGTCGGGGCTCACGTACTCTTTCGGAGCGGTGGATAAATCCTATGTATCCCTCTTCACTGATAATATTAGATCCCTCGAGGAGCAGGCGGTAAACTGTTCCCTTTATGCTTTTATTAAAAATTTTTCTCTCTGCAGGTTTAGCCAATTTACGAATATCTTCCTCTGTCCCAAGTTCTCCAAACAGCCGATTTTTTTTATCTGTTTTCAGCGTACAATAAAGTTTGTCGCCCTTTGCTGGCCAGAGCCGGGACAACTCAGGTAAATCGTCCTTGGAGACGAGAACATCTTTTTTCAGTCCTATATGTATAAAAACACCCAAATTCTCCTTTACTTCCACAACTTCAGCCCATCCGAAGCTCCCTTTTCTGATATCAGGAATGGTTAAAGTCGCCGCAAGCCTTCCTTCGTGATCCTGATATAAAAAAACTGTCTGCTCCTGTAGCGGATCGAAGTCTTCTGGAACTTCGGTATGATGAAGCAAAACATCCTCTTCTCCATCTGTTAAAAAATAACCGAAAGGCACTTCTCGTGCTTCGGAAAGTTGAACAATTGTTCCTGCTTCTAGTTTTGCCATATTAGCTACCTTCTTTCGTAATCTATCCATTGTAAATTAATGCCCATTATACCATTTCCTTGCTGGAATAAGAAAAGCGGAAGCGCTCGTCAAGGGACGTATAGACTGAGCTAAAAAGTGGAAACGACCTAGTCAGCGCCGACAAGCACAAGTCGATTTTCGCGGAGGCTGTACTTCTGCCACCACAGGGAAGCAGCTGACTTCATTTACATCGTGTGAATCTTAATAAAACTACGCACAACTCGGCATATTTCCAGGATTTTTTCCATAACAACTTCCCCATCTTCAACCGATCATTTTTTAATATTTCCTAACCGCAAAAAATCTTCCGCCGGTCCGACGGAAGATCCATTCATGCATATATTTTAAGGTAACGTTTCTCTTTTGGCTTTGTCAACTAGGACAAGTATTTTTCCCTCATTCACTTCATCATGATAACGGTGGGCATCATCTTCAGGAATCCCCATACCAATTAAAGCACCCGCGAGGCCACCAACCCCAGCGCCTGCTGCAGCCCCTGATAACCCAGCTACTATCGGTCCAGCAGCAATCACAGGCCCTATTCCCGGGATCGCCAATGTACCAAGCCCGGCAAGTACGCCTCCCAATCCGCCAAGAACTCCTCCTGTAGCCGCACCAGCTGCCGCACCCTCAGGAGCTTTCGTATCAGTTTCATGTGTAATATGGTCCACTTCCTGCCTGTTTTTGCTTATAACAGAAATATCATCCTGATTATAGCCCTGATTCTTCAACTGCTCGATTGCACTTACGGCTTCTTGCTCAGTATCATACGAACCAACTACATACTTTTCTTCCATGAAAAAATCCCTCCTTCGTGCTTTTCTTACACTAATGGATTACCCTTGCACCATGAATGTAAACCGGTCAAAAAAACTGTCTGGGAATATTCCACTCGTATGTGTTTATTGGCTGCCCCTTTGATTGAAATAGAGATTATAAATATCACATCTTTTTTCCCTATCCTAAATGTGACAAATATGTTAACATATGTACCGAAATATCAATAATATTGTAGAAGTGTGAGTAATTGACCATTGGTTGGCACTTGGCAGCGCTCCTGTTTAAAGACTAACCACCGCTAAAAATCGCTTATCCAAAGATAGGCCTTATTTCGCGGTGGTTTTTTGTTTGAGCAACGGACTAATATCACAATGATTTTTCCCCAGATTATTACTCGTACTTCCAAATACTTTTTGATATTTCATCATTTGTTAGCGGTTTCAATCTACCAATTGAGGAGGAACATATTAATGGAGAAATTGAAAAACAGATGGCTCATCGTTGCTTCTGCAGTCGGCATCCATATTTCAATTGGCTCAGTGTATGCATGGAGCAACTTTACGAATCCTTTGATGGAAGAGTTCAATTGGACAGCAAGCCAGGTGCAGCTGACATTCAGCCTCGCAATTTTGTTCCTGGGACTTTCAGCAGCCTTTCTTGGCCATTTCGTTGAAAAACACGGGCCACGTAAAGCCGGGCTTCTTTCATCCCTGTTTTTTGGCGTTGGAATATTCTGTTCAGGATTTGCTGTAAAACTTGGTTCATTACCTCTTTTATACATAAGTTACGGCGTGATTGGCGGTATCGGCCTAGGTGTCGGCTACATAGCCCCTGTGTCAACTTTAGTCAAATGGTTCCCTGACAGAAGGGGGATGGCAACAGGCATGGCAATCATGGGTTTCGGTTTTGCAGCCGCGATCAGCAGTCCGATCATGGATTTGCTCATTAAATCTGTAGGTATCGCCAATACATTTTTCATTCTGGGAGTCGTCTATTTTATTATCATGACTTCGTCATCCCTTTATCTTGCGAAGCCGCCGGAAGGCTGGGCGCCTAAAGGCTTTAAAGAGAAGTTGGAATCCGGAAAAGTATCAGAAGATCTGTCACAGCTTACAGCCAACGAAGCAGTGAAAACACCACGCTTTTATTATTTGTGGCTTATGCTGTTTATCAACGTTACCTGCGGTATTGCCATATTATCTGCGGCAAGCCCGCTAGCCCAGGAAAGCATCGGCCTGTCTTCGATAGAAGCCGCAGCTCTTGTAGGAGTACTTGGGATCTTCAATGGCTTGGGCCGTATCGGTTGGGCTACTGCTTCTGATTATATCGGCCGGCCAAATACCTATACCATTTTCTTTGGAATCCAAATTATTTTATTTGCCTTGCTTCCATTTACAAGTGTATCCATTTTCTTCCAAATAATGCTTGCGATCATTCTTACCTGTTACGGTGGAGGCTTCTCCTGCATTCCGGCCTATATCGGCGATCTCTTTGGGACAAAGCAACTAGGCGCCATCCACGGCTATGTTTTGACGGCTTGGTCAGCAGCTGGCATAGCAGGTCCAATGTTTGCAGCAAAAATCAAGGATATGACCGGAAGCTATGGAAACAGTCTATTGTTTTTCGCAGCCTTCTTTGTGGTCGCTTTCGCTGTTTCACTGATCATTAGACTTGATATAAACAAGCTGAAAAAGCAAAAAGCTGAAAAAGGCGGACGAAAACAATTCGTAACCAATTGAACAATTATTTGAGATATTTTGTAAACATGATAGAATGATAGTAAGCATTAGGACAAGAGGTTATCGGACGATGAAAAACTACGAAGCTGAATTCAGCAACTTGGTAAGGTCTTTCCGTAAACGCCATATGGGCAAAGGTCCAAGCCAAATAAAAACAACGTTTTGCAAGAATTGGGCGATTTGCGAAATGGAGGGCAATCTGTCTCCGGTTGAAAAATTTATTGCAAGCGCCGAAGATGGGAAGCAGATGGTCCGGGCTGCAAGGACAGAGATGGTGAAAGAAATGTATCGTAAGAACCATCCTGTTGAAATGGAAGAGCTGCTGGGCGCAAAATTCGTCGATCTTTTTGTTGATATAGACATTGAGAAAGACTTGGGGATGTCGATCTTTGTATTCGATCAAGACCTCGAAGAGAAATTCAATACATGAGAAAAGCGCGAGCGCCTTTTTTGGTCAGACCGAGGAGGCCGTTCTTTAGCCAAGGAGCTGGCTTCCATCACGTCATGTGAAACTTCACTGAGGTTGCTTAATTCCTTTCCGATGAACAAGTCTTCTTCGATTAAGTTTTGGCGTAGGAGCACAGTCTTCCTTGCTGGCTTGTGAACTCAAGAGCTTCGGTGCCTCGCCTGCACTAGCACATCCTGTGCGTCGCTGGATGTTAGATAGTTTTTAAATAAACTCCAATAACAAGTTATGGTATCTTTTACTTAAAATAATTAACCAATGTGAGTTGGCACTTGACAGCGTTCCTGTTAAAGACTAACCACCGCAAAAATGCCTTTTCGGCGTTTTTTTGCGGTGGTTTTTTTTCTAGAAAAGAATAAGTGCCTTGCTTAGCGGGGGCAAACAAGACGATTCCGAGGTGGTTCTTTAATAACTTTATGTAAATCCTCTTCGAGTAAGCTTCTTGCAGCTTGGATATGATGTCCAAAACCTTCCTCGAACAAACTGCCCTTGATGTTGTGAACTCGGGAGCTGGGCGCTGAAACTGGAAATAGAAATAAATAGTTTTATAAATCTTAATATATAAAAGAAAGGAAGAATAAAATTGGGAAAAACAAAACATAGTGGTCCTATTAAGCTTTCAAAAAAACCGGATCCCAAACATTGGGTAAGTCCTATTCCCTTCGGAATTGGAAAGGTGAAACCAAAGCATATCCGTGACACAATGAAAGTTGTCATTGAAAACAGCGACAATCTGCCGTATGCCTATCGAATTTTAACACAGGGTGTTTGCGATGGTTGTGCGCTCGGAGTGTCAGGCCTTTATGACCAGACTTTAGCGGGTCCTCACCTGTGCACGACGCGTTTAAATGTTCTGCGTCTGAATACGATGCCTGCCATAAAAGAAGAAGTTCTTCATTCAGATATCGACGAACTAAGAAAACTGGACAGCACAGAATTGAGAAAGCTGGGTCGCATCCCCTACCCTCTTTCCCGCAAACCCGGAGAAAAGAAGTTCCGAAGAATTTCATGGGATGAAGCATTGGATAAGGTGGCGAATAAGGTAAAATCCATTAATCCGAAGCAAATGGCACTCTTTTTGACGGCCCGCGGAATTACGAATGAAGTATATTATACAGCTGGAAAATTTGCCAGGTTCATCGGTACAAACAATATCGATAATGCATCAAGAATCTGCCACTCGCCGAGTAAAACAGCATTGAAAAGATCACTTGGAATTGGAGCATCCAGCTGCAATTACAAGGACTGGATCGGCACTGATGTCCTCATCTTCTGGGGCTCTGTCGCGGCAAATAATCAGCCTGTATCAACTAAATACATGTACGCAGCAAAAAGAAAAGGCACCAAAGTTATCTGCATCAACCCTTATAAAGAGCCGGCAATGGAAGGGTACTGGGTTCCTTCAATAGCCGAATCCGCCCTGTTCGGCACAAAGATTGCAGATGATGTTTACCAAGTAAATATCGGCGGAGATATCGCCTTCATGAATGGCATCATGAAACATTGGTTTGAAATGGAAGAAAAGAATCCAGGTTCGGCGATTAATCATGATTTTATTGGACAACATGCTAATGGCTTTGAGGATTTGAAAAAACATGTACAGGAACAAAGCTGGGAGCAGCTTGAAAAATCATCAGGAATTACGAAAGATAGAACGCTAGAGTTTGCCGAGCTCCTGGCAAATGCAAAGAGCGGAGTTTTCGTCTGGTCAATGGGCCTAACCCAGCACCGGTTTGGAACCGATAACATTTCCCAGGTCGCCAACCTGGCAATTTTAAGAGGGTTTATCGGGAGGGAACATTGCGGGGTCATGCCGATAAGGGGTCACTCAGGTGTTCAGGGTTCCGGTGAAATGGGTGCCGATCCATTTGTTCTTCCTGGAGGAGATTTCGAACAGGAAAACATAGAGCGGATGGAAAAGGTATGGGGATTTGACATACCAAAGTGGCAAGGAGATATTGTGGGCGTTTCACTGGAAAATGCCGTACTTCCTGAAAACCACGAAAAAAAGTTGAAGGTTTTTTATACATCAGGCGGGAACTTCCTTGAAACGATGCCCGATCCGGCATTTATGGAACAATGTCTGAGCAGTGTCGACCTAAGGGTCCACCAGGACATCATTTTGAATACATCCACTCTTGTGGACGCCAAAGAGGAAGTGATTGTCCTGCCGGCCCAGACAAGATACGAACAGCGCGGCGGCGGAACTTCCACCTCAACTGAACGGATGGTCTATTTTTCACCAGAAATCAAAGGGCCAAGAATAGAAGAAGCCCGCTCTGAGTGGGAGATTTATGTAGATTTGGCTGCTCGGATCAAACCTGAGGAAAAGGATCTGATGAATTTTATAGAAGCCGAACAGATTAGAGAGGAAATTGCTGTTGCCAATCCAAATTATGACGGCATCCAGCATTTGAAAAACCAGGGTGATGTATTCCAATGGGGCGGAGCATGGCTTTGCGAGGACGGTAACTTTCCGACAGAAGACGGAAAAGCCAACCTGCTTCCCATCGAGCTTCCCGAACTGCGTAAGCCTGAAGGACATTTCTATGTCACGACAAGGAGAGGCAAGCAATTCAACTCGATGATATACAGTGAGAAGGATCCGTTTAATGCTGCAGACAGATATGATGTCTTGATACATGCGGAAGATGCCAAAGAACTTGGAATATTGGATGGAGATGCGATTGTCGTATATAATCGGTATGGAACCTTCCAAGGAAAAGCGAAGTTTGCCGATACAAGAAGAGGCAATATTTCCGTATACTGGCCCGAAGGCAATGTATTGCTGCAAAAAGGCATCTACGAACAATTCGCAGGAATACCCGAATATAATATTGGGGTTGTTGTGGAAAAAGCGGACACTTACAATGCCCAGAAAGACATAAAGTATTTGGAAGAGAGAGTTGATGACCTGGAACAAGAAATTAGCTAAGAAGGTGGTAATATGGAATCTATTGTCGGGGACCGTCTGCAAGTATTGCGATACACAGGAGGATCACTTACAGAAATAGAGGATCAGGCCGCTGTGGAATTCCCTCTTACTATATATTTAGACAACGAAGAATTTGCCACGGTCGTATGTACTCCGTCAAATTTGAAAGAGCTTGTTATCGGTTTTTTGGCATCTGAAGGCATGATCAGAAGCATGGAAGATATTTCTGCCTTCAATATCGATCATCATCAGGGTTTTGCCTACGTGGAACTGAAAATGAAGCAAGTAATCAGCAAGGAATTTTATTCAAAGCGAATGATCGGCTCATGCTGCGGTAAAAGCCGCCAGTTTTATTTCTATAACGATGCCAAAACGGCAAAAACAATCATGACCAGGAAAAAAATATCAGCAGGCCAATGTTTGGAGCTGATGCAACAAATGCAGGACAGCTCCGAAGAATTCCAACGGACAGGCGGAGTACATAACGCTGCATTATGTACAGAGGATGAACTGCTTTTCAGCTATTCGGACATCGGCCGTCACAATGCACTCGATAAAATATTCGGCCATTGCATCATGAATAAAATATCCTTAAAAGATAAAGTGATTGTTTTCAGCGGACGGATCTCATCCGAAGTCGTTCTGAAGGTAGCAAAAATTGGGGCAGGCATATTAATTTCCAAATCGGCCCCCACTACACTGGGGATCGATTTAGCTAATGATTTAGGGATTACTGCGATAGGATTCGCAAGGAAAAACCAATTAAATATATATTCACACCCAGAAAGAATTATAGAAGCAGAGTGTGTTTCCCAATAAAAAAGCCGGGCATCATAGCCCGGTTTTATTTTGTACTATAAAGTTCCACGTTTGCGGATAACTTGTTAATCGGATTATTCTAAGTCTAGCTCCGACGGACAGGGGTCCTAGTGCACCAATGTGCATAGGAATTGCTAGTGCAGGCAGCGACAGGACGTCGCTGCTCTGAGTCTAACAATTGCCACCGAAGCCACAGGATGCGCCGTTTTGAGGCGGCAGGCGCTTGTCATCCTAAACTGCCTGCTTCCGCTTTTCTGATCAGTCTGTACGTCGATGAACAGGCGCTTACGCATCTGTTCAAAAAAACAAAAAAGACGCCTTTCATCCAAAGCGCCTTTTTATTTTTCTTATTCTTTTTTCTCCAATTCGCCCAACACACGGTTCACGCGTTTTTCAAGCATTTTCATTCCGCCGCCTCCTGCTTGGAAATGGCGTAATTGCCCATCTTTATCAAATACGTAATAAGCAGGCACATATTCATTCTGGAAAGCGTCTGCCAGCTTTAATTCGCTGTCGACAAAGATTGGCTGTGTGATATCGTGCTCATCTGCAACTTTTTTGATCTCGTCTATGTCCAAGTCCTTTTCCGATCTTGGCATATGAACAGCGATAACATTCAATTTATCCTTATATGCATCACGGAATTCGTTGACCTGAGGCATGGCCTCTTTACATAGATGACAGCTGATGGACCAGTAGTGGATCAATGTCGGTTTCTCTCCCACCAAGTCTGCTTTTGTCAGCTGGCCATTAAGCCATTCGGTTGCACCTTCAAGTTCAGGCATAGGTTCACGCAATTTCATAAAGCGATCCCTCTCTTCTTTGGAAAAATTTTACCCAGATATGGGAAAGACAGACACAATAAGTGCCTGTCCTATTTATTGTCCAGCTGCGGGCATCAGCCCTTCGCTTTTCTAATTAAACGTTCAATGTTTTTTGGCCAGGTCTCCAGTTTGCAGGGCAGAGTCCGCCAGTTTGCAACGCTTGAAGTACACGAAGAGTTTCATCAACGTCACGGCCGATGTTGTTGTGGTTAACAACAGAGTACATCAATTCGCCTTCTGGATTGATGATATATAATCCGCGAAGTGCGATACCTTCTTCTTCGATAAGCACTCCGTAGTCACGGGAAACAACATGGTTTGTGTCTGCAGCAAGCGGGTATTTCAAATCTCCGAGACCATTGTCTGTACGGTCAGTGTTGATCCAAGCCAAGTGAGTGTGGATTGTATCAGTGGAAACACCGATTACTTCAGCATCCAAATCTTCAAACTCATCATAACGGTCAGAAAGAGCCGTAATTTCTGTTGGACAAACAAATGTGAAGTCCATTGGATAGAAGAAAAGAACTGTCCATTTGTCGTTTTTCATGTTTTCTTCAAGACTAACCTTACCAAATTCTTTATTTGGCATTACTGCTTCCATTTCAAATCTTGGTGCTTGTTTACCTACCATACGTTCTGCCACAATAAATCCCTCCGTAAATAATATAAAATTCAACTGAGAAAAACATATGTATATTCTCAGTGCGTAACCTTATCACAATTGTTATTATAGGATATTCAGAGTATCAAGTCAACATTAATTATAATAAATGTAAATAAAAAACTATTACTAATTAATCCGCTTGCTTTTTTCACTCTATTATCTATTCCACTAATCCGGATAAATATTCCTACCAATCAGTCTATCATGACTCATATCGACAACAAAACAAAATGCTCTACATTAAGCGATAAACCATGTGAAGACTGCATTTTCCCAATAATTTAGCCGCCCATTTAAAGAGCGGCTAAAATCCCATTCACTATTCCGGATGCTCAGTATTGTATTCACGGATAACATCAAGAAATGCCTGAACCTGACGCAGTTCAAATGCAGAATCATATCCGAGCAGCCATGTGTCACGTTTGATCGGAGAACCCCTTTCATCAAGCAAGGGAATCTGATGCATATTTTTTTCCGCACCATTCAGTGTGATGGCAGGTAAAATCGCATACCCGATTCCGTTATGGGCCATCTGCTTGCACGTCTCGATCTGATCAACAACTATTGTTCTTTTCGGTGCCGTTTGAAATTGACGGCGCCACCAATCCTGAATTTCCTGATAATAATTCGAATCACTTTTAAACTGGATAAAAGGGCGATCGGTCTGAAGTACGTCTTCAATCCTTTCGATCTCTCTGTCCACCAAATATAAACTGTCTTCGAACAGGTGATACTTTGCACTTTTCCAGTCAGCTGTTCCTCTGATGATGCCAATATGGACTTCTCCTCCATATAGTGCTTTTAATATTTCACTGCTCCAGCCGGTAATTAGGGATATCTTTGCATTAGGATATAAGCTTACAAACTTTTTCAATACTTTTGGCAGCCAATTTTGGCCAACAATTGTTGCGCAGGCAATTTTCAGAGTACCGTGTACATGCGTTTCAAGGGCCTGAATTTCCTCAACCACTTTTTCTTCCTTTTCCAGCATTTCTTTGGCGAATTTAACAACAATCTCTCCTGACGGAGTAAGTATTAAACCTTTTTGTGAGCGGATAAAGAGCTTCGTACCCCATTGCTTTTCAATATTTTGAAGCCGCTGTGATAATGCTGGTTGAGAAACAAAAAGTTTATCTGCGGCTTTTCGCATATTCATTTCCTCAGCGAGCACGGTTAAAAAACGTAAATCTGTGTTGGACATAGAAAACCCTCTCTCAGGCTGTGGTATTACTTCTTTTGGGCAGGAGAAGAACCAAAAGGAGACTTATGATGCCGAAAACGAGGACGGCAATATAAACTGTGTGTAATGAATGTGACAATCCCTCCTGCAGGAGCATCTTAACTGAAGCACTCAGTTGAGATCGATGTTCAGCTGTCAGAAGCATATTCGTTGAATCTAGCGTAAGATTTTGACCTGCCTTCCCTCCATGCTCCGCGAAATATCGTAGAATCTGGCCGTTCAATATCCCCCCGAGCAGAGCTGCACCTACAGTATTGCCCAGGTTCCTCATAAACATATTAGTGGCAGTTGTTATTCCTCGCTGCTTCCAATTGACTGACCCTTGAATCAGGACAATAAACGAAGTGCTGGTCAGCCCCATTCCTACACCAACGCAAAACGATGAGAAAGCTGCTCCCATCGGACCGGCAGAAGGTACAATAGAAACGAACAGTCCGCCACCGATTACAAGGAAAATACCACCGATTAATGAAGTGGTACGGTAGCCGATCTTTATGATCAACTTGCCGGCAGCTGTTGAAGCCAATGGCCAGCCAATGGACATCGCTGTCAATGTAAATCCGGCAATCGTTGCACTCTTTTCCATAACGCCCTGAACATAAGCAGGTAAAAAACTTGAAATCCCTATGAGCATTAATCCTGTCGTAAAAGACACCAGGTTGGCAATCAAAATTGGCCGCAGCTTCCAAATTTCGAGAGGCACCATCGGCTCAGAGGCCCTTTTTTCTTGAGATATAAACAGTAATAACGTACTTACGCCAATCAGTGCAAGTGTTATCACCTGGGGGGATGTCCAGGAAAAGCGGACACCCCCTTCTACTAATATGACCATAAGCGATGAAATGGCAATAGTCAGCAGGCTAGCACCAGCGTAATCAATATCCGGCTTCTTCTTCTCAACGGTTTCATGTAAAAACAACCAAATGCCTATTATGGAAAGGACGCCTAAAGGAATACTGACCCAAAAAACCCATCGCCAGCTTACGTATTCCACCAGGAGACCACCAACAGCGGGACCCATTACCGCTGAAATGCCCCATACACTGGAAAGATACCCTTGTACATTTGCCCGTTCCTCGCCAGTATAAATATCTCCCACAATGGTAGTGGCAATTGGCATCACGGCACCTGCACCTATTCCTTGGATAAGCCTGAAAACGATGAGTTGTTCCATAGAGGCGGAAAGGCCACATAAAAAAGACCCAATTAGAAAAATACTAACCCCTACTGTTAAAATCGGCTTTCTTCCATACAAATCTGAGAGTTTACCGTAAATCAGGACCGTGATCGTGTTCATCAATAAATAAGCTGAGAAAACCCAACTGTAATGCGCAAATCCTCCAAGGTCACCAATAATAGCCGGCATTGCTGTGGCTACGATTGTCGCTTCAACGGCTCCAATAAACATGACCAGCATGACAGCGGCAAGTACATATGGGCGCTTTGTCTGTTTCGGAATATTTCTGACCATTTCACCCATCGTTCCATCTCCCTTTTTCTATAAAAAAGCGCTAGGTACGCAGCCTTAGGCGACAAGCACAAGTCAAATTGTTAGGAGGCAGTTCTTCTGCCACCACAGCAAAACTGCTTAACTGATTACATCGTGAGAAACATCTTTGAGTATGCTTCAGGCGACTTTGCGACGGGCCGAACAAGGCTTCCTCGAAAAAGCTATGGTGCAAGAGCACATTCATCCTGAATTAGCTTCCTTGCAACTTGTGACCTCGAGCCGATGGCGCCTGGCCGCCTCAGACCGCGACATCCTGTCGCTTCGGTGGCACTAGCGCGTCCTGCGCGTCGCCGCCGCCTCAGGACGCCACATCCTGTCGCTTCGCATGAACTACCACTTCCTGTGCGTCGGTGGAACTAGGACCATCCTGTCCATCGGAGCTAGGTGTAGCATAAGTATGATAGATAAGGTTTCACAACATAATTTTTTACAATTTCAAACTAAAATTCTTTTTACTTTTTCGAGTTAAGAAGGCAATAAAAGAATAATGCAGATGCATGGCAGCAGAACATTACAATCCCCATTGACAAAATGCTTCCGCTTCCAAGACCGGCTAACGGCGCAGCTGCCGCTCCAAATACATGCGGCATAAGACCGTGCAAAGCAGCCGCACTCCCGGCAATTTTCCCTTTATCACCCATTGCAAGTGAAAAAGTGGTTGTACCGACAACTCCAACACTTGAAACTGAAAAAAAGAGCGGGATTAATACAAATAGCAAATCGGCATTGACTAAAAGCATCAGAAAAAGTATCCCACTGCTGACAACAGCCATATACAAGCCGCTCATTAACAACTTTTTTTCGTGAATCCTACCAGCAAGCCGGCCGGTTATTTGAGTTGCAGCAATAATGCCGGCACCATTTAATGCAAAGAAGATACTAAATGCTTGCGGAGACAGCTTAAAGTGTTCCTGCAACAAAAACGGTGAGCCCGCAATATATGCAAACATGGCAGCCATGATAAACCCTTGGGCCAAACAATAACCCATGAACACTTGATCTCTGAGAAGAAAAGAAAAAACTTTTAGCATGTTTAGGATGCCGCCCTCGGAGCGGTTGGATTTTGGTAACGTCTCAGGGAGGCCCCACAGAACAGCCAGCACCATAACGGTGCCTATGACAGCCAGGACTCCAAAAATGCCTTGCCACGGCATGATTGAGAGGAGCTGTCCCCCGGCTATAGGCGCGGCAATCGGAGCGACACCATTGACCAGCATTAACAAAGCAAAAAACTTCGTAAGTTCAACGCCCGAATATAAATCCCGTGCAACCGCCCTAGCAATTACAATTCCCGCTGCAGCCGAGGCACCCTGTACAAATCTCATTGCAATTAAGCCCCATATTGTCGGCATGGCCATACAAAACAACGAAGCAATTGCAAAAATAGCCAACCCAGCCATCAACGGTTTCTTTCGGCCTTGGGCGTCGCTTAGGGGCCCCATGATAAGCTGGCCAACCGCCATTCCGATCAAGAAAGCAGTGAGGCTAAGCTGTGCTAAAGAAGTCTGTGCCCGAAAATCTATGGCCAACTTCGGTAATGCCGGTAAATACATATCGACAGCAAGAGGACCAAATGCAGTTAAAGAACCCAGTATTAGAGCAGCCCATAGACGGTTAATTTTCGGGTAAGTAACAGCAGAATATTTATGTAGAGCAGATCCCTTCATGGTTCACCTCACATATGATTGCCTTTAGACAAATGCGCAACCGCTATTCGATAGACGTAGGGGCGACATCGCTAGCGGTCTCAAAGCGGGCACCTCCTGTCCGGCGGAGCCGTGCTACATGGGTTGCTCCTTGAAATGGCTTTGTGCGCTTTGTGACGAGCTGAACGAAACTTCCCCCAATTCAGCTATGGCGTAGGAGCAGATTTTTGTTGATTTTTCATATATAAATGGCTTCCTTTTCTAAGCTTCCTGTAGCTTTGCGGCATGGTGACATAGCTTCCTGAAAAAACTTGCCTTAGAGCACACTAGTCACTAAGTCTGCTAGTCGATAAAAGCTGGAGAGACGGAGACAAACCCAAATAAAGGATTTTTTATTGGCGTCAGATTTAATAGTGCTAAAAAACAAAAACAGGCTCCCGAGCAAGGGAGCCGCCTTTTTAAAAAATTCCGTTAAAGTTGCAATTTCAGCTCTTTCAAAAGTGCTCTTCTTGTAACAATGCCTTCAAAATATCCCTCTTCATCAAGAACACAAACGAAAGGATGATCAATAAGCAGATCTACCGCTTTCCTAAAATGATCATGGAGCATAACTTTCGGAATATTTACAGCCATGACGTCTTCAACTTTTTTATCACTAAGCTTTTCGAATTCAATCCTTTCCAATCCGAGGATTGATTCTGTAATGATTGCTGAACTGATCAAACCATGTAACTTAAAACGGGCATCAAGCACCGGTATGGCTGAATAGCCGCTCTTTGTCAAAACGAGCAAAGCATGTTCTAAATTATTTCCTATTTGGACATGGGCCACTTTTTCAGACGGTATCATGTAGTCACTAATCTTTGGTTCTGTAAACGCCTGACTTTTCAAGGAAATCATCTTTAAACTCCCTCATCTCTTTGCGAAATCGTTCTAATATCATTTTACCATAAATTTAGAAAAGGGAAACAAATCTGTTTATGAAAAAACCACTTCATAAAATAAAGGCCAAACGGCCTTAAAGGTGAAAAGACTTCCGCTGCAAGAAACGAGCGGAAGGAAGATCCTAACGATATGTTTTTTCTTCTTGAATAATATCAAATATTTCTATCGCCGCAGCATCAATGTCATCGAACTGATATGTCTGCTTATTGTTATCCTTATCATATTCTTCCACTTCGAATGTTCCGGTGCTTGAAAAGAACTTCACCTGGCAGATGACTTTACCATTCACTTCGAATTGTCTTTGTGGGACATCTTCTTGCCCCTCCATGCTTTGCATTGTTTGCAATCTTTGAATAATACCCATTAATTGTGACATGTTTTTACCCCTTTCTTTGGGAAGACACACCTATTATAAAAGAAGCCCCTTGAACAATGCAAATTGTTTTTTCATTCATGGAAAGCATTGGTATTAACGCAAAAAAATAAGGCAGGATTAACCTGCCTAAAAACATTTTCCCGGCTGCGGTTTAAAACTTACCTAAGGAAGGTGCAAGCCGCACATCCTCGGGCCCACAAGACCGGGAGATTTGTAAAGGAAGTTCTCAGCCTTTAAAGAAAACATGCTTTGCAACAGGGTGAGTAACTTCGACTTCCATAATTTATGTTGAGCCGTTCCTGAATAAGCTTCCTTGCGGCATAGATACTTTCGCCAATGGTGTATCCCGCCTATTGATCTTCTTTAATATTTAACAATGATTCATTCAGTTTTTTTATTGACCGGACAATTGTCTTCTTTCGATTGTATCCCTTCACATTGACGGAAACGCCGTTCATGCTCGTGTAAACCTTGCCCCATGAGCCATATGGTTTGAATCCATAAATATAGATTTTGATGACACCTGATTTAGAAGGCAGGAAAACAGCTTCATAGTCCCTGTTTTTTCTCACTTCAGCATCCCCTTCCTTATGGGATTTCTATTTTAAATTGATATGTGATAATAAGTAATTTTAAATTCCTCAAGCACTAACACAGTAAATATACACCTGGCATGCACCATTTTCAAGTAAAATTTCGGGTGATTATTCTCTTTGAACCTTGGCAAGCTTTTCATTGTGCTTTCAGGATGATATAATTATATGTAATTTCAATCAATTAAAGAAAGGAGAACTCATTTGTGGATCCGGATGTCAGAAGAAAAGTCCCGTTAGAACCAACTGTTGAGAACCTGTCTCAGGCTATATTCACGGTCAATCGGCACGCAAAAACTGCCATTAACCCAAAGTTCCTGTACAGCCTGAAAAAACAGGCGCTTGAAAAAATGATCAGGGAAGAGAAAGCAGCCAAAACCGGACTGCATTTTTCAAGAAACCCAAGATTCAGCCAGCAGCAATCAGATGTATTAGTCAAATGCGGAGAATACACATTTCATATTCCGCCGACAAAAGAAGACTTTGAACAATTACCTCATCTAGGCCATCTTGACCAACATTCCCGCAACCCAAAAACTCGCATGTCGCTAAGCTTTGCGAAACAACTCCTTCAGGAATATACCGGTCTCAAAGAACCCAAACATGAAAATAGTAGAAGAAAGCAGCAAAAGCCAGTATTCAAAAAATTGGGGGACAGCTTTTTTTAAATTTCAACAAACAAAACAAAGTCCGTCCAGAAGGTCCTTGAAAGGACTTTCTGGACGGACTTTATTGAATTTTAACGGAATTTGAGACCTTAACAAAAATATTGTTCGGTCATTATCGGTGCTGAAAGACAAAACGGTAATTCGGGATCGTTGCCTGCACTTCATTACGGTAATAGGGGTGGATGCGGTAAAATGGGCACGAATCCGTGACCTTCGCGGAATATACCCCATGATTTCGTCGGTGTCACTCCAGTCTATACGTCGCTTAACGAGCGCTTCCGCTTTTCTTATTGTCCAGCTACAGCGCTCAGCGACTAGTAGACTTCGCGCCTCCTCCTACGATAAGTCAACATCGACTCCTTCGTCGCCGTGTATCCTTTATCTCGTCGAAGTCACTCCAGTCTATACGTCGCTTAACGAGCGCTTCCGCTTTTCTTATTGTCCAGCTGCAGGCGGCAGGAGCTCGAGGTCACTTCGGTTAAGTCAATGAAGTCAAAGGGCGACTTCACTGACTTAACCTCCAGTGCTTGTCGCTCCTAGCAGCCGCCTTCCGCTTTTCTTATTCCCAATATTTTACCAATGCCTGCGTACCGCTGTTTTCCTCGCCCTTTTTTGCCAGTGTTTTGTACATTCGCTCAGCAAGCTCTAGTCCCGGCAGTTCCAATTCCATTCTCTTGGCTTCATCAAGCGCAATTCCCATGTCCTTGATAAAGTGTTTGATAAAAAATCCTGGTGTGTAATCTTCCTTTAAGACCCTTGGGATCAAATTAGACAAAGACCAGCTTCCTGCTGCACCAGTACTGATCGAGGTTAGCATTTTCTCAGGATCAAGCCCCGCCTTTCGGGCATAGACAAGAGCCTCCGTCACTCCGATCATATTAGATGCAATTGCTATTTGATTACACATCTTCGTATGCTGTCCTGCTCCAGCTTCACCTTGGAACACGATGTTGTTTCCAAGCACAGATAATATTGGCTGAACCTTATTAAAATCCTGTTCATTTCCACCGACCATAATCGAGAGAGTTCCATTTTTGGCACCTATATCCCCACCTGATACCGGGGCATCCAAAGCAGCAATTTCAAGCTTTCTCGCTTCCGTAAAGATTTTTTTTGCCAGAGTCGGGGTTGAAGTCGTCATATCAATGACAGTCTTACCTTTGCTCACGCCAGAAAAAATTCCACCCTCGCCAAAATAGACATTCTCTACATCATACGGATATCCTACCATCGTTATAATGATGTCGGCAGATTCCGCTACATCCTTAGGTGAATCTTTCCATCCAGCCCCTTCATTCACCAAATCAGCGGCCTTCTCCTTAGTACGCGTATAAACAACAACGGGAAAACCCTCTTTCATCAAATTGCGGACCATCGATTTCCCCATGACTCCGATTCCAATAAATCCGATCTTTTCCCTCATTTCAGTTCCTCCCCCTAAATGGATCGTAACTTTCCGCCATCTACAACAAACGTACTTCCAGTCATATATGTATTTCCTTCGGAAGCAAGGAAAACAACAATTTTAGCAAACTCTTCAGGCTTGCCGTCCCTTCCAAGCGGTATGCTCTCCGCTGAACGGGCTCTGATCTCTTCTACCGAAATATCCTCTCTTTGTGCCCGCTTTTCATCGAGATGCTCTATTCTTTCGGTGGCAATTCTTCCAGGCCCTACGGTATTAACTAAAATGTTATATTTGGCGAACTCATCGGCAATCGTTTTTGAAAGCCCGACAATTCCTAACCTTAACGTATTTGATAAAATCAATCCCGGAATAGGTTCCCTTATGGAAGATGATGCGATATTAATAATCCTTCCACCTTTTTGCTTCAAAAACGGAAGGGCTGCCCTGATTATCCTGATATACGATAAAAGATTGAGTTCAAATGAACGCTGCCACTCTTCGTCTTCAAAGTCTTCAAATCCTCCCGCGGGCGGACCGCCGGCATTATTTATCAAAATATCAATGCTTCCAAATGAGTCAGCGGTATGTTTTACAGCCTGGCTGATATCATCCGGATCCATGATATCACAACGTATGTATTCAGCTCGTCCGCCTCCTAGACTATTAAGCTCTTCTGCCACCTTTTGCAGCTGCTCTTCATTCCGGCTGGCAAGCATGACATCCGTTCCTTCCAGAACAAACTGTTCAGCGATGGCTCTTCCCAAACCTTGGCTAGAAGCCATGACAAGAGCCTTTTTATTTTTCAGTCCCAAATCCAACCCGATCATCCCCTTTACTCCTCATTTCTCTGCCATAATTATATCACAATTAAGAAAATACAGGCTTACACATCCTCCTTCTGTATGTGCAAGACAAATATTTAAAGTTAATTCCTCAGCATTCTCAACAAAGCCGATGACTGAATGAGTTACCTCACCAAGCTACCTCACACCCAGTATTTGTGAAGCTCCGATATCCTGTCCCTCTTTTTTCCTCCATAAAAAAAGGAAGGCATAACGCCTTCCGAAAAAAGGGGGAAAAATGAGATTGACATGACTACTAGAAATTGCAATCAGTCATGGTTAGTATTCTATTACCCAAAACTTGTTCAAATAACCCACTTTTTTCACATTTTTTTATTTCTTTTTTATTACAAAATATTGACTCATGCCGCAATCAATCCCCCGAATAAAGAAACAAGAATAAGGCTGACAGCGCCAACAGACAATGCCGCAATCAATCCGATTCCAAACGGCTTTAATCCAAGCCCCTTAAATATTTTAAAATTCGTTGAAAGTCCGACACCCGCCATGGCAAGCCCAAGTAAATATGTTGAACCAAAACTGCTCCACTGGTTATGAAATGCTTCCCAACTGACTGGTGAAAACAACCCGAATGCCAACTCGTTCTTTAAGGATGTAAAGTCTCCAATTGTTCTTGTTAAGGCCATTAATAAAAAACCGATGACAAATAGCGGAATAAGTTTGTACCATTTCGGCATTTCATAATTTTCTTCGCCTGCTTCATCGCCCGCATTTTTAAAAAACAAATATGAAACGAGCGGGATGACCGCAATGATGAACAAATTTCTTGTAAGCTTTGTTATGGTGGCAATATCAACAACTTTTTCCATATCGTATATTTGATTGTAAATAAGCGCCGATCCAGCAACTTGCGCGGTATCATGAATGGCAGTTCCCAAAAACAGGCCCGCTTTGACCGGGTCACTTCCAAAAAAAGTATTGGCCAAGTAAGGGTAAAATAGCATTCCAATCAAGCCGAATATGGTTATGTTTGCCACTGCATATGAAATTTCATCATCCTTCGCCTTCAGGACAGGCGATGTCGCCATGATCGCTGTTACTCCGCAAATCCCGGTACCACAGGCAATTAAAGTTCCCAGACGTTTTGATTGATTCATTTTCTTAGTGAAATATAACGTGACAATTAATCCACACGAAATACATGCAATGATGAGCGGTAACCCCCACGCGCCAAGCTTCAATGCCTGAGCAAGACTTAGACGCAATCCAAGCAGAATAATTCCTGCCCTTAATGCATATTTAACAGAAAAGGATATTCCTTGCATAAATACAGAGTGCAGGCCAGCTGTATTTCTAATAAGAATTCCAAGTAGGATAGCCACAAATATTCCTGAGACGGGGCTTGTGCTGCCTGCTGGAAGGAGACGCAAAGCGACGATCAGTTCACCTATCAGATCTGCTGCATATAAGCCAATTATCATCACCGCCAAGCAGATGATAATTCCCGGCAGCACTCCGATGATCTGATTCGCCTCACGGGCTTTGGGCATCTCTTTTGTTTTCAATTTTACAGTATTTATTGCCCTCTCTCCCTTCCATAATTGTTAAATAAATCATAACACGGAATATATTTCTGTGTTATTTATAATTGTTATAATCTATATTTTAAATAGTTATTACTAGCTTCATTGAATGCGTTTGTAAAAGAAAAATGTTTTTATATTTCGATGATTGCACTTTCATTAAAAATAGTGCAAACTAGATAGAAAAAAATAAAGGGGAGAAGCCAATGAAAATTGCAAAAATTGGTGACCTGATAGAATTTAAAGATGGTCTTCGGGGAATAGTTGAAAAGATCAATGAAAACTCAGTAATTGTTGACCTGACATACATGGAAAATTACAGAGAGCTAGAGCTGGAAGAAAAGACTGTAATTAACCATAAAAACTACAAAATAATTAATGAGTCAGTAAGTTAATAAAAAGTTCAATTGTCCGTATGGCGTCCTACAATTTCAATAACGCCAAGCATTGTGCGGGCAAATAATGTTTTTCAAAGTGATTATTTATTAATAAGAGGCTGGTTTGTCTAATGGTCCATTGAGCAAAGCAGGTGAAAGCTATGTTTCACCTGCTTTTGCTGTGCTCCCTATAGTTATGAAACCAGAACACACCCGCATATCCGCATGCTGACTATTTATAATTCATACCCTTTTGAACAACTCCCCTCTTAATTTTCATCAAACATCACGGCTAAAAAGGACTAATAATGGATGAAACTTTTTTTTTCCGTTAGAATGAACACATATTATAAAGATGATTTTTGAAATAAGAAAGGAATTAAGCGTGTTGTATGTATAAAAAAAAGTTAGACCTTAAACTGATTGGTGGAATATTTTTTGCTTTCCTGCTAATTTATGTCACTTTCGACAGCAAAGTTGTATTTTGGTATTTATATACCGCGACGATTTTATTTTTAATCAGCTACACCATTGTTAATGAAAAGCTTGATGATGAAGCTTCGGCAAAAGAATATATCAAGCATGGCCTGTGGTCAGGTATCGCCCTATATTTATTAATTTTAACGGGGAACTGGGTCTTGTCTGTACTACCGGGTTCGTTGAGCAGTCAGGTAGCTGCCATTTTCAAATATTTTTCTTTTGAGTTTATATGGCATTATCTAGTTCTTTTTTTCATCATTATTCCAGGGGAAGAAATTTTTTGGAGGGGTTTCGTTCTAAAAAGGCTGACCAGGTGTTTGAATCCAACGGCTGCCGTCATTGGTGCAGCTTTGTTGAATGGCGCTGGATTTTTCCTTTCAGGATATCCAGTATTGGCCTTAGCCGCCTCAATCACAGGACTTGTTTGGGGAAGCTTGTATATATGGAAGAGAAGTATTGCACTGGTATTCTTTTCGCACTTGATATTTAATCTGTTATTATTAATAATCTTTCCTTTATATTAGAAAGATGAATGATAAATATTTAAAATTATATTGGGGGTTATTATTTTGAAAAAAATGAAGTGCTTATTCATCTTCCTGTTGACAGCAGCAATGCTTGCTGCATGCGGCACTACAAAAAAAGAACAGAATACTGCAAATGAAAAAGATAACAACGGTGCTGTGAGCGAGGAAAACGCACAGAAAGATAGCGGAGAAGAAGCCGAAACAGATTCCGACGATGGGAAGCAACAAAATGACCCCGGCGAAGCTGCTGATAACGGTACAGATAAAATCCGACTTATGGAGAAGAACCTCACTTATCAATTAAATGATGAAACAAAAGAAGAAACGGCATTTTTAAAGGAAAGTGACAATCAGGACTATTCATTGTACGTTTTACCGGACTATGAGCTGACAGGTGAAGAACCAAGAAAGGATGTCCTCTATCTTAAGGAAAATGATACTTTGTTTATGAGGATTGAACTTCTTCCCAAAGATGCGAATTTGGATAATGAAATTGAAACCGTGAAATCGCAGCTTGAGTCAGTAAGCTCCGATATAAAAGAATCCAAGCCTGAAGGACACGAGTGGTTGAAAGATGCAGCTGGTTTTACAGCCGATAATGGAAATGATAGAGTCAGCGCATACCTTATTCCACAAAGCGAATGGTTGCTGAAACTGACGATTTTCACGCCTGTCAAAGAAAGCGCGGAAGATCCTTTCTTGAAAATGGCAGAGACAATTGAAGAAAAGTAAAAGCTTAAAAGCCCGGTGAATCACTCACCGGGCTTTTATCGGTCTTATCAACAGCAATATTAAAAAACCGATGCTGATATAGCCAAACAATGGGTATAAAAGCTCCAGTAAAGTTCCGTATTTGACGAGACTGACCAAATAGACAACCAGAAATATACAAATATGAATCCAAAAACTATGAATCGGTACATAACCGCGGATCTGCCTTTCAAGCCCGTACAGATTTCCAATGAGTGAAGTGAAAATCTCTCCATATATAATAAGAATGTATAAGTAATACAATGCACCAGCCGCTTTCTTTACAATAACCGCCATCGGAATTTCATAGCCAGCCGGATCAGGCAAGGTTCCAAGTGAAACATGACTAGATAATAGGATGACAGTAAGCAACAGGCCTCCAATCACCCCGCCCAATTTGACAGCTGTCCTGTCTTTTATCTCCGCTGCCATGGGTACTAGTACCGCCTGGGCCAAAGCCAGGTTAAATGCTGCATATGAAAAAGCCGATAACACCGCTTCCCCTCCCCTATCCACATCCGAAAATAGCAACAACGGGATAGACCCTGATCCCAGCTTCAATACAGACAGCATTACAAGGAAATTGAAGATAACCATCATGGGGACAACTAAGGCATTGACGGCAAACAATCCCTTTACTCCAGATGCCATGACAAACAAAGTTAAAATAATAGTAAAAATCAACCCTGTACGCGAGGGCAGTCCCAACTGTTCTGTAAACAACGCCTCCGAACCCGAAAGCATAACCGCACACACACCCGTAAGCATAACCATAAGAAATATATTCATAATCAGAGCCAGCCGACGTCCAAATAAGTATTCATTCAATTGCTCAAAGGACTTCGCCTTAATCTCAATCGCAACAAGCATGATTTTTGATCCCATCACAATAAACAGGATTCCCGCAAGAAAAATAGCTATTGTTCCAAGAAAGCCGAAACGCGTGAAAAATTCGACGATCTCCCGCCCGGTTGCAAATCCGGCTCCTACAATTGTTCCAACATAAACCGAAGCGACTTGAAAAGCCTCTGACCATTTTTTCAATGACCGCGCTCCTTTCCCCTCCTTCTATCCATATGAGACATGCTTTAAAAAAATAAATTTTTTGGGCAAATGGGTTGAATGTCAAAAAAGGTCAGTGTATAATAAAAACACAAGGTCAAAGTTGGTCAAACAAAAGACCTGTTTTTTAATAACCAATTAGTCAAATTTGATCAAACATAAAAATGGAGGTTAGATGCATATGCTATGCAGCAAATGTAATCAAAGAAATGCTAACGTTCATCTCCACGAAAATATTAATGGACAAAAACAAACATTGGCACTCTGCTCCACTTGCTACGCCAATGAGAAACAAACTCTAGGTGCTATGGGAGGATCTCCTTTCGGTAATCAATTCGAAGGTCTTAATGACTTCTTCAAAGGATTCCCAGGTGCAGAAGGAAATACATTTCATCCAAACATGAATGGAGATGTCCAGGAAAAAACTGCTGGAGGACAGGGCGGAGGTTTCTTAGATCAGTTCGGCCGGAACTTGAATGATGCAGCCAAAGCAGGATTGATCGACCCTGTCATTGGGCGTGAAGAGGAAATAAACCGGACCATCGAGATATTGAACCGCAGGAACAAAAACAACCCTGTATTGATCGGTGAACCGGGCGTTGGTAAAACTGCCATCGCAGAAGGACTTGCATTAAAAATCATCGAAGGCAATGTGCCTGCGAAATTGAAAAACAAAGAAGTTTATTTACTTGATGTTGCTTCTCTTGTTGCCAATACAGGGATCAGGGGACAATTTGAGGAACGGATGAAACAACTGATCGCCGAACTTCAAAAACGCAAAAACATTTTACTTTTCGTCGACGAAGTCCACTTGCTCGTCGGTGCCGGATCAGCTGAAGGTTCCATGGATGCCGGTAACATTTTGAAACCTGCGCTGGCTAGAGGCGAATTGCAGGTCATCGGTGCCACTACTCTAAAAGAATACCGTCAAATTGAAAAAGACGCAGCATTGGAAAGACGGTTCCAGCCTGTACAAGTCGGCGAACCAAGTAAGGAAAAAGCACTTGAAATCCTAAAAGGCTTGAAAGACAAATATGAAAGCTTCCACGAAGTGACATACACAGATGAGGCAGTCAATGCTTGTGTTGAACTGTCAATCCGCTACATCCAGGATCGTTTCCTGCCGGACAAAGCCATCGACTTGATGGACGAAGCCGGTTCGAAATTGAACTTGATGATTGATGAACCGAACAGAGAAGAGGCACAGCAGCGCTTTACTGAACTGGAAAAAGAAAAACAGGCAGCACTTGCCAAAGAAGATTATGAAACTGCCGCCAAGCTTCGAGATGAAGAAGCGGAGTTGGAGAAAATACTGAATGATGACTCATCTACTCCACGGATAATTGTGGATGTTAAGCATATCCAAGATATCATCGCTGCCAAAACTGGAATTCCAGTCGGAAAACTGGAATCAGATGAGCAAAAGAAAATGAAAAATCTTGTGGAAAACCTTTCCACCAAAGTAATCGGTCAAGATGAAGCAGTCCAAAAGGTGGCTAAGGCTATCCGTCGCAGCCGGGCAGGACTAAAAGCGAAAAGCCGCCCTATCGGATCATTCCTGTTCGTAGGACCGACAGGTGTCGGTAAAACAGAACTGACAAAAGTCTTGGCTGAGGAGCTTTTTGGAACAAAGGATGCTTATATCCGCCTCGACATGAGCGAATATATGGAAAAACACAGTGTTTCCAAATTGATCGGTTCCCCTCCTGGATACGTGGGACACGAGGAAGCCGGGCAACTGACTGAAAGAGTACGCCGCAATCCATATAGCATCATCTTGCTTGATGAGATTGAAAAGGCGCATCCTGATGTACAACATATGTTCCTGCAGATTTTAGAAGACGGCCGTCTGACAGACAGCCAAGGCAGAACGGTGAGCTTCAAGGATACTGTCATCATCGTGACAAGTAATGCCGGAACAGGTGTAAAAGAGATCCAAGTTGGATTTGATAAAAGCGATGCATTAAAAGAGACAAATATCCTTGATTCACTCGGCTCCTTCTTTAAGCCGGAATTCCTTAACCGTTTCGATGGAATCGTGGAGTTCCACAAACTGGAGAAAGAACACCTTTTGAAGATTGTTAATCTTCTCCTCCAAGAATTGTCTGAGAACTTAGCGGAACAAGGTTTGTCCATTGAAGTTACTGACGAGGCAAAAGAAAAATTGACTGACCTTGGATATCACCCTCAATTTGGTGCACGCCCGCTGCGTCGTGCGATTCAGGAAAAGCTTGAAGACCAAATCGCAGATTTCATCTTGGACAATGAGAATGTGAAACAGCTTGAAGCGGTGTTGGAAAACGGAGAAGTTATAGTAAAACAAAAAGAGATTGCCTGATCTGGCAATCTCTTTTTACTTTATCTGCAAGGACCGTGTAGCAGATCTGAAAAGCTGTTGGTGGAAGTAAAAAATCCAAAAAGACTATATTTGTATAATTATGATACACACATTGCGCTATTCTAAAGTTATTAAGCCTAGGAAGACTGAACTTGTCTCATTGGAAAGGGTTTTGAAAATAAAACATATTGTTTTCGGCTTTGGTTGTTAGTCTTAGCAGAGGTGTTGGATTGGTATATGTGATAATAATCGTTCAGTAGTTGGTCAAGTTCATGGCTGCATGCAATCGTTTCCTTCGCAACCAAGCCGTGCTTTTCGCCCAAAATGAACATTTCTTCACGTTTCCTTTGAATTTTTGCCAAAAATGAGACTTGGTCCATACTGCTTTCAAACATGTATTGATTCCCTCCGCCATCAATTGTTTTCAACTTTTCCATTGTCTCAGAAATATTCAGCAATGTAAATAATTATCCATAACTTGACACCATTCAGACAAATATCTTATACATTTTTCTTATATTACTTATAAAACACCTTCCAACTTTAACAAAAGTTCCTTTTTATCGACCTGTTTCCCGGCATAACCTGTTAATTTATTATTTTTACCAATCACACGATGGCACGGGATCAATATAGGTAAACGGTTGGCTCTGTTTGCCTGGCCTACCGCCCTTACTGCTTTTTCATTTTGAATGGAAGCTGCAATTTCAGCATATGTTCGGGTTTCCCCATAAGGTATTTCCAATAACTTCCTCCAAACAGCTTTTTGAAAGTCTGTTCCATCAAAGGACAACGGTACGGTAAATTGCTGTCGTTTGTTGCTAAAATAATCCAATAATTGGCCGACAGCCGCCTGCAGGACCGGATGACTCCTTTCTTCTTCCATCTTGACTTTTACTGTCTCCGGTATGTTTTCCAGGCTAAAATAAATGCCAGTCATTCCAATATCTGTAGCGGTTAGAAACAATTTTCCTATTGAACTGTCCATTTCCGTATAATACACTTTCATTGTAGTAGACTCCTTACTTATTTTCATTATTTTGTGTCAATTGTAAAATAAACGTAATGTTTGTCAAACCATGTATAGGGAAAACAATTGGTAACTGACTAAATTTGTAGGTGAATATTGATGAGAAAAAGAGATTTTTATTTTGATAACGCAAAAATATTGCTGATTTTCTTAGTGGTTTTCGGCCATTTCCTTCAATCATACATTCATTCAAGTCTTTTTATTTCTAGCTTATATAATTTCATATACACGTTCCATATGCCCGCATTCATTTTGATTTCAGGTTTTTTCGCCAAAGGGATATACGAAAAGGGCTATATCACCAAAATTACAAAAAAATTGATTATCCCTTACATCTTATTTCAAATTGTATATGCCGTATTTTACTATTTTTCACACAGCAAAAACACCTTTAAATTCGAGCTCTTTCAACCGCACTGGTCATTATGGTTTTTAATCAGCCTGTTTTGTTGGAATATCATGCTTTTGGTTTTCAACCGCCTAAAACCAAAGTATGCTCTGTCCATTGCCCTTTTAGCCGGACTTGTGGCAGGCTATTTTGATTGGATTTCGACGTACTTCAGTCTGTCCAGGACATTTGTATTCTTTCCGTTTTTCTTAGTCGGTTTCTACTTGAAAAAGGAGCACTTTAAGGCGCTGAGGCAGTCTAGGGCAAAAATTGCCGCTGTGATTGTGATGCTTATCGTAACAATAGGTATCCTTAGTTTCCCTGATTTAAATGAAAAATGGTTCTTCGGTTCGAAAGCATATAGCGAGCTGGAAAATGCTCAATTTTATGGGATGCTGAAGCGGACTGGATTATATATGGTTCAATTTGCGATGGCTGCAAGCTTTTTTGCGTTTGTCCCTCGCCGCCAATTCTTTTTTACAAACTGGGGAAAAAATACATTGTACGTCTATTTGCTGCACGGATTCATTGTACGTACATTTAGGGGAAGTAATCTGGAGGAATACGTTGATCAAGTGCAGGCGTTGCCAGTATTATTGGTAGTCAGCTTGGTATTAACCGCCCTCCTTTCAAGCAAATTCGTAACAAGTATCACACAGCCGATAATAGAAATGAAGTGGTCAAAACTGAAACATGCTGCGAACAGGCTGCGAAATGAATACAGTTCATCCTAAAGAGCGATTGATTCGCTCTTTTTTTTTGGGCTCTGGCTGTATCTCGTTACTCTATTCGTCATTGTTCGAGATATTCCTGCTTCTTTTTTCAAGAATTGTGGTTTTCTATTTTCTTCGTTAAAATAGATGCAGAGTCATAGGAGAAAAAGGAGTTGCGACAAAAATGAAAGTAATCGCAAGTACGCTGAATGCGAAATTTATTCATACAAATCTGGCAATCCGGTATTTAAAAGCATATGCGGCACCAGATCATGACGTTGAGATTGCTGAGTATACGATTAATGATCCCGCGTTAAATATTGTGACGGATCTTTTTTCAAAAAAGCCTGATGTTGTGGGGTTCAGCTGCTATATATGGAATATTGAGCAAACGATCAAAGTAGTCCAGATCATACGTAAAATAATGCCTAATGTAAAGATTGTGTTGGGCGGACCAGAAGTATCATACGATGTTGTATATTGGCTGCAACGCCTCAGCGAAATTGATTTTATCGTAATTGGCGAAGGTGAAGAAACATTTAAAGTGCTGCTTGATGCCCTGAAAAACGGCGAGGAGACTGACAGCATCAATGGCATCGGCTTTATGAGAGACGGAAGACCGGTCATTAATCCAATCAGAGACAAGGTAGATTTAAGGGAACTGCCCTCCCCATTCCGTTTTCCAGAAGACCGTGACCAGCTCTCCAAGCGAGTGACTTATATTGAAACAAGTCGCGGATGCCCCTTCAGCTGTCAATTCTGCCTATCTTCCATAGAAGTGGGAGTAAGATACTTCAACAGGGATAAAATCAAAGACGATATTAGGTATTTGATGGCAAATGGCGCTAAAACAATTAAGTTTGTGGACCGCACTTTTAATATTAGCCGAAGCTATGCCATGGAAATGTTTCAATTCCTAATCGATGAACATGTGCCGGGTGTCGTATTTCAATTCGAAATAACCGGTGATATCATGCGCCCTGAAGTCATTGAGTTTTTAAATAAAAATGCCCCTCCGGGACTTTTCCGTTTTGAAATCGGCGTACAATCAACAAATGATTTGACAAATGAGCTTGTCAAAAGACGGCAAAACTTCGAAAAGCTTAAAAGAACTGTGACAATGGTCAAAGAGGGCGGGAAAATCCTCCAGCATCTCGATTTGATTGCGGGTCTTCCTGAAGAAGACTATAATTCTTTCCGCAAAACATTCAATGATGTCTTTGCGCTAAGACCAGAGGAGCTGCAGCTTGGCTTTTTAAAAATGCTGCGTGGAACGGGACTGAGAATTTCCGCCAAGCAGTATGGATATATATATACGGATCATTCGCCATATGAAATTTTGAGCAACAATGTACTCGATTTTGAAGATATATTAAAGATAAAACAGGTGGAAGATGTTCTTGAGAAATATTGGAATGATCATAGAATGGACAATGCAGTCGATTTCATTACATCGAATTGCTTCGATACTCCATTCGATTTCTTTCAGCAATTCGGTTCTTATTGGGATACACAAGGCTGGTCAAGGATCGGACACCAGCTTGAAGATCTTTATAAAAGATTATTGCAGTATATGAATGAAAAGAAAACACCGAAGCGGGAATTGGCAGAGGGTTTGATGAAATACGATTATTTGCTGAACCATCGCTATAAACCTCGAAAAACCTGGTGGGCTTTAATGGATAAGAAAGAACGCTCAGGTCTTTATTCAGCGATTAGTGAAAATAGCTCTCTTGTCGGCCAAGCCTTTTCCGAACTTGCATTGAATGAACGCGAACTTTATAAGCATACGGTTATTGAAAAATTTCCGTTTCTATTGGGAGAATATATATCTTCAGGAAAAGTGGTTCCACAGGATTCCTACGGGTTAATTTATTTCGATCCGACAAATGGGATATCCTCATTCTATCCTTTAAAAATGGAAAACTTATCAAAGCTCGCGTAATATAAAAAAAGCGCCAGGCACAGAGCCTTGGAGACAAGCACGAGACGAATTACGAGGAGGCAGCTTTTCAGCCACAACTGCAACGCTGCTTACTTAATTACATCGTGAGAAGGTTCTTTGATCCTACTTCATGTAGCTTTGCGACGAGCTAACAAGGCTTCCTAGAGTATGCTATGGCGCATGAGCACGTTCATCCTAATATGCTTCCTTGGAGCTTGTGACCTCGAGCCGATGGCGCCTGGCCATCTCAGGATGCCAAATCCTGTGGCTTCCATTGCCTGTCCGTCGAAGGTAGACAGCACAAATCATAATTTAGGGAAAACATTTCATGTGATGTTATACTTTCTTTTAACAAAAAACCGGCAACCAAATGCCGGTTTTTTCTTTTTACAATAATTCTTTTCGTAGTTGCTCTGGTGATTTTGGCGATAAATGCCCCAGCGGAACATCAAAAACTGTTTTTGCACCTCCTTGACCTTCCTGATTCATCCTATAAGCCGCACGTGCATATGTTACCAATATGCTGGATGTGAATTCAGGATTGCTGTCAAGCTTCAATGAATATTCAACAATTTGGTTCGTATTGTCTCCTGTGATTCCGCTTCTGATAACGAAACCTCCATGAACCATTTTAGAGTGGTTCTTTTTCAATTCTTCTTCCGAAATGAATTTAACCGTTGTGTCATAGTCGGCAAAATAGTTGGGCATTGTTTTGATTTCTTGTTCAATCTTATCCTTGTCCGCCCCTTCTTCCGCAACGATATAACATTCCCGCAAATGCTTTTCTCTGGTGGAAAGTTCAGGATTCTCTCCACTTCTAACACGGTTGACAGCCTCTTCAATAGGAATCGTATATTGAACCCCTGCTTTTACACCTTCCACTCTTCTGACGGCATCCGAATGTCCCTGGCTGAGTCCTTTCCCCCAGAATGTATATGTTTCACCTTCAGGAAGGATGGCTTCTCCGAGCAACCGGTTCATTGAAAACATGCCTGGATCCCAACCAACTGAAATGATGCTTGTTTTATTGCCGGTTTTGGCTGCCTCATCCATCACTGCAAAATATTCAGGGATTTTTGCATGAGTGTCATAGCTGTCAATTGTATTAAAAAGCTTTGCAAAAACTGGTCCTTGCTCAGGAAGGTCTGTTGCAGATCCTCCGCATAAAATCATTACATCGATTTCATCTTTATACTTTTCCGCCTCAGAAATATGTAACACTTTTACAGAAGGATCAAGCGTCTCAACGCTTTTTGGATCCCGGCGCGAAAAAATGGCGATAAGCTCCATGTCTTTATTCTGCTTAATGGCCGACTCTACTCCTCTTCCCAAGTTCCCGTATCCGTTGATACCAATTCTTATTTTTCGGTTCATTTATTCATCCTCCTCGACAAATTTCTGTAATACTGGCACTAACCTATTATGACGCGTTCTTTCGGATATTGGAAGTCTGGAGCCTTTTCATTGCTGGACATAATGAATAAAAATGACAATATACCTATCCTTCCGATAAACATCAATATGATTAGCATCCATTTTCCGAATATGGTCAAATCCGCTGTTATTCCCATGGAAGCTCCACAGGTTCCGAAGGCAGAGGCCACTTCAAAAATGATCGAGATAAGACTTGCGTCTTCGGTAGCCGATAAAATTACAACCGAAGAGCCATACATTATGACGGCAAGCATCAATACAACCAGTGATTTGATCACATCATCATGATGTATCTCCCGTTTAAACACTTTAATCGTCCGGCGTCCTCTCGCATAATGAAACAGGAATAAAATATTCAATGCAAATGTCGTCGTCCTTATTCCGCCCCCAACCGAACTGGGTGATGCCCCAATAAACATGAGTGCCGACATAAACAGAATTGTTGAGGTCGATAGGTCATTAACATCAAGCGTCAATAATCCTGCACTCCTCATCGTAGTTGATTGGAACAGGGCATAAAATAAAGACTCATGCCACGATTTGTCTGAAAAGAACCCATTGAATTCTAAAGCAAATATGACAACCGTCCCGGCAACAAGCAAAATGAAATAGGTTGCAGTAGTTATCTTTGTAAATAAGGAGAAACGAAATCTGGCCTTAGTTCCTTTATATAAAAGAAACTTTTTCACTTCTGTCCAAACAGGAAATCCGATTGCACCAAGAATAATTAAAATCATGGTTACAAACTGAACAAAATAGTCATGTGCAAAAGGGATAAGAGATTCACCAGTAATATCGAAACCGGCATTTGTCGTTGCACTGACAGAAGCAAAAAGCCCTTGGAGAAATGCTTCCTTTGGATCTGAAAAATAATTCAAATAATAAGTTCCCAAAACAAGGGCTCCTATTAATTCAATCAATAAAATTAAATAAAGAATTTGCCTGAGCAGGCTTACAAGTCCAGATAAATTCAACTGATTCTGATCGGTCTGTATCAACTGCCTTTGCTTTAATCCAATCTTCTTGCCAAACAAAAGCCAGAAAAAAGTATTAATTGTCATAATTCCAATGCCTCCGACTTGGAGAGCGAATATTAATATAAAAATCCCTGTCACCGTAAAAGTTTCGGACAGGTCAACCGTTGACAGCCCGGTTACACTGACTGAGCTGGCGGCAACGAATATAGCATCCATAGCAGACCACTCTGCGCCCGGTTGCCTTGCAACCGGAAGGCTGAGAAGTAGTGCCACTATCCCAACAGTTAAGAAATAATAAGAGACCAATACCCTAAAGGGTGTCAGTGACATTTTATAAAGTCTTCGTTTATGAAATGGTTTCATTTTTTTCATTTCCTCTGTAATTATTCACTATTACATATTATGCAAAATGTTTTTGGATGGAAAGGGTTATTTATAGCATAACCTATTTTGCGTATACCAAATGTATCAGAAAACATACAGCATGTTCCAGCATTACTTTCTTCTTTCCGAACATACTATCATTAAGGCTTTAATATTAAGGAGGAAATATAATGGGACAACGAAGCAATCAATTACTCGTTCCTGGAATAGAACAATATTTGGATCAGGTAAAACTTGAAATTGCCCAGGAGTTTGGAGTGGTTTTAGGGTCAGACACTGTTTCAAGAGCAAATGGTTCTGTAGGTGGAGAAATAACAAAACGCCTTGTCAAACAAGCACAGGCGGAACTATCTGGAAATCATCAGCAATAAAAAATAGCGAAAGCGCCCGTTTAGCGACAATAACCGGAGCCCTCTACAGTGAGCTAAAAGAAATATGGCGACGAATGCTGCCTCAAAACGGCACATCCTGTCGCTTCGCTTGCACTAGTTCTTCCTGTGCGTCGGAGCTGGAAACAATAAAATAAACAGTCCCTGCTTTTAAACAGGGACTGTTTTACATTAATATTTACTTGTTGAATGCAAGACAGCTTTTTTGGCTTTTTTCTTTGATGTAATGTAACCTGTAGCTGCAATAAGAATAAGTACAACCCAAAATGTCAGTTTCCATTCAAACGATTCCGGAAAGTGAGGGCTCAATAAACCCACATTTTGATGTGACAATGTCAGAACTGCGAGTTTAACCCCAACCCATCCAACAATTAAAAATGCGGATGTTTCCAGTCCTGGGTATTTTGACAGCAGGCTGACAAATGAGTTTGCGGCAAACCTCATGATAATCACGCCGATCAGTCCACCTAGAAGCATCACTAGAAATTGACCTCCATCAATGCCCCCTACATGAAACCAACCCGTAGGTTTTAATGTAACAGCCAGTACAACAGCAGCAAGCATCGAGTCAATCGCAAAGGCGATATCGGCCACTTCCACTTTTAAAACGGTGAACCAGAAAGACTGGCTCTTACCATCTTTCTTCACTTTTTTCACTTTCTCAATACCTATATATTTCTTCACAAGGTAATGAACGGACAAAAATAATAAATAGGCTGCACCAATCGCTTGAATCTGCCATACATTAACTAAAAACGTAATCAAAAATAATGCTGCGAAGCGGAAAATAAAAGCACCGAACAAACCGTAGAACAAGGCTTTCCTCTGTTTATCATGTGGTAAGTGCTTAACCATTACAGCCATGACAACAGCATTGTCCGCTGCCAAAATCCCCTCCAAGCCGATCAGTACTATCAGAACCCATAAATACTCCAACATCATAGATAATTCCAAATAAATTCCCTCCTAATGAAAATGATCAACATTCCCATCGGCTGCCTTTAATTGGAAAATCAAAAAAGACCTCTGCCCGATGGGCAAAGGTCTTGCTGGACATGTTCATGCCAACAAAGCCGGTGAATTGCTTCACGAAATGACGACTTTGTTTCAAATGAGCGAATGGCTCATTTGATGCTACTCCCCTTTGACTAAAAGTCAAGCTATATGTTGTTGACTTCATTATAAAATACTACTTGATAAAAATCAATGAAAATATGCACCTATTACCTGATTTTCTTTCTCTTCCTGTTCATGCTTCTTGTTTCAGGATCAAACAAGCTGTATACAACAGGGATTACAAACAAAGTAAGGAATGTACTGCTGATCAATCCTCCGATGACTGCAACACCCATCGGCTGGTTCATTTCCGTACCTTCACCCAGACCGAGAGCCAGCGGAACCAATCCCAATATCGTTGTCAATGCTGTCATAAAGATAGGACGAGCCCGGTCCTTGACCGAGACGACGAGGGCTTCATAGCTTGAAAGGCCCGCCGCTTTTCGTTGATTGATATAATCGACAATCACAATGGCATTATTCACTACGATCCCGGCAAGTATAATTACCCCGATAAGAGCAGGGATACTCAGAGGAATACGAGCAATCATCAAGGCAAGTGTTACTCCGATCACCATAAGCGGAACTGTGAACATGATGACAAACGGATATTTAAACGATTCGAATTGTGCAGCCATAACAATGTATACGAGAATAATTGCAAGGACAAAGGCCATGATCATATCATTGATCGAGTCCTCAAGCAACTCAGTTTCGCCGCTGAAAGTGACTTCCGTTTCATCAGGCAAGTTCAGATCAGCAATTGTTTTCTCCACTTTTCTTGACATATCCCCGACATTCGTAGCCGTATCATATTTTAATGTGAATTCAACAGAATCCTGTTGATTAATCCTTTGTATTTCAACTGGACCGCTGCCAGTTTCAATTTTGGCAATATCCTTTAACTCTGCATATCCTCCGTCAGGCTTTTTAATTAATAAGGTTTTGAGTTTATCGATATCCCTCGTAATTTTTTCATCATAGGCTACATAAACTCCATAAACGTCAGAACTGTCGCTTATGACCTGGGTAGCTTGGACTCCTCGAGTCACATCATTCACTGCTGAGGCTATTTGTGCCGGCGCAAGTCCCGCTTCCAGGGCCCTATACCTGTCGACAGTGATCTGGATCTCATCGACTTTATCACTTGTGCTTGTTGACAAGTCCGTCACATGCTTTAATTTTTTAAGGGCGGCGAATATTTTGTCGGAGCTTTCGTCCAGACGGGATTTGTTGGTATCACCGATATTAAATGTCAATGTCTGCGGTGCAATACCTGAAGCAGCATCTACATTAAATCTCATCGACGTTCCCTTTTTAACGCCTTCGACCTTTTCTTCCAGCTTCGGCTTCAGTTCATCAACAAACTCAAACACGGACTGATCCCGTTGATCCAGTGGCTTCAGCTTAATATAAATCTCGGCCGTATTGCTTTTTGAAGTTCCCTGAAATGAAGACTCTTGTGTAGAACCGATAAGGCTGACATACGTATCAACAACACTCTCATCTTTCAAATCACTTTCAATCGCTTCAACGACTTTTCCAGTTTCAGACAGGGCAGAGCCATTTTCTAGTTCCAGTTTTATACTAAAAAAACCTTCATCTGTCGGTGGAAGAAATTGCATCCCGACAGTAAACAAACCTAAACCTCCGCCTACGAATAATAATAGGGATGTGAATAACACGAAAAAACGGTGCCTTAAGGACCAACGAATGGTCTTATCAAGGAAATTCATCGGTTTGGACCTTCGCCTTCTTGCTTCAAAATCACCACCCTGCTCTTTCAGCAGTCTGCTGGCAAGCATCGGTATAACTGTCAGGGCAACAAAAAGAGAAGCAAAAAGACTGAATGAGATTGTATAGGCAAATTCCTTGAACAATTGGCCAAGGAGCCCGCTTATAAAGACCACAGGCAGGAAAACGGCAACGGTTGTCAGTGTTGAAGCTGTGATGGCTCCTGCAACTTCGTTGGCACCCTCCCTTGCAGCAGTTTTCGGGTCTTTCCCCATAGAAAGATGCCTATAAATATTCTCAATCACAACAATGGCATTATCCACAAGCATGCCGATACCTAGAGCAAGTGCCCCAAGGGTCATAATATTTAAGGCAAAGTCCGCAAAAAACATCAGGACGAATGTCACGATTACCGAATAAGGAATGGCAATTCCAATAATTAACGGGCTTTTAATATTTCTTAAAAATAGGAACAGAACCAACATGGCCAGCGCTCCCCCGATTACTAGAGATGACGCGATATTACCTATGGCCATGTGGATATAGTCTCCTTGGTCGAACAATATATCAGATTCAATATCTTTAAATTGATCTTTCTTGAGTAATATTTTTAGCTCTTTCTGAAAATCCTCTGATACGTTTGCCGTGTTGGCATCCGATTCCTGTAAAACACTTAATAGGACGGAAGGAAGCTCGTTCGTTCTCGTGATTATCCCTTCATCCTGCTTCTGCTGTTTTACCTGTCCGACATCCCGGATTCTTATTTTATCGCCGGACAATGGATCGGAAACTATAACCAGCTGCTCAATTTCTTTTACTGAATGAAGCGAACTGATTATTCTTGTAGTTAATTCTTTTCCGCCTGTCAATACTGTTTCACCAGGCATGGAAATATTATTGGCTTGAATTAAGTTAACAATATCGGCTTGCGAAAGACCGTACTTCTTTAATTTATCTTGAGCAAGAGTGATTTTGATTTCTTCTGTCAGTTTTCCCGTCACATTTACGCTTGCGACTCCTTCAACCCTCGTCAGCTCGGTAGTCAATTGATCCGCTAGCTTTCTCAACGATTCTTCGTCGGTGTCGGATTTTAACGATAGCTGAATGACTGGAAACTGTGAAGGATCAAACTTCAACAATCTAGGCTTGGACGCATCGGCAGGCACTGTCGTTTGATCAATTCGCTGTAAAATATCATTTTGCACATCATCAATCAGAGTGGACCACGTAAATTCCAGAACGATTAAGTTCGAGCCTTCCTCTGAAAAAGACTGCACATTTTTAATCCCGGGCAGAGTCGCCAAATTTGCTTCGAGGGGCTTCGACACTTTCTCAACGACTTCAGTCGGACTTGCCCCTTCATAGGATGTCACCACAACTGCAATCGGCGGATTGATTTCCGGAATTAATTTCAAAGGGATTTTTAATAAGGAAACGACTCCAAGTATTATGACTAGAAACATGGTAACAATCGTAAAAACAGGGCGCCTTATGGCGAAGTTGCTTAAATTCACGAACCAATCCCCTTTCGGATAAAGAACCATTTCTAACTGTTAATTATAACAGTTTTGGTGTCCCCATAACCGTATAGCCGCAGGCAATCTTGATTATTCATAAATACGTCAAATTTTATTGAAGAACAAAAGCGCAAGCGCCTTGCTCAGCCCCGACAAGCACAAGACGATTCCCGAGGAGGCAGTTCTTCAGCCAAGCGGCTGACTTCCATCACATCCTGTGAAACTTCTCTGAGTATCCTTCATGCAGCTTTGCGACGAGCTGAACAAGACTTCCTCGAATAAGCTGTGGCGTAGGAGCACATTCTTCGTGGCGGGCTTGTGACCTCGAGGGGCTAGGCGCTGGCCGGCTTAAAGCGCCACGTCCTGTGGCGCCGGCGGCACTAGGACATCCTGTCCGTCGGAGCTGGACGTAGCACAAATAGATAATAAGTTATCAACAAACTTATGATTTATAATTTCCTATACAACAAAAAAAAAGAGAAACCTTTTTAAGGTTCCTCCTTATAAAATGAAATATTATTGCTATCAGTCAATTTCCATTGGATCGCGCAACTGGATTGATGGGTTTTTATCGGTGAACCAGCGCAATGCAAATTCATTCTCGAATAGAAATACCGGGTTATCAAATCTGTCTTTCACTAGCAAACTTCGCTGGCTTGACAGCGATTCATCTATTCGATCATTTTCAATCCACCTGGCGATTTTGGAGCCCATCGGCTCTATGATGACATCGGAATTATATTCATTTTTCATCCGATGGACAAAGACTTCAAATTGAAGCTGGCCTACAGCGCCTAGAATATAATCTTCCATGCGGTAAGTCTTGAATAATTGGACAGCTCCTTCTTGTACAAGCTGATGGATGCCTTTGTGGAAGCTTTTTTGCTTCATGACATTCTTTGCAGTCACTCTAACAAAAAGCTCCGGTGTGAATTGAGGCAGCTTTTCATATTTGATGATTTTCTTGCCTTCTGCAATCGAATCCCCGATTTGATAAGTTCCAGTATCATACAGACCAATAATATCCCCGCTCACTGCTTTATTGACTGTACTACGGTCGTCAGCCAAAAACTGCGTCGACTGCGAAAGTTTGAACTGCTTTTCGGTTCTGGCCAGAGTCACAGACATCCCTCTTTCAAATTCGCCTGAGCAAATCCTGACAAAAGCGATTCGGTCACGGTGTGCAGGATTCATATTAGCCTGGATTTTAAATACAAACCCCGAAAATCCTTGTGAAGCAGGATCGATTTCACCATTGCTGGACTTTCTCGGCTGCGGTGGAGGTGCAAACTCCAAATATGTTTCCAAAAACGTCTGTACTCCGAATGTTGTCAAGGCACTGCCGAAAAAGACGGGCGTCATTGCCCCTTCATTCAATTTTTCAACAGAAAATTCATTGCCTGCCTCATCCAAAAGCAGTACTTCTTCAAGCGCCTGATCATATAGACCCGTTTGCTTAATCGGATGTTCACCGATGACTTCCCCATTATCATCCAATGGAAGAAAACGGCTCTCGTCGTCCGTCCGAAACTGTTCTATTCTATTGTAATGACGATCATAAATACCGTAAAACTCTTTTCCCATCCCGATTGGCCAGTTCATCGGGTACGTCTCTATGTCCAGAACTTCTTCTATTTCCGCAAGGAGTTCTAAGGGCTGTCTTCCTTGGCGGTCCAATTTATTAATAAAAGTGAAGATCGGGATTCCGCGCATTCTGCATACCTTGAAAAGCTTAAGAGTCTGTTCTTCGATACCTTTGGCAGAGTCAATGATCATTACTGCACTGTCAACAGCCATCAATGTCCGATACGTATCTTCACTGAAGTCTTGGTGTCCCGGTGTGTCGAGTATATTAATTCTGAAATCTTCATATTGAAATTGCATCACGGAAGAAGTGACTGAGATTCCGCGTTGCTTTTCTATTTCCATCCAATCCGAAGTTGCATATTTTCCTGTCTTTTTTCCTTTGACCGTCCCCGCATCCCGAATCGCTCCGCCAAATAAAAGTAGCTTTTCAGTCAATGTCGTTTTCCCGGCATCCGGGTGGGAGATTATTGCAAAAGTTCTCCTAGAGTTTACTTCTCGTTCCAAATTATTTGCCATCACATAAATCCTTTCATTTCAATCTCTTTTCAATCTTATTCTTCCAGGAGCTGAATTGCAATGATCGTTTTTTCAGGGAAAAGAACAAAAGCGGAAGCGCCTGTTCATCGACGTACAGACTGAGCCGAAATGTGGAAGACGGCCGTTTAGGGGCGACAAGCGCTGGAGGGCAATCCAGTGAAGTCGTTCTTTGACTTCATTGGATTGACCGAAGCGACCTCGAGCCCCTGCCGTCTGGAGCTAGACTGGAGTGACTCCAACGAGATAAAGGAAACACGGCGACGTAGGCCGCCTCAGACCGCCACATCCTGTGGCTTCGGCAGGCTCAGGACGCGACATCCTGTCGCATCGCTTGCACTAGCACTTCCTGTGCGTCGGTGGCACTATGACGTCCTGTCCGTCGGAGCTAAGCATCTTCCTTCTAAGCATCATGAGTTTCTTCTTCGAAAAAGCTTCGTGTGGCTTTGCGACGAGCTGAACAAGGCTTCCTGAGTAAGCTTTGGCGCAGGAGCAGAGTTTTGTTGACTTATCGTAGGCAAGCTGCTTCCTCGAGAAGCTTCCTGCCCTTTGCGACGAGGTGAGCTTCACCTCATCGAATATGCTGCGCCGCAGGAGCACCAGAGGCGCGAAGTCTGCTAGTCGATAGGCGCTGGAGCTGAACGTAGCGTAACTCAATTAACAAGTGATCCACAAGCATGGAATTTTATAGTACGCTAAACAAAAAAAGCATCCGCCGAGCAATTCCGATGGATGCTTGAGATTAAAAATATTTAAGTGTCTAATTTCGTCCCTGTTTACTATTTTACATCCTTCACTGAATCAGCGGAAACCGGCACCTCCAACATGGCGGCGCGTCTGCTATTCGTTGCAATAATATAAATTGCCGCGAAAACAATCAACAAGGCGATAATGGACCCAAGATTAAATATCCCTTTTTGGGAATACCAGACAATTGAATAACCTATCGATCCTGTGAACAAGGCATAATATGCAAACGGGAACAACGTTTTTCGGATAACTGTCCCTTCTTTTCCAAGCAGGCCTACAACTGCTGATGCTGCAACAACATTATGCACACAGATCATATTTCCAGCCGCCCCGCCGACTGACTGCAATGCGACAATCCATGTCGGATCTACCCCGATTTGAGAGCCGACATCATATTGGAAAAGTGAGAACATCATATTACTTACCGTGTTGCTTCCTGCGATAAACGCTCCAAGTCCGCCGATAAATGTTGCGAAGAATGGCCAAAATTCCCCAGCTAATGCCGCTACCCCATTAGCTAATTCTATCGGCATCCGCTCATAACCTGCAGCACCACCTCCGCTATTTAAAAACACTTGAACCATCGGAACGGTGAAAATCAGTGCTGTTGAAGCGGCCAGGGCTGTTTTCCCAGATTGTGCCCACGCACTTCTGTATGCGCTTCCATTCATCCCGTGAAGGAAAAACGTAATGACAGATACTACAATAAAAATGGTACCAGGTGAATAGAGCGGCTGAAAGCTGGCCGTTATTCCCGAATCAAACATATTTTCAAAAGCAATAGTCCAGGACTGGCTCCACTCTAAAAAGGGGAGTGATTTCAGCCTAGTCAGTATAAGGAAAAGGGCAACAAGTACATAGGGTGACCACGCTTTTAGCATGCTCATCGAACCGCTCTTATGTGTAATATCCTTCAGAATGACTTTTCCGGTCCACTCCGGATCCCACTTTGACTCATCTTCAAAATTCCAAGTATCCTCTTTTGGCGGAAGAAGAAATCCTTTTTTTGCAGCACTGACAACAATGATTAATCCGATTAGCCCTCCGGTCATCGAAGGAAATTCAGGCCCTAGCGTACTGGCCACGATTAAATAAGGAATCGTCATGGCAAATGCCGCAAAAAGGGCAAACTTCCAAACTTTGAGCCCCTCGGTAAAAGATTTGTTTTTTCCGAAAAACCTGGTCATTAATCCGACAACAAAGAGTGGGATCAATGTCCCGGCAATCATGTGCAAAATCGCCGCTTTACCGCCAATCATCGTCACCAATTGAAGAAAATCATTGCTGATGCTTGGATCAGCCGACAGACCCGTTTGAATCCCGACCAAAACAGGTGTACCCACAGCACCGAATGTTACAGGAGTACTTTGAATCACCATCCCTGCCACAACTGCTGCCATAGCAGGGAAGCCCAATCCAACAAGCAATGGGACAGCTACTGCAGCAGGCGTCCCAAACCCTGCAGAACCTTCAATGAATGAACCGAACAGCCAGGCAATAATGATGACCTGGATCCTGCGATCTTCAGAAATATCCGTAAAGCCCTGGCGGATTGTTTTCATACCGCCGCTTTCCTGAAGTGTGTTTAGGAGTAAAATAGCGCCAAAAATAATGTATAAGAGCGTGAAAGCCACTACAACTCCGTTTATGGAAGCGGCAGTGACATTTACTCCCGGAACTTTCCAGACAAAAAGCGCCAGTATAACAGCCAAAATATAGGAAATAGGCATAGCCCTGCTAGCGGGCCACCTGAGACCAACTAAAAATACACCTACGGCAATGATGGGCAAGAGAGACAGAATAGATAGCAAACCTGTACTCATAACGCATTTTCCCCTTTCTTTTTTCAAGGTGCCGTATCTAATGGTGAATAATGTTCAGTTTTTAGGCTCATTTACTGGATCATGGACAAACTTTATGCTTTTTTCAACTCCTGCTTAATTTCAGCACATTTCCCTGGTGTAGGGAATAATTTTCCTCCATTCAGCAAATTATCGTGGTTAAAAACCTTTCGAATATCCGTTTGCGCTAAAATTTCTTCATCTGTAAAAACGAACCGCATCTCTTCTTTCTTCTCAATCCCTACGCCGTGCTCGCCTGTAATCGTTCCACCTGCATCCGCGCAAACTTTTAAACAGGCACTTCCGGCTTCAATGGCCTTTTCTGTTTCACCAGGGATCCGGGAATCAAACAACACAAGCGGGTGAAGATTACCGTCCCCGGCATGAAAGATATTTGCGATTCTCAAGCCGGACTCTTGGCTGATTTCATTGATTTTCCTTAACACTTCCGGAAGCTTGCTCCGTGGTATGACACCGTCCTGTACAAGATAATCATATGAGATGGCCCCCATTGCCCCAAAGCCCGTTTTTCTGTTTGCCCACCACCTTTCTCTTTCTTCCTCACTTTTCGCAGCCCTAACTTCCCTGACATTCCGATTTTTACAAACTTCCAAAATCTGATTGATCTGTTCCTCAATCCCCGCCCGGATGCCATCTACTTCAATTAATAGTAGCGCTTCTATATCTTTCGGGTGACCGACGGGAAATGCTGCAGCTTCCACTCCCTCAATCGCAATTTTGTCCATCATTTCAAGGGCTGCGGGAACAATTCCGGCTGAAATGATGTCTGACACCGCCTGACTGCCATCTTCGATTTTGTCGAAATAAGCAAGTACCGTTTGTTTTGTTTCCGGATTTTTTAAAATCCGTACTGTGATTTTCGTAACAATTCCAAGAGTGCCTTCAGATCCTGTTAAAAGACCCAATAAATCATAACCAGGTGAATCAGGAATTCCATTTTGTCCGATTTCAATCACTTCACCATTTGGGAGCACGACCTCCATACCCAATATATGATTGGTTGTCACTCCATATTTCAAGCAGTGTGCCCCTCCGGCATTTTCAGCCACATTGCCGCCGATTGTACAGCAATACTGGCTGGACGGATCCGGTGCGTAGTAGTATTCCTTATCTGATATCGCATGCGTCAATTTCAAATTGATAAAGCCAGGTTCTACTACAGCCCTTCTATTCTCAAGATCAACGCTCAGCAATCTTTTCATCCGTGTCAAACTGATGATCACTTCCCCGTTGATCGGAATAGCCCCGCCACTGAGCCCTGTGCCTGCCCCACGCGCCAAAAACGGCAAGCCGTTCTGCGAGCAATACTTGACGACAGCCGCCACTTCTTCTGTATTTTGCGGAAAGACAACGGCCTTCGGCATATACTTTTGTATGGTAAAACCGTCACAGTCGTAGGCAGCCAAATCCGCTTTTTTGTAAAGGATGGAGCGAAAACCGGAAACAAGCTTAGCAAGCTCGAGAATATGCCTGTCCTTTGTTTGGATTTTCACTTCACTCCACCTCCCCGTTCTCTTTTTGATAAGCCCAATCCAATAATTGAACTGTATGAACGACTTTTTGATTTCGGCCATGCCTTTGGACACCGAGCGCCATCTGCAGCATACAGCCCGGATTTCCCATCGAAATCATCTCCACTTCCTCCGGCACGTTTTGCATTTTGCTTTCAAGCACCGCGTCGGCCATTTCGGGATTGGTAATATTATAAATCCCTGCACTGCCACAACAGCGGTCTGCATTTGGCATGTGCACCATTTCTACCCCCGGAATATCAAGCAGCAAATCACGCGGCTCCTGGCGTACTCCCTGTCCATGCGCCAGGTGGCAGGCATCATGATAGGTGATCGTCGTTTCAATCGACGCTTTCGGCTTTTCATAACCCGTGTCATGTAGATACTTTGCAATATCTACCACTTTCCTGGAAAACCTCTTCGCTTTCTCTCTCCATTCAGAATCCGTGTCATTGCGAAATAGCTCATAATATTCTTTCATCATGGAACCACAGCCCGCAGCATTGACGATTACAGTGTCCGCATTTTTAAATGCTTCAATATTTTGCTTGGCCAGCTTCCGCCCCATATCGCGATCGCCGGCGTGGACATGTAAGGCTCCACAGCATGTCTGGTTTTTTGGAATGGTAACATTATTACCGTTTCGTGTGAGTACGTTGATAGTGGCATCATTTACATCGCTGAACATCATATCCATCACGCATCCGGTGAGCATGGCAACTTCCGCTTTCTTTTCACCTTTTGCCTTAATGACCTTTTCATTTTTATACTTTTTTCTGACAGGCTTTCCAACCTGCGGCATAATCTCTTCCATTTCTGCCAAGTGGTCAGGCATAATATTGATTAGTCCGGTTTTCCGTGCCACAGTCTGAACTCCGCTTTTTTGATAAAATTTCAACAGGCTTCCGAGCGCATTCATCCTGTCTGGATGGGGAAACAGCTTTTCTAAAAATAGTTTGCTTACCGTGCTTTTCCAGCCTGTTAATGGCATTGCCTGGCGTATCTGCCCTCTTGCCTCCTCAATGAGCCCTCCCACATTTACGTCTGCGGGACAAGCAGTCGTACATGCCCTGCAATCCAGGCATTCAAAGACTGGATTGATCAACTCCTCATTGACTTCCAGCCTTCCTTCAGCAACCGACTGGATCAAATGCACCCTTCCCCTTGGAGAATGCTGCTCTTGGCCTGTAATCTCATATGTCGGGCAGGATTCCAGGCACATGCCGCAGTGAACACAATCGGCCCATTTATTCGGATCTGGCGGATCGTTCCAAAGATAATTTCCTAATTGCACCGTCGTGCATGCCGGGGCCTGATTAATCTCCTTTTCAGTTGTTGCCATTATTAAATCCCTCCCAAAAATCTATGACGATTCAGCGTGTTATTGGGATCAATTGTTTCTTTAATGCCTTCCATCAGGAAAAAGTATGGCGGCTTTTCTCCCCATACATCGATTTGCTTACGGAAATCAAACGGTAAATGAGTGATAATTGCATATCCCCCAAGCTCTTCAGCCTTTTTTCTCAATTGGCGGATAACATCGATCACCAATTCATCTTTCCCTTTTAAGATCACCCGGGACATGCCATGGCCTAATCCACCGTGAGCTTTAATTTCTAGTGGGCCGGCGCTTACAAGTTTTATTGATTCTTCGATTATTGCCAGGACGTCCAAGTTTACTACGCCAATTTTTAGCGAAGCCTGTAAATCATCTGAGGTCTTACCCATTGGATTTCCGTAAAACTTTTTCCAAAAAGCACGGGTGTTTTCTTCTGAAAGCACCGTGATATCAGCATGATCAGGCTTAATACCTTTTAAATAATTCTCTTGGAATAGCACAGAACTTTCCACATCTTCAAAACCAATTGCCAGCGTTTTCCTGCGGATTCCGATCATTTTTTCGGAAAGAGACGGGTTCAAAAGCTCCAATGCAACCGGTTCCAATATTGAGTCAAGAAGGCGGACGGCAAACTCTTTAATTTGATCAAAGCTGCCTTCAGGAAACGATAGCAATACCAGACTCTCACTCTTTGGCAGTGGCCGCAGTTTAAAGGTTACCTCTGACAGAATTCCAAGAGTACCCATGGAACCTATAAATAATTTATTCATATCATATCCAGCCACATTTTTAACGACTTTACCACCCGCGCGGATGACGGTCCCATCCGGGTAAACAACTCTCAATCCAATGACAGAATCCCTTGCTGATCCATAACCGAGTCTTTTGGGACCGCTGTCATTTACGGCAATAATTCCACCGACAGTAGAATGCTCCGGAATGAACGGATCGATGGAAACCTTTTGATTGTACTGTGATAGATACTCCTGCAATTCTCCAAATGGCGTTCCTGCTTTGACAGTGACTGTCATATCCCCCGGAACATGCTCCACAATCCCACTGTAATTTTTCATTGACAGTAAAATATCCGCATTTTCCTTTAAGCCGCCAAACCCTCTTTTCGTCCCCGCCCCCATGATAGAGATAGATTGGCCGGAGCTATTAGCATAAGATACCAGGTCAATAATTTCTTGCTCCGACTGAGGGCATACAGTGACTTCCCCTCCATTGCCAAGGTAATTACCGCCTTCCTCACCGGCGGAAAAACGGTCTTCCGGGATTACTGTCTTTAAATCTGCTAAATTAGTAGTTGCCAAAGGACCCACCCCCTATAAATAGCATCCTAGTTTCTTCATTAAATCATTAAATGTATCCATATTCAAGAGGATTTCAGAATATACTAACTGTTCTATATTAAGAAAAACCTTACACATATAAATTGATGCGCAAGGTTTTTACTAACATATAATTTTTTTAGATAAATAGAAAATTTACGTTTTTATAAATAACTTGCAGAAGCTACACGCTCTCTATTGCAGACGCTTTGGGCTCAATGACAAGCAGATCCTCACCTACAATAACTTCTCCATCAAATACGTTCACGGCTTCATTATACGTTTCATCTTCGTCAATATTTGGAAGAAAATGAGTCATCACAAGTGTTTTCACGCCGGCCTTTTGTGCAATTTCCCCGGCCTGTTCAGGTGAACAATGTTCCTTTTGTAAACTGTTCCATATTTCCTGAAGCTCAGCACTTTTCGTATTCCTGTATACAGCTGTAGGGGCCAAGCATGCGTCCATGACAAGAATATCAGCATTTCTGGATAACTCGATGATATTTGGAGTCGGTGCAGTGTCCCCTGATATGACAACTGTTTGATCGTCCGTTTCAAATCTGAATCCGAAAGTTTTAACATTATGCACCATCTCGGCAGCTGTTATTTTCAATGGCAGATCTGTTCGTACAAGACCCGCCTCTTCAACTTCTATAATCTCTACATCTCTAACGCCGTTTCCAGGTCGTCCAAGAGATGTTCTATAATCAATATCCTCTTTGAACAAATTTATCAGCGTCTCATGGAAGTGCTTCATCCCTTTTGGACCGATGACTGTAAGCTTCCTTCTGCCGAGCCCCCAGCCCCCAAGAAGAAATTGCCCGTAGCCAAAAATATGATCCGAATGAATATGCGTCATAAACAAATATTGAATACTTTGCGGGGCAATTCCCGCTTTCATCAGCTGAGCCGTCGTTCCTTCACCACAATCTACTAAAATATGAGTGTCACCCAATGATATAACCTGTGAAGGACCCGAGCGCTCCAAATCCGGTCTCGGACTTCCTGTTCCAAGTAAAGTCAATTTTAATTCATCCATATTTTCCGTCTCCTTACTTCATGGTGGTCGCCTCTTCCGGAAGCGTTTTCTGTTAATTTCAGAGTAATTATTTAATCATTTTAATACGAAAGATTTTCTCTTATAAAAAATAATCATAAATTTGTTAAGTATCAGGAATCTTATCTCTCATTTGGCAAAGTGATAGTCAACTTCACAATGCACAGCTATTAAAAATGGGCTACAAACTTGCAGCTATTTTTTACTTTGCTTTTATTTAGAAACGGTATTAAAAATCAAGGTGCCATTCCCTTTGAAAAGAATCGAACTATTGGTTGTTTATTCAACATCAATATATCTATAGGAGGCATTCTTGCTTACATCTAAAAAATTAGGTTATTAACGAACCCTCATACTCGGCAGGTGTAGCGAAAAGGAATCATGACAAGAATCTTCTCTCAGGAACGTCATGTCCATCTAAAACCAATGATATTCATAGAAAAAAATGCTTATATTCAATCACCAAATAGCTTAAGCCTGCGCCCTGACAAGATGAGAGACTTTTACTACCTCTTTGTCAGGATTGGTAAAGATCAAAAAGATCAAGCCAAAAACCAACAGGATGGTAGCGGCCAGCATCACTGAGTAATTAAAGCCAAGAACCTCGTTATTTCCCGCCAATTGCACGACGAAACCAGTCGCGAGTGGACCAACTATCCCCGCTAAATTGGCTAACCCAATCAATGTGCCAGACGCCAGTCCTTTCCGTTCAGGCAAAAGATGATTGGCGATTTGGGGAGCAATGGAAAACATAGTGTTGACTAGCGTCAGTCCCAACCCCAATGCAATAATGGCCCCTATTGTCGAATGAATGACGGTAGTTGAAAATAAAGCGGCAGACCCTAAAATTAAAGAAATTCCGGCAACAACCACACGGGATTTTCTATAACTTCCCGTTTTCTTAAGCAAATTATCGGACAGCACAGCAACAAGCACTGAGCCTAGAGCAGTAAATACGCCAATCCCTCCGACAATATACCCCATCTGCATTGGTGAAAGGTGAACCACTTTAGTCAAATAGGTAGGCATCCAAACAAAAGCCCAGGATAAAACCCAAAAAGCCGAAAAGAAAGCCAGCGTAGTGAAAATGAAGTTAGCAGAAAGGAATACCTTAGAAACCTCTTTCCATTTAACTTTTGGCAATGTACCTGAAGGCTCTTCCGAAGAAATTGGAATTTCAGGCTTTTCCCGGCCAAACATCAGCCACAATATGAACCATATAAGACTGAGTGTACCCAGGAAGCCGAACCCGATTCTCCACCCATAGCTATGAACGATTAGGACCAGGAGCGGTGCCATCAACTTGGCTACCATACTCCCACAGTTTACAAGAGAGATTGCAAAAGCTCGCCGCTCCGGGGGAAACCATTTGCTTACATGGCTAATGGCTGTTGCGTAATAAGGCCCTTCAAAAGCTCCAAGAAGTACCCGAGAAAAAATCAGCAATGGCAAACTATAAATGACAAACGCTCCCATCTGAGAGATTGTCCAAACAATCGCCATGATTGCTAACATCTTTTTGGTTCCGATCTTATCAGACAGGGCGGCACCGATAATGCCGGCCACTGAGAATAGCCAATAGAAACTGCTTCCAACCATTCCAAATTGCGCATAGGTGAGATTTAAATCCTCCATGATTGGAACTGCGGCATATCCAATAATCGCTTTATCTGCATAATTGATGATATATAGAAAAAACAAAAAAACAACAATTACCCAACGCATAGCAATCCTCCTTAAACCTTACAATATTAATTTTCCGAGATAACGCTTACACTTGACTTTTTGTTGTAAACTGCAATTCTTACTACAATAACAGTCCGTGACAATTGAATAAAAAAGCTCACGACATGCATTTTGTGTCTACCCCGAAAAGTGATTTTCACATTCCGTATTTTTGTTTTTTCTTTACACAACATTAGTAAAGCACTTATTGTTCCTCAGGTAATAGAGTCCATTAAACTGAAAAAATTCTAGTTCATTATTCAGGTTGCCAGGCTTGCACCGCTTACACAACGGGGAATGAAGAATTTGAAAGAATCTTAAAACGATACCTTTGTTCAGACATTACGAGTCAGTTGTTCATGAATTATATAACGGCAAAATACCCGGCTTCCACCCAGCTCAGTACTTCTCTGAAATTTGAGCTTGACTCTTAGCTCTGTTCAAAGGTAAGTATTTCCTGTCCCTATCTACATCCTTTCATAAATACATCATTTAGAAAGCGTTGTCATAATTGTAATAGTTTTAACCATATTAGTCAAAAGAATTTCATTAGTTTTTTTAAAAAACATTTACACACTTTTTTACACTCCATCCAAATGCTGTTTTCATCCCTTTATGACCAAATTGGTTATAACTATAAAAATCAGGCTTCTTTCAAAAGAACGGTTGTATAAAAAGTAATATACTCAATCTGTTTCATTAGAAGGAAATTCAAAAAAAGAATACAATAAAAAAGAGCTGATTCTTTGCGCTTACTTAATCAAAGTTGAGGGAGACATATGATTAAAAAACAATCTAAAAATTTGACACAAAAGGAAAAAAGTTTAAAAGAATTATATCTACTAATTAAGGAATTTGGCCCTGTCACAAAAGGCTGCCTTGTTCAAAAGACCGGACTTAAACAAACAACCTGCTCCCGTTTTATTGATGAGCTGTTACAGGAAGACGTAATCATTGAAAGCGGATACGCTGAATCGAGCGGAGGACGCAAGCCGCTCATGTATGACATAAACCCGGAACTTTACTTTATGTTTGGAGTTGACATTTCTCATACCGAGGTAAGTGTTCTATTGATTGACCTGTCTTTAACTATAAAAGAGCACACGCAGTTAAAGATGAATGAAAATGTCACGCCAGAAGTTGCTGTCAATTTTATAGAAAAAGAAATCCGCAGTCTGTCAGCCGGTCATCACCTTTCTGAATCAGATGTATTAGGCATAGGCATTGGAGCTGTCGGCCCACTGGACAGGGAAAATGGATTGATATTAAATCCGCTGGGCTTTCCTGCGGGTTGGCAAAATGTACAGATACTTGACATGCTTCACAAACGGTTAAATATGAAATGTATGCTCGACAATAGAGCCAACACCGCTTTATTAGCCGAATATGAAAAGCATACGCAGAGTGATTATTCAAACGTACTGCAAATTTTAAAAGGAGTCAGTACTCAAACAAGTATCATCACAGAAGGACGGCTTGTCAGAGGAACGGATAAGCTGGGGATGTTCGGACAGGGACACATGATTGTGGATATCGACGGCAGGAAGTGCATATGCGGAGGCTACGGATGCCTGCACGCCTATTCGTCCATTCCTGCTATCGAAGAAGATTTCATAAGCCGATTGAAGCGCGGTCACGCTTCCGTACTAAGAGAAAGATTCACCGATTTTGACCAAATCAAGTTTGAAGATATCTGTTGGGCAGTGAATGAAAAAAACGACCCGCTTGCCTGTGAAGTAATAAAGAATGCTGCCATGTACACAGGAATTGGTCTGTCCAACTTTATCAATATTCTCTATCCTGATTTAATCATCCTTGATGGACCCACATATAAGAAAATGGATCTCTTCTATAGTACAGTTACTGAAATTGCTGCAGAAAGGGCCAAGCTGCTTAATCCTGACCACCATATTACTTTCAGCAGAGGGGCACTAGGTGAGAATGCTGTCGCGGTTGGTGCCGGTAAAATGATATTGGAATACTTTCTGTACAACTAAATTTCTTTTTTTAAAAATATTTCTCCCTGAAATCGAAGGGCATTTTTTTGAAAATATGTCCTTCCTTTTCCTGTTTTGAAAAAACATATAGAAATTAGCCATCCCTTCTATTAAATATTCCGATAATGTAAATGTTCCGAAATGATTGATTTTAATCAACTAAATAATTAAAATCGTACATACAACTTTGAAAGTGAAATGAATGCGCTTTCGTACATTTGGGAGGTTATTTGATGGAACAGCGTGAGCAGTTGGCAAAGACGTTAAAACCTCACTGGGTTTGGGCCATTGCTTTTGGCTCCGCTATAGGATGGGGAGCTTTCGTTTTGCCGGTCGACTGGATGGGAATGGCCGGCCCTTTGGGAGTCATTATCGGTTATTTGATAGGCGCCCTATTGATGATTATCATAGGAGCCTGCTACGGATATCTGATTCAAAGATTACCAGTTTCCGGTGGTGAATTCGTCTACTCATATTTCGGATTAGGAAGGTACCATGCTTTTTTTTGCGGTTGGTTTTTAACATTGGGTTATATGTCTATCGTCGCTTTGAATGCCTCAGCACTTGCGCTTCTTGGTAAATTCATCTTTCCTTCCATTGTGGAAGTCGGTCATCTCTATACAATTGCCGGATGGAAAGTTTACGCCGGTGAAATCATTCTCGCATGCTCAGCCCTAGTCATCTTCGCTTTTTTGAATATTCGCGGGACAAGCCTGTCGGGCTTTTCTCAATTCATCTTTTGTATCGGATTGGTTGGCGGGGTTATTTTGCTGTCCATTGCCATGTTTTTGCATCCATCAAGTTCTCCAGCAAACCTGCAGCCGCTGTTTAATCCCGGAAGACCAGCAATTGCTTCTATATTAGCGATCGTCGCCATTGCACCTTGGGCGTATGTCGGCTTCGGCAATATTCCTCAGGCCGCGGAGGAATTCGATTTCCATCCAAGAAAATCGTTTTCTTTGATCGTAATTGCTATGTTATGCGCGGGCTTGACCTATTCCATTGTCATTATTGCCACCGGCATAGGGATGCCATGGATGAGCGCTGTTGATGCCGGATATGTTTGGGGGACAGGTGCCATTGTAGAAAGCGCTTACGGTAAAATGGGTGTCGCGTTGCTTGGCTTTGCATTACTGATGGGAATCTTTACAGGACTCAATGGTTTTTACGTATCAACAAGCCGACTTCTATTTGCTATGGGAAGGGCAAAAATATTGCCTAAGAGTTTTGCCAAGCTGCATCCTAAGCATAAAACTCCTCATATCGGCATCTTTTTCACCATGGCCGCGACGCTTTCAGCCCCTTTCTTCGGCCGAGAAGCTTTGCTCTGGGTTGTTGATATGGCTGCCCTTGGAGTCACGATCGCCTATTTTTACGCATGTTTTGTCGCTTATCGACTTTTTAAATGGTCCGAACATGAGAATAGCCGGACCGACAACCGACTGGTGGCTCCCGGAAAAAAACTGCTGTCATTGTTGGGAGTCATTTGCAGCGCTTCGTTTTTTCTGCTATTGGTGGTTCCAGGCTCACCGGGATTTTTAAGCAAACCGTCGTGGATTGCCCTTCTTGTGTGGATCGGTCTGGGTGCCATTTTCTTCCTCACCAGATTTAAAGGTTATAAAAGCATCCCGGATGATGTGCTGGATGGATATATTCTTGGCGAACATAGAACCCAAGAAAACATTCCGGAGCCATCGAAGCCTGCGGTATCGGCAGCTTCTATTTCCTCATCTTTAGATATTGGGCGTATAAAATGAATAACTGAAAACTTTGGTGCTCCTTCCAATTCAATATTGTAAGGGGCATTTTCATTTTTAGGATGAGAGCAGGCTTTCCAGCGAATCAATTTATTCTATTTTTCCCTGGGTAATTGCTCTCTAATAAAACTTAACGGTACTTCCATTTCATGGTAGTAATCCTTTGTTCCTTAGAAAACTTGATTAAATTTCAATTACCAAAGCGTTATTATCACATGGGTGCGTTACTCATCGTCTTTGAGCAGATGAAAATAAAGTCGAAGAAAACTGTGATTGCCGGTACTACTCTTTGAATATATACATAGATAATAATGTTAGTTTTGTAACCTAAAGGATCATGGGCAGATGGTTTCATTTTATATAGTATCAAAATAACCCTTTATGCCAATTACCACGTTCTTTCAATTATAAAAAGGGAGTGATGTCCTTTGAATGGAGAGGCCAACAAAAAAGTCGAAGATGAAGATTATCAGCTTTACACATCGCCAATATCTCAAAATGGAAAAAGCGAAATAGCAAAAAAAACAAAATGGAAACTCTCACAAGAATCAATCATCATGTGGAGCTCAGTACTTATCATATTTTTAATATGGTATATCATCACGAAATTAAATATCTTTTCAGATGTCTTTATTCCTTCCCCAGCAAAGACCTGGTCCACCTTCACTGATCTACTCGTAAATGGGTATAAGGGCAACAGTCTACTATATCATCTGTTCGATAGCCTTTATAGATTATCATCCGCCCTTTTATTAGCATTAATCACAGCTGTTCCTTTAGGATTACTTAGCGGCTATTCGACAAAAGTTAGAGCAGCATTAGACCCCATCCTAGAATTTTATCGTCCTCTTCCTCCTTTATCCTATTACACATTATTAATCTTATGGTTTGGCATAGGTGACTTATCCAAAGTGGCTTTATTATTTCTTGCTGCATTTGCTCCAATGTACATTGCATCAGTTTCCGGTGTAAAAGGTGTGTTAGAAGACCGTATTCATTCTGCTGCATCACTTGGTGCAAATAAATGGCAAACATTCCGATATGTTATTTTCCCCTCTTGTTTACCGGAAATCTTTACCGGTTTAAGGACTGCGGTTGGCTTTGCTTATACAACCTTGGTCGCCTCTGAAATGGTTGCTGCAGTATCGGGGATTGGTTGGTTAGTCCTTGATGCAAGTAAATATTTACGAAGTGACATCATGTATGTAGGTATCATTTTGATGGGTGTGACAGGCATTTTACTGGACAGAGTATTACGAATCATTGAAGCCAGGGCAATTCCCTGGAAAGGAAAAGATTGAAAAAAATGGGGGTAGTATGATGAAAAGAAGTTATCTAAAGTGGCTTATGAGTTTGTTGATGATCTTTGCACTGGTAGTTACAAGTGCCTGTGGAAAAACTACATCAAAATCAGAGGATGGTAAAGTTAAGTTTCGAATTGGTTACCAAGTGATTCCTAATGCAGAGCTGCTTGCAAAAGCGACCAATATGTTTGAAGAAAAGTTCAATAATGTGGAAGTGGAATTGCTCCAATTCGAAGCTGCGGTGGATGTAAATACAGCAATGGCCGCGGGAGAAATTGACGTAGGACTAATTGGGTCAAGCTCTGTAGCATCAGGAATCGCACAAGGGCTTTCAAACCAAGTCATCTGGCTGCATGATGTAATAGGAGAAAATGAAGCACTTGCAGTGAAAAAAGACAGTGGCATTAAAACTCTTGAAGATTGTGTGGGTAAAAAAATAGCAGTTTCATTTGGATCTACTACACATTACAGTTTATTATCGGCACTTGAATTAAAAGGAATCGATGAAAAAGAGATCACCATTTTAGACATGAAACCTGCGGATATGTTAGCCGCCTGGAAACAAGGCCAAATTGATGGAGGTTATGTCTGGTATCCAACGCTTGGAGAGATGCTTGACGATGGCGATGTGATCTTAACCAGCCGTGAGCTTGCAGAAGAAGGCATAGTAACCGCAGACGTTGGAATTGCAACAAAAGATTTTATTGATAAGCATCCTGATGTACTTAAACAATATATCAAGATCTTGGACGAAGCGGTACGGCTCTACCGCACATCCAAAGATGACTCGGCTGAAAAGCTGACAACAGAGTTAAATGTCTCCAAGGAAGATGCACAATTTTTCATGGAACAGTTAATTTGGTTGGATGCTAAAGAGCAGGCTTCTGAAGATTACTTAGGAACTGAAGATAATAAAGGCGCTTTTGCACAGGCGTTAAAAAATACGGCCGACTTCTTAAAAACGCAAAATGCCATTGAATCTGTACCGGAACTTGAAGCATTTGAAGATGCGATTGCACCTCAATTCCTACAACAGGATTAGGAGGAGATTTCAATAAATAAAAGCCAGGCAGTTTTTAGGCCAAAGACTAAACCTATTGTCATCGAAATGCATAATGTCGGATTAACATATCAGACGGATAAGCAAATGGTTACCGCATTGGAAAACATCAACTTACAGATCGAAGAAGGAAGCTTTGTCTGTGTCCTCGGCCCTTCCGGCTGCGGAAAAACAACACTGCTTCGGATCATAGCCGGTTTTCATCAAGCAACAAACGGTGAGGTCCTTCTTGATAACGAGCCGATTTCCCCTAAACCGGATGAACATAGAGGAGTCGTCTTTCAACAGCAGATGCTTTATCCATGGTTAAATATTGAAAAAAACGTTGAATTTGGTTTAAAAATGAGAAATGTACCGCCAATAGAAAGACGTAGAATAGTTGACCATTACTTGGAAATGGTTGGTCTCTTACAGTTTAAAAAATCGAAATCCTATGAATTATCCGGGGGAATGAAGCAAAGGGCATCCATTGCCCGCGTGTTGGCCAACGATCCGCGTATCGTCCTAATGGATGAACCATTCGGTGCTTTAGATGCAATGACAAAAGAACAGATGCAGGATAATATCCGTAATATATGGAGAGAGACCAATAAAACAATATTTTTCATTACCCATGATGTTGAGGAAGCTCTATTGCTCGGAACCCACATTATTGTTCTTTCTTCCAGACCCGGCCGGATCATTAAAGAATTGCATAGCGAATTGCCTTACGACATTGAAGAAGGCAGAAGTCGAATGTACAGGTCGGAAAAAGACTTTGTAATAAAACGTGAAGAAATCATTAACCTTATTTCATCTTGAAGGATCAGATCAACGGCAAGGTGAGGCAATCTTTCCTCCCCTTGTCTTTTTTATTTGTTGTTAAAAATACATTTGAAAATTTAAAACGCCAAAACTGAGGATACATATAAAAATTTATCATGATCCATATCCGATATTCTGATGATTCTAATTTTCAGATTTTATTGATTTCAATAGTTTTAAATATTAGAATTTTAATAACAACATATGATTATCGACCACTTGAAAGCGCTTTATAAATATAAAGGAGGATTAATTGATGGAGCAACGTCAGCAATTAGCAAAGACATTAAAGCCGCATTGGGTTTGGGCTATTGCCTTTGGATCCTGTATCGGCTGGGGAGCCTTTGTGCTGCCGGTTGACTGGATGTCGATGGCAGGTCCACTGGGAGTAATAATCGGGTATTCAATTGGTGCACTTTTAATGATTATTATCGGTGTAAGCTATGGATTTCTAGTCGAAAAATTACCGGTTTCTGGCGGAGAGTTTGCATACGCCTATTATGGACTTGGAAGATATCATGCTTTCTTCTGTGGTTGGTTCTTGACACTCGGTTATTTGTCCATCGTTGCATTAAATGCATCAGCACTGGCACTTTTAGCGAAATTTACGATGCCGGCTTACTTTACAAAAATGCACCTTTACAGCATTGCTGGATGGGATATTACTTTTGGGGAAATTATCGTCGCCTGTCTTGCATTAATCGTTTTTGCTTACTTAAATCTTCGTGGAGCCAGCTTATCAGGACTTTCACAATTTGTTTTTTGCGTAGGCCTCGTTATAGCTGTTGTCCTGCTGACTATCGGAATGGTTTTCCACCCTTCCAGTTCATTTTCAAACCTGCAGCCGCTTTTTAAGCCGGGAACTTCATCTATAGCTGCAATTGCTGCGATCATAGCCATCGCTCCTTGGGCTTATGTCGGGTTTGATAATATACCTCAAGCGGCTGAAGAATTTGATTTCCATCCAAGCAAGTCATTCAAGCTGATATTTTGGGCGTTGATCTGCGCTGGCCTGACTTATGCGTTTCTTATTATTGCGACCGGAGTTGGCATGCCATGGATGAATGCAGTGGATGCAGGTTATATGTGGGGAACTGGGACAATTGTTGAAAATGCATTTGGGAGATTTGGGGTCCTAGTATTGGCCTTTGCGGTCATGATGGGAATCTTCACGGGTCTAAACGGTTTTTACGTGTCTACCAGCCGGCTCCTGTTTGCTATGGGAAGAGCGAAAGTCATTCCTGATGCTTTTGGAAAATTGCACCCTAAATACGGAACTCCAGGACTTGGGATATGGTTTACAATGGGCGCATGCCTAATTGCACCATTCTTCGGAAGACAAGCACTATTATGGGTTGTTGACATGGCCGCACTTGGGGTGACTATCGCTTATTTCTATACAACGTTTGTTGCCTACCGCCTCTTCAAGTGGTCCGATCAAGACACAGGCAGAGTAAGGGATATCTCGCTTGTTGCTCCCGGCAGAAAGCTCGTTGCTCTCATAGGAGTGATCAGCAGTATCGGTTTCTTCCTATTGTTAGTTGTCCCCGGATCGCCAGGGTTTTTGGGCACTCCGTCATGGATCGCACTTCTAGTCTGGATAGCTCTCGGAGGTATATTCTTCCTCACAAGATATAAGAACTATAAAGAAATTCCTGAAAAAGATTTGGATCACTATATTTTGGGAGATTACAAGGATAAGGAAAGTTCAACAGATTCATTGGCTACCGAACCTGAAGCAAAATAGTAGAGCTGCGGCAATGCCGCAGCTTTTTACTATCAATGAAACTGGGTTAAGGCTGACCTCCAATGTCTTTCGCTGCTGAGTTCTTAGATAAACTTAGTTATCCCAAGTGTTAAGAATATAATGATCACAAATACCAACGCAGCATTATTCCATAGTCTATTTCTGAACTCAGGCCCTACCTCCTTTGAATTCAACAAAAACAACAGCGTTATTGCAAGAAACGGGAGGAACAGTGACCCGAGTGCTGCATACAGTAAAACTAATCCGATTGGCTGGTTGAACATAAGGAGGAGCAAAGAAGGAAAAGTCAGCCAAGCAAGGAACGCCCTATATGCCGGATCTTTTTCATCTATCGGCTTTCTGATTTTTACTTCATCAACTTTCTTTTTAAAATTCCTCATGAAATCTGCAAACAAATAAGGGATTCCATTCCATGAACCTATTAATGAGCTAAATGTTGCTGCCCAAAATCCAATGTTCAAAATTAATTGGGGCACCTTCCCAAACCTTTCCCCATATAAGTTAAGAAAATCCTGCATGCCTTCCACACCGCTGAACGTAATTCCAGATCCATATAAGAACTGAGCACTTAATGTCATTAATGACATGGAAAAGAGTCCGGTGATCACATAAGCGAGCGTCACATCCATCCGCATGACGGGAATCCATGATTTATCAGACCATTCCCTGGCACGAATCCAATACCCATAAGCTGCAAGTGCCATTGTGCCTCCTATTCCGCCTACGAGTCCCAGTATTCTGAAAAACGTGGCGCCATCTGGAATACCTAGAGTTAATGCCTCCCGCGGCAATGTGAACAGATTTGGAAGCAGGAGTACGGCAGACCCTACAACAGCAAGGAACATGATTCCAATCAAAACTGTGATCACTTTTTCAAAGATTTTATATCTGCCAAACCAGATTAAACTAAAGCCGGCAACTGAATGAATAATGGCCCATGCCCACAGCGGCATAATCGGAAACATGATACTCATCATCAGTCCGCAAGCCGTAGCAATGGCAGCCCCATAAATTAAACCGAAAAGCGAGACATAAACAAAGAAATAAGCCATGGTCCACCGTCCTAGGGAACGCCACCCCTCCAGAATTGTCTTCCCTGTTGCCAATGTCCATCTCCCAACCCCTTCAGTAAGGAGCAACTTAAGAGAAACACCGATGACCACCGCCCAAATAAGCGCGATTCCAAATTCCGATCCTGTAACCGTTGACATCACCAGGTCCCCGGATCCAACTCCCGTCGCGGCCAAGACAATACCTGGTCCCAGAATAGAAAACTTCTTCCTTAAACTTGAAGTTTTTCCGCCTTTCTCCGCTTTTTCGGCCTTTTCCGAAGCATACTCTCTTTCAGCCATCCTTATCCTCCTCATAAAATATAATTGCTATGGCAATAGTGACACTGGGTTCTATGTAAAAAAATATGTGTCTAAATAATAAGGAGTAATTCTTATGCTGATAGCGAACCTCTGCGAGCATTCACAGGTAGTAATTCCTAGGAAGGGTTACCTTTCTTTTGGAACGAAAGATATAGCTGTGACTTTACATATGAAATAAAAAAATATAATTTGCCAACGAAATGATTAATTGTAATTGTATGCGCTTTCAAGTGAACTTTCAATCTATTTCAAGCGTTTCCATGATTGCAAAGTTGAATAAGATTCATCTTAATTATTAATAAATGAAAATTAACCCAGGAAAGATCATTAGTCTGTTTAACTTTTCTTTATAAGAGAGTTGGAGTCTTTATAAGAGAGTTGGAGTCTTTATAAGAGAGTTGGAGTCTTTATAAGAGAGTTGGAGTCTTTATAAGAGAGTTGGAGTCTTTATAAGAGAGTTGGAGTCTTTATAAGAGAGTTGGAGTCTTTATAAGAGAGTTGGAGTCTTTATAAGAGAGTTGGAGTCTTTATAAGAGAGTTGGAGTCTTTATAAGAGAGTTGGAGTCTTTATAAGAGAGTTGGAGTCTTTATAAGAGAGTTGGAGTCTTTATAAGAGAGTTGGAGTCTTTATAAGAGAGTTGGAGTCTTTATAAGAGAGTTGGAGTCTTTATAAGAGAGTTGGAGTCTTTATAAGAGAGTTGGAGTCTTTATAAGAGAGTTGGAGTCTTTATAAGAGAGTTGGAGTCTTTATAAGAGAGTTGGAGTCTTTATAAGAGAGTTGGAGTCTTTATAAGAGAGTTGGAGTCTTTATAAGAGAGTTGGAGTCTTTATAAGAGAGTTGGAGTCTTTATAAGAGAGTTGGAGTCTTTATAAGAGAGTTGGAGTCTTTATAAGAGAGTTGGAGTCTTTATAAGAGAGTTGGAGTCTTTATAAGAGAGTTGGAGTCTTTATAAGAGAGTTGGAGTCTTTATAAGAGAGTTGGAGTCTTTATAAGAGAGTTGGAGTCTTTATAAGAGAGTTGGAGTCTTTATAAGAGAGTTGGAGTCTTTATAAGAGAGTTGGAGCGCGCCGTCACCCCTAAGAGGCCGGCGCACTCCAACCCTGGCCAGCATATGCAATCCCCCCTAGTGCCAGCACTCACAACCAGTAAAAAAACCACCCCGTCTGGCTTTTGCCAAAACGGGCTGGTTCCCGATTCTTACTTTTCTTTCCATTCTTCGTAATCAAGGTGTTTGTATTTATCCAAGAAGCGCGTTGGCATCTTCAGAGCATCTTTGCGGAACGGTGGTGCGAGCTGCGTTCCATCAACATAGATGTTGAGAACGGCAGGTTTTCTCTTCTCCAATACCTCTTTCACTACTCCTTCAATATCTTCAGGCTTATCGATTACATATCCGAGCGCACCCATTGATTTTGCCACTTCTGCGAAACATGGTGCTTCGATATCGGACCCAACAAAGCGGTTGTTATAGTAATCTACTTGGTTTTTCTTTTCAGCCGCCCAGGCCTTGTTGTTGAAGACACATGCGATGACTGGAATATTCTGCTCCACCGCTGTGCTCACTTCATGCAAGCTCATTCCCCATGCACCGTCACCAACGATGGCCACTACCGGAGTATCCGGCTCTGCAATCTGAGCACCCATGGCCGCAGGATAAGCGAAACCTGTGTTACCGAATGTCAACGCTGCAATATGTCGTCTCGTCTGATTGAACTTCAAGTAGGCATTGGCTGTGGATGATACGTTCCCGATATCTGTTGAGATAATAGTATTCTCAGGAAGCGCTCTTGTCAGTTCCAGCAATGCCCGGCGCGGGTTGATCGGATTGCCCGGCACCATTGCCAGATCGACAAGTTCTTGCTCCCATGCTTCTTTCTCTTTTGCCACTTCTGCAAGGCGCTCTGCATTTTTAACAGGCTCCGGCTGTACTTTCTTCAATTGCTTCAGAAGTCCTTCACTGGCTGCTCTGGCATCGCCGATGATTCCCACTTCAATCGGATGCGTTCTGGCAATGTTTCTTGGGTTAATATCGATTTGGATGATTTTTGCGTTTTTCGGGAAGTAATCGATATCATAGCAAGGCAGCGTTCCGAATACCGATAAACGTGTACCGATGGCGAGCAATACATCCGCATCTTTCAATGTATTCATAGCCGCTTTCGAGCCCATGTATCCAATCGGTCCTACTGCCAAAGGATGATCTGCAGGGAAAGCATCATTGTGCATGTAGGAAACAGCTGCAGGTGCGGACAAGTGCTCGGCAATTTGTACAACCGTATCTACTCCGTCTGCATCAACTGCGCCGCGGCCGGAAATGATGACAGGGTTTTTAGCGTTTTTCAACAGCTCAACAGCGTTTTGGATCAATGCCGGGTCTCCGCTTCCTCTTGCATCCGTACGGTATTGATGCGGCTCAAGAATCCGATCCTCCAGCTCGCCGTAGAAAAGGTCACGCGGGATATCATACAATACAGGACCGCGCTCCGCGTAAGCGATTCTGAAGGCTGTACGCAAGCAGTCTGCTACACGGCTTGTATGCGTAACTCGCACTGTTTCTTTTGTGATCGACTTAAAGATTGAAACCTGATCGGCTTCCTGGAATCCGTCCCAGCCGATTGTCGGTGTGCCTGCGGAAGGAGAGATGACAACCATCGGTGTATGCGCCTGATATGCGGCTGCTACAGATGTCACCATATTTGTAATTCCTGGACCATTCTGGCCGATTACAACTCCTGCTGTTCCTGATACTCTAGTAAAAGCGTCCGCCATATGCGCTGCGCTCTGTTCGTGACGGACTGGAATGAATTCGATTCCCGCTGTCGGCAACAAATCCAGCATATCCATGAAGGCTGATCCAAGGATCCCATAAATTTCTTTAACATTTTCCTGCACAAGGGTTTCTACGATCGCCTCACTTGGTGTCATTTTCAGCTTTTGACCTGTTGCAATCTTTTGTTTCACAGCTTCCTGTTGAGCCATTATAAAATTCCTCCCTCATTATGATTAAGTAATAATTTATCATCAACAACGTTTGTTGCTAGATGCAGTTAAGAAACTCCCTTTTCATTCTTTACCGTGATGCTTTTCAAATGATCAATGAATAATTCCGTTGTCTCTTTTAACACCTGATCTTTTCTGAATGCTATATAGAAATATCTGTAAAACGATATATCCTTAATCGGGTAAGCTTTCAACAGCTTGAGCTGCAGCTCTTTTTTTATGGCGCTTTTCGATATAATTGAAACTCCCAGCTTGGATGAAACTGCGGATTTAATCGCTTCGGTACTTCCCAGCTCCATAATAATATTCAAATCATCTTCCGATATGCCCGCCTGATTCAAATACTGATTCACAACAGCACGGGTCCCAGACCCCTTTTCCCTCACGATTAACGGAGTTTCCTTTAAGCGCTCTGCCGAAATTGTGATTTCATTATCGGGGAAAAAGCCCGGTGCAGCTATTAAAATCAGTTCATCTTCCATAAAAGGCTCCACAACAATTTGTGTATCTTCAATCGGGGTTTCAATTAAACCCATATCAATAAATTGATCTTTGATGTTGGAAACAATATTGTTTGAATTTGTGATATCTGCGCTCATTTGTACGAGTGGGTAATCTTCCTTGAAAATTTTCAAAAACTCGGGAAGGACATATTCTCCAATTGTGAAACTACAGCCGATTTTCAAGTCACCATACATGCTGTCTTCAAATTTCAAAATTTCTTTATGGGCCGAGTCACTCAGATGGATGATTTTCTTCGCATATTTCAATAAAATTGCTGCAGACTGAGTCATTTCCACCTTTTTTGTTGTCCGTTCAAACAACTTTGTTCCTAGTTCCTCTTCAAGCGCCTTGATTTGCGCCGAGATTGTTGGCTGCGTGACAAACAGTATTTTAGCTGCCTCGGAAAAGCTCTTCTTTTCAGCAACTGCAATAAATGTCTTCAATCTTTCATAGTCCACTTTGATTCCCTCCCGAGCAATAGTAAGGGGATTTTATTAAAGACTGCGAATCACTGATTCTACTGTCTCCACTACAAAATCCAAATCCTCTTCGGTGCTTGTTAACGGCGGCGCGATAATGATCACATTATTCAAGCCTGGGACAGTATCACCATTTCTGCCGATAATCAAGCCTCGCTTCTTGCATTCTGCCAAAATGCTCCCTAACTTTTCATCATCAAGCGGCTCTTTCGTCACTTTATCAGCCACCATTTCAATGCCCATCAGGAAGCCGGCCTGCCTTACTTCTCCTACATATTTATGGTCGCTTAATTGGTGCAGACGGCCCAGTTTGGATTCGCCAAGCTCTTTCACCCGTCCGACAATATTCTCTCTTTCGATTATTTCGATATTTTTCAACGCCACGGCACAGGCAGCCGGATGGCCTCCGTATGTAGATACATGCCGGAAGTGGGAGTCTTTGCCCTGTTCTTTAAATACTTCATAGATTTCCGACTTCACTGCTGTTGCTCCAAGTGGCAAGTAGCCGCTGGTCAATCCTTTCGCCATTGTGACAATGTCGGGCTGAACACCGTCAGCATGCTGGAATCCGAACATTTCTCCGGTTCTTCCGTAACCGGATACAACTTCATCCATTACGAGCAGAACATTGTATTTTTTACATATTTCCTGAACCCGCTGAATGTATTTTACTGATGGGATGATGACACCCCCACCGGAAATGAACGGCTCCATGATGAATGCTGCTACTGACTCTTCCCCTTCATGCTGGATTGTGCTTTCCAAAAGATCAGCTGCCTTTAAATCAGTTTCCTCAGGTGTTCCTTCAAATAAGGACCGGTAGCTATATGGAGGCTGAACATGCAGGAAACCTGGAACTCCTGGATCGTATTTCACACGGCGGTTGGCCTGCGCTGTTGCACTTAAAGCTCCCAATGTGGCACCGTGATATGCCCTGTAACGGGAAATTACTTTATATTTTCCAGGATTGCCCGTCTGATTATGATATTGTCTAATAATTTTAAATGCGGTTTCATTTGCTTCAGAACCGCTGTTTGAAAAGAACACTTGATAGTCGGCACCTAGCAGTTCGCTGATTTTTCCAGCAAGCTGGACTGCGGGCCGATGGTTCATCGTCAACGGAAAATATGAAAGTGTTTTCATTTGTTCCGCCGCTGCATCGACAATCTCCTGCTGCCCATGCCCCAAGTTCAAGCACCACAATCCGGAAACTCCGTCTAGATAACGATTGCCCTTTTCATCAGTAAACCAGGATCCTTCCCCGGAAACCGCCACAGTGGGTTCTGTCTTTGGATTGTAGCGGGTGATCGCATTCCATAAATGACTTTCTTTTGTTTGCGGTCCTTGTTTCATTTCGACTTCAGTTTTCATGATGTACCTCCATTTCATTTATTTTTTTATCTTATTATGACATTATGACGTCCGGACCAGTTATGCCGGAATTGATTTCAGTATAAATGATTAAGTTTTATATTTCAATGTATTTCCTTTATTCAGACATTTGTTATTTCTATTTCATTTATAGGATTCGTTAATGAATGTATAGGAATCATTAATAATTGGCCCTTCTAGCCAAATTTCCTAGATAGGTTCACTTTAAAAGTGTACATATCACTTCGATAAAAGGCGGTTTCCAATTCAATGATCTGGCCTGCTTCATTTTTGATCATCCGTCTTACAGTCATCACACAGGTATCCGTAGGGATGTCCAGAAGCCCTTGGTCCTCTTCCAATAATGGCCCGCAGGAGATTGACTGGTCCGCTTCTGCAAACTGGATTCCCAACTCATTCTGAACAAGGTCGTATAATGTTGCATTGTCAAGATCGTATTTGGCCAATTCCTGTCCGATTTCCATCGGGAAATAATGACGTTCCACACCGATTGCAATATCATCTGCGTAGCGGACTCTTTTAATAAAATAGGCTTCCCTGAATCCTGTCAGCCCTTGAATATAAGGATCTGGTGTTGTCTTATGATGTGTGATCAGTTTGGCACCTGGCTTCATTCCCATATCCCTTATAACTTCAGTCGTGCTGCTCAAATGGCCCAGCCAGTCGTGAATGGGCTTCAAGGAAACGAACGTACCTTTTCCGTGGCGCTTTTCCAGTATTCCTTCCCTAACCAACAGGTTTATCGCTTCCCGAACCGTGCTTCGGCTAACGTTGTACTTTTCCATGAACTGCCGTTCGCTTGGAATTTGTTCCGAAAAAACTCCATCGCCAATTTGCCGCTCAATAAGATCTTTCAATTGGATATGCAGCGGGATTGGGTGGTTATAATCTATTTTCACTTGTATCCCCCTCTCGTTAGTTAATTACTAAAAGAATATCAAATTTTTGCAAAAAGTAAAGGCGATGAGAGCCTAAAATCAGCTTCCTCCGCCTCTTATAAAATAGTTTGATAAATAGGTTGATTTCCAGTCATGCTGATTTTTTCGGACGAATTGCGCTCCGGTGCTCCAAAAATCCCGTCCCCAGCACGACACCAATTACGATAAAGAAAAAACCAAACCACTGAAAAGTATATATTTTTTCCCCCAAAAATAAAAAAGCTCCGACCAGCGAGAAAAAAGGCGATAAGTTCAAAAATAGAGACGCCTGTCCAGCGCCGATTTGCTGAATGGCATGGTTATATATGAGATGGCCAAATGCTGTTGCTATAATTCCGGAAGCGAAAAACACAAGCCAGGCTGTCAGATTGCCGGTTTTTAATGTGGCCAACCCTGAAGGCTCCATAGCAAGGCTTACCGTAAAAAGCATTCCCGATCCCATCATGAGGGAAAGGCCTGTCACTGCCTGTGTTCCTGCAGTATTGGACATTTTGTTGATCAAAATAAAGCTGATGGCCTGTGATAAAACGGCACAAAACATGAAAATATCACCGATTGCAAAGCTGAAGGAAGCACCCGGTTGCATCAGCATGATCAATGCGACACCCGAGAACCCAAAAACTAGTCCCATTACACGGAAAGCAGTCAACCGGTCCCCAAGAAAAAGAGCCGCCGCGACAGTTGTAACGATAGGGACTGAGCCGAGAATCAAGCCGCCATTGGCGGCACTCGTAAGACTAAGTCCTACGGAAAGAAAAAAATGGTGGCCCAGGACGCCGAACAAGGCCACCAACCCAATGAACAATATATCCTTTCTTGCCAGTTTTTTAATCTCACTTCGATAAAAAAGCATTGGTGCAAGCATAAGGAACGCAACGAATATTCGCAAAGATGTAATCGTTACTGGCGCAAAATTGCTTACGATTATTTTAATGGCAGTGACATTGAAGCCCCAAACCACCATTACCATGATAATCAGAAAATATAAATGCCACTTTTTCATCAGATCCCCCGCCCGTTATCCACTTCTATATTCTTTTCATTGTATCACAGGAAAGGGCTTTTGAATGCGTTTACGTTTCCAAGCTCTGTTCCGGTTTGTCCGTTGTTACGTATGTGCCGGCGATCAAATCATGAATAGCTCTTTTGTCCTCGCGTAGGCCAACCATAAATGCACTGACAATCAAAGCAATCCCAATTGTAACTGCATAAACAATTCCTGCTACAAAAGTTCTGAGAAACATCGTTCCAATTCCAACCTTCTCTCCATTCACTTTCACAATGCGGACGCCGACAATTCTTTTTCCAACCGTATAACCCATCCATGCCACAGGAAGTATTAAATAATATAAAAAGCTTAGGAGATTTGTAAATGCGTTTCCTTCCGTTTCACCTGTAAGGATATAAGCTATTATACCCAGCGGAATACCAATAACAATTGCATCCAACAGAATTCCAAGCAGTCTCCTCCAGAATCCCCCGGGATTTTGAATCATCTGCCCCACTCCCTTTACTTTTGATTTTCCTTGGGTGATAACAACGAAGATTCACAAAGCCGATTTTTAAATCGTGCTCTTACTTCGCTGCCCATTCGTCCGTTTAAATACTAACCACACAGCTAATAAAAAAAAGAAATAACCAAAAAATGAGTACCAATGCCTCCATTCAGCAGAATGAACAAAAAAGCCTTGCGACTCGGAGATAATTTCAAGCAGCGGTCCTGCCATACTAAGGAATAGAACAAACAATAATCTTTCTTGGCGGGCCATCAGCCGTGCCGTGTACAAAAATATCCAGGTGAAAATAGGAAGTGCAACAAGATTAAAAATGATATGAATCGAGAAAACATCCCCAAAAGGCCGGTTCGGAAAAGAATACATGCCTATTCCCGTAAAATAAAGATCCAAATACGTCCCTAGAAGCGTAGCAAAAATGATAGCGGGAAAATACAGCGGTTGTTCATATGAACACCGTTTTTTTTGCAAGTGCTGCGAGCTCAAGGTTTTGAAGTGTTTCACAGTAATCACCTGTTATCTTTCCATCAACCGGTTCATCATTTTCTATTAAATAACGCACAACACTGCAGTCATCAAACCAATCTCCGGGTTCTGCTGGTCTGTGTTTCATATTAGGCCAGGCATATTCAAGCCTCGGACTGTACAATCTAGGAGAATTCCTGATCAAGCGGCAGTTCCTTAGTCTCCGAATTTGCAACGGTCCGGGTAATCCTTCGTTGACATCGTTAAATATTTGCGGCCAATAATCTTTCCTGGACCCTGAATGCGGCTGGATCATGCACCAAATCAAAATATCCTGATGCCGCTGTCGATCACTGAACAATAAATGGTACAATCTCCTGCCCAGAATGATGCGCTCATGTAGAGAACCAAATTGATGAATCGTCATACCTGTCAGGACAGTTTTCCTACCTTTTTTTAATGAGGGAAATAATATTTGATTGAATGAAAGCAAATCTTGTAAAACGAATTCAAGAGTATGAAGAACCTTCTCCATATAAAAAGGGTTCTGAATCATTCTTGCTTCCAGGTAGCTTTGTTCATTGACAACTTGGGCCATAGCCAATATATATGAATCCCTTCTATACCAAAAATCTTCCCATATCACCTCCATAAACTTTGATATACCAAAATGCGGCAGCAAGTGAAACAAGCCGCGTTTACGTCTTATACTCTCCCCATAAAGCAAAAACTGAGGATATGCATCCTGAAAAATCAACCAATTGCCCCGCTCCAGAAATTCAAAAAACTCCTCCTGCTTCTTTTCATTCATCAGTCTCGATAACAGATCCCCTTTTAAGTCAGTCATATTCCAACCACCGTTTCTTGACACGGCATGCCCTAAAAATGCCCAGTGGATTTCCGGGTACTGCCGGTAAAAATCAAGATACGCTTTTGTCCTGGATACATTGTTCACGTTTAACAGTCCCGTTGTTTGCTTGATATGTCCTACAATGGTTCTCTCCTCACATGACAAATCATCAAAATCATAAGTCTGGGCACTGTATAGACTTTTCGTCAATTTTCCTTTGATATCAAGAAGTCGGCGGGAAAGCGGTACTGTTTTTTTCTTCTTAGTGCAAAAGAAAATCTTTCCTCACCCCCGCCAAGAATTCTTTCATTTTTTCTGAATAAACATGAGAGGTAACTAGTTGTCAGGGAGATGATTAGGTATGTCATATAATACCGGAGAACCGGCCAGCAAAATCATCGAGACATTGAAAGGCGATCAGAGCGCTGATGGATCATGGGATTACCCCTTTGATACAGGCGTCAAAACGGATGCCTATATGATCATTTTATTAAGATCATTGGAAATAAATGATGAACATTTAATCCGAGGACTAACTGAACGAATTTTAAGCAAGCAGGAGAAAAATGGTGCCTGGAAGCTTTATTACGATGAAAGCAACGGCAATCTGTCTTATACGGTGGAGGCTTACTATGCACTTCTTTATTCGGGCCTTTATTCAAAGTCTGACTCTCGGATGCGCTTGGCTAAAAGTTTTATTTTAAAAAAAGGCGGAATTGAAAAAGCAGAACTATTCACAAAGGTCATGCTTGCATTGACAGGCCAATACAAGTGGCCACACTTTTTCCCGCTTCCAGTGGAACTGATACTTCTTCCCCTTTCATTCCCTTTCAATTTTTACGACTTTTCCGTATTTGGCAGGGCTAATCTCACGCCGATCATGATTTTGGCAGCAAAAAAGTATCAATTAAAAACTAAGAACAGTCCGGATCTTTCCAATCTCTTCCTTTCAAGGACGCATGAGTTTTTTTCGGCAAATGAAAAACGTGAATTCGACAATATCTTCAACACTATTCAACATGGGATCAAAAGCATCCTGATGGCGCCACAGCAAATACGTTCACTTGCCATCGAGCGCGCTAAGCGCTACATGCTCAACCATTTGGAACCGGACGGAACATTTTACAACTATTTCAGCGCCACCTTCCTCATGATTTTTGCACTGATGTCCCTAGGGCACAAGAAAGACGATCCGATTATTCTAAAAGCAGTTGATGGCCTTAAAGCAATGGAATGTACTATCAAGGGGCACCCCCATATACAATATACGACAGCAAATGTGTGGAATACGGCCTTAATATCGTTTACCTTGCAAAATGCCGGCGTTCAACCAACAGACCCAACGATCCTTGCAGCGAACGAATACTTGTTGGAAAGGCAGCATTTTAAATACGGTGACTGGGTCATACACAATCCCAGTGCCTTACCTGGCGGCTGGGGATTCTCTGATGTGAATACGTTCAATCCAGACGTTGATGATACAACAGCGGCGTTACGGGCCTTTTCCCCATTGGTCACGGAGGATTCTGCATTGCGCTCATCCTGGGACAGGGGTGCAAATTGGGTTCTTTCCATGCAGAATAATGATGGCGGCTGGCCGGCCTTTGAAAAAAATGTCGATAAAAAGATCATGAATCTATTCCCAATGGACCGGGCAAGATTTTTGGTTTCGGACGCAAGCAGCGCCGACTTGACCGGCAGGACACTTGAATTCCTGGGAAACTATACGAACATGCCGAAAAAGAACGGGAAAATAAAAGACGGGATTAATTGGCTCATTTCAAATCAGAAAAAGGATGGCTCATGGTATGGTCGCTGGGGAATTTGTTTTATATACGGAACGTGGGCAGCAGTCACCGGGTTAATGGCGGCAGGAATGGATCGTGAACAAAATTGCATCCGCAAGGCCGTCACCTGGCTGAAAACAATCCAAAACAAAGATGGCGGTTGGGGAGAATCATGCAGAAGCGACATTGAAAATAAGTACGTTCCACTCGGAAAAAGCCACGTGACCCAAACAGCCTGGGCATTGGATGCACTGATCGCTGCGGAAAAGCAGCCGACATCAGAAATCAAAGCGGGCGTCGAATATTTGCTTCAATTATACGATAAAGAGGATTGGACGAAGGACTATCCCGTCGGTCAAGGGATGGGAGGATCATTTTACATCCATTACCATAGTTACCGCTATATTTTTCCATTGCTTGCAATCTCCAATTATGAGAAAAAGTTTAGTCAATAAAAAATCGCCTGCATGTAAAAATGCGGCGATTTTTTCTATAACCATTAGGGTGATCACAATAAAAGGTTATTCAACGTTGCGCAAATCCAGCAAAACATCCATTGCGCTAAAGCTGTCACTCTGTATCAGGCGTGCAAGCTTACCAGCTGTTTCTTCAGGAGTGCTGAGCAGTCCCTTATCCTTATATTCGATAAACTGGTCTACCAGGTCAAATTTCTGTTTTTCGGTGGCCCGTATTTCCTTTTGCATATCAGTGTCAATAATACCCGGTGCAACCGAAACTATTTTTACACCAAAAGGCTCTTTTTTCTGCTCTAAAGCGACTGCAGTTGAATAATGGTCAAGCCCTGCCTTTCCCGCACAATAACTGCTCCATCCAGGATAGGCATGGCGGCCCGCACCGGAAGAAATATTGACAACTCGTTTTGGCACATGCTTATCCTTCAGTTTTTTGATAAAAGCAGACGTCAAGATCATCGGTGCCGTTAAGTTGATTGCTATGCTTTTTTCAATAGCAGCCGGAGAATTGTCTTCCGTATGGCCAATCGGCTCAATGACACCAGCATTGTTGACAAGCGTAATCGAGCTTGGAAAGTCCGGAATCAATGAAATCATGGCATCCATCAGTTCTTCCAGCCTGGAAGTTTCGAATAAATCAAATTCAAGGAACACAAGCTTGCACTCATTTTTCTTTGCAAGCTCCACAAGCTCCTCATTCTTTAAACGTGCTGTACAAACAAGGAGGTTATTTTCCTTAATAAGCTCCTTGCTCATAGCCAAACCGATCCCTCTTGAAGCCCCTGTAATAAAAAAGACGTCCATATGGTTTCATCCTTTCTTTAAATGGATCAGCGTTCCTACAATAGAGACTGACATTAATCACACTATTGTTCTTAATTGTTTAACCCAGGAATTATCTAATAAAACCCGTCAGCTTTTGTCATCGATATCTGTGTAAAATTGCGCTGGAATCGAACCGAAGTTTCTACGGTGATATAACATTGGATCGCGCTTCTCGATATCAATATCAAGAACTTCTCCAATTAAAATTGTATGGTCACCAGCCTCAACCGCTTGATGCAATTTGCATTGAAGGACGGCAAAAGCTCCATCGATAATTGGAATATTGTGCTCTGACATGTTCCAGTTGCACTTACTGAACCGGTCGACATTTGGAGTGGCAAATGTTTTGCAAAGCTCCACTTGATCGGCAGCCAAAATATGTACTGCAAACTTTTCACCATTTATAAAAGCTTCTTTTGAAGACACACGGTGATCAATGGACCAAAGAATGAGCAAGGGATCAAGTGATACCGAAGCAAATGAATTCACAGTAAGACCTACTGGTGTACCATCTTCTGTAGTCGCTGTCACAATCGTAACCCCTGTTGGATAATTCCCAAGCGCCTCTTTAAATAGTTGTTGTTTCTCTGCTTTTGACATGAAAATCCTCTCTCCTTTTTCTCTTAAAAAAGATCATTTAGTATTTCTGTAATCCTATCCCCTACTTCTGAAGTGGAAGCAGTACCGCCCAAGTCGGGGGTAAGTACTTCATTCTCTTCAAGAAGTCTTTCAATCGCTTGCAGAAGTTTTTCACCAATATCACTATAGCCGAAAAAGTCAAACATTTGACTGGCTGACCAGACTGTTGCCAATGGATTGGCAATGCCTTTACCTGCAATGTCCGGAGCCGAGCCGTGGACCGGTTCGAACATGGAGGGATATTCCCTTTCCGGATTGATATTCGCACCTGCTGCAAGCCCAATCCCGCCTGCTAGCGCTGCCCCTACATCAGTTAAAATATCCCCGAATAAATTGGACGTGACTACCACTTCAAATCGCTCCGGATCCGTGATCATATGCATGGCAGCCGCATCTACGAGATATGAATGAGTCTCGATCTCTGGATACTCTTTGCTGACTTTTTCAAACACTTCATCCCAAAAGACCATGGAATAGTTAAGCGCGTTTGCTTTACTTATGCTTGTCACCGATTTTCCGGCTTCCTTTGCTGTTTCAAATGCGTAACGGATGATCCGTTCTGTTCCCTTTCTGGAAAAAACACCTGTCTGCAGGACGACTTCTTCGGGCTTTCCTTTAAAAAGCCAGTCTCCGGCACCGGAATATTCCCCTTCGCTGTTCTCGCGGATAAATAACATATCTATTTTTTCTTTGCTTCCATCTATTAAAGGACATGGCGCTCCATTTAAAAGTTGAATGGGTCTGATATTCACATATTGATCAAACTCTTTTCGGATACGCAACAGTAAATCCCAAAGGGAAATATGGTCCGGAACTCCAGGATAACCGACAGCACCCAAATAAATTGCATCAAACTTCCTTAATTGGTCAATGCCGTCTTCGTCCATCATCCTGCCATGCTCAAGATAATACTCACAGCCCCATGGAAAGTGGGTAAATTCGAATTGAATCCTTCCGCTCAACTTTGCGGCTTTTTCCAAGACTTTGATTCCCTCGTCGATAACCTCTGGTCCAATTCCATCTCCGGGAATGACAGCTATCTTCAGTGTCTCCATCCTCTTCAACTCTTTCATCTATTTATTTGAGTTAAGCAATCAAATCTATTTTATCAAAAGAATGAAAGAAAGACTTGCTTTTTGCAGCAAGCCTTTCATACTCTTTGATAAAAGGATCTGATTTTTCTGCCTCTCCGGATCCCAAATTCATTTTGGAATTAACGGAACGAACAATTCCAACCCCTCTATTTCATCTCTATTCTCTACATCATCTGTTAAGGTGTTATCAATGGTCTTGATTGTTAGGGATTTCGGCACTTTATCCATAGGTGGAAGGACCAGAACAACCTTGCGGCCATATTCCCCTGCTATTCCTACCTGAAGTTTCAATCTATCGTATATATTTCCTTTGTCATCAATAACAATGTAATCGAACCAGGGCCATGTATCATTTTTATCCATCTCTACCGGGTAATCCAATGTTAAGTCGATTCTCGTAGAAAGCTCAGAAAAAGTTATCTTATCCGTTGCCAAGGTATATTTGTTGTCTTTGGTCTGCCCTTTTACCTCTGGATAAAACTCATGAATATCGCCCTTAATTTTTTCAAGCGGAAAATCCACTTTCCATTTGCCTTTAAGCCCGAATAAATTTTCTCCCTGGACAGATACATCAATATGATCCCCAAATTCATCGTAATTTGTTAAAGTAAATTGATGGTGCTCAATAATCATGGAAGGGGTGATCATATCCTGTCCTGATGAACCGATGGCCGCTTCGACTTCCCTTCCATTGATAGTGATATTTGTAAAGCCTACTGTCTCTTCCTCTAGCGACACCTGTTTTTCACCCTCATAGGCAACCGTTACGATTAATCTTCCTCCATCATATGCCGCATCCTTCACTGTCATAGTTAACCCATTACGGCTATCCTGTTTGTCAATTACCGAAGCCAATTGATCATTTTGAATTTTTTCCGAGGCAATGTCGCTAAACTGCTCGTAAATAGGACCAATAACTGGAACCTTGGATAGAGCTTTAGCTGCCCCGCTCGAAAAAAATCCAGATCCTAATATGGTCAGACATAAACCGCAAGCCGCTAATAAAGAGCGTTTTACTGTCCTGTCCGTAATTCTCCTTCTCTTGGCTTGGAGCATAGCTGCCTTTTCCCTTGCCATCAGTTTATCCACTGGGACATCTATTTCATCGATGATATATTCGTGAAGCTCTTTATTATTCATAAATATATCCCTCCTTCAAAATGGGCCTAAGCTGTTTTTTTGCTCTGCTTAAATTTGAACTGACTGTTCCCTCTGGACAATTCATCATCTCTGCGATTTCCTTGATTGACAGTTCGTGATAATACCTCAATAAAATAATAGTTTTATAAGTCGGATTGAGAAATTTGAAAGCTTCGGTTAAATCCATTGAATGGGTAATTGATTTGATACTTTCTTCCGTAATTAGACCGTCAAATACTTTTTCATCATCTGTTGGAAATTGTTTTGATTCTTTCCGTATGAAATCTATTGCCTGAAATACCAGGATCTTTGTTATCCAACTAGGAAAACTTTCCGGCTTTCGCAACTTATGTATTGAGGTGTAAGCCTTATAAATTGCTTCTTGATAAATATCAAGGGCATCCTGTTCATTTCGGACATAAGCGTAAGCCGTACGATAGAGCTTTTCGCGCATAGAACCTATTAATTGTTCAAATGCTCTGTCATTCCCTTTCTTTGCTTTTTTTACTAGACTGGTTATATTTGTCAATATCCTTTCCCCCGTTTCATAATAAAGTCGTTTGAGAAAGAGGAAACACTGCAAAAATAAACTTTTTCATAAAAAAATCCTTAACCCATTATAAGGCTAAGGACTACCAAATAGTTGATTTCACTCGTTCAGCTTAAAATTTGCTACAGATGCATTCAATTCCTCCGCCAATTCTGTCAGGGCCTGTGCGGTGGAAGCGGTTTGCTCACTGCTTGCAGTTGCTTCTTCCGTTGCAGCAGAAATGCTTTCGATAAAGGTAAGAACCTCAGCAGATTGCGCCGCCTGTTCCTCGCTAGTTCCCGCAATTTCCGTAACTTTGTGACCTGTATCATTGACCATTTGAATGATATGCTCAAAAGCTTCGCCAGATTTTTTTGTATGAGCGAGACCTTCCTGAACCGCCTTTACACTTAGTGCTGTATTCTCCTGCATTTCTTTGATAATTGAAGTGATCTGTTTTGTCGCATCCCCGCTTCGTTCAGCAAGTTTTCGGACTTCGTCGGCTACTACAGCAAATCCTCTGCCTTGCTCACCGGCACGAGCCGCTTCAATCGCAGCGTTCAAGGCCAATAGGTTCGTTTGGTCTGCAATGTCATCAATGACTTCAATAATTTCTCCAATCCTGTTCGAATCCAGTTCCAAGAGTGACATTTGATCACTGACCAGGTTTGCACCATCCACGGAGGATTGGACTACTTTTTCCCCATTTTGTGCAATCTCGATTGTTTCATTTGCCAGCTTGGCAGCATGCTCTGTATTTTTAGCAACTCCATTAATCGCTTCTGATAATTCCCTGAAAAGTTCATTCATTGTTTGGGCAGCATTTGCCTGATTTGCACTCGCACTGGCAATTTCTCCGGTGCTGGCAGACACTTGCTCCGAAGATGCTGACAGATTCTCAGCTGCATGAATGATGTTTTGAATCATGCCTCTTAAATTGGCAATCATCCGATTAACAGACTGTGCCAATATCCCGATTTCATCCGTTGTCCGAATATCAGTTGTTTCTGTCAAATCGCCATCAGCCACCTTCTGTACCAGCCCAACGACTTGGTTGAGCGGTCTGGCAATGACTCTTGAAATAAGAATCCCAAAAACGATACATAGGATGAAAGTCAGCGTAATGTTGAACAAAGTGATATTTTTCACCATCGTATATGTATTTCCGGAATCACTATTCTCTTTTTCCGCTTCTTCGACGTTGATTTCAATCAATTTATTGAGGATGATTCCCAATTCAATTTGAAGTTTATTCAAATTCATCTGATTAAAATATTTAGTATCGTTATTAATGATGACATCAATAGATCGGTCGTACTCCCTATTGTATTGCTCTAATTCGGTGGCAAATCTCTCCATCAATTCTTTCTGTTCTTTATTAAGTGAAGTTTTGCTGTACAATTCGATATTTTTGTTGATTTCACTTCTGGCTTCTTTAATATCCTGCAAAAGCTTCGTCCTTTCTTTGCTAGATACGCTGATAAAAATATCACGCCAGTTTACCTTTAATTCTTGGAAAAGATATCTTGTTTCATTCAAATATTGAATTGGCTGCAAACTTTCATCATACATATTTTCAGTGTTTTCATTTAGTTTCCCCATATTGTATACCGAAAAAAATCCGCCGCCTATTTGTATTAATGCAATGAGGATAAATGCTGCTAGTAGTTTCACGCTTGTTTTCAAATTTAAGAACTTCGAAAAAAACTTCATTTATCCATTCCCCCTTTGAAAAGCTTCTTTATAGTGCTGCCGGAATATAAAACTGCCAATTCCAAACAAAAATAAAAGTGTGAAAATTTACGATAAATTTATACTCCCGGCAATTACCGAGAGTAGCATAAATATCAACGGGTCTTCTGTGATAACTCGATTATCTTGGATGAAATGCGCTGCAGTGGAAGGACATGATCGACACAGCCCAGATTGACAGCTGTTTTAGGCATTCCATAAACGATGCATGTCTCTTCCGACTCGGCGATCGTCGTAGTAGCCGCTCCACCTTCCTTAGCTTTCTGCATTCCCGCGGCTCCGTCTCCTCCCATCCCTGTCATAATGATATAATGACGTTTCAATCTAGTAAGTTTACTCACGGAGTCGTATAAAACATCAACAGATGGTCGATGGCCATTCCGCTGCGGTTCTTTAGTTAATGAAATACGGTATTCGGTGCCCCTTTGACGGACTTCCATATGGTAATCGCCTGGAGCAATATAAACGGTTCCGCCACTAATGACTTGATTATTCTGGGCCTCAACAACATTCACTTTTGATATGCCATCTAATCTTTTCGCCAGATATTCTGTAAATTTTGGCGGCATATGCTGCACTACGAGCACAGGATTATTAAAATCATCCGGCAGTCCCGTAATTACCGTTTCCAGCGCTTTCGGCCCCCCGGTTGATGTTCCAATCGCAAATAATTGCTCGAAACCTTTTTTTACTGTTTGCGGTTTTACTGCTCTTGGAATAACCGGCCTTGCTATTGTCTGAACAGTTTCTTTCGAAACTGGCTCTACTGTTTTGGACAGACGTGCCTTGGAAACCGCCTTGATTTTCGCAAGCAATTCTTCTCTTACACGAAACAGATCCAATGACACAGACCCGGACGGCTTTTGAATGAAATCAACGGCTCCGAGCTGCAGTGCTTTGATTGTTTCAAAGGCTCCTTTTTCGGTCAACGAGCTGACCATGAGGACAGGAGTCGGAAACTTGTGCATAATATGCCTAAGTGCCGTCAACCCATCCATCTCAGGCATTTCCACATCCATCGTGATCACATCAGGCTTCAATTCCCCTGTCAGCTTAATGGCCTCCAAGCCGTTTTTCGCTGTTCCAACCACTTGCAAACGATCATCTTTAGATACGAAATCCGAAATAAGTTTTCGCATGAAGATGGAATCGTCAACGATAAGTACCTTAATTTTCAACATAACAATCTCTCCTACATCTTTTTGTAAAAGAATGTATCCGCCTCTTTCAACTGGTACCTCTGTGGCTGAAAGATTTGCTCAGAGCCGCCAACGAAAAGGTATCCGCCTTTATTTAGTGCCTTGCTGAACTTTTGAAACAGAAGGTCTTTTGCCTCATCTGTAAAATAGATAAGAACATTGCGGCAGAAGATTAAGTCAAAGCCCTGTTCAAAAGGATCTGACAGCAAATTTTGCTGTTTAAATTGAACGCTTTTTCTCAACTTATCGGAAATCAGGTAGTGGCCGCCCATATCAGTAAAAAATTTATCCCGATACAGAGGCGAAAGATTTTTTAGCGTGGTTTCTTTATACTCGCCTGACTTCGCTTGATTGATGACCTTTTGATTGATGTCTGTCGCCAAAACCCGAATATCTTTCCAGTCCATGAATGAAGATAGCAGCATAGCCATGCTGTATGGTTCTTCCCCTGTTGAGCAGGCAGCGCTCCAGCATTTGATCCGTTGTTTATTCTTTAATAATTCAGGGATGATTTTCTTTTCTAGAACTTCCCAACGGGAAGGATTCCGGAAAAACTCTGTGACGTTAATCGTCATATGATTTAAAAATTCTTCATACAGCATTTCATCCTGCATCATTGCTTTATAGAAATCATCAAATGTGCGGAAGCCTTTTCTGTTTTTCAAAGCTTCCAATCGACGCTTCATCTGGTCTTCTTTATATGAGTTCAGATCTATGTTTGTTTTTCTTTTTATTCTCTGAATGAAAAAATCATAATCTTGATTTTTGTCTATTACTTCAAGCATTGCTTCACCTTCGGCTTTTTTACTTTTCAAACATCACGCTTATTTCAGCTGTTTCTGTATGATCAATAGTCAATATGGCGGATAATGTATTAACTTCGGCTCCGGACACTTCAATAGACTTTCCTACAAGCAAAGTAGGTGGGGTGATATTCAAAGCGAACCCCCGCTGTGTGTATATAGTCAAAGCATTTCCGCAAATCATGTTGGTCAGTTCCAATAATGCGCTTTGTACCATTTGGTCCAAGTGAGAGACTTCTATGCCGCCCATCATGGCAGAGGCAATCTTCATGCCTGTCTGTACGGGGAATCGGATCAGGACCTGTCCCCTTATATCTCCGGTTAGCCCGATCATTGTTAATACATCGGCATCTGAATTGGACTCATATTCCTTATTTTCATTTTTACAGGTAATTTGAAACTGCTCAAAGACAAATGCGGAAGACTGCAAAAAAGGATCTATATCTATCACTTTCATGTCCTTCAACTCCATGTTCCTGTAATAAAGAAGGACGACGTTGGTCATCCTTCTCCCATCGTGTTTGGACCAGCTTCAGCTCTTGCCGATTTTGGCTATCGCATTCATCATCCTTTGCGGATTGATGGGCTTAACAATAAAGTCCAATGCGCCAGCGATAATCGCTTCTTTTACCATTGATTCCTGCCCCATTGCTGAAGAAATGAGCACTTTAGCGTTCGGGTCGTATTGTTTGATTTCTTTTGTGGCCGTTATTCCGTCTTTGTTCGGCATTGTTATATCCATTGTCACCAAATCAGGCTTCAATTCTTTATATTTTTCTACAGCATCATTGCCATCAACAGCTTCACCGATCACCTCATGACCAAACTCCTCCAACATTTTTCGTAAAGTCATGCGCATAAACGCAGCATCATCAACAATTAATATTTTCATTTATTTCCACTTCCAATCTATGAATTTTAAACATTATTGAGCATTCTATTGATGCCAGCCACTTCTAAAATCAATTCCACGCGGCCGTCTCCCAAAATGGTTGCACCTGATACTCCGTTTATTTTCCCTATATATTTCCCTAGGGATTTTACGACTATTTCCTGGTTTCCTTGCAGTTCATCCACAATCAATGCAATTCTTTTTTCACCTACAGCTACGATAACAACCGGCAGCTGCCGGTCTCCCGGGTCTGTGCGCTGGATTTGTAACAGATCATGGAGCCATACGACTGGCAGCACCTGCTCCCTGACAACAACAATTGATTTGCCTTTGATTGTTTGGATTGTATCAGGGTGGATGCGGACAATTTCAACAACATTGCTCATAGGCAAAATAAATGTCCTGTCTGCCAATCTGATGATTAGGCCTGTAATGATAGCCAATGTCAATGGAAGTTTAATTTTAAAAGTTGTACCTTTTCCCAGCTCCGTATTCAGCTCTATAATTCCGTTCAAGCTTTCAATGTGACTTCGTACGATGTCCATCCCGACTCCCCGTCCTGATACGTCACTCACTTCTTTAGCGGTTGAAAAACCAGGGCGGAAAATGAGGTACGCAGCTTCGTCGTCAGTAAGCTTTTCAGCTTCCTCGGCACTGATGACACCCTTTTTCACTGCCGACGCCTTCATTTTTTCAGGATCGATACCTGCACCGTCATCACCCACGGTAATGACAACCTGGTTCTCCTCATGGCTTGCCGTAATGCGCAAGACGCCTTTTTCCGACTTATTTGCTGCGATACGGTCTGCTTTTGATTCAAGCCCATGGTCAACGGCATTTCTAATCAGATGAATCAATGGATCTCCGATTTTTTCTATAACCGTACGGTCCAATTCCGTTTCTTGCCCTTCAATGACGAGGTCTATGTCCTTATCCAAATTCTGCGCAAGATCACGGACCATTCTCGGAAATCTGCTGAACAGCTGTCTAATTGGCAGCATCCGAACTTTCATGACACTTTCCTGCAGCTCCCCGATAACGCGGGCAACATGATCGGATACTTGTACCAGGTCATCAACTGTATCATCTTCGGTATAACGATTATGAAGCAAACCACTTACCTGGCTGATCCTTGTCTGGTCAATGACCAATTCTCCTACCAGATTCATAAGATGTTCCAAACGGTCCACATCTACCCTGATTGTTTGTGCCTGCTGCTTACTTTGGGCCGGCTTTTTTTTCGTGGATTTTGAAGCAGCCTGCTTGACTTCAGGATGGACAGCCATCGGTTTAGGTTCTTTTTCCGTTAGAGCTGATTCAGCTGATTTTTCTAGCTCTTCTTCCACCTCAACCGCGGATGCTGTTTCATTGACAGCCTCCTGACCCAATGTGGAAACTACAACTTCATCGACATCCATCATGGTTTTCACGGTCTCTGTAATTTCCGACTCGCCTTGTTGAGAGGCAAGGAGAAATTGGATTTTTTCATAATCCTCTTCGTCATTTTCCGGGTTGTCAAAGTTAGGAACTGATTGAATGATCTCTGCTCCGAGCGACTCAAGCTGATTTTTTATTAAAAACGCACGGATTGACTTCATTTCACATTCTGCTGCAATATGTATGGCAAGCTCATAAATATGTAGGCCCTGTCCCTCGAAAGATTCAATTTCTTCTTGGTTAATAGCTGAAGAAAGAGTAGAGGTGTCTTTTTCCTCGACTTGTAACGGCGGTTTTCCGGCTGAAAAGTTCTCCACTTCTTCAATCAGCGGAGTAATATCAGTCCTTTCTTCTTCGCCTGATACGATTTCATCTTTCAACTGCTTCAACCCGTCCAAACATTTGAATAAAAGATTGATTAGATCAGGAGTGACAGACAATTTGTTGTTGCGGACATGATCCAGCAAATGCTCCATTTCATGAGTTAGCTTCGTCATATCCTCAAAGCCCATAGTAGCTGAAGAACCTTTTAATGTATGTGCCGCTCTAAAAAGCCTCTGAATGACTTCCGGCGATTCCCCTTCTTGTTCAAGAACAAGTATCTCCTGGTCAATAATATCCAGTTGTTCATCCACTTCATCTATGAAAATACCCAAAAACTCGCTTAAATCAAATGTATCCATATTTTATCCACATCCTATTGTTGGAGCACTTTATCCAAGTTTAATATGCTGACAAGTTCATCATCCACTTTTCCTATACCGGAGAAGAATGACCCTTTTGAATCTCCTAACGTCTCAGGGGGCTGCTGAATCTCACTGAACATCGTCACCTGGCTGACGCTGTCTACAACGATCCCAATCATCTCATCTGCATATTTGACAACAACAATCCGAGTGTCTTTTGTATACTCGTCCTCATTCAATCCGAAACGATGACGCAGGCTGACGACTGGAATAATCCTTCCTCTCAGGTTAATGACTCCTTTTATATGAGCCTGGACATTCGGTATTTTCGTAATATCCTGCATTCGTATGATCTCTTCAATATCATGTATTCTGATTGCATATTTTTCCGTTCCGATACCAATTGCAACGTATTGTTCCTGACTAACAACGCTCATCCATTTCACCTTCTTATAGTTTTTCACTGTTTACAATTCACCCCCAATCGTTCCATTGGGGGGTGAAATTCTATCTCTCAATCAATTTATTTTAAAAGCAGCTACCGATGCATTCAATTCCTCTGCTAGATCAGTGAGCGACTGAGCGGTTGATGCAGTTTCCTCACTGCTTGCTGTCGCTTCCTCGGTCGCAGCGGAAATGCTTTCAATGAACGTAAGTACTTCTGTCGACTGGGCCGCCTGCTCCTCGCTGGCTCCAGCAATTTCCGTCACTTTGTTTCCTGTATCATTCACCATATGAATAATATTTTCAAAAGCTTCGCCCGATTGCTGTGTAAAAGCAAGTCCTTCCTGAACGGATTTGACACTGAGCGCCGTGTTTTCCTGCATGCCCTTGATGATTGTTGTAATCTGTTTCGTCGCTTCTCCGCTGCGTTCCGCCAATTTTCGTACCTCGTCTGCCACAACGGCAAATCCACGCCCTTGTTCTCCCGCCCGGGCTGCTTCAATGGCTGCATTGAGCGCCAAAAGATTCGTTTGATCCGCTATATCGTCGATCACTTCGATGATTTCTCCGATTCTATTGGAATCTTTCTCCAATTGGGACATCTGCTCACTTACAACATTAGCTCCATCCACGGAAGACAGGACCACTTTTTCACCATCCTGCGCAATTTGTATCGTCTTGTTCGCAAGTTCCGCTGCCTGCTCGGTATTTTGTGCGACAGCATTGATCGCATCGGACAATTCCCTGAACAGTTCATTCATCGTTTGGGCGGCGTTCGCCTGATTGGAACTTGCGCTCGCTATCTCTTCCGTACTTGCGGATACCTGCTCGGAGGAAGCCGATAGATTTTCAGCTGCACTTAAAATGTTTTGGACCGTCGCCCTTAAATTTAGCACCATAGTATTGACGGATTGAGCCAACATGCCCACTTCATCTTTTGAATGTATATCTGCCGTTTTCGTCAAATCCCCGTCTGCCACTTTTTCTACAAGTCCGACTACCTCGTTTAGCGGACGGGAAATGGCCCTTGAAATCAAAATCCCCATTCCAATGCTAAAAATCAAAACAATAATGATAACGGAAATGGCAATAAGCTGTGTAGAATGATAAGCGGCTTCCGAAGCTTTATATGTTTCTCCTGCACTGGCTGATTCCATTTCCGCCAATTGATTGACGATTCCGATCAACTTATTTTGATAATTTAATAAGTCACCGCCAATATAACTTTTATAATCTGCTTTTTCATCGACAATCGCTCTGATAGATTCATCGTAAGCATTATTGAATGCCACGAACGCAGGCTCAAATTCTTCCAACACCCTTTTTTGTTCATTTGACAAGGAGCTTTTGCTGTATACTTCTATATTTTGCTCTATCTGCGACCTTATTTTGTTTACAGATACCATTAGCTCTTCACTTGAATCAGCTATGTACACATCTCGCCATTTGATTCTCAATTCCTGAAGCAGCAGCTTATTATCCGACATGATTTCAATCCGTTTAATTCTGTCGTTGTACATTTCTCCCATACTATCGTTCAGCTTGCCCATATTGGACAGCCCGAAAAAATTGATGCCAATTTGCAGTATCGCAACGAGGATAAAAACCGACAGTATTTTGGTTGCCGTTTTCAAATTATTAAATGCTTTAAAGTACTTCACCCTTGACACTTCCCCATTAATAAGTTGTATTAATCTAAAGCTTTTTGAACGTCAACGTGCTGCAATAATGTCTGTAAGTTAAGCAAAGCAATTGTTCTATCATCATGATGGTAAACCCCATTGATCCACTCACTTTGCGAAAGGTGCGGTGCCGGACTGATGTGTTCGTCTGGTAAGAACATGACATGATCCACTTCATCCACTACAAACCCCAGTTCCTGGCCATTGGTTTGTAAAACAATCATTCTAGTCTTTGAATCGATTGTTTTTTCTTTTTCTGAAAAAACCCGGTGTAGACTGATAATCGGAATAATTTGTTCTCTAAGATGAATGACACCCAAAAACTCCTCGCGTGAATTGGGCACCCATTTGACAGTTTGCATTCGAATAATTTCAGAAACATCATGAATGGAAATTGCGTAATGGTTTTGATTAACAACAAATACGACATATTGTTCATCCTTCGTACTCAACGATCTCCCTCCCTCTTTTAAAAATGTAATCTGCCACCCTGCATCAAGTAGGTGGATGGGTCTTTTGATCCACCGCTAATTAATTTTTAGATAAAAACTGGAATACTTGCATTACTAATTTAATATATTAACTACATTGTTTTTATCGGCATATACTTGGATTTTTTTAGCAGGTCATGAAATATTCATTTTTCCGATATTTAAACCAACGACAAAAGCCCTGGTTAAAAACCAGGACTTTGCATTATGATAGCTTGTTATTTGGATTAGTTTATTTTAAAAGCAGCTACCGACGCGTTTAATTCCTCTGCCAAATCGGTCAGCGTATGTGCTGTTGACGCTGTTTCTTCACTGCTTGCAGTTGCTTCTTCCGTAGCAGCGGAAATGCTTTCGATGAACGTCAGCACTTCTTCCGACTGAGCCGCCTGTTCCTCGCTGGCGCCGGCAATTTCCGTCACTTTATTGCCTGTATCATTCACCATATGAATGATATTTTCAAAGGCTTCACCTGATTGCTGCGTAAAGACAAGCCCTTCCTGAACCGATTTGACACTGAGCGCAGTATTTTCCTGCATACCCTTGATAATTGTTGTAATTTGCTTCGTCGCTTCCCCGCTGCGTTCCGCCAGTTTCCGCACTTCGTCGGCCACAACAGCAAAACCTCGTCCCTGTTCTCCTGCTCGGGCTGCTTCAATTGCTGCATTGAGCGCCAACAGATTCGTCTGATCCGCTATATCATCAATCACCTCGATGATTTCACCGATTCTATTGGAATCTTCTTCCAACCGGGATATCTGCTCGCTGACAACATTGGCACCATCTACGGAAGACAAGACCACTTTCTCCCCATCCTGTGCAATTTGAATTGTTTTATTCGCAAGTTCTGCTGCAATCTCTGTATTTTGTGCGACAGCATTGATTGCATCGGACAATTCCCTAAACAGCTCATTCATCGTTTGAGCGGCGTTCGCCTGATTTGAACTTGCGCTGGCAATTTCCTCTGTACTTGCTGAAACCTGTTCGGATGATGCAGATAGATTTTCAGCCGCACTCTGAATATTTTGCACCGTTGCCCTTAAATTTAACACCATCGTATTAACGGATTGAGCCAGTACGCCCACTTCATCTTTCGTATAAATGTCTGCCGTTTCCGTCAGGTCTCCATCTGCGACCTTTTCCACAAGGTCAGTCACTCGAGAAAGCGGCCGGGCAATGATCCTGGATATAAACAGTCCAAAAGCAACACATAAAATGAATGTGAATACAATCACGGAAATCATAATGATTTGTGAAACTGTGTACATATCCTCTGCATCTTTAATTGCATTTTCCGCTTCGGCCGTCTCTAGATTAATCAATTCATTTATAATGCTATTTAGCTCATTTGCTTGGACAAGCCAATCCCCATCCATAAATTGTAAATACTCTTCATCCTTACCACTTTTGATTAATTGATAAGATTCCTCAAAAGACTTATTATATTCGTCCCACACAGGTGCAAAGCTTTCCAACAGCTTTTCTTGCCCGTTAGAAAGATCTCCCTTTTTATACGCCTCAATATATTCAGCTATTTCTGTACGTACAGTCTTTGTACTCTCAATCAAATTATCTCTTTCTTTGACAGATTTTCTTATGTACATCTCCCGTAAAATAACTCTTAAGTTTAAGAAACCGCCCCTTACTTCCGTCATATTTTGAATAGGTTGCAACCTGTCGGTATACATACTATTCACACCATTATTTAATTTCCCCATGTTGGATAATGCGAATAATCCTACACATATTTGGAGGATGGCGACAAAAACAAAAGCTCCAATTAACTTGTTTGCTGTTTTAAGGTTGTAAAACCAACTTAATAATTTCAATATTAAACCCTTCCTTTAAGTTTATTAATCTTGATGCTTATGTAACTAGATTCCCAGAATCTGGAATCAGGCAAGCGAATATTAAGAAACACCTTCTTTCAATAAACATGAACTTAGTCATGAAAAATACCATTTTGCAAAAATGATTAAAGTATTGCAGAATGTTGCATTAATCATGGTTGTTCAACTAATTGCATTTGGATAAAACTGGGATTTTTCAGATGCTTTTTCACCAATCTATGTCCAACTATGTTTTTATCGGCAGATGATTATGTTTTTTAAGACGGCATAAGGAATAATTTTTACAAAAAGAAAAAGCCCTGGTCTAATGACCAGAGCTTTGGTAAACCAAACTGATTATGTCAATTTAAATGTAGAAACCGAAGCATTTAACTCTTCGGCTAATTCTGTTAGGGCATTGGCAGTAGTTGCTGTTTCCTCACTACTTGCTGATGCTTCCTCTGTCGCAGCGGAAATGCTTTCAATGAATGTCATCACTTCGGCAGATTGCGCCGCCTGCTCTTCGCTAGCGCCTGCAATCTCAGTAACCTTGTTTCCAGTATCATTCACCATGGTAATGATATTTTCAAAGGCTTCACCAGACTGTTTCGTATATACCAGTCCCTCCTGAACGGATTCCACACTTTTTGCCGTATTTTCCTGCATCCCTTTAATAATTGTAGTAATCTGTTTCGTCGCTTCTCCGCTTCGTTCTGCCAGCTTTCGCACTTCATCTGCCACTACTGCGAAGCCTCTTCCTTGTTCTCCAGCCCGAGCCGCTTCGATTGCAGCATTCAAGGCCAAAAGATTCGTCTGGTCTGCTATGTCATCAATCACCTCGATGATCTCACCAATTCTATTGGAATCCTCTTCCAATCTTGCCATCTGTTCGCTGACAACATTGGCTCCATCTACGGAAGATAGCACCACTTTTTCACCGTCCTGCGCAAGCTGGATCGTCTTGTTCGAGAGTTCTGCCGCCTGCTCCGTATTTTGCGCGACTGCATGGATAGCTTCTGATAACTCACTGAACAGCTCATTCATCGTCTGGGCGGCATTTGCCTGATTGGCACTGGCGCTGGCGATTTCATCTGTGCTGGCAGATACCTGTTCGGAAGAAGCAGACAGGTTTTCAGCTGCACCCAATATATTTTGGACCGTGGCTCTCATATTCAAAACCATTGTATTGAAGGATTGGGCCAGTATGCCAATTTCATCTTTCGTCTGGATATTAGCAGTTTCAGTCAAGTCCCCTTCCGCCACTTTCTCCATCAGATTTTTCATTTCATTTACCGGACGGGCAATGGTCCTAGTGAGCAAGACCCCAAACGCGATACAAATGGCAAAAGTCAGTATTGAAATAATGATCAAAATGATTGTTGACATGGAATAGGCCTTCCCTGTAGCAATGTATTCTTCTCCATTGATTTCCATATCAACGGCCTTGATCTCTTCAATATATTTGGCTACCCCTTCATGTAATTTACTTAATTCACCATCCCTTTGCTGAAAACTGCTTCGATCGGCAGAAACTGATTTGATTGCTTCATCATATACTTTATTATAATAATTAAAATTTAAGGTAAACTCCTTGCGAAATCTTTCTCCCTCCTGCTGTATCTCCTCGCCGAAATCCAAATATACATCGGCGTAAATGTTGACATTTTTTTCAATGTCCTGCCTCAGAGTCTTTATCTGTTCTAATTTTCCTTTATTGTCCGACTTCGACTCAGACAATGCAATATCTTGCCAAAGAATTTCTAATTTGTAAAGATCAATCTGGGCTTGAGTAAGATGACTCATGGGCACTAATGTTTTTTCATATGTCATCCAGACATTTCCACGAAGTTGCTTCATGTTTAACATTGCATATGTACTTACACCGGCAAGTATCACAGCAATTAATATGAAAGCTGATAACAATTTGAATGACGTTTTTCTATTAAGGAACCAACGCATATTACAATATCCCCTTTATTATCCTTTTTGGTTAAATCCATTAGATTCTTTAAATTTTTAGCGTTAATAAACAACCTCCTCTTTTTTACTACATTTTCAAATAGTAGAACAATTCCGCTTTCGATAATCATGGTTTCTCTTCAATCTGCCGATTTCATAATTTGTTAATATTTGTAAAAATAGTATATCTTAAGAAATGTCCTTACTACTATTTTTTTTATCGGATAAAGTTCATTTGTTTTTAATAGATGATACTAATAATATGAAAAGCTTTTGTCTAAAAAACCTCAAAAACAAAGCACCGGCAAAAAGCCGGTGCTTTCGTATATATTTATTTAATTTACCTTGAATGAAGCCACTGACATGTTCAGCTCATCGGTCAATTTTACCAAGTTTTCCGCAAGGGAGGTTATTTCTTCACTGCTTGCTATTGTTTTTTACCGTTGCAGCGGCGATGCATTCAATAATCGTTTTCACCTACTCCGAATTAGCGGCCTGTTCCTCACTGGCACTGGCAATTCCTGTAACTTTGTTTCCTAATTGAAAGTTTTGGCTGACCATTTAACGTTTTAAGTTTTTAAAAAATGTTTTCTCCCTTATCAACGCTACTTTAGTAGTAAGCAAGCAATGCAGTAAGCTTTTAGTCAAAAGTTGCAAGTAAACAGGTAAATAATCTTACAAATTACGTTAATTTAAAGACGGCAACAGTTGTATTTAGCTCCTCGGCCAATTCTATGAGGTTTTGGGATGTAGCAGCTGTTTCTTCACTGCTTGCTGTCGCTTCCTCGGTAGCAGCGGAAATGCTTTCGATGAATGTCAGCACTTCTGCCGATTGTGCTGCCTGTTCTTCGCTGGCGCTGGCAATTTCCGTCACTTTGTTGCCCGTTTCATTGATCATCTGAATGATATGTTCAAAGGCTTCTCCTGACTGCTTAGTTAATGAAGCTCCTTCTTCCACTGACTTGACACTTAAAACTGTAGCTTCCTGCATTTCCTTGATAATTGTAGTGATTTGTTTTGTCGCTTCGCCGCTTCTTTCGGCAAGTTTGCGGACTTCGTCTGCCACCACGGCAAAACCGCGCCCCTGCTCTCCAGCGCGTGCAGCTTCGATGGCCGCATTTAAAGCCAAGAGATTCGTCTGATCCGCAATGTCATCAATCACTTCGACGATTTCCCCGATTCTGCTGGAATCCTCCTGCAAACTAGACATCTGATCGCCAACGAGATTCGCGCCTTCTACAGAAGAAAGCACTACTTTTTCACCTTCTTGTGCAATTTGAATTGTCTTGTTTGAAAGCTCCGCGGCCTGCTCCGTGTTTTGAGCAACAGCATTGATTGCTTCCGAGAGCTCACGGAACAGCTCATTCATAGTTTGGGCTGATGTTGCCTGATTGGCGCTGGCACTCGCTATCTCTTCTGTGCTTGCAGACACCTGTTCCGAAGACGCGGACAGATTTTCAGCCGCACTTGAAATGCTTTTTATCATACCTTTTAAATTGGCGATCATCCGGTTGACGGACTGAGCCAATATGCCGACTTCATCTTGAGACCGGATATCCGCTGTTTCAGTGAGATCTCCATCAGCTACTTTCTCCATCAATTCGGCCATTTCATTAAGCGGACGTGCAATGACTCTTGTCAGCAGGAGCCCAAGTGCAATACAAATAGCTAATGTTAATATCGTGACAGTAATCATTACTATTAATGAAATGGAATACATATTCTCTGAGTCATGGTACTCTTCTTCAGACATTGACATGTCAACCGCCCAAATTTCGTCGATATGGTTAATTAACCGTTCATTTTGCTCGATTAATTCCAGGTCCAATTGTTGAAAGCTACTTCGGTCAGCGGCAACTGACCGGATTGCCTCGTCATACAATTTATTGTATGCCTCAAAATCTGAGGAGAACTGATCATAGATTTCTTGTGCCTCTCGCTCTGCAGCCTCTCCATATCCCAGATATGAATCAGTGTATAGTTTGAAATTTTTTATGGCATCCTGCCTGAGCTCTTTAACTTCTTCCAGTTTCGCTTTATTGTCAACCTTAGAATCGGACAAAACTATTTCATACCAGACAATTCGTAATTTCTGAAGTTCAAATTTCGATTGATTCAGATTTTCCATTGGAATGATTGATCCAATAAATAGACTACCAACATTTTCATTAATTTTCTTCATGTTCGTCATTGCATAAGTACATACAGATGCAAGTATGACCGCAACTAAAATAAAAGACGATAATAATTTAAATGAAGTCTTTCTATTGATGAACCAACGCATTTTTATCATCCTTTTGTTTATTATTCTTCTGGCTATTTTGTTCACTGCAACTAGATCGAAAGTATATCAATTAATTCTTACGTCAATTCATAAGTTGCCACAGATACATCAAATCTTCGCCAAACTATTTAGGTTCAGAGAAGTAGAGCCAGTTACCTAACAGTTTGCCGCAGCTTTTTCTATTAGACGGCAATGCTTTAAATAAGTCTCAGCACTTCTTCCAATCGAATACTCCCGGCAGCTCTCGATAAAATTTATTCATCGTCTGGATAACGCTTGCACTCGCAATTAAATCCTCACCGACCACCGCTCAGAAAACGCTGACAGAATTCGGTTGCACTTAGTATATTTCTGATTATTCTTCTTAAGTTAATGATCATTCTGTTAATCGATATTACTAATTCCATTTATTCCTTCGTATGAATATCTGATGTCTCGGTCAAATCACTGTCAAAATAGCTAACAAATAAAATCTTATCCGCCAAATACTGTTAATATCCTATATTAATAATTTGCTGGGAGTGAAAGGTCAATTTGAGTAATTTCGGGCGCTTCATAAAAAGACCCCAAAAAGGGGTATAAGGACGTGTAAAGCAAGTGTCATTTTTACAAAGGAAAGCTACGCCATCGCGGCTTCATTCAATTGCTCAGCTGATGTCGTAACTACGGCCGAAGCATTTTCAATTTCATTGACAACAGCAACAAGCTGGTCCATTTGTTCCTGCACTTTCATAATCGTCATGCTGTTTTGCTGGATGGATCCGGCAATATTCTGAAATGCCTTATCTGTGTGTTCGGAAGTGGAGATTCCAGACATGAGCGCCTCTTCCACATGCTTTAACGACTCTATCACCTGCTCTTTATACAGGTTTGAATTGGAAATCAGCTCATGTATTTGTGAGATGGAATTTTTGGTTTGTTCTGCCAAGCTTTGAACTTCTTGAGAAAGTACAGCAAAGCCCCTCCCATGTTCCCCGGCTCTTGCCGCTTCTATGGCGGAATTCAATGCCAAAATATTTGTCTGTTCGGCTATATCCTGAACAATGTGAATTACGCTTGAAATCTGATCGGAAGATTCACCCAAGCGATGGATGCTTTCAATCATGTCTCTTGAATATTTGTCCATGACGCTGATTTTTTCCAACAGTTCCTTTAACTTATTTTGGCCGTCGTCTGCATATTTTTTTGCCTGAATGGCCTGTTCATTGCTCTCTGTTGTCGTTTGATTCACCTCACGGATATTTGTGCTTAAGGTGACAACTGACGCTTGAGTTTGTTCGGCCAAGGCAACTAGCCCCTCACTAACAGAAGTCATTTGGTTCTTGAGGTAGACCTTCCCCTCTTCAAACTGGGTATTCAATTTCTTCATATTCTCACGGTCGTATGCCTCCAGAACAATCTGCTGCTCGAAGCTTAAAATTTTATTCACTGAAGAAAGTACAGTTTGTAATTTTCGTTTGTCTTTTATTCCATTAAAGACAAGGCGAGTGATCGTGTCATTGATATGTTGAAACGCCCCCATATACCATGCTGGCTCCAGCCCGATGACGTAGTGGACATAAGCAATCTTTAATCGTTTGTTTATAAAGCTTTGGTCTATTTTTCCGTCGAACATCTCTATTATATGAACTCTCAAAGTTTTTTTAAGTCTCTCGACAGTACTGTGTTTATCGATGATACCTTTTAGGTTTTGTACCTTCATAATGACGGAATAAAAGCTTTCCACTATCTCTACGATATTTGTTTCAATAATTGGTTGAATGCCTTTAAGGATCTTCATATCTTTTTCCGTAAGTTGAATCATATTCATTTTATCTAGTATGGAAGAATCCTCTATCATTATTTCTACTTTCCCACTTCTTGTCCCGTTTTGTCCTTCTTCAATTCTCTTGCTCGACTTGCCCATTCCAAAAAAGCCCACGTAACTTCCTCCTCTTAACCGATTGCTCTACAAAGTATTTACCTTTTTTAATAACAGGACTTTTAACCCATTTTTCACACTAAATTTATCTACAATCTTATATATCGGTTAATTTGCGGTAATCTTTATAAAGAGTTTTAAATACTTCTCATTTTTAAATAGTGAAAAAGTTTCACACAAAAAAACCCAGCCTGTTTAGGCTGAGATTTTTTTCATTATTAGTTAGAGAATTTCGAAAATCTAGAGTTTATATTTCAAGCTTGTTCTATAAATTTCTCCAGAAGTTATAATTTTTTAATGACAAATCAAGTTTTAACTCTTTGTTGATTCTTTTGTTATTCTTTAGATAAGCAATAAAAATTTTTAAATCATGTATTGCCTGTGTAAAAGAAATTAACTTAAATTGCTTTGATTTGTGATATTTAAGATACTGAACCAACGTATCTTCTCTTAAAAAAACGAGATGGTTAATGTTGGTGTTTTCATATAAAAATTGAAATACTCTTATTAACGAATCATACTCTGCAGTAGAGTTAACTCGATATGGGAATTGAGAAAAGAGTATATCATACCTGCTAAATTCTTGTATTGCTGACATCTGTAATACTCCTTGATACCTTATTGGGTCTTAGAGAAAGATCTCTTTAACAAAGCGGGTTTTCCTAGAAAATATCCCTGAGCAACTGAAATACCCAAAGCTTTTGCCACCTCTAATTCCTCTTCCAATTCTACTCCCTCTAGAATAAGCTGACTTCTTGTATTCTCACAAAATTTCTTTAAATGAAAGATGAACTCCTGCTTTTTTTTGGATATATGTAAATCTTGTGCAAAGTAACGATCCAATTTTAGATAATCGGCTTCAAGTTCAATAATTGATTGAATACATGAGTAGCCTTTCCCAATATCATCTAATGCAATTAAAAATCCGTCCTTTTTAAGTCTCGATATCTGTTTTTTCAAGCATTTCATGTCTTCAATTATCTCTGATTCAGATAGTTCCAATACCAATCGCTGACTTTCCACATTATTACCAGCAACAATTTGGTTGATAAATGAGGGAAAGTTGGGATTTAAAATCGACGACGGGTAAATATTTACAAACAAAATCCCAATTTCACTCGATAAACCTGCCGTATGATAGCTGGAAATAGCTTTACGAATTGACCGTGAATCCAATTCATAAAGCTGATCCTCTTTTTTGGCCAAATGAAAAGGTATCTCTGGATTTGGATAAATATCCGACCTTAATAGCATTTCATGGCCAATTTTAATCCCATTATTTATATCAAAAATCGGTTGATAAAAATGATAAAACTGTTCCAATTCAATAAAGCGGCTTATTGACAATTGTTTATACCTCCCTTCACAAAAAAAGGGCAGGCCCAGGGAAAACTGGGCCCACCTCTAGTGTCCAATTTCCTTTGGTAACTCGGCCACCATAGCAAAAAGCCTTAGGTCCGAAGCTTTGCGTCCTTATTTTTCAACAAGTTTGCCTTTATCTGGAATAAAATAGATAATTATAAAAGTCATTATAACAAATTGCGACAAAATTCCTAGGTTTTTGACAAAAATATTGTATTTCGCATTCAATAATCCCTATATTTCTACAAATAAAACGATAATATATTTGAAAGTTTACGATGTTAAAAAGTGCTGCAAAAAAAACGCTGACATATTAAAAATTCACGACAAATATAAGGTGATTTCCTTTAAAAATTATTTCTAGACATAAAAAAATCCCAGCCATTAATTAGACTGGGATGGTAAGTATTATGTGTCTTTCAGAAAACCTTTCGACTGCAGAAAATCCAGCATATAAGTCCTGCGCGGTTCCGACAAAAACGCGGCCATGACATCTGTCCATCCGCTGTTTTTATTGTTGGCGGTACGGCTGCGGTAATACTCTTCCATGACGGAATCATATTTTGTAAGAATTTCATCATATTTACTTTCATCGTATGTATCTTCATGCAAAATGGCTTCAACCGGGAGACGCGGCTTCACTTCATTCGTTTCTTCGGGAACTCCGACTGTCATGCCAAACAACGGGATGACATGATCAGGTAACTCCAACAGTTCACTGATTGTCTCCGGGTTATTTCGGACTCCTCCGATATAGCAGATACCAAATCCTTTTGATTCTGCCGCAACAACAAAGTTTTGGGCAAATAACGCTGTATCAATAACAGCAACCAGAAAGCTTTCTGTTGCACCAGCCAAAATCTCTTTCCCATGAAGGGACACTGCATGTTCCAGTCTTTTTAAATCCGCACAAAAAACAAGCGGCAATGCGGCCGATTCATACTGTTTCCGGTTTTTTGAAAGCTCCGCCAGTTTATCCCTTTTAACAGGATCCTTCACCCTCACGACAGAATAAGCCTGGACGAAATTGGAGCTGGCGGCATGCTGTGCAGCATGAAGCAATTCATGAAAAGTCTCGTCGGAAATCGGTTCATCCTTATATTTACGTACAGAAGCATGTGACTTCAATAAATCAAGCATTGCTGTCTTCCTTTCAATCGTTTGTCATATGTTCATCATACCAAACATCGAAGACGTTTGAGAAATCAGCCGCCTTCCGTTATTCCCAATAATATAATTCCCAGCATGACAATTGCTATCATTATATATTGGCGGGCGCTCAATACTTCTTTTAAGAAAACACGGGATAAAATCACTGAAAAAATTCCATGCGCAGCGATAAGCGGTGCCGCAATGATCGCATTTCCTGCCATCGCAAATACATAAAAAAATTGACCGGTAGTTTCCAGGATAGCTGCAAATCCTTTATCACGCTCTTTAAAAATAACAAACTTCTCTTTCTTAACTAGTTTCAAATACAGAAAAGATAGAATCGCTGCAATAAGGAAGGTGAATTCATAGGCCAGTAGGGCCGAATCTTCACTGATAAGCTTTAATTCATCCAAATATATCCCATCTGCAAATGTTCCCAACCCGTCAATCAGGCTGTATAGGATCGGAAATGTAATCGCCAAAACCCCAATTTGATACTTCTTGTCAACGACCTGATTGCTTGCTTGTAAAGCCGCCGTATCAGCCTGTTTCTCCAAAACAGCCAGCCCTATGACTCCTGCTGTAACAATTATCATTCCGGAAATTTCTATAACACTCATTTCCCTTGGAAAAAAAATAAATAATAAAAGCGCACTGACAGCCCCAGAAGAATTTTGAACCGGAGCAGCTATCGATAATTCAATATATCTTAAGCCGATATAACCGATCGTCATCGATAAAATATACATAAATGAAACAGGAAAATATCTAATCATATCAAAAGGATCAAAGCTGACCCCTTTAATAAACATATACGATATCGCATGAATTCCCATAACAAAGCCAACCATTGTCACAATCTTTAAGTGGCTGTATTTATCGCTGGGATCCGAACCTTTTTTATAAAATAGGTTTGCTGCTCCCCAGGCGACAGCCGTTAAAATAGAAAAAATAAACCACATGATGTCTTAAATCACCCGTCTGCTAAAATATTTTTCTTTGTTCGTTTAGAGAAATTTGAAAGTGTCCCTCAAATAAGGTTAATTGCGGGGATCATCTTTACCTCAGTTTTAAAGGAAGTTGTACGACGACCGTAGCATATTCATTGAAGGATGAGCGGTTAAAAAAGAAGCGTCAATCCCCTCGATCCAAGGATGAACGCTTCCTTCAGGCAGTGATTCCAGCTGCAAAGAACTAGCTTCCTCCACCCTGAAACAGAAGATTGGCTTTATGTAATAATACCTGTATAAATATATTCCATTTGATATCTTAAATCAAGTTTGAACGCCTATGTTCACCATTACTTAAACATTATAAATCTACTCTAGAAAAGTTTTCGTTTTCGCTTTTGTATTTGATAAAATAGTGACCACAAAGCATTCAAATCAAACATATAAGAATCAATTTTTAATTAAAAATAATCTTGGCAAGACACAGGAAATACAAGTAAAAATCCGTGCCATGGACAGCAACCTTCAGGAAATGAAAGAAAAGTAATCACTGTGGAACCAGATGAAGCTCAATAGAGACGAAAGAGACGCTAAATGATACAAGCCTTTTGAATAACTCTTTTCAAACACATAGACGGGTTTATAGTTTTTAGTAAAGTAATACATTTTAGGGACCCTGCATAACACTCTAGGCTTAAGATGAAAAATATGCCAAACTTAAATTACGAGGTGAAATAAATATGGAAAAAATAATGTTCATTGAAACAGGGATGGGAATTGATGTTCATGGTCAGGATATTACGAAAGCAGCGGTTCGTGCCGTAAAGAATGCCATTCACTTTAATTCGATGCCGGGGATCCGATCTGTGTTGCCTGGAAATAGCTTGGACAATATGATCGTAAATGTGAAACTTGCAGTTCCCTGTGACAAGGAGAAACTGGACATCGATGCTGTGAAAAAGACTTTGCCATTTGGTAAAATATCGGTAGAGGTTATGGATGGTGGAATGCTGACAACAAGCGGCATCGTCCTTGAGGAAAAAGGCGATAAAAACGATTTGATGTACATTGTGGTCGCATCGGTCGAAGTAGGCTATTAATGACTCAGTAGTTCGGGCTTATTAATAAAGGGAGCACTCATAGTCAGAAATACCAATAGCTTCTACTAAATTTAAAAGCGCCATTCCCTTAATATTTAAGGAATGAGCGCTTCTTTAATCTGTGAAATTTTGTTCAGTCTTCATCATGGTGAAAGCAGAGTGAATAATTATCAGCAATCATTTAGTAATTTTCGGCGGATGTATAAATGACCTTACAAATTTAACCAGACAATTTTCACAAAGTTCAAAGTTCCAAATTTCTTCATCAAAACTACTTCCGTACCCAAATACAAGTTTAATTGTTGGAAATGCTTCCGATTGTAACTCTCTTTCATGTTCTGTTCCAGTTATTTTTTTACTTTTACCACATTTATTACAAGTAATAGATTGTGGTAATTGTTTAACTTCTCTTACAGTTATATCCTCAAAATCTTTCATCCTTTACCTCCTTGAAACAGTGGTCTCGTTGTAAGTGATTGCGGCAACACATGGGTTGGGTTTTGATCGGTTTAAGTAGGAAAGGGGTAACTGCTTCTTACAGTAATGGTTCGGATTGAGTTTTTAGAGTTGTTTACTCCAACAACAGCATTTTATCTTTCATTAGCATTAATCAGCCGCTACGAGAATTGGGGAAGTTCAAATAATAAATGCACGTTTTAATTGTATTGCTTTCTAAATCCATCCTTTAACCATTTCGCTGTCAAAGTTTCTGCATTTAACATCCCTTCTGGTGTGCCTTCAAATATAATATGCCCGCCTTGTTTTCCTCCTCCTGGGCCTAATTCTATTACCCAGTCGCTCGCCGCTATAAAATCTAGATTGTGTTCGATAATTATCACAGAGTTACCTCTGTTTACAAGTTCTTGAAATAAATCTAAAAGTTTTCCATTATCTTTTGTGTGGAGTCCTAAAGATGGCTCGTCTAATAAGTAGATTTGTCCTTCTTTTTGTAAATGGCTTGCAAGTTTTAGACGTTGAGTTTCTCCTCCGCTTAGAGAACTTGTTGTCTGTCCTAGAGTTAGATACCCTAACCCAACGTCTTTTAGCGTATTCACTCTTTTTATGATCTTTGGCATTTTAAAAAAGCTTATCGCCTCATCTATAGTTAGATTTAAGATCTCTACTATATTTTTATCTTGATATCGATATGACAGGGCTTCGTCTGAATATCTCGTACCGCCACACGCTTCACAGGGAAGCGTCACTGGATCTGCAAATGCTACGTCGGGGGTTAGTACTCCTTTTCCTTTGCAGATAGGACATGCTCCTAAAGAGTTAAAGCTGAACAGACCTGCCGGTTGCCCTGTTTCTTTTGAAAATATGGAGCGAACATCATCCATTATGCCCATATATGTGGCCAGTGTCGACCGGTTAGAGGTTCCTATGCTTCCTTGTCCCACCATTATGGTTTCCGGATAACTTTCTGGGAATGCTCCCAACATTAAGGAGCTTTTTCCTGAACCAGATACACCACATATAGAGACTAGGACATTCCTAGGAATTTTTACGCTTATATTTTTCAAGTTATTGTTACTTGCTCTTTTTATTGTAAAATTACTTTCTATATCCCTTGGAGTTCTGTTGATTTTTAGCTTGTGGTTTAAAGTTGTTGCGGCTTCAGAGCTTATGAGCCCTTCTAATTTTCCTTGATAGACAACTTTTCCGCCGTTAACACCTGCTCCTGGTCCCATCTCTATTATTTCATCCGCTGTTTTTATTACTGATAAATCGTGTTCGATAACAATGACGGTATTATGTTGAGCTTTTAAACTTTTCATCATCTGTATTAACCTATCCACTTCTTCTGGATGGAGTCCTGCACTTGGTTCGTCGAAAACATATGTAATATTGTTTAGGCTGCTCCCTAAATGACGAGCAATTTTTACCCTTTGAGCTTCGCCGCCGGACAATGTGCCCATTTTTCTTGAAAGACTCAAATATCCTAATCCCATTTCAACCAGTTGTGTGAGATGTGGAATTGTTTGTTTTGCAATAGATTCTCCCATAGGAACTTTTATGTTCGTTAGTTCTTCGAGTAGTTCAGTAAGCTCTAATTGATCGTATTCTGCGATATTTAAACCATTTATTCTACATTCCAGTACCTTTGGGTTTAGCCCTGACCCTTGGCAGGTTGGGCATAACGAATGTGTTGATACTGCTAAGACGTCATCTTGGGTCACTTCTTTTAGCCTTGAGATATCTCTATTGATATAAAGGCGCGTAAATCTTGGCAATAATCCATCCCATTCATGAGGCTGAGGTCCGTTTTTTGTGTGAAACGGCGCATAGACTTTTTCACCTTCCCGGGGACCATATATTAGCAGATGGTGTTCTTCTTCTGAGTAGTCCTTTATCGGTTTATCGGGATCGAATAATCCGCCGGTCATCATCCATCTGCCCTGCCAACCCGAAGGCGATAATGGCTTAAATTTCACTGCATACTCTCGAAGTGACTTATTATAATCAATCATCTTATTTAAGTCTGGCGCAATGACCTCCCCAAATCCACTACATTCTGGACATCTGCCTAAAGAACTTTGGCTCGAAAAGTCGTTGGCAGAACCTATTGATGGCTTTCCTATTCTTGAGAACAAAAGTCTAATTAATGGGTTTAAATCCATATAGGTGCCTACTGTTGAGCGGGAATTGCTCCCTATAGCTCTTTGTTCTACTACTACAACTGGGCTTAAGTTTTGCATAAGATCGGCGTGGGGCCTTTCGTACCTTGGCATTTGATATCTGACATAGTGAGGATAGTTCAAAGTCATTTGTCTTCTGCTTTCTGTTGCTAATGTATCAAAAACGACTGAGCTCTTTCCTGAGCCTGAAAGCCCAGTGAATACGATAATTTTTTCTTTAGGTATGTTTAAATTTATATTTTTTAAATTATTTTCTTTAAGTCCTCTTAAAATGATTTCATCTTTTATTTCTGACATTTTATTATCACCCTCTCTGATTTTATCTACCATGCTTCTCTTGGTTCGCTACAAGTCTAGCCAACCCTTGACAAGGGGAATACCTTTTAAGTTCTCCTACTTTTCCAGCTAGAATAAATAAGAGATTGCGATAATAGTATAATCGTAAGACTTCATGCTCTTACATAGATTTTCACATCAATTTTACATCATTCAATTTAGGTTGAACAGCAACCTCTAACAAGGGATGCCAGGGGCGCAGGTTCAATTCCTATCATCCCGATCTGAAAGAAGAAGCGTCCAACTCATTTATTGTAATGGGTTGAACGTTTTTTTGTTTTTGCTGAATTAATTCAATCCTTGAGAATACCTGATGGAAAAATCAGAGTATCAACTTCCTAAAAACGTCTCAATGTATAATATCAACGTTTTGTCGGTAGGACACCGACATAGTTATGATTAATAAGTATTTTTTCATTTTATTACGCACTTTAGTTTCGACTTTTTCTAAATGTTTTTCCTTAAGGCAGTTTAAAGGTTGAGGGTTAAACATGTAATCTCTCCATTATGATAAAGGTCTTTGAAATTATTTCCTTTAATTTAATACAATTTGATATCTTTCATGGTATTGGATATTAAAAAACGTTTTTTCTACATTAATTATAATTATGAGTCAACTAAGTAAACAACGTAAGAACGTTCAACGAGATGCTAAGGGGAATATTGGGAGGGATTTTTTTTGATAATGTTGGAGTCTAGAATCAGCTTCTTGCAGTTTGAAAAGAAACAAAAGCTACTTTTTATTAATATGTAAAATAGTCATTAAGCACCAAGTGATAATTCACATGTTCATCCGTTTTCATATGTAAACGTATAGTAATTATTAACTGTATTGTGGAATTTAAGCCCCTTTGTATTGAGTTTTTTTATTTTTTTAGTATGGTATTTTATGTGCCAGAGATAACAAAAAAAGAAGAAAGAAGGGGATTCGCAAAATATGAAAAAGAGTCTATTGTATCCATTTTTAATTGTATCGTTAAGCTTTTTACTGGGAGCTTGCTCAGAACCAAAGAAAGAAACAACAGTATCAAAAAAAGAAGAAGTAAATGAGGCAAATGAAAAAGGTGCAACAGAGTCAAATGTTACACCCACTGCTGAATGGTCTTACGAGGAAGAAACAGGACCTGAGCATTGGGGGGAATTGGATTCCGCATACGCAGCTTGCATGAAAGGAAATGAACAATCACCGATCAATATCGAACCATCTCTGGAAGAAACAAGTGAAACAAAACTTGAAAATATTGAATTTCAATATGAGCCGACACAGTTTTCAATAGTCAATACCGGTCATACTGTACAGGCAAATCCGGCGACATCAAGCAACAGCATTGTGGTTGAAGGAATAGAATACAAACTTGCTCAATTCCATTTCCATACACCAAGCGAGCACCAATTCAATGGTCAACAAATGGATATGGAACTGCATCTTGTCCACCAAGACGCTAACGGTGAGCTTGCCGTCCTAGGTTTATTGATCCAAGCTGGAAAAAAAAACGAACAATTGGCATCCATTTGGAGTAGATTACCAAAGAGTGAAACAAAAAGCGATATCGCCATAGAAGAACCTGTTGATTTACAAGCTTTACTCCCCTCAAATCAAACATCCTTCTATTACAACGGTTCATTAACGACACCACCTTGTACCGAAAAAGTGAAATGGATTGTTTTCGAAGAGCCGATTGAAATGTCAAAAGAACAAATACAAGCATTTCAGCAAATTTTCCATAATAACCAACGTCCTGTTCAGCCTGTAAATGGACGTGAAATCATTAAGGAAATTGCACAATGATGTATCAAGTGCATAAGCACAATAGGCCTTTCATGAATCCGGCATAATTGTTGAGGTTCTCCTTTTATCCTCGTATATTAAATTATTAAATTCCAATAATAAATACATAACAAATTGAAATAAAACTGTTATGTATTAATTAATATATCAGCAAGGGGTTCTGGGAGTCGCAGGTTCAAATCTTGTCATCCCGATATAACAGATAGGCGCCAATCCCTTTATAATCAAGGGATTGGGCGCTTTTATATTAATACAGTTTAGATTATTTTCGATTGATATAGAGGCTGACGAATTGAGCTCTTTCTATAAAAATATAAAACAGGCGATAAACCTTTATACAGTTCATCGCCTGTTTGAATAGTGATTCCGACTGGGCTTGAACCAGCGACCTCCACCCTGTCAAGGTGGCATACCCTTACCGAACAAATACGAACACCCCTTATAAAACCTAATAATATCAAGGTTTTTGAAATGACAATACGATTGTTTCCAATTAAAAATGAGCGTTGTTGACGAGTTTGGTCAACAATTCGTCAACAAAAAAGAGCCAGTCTATTAGATGGGCTCTTATTCTGCATATTACTGTAAATTAAGATGCCCGCCGTCAAAATGTCGGCAAGTTGCCGGCAAAAAAACCCTCTCTTCAGAGGGGTTTTCATTTTTAAGGGCCATCGGAAAATATTGCGGAATTATTTTATGACATACTCTTCTTCAACAATCGCGCCGTTTATTGAGTAGTTTTTATTGTTCACTAATTCCGAATGCAAGTAAAAGAAAATAAGCTAATACTAACACTGCGCCATTTAGTATAATTCCTGTTATAATAAACCACAGTTTTTTAGATATTATAGCAAAAATAACTCCGAGTCCAGAAAGCACAGTAAACACGCTTATAATCAAAGTCAAATTTGCATTAGGCCCTCTTATTACAAAGAAAAAAATTATACTTATTAGCACGGTTAATATTGATAGTGCCCCTAATATATTCTTTGTTTTTTTCTTATTCAGAATAGTAACCTCCCTTTAAATCATAACCTGTTAACAAAATGGATCAATGAGCTAATAACGGAATATTCTCACTCCTTTTTAGCGCCCGATTGCTGAAGATCCAAAAATTTAAATATTGATCTATAGTTATTGTGCTAAAGCCCCCGATAGTTTAAGTACATTTTTTTCACAAACTTAAAACAGGGATGCTGCCCCGTTACTTTAAAAAAGCTGTCCATGACATACAGGGTCAATAAATCTTGCTATCCATTAGCATATAAGGAAGTAATTCAAATGGTTACCTTTTATTTGTAGCATTGCGACGTTGAATAAGAAAAGAAATTGAATAAGAAATTATTAAAATCACTCCTATTAGGAAAGCGATAAGGAAGCCAAGCATGCCCTGTATTCCGACCCATCCAATTGTAAATGTAAGAAAAAATAATACATAACAAAAACCAACCAGAATGATAGAAATAGGAACGTTAAACGGGAATAAACGTTTCCAACCAATTGCTAAAAAAACGGAAATGATCAGTATGGCTATCGAGATAATAATATGGAGTGTCCCCCATCGGAATCCCGCACGAGACTGTGCATCTTCACCAAAGGCAGGTGTATTGTATAGGTCATATAGTGTGATAATTGCAGTAATAACCGCCGTTAATACAACTATTATTAAAATACTCCAGTTTATAGTTTTCAGGTTAGTTTTATTCTTCATTTAATCCCCCTAACTCCCTCCCGTATTGTCCTAATCACCAAAAAGTAATTGATTCGTTTACTATAACTTCAACAAAAAGTGGTATTCTCCTTATTCGAGAAACCTGCCCGTTGGTTTAAGTGAATAATTTCACAATTCCCTATTAGTTATTTAACTTTATTGTATCAAATGTCATCAAATGTTTGCTCCACAATCTGGCCCGTTTGTTGAATAAGAACCTCAATAAGCCACACGACAATCTGATTATCAATTTTTATATTCAACTTCAACTATCGATTTAAAACTAATTCTATGTACATTTTCTTTTATATCCACCACATGAACTATTTTATTTATTTCATCTATATAATGAAGGACTCCTTCAACATCATCAAAGAATCCATCAATCCAGACGGTGAAATTTAGTGGTAGGTTAAACTCAATAGCAATATGTAAAGTTTCATTGATCTCCTCCCACCCTTGTTCATCGATGTCGGGCTTTTTGACTCGTTCGTAATCAACATTCAAGTATTTAAGCATTTGGACATGTTCCGGCAGCATCATGGCAGTCCACTTTTTCGTGCCACGGTCTTTTATATCCATCAAGCTCCCCTCCTTTGTCTGACGGGGGCGATTGATAATATGTTGGCCAAGTTAAACGTGCGGAATTGTTTATTGCTAAAGCAATAAGCTTTGATCGTTGATTCGGTTACGCCAATCACTTTGATGATGCGTTGAGATATTTGATTGTTTTTGTTTATGTAGATTAATTCAAGTCTCTGCCTAGACCCAGCTGCACGCATTAACAAGCCTGTCATATTACCACCACCCGAACAATTATTTGTATTAATTATATGCGAACATACGTTTGTTGTTCAAGTGGAAAAGATTTCTTACAATTAAAGAAGTATTTGTCATTTCATGTAGAAGTAAAGTCCTAATGAACTGTACTGAATTAGGTGCATATGATTGGATTTGGAGGAGTTTTTTCTCTCAACGGAAGAAGTCATCAAGGAAAAACTTTCAGCTGTGAAAGTTAAAAAAAGCTGGTTGCTATTGATGGTGATGGTTCGTTGTTTTTTGATTGCAGGGTTAGAATGAACAGCTTTACCTTTTTAAAAACCCCCAGACTAAGACTGTCCGGCCTTTTTATACTTGGGATAGATTATATAGTTAATAAGTTAGAGCAATTTGAGGATGAATGACAATAGGAGTAGCCCGGACTACGCCGGGCTTTCTTTAGAGGTAGCAAACCGCTGGGTATTTTTATTATACGCTGGATATTGTTTTGTGACATAAAAATCGAACAGTCCATATTTGGATATGAAGAGTCTCTAATATATTGCAAAATATGTATCTAATCCAAATAGGAATAATGGAAATAAATAATAGTACAAGCCCAGCCAAAGCTGGGCCTTATCGTGATGAACAATCGTGGAGTATTTATATTATATGCTGAATATTTTTATTTGATTCAAAAAAGCCCTCCTGAAACGAGGAGGGATGGTGCACAACATTAAAAAAAGAGGATGATATCATTATCGTCTAATTAATTTTATTTAATCATCAGTGACCGCCGGGCTTTTTTTTAACCCATAAATTAAACACTCTCCCCTTTCGGAAGGTATGTCCACATCTAACAAAGGGGGATTAATTTTATTATCGTTTTTTGTTTGTTTATTTTTATTTAAAGACATGTAAAAAAACTATTAGATATACTGTATATATCCTTAAAAGGCTATCAAACATACCCCCTGGATGACCTTCATTTAATCCAGGGGGCTTTTTATGCCTCGCTACAAATGTGGAAGTTTAAATTAGAGCAATCCCTAAACTATCACCTTGGGGATTTTTCCTTTTTTATTTTGGCTAATTACCAATCAAACTCTCCATGCTCATGTCTGCGTCTGCGCTCTTCTCTACATCTGCACTCGAATTCACGCCTGCGTCTTCTTTCGTGCTCTTCTTCCTCTTCGCACTCGTGCTCACGTCGTTCTTCACGGCAAAAGCAAACAAATCGCCTTCTCCGTCTTTCTCTTTCCCTTTCTCCACCCACAAAATCATCTTCAAATTCAAAGTGCATTTCCATCTCTCCAATTAATTATTTAAGCCGGCCGACTCGTTAATAATATATTGGAGCATGTCGTATTCGATTGGACAGAAAGTCTGATATAAATGAGGATTTTTTCGTAGAAATAAAAAAGCCCTCCTACAATAAGAAGTGGCTCTTGAAAAAAGGGGACAAATTCATTATTATCATATTTATTTTATTATCCTCGTAACTTTTTAAATAACTACCTATTTTTTAAAAATGGTTTGTTAACACCTTGATGAACAAGCTCTATTTTGATTGGGATGTCATGATTTGTACTAAATCTAGCCTATTAATCAAAAGTTATTATATTTATCTATACAGGGATTTCTATCTAAGCATACGTTTTTTGATGATCCTCGTTTAATGTATATGCATTGGGAAAATGTAGGAGATTCATTTGATTTTGCTAAAAAAAGTTTTGATGCAGCATTAGAAGCAGGTCTCTTTAAAAAATAACAGGCCATTTTTGTTCGTCTAAAATGGTTTATTTACTCCTGCTCGTACTTTCAAGCTAAGATATTTGCACATGGGTTAAAGCCTGGTCAGCGCCGGGTCTAAGTATCAGAGAAATCCCTTTGACTATTACCTAAAGGGATTTCTCTTTCCTCTGATTAGTTACCTACCAATCGCATCTACGCTCTCTTTCACGTCTACGTCTTACTTCACGGCATTCACAAATGAATCTCCTTCTCCGTCTCCGTCTTTCTCTTTCTCCACGTACAAATTCATCTTCAAAGAACATACCCCTGACACCTCCTTTATATTTATTAAAGCCGGAATTATTAATAATATATTGAAAAATGTCGAATTTGATTGGACAATCCGTCTGATAGAAATGAGGATTTATTTTGAAAAGATCTCTGAAAGCAGTCGAACGTGAAAGTGCTTAAATAGCCAGTCCCTAGGCTTTAATCAAGAGAAATACACATTTTATAGCTTTGTCCGCATATCCCCTAGCTCGTTTTACACTCACTCGCATAATTTGTATTAATTCCTGTAAGGTGGTGATATTTATGTTCTTCGGATGTGGACGCAGATGTTACGGCGGTTATGGATATGGAGGGGGTTACGGCCTGGGTAATTCCTTTGCATTAATCGTGGTACTTTTCATTCTGTTGATTATTGTCGGCACAGCGTTTGTCCATTACTAGCCTCCACAGGAATTGAATAGTAATCGAATCTACATCCGCCACTGATTCGGTTAGGTAGTAACATCCTAGAGCGCTTCTAGCGCTCTTGTTATTCTATTATGACAAAAATAAAAAAGCCCTCATCGTTGGAGGATGGAAGGTGTCAGGCTCATATCTTTGTTAGCTATAACTGGAGGCTCCACACATCCAAAAGTCCCTTTCCATTTTTGGAATGAAATGGTAACCTTACTGATAGATTTCAACTAAGGGGGATTTACATAATGAAAAAGTTTTTCGCCTTACTAGCGTCGTTTTTTATTATCGCGATGTTGGCTGCATGTAACTCCGACGACAGCCAGGCCCAGGGGACAGAAGATGGAAACAAAACAGTGGAAAATGAAATAGAGGTCAAAGATTAAATGACCTTTTCATATCGAGAAAAACCCAAGAAAAATAATTCCGTCAACAATTCGTCAACAAGTGGAATTTTTACTAGTTTTAACAAAAAGAAAAGAACCCTTGAAACATTGAAGTATCAAGGGTTCTAGCTAGTGATTCCGACTGGGCTTGAACCAGCGACCTCCACCCTGTCAAGGTGGCGCTCTCCCAGCTGAGCTACGGAATCAAATATTAATATGAACCGGACAATTAATAATATATAACAAGTGCAAGATAATGTCAACTACTATTCTTAAAATAATTTATTTCTTTTTGTTTTCTCCTAAATAATAAAGTTTACTCCTGGAGTTTTCGATCTCTTGAAGTTTCCAATAACACATGTAGTACTGTCTCATAGTACTTCAATTCATCGATAGACTTAGCAGTCTTCAATCTTTTTTTCGTTTCCTCAAGGAGTTGTACTTCTGTTTCGTTTAAATAATCAATTGGTTTAAACGTTTTTGACAACCCGCTCCCTCCTTAATATAACTTATTATAAAAGATAACGGAAGAAAGCTCCACCCTGTCAAGGTGGAGCTTTCTTTCATCAGCTTTCCGCCAATTTATATTTTCCCTTGTTTTTCGTCATCATTTGCGTTGCGAGCATTCCTACGAATAACACGAGCCCGATGATATCTGACATACCTTCGGGATACATGAGCATCAGGCCTGCTACGATAGCGATGATCCTCTCGAACCAGTACAATCTTCTATACCAGAATCCGATAATACCAGCCCCGATTCCAATCATGCCTGTGAATGCCGTAAATACCATCCAAATGAGATACGGAATGGTTGTATCAATCATTAATAATTCCGGAGACAATACGAACATATATGGGATGATGAACGCCGCAATGGCAAGCTTTGATGCATTGACCCCTGTTCGTATCGGTTCCCCGCCCGACACTCCGGATGCCGCAAAAGCGGCTAAAGCGACCGGTGGTGTAATATCTGCTACGATTCCGAAGTAAAAAACGAATAAGTGAGCTGATAGTGCCGGAACACCGAGTAAAATAATGGCAGGTGCCGCAATTGTTGAAGTGATGACATAGTTTGCGGTTGTCGGCGAACCCATCCCCAAAACAATAGCAGTAAGCATTGTAAAGAATAAAGTCAATAGCAGCTGTTCATTGGCAAGGCCGACCAACCCGTTGGCAAGCTTCAAACCCAATCCTGTTTTAGTAACAACTCCAACGATAATCCCCGCAGAAGCAGTGGCTGCTGCTACAGCAAGAGCTGTTCTGGCACCGTCCACAAGAGCTTCCACCATGTCTTTAAAGCCGATACGGGTACTTTTCCTGATGGCACTGACGACAATTGTACCGATGATAGATAAAAGTGCTGCGCGCATGACACTTACACCGGTCATGAGCAAAACGATAATCAGAAGAATCGGGATCAATAAATAAATTTTTCCCAGAACTTCTTTTCTGTCGGGCATCTCTTCTTTTGCCAAACCTTTCAGGCCTACCCGCTTCGCTTCAAAGTGAGTCATGATCCATATTCCTGAAAAGTAAAGGATTGCCGGAATTGCAGCTGCTTTCGCTATTTCCCAGTAAGTGATGCCGATGAATTCGACCATCAGGAATGCTGCTGCACCCATGACAGGCGGCATGATCTGTCCCCCGGTTGAGGCAGCCGCTTCAACCGCTCCTGCAAATTCCTTCCGATAGCCAAGCTTTTTCATCATTGGGATCGTGAATGAACCTGATGTCACAACGTTCGCAACGGAACTTCCGCTAATTGTTCCTTGCAGGGCACTGGAGAAAATAGCTACCTTTGCCGGTCCCCCAATTCTTCGGCCTGCGATTGACAACGCCAAATCGTTGAAATATTGACCGACGCCGGTTTTGACAAGGAATGCCCCAAATAATAGGAATAAGAATATGAATGTTGCAGAAACATACAATGGTGTTCCAAGAATTCCTTGTGACGTAAAAAACATCGTGTTTATAAGACTTTCAAAGTTCAAACCTCTATGTGCCAGGAATCCCGGCATTGATTGGCCGAAATATGCATATGCCATAAATAATGCAGCGATGATTGTTATCGGAAGTCCCACGGCCCTTCGTGTGGCCTCCAGCGTCAATAAAACAGCGAGTGTTCCGACTGCTAAATCAATAGTGGTCAACATTCCCACCCGATTGACTATCGATTCAATCATCAATGGCCAATAAACCCCGACACCGACTGAAAGGATGGCTAAAATGATATCATACCAAGCCACTGTATCCTTTTTCCGTGTCATCCTTCTGGCAGGAAAAAGAAGGAATATGAGTGAAAGGGCAAATCCAAGGTGAATGGACAGCAAAATTTGACGAGGGATCGACTGTGTGATGGACGCATATAATTGAAAAATTGAAAAGGCGAGTAAACCAAAAAAGATAATCCAGCCAAAAGGCCCTTTCACTTTCCTCGTAGCCGACTCGGGATCATATTTTTCTAATATTTTTTGTTGTTCTTCTTCTGATAAAGTCTCATGCACATGTTTATCGGCCAACAACATTCACTCCTTTCCATTGCTGCCAGAAAGAAAGCTTTCTTTTCTTGATCCTGACTATAGACCCTGGTTTGGCAAAAGCTGAAAAAGGCGTCACTTTTCCTTTTACGATTAAACGATGTTTTGCACTAACCTGGCCTATGCCTAGATCAATCCAATCAAACTCTCTGTTCATATTTTCAATATGATATTTTCCATCTTTCATACGAAAGATTTCCCCTTCCTCCGCGTTAGAAGGCATGCCTACTGCTGTATCCTCATATTCCAATTCCGTTTGGCGGATTCTCCCGTTATTTTCCACCAGGTATGACTCTCTTACCTCGGAATGATGGATGGAATGAGTGTATACAATTTTGAAGCTATTTTCCGTCTCTCGAAGCGTGAAATATGCAAGGATATTGTCCTCCTTCGGAGATTGGATTGTTATTGCATCCGTAATTGGTACCGCAAGTAATATCATGGCTGCAACAGGAATCAAAAGCAGCTTTAAAATTTGCATCCGATCGTTCTCCTGAAAATCGTTAAAGAAAAGCGTAAGGCGCGCAGCTTTAGTCGACAAGCACAAATTGATTTTGATAAGGGAGGTTTTCTGCCGCCGCAGCAAAGCTACTGATTTCAATTACATTGTGAGATGCTTCTTTGAATAGGCTTCATGATGTTTACGACGAGGCAAACACAGCTCCCTCGAATAAACTGTGCCACCGGTGTACATTCATTTTGAATTTACTCCCCTGCAGCATGTACCCTCGAGCCGATAGCACCTAGTCCCTAGATATAACAAATCCTCGAGAAAATTCTGTTATCGAACTTTAAAGAAAAGAATAGACCGAGAAAGTGAACCGGTCTATTCCTGCCATTGGGATAATTACTTATTCTCAGCAGAGATGCCCTTTTCATCAAAGTATTTTTTAGCTCCTGGGTGAAGGTCGATGGACATCCCCTTCAAGGCATTCTCCGCACTGATTTGCTCACCTTTTGCATGACCGATTTTATCCGTATTGTCATAAATGGCTTTTGTCATCTCGTAGACAAGGTCATCTGACAAATCCGATCTGACAACAAGCATAGCCTGAACTGCTACTGTATTCACATCACTCTTCGAGTTATATGTTCCTTTTTTAATTGATTCCTTTGAATAATATGGGTATTTTTCAATAAGGGCATTTATTTTATCATCATCAAGTGGGACAATGACCACCTTTTCAGTTGCCGACAATCCTTCTACAGCCCCTGTTGGTGTTCCTGCGGTAATAAAAGCGGCATCGATCGTACCGTCTTGGATGCCTGTTGTTGAATCATCAAAAGAAAGGTTTCTGGCCTTTACGTCATCGAAGGACATACCATAAATTTCAAGAATCTGCTCTGCATTTGCAATTACTCCGGAGCCTGATTCTCCAACCGAGACCGTTTTACCTTTCAAATCTTCTACCGATTTTATTCCTGATTTCTCCGTGGTAACAATTTGTATCGTTTCAGGATAAAGAGTGCCCAATCCTTTCATGTTTTCCACTTTTTCTTTAAACATTCTTTTTCCTTCAGTGGCATAAGTTGCAATATCTGTTTGTGTGAAAGCAACTTCCACTTCTTCTTTTTTAATCAAAGCCATATTTTCTGCAGATGCACCGGATGTCACTGCGTTGGATTCAATCCCTGTTGCATCTTTGATCAGATTGGCAAAGCTTCCTCCAAGAGGATAATATGTACCTCCAGTCCCGCCTGTTGCAATACTTATGAATTTTACTCCATAATCTTTTCCGTCTTTTTCAGCGTTGTTCTTGCCTTTATCGCCTCCGCCGCAGGCGGCCAGCACCATTGAGAGCACTAACATAAAAGCGATTCCGACAAGAGGTTTTTTTCTAGTCATTTAAAAGCCTCCTTACAGTTAAAGTGATACATCAAAAGGCCTTGCCAAGTCACTCACTCTTTCTATCATTACCCTATTGGTTGAATAAGAAACATGATTTTTCCCCTTTGAAATTCCGTTATGTTAAAATATCTAGCATACCAACTTTCAGTGAAGGAGGCCCAAAAATTATGCTTCAAGGTAAGATTACGGAAATGGAATTTCACAGCAAAGAGTTGGATGAGACACTAGAACTTTTGATATATTTGCCCGCCGCATACTCTCCACTGTATAAATACTCTTTATTGATAGTACAGGATGGAAAAGATTACTTTCAGATGGGCAGATTGACGCGGTTTACAGATGAACTACTTGCAAAAGAGAAAATCGAAAACCTTGTCATCGTCGGGATTCCATATAAAAATGTGAAGGACCGCCGTGAAAAATACCACCCGGATGGCGAAAAAAACAATTCATACATACGTTTCCTGGCACACGAGCTTGTCCCTTGGCTGGAAAAAGAATATCCTACGAGCGCTGTTGGAAAGTGTAGGACATTGATGGGCGACAGCTTGGCGGCCACTGTTTCTTTGATGACAGCCATTCAATATCCTCATACATTCGGAAAAGTGATCTTGCATTCGCCATTCGTAAATGATGAAGTTATTTCTGCGGTGCGGTCACATGAAGAGCCTCATTTATTAGATATCTATCATGTGATTGGCAAAGACGAGGATGAAATCAGATTTTCCCCTGAACGGGTGGAAGACTTTCTGACTCCAAATAGGGAACTGCACCAAGTCTTTCAGGAGATGGGCTTTGATTCCTTTTATGATGAATTCAATGGTGGCCACTCGTGGAAATATTGGCAGCCGGATATGAAGCGGACATTATTAACTATGTTCCCGCGTTAAGCAACTCTTTCCAATGTCCTATAGGAAAGGCTGTCAAGTATATGTTATAGTAGTAAGATATAGAAGATTTACATTAATGAGTATAGGGAGGTTATAAAGAGATGAAATACGGAATTGTTATATTCCCCTCTAAAAAGTTACAGGACTTGGCAAACTCCTATCGGAAAAGGTATGACCCTCATTATGCGCTGATTCCTCCTCACTTGACTTTGAAGGCGGCGTTTGAAACAGATATGGATGTCAACTCCATCACTGAAAAGATGGAAGCGATAGCAAAGACTCATGAGCCGTTCACTTTGCGGATCAGAAAGGTGAGCTCCTTCCAGCCTACTAACAACACGATTCACCTTAAGGCTGAGAAAACCCAACAGCTTGAAGAGTTGCATGAAGATCTTTATGCTTCCTTGCCGGGTGATAAGCCAGAATATCCTTTCGTTCCACATATTACAATCGGGCAAAAGCTGTCAAATGATGAACACTCTGATGTATATGGCCAATTGAGGATGCTAGGGGTTGAGCATGAAGAAGTCATTGACCGATTCCACCTGGTTTATCAATTGGAGAACGGTTCGTGGACCGTTTATGAAACATTTCGCCTTGGAAAGGATCCTCAGTAAATGAAAGTCATTCAGGCCGGAACAGAAGAACAAATGCAAGATGCGTTCAACATACGCAAAAAAGTGTTTGTCGGGGAACAGCAGGTTCCCATCGAAATTGAAATAGACGAACACGAAGACAACTCTGCCCACTTCGTGCTTTATGATGAGGAAAAGCCGGCAGGTGCAGGCAGATTCCGGATTCTTGATGGCAAGGGGAAAGTGGAAAGGATCTGTATTCTCCCGGAATATCGGGGAAAAGGTGCGGGTATTCAAATCATGGTGGATATTGAGGAGTATGCGAAAAGCCTTCCAGTAAAAGAGCTTGTTTTGAACTCGCAGTCATATGCTGTCCCGTTTTATGAAAAACTTGGATATTCCGTTGTGTCCGATGAGTTTCTTGACGCGGGCATTCCGCATCGTAAAATGATTAAAAAGATTGAATAAAAAATCCCCTTAAGATTTCATTTCGAAATTTTAAGGGGATTTCCTTTTAGCCATGGCGTATGCTTGTTTATGGATATGATCACCTCTCCACTTTCTATAAGGCTGGATATGTATGCGGTAAAAGAGGTCCTAAATAAGAGCCACTGGCCGATTTCACGCGCATTTAATCCAAAGTTTTCAAACATCTCAATCAAGAGTTCATTCAATGAAGTTCCATCAGGAGAAGCATTGATGGCTTCAGACAAGAACTGTTTGATGTTCGAATGGCAATCAATATTTTTTTGTATTGTTTTTTCTATATTTATCTCGTATTCACCGTGCCCGGGGAGTGCTCCTTTGAAAGTTAGTCCGCTTAGTTTTTTCAGCGAATTGATTGTTGCATCAGCATCAACAATAAAGGGGACTTTGTGTTTTGCAAGGATGTCTGTCCCGAAATAACTATCGGCGGCATATAAGATCTCATCAATTATAATTCCTACTTGGCCGTAGCTGTGCCCCGGCAAACAAACAGCCTCAAAGTTGAAAGGACCCAAACTCTGTTTCCCTTCATAAATGTAACCATCAATGCTCACCGGCTCTCCCTCCAAAAATTTATTCCTCAATTGCTTGATCGGCATGGCACCGTTCCATAAATAGATTGGTTCAAGAACCGGGTTCCCCATTATCGCCGCTTCAAGCCTCGGTGCATGCAATTTTACTGGCAGCTCTTTCTGCAAATAGGAAGCACCGCCATAATGATCGGTATGAGCATGAGTAAGGATGACGTGATCTAAAGGGAGATGATTGTCTGTCAATGTTCTCCAAACTTTTTTTGCCGTGCCTTTATCGATGCCTGAATCAACCAGCAAGCCCTGTCCTTCTTTATGAATGTAGCCGATGTTGACTGCGCCGCTGAAGTAATGACAGCGTTCCGTTATTTTTCTAAATTCCATTTAAACATTCCTTCCAAGCATTACTGTTATACATATTCGTTTATATAACGGCCTTTTCCTGTTTCTTCAGGAAGCTTTTTATCAATAACGGATGATTTCGGACTACCGTATTGCTTCTTTTCTTTAAGTTTGAGTGGAATGCCCTCTCTGTTTGTTCCCCAATATAGTTTTGACTGAAGTCTGATTCGAGGTGTGAAATTAACAGGCATGGGGTCATGGTTTTTTGACTTTTCCTGTACTCTTTTTTGGTACTCGGAGTACTCTAGCATTCGGATTGGTGCGATATAACCCATTATGACCTGCACCTCCTTATTCAATAATTAATATTATTTACCCCGATAACAAACTTTTAAACCTGAAAATTCAATTTTCTTAAGTAAAATTATCCTCAGATATACTATTTTTAGTAGTAATAGGGTGATTATAGATTTTAAAGGTTATTCCTTAAATTCAAAAAGTCCTTCGTTGTTCCAGGGCTTCCGACAAGCCCAACATTGTTATCGCCCCCTTCGCAATTCAATCAAACAAAAAAGGACTTGCAGCCAATGCAAGCCCTCCGCCCTATTTTTTGTTCATCATGTTCGCGATGGTGCCCATATCCAATTTGTTGCCTTCCTTTGTGATTGTATGCACCATCTTGTCTTCCATTTCCTTTGATACTGGACGATTTGCAATCCTTGCGACTTCCCTGATCACACGACGGACAGTTTTTTCGTCCTTAAAATTTGCATTCTGCAACGAATTCGCAAGTTTAAGTACTTCGTTCATATTAACGCCAGTCTTACTTTCAATATTCTTAAAAAATTGATTATCCATTATTTAAAATAGCCTCCTTTTCATCTTTTATATATTATGAAGGAAGCTATTTTTGGTGAGGTAAAGAGTGCCAAAAAAGCCGGAATAAGCAAATAACCCTTCCGGCTCTAGATATTTTACTATAAGCGATCACCATTTAACCCTTGGGTTTGAATATCAGAGCTCCGAGAAATCCGAACACAATGGCGGCCGAGATACCCGAAGATGTGACTTCGAACATTCCTGTCATTACACCGACAAGACCATGCTTATCGGCCTCCAGCATCGCTCCATGTACCAGCGAATTTCCGAAACTCGTAATCGGAATGGTTGCTCCGGCTCCGGCAAAATCAATCAGCGGGTCATATAGGCCAAATCCCGCAAGTATTGCACCAAACACAACCATTGCACTTAATGTATGGGCCGGTGTAAGCTTGGCAGCATCAAACATGAGCTGCCCGATCACACATATGGCGCCGCCAATGACAAACGCCCAGAAAAACATGGCGAGCATGAAAACCCTCCTTTTAAATATATTCGATGGCAACTGCGTGAGCGATGCAAGGGATAGACTCTTTTTGTTGGAATGAAAGCGGCGATAAAAGGGAGCCTGTCGCGACAAACAAGATCCTTTTATATTTTCCCGATTTCATCTCGTTTAGCAAATGGCCGTACATAACAACTGCTGAACAGGCAGGACCGCTGGCCCCCGCGAAAACATCCTGCTCCTTTTTATATATAAGAAGGCCGCAATCCTGGAACTGAGTTTCTTCAATTGATACACCTTTTTGCCCGAACAAATCCAAAGCGACATTCCTACCCACTTCGGCCAGATCCCCGGTGACAATCAGATCATAGTGGGACGGATCTAAGTCCAGATCAAACAGGTGTCTTTGAATTGTATCAACTGCAGCAGGAGCCATAGCTCCTCCCATATTAAACGGATCGGTCAACCCCATGTCTATCACTTTTCCAATAGTGGCGGACGTAATTCTCGGATGCGGGGAATCGACTAAGTTTCCCGATCCAACAAGAGCCACACCCGCTCCTGTTACCGTCCATTGTGCAGTTGGCGGCTTCTGTCCTCCATATTCTGTCGGATAGCGGAATTGACGCTCTGCCGAGGCATTATGGCTGGAAGCTCCGGCAAGTATGTACTCTGCCCCGCCATTATTGATGATCATCGCAGCCAACCCCAAACCCTCAGTGGAAATGGCACAGGCACTGAACAATCCAAGATAAGGGATTTGATTAGTTCTTGCGGCAAAAGTGGTCGGTGTAATTTGATTTATCAAATCACCTGCCAAAAAGAATTGAATGTCTTCACCTTTTAGCGCTTTTTTTCTAAGTGCTATATCAACGGCATCTTCAAGCAAGACAGTTTGCGCCTTCTCATATGAATCTTTCCCCATCCAAAGATCTACATGGAATTTATCAAAATCATTAGTAAGCCGTCCGTCCTTTTCAAATGGGCCGCCAACCACCCCCGTAGATAGAATGGCCGGTTGCCGATCAAAGACCCACGTTTGACTGCCAACAAGCATTATAATCCTCCCCACTTGAATAAAACTGTTTTAATCAGGGCCACAAGAAAAGCGGAAAAAACACCGAACATAATTACGGATCCTGCTAACTTAAACATATTTCCGCCTACACCTGTTACTAAGCCTTCACTTCTGTGCTCAATCGCTGATGAAATGACTGCATTTCCAAAACCCGTGACCGGAACTGCGCTCCCCGCCCCGGCAAATTGGCCAAGTCGGTCATAAACCCCAAATCCTGTCAAAAGCATAGCAAGAAAAACCATTGTAGCCACCGTTGGGTTACCTGCTGTCTGCTCAGTAAAATTGAAATAGTAAATATAAACATATGTGATTGCTTGGCCGATAACGCATATCGTTCCACCCACTAAAAAAGCCCTTATGCAGTTTTTTAAGATGGGCCTCTCCGTTTCATGTTTTTTCTGCAGCTGTTCGTATTGTATTTGTTCCGGGGTTTTATTCTTATTTTTGCTGGACATCTGCTTCTCTCCTATGTCATCTCTTCTTTTAAACGGACAATTTTCTTAAACCGCTTCGCAGCTTCATCATTTGATAAATTATCTTCGTCCAAGTCTTCTTTCAACCTAATGGCCTCTAAAAAAATTTTATAATCGCTGGAAACGATAAACTTGTCGTCAGGATATTCTTTATTTAATCTTTCCGTAAGCTCTTTTTCGATTTTTTTCATTTTAAATCTTTTTAAATGTTTCACCTTATATGCCACGATGATTTTCTTATCTCCTTCAATTACTGCCACATCATAAATTTCATCTATTTTCGAAACTTCCTCCCTGACTTGATAAGCGACTGACTTTTTCTCTTCCCTTTGCTTAAGTTCTATAGGCGGCGGACTCGTCGTTTTTAACAAGGCCGAATCACTTTCGTTGTGCTCCTTTCCGTCATCATAGGCACATGCGGACAGCATTAGTACAATGACGGTCATTATTATTGATTTGCTAAGCATGTCAACCTCCGCTTTGAAGAATGGTAATTTTATTTTTCACCATTCCTTGCAAATTATGAACAGAAATGTGTAACTTACATTAAACACTATGGTCTTCATATAAAAAATCTCTAGGCACCCGCAGCCTTAGGAGACAAATACAAGCAAAATTTTTATGGGGGAATTTTTCAGGCACCCCATAAAAGGCCGATTTAAATCATTTCGTGAGAAACATCACCGAATTTGCTTCAGACCGACAAGAGAACTATGCGCTTCCTCGAACTGGCTGTGCCGGGGGAGAATATTCATCCTGAAAAAACTTCCTTGTGGCTTGTGACCCGACAATAATGAGTCTAACTTTGTATTTCTTAACCCTTTAAAAATAAGCAGGGAAATTCATCTTTTGAATTTCCCTGCTTATTATAAATAACTCCATTCAACTGAAAATCCTGCCCATTAGTATGCTTTTGGCCTTTTAACCGGTGCACCACACCCGCAGCCTCTTCTCCTCTTTTTATAATTCGTCCTGTTGTACATACTTGTTTTTTTTCCACTAGAGTTTTTTTCCAAATGTCTCACTTCCTACATTTGTTTTAGATGCATTCGCACCTAATATATTTTATGAGATTCTTTCGCATTCGTTTTCCCAAAATCCCAAATTACCACATTTTTTTTGACTGTACCCATGTTTCTAATATGGCAGCAATGCCAGCTATTGCAAACACTAGAACAACTGGTTTATAAAAACCGGGGAGGTAGATACGCATGAGGAATAAAGCGATTGATACCCATACACCAGTACACCAATAGCAACTGATAAGGGCACCGATCCATCCTCGAACTCCTTTTTCTTTTGGAACATAATAAACCTCTGCTTCTCCCTCAGCATTCTTCTCCTCGCGTTCATCCATGAACGGCCTTCTTAACCATTCAGTGATGGTATCAAAGACAAAAAGCCGCGTCAGCCGAAATACGGCGACGCTGAATAAAAGAAATTCAAACCATGACATTTCCATTGCCTCAACTCCTTCAATTGCCTATTTTATGCAAAACAGGCGTTTGTCCGTTACCCATTTACCCATTGATTAATATGTTATTAATGTAAATGACCTATATAAGGAGGAATTTGAAGATGAGCTTCGAAGAAATGGAATCATCCTTCACGGTACAGCCCTCTCATCATCATCATCATCATGAAAGCAGTAGCAGTAGCAGTAGCGGTTGCCGTGGCGGTTGTAATTTAAATTGCGTTTGTCAAGTAGTTAGGGCAATTAAAGATATTCAAGATATGGCAGAAGAAGAGTGCGAGCCGTGCACATCAAACTGCTTTGTTGAACCGTTGGGAGATTTGGGTGTTCGTGGACGCAGGCATGCCGATACTCGAGTATTTACATTGACTCTTAAAAATGGTGAGTTGTTCAAGGCGCTTTTCAGAGGGCATATGGGTAAATGTGTATCTGTCTTTTTCCGGGTGGAAGAAATTTTTGATAATTGCTGTGCTACATTGAGAGTTCTTGTTCCTCTGAAAAAGGATGGAAAAACTGTTGTTGATATCCTGGATCAACATGGAAAAATCAACTTTGCCGAACTTTGCGAAGTAAGAGACTGGGGTCGCAGCAACAGCTGTGTGACTGTTGATCTTCACTGCTTCTGTGCTGTTCAATGTATTGCAGATGTTGATTTAGATATATGCGACGACTAATACTCAGAGACGGAAATGGAAACTGCCATTTCCGTCTTTTTACATATGAGGCGTTTAAACCATTGTCAACGCTGTAACTTCTAACTTATCCATTAATACGGATGGCTTTAAGATCTTTTTTTTCAATCGTAAAGTATTCCCCCGATTCTGTCTTTACAACAATGGCATCCTCTTGGACAGCATGCAGCTTCCCAAATACCCTATTTGCCGCCGTAGTAAATGTGCAGCTGTAAAATTGAGATTTTGTGGATAAATGATGTAGCTTCTCCTCAATTGTCATAGCGACAAACGATTTGACAGGGGTAAGCCTGCCTCTGGTAGGCTCGCTATAATGTGTATGATGCCTAAAATAATCCGCCGCCGAAATTGGAGCTTGTTTTTCCACTTGAATTTCTTCAGTCTGTTTTTCCTCGGACTGAAAAATAAACTCTTCCTCTTCATTGAAATTGGAACTTCCTTTTTTTACATTTGACTGCTCAACAGGCGCAACTCTTTCTCTCCTGTGTGATGCAGCCGGTTTGTCTGTATTTGTGTTGTATTCGTTTTGCATTTGGTATTTCGGTTCCTGAAAATTAGGCTGAGCGATATATAATAAAGGCTTTTTTGAATTAGACTTCTCTTTTTTTTCCATAGGGCGCACCCCTCCATCGCTGAAACTTTCATATTATATGTATGCCCCCCCCCTCTCGGACGTTTATTATAAAATAAAAAAACTGCCGCATAAGCAGCAGTTCTTTGATTATATAATATTTTTTATTTATTGAGTTCTTAATTCGAACATGAATTACGCTGGTGACTAATAATCAACTTTGTAGTCCAAGCCTTCTTCTATTGCACTTAGAGTCAGGATTGAGCGCCACTTAGAGCACTTTTTTCATGGCTGCAGGCGATACCCGACAGACTACTTTACTTAGCTCCCCATGATATGGTAACCGGAGTCAACGTGAATGTTTTCCCCTGTAATTCCGCGCGATAGGTCGCTGAATAAGAATACTGCAGTATCTCCCACTTCTTCTGGTGTCGTTGTTCTGCGTAACGGAGCTTTTTCTTCGATTTCTTTTAAGATGCTGTTAAAATCGCTGATTCCTTTGGCAGATAATGTACGGATAGGCCCTGCAGAAATTGAATTTACACGGATTCCGTGTTTGCCGAGATCGCTTGCCAGGTACATGACACTTGCATCAAGCGACGCCTTTGCAACACCCATCACATTATAATTCGTCACTACACGCTCTCCGCCAAGATATGTCATCGTAACGATGCTTCCGCCTTCTGGCATTGCATTAAGCTTTTGAACTGCTTTTGCAACAGCGGATAAAGAATATGCACTGATATTATGAGCCAAAAGGAAACCTTCCCGTGTTACGTTCAAATAATCCCCATCTAGTTCCTCTCTGTTTGCAAATGCAATACAGTGTGCGATTCCATGAATCGGTCCTGCCTCTTCTTTGATCTTGCTGAAACAAGCTTCAATGTCCTCGTCAATTGTCACATCGCAGGGAAGAACCAATGATTTTTCCCCTTCGAGGGTATCCGCCAATTCACGGACATTTTTCTCGAGCCTCTCACCCGCATATGTAAAAATAAGTTTGGCTCCTGCTTTATGTAAAGACCTCGCGATACCCCATGCGATGCTTCGTTTATTTGCTACACCCATAACCACAAAGGTTTTTCCATCCAAAGAAAGCATAATAATTCCTCCTTTAAAAATTTTTCTTGAACAGGAAATTATAAAATTCTACAACATGGATAATTTTCTTGTCTAACTCCAGCGCTCAGCGACTAGCACACTTCGCTAGACGAGCACTTGCGTTTTTCTTGTTACAAGTTATTAGCACCTAGTACTAATCATACACGACTGCTTTTTAGTTTGTAAACTAGATTCTCTCAAATATTATTTCTAATATTGAAGTTCCCTTGTCAATTCTTCTACATATTCCGTTGATCCTGTTACAATCAATCGGTCATTGATCAGCAGTTCCGTATCTCCGTGAGGTACAATGGAATCTTTTCCTCTAAATATCCTAACGATAATAACATCGCCTGTAAAAGGAAACGTACGGAGCGTCATCTGATCGTATTCAGGATTCATCATCCGGATTTCGTGCAGTGCTGTCTCCTCACTCGTCATGATGTTTGCAATATTAGGTGACTCTATCAATGCTTTCATCAATGCTGTTGTTGCAAGTAAAGTTGAAAAAACTTCAACATCCTGTTCTGTCAGGGCTTTTGCAAGATCAGGACTTTCAATCCGTGCAATGACCCGCTCAACCTTTCGCTCTTTGGCAGCTACAGCAAGCGTTGAATTCAGTTCCTCGTCTCCTGTTGAGATGAAAAGGATATCTGCATCGAACACCTCTTCTTTTTCTAAAAACTCATGATCATACCCTTCAACTTCTTGGATGTCAAAAGCGGAATCGGCTGTCTGTGAATCAGCTTTTTCAATTTTCTTGTGAACAAGCGAGGTCTCATATTGTGAACCGCTCAGCTCCTTGGAAACAGTAAGGGACATTTGGTTTGCACCAATAAAGACAACCCGGATTTTCCTTTTCTCTGCATTTTCTTTCGGAAACCACTTTTTGAACATGATTGGGGTTAAAATACATGAGATAACAGCTACAAGAATTAATGTGCCGCTCATTTCGGCTGAAATCACATTGATTCTCTCTGCAATTTTGGCAGCTGCAATTACAAGCGACAAAGTGGAAGTCAATAGAAATGCGGATGCAATCACCGTTTTCGTATCATACCAGCGCTTTAGGATAAGTACCGGGAAAAACTTGGATATGAATAATGCAATAATCAAAAGTGGGATCAATAACAGCATATTTTTATTGCTTAGCAGCGACCATAAGTCCAGATCTACGCCCACCATGACAAAAAATATAGGTATCAAAAATCCGTAACCAAACGAGTCCAACTGCCGGATCATGCCTTGATTCGGATTGAGCAGTGAAACGAGAGCCCCGGCAATGAATGCTCCTAAAATATTTTCCGCACCAACAGATTCAGATAATGCGACAAGAACAATAATTAAAGTGAAAATTGCCCGGGTACCGATCTGTACAGTCCCCGTCGATAAGCGTGCAAAGAAATTTCCGTTTTTAAAACGGACGCCAATAAAATAAAAAACCACTCCTGTTGCAAACAGAACAAGCAGTAGCCACATTTGTCCGCCGCCGTCACCTGACAGGGATACGAAGACCGAGAGAAGAATCATGGTTACAAGATCTGCGATAACGGCTACCAGAAGAATAATCTGACCAATGCCCGTCTTCATTAGATCTGCTTCCTTCAAAGTCGGGACAACTACACCAAGTGATATAGTCGAAATGATCAGAGTCATCAACATCAGGTTTTGAATGAACCCTGCAAGTACGAAGAGATAAGAGAGTAAAAATGATAATAGAAGAATCCCAGTAAAAATAAGAGTAGAAACGGCTAACCGATTCGGTTCCAATCTGCCATTTGGAAGCGTCGCCTTTTTCTGCTTTCCGCTAAAAGCGGAAAAGTCAATTTCTACACCACTGAGGAACATTAAAAAAATAAAGCCGAGAGTTGACAGCGTATCAAGCCACGCATCATGATGGATTAAATTGAATCCACTTTTACCGATAATCAGGCCCATAATAATTTCCGCTACTACAACCGGGATAAAAAAAAGACGAAAACGGTGAAGAAGAAGCGGTGTAAAAAAGGCAACTAGTAATACAATAACAAGGGAAAGTAAGGATGATTCAGTTTCCATATGCTTCTTCCTCCGTTTTATTATGCGTCAGGTACACAGCCTTAGGAGACACTCAAGATTTTGAAGAGCGAGCTTTTCAGCCGCTACAGCAAAGCTACTTTTACATCGTGAGAAACTTCTTTGAATATGCTTCATGCAGCTTTGCGATGAGCTGAGCAAGGCTTTCTCGAAAAAGTTATGACGCAGGAGTATAAACATCTTGAACAAGCTTCCTCGTGGTCTGTGGCCTCGAGTCCATGGCGCCTGGCCTCCTGTCCGTCGGAGTAGACATTAATTCGCAACAATTATTTAATCAGATTTTTAACAAAACAGCTTAATAACCGCAGGACAAGGAAAGCTCAGCTGTATAAACAGCCTTAACTTTTTCAGGGACGTCTGCTTTGAGGCCTGCCGGCAAACAGGAAGTGTCATTCGATAAACAGATGTTATGAGCTCGAAGCGGTTAGCACCGAGCAGGCGCTTCCGCATTCGCTCACTAATGAATTAGATAGCTCATAAACAATGTCGCCAAGCCAAAGTAAATCAATATGGATGTCAAGTCATTCATCGTAGTAATGAAAGGTCCAGAAGCGACTGCCGGGTCAATTTTCAACTTATGCATTAAAAGTGGCACGAGAGTTCCTGCCAGTGTTGCGACGAAAAGGGATGCCAGTATGGAAACACCCACGAGAAACCCAAGGAACAGTTCACCTTTCCATAAAAACACAATGATGACTACCAGCAATCCGCAAATGGAACCAGTGATGAGCCCTGTTCCGCCTTCTCTTATGACCAATTTCCATCTGCTTTCCTCTTCTAACTCACCTGTCGCAATCCCCCTAACAGCCACCGCAAGTGCCTGGGTGCCAGTATTTCCTGCCATACCGGCAATCAGTGGAATGAATACTGCTAATATAGATACCTGATTTAATGTGTTTTCAAACCTTCCAATCAGGCTGGCCGTAAACATCCCCAAAAACAGCAATATGATCAACCAGGGAAGACGTTTTTTTGCTGCGGAAAACGGATTTTTGTCAATCGTATCCACATCCATTACAGCTGCAAGTTTCGAGTAGTCATCTGAAGCCTCTTCATCAATGACATCGATGATATCATCTACAGTTATGATACCTAATAAATGATTCTGGAAATCCACGACCGGCAATGCCAACAGGTCATAATCACGCATTTGCTTCGCTGCATCTTCTTGGTCCGCATCTACGGTAATGGACACAACACGTGAAGACATAATCTCTGAAATCATCGTATCATCGTTGGTGATAATTAGGTCACGCAGAGAAATAACTCCGACAAGCCGCCTGTCATCATCAATCACAAATACGTAATAGATAGTTTCTGCAGTTGGTGCTTCATTTTTCAAAATATGCATGGCGGAGCGGACCGTCTGATTGGCCGAAATAGCAATATACTCCGTGGTCATAATACTTCCAGCTGTCGACTCTTCATAATGAAGAAGGTCTTTGATCTCCTGGGCACTTTCCTTGTTCATAATCGTCAAATAGCTGGCAGCCTGTAGCTTATCCAGCATATTCAGTACGTCAACAGCATTATCCGTAAACATGTGTGACAGCATATCTGCAACATATTGGGGTTCCATCTCAGCCAATATATCTTTATATTCATCGTCATCAATTTCTAAAACCTCGAAAAAGTCGGATACTTCTTTTGGTGATAAAAATCGATATATCCTCAACCGCTCTTCTTGAGCAATCTTTGTAAAAAATTTCGCCTGGTCGTATGGATGTAAATATAAAAATTCTTCCCGAAACCCTATAATGTTCTCACTATTCAATGTTTCTATCAGCAGTTCTTCATTCAACTGCTCCTGTTCTTCCTGATTGATTTCAACCATCACTCTGCGCCTCCTCTCCGCCTGTCCTTCTAATCCTAACAAATCTTAACAAGGTTGTCGTTATAAAAGGTCATGACTATATTTGAATGAAATGTAACCGATGAATACAATAATAACAAGGAGTCCTTTTATTCAAAGAGCCCAAGCACGTTGACCAGTGCGGGTAAACAACACTGGTACTTCCTGTACGTCGGTGGCACTGACACATCCTGTGTGTCAAAGCTGGACGAGCGACAATAAAGTCATCTACAGGTTTGTAAATCTATAATTTCCTCACAAAAAATAAGAAAACCTAAAAACTGAAAGAAACAGGTGATTACATTGAATATAGACATCATTGGTGATATTCATGGCTGTTTTTCGGAATTTGAAAGCCTGACACGGGAGCTCGGCTATTCTTGGGAAAGCGGGGTGCCCATCCATCCGGAAGGAAGAGTCCTCGGATTTGTTGGCGATCTGACAGACAGGGGACCGCATTCATTAAAGGTCATAAAAGCCGTCTGGACACTTTGGAAGCATCATGGAGGTTATTATGTCCCCGGCAACCATTGCAATAAACTTTATCGTTATTTTCTCGGCAGAAAAGTCCAAATTGCGCATGGGTTGGAAACAACTGTAGCCGAACTGGACAACCTCTCACAAAAAGAAGCAAACCATTATAAAAGATTGTTCATGGAGTTATATGAAGACAGTCCACTTTATCAAAGCCTCGACGAAGGTAATCTTGTTATCGCCCATGCGGGCATCAGGGAAGACTACATCGGAAAAGTTAATAAAAGTGTAAAGACTTTTGTGCTTTATGGGGATATTACAGGAGAATTCCATCCGGATGGCAGGCCGGTCAGACGGGACTGGGCAAAGAAATATCACGGCAAGCCTTTTATCGTATATGGACACACTCCCGTGCATAAACCCCGAACCGTCGGAAAGACAATCAATATTGATACAGGCTGCGTTTTTGGAGGTAAACTGACAGCATTTCGTTATCCCGAAATTGAAACTGTTTCTGTCCCATCTTCCATGCCATATATCTCTGAAAAATTCGGTTATTTTTCTTAGGCCCGATAGCGGCCCACGTGAGAATTTTTCGCTTATCTGCGGGGATTTTACGCTCATACGCGGGGATTTTCGCTTATCTGAGGGTAACTCCATCAATCCGCTTATCCGCGCGTATTCCTGTTCACCCGCAGCATCTCCAATCATCGGCTGATATGTCCGTGCATCCGTGGCTACCTCAACTTTTTGGAGGGTATTCCAATTCCTTTAATAACTTCTGCATATCATCGGGAAGCGGGGCACTAAAATACATCTCTCTTTTTTCCAAGGGATGGTAAAAAGAGAGTTCGCAGCAATGCAATGCTTGCCGACTGAAACGCTCTGTTGGCCCCCCGTACAATTCATCACCTAATAAAGGGTGCCCAAGATATGCGAGGTGAACTCTGATTTGGTGCGTCCTTCCCGTTTCCAACTTCAGTTTTAGATGAGCAGCCTCATTCAACTGTTTTTTCACTTCATAAACTGTAACAGCTCTTTTTCCGTCTTGCCTGACTTCCCTTTCGATAATACTTGTCTGTTTTCTCCCGATAGGCGCATCAACGACTTCCGTTTTTCTCTGAAAAACACCCGAAGCTATCGCCTCATATGCCCTGTGAATTGTTGATTTAGCCTGCTGAATCCCGAATAAATGATGTGCGTGGCGATGCTTTGCAACTAATAACAGCCCAGAAGTATTTCTGTCCAATCTAGTTACTATATGAACTGCAGCTCTAATTGCCATCCTGTCCTCATAATAATGGGCCAAGGCATTTGCCACACTGCCCGCCGGGTGTTCCCTTGACGGGATTGTGCTCATATAAGGCCGTTTATTTATAACCAAAATATCCCGGTCTTCGTAGATAACATCAAGGGGGATATTTTCTTTTTCAAGGGTTAGATTGACAGGTTCAGGCGGAAAAACAACTTTCAGCCTATCGCCCTCTTCTAGGAAATAACGGACGTTCTGTTCTTGTCCATTAACACCTATAAACCCTCCGGTAAATTTAATATCCGTCAAGGCTCTTTTGGAAATATGCTCTTCTGCTAAAAATGTTTTGATATCTTTTCCTGCCTGTTTTTGTGACACAACCCACTCCAGCATAAAATTTGACATATCAGTTTTATCCTTCATCCGAAATGAATGAATCGTGGACCCTTTTCCAAAATGGAAACGGCCTGAAGCGTGCGAACCGAACTTTTTCATCTGCTACCCGGAATTGGATTGATTTAACATCACGATGCATTACACTTAGATGATCGATTGTAACATTAAAATCATGCACATAAACTGGTTTAAGCATAAGCGTATGATGGGCAGGCAAAATGAGCGGGGAACCGACTGTTCGGAATACCCGGTTATTGATGGAGGCCATTTCAGCCAGTTGAATCGACTGGATGGCAGGATGGATAATGGCTCCGCCCAACGCTTTATTGTAGGCCGTACTTCCGGATGGCGTAGAAACACAAAGACCGTCACCCCGGAAGCGTTCAAAATGCTCGCCTCTTATTTCCACATCCATGACGAGCGTTCCGACAGTGCTTTTGACAGTTGATTCATTCATACCAAGATACTTCGTCTCTTTACCGCCGTGGCGATAACGAATGATCACCTCAAGCAGTGGATATTCAACGACTTGATAAGGTGTTTTTGCAATGGCAATCACAAGCTTTTCGATTTCATCAGGGAGCCAGTCGGCATAAAACCCAAGATGCCCTGTGTGGACCCCTACAAATGCAACCTTATCCAATCTTGAGCTGTACCGGTGAAATGCATAAAGTAGCGTTCCATCTCCACCGACAGAAATGACAATATCGGGTTCCTTTTCATCATAAATCAGTTCGAAATCTTGTAAATAAGTGATGATTCTTTGCATCAAGGAGTTTGATGTTGAATCTCCTTTTGAAAGTACAGCAAATCTCATTGCGTCCATCCTTTCCCGTCAGCAGTAATTATTTCCCATCGGGCAGTTCATATGCTTCTCTATTTTTTGTGAAATAAACTTGTGCCTCTTGGATTTCATCCTTGATCTGCGACATTTGTTCATCAAGCCTGAAGGCAGCCTCGGCAGCAGCATGAAGCCGAGCTTTGATTTCTTCTGGTATTTGTCCTTGATACTTGTAATTAAGTGAATGCTCGATTGTTGCCCAAAAATTCATTGCGAGTGTTCGGATTTGAATTTCGGCCAGGATTTTCTTTTCGCCATGAATCGTTTGCACCGGATACTCGATAACCACGTGATAAGAACGGTATCCGCTTGGCTTTTTATGAGAAATGTAGTTTCTCTCTTCCACAATACGAAAATCATTTCTTTTCCTTAGAAGCTGTACAACTGTCTTAATATCATCAACGAATTGGCACATCATTCTAAGCCCAGCAATATCCTGGATTTCCGTTTCTAATTTATCTAATGGAATGTTCTTTAAGTTGGCTTTTACGAGAATGCTTGCAACCGGTTTTACACGTCCTGTCACAAATTCTATCGGTGAGTGGACATGTTCTTCCGCAAATTGCCCTCTCATCCCTTTCAACTTTATTTTCAACTCTTCCACTGCCTGTTTATATGGCGCTAAAAATTGATCCCAATGATTCATAATATTACTCACCTCATGACTCTTGCTTCTAACCCATGGTCTTATAAAAAATCCTATTTATATATTACGAACTCATTTTAGCACAAAGTTCCAGTTCATACATTGAACTATCAGTTGAAAAAGGCGATAATAAAATATAAATAAGAAAACTCAAGGCGTGCAGCATTAGGCGATAAGCACAAGGAGATTTTGATGAGGGAGTTTCTTCAGCCACCAAAGATGCTTCTTTGAATAGGCTTCATGCAGCTTTGCGACGAGACAAACATAGCTCCCTCGAACAATCTCAGCCACAGAAGCACATTCATCCTGAATATGCTTCCTCTCAGTTTGTGCAGATGGCGCCAGTCCACCTCGGACCGCCACATCCCTATGGCTTCGGCAGGCTCAGGGCGCAACATCCTTGAAAAAGCTAACGCTTTTCTTTCGTCCGAAGTAACGCTGCCAAAGCTTTCCTTGTCCTGTCGCTTCGTTTACACTAACACTTCGTGGGCGTTGGGGGCACTAGGACGTCCTGTACGTCGTAGCTAGCCAACTCCCATCTTCATTTGAATAAATTTTTTTGGATTTTCATGCGTTCTTATTCATTCAGAAAGGACGAGCGGTATTGGGAAGAAACATTGAAATAGAATTTAAAAACATGGTGAGCAAAGAGAACTTCAATAAGATTTTGCATTTTTTTCAAGTAAGTGAAAAAAAGTTCATCACTCAAAAAAATCATTATTTTGATACGGAGGACCTCTCCCTTGGAAAAAGAAAATCGGCTCTTCGGATTAGGGAAGTGAATAACGGCTTTGAACTTACCTTCAAGAAAGCAGTAGAAGTAGGCGTGCTTGAAGTAAATCAATCCATTTCCTTCGACCAGGCCCAGGCATTGCTCAAAGAGAAGACTTTTCCGCCTGGAGAAGTTAGGGATGAATTGCTGTTAATGGATATATCGCCTGCCTCCTTGGATTATAAAGGCCTGCTGCAAACGGATCGGGCAGAAATTCCTTTTAAACACGGGCAGCTAATGTTTGACCACAGTAAATATCTAGGAAAAGAAGATTTCGAAGTTGAGTTTGAAGTAGATGAACACTATTTATCACAAGGGGAAAGTGATTTTTACCGGCTTTTTCACGAACTAAACATCCCATTCATAAAAGCCGATAATAAAATAAAAAGGTTTTTTGATGCCAAGAAAGAGGGATAGCGTTGAATTCACTGGGGCAGATCAAGGCATTGCTTGAATGGCAATCCTTGCAAAATTTTAACGGACAACCATCCAATTCCAGTACTCCAGCTTCATCGTTTGCGGGTTTACTTCAGGAATATATTCAATCACAGACGTCTGCCGGTTCACTTGGTCAGACGCCAAACGATTTGAATAAGCTCGGCCAGGTATTCCAAAGTAGCGGGTATTATATCCATGGGCTGGCAGAGTCCGGGAAATCTGCAAACTTATATAATGAACATGCAGTTAATCAAAAACATGGTTCAGCCATCGAAAGTATCATCCAGCGGGCTGCGGATACATATAACCTTCCTTCCAAATTAATTAAAGCAGTCATCCGACATGAATCCAATTTCAATGCACGTGCGGTAAGCCGCGCTGGTGCGGCCGGATTAATGCAATTAATGCCTTCTACTGCACGCGGGCTAGGGGTGACGGACATCATGGATCCGGAGCAAAATGTCATGGGCGGTGCTAAATATTTACGAAGCATGCTTGATAAATATAAAGGGAACGTAAAGCTGGCACTAGCTGCTTATAATGCCGGGCCGGGAAATGTGGACAAGTTTGGTGGGATTCCCCCATTTAAAGAGACTCAAAACTATGTTCGAAAAGTGACAGACACCTATTTCGCATAGAACAAACCCCGAAATAGATTGATTTCGATATATTCATCAAAAAACCCTGTTTTATATAACAGGGTTTTTTTATTGTGTCAATCCCCCTTTTTCACCAAAATGCTATTTATTTGTGTTATTTTTACGCCGTTGATACAATGTACATACTATTTTAGAAAAAGGAGCGATTCATATGGTTGAAAAACGATTGATGCCGTATGACGCAATCGGGGAAGAAAAGCTTTCCTCCCTTGTGGATGCCTTTTATCGCCGGGTTGGAAATCATCCCGACTTGATTCCCATATTTCCTGAAGACTTAACGGAAGTTGCCAGAAGACAAAAACAATTTTTAACACAATTCCTAGGGGGTCCTCCAATATATTCACAAGAGCATGGCCATCCCATGATGCGGGCACGGCACTTACCCCATGAAATCACTCCTCTTCGAGCAAAAGCTTGGCTTAGTTGCATGAGTGATGCAATGGATGAAGTGGAACTTGAGCCCACTTTTCGGGAGTTTTTTTATTCAAGGCTGGCTATAACAGCCAACCATATGGTCAATACACCTGATGAAGCACAAGGTGACGCACCGTGATGGAATGGAAAGCTCAAAACTTGGTTAAACTCGAAAACGTTCGAAATAAACCGATTGAAATATATGTATTCATCGATCCTTTTTGTGAAGATTGCTGGCTGATGACCCCAATCATAAAAAAACTCCAACTGCAGTATGGAGATTACTTTACGCTAAAACATGTTTTGTGTGGAGATTTAACTGTATTAAACGGCGGAAATAAGCAAAGAAGGCAGCGACCTTTTTGCAGGGACCAATATAATACTGAGCAGGGAGCTGTAGTCCCGCATTTGGCGGCCATCAGCATCAAAGCGGCCGAACTGCAGGGAAAAAGAGCGGGAATCCGATTTTTAAGAAGACTACAGGAGCTGCTTTTCGCCGAACAGGCTAATGTAACGGACATCAATACATTGGAAGAATGTGCAATCAGCGTTGGATTAGACAGCAAGGAATTTATCCGTGACATCTATTCGTCAAGCGCAGCCAGAGCATTTCAATGCGATATTAAAATTTCTTCTGAAATGAATGTGTTGGAAATGCCTGCCATGGTTTTTTTCAATGAACATATCGAAGATGAAGGTTTGAAAATAACAGGTCTTTATTCTTATTCCATTTACGTTCAAATCTTAAAAGAAATGCTGGGCGGGTATGCACACCCGACAAAAATTCCTCCCTTGGAAAAATATTTATCAGGGCAGTCTATCGTTTCAACCCATGACCTCTCAGTCATTTACGATATGCCCTATCAACAAATGGAAAGAAAGATGAAAAAGCTACAGCTACAGCGGAAGGTTGAAAAGATAAATACTGCCAACGGCTCATATTGGAAATATTTACAGTTCAGTTAAGGCGCATAGCGCCTTTCTTTTTTTTCTCATATTATTGCTTCTTCTGCATAAAAATTGAAGCAGAGCAGAAGAAACGGAGGGATTATGCGGTTGAGAAAAATACTGATTGGATTGATAGTCCTTTTCTTCATCATAAGTTTTTATCTTAATCTGCTGGGTCTCATGCAGCTCGTTCCTATTTACATTACTTCACCGCTGCTTTTCATATCTATATTTATTTTCTTTTCCTTTATAAACGGCCGGAATAAATTTAAAGGTTTTCATTAAGAGAGAATCGAGCTTCAATCGTAAACAAGGCGGATACATGCCTATGTATCCACCGTGGAAGCAGCTTAAAAATGTAAAACGCAAAATAAAAAACAGATGGAAAGACTTTTCCACCTGCTCCATTTTCAGAAAATTATTAGACAGGTCCACCCCATCTACATTTCATTTAAGAGCTGTTCCATTTCGTTCAACTTCTCCTCGAAAACCTTGCAAGCTGCTTCGATTGGTGCAGCTGATGTCATATCGACCCCTGCTTTTTTCAATACTTCAATTGGATAATCGGAGCTTCCCGCTTGCAAGAACTGAATGTAGCGTTTGACGGCTTCTTCCCCTTCATCCAATATCTGCTGGCTTAAAGCTGTTGCCGCACTGAACCCTGTAGCGTATTGGTACACGTAGTAATTGTAGTAGAAATGAGGAATCCGTGACCACTCAAGTCCGATTTCTTTGTCTATATGAAGATTCTCTTCTCCAAAATATTTTTTGTTCAGTTCGTAGTATTCATTTGTCAGCAAATCAGGTGTCAATGCTTCGCCATTTTGTGCTTTTTGATGAATCAAATGCTCAAACTCAGCAAACATCGTTTGGCGGAAAACAGTTCCGCGGAAGCCCTCTAAATAATGATTGATTAAATATAAGCGTTTTTGTTTGTCATCAGTTGTTTTTTGCAAATAATCGCCCAATAAAGCCTCGTTACACGTAGAAGCCACTTCTGCCACGAAAATGGAGTAATTGCCATATGGGTATGGCTGCGACTTTCTGGTATAGTAGCTGTGCACGCTGTGACCGAATTCATGCGCCAGCGTAAATAAATTGTTCACGTTATCGTGCCAGTTCATTAAAATATACGGGTTTGTCCCATATGTTCCCGAAGAATAGGCACCGCTTCGCTTTCCCTTATTCTCCACAACATCCACCCAGCGGTTCTCAAAGCCTTCCTTCAAAATATTGTTATAATCCTCACCAAGCGGTTTCAGCCCTTCCAGTAAGAGTTCCTTGGCTTCCTCATATTTCACCTTCATATTCGCTTCTTTTACAAGCGGAACATAAAGATCATACATGTGCAGTTCATCAACCTGAAGAACTTTCTTTCTCAAGCCGACATACCGTTGAAGAAGATTAAGATTTTTATTAATTGTTGAGACGAGATTGTCATATACGCTTTCAGGAATATTATTCGCTGCTAATGCCGCCTGTCTGGCTGAATCGTAATTTCTCGCTTTTGCATAGAAGTTATCCTTTTTAATTGCTCCACTTAAGGTGCTGGCAAATGTATTTCTAAACTTACCATAAGTTTCATACACATTTTTGAATGCCTGTTCACGTACTTTCCGATCCTGGCTTTCCAAGAACTGAATGTAATTGCCATGTGACAGCTGGACATCATTGCCGTCTTCATCTTTAATAACAGGAAAAACAAGATCAGCATTATTCAACATGCCAAAGGTCGTGCTTGATGAACCAAGCACCTCCGATGCTTCGGCCAGTAAAGCTTCCTGCTCCGCGCTCAATACATGCCCGCGTTTCAGGTTGATCTCATCTAACGCCTGCTTATAAAGCTGAAGACCCTTGTTTTCCTCTAAAAACTGATCCAGCTTACTCTCATCCATATCAAGAATCTCAGGTACAACGTATGAAAAAGCACTTGCAAATTTGGAATAGAGTGATTCAGCGCGTGCATTGAATCCCTGATAATGCGAATTGGCCGTATCCTGATCATAACGCATATGTGCATATGTATATAATTTCCCCATCCGTTCTGAAAGCTGTGATTGGAATTGCAATGCTTCGAATAATGTATCTGCACTTTCATCCAGCCTGCCTTTATACTGTTCCCCTTCTTGAATCGTTTCCTGGATAGAGGTATATTCCTGTTCCCATTCATCGTCCGTTTTAAATATATCCTCCAGTCGCCATGTCAGCTCTTCTGCAACCTCTGACCGGCTTGGAAGTGTCTTTACATTAGTGTCTTGTGCCATAAAAAATCCTCCGTTCGTTTTGTCTAATACCAAATTTTTCATTAAACTATAATTACATATTCTCTTTTTAATAAAAAAGTCCTGCCGTACTGCAGGGAAAGTCATAATTGTTTAACATCTATACTCCATCCATTTTACTAGTATCTCTTCGGTTTGCAATCCCACTTCTTCGATATGGTTTGGCCTAGGTAAGTCCCGGACCATTCTATATAAGTCTTTCCCTGTCTTTTGAAAATAAAACAAATCTTCAAGTAATCGAAAGTAGGCACATACAGCCTTTTCCCATTTATTTTCCTCGTGAAGCGGAAGTACTCGGCAAACAAGGTCCCCTTTTGCAATTCTTTTCCGGAGTTTATAGTTAACATATTTAAGTGAGATTTTCTTGTGAGGTTTCAACTTTGCCAGGCAGTCGGTCCATATGAAAAACTGCCATTCCACTGAGTGCGAAAGGAAGATTTCCATGTAAACAACCGGCAGGCCTATAAGAGGAGATAAAAGAAATGGGTTGGACCCGTCCATATATACAGCTTTTAAAAAAGGATCTGTGACCAGATTTCCATATCGTACCTTTTGCTGAACCCATTTCTGTTTTTCATTAAACCATCTTTCTAATGGGAGATCCAGCTTGTCAACTATCGGGAGGGGAAACTTAATCATGGGGAGCGGCATCTTCTTCAGCCGTGCAAAGACTTTTCTCGGGGTGTACAGGGTTATATTAGAAAGTAAAGACACGATTCCACTCTCAGGTTCATACCCTGCAAGAATTACATTCTCTTGATTTCTGAATGTTAGTGACCAATGGTATTCCGTCAACTCGAACATTTCACTTGCCCTTCTTTTATGGAATGGCAAACCGCCGACGATCCATATCGGAGTAATACCTTGCGCCAAATAACGCTTCGACCTTTTGTCTACAGCATGGACGGAAATAGGCGTACATTGAAACTCGATGGCAAACTGCTCACCATCCTTCTCTACAAGGAGATCTGGCCGCTGTTTGATATCCGGAAGATATCGCTCTAGTGACACATCCAGTCGGTTAGACCTGCACCACTCAAATAAATCCTGCTTTCCTTTTAAATGCTTGGAACTTTCCGGTTCAGAGGTGGTATTTTTACATTGTGAATGGTGACGATGGGAGAAATGGGGAATTCGCACGTGGCCTGCTTTCAATATGAGAGCCTCTTTGCAAGCTGGACAGAAAAATCGTTGATGCTTCCGTAATTGAATGACTTGCTCCCGCATTTCACCTAGCAGCGTGATCAATTTACCTTCATTTGTCAACGCGGTTAACAACAAACTCACTCCTTTCTTTCTCTAAAGTATTCTCCAACCTAGCCCGTTTCTCCTGTTAACGGAAAAAAAGAAAAGCGCAAAGCGCCCGCCTTTAGGCGACAAGCACAAGACGAATTTTGATGAGGGAGTTTTTCAGCCACCGCAGCAAAGCAGCCTATTTCAATCACATCGTGAGCAGCATCTCCATAAATGCTTCATGCAGCTTTGCAACGAGCTGAACAAGGCTTCCTTGAATAAGCTAGCACAATCTTCCTGAATAAGCCTCCTGGAAGCTTGTGATCTCAAGCCGATGGCGCCTGGAACTGGACAAAGCAGATCATAATTCGAAGAAATTTTTTTATCTGATTTTTACTTCTTCTAAAAACAAAAAAACCGATTCTCACTGAAATCGGTTTTTATGCGAAATATTCATTTAAGGTATTGAATACATCATGGTCGATAATTTTTTTGCCGTACTCTTCGAGGCGATGAATTGTAAACGCTGACTCGTGACCATATTCCAGAAGGACGCTTAACACATCTTCTATTTGATCTTCGTCAGATTCCTCATCTGGAAACTTCACGTATAAGTAATATTTATTTTCATACGCAAAAAGCTTTGTTTCGATCTCTTCCAGCCCCTGCCGCTTGGCAAGTGCAAGTACATCCTCAAAGTCATTAAACATTAGAATGAATTCAAGTAAATCATCATCAGATCGCTCATAATGATTCAATTGCAAGTGGTGGTCAAGAAACTCTTCGATCCTTTCGTCAATCGGTAGGTCCTTGAGCTTTTCATCAGGAATAGGCAGTTCAAACCTTTGTCCATCCTTGGACAACTGTGCTTTAGTCACTAAGACCTCCAATCCTTTGTCCAATGCTTGAACCTGGATCCATAATGGGCCTTCCGGCACAAATTCTTCTTCATGATGGATTTCATCCATCATTTCCCAAAACAGTTCTTCGCTTTTTTCGCGGCTGTACCAAATTTCTTCGCGATCAAAGCCTCTTTCTTCTATATCGACATATGAAATATAAAATTTTACTGTATTTTCATTTATACGCTCAATCTCCACAATACAACTCTCCCTTCTTTTGTAGGGTGGCGGTGTTGAAGGGACAATTTATCCCGACAAAGGTATAAATTATTTATTAGTCTTCCCCTTGTACTCTTTATTTTATGATAAACGTTTGCAAAATGGAAACAATAATTGTTCCCATTTTATAAACCATCAAACGCCTATGAAAGATTATCATTGTTCCGCTTATCTTAACCAATAAATCGGAGGAAATCAAGCAATTTTTCCAAAAATTCGACAGTTATTAAAGAAAAGCGCAAGCGCCTTGCTTAGCCCCGACAAGCACAAGACGATTCCCGAGGAGGCAGTTCCTCAGCCACCACAGGGAAGCGGCTTGTGACCTCGAGGGGCTAGGCGCTGGAGCTGGACAATAAGAAATGCGCAAGACGGCCGCTTAGGGGCGACAAGCGCTGGAGGTCAGGCCTGTGAAGTCGCCCTTTGACTTCATTGGCCTGACCGAAGCGACCTCGAGCCCCTGCCGTCTGCAGCTGGACAATAAGAAAAGCGCAAGCGCCTGTCCATCGACTAGAGTGCCTTCGACGAGGTAAAGGAAACACGGTGACGAAGGAGCCGATGTTGACTTACCGTAGGAGGAGGCGCGAAGTGTCTGCTAGTCGATAGGCGCTGAAGCTGGACAAAGAAAAGCGCAAGACGGCTGCTTAGGGGCGACAAGCGCTGGCCGCCTCAAATCGCCACATCCTGTGGCTTCTGTGGCACTAGGACCTCCTGTCCGTCGGAGGCCAGGCCTGTGAAGTCGCCCTTTATCTTCATTGGCCTGACCGAAGCGACCTCGAGCCCCTGCCGTCTGCAGCTGGGCATTAGGCATTGCTTAGGGCGGGCAAACAAGATTTCGGACAAAGCAAACACATTTCTTCAGTATTACCAAAAAAACCTTCATACATCTGATACAGAGCATGAAGGTTTGTTAATATGCTTACGCAAGCTAGCTTAGTTTACCATTTTCTGCGCTTCGCGAAGTTGATACGTTCTGACTTTACGAGGTAAGAAACGTCTGATTTCGTCTTCATTGTAGCCCACTTGCAGACGTTTTTCATCTAGGATGATTGGTCTGCGGAGCAAACCAGGGTTCTTTTGGATAATATCAAACAACTGTTGGAGCGGCAGGGAATCCAAATCGATATTTAGTTTTTGGAATACCTTTGAACGCGTTGAAATGATTTCATCCGTACCGTCCTCGGTCATACGCAAAATTTCTTTGATTTCCTCAAGGCTCAACGGCTCTGAAAAGATATTACGTTCTGTATATGGAATGTTCTGCTCCTCTAGCCATGTTCTTGCTTTTCTGCAAGATGTACAACTTGGTGAAGTGTATAATGTGACCATATTTTAAGCACACTCCCATTTTATTTTAAAATATATTAAGGGTTATTTTTGCTCAGCTTTTAAGTAACCTACATTAGAGTTACTATTATGAAACACTTTATATTATGTATTATACACTATTTATGCCTTAATGAATAGATTTTTTTGGAATTTTTATATGCTGTATTCCTCCCGGTTTTCATTCTGTTATAGTTGGATATAATATATTACTACCCTTAAAGCGTTAGTTTGAAACGCTCTTATCTGAACTTTTTCTTAAATAATTTACCCCATCTTTATTTTTCCATTCATTTTATCAGCTGATCACTTTGTGCCTGGGGTGTAATCCACTCCCTTGGAATATGTATTGCCTGCATTCCAAAGTAAATATTCTTCTATCCCTGAATCATAAAGCGCCTTGATTTGCGCTTCCACTTCAGCTTTTCCATATACACGATAATTTCCACTTCCTAGATAGGAAGCCGTGAAATCCTGGAGCCATGGCCGGGAAATTGGAGGATTCTTCAGTTCCGAAAGCTTTTTATTTTCCACTTTTGCATATTCATGGACAAGTTTATAAGGTTCCAAGTCCGGTTTTGCAATACCAAAGTAGGAAGTCCAATGGCTAGGGTAAATCATCGACGAAATGACATCTACATTCTCAGATATCTTGCTGAAGTTTTGGCCGATGCCCGGAGCTTCAGGTAAAGTGGCTGTATAGCCAAAAATATCCACGGATACTTTGACTCCGTACGGCTTCAATTTTTCCCGTGCATATGCAACAAAATCGGTAACGGCATGGACGCGCTTTTGCACATTGTCTTCCTTCATGTCTTTATACTCGCCCATTCCATATTTCAACTGTTTATCACGATTCTCGAACCCTTCCGGAAACCTGACATAGTCAAATTGGATTTCCTGGAATCCAAGTTTTGCAGCCTCGATGGCAATATCTACGTTATAATCCCACACCTCTTTTAAAAATGGATTGACGAATGCTTCGCCTCTTCCATTAACCCAAACTTTACCTCCATCCTGGAAAGAGAGTTCAGGCTTTTCTTTAGGCAGAATAGAGTCTTTGAAGACCACAATCCTTGCAATAGGGTAAACTTGTTTTTCTTCCATTTTTTCAAGCATGCCTCTCGGGTCTTTTATGTAGCTTTTCCCGATTTTAGCAAATGGCGAATTTTTATCTCCTGTGAATGTCACATTTCCCCAGTCATCCTTAATGTCTATGACCATTGCATTTAAGTCGGTTGAATCTATGAGCTTCATCAGCTCATCAAAACGGCTCCCGCCTGCCGAGTGCCCTGTCACATAAATACCGCGTATGGCATCCGGATATTCAAATGTCAGGCCGGAATCATATACAAAGCGAGGTGATTCCAACGGCAAGGGCTTCATTGTTATTGCTGTTTCCCTTTTCGCATTGGAGTGGATCTGTTTATCATCCTGCGCTAATGCAGGCTGGGATGTAAGCATCAACATGCCAATTAATCCTGCAGTAGTCAGCAGCTTTCTAAATCTCAAAATGTCCTACTCTCCTTTTTCTCCCGGTTATTACTCCTTATATATCCGTTAATTCATTACTATTTTAGCAATTATTACATGAGAATGAAATGATTGTTTTTTCCTGTTACTTCTAGTACTAAAGTAAGATGAAACAGCATGTCTGCTTGATTGTCGTGCAGCCAACAGATATAATAAAAAAGTAGATTGATGATAGAACTTACACATATTTTACATATTTTTTTGCAGCTTATATTAATGGTTCATCATTAATAACCATTCGTCTTATTTTCATGACGAATGGTTTTTCAAAAGAAATAAAGAAAAGCGCAAGGCGCGCAGCCTTAGGCGACAAGCACAAGACGAATTTTGATGAGGGAGCTTTTCAGCCACCACAGCAAAGCTGCTGACTTCAATTACATCATGAGAAGCTTCCTTGATTAGACTTCATGAAGCTTTGCGACGAGGGAAACATACGCTTCATTGAATATGCTGTGCCGCAGGAGCACATTCTTCCTGAATAAGCTTCCGCGGGGCTTGTGACCTCGAGCCGATGGCGCCTGGAGCTAGACATTAATTCGAAACAATTATTTTAACTTATTTTATACTTTCTATTAGAAATAATAATATCTGGCTAAAGCGCCCTGTCCCCCGATGTCACAAGCCAATTCCCACGTACTTTCTTAAGGGCTATCGTCTTGCGATGAAGGAGGCTAAGCGGGGCGCTTGCGCTTATTTTAGGAGGATTTCATATGAAGAAGATTTTTTCCGGAATTCAGCCAAGCGGAGTTATAACCCTTGGTAACTACGTTGGTGCAATTAAACAATTTATTGAACTACAACATGATTATGATTGCTACTTTTGTGTAGTTGACCAGCATGCGATCACTGTTCCACAAGACCGGCTTGAACTTAGGAAAAATATCAGAGGGTTAGCAGCCCTGTATATTGCTGCCGGCCTTGATCATAAGAAGGCAACTTTATTCGTTCAATCAGAGGTGCCTGCACATGCGCAGGCCGGCTGGATGCTCCAGTGTATTTCATATATCGGTGAATTAGAAAGAATGACCCAGTTCAAGGATAAGTCAACTGGAAAAGAAGCTGTTTCTGCCGGCCTGTTAACGTACCCGCCTTTAATGGCAGCGGATATTCTGCTGTATGAAGCTGATCTCGTACCTGTGGGTGAAGACCAAAAACAACACCTGGAGCTTACAAGAGATCTTGCTGAAAGATTCAACAATAGATACAATGAAATTTTTACAATCCCTGAAGTTAGAATCCCTAAAGTTGGAGCAAGAATCATGTCTTTGCAGGAGCCAACGAAGAAAATGAGCAAATCTGATTCCAATCAGAGGGCTTTCATCACTTTACTTGATACACCAAAGCAAATTGAGAAGAAAATCAAAAGCGCGGTGACAGATTCCGAAGGAATTATTAAGTTTGACCGTGAAAATAAACCAGGGGTGTCCAACCTGCTGTCAATCTACTCGATCATGAGCGGGAAAACGATTGAAGAGATTGAAACAGATTATGCCGGAAAAGGATACGGAGATTTCAAAGCAGATTTGGCCGAGGTTGTTGTCCAGGCGTTAGCACCGATTCAGGAAAGATATTATGAACTTGTTGATTCGAAAGAGCTGGATGATATTCTTGATGAAGGTGCCGAAAGAGCAAAGCTTAAAGCAAACCGCATGTTGAGAAAAATGGAGAATGCCATGGGCCTTGGGAGAAAAAGATAACAGTAAATATAAAAATTCCCCTTCTAATACAGTTAGGGGAATTTTTCATTGTTTAAAGTTTGTTTTAGTTAACTTTTGAATCATACTCCATTTCCCATAGCTTTTCAAAGAACGGCTGCCCTTTCACCATATTTTCGCAAAGGATTTGATGTTTTTCCGTCCACCCCTCTTTTGCTTCTTCATAAAGACTTACCCAAACCTTTTCAAAGTCCATTGTTTGAATTTCCGAATAAAGATGCGGGCACCACTCAGTATACCAATATCTTACTTCTGCAGTATTCTTGGAGTTGTACAATTGGTCAAGAGCCATAAAAAGAAGCTGCTTTAAGTGCCGCTCTCTTCGTGTCAAGCCGCGCATTAGAATTGGGTCAGGTGAAAGGATATGAAATTCCTTCTTTTTTTCGACCTCTTTAAATTTATATCTCGTAGGTTCATTTTCTTCGATCATTTCAAATACGAGTTGCTCTTGACGGGGGATGAGCCTGCTCTTTCTCAGAGGGATGGAATATCCCATTGTGTCCACAGCCAGGATACCTTGTCCATCAGTGATTACAAAGCAAGATTCCAGTGCCACGCGCTCATGGTTTTTTCTTAAATAGGCTTTTTGGTAAATATCATTCAATAATTCTTGCGGTATGTCGGTCATATCATTCTCAATCATGTCAAATAAGAGATGCTCGATGTACAAAAGCGGCACTTGATCAAGTAGCTCAATGACATCTTCCCCTCTTCTCCATTCATGGAAATGGCAAACATTATATCCATTCTCTTCCCCTTCAAACCAGTTAACCCATACATCGTGAAGATAAAGCATCCTTAACCCCTCACTTCATAAACTATTTGTTTTTCAGTATGGGCAGGCTGCAGTTAAATTATTCCTATCAATCCATCATTGGGAAAAGCGCTCATTCCTTGGGATTAAACCCGTAAACAGAAATCCAGATTAGAATTAGACCTACTAATAACAAATAACATTCTGGGCGCCTGCCAATATACATAAAGTAATATGAATAGCTGTATCCCATCGGCAAGAGGTTCAAATAAGCGATGATATTGATTCCACCGGCAACAGATAACCCGAATCCTATTAGGTACAGTGCGGCTCTGTACAACATGGCGGTCCCCCGGAACTTCAATTCTTTTAATTGAGGCAAGCTCGTCTACCACATGTATATTCAAAAAGTGGCCATTCATTACCCATGATAAAGAAAAAGGGCCTCCGTCATCCGGAAGCCTGCTCTGGTGTGCGGTAAAAAATGTTTTTGTCTGAAAGGATTTTTTCCGAAGAAATTTCAAAGGAGTCATGAACTGTCAAAGGCTGCTCTCCTTCATAACCTTTTACTAAATCTGCCCCGATGGCATACCCCATCATTTTAGGGATGCCTCTTCTTCCGAATAGCAGATCATCATGCAAAGGATGGGCTTTTTCCAGTTGTAAATGTTCCTTAAAAATACGATTCCAATAATGCTGAAGTTGATCCCTTTTATATAAGGTCATCCAGTCAGCAATATAATCCTTGCCACAATATTTCTTTACAGCATGTTCCGCAAGCCCCTCAAAAACAAGGGAATCAAGTAAATGATAATCCTTCGGGTCTTTTTTAAAACGTTCCATACGAACAGCATGGTGGTATTCATGGACAACCAGAGACTCCCATATCTTCAAATCTTCTACAGGAGAAAGAAACAGAAATATTTTTCGTGGAAATGTCAAACCTGACCGGCCTTTCAGTTCCGACATAAATTGGCGTGAGGGCTCAATAGGAAAAATATAAATACCAACATCATGCGCATTCCACATATCTTTATATTTCTTATAAAACTTCCCGATATGTTCCCATGCTTTTTGTTCCTTTAACCGCGAAAACATATCGTGGGTCCTCCTTGATGGCTGATACATTCCAAACTTTCTCAAATATTGATAATAGTGTGCATGATTTTTAACTTCAGGCGAAGCAAGTTTACACAGTTCCATGGGATTGTAAAAATGTTCATCCATCCATAAATCTGTTCGGATTACCCCCATTTGGCATCCCTCCCCCCATATCCTACGGATTAATCCCCAAAAAGTGCATAAAAAAAGATACAGCGCCCAGTTTGGGTGCTGTATCTTTCTTTATGCATTATACTTTTTAAACGCAATCGTAGCGTTATGTCCGCCGAACCCAAGAGAGTTACTGATTACAGCGTTAATCTCTTTTTTCCTGGACTCATTTGCGACATAATCAAGGTCACATTCTGGATCAGGCGTTTCGTAATTAATTGTTGGCGGAAGGATGCCGTCTTGAATCGCTAGGACAGAGAAAATCGCCTCTACGCCGCCTGCAGCGCCCAGAAGATGCCCTGTCATGGATTTTGTCGAGCTGATTGCAAGATTGTAGGCGTGGTCGCCAAAAACTTCCTTGATAGCAATTGTCTCATATTTATCATTGTAGGGAGTACTTGTTCCGTGAGCATTGATGTAATCTATGTCTTCAGGAGCAAGGCCTGCGTCTTCAAGAGCGATTTTCATAGCCCTAACGCCGCCTTCACCGCCGGGCGCCGGAGCAGTAATATGGTAAGCGTCGCCTGTAGATCCGTAGCCGACAATCTCCGCATATATTTTTGCTCCGCGGTTAAGCGCATGCTCAAGTTCCTCGAGCACAATGACACCCGCACCTTCCCCGATGACAAAGCCGTCCCTATTAAGGTCAAATGGCCTGCTTGCCGTGTTCGGGTCTGGGTTTGTAGAAAGTGCTGTGTTTGCACAGAATCCTGCAACAGCCATCTGTGTAATAGGAGCCTCAGCTCCTCCAGCAATCATAGCATCTGCATCGCCGCGTTGGATGACTTTAAAAGCATCCCCGATAGAGTTCGTACCTGTTGCACAAGCTGTAACCGTACAGGAGTTGACCCCTTTGGCCCCAAGATAGATAGAGACTTGTCCAGTGGCCATGTCCGGTATCATCATTGGCACGAAGAATGGACTTACACGGCGGTAGCCCCGCTTTTGAAAAATCTCAAATTGATTTTCTAGTGTCTCCATTCCCCCAATACCGGAACCGATCCATACACCAATCCGCTCAGCATTGCTATCATTGATGTCCAAGCCCGCATCCTTTACAGCCATTTGCGCCGATACAAGGGCGTAATGGGTGAAGCGGTCCATTTTCCGGGCATCTTTTCTTTCGATAAAGTTTTCTATATCAAAATCTTTTACCTCAGCCGCAACCTTGGCTGAATAATTGTCAGGATCCAGTCGCGTAAGAGGACCAATCCCCGATTTACCAGCTAAAATATTATTCCATGAAGTTTCTACATCATTTCCCACAGGAGAGACAGTTCCCAATCCTGTAACTACAACTCTTTTCTTCATCTATTTGTTCATCTCCTTTTTACTTCTCTATTAAGAAGATATTACTTGTTTTAACGACCCCATCTTAAAGCAATAGCTCCCCAGGTGAGTCCTCCGCCGAATCCTACCAACACAATCAAGTCATCGTCTTTTATTTTTCCTGCTTCCACTTCGTCGGCAATGACCATCGGAATGGATGCGGAAGATGTATTTCCATATTTATGGATCATTTTAGACATTTTTTCTTCAGGCAATTCCAGTCTTTGTCGTGCAGCTTCCATAATCCTGATATTAGCCTGGTGGGGAATCAGCAGATCCACATCATTTTTCGTAAGTCCTGCCTTATCCAACACTTTAACAGATGACTCTCCCATTTGCCTTACAGCAAATTTAAAGACTTCCCTGCCATTCATCATAATATATTTGTCCTGATAAAGATACTGGCCGCCCGTACCATCCGCTCCGAGGTCAAACGCGAGTACACCCCGGCCTTTCGAAACCGGCCCCATCACTACTGCTCCCGCACCGTCTCCAAACAAGACAGCGGTATTTCTGTCATTCCAGTCAGTAATCTTGGACAGCTTTTCAACACCGACAACCAGGATATTTTTACATGATTCAGTTTCGATGAATTGCTTTGCGGTTGCCACTGCATACATAAAACCTGCACAAGCCGCGCTGACATCCATTCCTGAAGCATTGACACAGCCAAGCCTCGCCTGAAGCATGCACGCTACTGACGGAAATGAATGATCAGGTGTCACCGTTGCAACCAAGATCATGTCGATGTCTTCAGGTCCGATTTCTGCATGTTCCAAGGCTTTTTTTGCAGCTTCATAAGCCATATCAGAAGTATTTACATCATCCCCGGCAATCCGTCTTTCTTCAATACCGGTCCGTGTCCGAATCCACTCGTCGGAGGTATCCACCATTGTTTCCAGCTCTTTATTCGTCAACACCCGTTCGGGTATGTACTTCCCGACACCAATTATTCCAGCATTCATAGAAAAGCTTCCCTTCTTTCCATTCTATATAAAAATCCCTATTTGTTATCTTATATTAAGACTTGGTGCTAATTATATCATTTGTTGTTTTTTATGTCACCATTAAATCACTCGTTTAATTCCAACATTTTTTCTTTTTCTATATAGCAGGCCACGTCTTTTGCAGCATCAGACAAAAAGTTTTCATCTTGATAGATCGGTAAATTCCCTGACTTCTCCCAATTTCCTCCCCCATTTTTTTCGACTAGGGCCATGCTTTTCCCTTTTTCGGCAAAAGAAGATGCTAAACTGTATTCTATGACTTGATGATTTCCCTTTACTGATTCAAGCAGCTCATTAAAACTGTGGATGAATGATGATTGAGCTCTTTCGATCGATGGCGGCTGGATAACCAGTAGGGATTCCCTCGCCCTTTTCCCTTCGGCAATTCTTTTCAGCTGTGAAACCAGCTGGTTTCTTACGCCATTATCGTTTTTATTCAGATAGTCCAATGTCGGTATGATATAAAGACACCTTTCATCCAATAAAGCTTGATGAATGGTATCGTCCGTCTTTTCCAGTTCCATATACCTCAGGTTGGCATTTCTTCCGATGAGGAGCCAATTATCTTCCTGTTCTTCTGTAATCCATTGATGATGATCTATTCCATATACTTCAAAACCTCTTTCAAGCAAACGGGAACATAATTCAAAACCGAAGGGTTGACGGGCTCCAAATATTACTGCTGTTTTCATCTCGGCATCCCCTTTCCTCTTTCTTAAATTATCGTATGCACCATCAGTAGGGACTGACCTCTTTTCTCTTTTTTGTCACATGGATTATTGTCTCACTTAAATTGTTTATGATATACTTACGTGGTGGATACTAATATCGATTATGAAAATTACATAGAGAAGTTCTGAAATGGGGGGAAAACAATGAGATACCTGCTTACAATTTTCTGGACGCTTTTGCTAGTAAATATGTTGATGTATGTTGCGGGATCCATGATCGGATCAAGTTATGACTTTGGTACAGCCACAACTTTAGGGGTCATCGCTGTCATTTTGCTCTTTATCGTATCAGCGATACTGCCTGCTCAACCAACAGAAGAACAATAACTCGCCGTGATCCGGCGAGTTATTTTTTTATTTCTTAACCTTAATCATCAATTGGTCCCGCTGCAAGTCAACAACGACTGTATCGAATGGATGGACGTTCCCCGAAATTATTTCCTTCGCCAAGCCTGTTTCTACTTTACTCTGCAAATATCTCTTCAATGGCCTGGCTCCGTATACTGGATCGTATGCCTGCTGGGCTGTAAATTCCTTTGCCGCGTCAGTCATCTCCAATTGAATATGCTGATCCTGCAGTCTTTCCTGAAGCTCTCTTGCAAGCTTTGACACAATACCTTTAATATTTTCCATGCTGAGAGGCTTGAACAGGATAATATCATCCACTCTGTTAAGGAATTCCGGCCGGAACGAGGCTCTCAATTGGCCAAGAACGAGCTCCTTTGTCTGCTCATCAATATGGTCTTCATTTTGCTCCCGTTCCAAAAGAAAGGCCGATCCGATATTGGAGGTCATGATGATAACAGTATTTTTAAAGTCGATCCTTCTTCCCTGAGAGTCTGTGATCCGCCCGTCATCAAGCACCTGAAGTAAAATATTGAAAACTTCCGGATGGGCTTTTTCAATTTCATCAAGCAATATGACGGAATATGGCTTCCTTCTGACAGCTTCCGTCAACTGGCCGCCTTCCTCATAGCCCACATAACCAGGAGGCGCTCCAATCAGGCGAGAGACCGCATGTTTTTCCATATATTCGGACATATCAATGCGAATCATCTGCTCTTCACTATCAAATAAAGTTTCAGCTAAAGCCTTGGCCAATTCGGTTTTACCTACGCCAGTAGGTCCAAGGAATATGAATGAACCGATAGGCCGATTCGGATCTTTGATTCCGGCCCTTGCCCTAAGTACCGCATTGCTCACAAGTTCCACCGCATCATCTTGGCCGATAACACGCTCATGTAAAATATTCTCAAGTCTGAGGAGTTTCTCACGTTCCCCTTCAACAAGCTTAGTGATCGGTATGCCTGTCCATCTGGAAATGATTTCTGCCACTTCGTCTTCTGTCACTTCCTCTTTTACTAAGCGCGATTCAGTTCGCTCCTGGCCTTCCATTTCCTTCAGCTCTTTTTCCAAAGCCGGAATCCGGCCATGTCGAAGCTCGGCAGCAAGGTTCAAATCGTATTCGTTTTCCGCTTCTTCAAGCTCTCTGCGAAGCTTTTCCAACTGTTCCCGTTTTTCTTGGATGCTCGAAATTTCACTTTTTTCCTTTTCCCACTTGGCCTTCATTTCATTTGCCTTTTCTTTCAGGTCAGCGAGGTCTTTTTGCAGAAGTTCAAGACGTTCTTTGCTCGCCTCATCATCTTCTTTCCTCAATGCGGCTTCTTCAATTTCAAGCTGCATGACCCTTCTCGTAATTTCATCCAGTTCACTCGGCATGGAATCGATTTCCACTCGTATATTGGCACAGGCTTCATCAATGACATCAATCGCTTTATCCGGTAAAAAGCGGTCCGTTATGTAGCGATCAGATAATGTTGCTGCAGCTACAAGGGCCCTATCATGGATATTGACGCCGTGGTGGATTTCAAACCTTTCCTTCAATCCACGTAGAATGGAAATCGTATCTTCCACTATCGGCTCGGGCACAAACACCTTCTGGAAACGTCTCTCCAATGCGGCATCCTTTTCTATATAGAGCCTGTATTCATCCAAAGTCGTCGCGCCTATACAATGCAGCTCTCCTCTTGCGAGCATTGGCTTCAGCATATTTCCTGCATCCATGGAGCCTTCCGCTTTTCCGGCGCCTACAATTGTATGAATTTCATCAATGAAAAGTAAAATCTTGCCTTCGCTCTTTTTTACCTCCTGTAAAACAGCTTTGAGACGTTCTTCGAACTCTCCCCTGAATTTGGCTCCCGCGATAAGAGATCCCATATCTAGCGCATATATTATTTTATCCCTTAATCCTTCAGGCACATCTTTTCTGACGATTCGTTGAGCGAGCCCTTCAACAATGGCAGTTTTGCCGACACCAGGCTCCCCGATAAGAACAGGGTTGTTTTTCGTTTTCCGCGACAGGATTCTGATAACATTCCTTATCTCCTGATCCCGTCCAATAACCGGATCAAGTTTGCCGGACTTCACTTCCGCCACGAGGTCCCGTCCGTATTTTTTTAAAACTTCATAGGTCGCTTCTGGATTTTGTGATTCCACTCGCTGTCCCCCCCTGATTTCTTTTACTTCTTCTAAAATATTGCTTTTGGTTATTCCATTACGAAAAAGAAACCGTGCGGTTTCATTATTTGATATTTCCATCAAAGCAAGGGCGAAATGCTCAACGGATAGATATTGGTCTTCAAACCCTTTCATTTCTTCCTCTGCTTTGCTGATGAGCGTCGATAAAGGACTGCTCAAATATTGACCGCCTTGTATCCCCTGCCCCGTCACCTGGGGCTTCTGGTCCAATACTTTATCCAATTCAAGCTGTATTTGCCCTTTCGTCAATCCGAGACGCTCGTAGAGCGTAGAAAGCAGGCTGTCATTCCTGTCAATTAAAGCTTTCAAAAGGTGCGGAATATCCAGCTCCGGATGATTCAGCCTTCTGGCAATTTGTTGAGCTTCGGCAATAGCCTCTTGCATGGTCATCGTCATCTTGCTCAAATCCATTATTTAACCTCCTTTTTAAAAGAAATGCGCAAGGCGCGCATCTATCGGCGACAAGCACAAAGCAAATTTTGATAAGGGAGTTCCTCATCCACCTACAGCGATGCAGCTGATTTCAATCACATCTTAAAAAAACATCTCCTAAAATTTACTTCATGCATCGTTGCGACGAGGGAAAGATGGGCTTCCTTGAACACGCTGTACCGCTGGAGCAAAATCATCCTGTATATTTTCATCGTGACTTGCGTACTCGAGCCGACGGCGCCTGGCGGCCTCCTCAAGAACCTTCAGTCCATCGAGGCTGACAGCACATTTTTTATAATAGAAAACCATAATCTAACCTAATGTTTTCGTTACTTTTTTAAAAATAAATAGGCGAAGCCGCCAAAAAGGAGCTTCGCCTATACAATTCCCCATTCAGCAGAATGGCAAAACGGAAGATGATTCAATTAAAATTAAGTAACGCCAAGTGCAATTTTTGCATAACGTGACATTTTGTCTTTTGTCCACGGAGGGCTCCACACAATATCCACTTCCGTTTGTTTAACTTCCGGTATATCAGCCAATGCCGCTGTCACCTGGTCTACAATCACCGGAGCAAGTGGACAGCCCATTGATGTGAGAGTCATGGTCACTTTTGCCGTACCTTCCTCATCAAGATCCACGTCGTAAATGAGACCCAGATTCACGATATCAATGCCCAGCTCAGGGTCGATCACTTGTTCAAGAGCACCATAAATGTTTTCTTTTAATGCTGCATCCACGTTCCCCACTCCTTTCAAAAGGTATTTATTCTTATCATACCAAATCCGTTGCAAATTCAAACAGAAACGACTTTCTTAAAGCAAAAATTCACTGAACCAGTCGACGGTTCTTAACAAGGCCTCGCGAGTCACCTTATGTTCGGCGTGTTCGTCGGCTAGAAAATATAGATGTTCAGGAGATTTTTCATAATCTGGTTTTATTTTTCGGTAAAACTCATAAGTCGGTTGGAACGGAACTACTTTATCTTTTTTACCATGCCAAATTAGCAAAGGTCTTTCCGCCAGCAAATCCGGCTGATTGCTGATATCATAATTCCTTAATGTGGCATACATATCTTCCAATTCTTCCTTGGAGAAAGGGATGGTGAATTCGGCTTTTTCCAAGGAATCGATCTGCTCCCTTGCAAGCTGTTCATGGCAGGGGCTGCCCATCAATGAAACACCTGCTTTGATCCAATCATATTGGGTCAAAGCTCCAAACATAGTAATGCCCCCCATAGAAGTTCCAACTACTCCAATTTGGCTTGAGATCAGGTCCCTTCGGGATAATTCTTCCTTTATACAACCCAGCTCACGGATGGATTGAAGAACAATTTCCCAAAATTCGTAGATCAGCTTTTCCGAGTGTCGGCCGTCACTCCTTTCGCCATGTAGTTTGGCATCCGGCAGGATGACCCGAAAACCTTTTTCTGCAAGGAGATAGCCGAAGTGAAGATTATGCTCTTTTGCTGATGTAAAGCCGTGAAGGAAAAAGACGAGCGGAAGCTTTTCATCTTTTGACCCTTCTTTTACTACATGTAAAACAGGAACACCCTTTATCGATTCGCTATGTATTTCAATCAATCAACTCTCTCCTTTAAGGAAGGCGTGTTTTGATCTTATGCTATATTTTACCACTCCTATTTTTCTCTTACCAAGATTAAGCATCGGTTGTCATTATTTCCCCGATGTTTTTTGACAGCTTCTGTCTACAATATAACTTGAGCGCTTCATGCGTTCCTTCCTACCATCTAAAGGGGCGGTGTTGTCATGGGAAAAAACAGTAAATCCAGACGCTTTACACAGCAAGGAAAAAACTCTGTTGAAAAACATGCACAACGTTTTCCATATCGTTCAACATTGGATGAAGCCGAAAAGGAAAAAATCGAGTTCATGAAAGAATCATCACTCGGAGGTATTTAAGGTGGGAAAAAATAAGCTTTTCCAAGAAGCAAGACATTTTGTTGAGCAGGCCTTAAACAACAGTTCACCGGAAACAATCGATATAGCGAAAAACGCTTTATCCTCCGCATATGCCAACTCCACCTTCGCCCAGCAGCGTCAATTGAGGCTGCTTCAGGAGGAACTTGACCGGATTGAGGGGTCTGACCCCCTTTAACACTTTAATGCATTGGGGGTCTGACCCCAAGGGGAGCATTCTCGCTCCCTTTTTTTATTCCTTCCGGAAGAATCCGAAAACCGTCGCCGTCTCCACGATATTCGTGAATGCTTCGGGATCGACTTCTTTGATGACATGTTCAAGCTCATACAACTCATAACGGGTAACAACGATGATCATCATCTCTTTTTCCTGCTTGGAAAACGCTCCTTTTGCTGGAACCTTTGTGATTCCTCTGACCAGCCTCTCATGGATGGCTTCCGTTAGCTCATCGGCCTTTTTCGTCACAATCATGGCGGTCAACTTTTGATGACGTGTATGAATGGCGTCAATCACTCTTGTCGATGCATATACCGAAAGCAAGGTATATAACGCCTTATCCCAACCATAAAGTGCACCAGCCGTCAGAATGATAATTGCGTTCAACATGAAAAAATATGTGCCGACAGATTTGTCGCTCATCCTTGAAAGGATCATGGAAATGATATCCAGGCCCCCAGTCGATGCCCCAACCTTCAAAGTAATCCCTATCCCGATTGCAGTGATCACACCGCCAAAAACTGCGTAAAGCATAATATCCGCTGTCTGGGTTTTGACAGGAATGAGTTCAAGAAAAATGGAAGTAGCCGCAACTGAAATAAAACTGTAAATCGTAAAAGACTTTCCGACTTTGAACCAGCCCAGGATGGCAACAGGGATGTTGAACAAGAGTAAAAGCATTCCCGTCGATGCATTCACCGGCGTAAATTGGCCAAGAACTTTCGATAATAACTGTGCAGCACCTGCAAAACCGCTGGCATAAACATTTGAAGGGATTAGAAAATAATTCATTGCAATCGCAACGATAAACGCTCCGGCTATGATGACAGCCAGTTTTTTCAACACTTCCCAAAATGAATGTGGTCTCATTATTTCACCCTTATTCAAGTATTTTAACATTGAGGTTTACTTTGAAAGCATATACACTATAAGAAATGCGATTGGCACGGGGCTTCAGGCATAAGTACAAACTTAAGATCCGTGGAGGCAGTATTTTGAGCCTTCAAGGAAAGCAGCTTATATAAAATCACATCGTGAAAATCATCGCTGATCTGACTTTGCGACGAGGCCAACTCTTTGAAAAAAGCTATGCTGCAGGACATATTTTTCCCGAATAAACTTTCTAGACTTATGGCCTAGAGCCCATTGCGCCTAGCGCTAAATATTATATGAAAAAGACAAATATTGTCAAATTATTTTTTCACGGAAGGTGAATTTTTATGACATTGAAACTTTATGCTGACAGTGCATGCGACTTACCGCTGTCATTCTATGAGGAAAATAATGTAGAGCTCATCACTCTTCAGGTGCATATAGAAGACCGGGAATATAAGGACTTGATAAACATCAAGCCTGAACAGGTTTACGAAGAAATTAGAGCGGGAAAAAAGCCAAAAACCTCACAAGCATCTCCCCAGCAGTTGCAAGAGTTGTTCACTTCCCTGGCCGAATCAGGTGAAAGCGGCTTATACATATCAATGTCTTCTGGTCTTTCGGGTACATATCAAACGGCTGTCATGGTAAAAGAGCAGGTAAAAGAAGAATACCCTGATTTGGATTTGACAATCATTGATTCAAAAGCCGTTTCCTTAGGATATGGTTTGACCGTGATGGCTGTCGTTGAACAGATTAAAAATAACGAGCCAAAGGAAGATATTATCAAGTTCGCCCAGTCCAATTGTGACAGGATGGAACATTTATTTACAATCGAAGACCTGGACTTTCTTGCTGCCGGCGGACGTCTATCAAGGTCATCGGCATTTTTCGGCGGCCTCTTAAACATCAAGCCTCTTCTTCACGTAGATGAAGGAAAATTGGTGCCGCTTGAGAAGATTCGTGGAAAAAAGAAACTTATAAAAAGAATGCTCGATCTTATGGAAGAACGTGGAGCCGATCTCGAAAATCAAATCATCGGAATAAGCCATGGCGATGATGAAGAAACAGCTCTAGAATTGAAAAGGTTGATAGAAGAGCGTTTCGGCACGAAAAAATTTTATATCCGTTTGATCGGCGCCATCGTCGCTTCACATGCAGGTCCAGGTACATTAGCGGTATTTTTTCTTAAAAAGCAGGATAACTGACAATGATTAGGGACTCCCCGTCCGGACATACTAATGGAAACAGAGGAAAGGGAGATCATCTTATGCGCTACAATACATCAGACAACGACAAAAAGGCAAGGGATAACCAAGCCCGCCGCGAAGTTAAAAACATTCGGCGTGAAGAAGAGCTCAAAGCCGGAAAGCACCAATACTCTAAGAAAACGGATCATCTTTAATTAAACACGCAGCTTTTGCCTGGCTAATTAGGCAAAACTGCGTGTTTTTATTTAGGCAGAATTCCTTCAAGATTTCACCATTTGTTTTAACCCGTTAACTTTAAGCTCTTGCCACTAAATTCACGAAATCATCAATGACTCACTCGAACTCATCTTTCAACCGAGACGGGCGCTTACGCTTTTCTTTGTTGTCCTTCTCCCCGCTTTCACCTATAATGAAGGAAAACTCTGTCCGGAGGTATAATATGGCAAAGGAAAATTCATTTGATATCGTTTCTAAAGTTGACCTTTCTGAAGTGTCTAACGCAATAAATATTGCAATGAAAGAGATTAAGAACCGTTTTGACTTTAAAGGCAGCAAGAGCAATATCACCTTGGAGAACGACGAGTTGGTACTCATTTCAGATGACGAATTTAAGCTGTCTCAGGTGAAAGATGTTTTGTTTGGAAAATTGATTAAACGGGAAGTTCCAGTCAAAAATATTGACTATGGAAAAATTGAAAGTGCCTTGGGAGGAACTGTTCGCCAACGGGGCAAACTCGTACAGGGCATTGATAAAGATAACGCAAAGAAAATCAATACAATTATCAAAGACAGCAAATTAAAAGTGAAGAGCCAAATCCAGGATGACCAAATACGGGTTACTGGAAAAAACCGGGATGATTTGCAGCAAGTTATCAGCGCGATCCGGGCTGCAGACCTTCCGATAGATGTACAGTTCATCAACTTTCGATAAAATAGGTCAAACTGAATATTTCAATTGCGAATGGGTATATGATACATGTATCCATTCGCTTTTTTTATGAGATTAAGAAAAGCGTAAGCGCCTGCCCATCGACGTACAGACTGAGCCGAAATGCGAAACGCCTTGATCAGCCCCGACAAGCATAAGACGATTCCCGAGGAGGCAGCTTTTCAGCCACCACAGGGAATTGGCTTATGACCTCGAGGGGCTAGGCGTTGCAGCTGGACAGAGTGACTCCAACGAGATAAAGGAAACACGGCGACGAAGGCAGGCTCAAAACGCGACATCCTGTTGCTTCGCTTGCACTAGGACGTCCTGTCCGTCGGAGCCGATGATGACTTATCGTAGGCAAGCTGCTTCTTTGAGAAGCTTCCCGCGCTTTGCGACGAGGTGAGGTTTACTTCCTCGAATAAGCTACGCCGCAGGAGCACTAGAGGCGCGAAGTCTGCTAGTCGATAGGCGCTGGAGCTAGACATAACACTTACTTATTTGAAAGGAATTTTGGTCAAGTTTTATTATTTCTTTAACTACGAAGAAGGAGGGCTATGTATGAGCGAAAATAAAAAGCAAACAATGCCCGAGCAGGTCCAAAATCATCAGCCAGGCATAGAATCCGAGATGGATCCTGTTCCGAAATCAGTAGAACCAGCCTATCAGGGCAGCGGTAAGTTAGATGGAAAAACAGCGATTATTACCGGTGGGGACAGTGGAATCGGAAAAGCTGTAGCAATATACTTCGCCAAAGAAGGGGCGGACGTCGCAATCAGCTATTTGGAAGAAGATGAGGATGCAAAAGGCACGAAAAACTTGATTGAACAAGAAGGAAGAAAATGTCTGCTTATCCGAGGAGATATAGGCGATGAAACACATTGCCAGCAAATCACAAAACAGGTAATTGATGAATTTGGAAAAATTGATATCCTTGTAAACAACGCAGGCGAGCAACATCCAAAAAAGAGTCTACTTGAGATAACTGCCGAGCAGTTGCAAAAAACATTCAGAACAAACGTCTTCTCGATGTTTTATTTGACAAAAGCCGTCCTCCCGCATCTGAAACAGGGAAGCAGCATTATCAATACAGCGTCGATAACAGCCTATAAAGGTAACCCAGGCCTGATTGATTACTCCGCAACCAAAGGTGCCATTGTATCATTCACCCGCTCACTTTCAGCGTCATTGGCAACAAAAGGCATTCGTGTGAACGGTGTGGCACCAGGGCCTATTTGGACACCATTAATTCCATCAACCTTTTCAGCGGAACATGTCGGCACGTTTGGGGCAACTCAGCCGATGAAAAGACCTGGACAGCCCTATGAGCTGGCACCTGCTTACGTCTATTTGGCCTCAAATGATTCCAGCTACGTTTCCGGCCAAATGATACATGTAAATGGCGGAGAAGTGCTGAACGGATAAAGCAAAGGCTCAAACAAAAAAATCCTGTCGCTCCGTCTGCACTTGAACCTCCTGTCCGCCGAAGCTCGGACGTTACACAAGATGAGATTATCTCTTAGAAAAACTTAAAAGCAGCTGCCGAAAAAATTCTCGGCAGCTGCTTTCTGTTTGACTATCTTTGTTCATATGGATTTCGATTTTTTCCTCTTCTCCACGCAACATACATAAAGAGGCCAAAAACTATAAATACCACAAATATCGAAGCGATGAATGGAACATTATACCCTACCTTATCAGCAAGCTTGTACACTTCCATCATTTCTCTATTGATGACAATTTTATACTCTCCGTTTTTGCTTTTTACCAAATCAGAGGCAAACTGTCCACGGAGTTCTTTATCGTCTCCAATTTTATCAGCGGGAATAACCACAGTTTGATCGCTAGTCGTATTATTGATTGCTGCGACAACCGTTTCGCCTTCATACTCCCTTTTAAAGACAAGCATTCCATCTTTTTCGTATAAAAGCTCCATGTTTCCGCGGCTAAGAGCCTTTTGTTCTTGTCGGATCATGCCAATCTTGCCGATAAACTCCATCAGCTCTTCATCGGCACGGAAATTCATGAGTGGAACATTATCCGGCGCCAAGTCACCGTTTACTGCAATTTCAGAACCGTAAAAGACAACAGGTACTTCCGGCTGTGTATATAAGTAGAAAAGGGCCAATTTCCAGCGGGCTCCCGGATATTGTTTGTTGTCCACTATATCCTTTGTAAACCTTGTTGAGTTCTTGTCGTCAAAAAGAGCCACTAACGATTGAGGTTCAGGATACATTTCAGTATTCTTCTCCCATTTTTCAAGCAGTGATTCCGATGGTACATCAATTTTGGAATAGGAATCTCTCAACGTTTTACTCAACGATGAATCAACAACACCTTTGATTCCTGCTTCCTGATATTTTCCCAAATCTTCACTTGTACCTTCGGCTACAGTGCCAGTCAAATAAAAGCTGTCATTCTTTCCCTTAACGGCTGCTGCGAAGTCTTCCCAAAATCCAATTGGTGCCTGGTCAAGTCCGGATAGGCTGTAGCCGTCAATACCGGTTTCCTCAATCCACCACTTGGCAGCATCTATCAGGTAAGATTTCACCTCTTCGTTATTTAAATCAAGCTGTGGCAGCCCCTTGAGCCATTCATTGTCTGAAGGCATGCCTTCATTCTTAAACCAATCATTTTTTGCTGGATCTTTTGTCCATGGATGGTTCGCCCCTACATGAGTCGTGACAAATTCAAACATGACTTTCATATCTTTTTTGTGAGCTTCTTCAACTAGCTCGTTTAATTCTTCAATTGTCCCAAAGTGAGGGTCTGTCTTATAAAAGTCGTTCACCCATTCTCCATGAAAACCATTTTCCTCGTTTTGAAAAATAGGTGACAGCATGATTGTCGTAAATCCCATGTCTTTTAAATAGTCCAACTGCTGGATGATTCCCTTGAAGTCACCGCCCTGGAATTTGTTCGCCGGGTCGGATAAATCGACTCCTTCATCATTACTGTTGTCACCGTTATTAAATCGATCCACTAGTAGTGAATAAACAATTTCATCTTCCCACAATCGTTCTTCTTTTTTGTCGGCACTTGCTGAAAAGGCGGCGGAAAAAAGAAGAAACGGAACAAGCAGGAAAACCAGATATTTTTTGCTCAAATCCGTTACCTCCCTAATACTTCTACGCTCTTAAGATTATCCTTTTCATATGCCGCTCGTCAATTTTATAAGTTCGATGCCTTTTGCTTTTTTTCGAGCCACTGGGTAAAGTGCCTTGCTTCAAGAGGTTTTTCGATAAGATACCCTTGCACGAAGTCGCACCCTAGAGAGGTCAGCATCGCGAGTTGATCATTTGTTTCGATTCCCTCAGCAACTACCCTCAGACCCAATCCGTGACCCATCGTTAAAATGGCATGAACAATGGAAAGTTCGGGTGACTGCTGATTCAGATTTTGAATAAATGAACGGTCGATTTTCAATGCATGAATAGGTAGATGCTTCAAATAGCTCAACGAAGAATATCCCGTCCCAAAATCATCAATTGAAATTTTGACCCCCATCCCCTTTAATTCCCGCATCATACTAACGGTCTTTTTAGATTTATCAATCATGACACTTTCTGTAAGCTCAAGGTGCAAAAACTTCGCTTCCAAACCTGATAATTCAAGAGCTCTTTTTACATTTTCAATGAATCGAGTGCTATCCAATTGATAAGCAGAGACATTCACAGAAGCACCTATATTTTTGAATCCTGCTTCCTGCCACTCCTTCACTTGCTTACATGCGGCATTCAATATCCATTTTCCAAGGGAATGGATCATGCCCGTCTCCTCGGCAATTGGGATGAACTCCAAAGGTGGTATGAGGCCCCACTTAGGATGGACCCAACGAAGCAATGCTTCACATATCTTGATTTCACCTGTTGTAGAGTGGATAATCGGCTGATAGACAAGAAAAAACTCGTTATTCTCAATTCCTTTTCGCAGACTTCTTTCCAGATCTATCCGTTTTTCCAGCTCTATATTCATTTCATCAGAATGAAAAATAATGCTGTCATGAGTATCAGCCTTTGCGTATCTTAATGCTATGCCAGCATTTTTCAATAAGGTTTCTGTGTCCATACCGTCATTAGGGTATTCACTTATTCCAATGGCACCACTCATATAAAACTCCTGTTTTTGAAAGCGCATGGGTTTTTGGATAACAGCAAGGATATCACTGCATAGATTTTCAATCTTCGGACGACTTATGATCCCTTCCAACAAAACAAAAAATATGTTTGTTGAAAAACGTCCGATAAATGACTGCTGAGGCAATACTGCTTCAATTCTCTTAGCCATCCGTACTAGCGCCTGATCTCCTGAAGGGTGTCCAAGTGCATCATTGATAAGTTTAATACGCCCAATTTGTATGAATAGGAATGAAAAATTCTTATTGGTATTTTTTGTTTGATTGATTCGGTTAGAAATAACGTTTTCAATGTTTTTTCTGTTCGGCATCTCTGTCTTCTCATCAAATAGCGAGCAACGTTTTAGCTTTTCTTCAAGCATAAGCTGCTCGGTAATATTCCGCCCAATAAAAAGTATTTCTTCAAAGCCGTTACCCATATCCAAAAAAATTAACTGAAAACAATAACTCATGCTTTCACCTGTATGTGCTGTGATCTCTGTTTCAATTTCGGCTTTTTCAACTTTTCCTTCCGCTATACTTTTTATTACCGACCATATGGCCTCTTTTTGATGAGGAGGAAAAATTGAAAGACAGGATTTTCCTGCCATTTCTTTTTCACTTTTGTCCAAAACTTTTGAGCAGGATGAGTTGATCATTAGGACCTGACCGCTTTTATCGGTTGTAAAGATTAAGTCCATATGATGATCCTTGATCGTTTGAAAGTATTTTTGTGTCATGCTGGACTGTTCCAATATTCTCTCATCCTTTTCGCATCAAATTTTATTGCACTATGTGAATAATTCATTATCATTCATTAAAACAGTTGTTCCTGCTACTTTTTTCCCAATAGAAATAAAAAAAAGTTCCAATCGGATATCATGTCTCTCATCATTGATCAGCCTGTTGGCAATATGGCCGAATCTCCAAGGTTAAAACAGGCACCAACAGCTGTCACGCGATTCGAGTTGTTAAATATCAGGGTAACAGTAAAACTATTAAACAATTAGCTGGTTCAAATTTCCAGTATACTTTCATTCTAATATTTGCCTAAAATCCTGTCACTAGTATTTGTATAGTGCTAAACCAAAATAAAAAAACCGCTGAAATTCAGCGGTTTTTTTCCCAATTACTATGAAAACATATTCCAGCCAAGCGGCAGTTTTAACCCCAGGAAAAATGTAATAGCCAGGGCTGCGATGAATACGACCCAAAGAACCCCAGTATTCCTTCCTTTCGCTCCACGGACAAGGATCATTTCCATCATCGCGATGACAATGATGCCTCCGAGAAATTTGATTCCGTAGAGTGCTGGATTGTATCCCTGATGTTTTGAAAAAAGCAGGACTCCAGTCAAGATAATCAGCAAATAAAAGAGACGCAAGATCATTTGTGTGATTTTCGCACCCTTTTGATTGCCGCCTTTTTGTAAAAGCAGTACCACCACAAATAAAATAAGAGCAACGACCCATGTAGTGATGTGAGCATGAGTATTATCGAACATGTCCAATACCTCCTAAAAAAACGTGTTTGCTTATTCCGATCAATCCCCATTAATCTTACCATACAGGGATTGGGTGACAAATTGCGAACATGCTAGTTCACAGTATTGTGCAATTTGCCGATTCCTTCTATTGTAATTTCAATTTCATCCCCACTTTTCAGCATACGAGGAGGCTTAAAGCCTTTCCCGACTCCGGCAGGAGTACCCGTAGCTATGATATCCCCCGGCTCAAGCGTCATACCTTGCGACAAAGTAGAAATGATTTCTTCTGTCGGGAATATGAAATGTTTCGTATTGGATTCCTGTCTGACTTCTCCGTTGACCGTCGTCTGAATGGAGAGCTCATTCGGATTGTCAATCTCGGAGTGGTGCACAATCCACGGTCCCATTGGGCAAGTTGTATCAAGGCTTTTCCCTATAAAAAACTGTTTATGTCTTTTTTGAAGATCGCGAGCTGTTACATCATTAATAATCGTGTATCCGAAAATGTATTCAAGGGCCTGCTCTTTGGAAATGTTTTTTCCTTTCTTTCCGATGACCAAAGCAAGTTCTCCCTCATAATCGAGCTCATCTGTTACATCTGTATGAGCATCGACTGAATCTTCATGACCGATGACTGTTGTAGGCGATTTTGTGAACACCAAGATGTGCTCGGGAATATCCGCTTCGCTGCCCATTTCGATTGCATGGTCGCGGTAGTTTTTTCCGACACACATGATATTTTTCTTCGGTCTTGGAATAGGAGCCATCCACTTGATATTTTCAAATGGGTGTAATAACTCATCTTTTCCATTTTGCTCCCCCCACTCAACAAGCTCCTTTACAGATTCGTAAAATTGTTCTCCGCTTTCAATTCCTGCAAGGATGGTGGAAGGAAACTCTTTATCTGCTGCTTCTGCGAGAGCCAACACATCCCATACTTTTCGGCCGCTGCTGTCAACAACGCCATATTTTTCTGTACCTTCTAATTTAAAGCTCATTAACTTCATTACCAGCACCTCTTTTTCGTTTTTTTCCATACGTTAAAAAGCGCCAAAATTTCTCAACTGGCCCATGTTTAAATTTGCCCAGCCAAATTTCGGCGAATATTACCTGAATAATGTAAATGGCAATAGCAAGCCATGTCCCCGTCGCCAATGAAATTTTTCCGTAGAGACCCAATCCATAATGATAAAAAATCAATGTTCCAATCAAAGACTGCGTGACATAAATCGTAATTGACATGCGGCCGGCGGAACTAAGCGGATGCAGCAGTTTTGCCACTTTGGCACTTTTCATGATCAAAACGATTCCTGCAATATAAGCAATCCCGAGAACCGGCCCTCCGATCGTGTCCTGTATGTATTGATAGCTGATGGATAAACCCGTCATAAAAGGCAGCATCTTAGCGGCAATTCCAACAGGAAGAGCGATGAGTAAAATGACAAGCCACTTTTTCCATTGAATATCCGCTTTTTCAAGCCACTGCATTTTCCCTGCTCCTGCACCGATCATCATCATTGGCAATATTAGAAATAGATAAATGATAAAACCGCCTGATAAATTATTAGTTTTCCAGTCGGCAATTCTTTGGGAAGTAATCTCCATGAAACTTCCGCTGGCATAAGTTATCTCAGCCTGCTGCAGGCCTGCAATATCAATATAATCAGCAAGGGAAGTTGAATCAAATATAGATACAACTATAAGCATACCCGAAAAGAGCAGCTGCGGCAGCAAATAAAGCCCCCAGCCCAATCCCATCAGCCATGGACCGGATAGTCTCAAAAACAATAATAAAACCATTCCCATTAATGCATAAGTAATTAGAATATCACCATACCAAATAAGAAACGCATGTATGATTCCGAAGATGAGCAAAACGGACAGTCTTCTCACACTGATTGTCCAAAATGATGTTCCCCTGATTGCGGACCGCCTTTGCATGATCACCATTCCATAGCCAAACATGAGTGAAAAGATAGGATAAAAACTTCCTTGCACAAGTATATCTATCCATGTATACCATGTTAAATCCCCATATTCCCACCAATCATAAGGATTGTAGTATCCGTAAGGGGAATGGAAGCCGATCATATTAACAATTAGTATGCCAAGAAGTGAAAAGCCCCTTAAAACATCAAGTGTCTGAATTCTATCCATCACGCCAACCGGGTTTACCTTTTTACTAGCCATAATTACTCCTTTGAGGCCTCTCTAAGCCCCCCACCTCCTTAATCAGAACTGTCTTACAGACTCTCGTATTTCTGTCCAATACCATCGTATAAGTTTGGCTAAAAAACTACAATCATTATTACTTGGATTAACATATTTTATCATGCCATCCCTTTCAAAATAGAAGCAATATCACCAATTCAATTCTTTGTCATAAAATACAATGCATAGTAAATACGGCAATATGGAAGGAAGTGAACGGTATTGCCTGGATTTGTTGGTGCCGTTCAGATCATCAATGTAAGTACAGGAGCTACATTCAATATCGGGGACGTATTTCAAATTCATCCGATTTCCTACGCCAAGACATTTGCGGGTGCGGGTTCGTTTAATACAGGCGAAGGAATCAGGATTCGAAACGATTATTCTTCCACCAACAGCTACGATGCTGACGGCCTGGATCAGGGAATCTTATTAAACTTATAAATGAAGGGCACAGGAGGAAGCCATGATTGTTAATGTTCAGCAGACCATTAATATACAAATGATTAAGATTGGCGGTATAACCAACTCATCAGTGCTGCAAATTGGAACAGCGGGAGTCATAACGCCTTCTTCGCATCTATATAATACAGGTGGTTATACAGCCCCTGCTCCTGCAGCAATAAGCGAAACTCAACTGGCACAGCAGGAAGTCAGTCTGATTCCATTATAAAAAGAAAAGCGGAAGACGGCGCTTAGGGGCGGCAAGCGCTGGCAAGCTCAGAACGCGACATCTTCGAAAAAATCTTCGTAGCGGCTTTGTAACGAGCTGAACAAAACTTCCCGAGTAAGTTATGGCGTAGAAGCAGAGGTTTGTTGACTTATCTTAGGAAAGCGGCTTCCTAGGGTATGATTTCTGCACCTTTGCGATAAAGTAACAAAGTTTCCTGAAAAAGCTTTGCCTTGGAGCCCATTGGGTGCGAAATATGCTAGTCGATATGCGCTAGAGCTCGACCTAGCGCATAGATTTCAAAAGTAATTTCAGTCATTTCCGTATACTTTTTACCATAAGAAAGTGTGGTGTATGTACAACATGCAGGCAAATTACACGATACAGCAGTTATATGCTTTTATAGAAGGACAACAGCAAGAGATCACGCGGCTTAGACAGTCAATACATTACCTTACAAATGAATTGAAAGTGTTGAAAGAAAAGCCGTCAGTCACTGTGGAAAGGCTTGAGTATAAGTTTGATCAGTTAAAGGTGGAAACATTGGAGGGAACACTAAATATTGGAATTAACCCGGCTGATCTGAACTCCATTGAAGATTTTTCCGTGCCGCCAGGGGCTCCAGGATTGCCACAAACTCAGGCTTTTGTACGCCATCACGACCTTTATGATGAAACGTTGGAAAGACTGAATAACTATATTGATAATGATTTGGACACATTGATAAAAGATACAGAAACACAAATCGGCAGATCCCTCGAAGAGCCGTATATCAAGATGATCAAGGAAGATATCCGTAAACAGATACCTGCAAGAGCCGATCATTATTTAGGCTTCTTTAGTGCACAGCCAAACAATAATCTGAAAGAAGAAGAATTGTACGAAAAAGTATATAAGACATTAATAGCGGATATTAACAAAGCTGTTCACGGATTCATTTCCCAAATTCCAAATCAACAGGGAGGAGCGAATCCCCATGGAACTTAATGTAGTAAATAGGGAATTATGCGTCGGACAGATCCGTGTAATCGGGGTGAGCGCCTCTTCTGTTTTGTTGGTCGGTGACGCAAATACGATTCAATTGGCATCCGTCTTTGATACGCCTCCGGAATCGCTGATTATCGGGCCTTTCGTGCCTCTCGGCCGTTAACAAAAAAAGCGCAAGAGCCCGTTTGGCGTGGTACAAAATTGAAATGCGGAAGACAGCCGCTTAGGAGCGACAAGCGCTGGCCACCTCAAATCGCCACATCCTGTGGCTTCGGCAGGCTCAGGGCGCGACATCCTGTCGCTTCGCTTGCACTTGTACTTCCTGTACGTCGGTGGCACTAGGTCTTCCTGTCCGTCGGAGGTCTAGCCAATGAAGGCGTCCTTTGAGTTCATTGGCTGACCAAAGCGCCCTCGAGCCCTTGCCGTCTAAAGCTAGTCACTGGAGCTTTCTGCAATAAGATAAAGGAAACACGGAGAAAATAAGGAGTTGCCATTATGCCTTTAAGAGGTTCTGTAGTAAAAATGATAGATATTAAAAGTATGCTATTCGGATCAGTCGTTGAAGTGGGAGACACTGTACATTTGAAAGCCTACACAAATGCTTTGGCAGTACAAAGGAATAAAGAGCTATTTTTTGTCAATGAAGGTAATTACAATAATTTCAATGCCTTCAAAATACCCATCCCGATTCCTCCGCTTCCTGTGCCGCTGCCCTCCATTACAAAGTATAACGAGTGTCCGGATATCCATGTCGGCAATATACATCTCATAACTATGTCTTCGTCTGCCATCATGCAAATAGGAACTACGAACCACATAAATTCAGAAGCAAGAGTGCTTCATATCCGTCAGATTTCACCTGGGATCCGAAGAGTGGAAGGCCGCAGATCAGGGGCAACAAGCGCTGGAAATCAAACCAGGGAAGTCGTTCTTTGACTTCATTGATTTGATCGAAGCGACCTCGAGCCCCCTGCGCCTGAAGCTGGATAATAAGAAAAGCGGAGACGCCTGGCTCCTCCTCGAAAAGCATAAGACGATTTCCGAACAGGAGCTAGGCGTCAAGCAAATCAAATATAAATAGATAGGGAGATGACAAATGCCTGCTATTGTTGGACCCGTCCAAATTTTTAATGTTAGCGGAGGCGTTGTACAGTTTGGAGACACAGCAGTCATTTCTCCAAAAAGCGCCACAAAATCGTTTGAAGGTTCTGGCTCTTCCAGTACCGGCGGATTTGTTGTTACGAATAACGGAATCAGCGGAACTAACACACTTGATTCGAACTTGATTGACCAGCCAACGGTTGGGAATAATTAAAAAGAGTGCCAAGTTGGAACCAATCTCCCAATTTGGCACTCTTTTATCATAGTTAAATAAAGCATAATTCATATGATGACTGATTTGTCCAGTCACCTATGGCTGCGTGCCTTGTGCTTTTCTTTACATTTTCAAAAGATGTCCGCCATCGAAGAAGTATAAATATTTTTCTTTCACTTGCTTCTTCCAGATCTTTTCGATGGCCTGTTCATATAAATGTATTTGTGTTTTATATCTTTTCTCAAGAACGGTTTTTGCTTGGTCGAAGCCTCCAGGGAATCGTCCCGTGATGGCATCTGTTTTATAATCTAGTAAAACGACTCCATTCTCCTCAACAATGATGCAATCAATGATTCCCTGGACGATGACAGATTCGTCTTCTCCGTCCCAGTCCTCATAGATTTCTTCTGCCGGTATTCCCATTGTGAAAGGTACTTCCCGTTCAGTTTTTGGTGAATGTAAAACCCTTTTGCCCAGATCGGTTTGGAAGAATTGAACTATTTGCTCCGCCGATACGGCATCTGCCTGTTCAAGCGTAAGTATCTCTTTTTGAATCAATTCATCCAGCAATCGCTCAATTGAAATCAATGAAGGCTCTTCATCAAGGGTTACATGCTGCATAACTGTATGCATGACGGTCCCTCGTTCTGCTGGTGATATGGATTGCTTTTGGAGAAACTTTGGTTTGTTGAAGATTGGAGCAGTTGTACGGCTTCCTCCCAAAATAGATGCTGCACTTGCATCATCTTGTAATTCCGCCATCCGCTTCAATTCCGAAACTGTCTGCTTGGACATCCTCTTCGCAGCAATCAAATGTGGATATCTCCAACTTAGCCGGGAAAATACCTTTTCCTTCATAGGTGAACGAATACTGCTTAAACGGCCTTCCTTCACCATTTCAAGCCACCCATCTGATTCTACTTCAGATTCTTCTTCTGTTAGACTCAGGTCGGATGATGACAGTACTTCCACTTTCCACCTTGAAGGGTGTTCATTAATTTCACCCGTGGAGCTTTCAGGAATTCCATCAATACTACAGTCCCTGTGTCTGATGATTGCCGGGCCGAGCCAGTCCATGTATGTCGCAGCAGACGCTCTATCGAATTCTTTCAGGAGCCAATTGCCGCCAATACTCCCTTTCGCCCATTTCTTGATCTCTTTATCAAGGTTTTTCACTATCCCTACAAGAAAAAGCTTTTCCTTTGCGCGTGTAAGTGCTACATATAAAACCCTCATTTCCTCCGCTGCCAATTCCATCCGTTTTTTTCTCTTTAGCGCTAGTTGAGGCAATGATGGATAAGATATCCTTTTGTCAGAATCAATATATTTGCTGGCAAACCCATAATCTTTATCGAATAAAAATGCGCTGTTTATATCTTGCATATTAAATTTGCGCCCTAAGCCGGAAGCAAAAACAATCGGGAATTCCAATCCCTTGCTTGAATGAATGGTCATCAGTCGAACAACATCCTCCTGCTCTCCGAGAGCACGGGCAGCCCCTAGATCCTTGCCTCGGTCCTGCATCCTTTCAATAAATCGCAAAAAGCGGAACAGCCCTCTGAAGGATGTCTCTTCATATTGGGATGCCCTGTCATAAAGTGCCCTTAAGTTGGCTTGCCTTTGTTTGCCACCTGGAAGGCCACCGGCAAATTCATAAAACCCGGTATCGCGATACAATTGCCATATCAGGCTTGAAAGTGCCCCTGTTCGCGCCATACTTCTCCATCCATTCAAATTTTCAAAGAATGAAGTAAGCTTTTCCCTGATCATTTCATGACTCGAATCACCCGAAATTTTAATGAAGCTTTTTACTGCATTGTAAAAGCTTCCTTTCCTGAACTGCGCCCTAATTTGGGCTAATGCCTCTTCATCAAGGCCGACGATCGGAGAGCGGAGCACTGCCGCCATCGGGATATCCTGATCCGGATTGTCCACGACCTTTAGTAGAGACATCATCACCGCAACCTCTGTGGCTTCGAAATATCCAGAAGTGAGATTTGCATAAACAGGAATTCCTTCATGTTTGAATTCATCCATGATATCTTGTGCCCAAGTTAATGACCTTAGTAGGATGACAATATCTTTATATTGTGCCGGACGGTGCCTGCCTGCTTTGGAATCATAGATAGGTCTTTCACTATCAATGATCTCCCTGATTTTCTTCGCCAAATATCTTGCTTCCAAGCGGGATTGCTCAATTTCCTCTTCGTCAAAACCGCCATCCTCCGGTTTATTGCCAGAGTCTGATTTTTCTTCCAACTGATCGATGAGCGCCACTTCTATCGGATATGTTTCATCAGAAGGATAACTTGCGCCAAGAACGAGCTCAGCATCTCTGTTGTAATCAATTTCTCCAACACTTACCCCCATGATCTGTTTAAAAAGAAAGTTTGTACCATCAAGGACTTCAGACCGGCTACGGAAATTTCGGGATAAATCAATGCGAAGACCGTTATTTAATCCGTCTGGAGAAAACCTTTTGTACTTAGCCAGAAACAGGTTCGGCTCTGCCAGCCGGAACCGGTATATTGACTGTTTTACATCTCCCACCATAAATAAGTTTCCGTCATATTCACCATCAGCGGAAATCAGTTGGAGAATCGTTTCCTGAACCATATTTACATCCTGGTATTCATCCACCAACACCTCTTTGAACTGATTCCGGTATCCGACAGCGATATCTGAAGGGCGAATATCGCTCTTCTGATTCTCATGGTCCACCAAAATATGAAGGGCAAGATGTTCAAGATCGGCAAAGTCAACAATGCCTCTCTCTTTTTTCTCCATGGCAAATTGTATGGCAAAGGCCTTCACAAGACTGACTAGAGCCTGGTAAATCGGATGCATTTCACGCATGTCCCGTAAAAATCCTTCCGCCTCCCTGGAAAATATATCATCAGCCAATTTTTCCAATATTCCCTTCGCTTTCTTCCTCAACGCATCGGCATCTTTAACAAGACCCTCATCATACTCATCGCCACGGCAGCTTTTTGCACGGGTAAACTTCCAGCTGTTCATCGCTTCATGAAGGCTAGCCCAGCTTACTTGAGCTGCTTTCTGCATTCTGGCCACTATTTCCAGGTCATCTAAATAATTGACCGCCCTCGGAGCAGGACCGCCAGGAATTTTCGTCATTTCATAAGCCTGTTCCAGCATTTGCCTCGCTCCGGTAAGTTGCAGCTCAATATCCGCAATCAGCATCTGCGCAAACGGAAGTTCTTCGATGCGGGCCCTTTGCGGAATGTTGTACATATCGACAAGAGCGTCAAGCCAAAGGTCCGGATATGGGTGCGAGCGGGAAAAATCATATAATTTAAGAACAAGCTCCTGAAGCTCGCCATCGCTTCGGTCGCCGGTAAAAGTATCCACCAGCTTGAAAAATGGCTCATTATTTTCCTTTCCGTACTCCTCTTCGAATAAATCATCCAGTACTTCATCACGCAAAAGAGCCATTTCGTTATCATCAGCTACTCTGAAGTTAGGATCAATATCAACCATATAATAATGTTTTCTCACTGCTTCAAGGCAAAAAGAGTGAAGTGTTGAAATGGACGCCCTGTTCAACAGTCCAAGCTGCTTCCTTAAGTGGTTGGATTCGGGCCGTTCGTTAATTGCCTGAGTCAATGCTGCCCCGATTCTAGCTCTCATCTCTGCAGCTGCGGCATTGGTAAAAGTGACGACCAGCAACTGATCAACATCCAGGGGATCCGTTTCCGCTATCACTTTTTGGATAATCCGCTCTACAAGGACCGCGGTTTTCCCGGAACCTGCAGCCGCTGCCACCAATACATCCTGGTCTTTTGCAAAAATAGCCTTCCATTGGTCATCAGTCCATTGCGCATTTTCAGGTTTTACTGGAATATCAGTTTTCAAATTCTTCACCTTCTTCCCGTATACGTGCGATGACATCTTCTCGCTTCTCCTGGTGGATCAAGCGGAATTCATTTGCCGGCAAAGCCGGGTCAAACTGGCAAACCGGTTTGTACAAACAAAACTTGCACGGAGTTTTATCTTTCATCCGATAAGGGTCAATGCCCACTTCTCCTGATATAATTGCATTTCCTGACTCTTGGTAAAGGGATCTTACATGCCTTCTCAAAAGTCCCAGCTCTTCTTTGGTTGCTGATTTTGATCTGGCATTAAGTGTTCCGTCTTTTTTTAAGCCGGCGGAAATAATGTTTGAATCACCCGATTCAAGGGAGAAATCCATCAAACGGACAAGGTCCGGATCTTCAAGAACAAGCCCCTTCATTTTAAATCTCTTGAATATCTCTTCCTCAATTTCTGATAGAGTCATAATTTTATCGCTTTGAATCATCGGATTATGGAGATGGAAATAAAATACGCCTGCCGGAAAGGCCTCCTTGCCAATCAATTGCTTTGAATAAGTAATGATGATGTCCAAATAAGTCAGCATCTGCAATGAAAGCCCATAATAGATCTCACTTAGATCCAGCTCTCTTGAGCTTGACTTGTAATCAATGACCCGCAAATAAACCCCGTTGTCATTTTCCGCTTTGTCCACCCTGTCAATCCGGCCCTGCAGTTCCATTTTCATACCATTTTTCAGCGCAAATGACAATGGTGGCAGCTGTTGTCTCGGACCAAAAGCCAGCTCGATCCCGACCGGGGAAAACCCGCTTTCCTTCGCATGACCGCTCATTGTATATGACGCTCTTCCTATCACCTGTTCAAGCTTCCTTTTAATATAGTAAAAGCGATTGGAGCTTAACAGGATTTGATTTTGCAGTTTCGGGGCCAGATGGGCAACGGCTTCCCTGGCCAGCTGTTCACACTGCTCCTTAGTCAGATCTGCCCACTTCAAATTATTATTGTTCACCTGATCCGCAATCCACTTTAAGGCGGCATGGAACAAATCTCCGATATGCGGCGCCTCAAGCTTGTAGATTTCACGCTCACGAAGCTTTAAACCGTGTAACGCAAAATGAGAGAAAGGACAGCTGTGAAAAAGCTCCATTCTCGATACACTAGCAGTAATATTTTCGCCGTATAGTTGTTTACTCGTATCTTCGGAAAGTTGCTTCGTCTCGTTTCTAAAGAACAGACTTGACAGAATCCGTTCAGCCTTTTTTTTCCAATGTGGATCGGACATATAGAAATTATAGACATCCCACCAAAAATCAGCGATAGGATAGTTCCTTATCTTCAAGTTCAGCTGCCCTGTCAAATATGCAGCCGCTGAATCAGGATGGGACACATATTCGAACTGATCTTCGTTGCCCACTTCCGCCGGATCATTTACCGCAGCTGTTTCAACGATTTCTGGAAACATCGCTCTTATTCTATCTATATATGGAGATGGTTGAAGAGCTTTTCCCTCATCATCTGCCAAAGGATAAGATAGCAGCAGGCGCTCCTCAGCCGATGTAAACGCCCTGTAGGCGACGAACTCTTCATTTAGAAGCTTTCTTCGGCTGTCTGGCGCGATATTCATGCCTGCGTCCATTAACGATGTCCGGTCTTCATCTGAGAGGACTCCCCCTTCGCTGAACTTTGCCGGAAGGATGCCATCATTTAATCCAGCAACGAATGAAACTTTAATGTTAGAAAGGCGTGACTGCTCAAAGTTAGCCACAAACACTTGGTCAATGGCAGGCGGGATCAAAGAAAACCTCATCTCCTCCAAACCAGCATTGATGATTGGGATAAACTCCTCCAGCGTCAACTTTGTATCCCCGAGTATTTCCACGAACTGATCCAGAAGCTCCATGACATCATTCCAGGCCTGATCATGTTCCCTCGATGTAACAAGCTCCCCTTTTTCTTCTGCAGTTTCACTGAGCATTTCCAGCTTGCGTGGAATTTCAAGCTCTTCTAAAAAGAGATAAACAGCTTCGCAAAGCTCCCGTCCAGTCCCCGCTTTTTTCAATCGCCTTGAAAGCCTTAATATCGGGAGAGTGACGATATCCCTCGATACCGCCAGCTCCTTTTCAATTTCTTTCTCTTCGTCCGTCTGCACCATACCTGCCAGTTCAAGGCCGCGGAACCGGCGGTATGTCCAATGTCCTTTTTTCGTCCAGTCCCCGCCTTTGATTCCATACGCCAATACATAGTTTTCCAGCCTGTCCATCTGCTCCCTGAGACTATTCAGATTACCTTCCGGAGGAAAGAGCAAATCAGTTTTTACGACGCGAAAAACATGTTCATATCTCCAATTGCTGTTGATCACTTCCAGTACAGATCGAACCAGTTCAACTAGCGGGTGATTGAGCATGGAGCGCTTTTGATCGATGAAGTAGGGAATTTCGTAATCATAAAAGATCGTCTCCATCTCACCCTGATATTGGTTCGCATTCCGCACCAGGACTGCAATATCCTTGTACCTGTATCCTTCTTCCATCACGAGACGCCGGATCTCCCTCGCTATGCCTTCGATTTCCGCGCGTCTGTTGACAGCTTGCATCAGGTTTATCTCAGGCCTGTCTGCATGTGATTTTACCGGCCTGCTTTGAAACTGGGACTCCAAGAATTTCAAGCTATCATTCTGGAATTTAAAAGCTTCTCTGAGAATGACATCCTCTTCGACCGTTATTTCTCCTTGGGACGCCAACTCATATAAATTTTCATATGTTTCTCCCGTCATTCTGAATAGATTTAGCTCATCCGGCGTTTCATTTCTGAATGGACGATCCAGCATAAGGGAAACAGATACCCTTCTGCTTGTTTTCATGAGACGGTCGATTACCAAATATTCCTGTGGTGTAAAGCTGTGGAATCCATCTATATACACTTCCGCATCTTGCAAATATCCGGACTTGTCAATCGACTCCGCCAGCAGGCTCAAATAATCGTTGGAATCCAAATATTTTCCCGATAATGCCTCCTCAAAATGTCTGTAAATCAATTCGAGGTCGTGCATCTTGTCCGAAAGGGCTTTTTGGGATTGGAAAAACCCCACTTCTTCTCTTTTTTGTGCGAGATCTTCAGGCTGGACACAGTAATGTTTGAACTCCGTGAAGATCTGCTCCACCTGCTGGATGAATCCTGTTTTATCTGATGCCTGCCTAAATAGCTTCAAGTCCTTTTTATGTTCTTCAATTATTTTTTTTATAAGCATATTCAGACCGGTGCTCGTCACATGGTTACGGCTTGCTCCGCCCGTCTCCTGAAAAATGCGCCACGCAAGCCGGGTAAAGCTGAATACTTGAGCACGGATCATTCCGGTAAGTTCATTTGATTGAATCAATTCATACTCGGATAAAAAAGTCATTTGATCCGGAACGATATATAGGATTGGCGGCCCATCCGGCCGCTCGGTCAGCTTTTTTCTAATCTCTTCATAAAAAAGAGCTGTTTTTCCCGTTCCCGTACGGCCAATGACAAAGCGTAGTGACATGCTTTCAACCCCTCGTAATTTTGTCTACTTCAATTAAAATTTCTCTTCAAAATGGATAGCCTTATTATATCATATAACCAATAAATAGAACGTATATTCCCTACCCAGACAGCATATTTTGTGGAGTATAACGAAAAAAAAGCCGCTTCGACTTCCAGCAGCTTTTCTAAATATATATGTATACTTATCCTCGTCTGTATTGCTTTTCCTTCAATTTCACTTCAATCCGTTTTCCGATGGCCCATAAAATTGCGATGACTCCCAGAGCAATGGCGGTCCTAATCGGTTGTCTGATCAATGATATGAGATCATAGCCGATAAAGCTCATAATGAATATCATCACTGCTTTTCCGGTCAACACAGCAAGCATATATTGATAAATGCCAATCTTTGAAAGTCCCGCGACTATATTGACGACTGCCGAAGGCGTAAAAGGAAAACAGAGTAAAAGAAACAGGGGTCCGAATCCCCGCCTTTCAACCCAGGCTGTCAAACTTTTCACCTTGCTGCTCCGCCGGAGCGGGCCTAATATCCTCACTTCTCCAAATCTTCGGATGAGAAGGAAGACAACATATGCTCCTCCGGAAGCTCCGGCCCAAGAAAATAGAAATCCCCAGCCCAGTCCAAAAGCATTGGCATTAGCCATGACAAACAAAAACAGCGGCAAAAAGGGGAGAAAGGCCTCCAAAAAAGGCAGTAATAGCCCCGGTAGCGGACCGAATGAGCGGTACTTTTCAATCATTTCGATTATATTTTCTATCGTCAGCCAGTCTTTGAATGAAAACAAATCCATGAACATACCTCTATTCCGATGAGTAAATGGTCCCGCGCCCTATTTTCTTTAAATTATAGCATAGCCGAGCCAGCCTGTTCTATTCTACAAGCCGCATTCGCAGCGCTAGGAGGAAATATTTTCAGCTTGAAATTTCTAGCCGCGCTTAGTAAAATAAAAAAGGAACAAATGTTCCCATTTAAGGAGGCTGCTCAATGACAAGGATTCCTGGGAATGAGCGGGATATCATTGAACAAGCGATCTATTTGCCCATGCTGCTGACAGTATTACAACGTGACCTATCCGTTGTGGAACAAAGCCCGTTCAAATTAAAAAAACCTTATCGACACTTGATTGAACATACGATGCGGGAGGTGCAGAAGGAACTGGCGGAGGTAAAAAGGTATTTGCACAAAAATAACATCCGGGTGGAACGGATGAAGTCGGATGAAATTTTTACGATGTACTTGTTTTTGTATAAGGGATACGAGGAACACCATAATTATTTCAATCCACGTCTCCGAAACAAAGTCGAGGAATTATTGAACTTTTATTTAGGTGCCGCTCCTTTAAAGGAAGGCGCAAGGCGCGCAGCCTTAGGCGACAAGCACAAGGCGAATTTTGATGAGGCAGTCCCCAGCAACCACAGCAAAGCTACTAACTTCAATACATTGTGAGAAACACCTCTGAACATGCTTCATGCAACTTTGCGACGAGCTGAACAAGGCTTCCTCGAATTTGCTATGGGGCAGGAGCACAATCTTCTTGAATCGGCTCCCTTGCAGACTTGTGACCTCGAGCCGATGGCGCCTGGGCCGCCTTAGACCGCGAAATCCTATCGCTTCGGTGGCACTAGCGCGTCCTGCGCGTCGCCGCCTCAGACCGCCACATCCTCGAAAAAGCTGATGCTTTTCCTTCGTGCGATGTAACGCTGCCGAAGCTTTCCTTGTCCTGTCGCTTCGCTTGCTCTAGCACTTCCTGTGCGTCGGAGCTAGAAAAAGCTCATATTATTCGAAATATGCCTTCCTCCCATAAAAAAGAAGAAGGCATGATCCTTCTTCTACTCGGATATCCAATAGGCTCCATTAGGTTCGGATGCTCGACTTTTTGATAAGTGAACAGGATGCTTGTTGAAATTTTCCATCCTTTTCATGTTTTGTGTAAATTTGATCCTGAGCATGGCTGTACGTGAGACTTGGTTTTCCAAGGAGTAGAAAGAAACCGGGAGCTCAAACCTTTCATTGTTTTGAAACGTGACGATTGTTGAGTATGGGCCATTTTTTTCATACGAAGCAATAAAGTCATGGGAAATCCATGCACATTGAGGACTTGCCGGTGATGCAGTTGGAAATAGATAGATGGAAGTGTAGGGGTCAACCATGATGGGAGCCTTGTGAGTAATGCCGATCAGCTGTTTCGTCCCCTCCCTCCTTCCGCTGTATGAACTTCCAAAATATTCACAGCTTCTTTTCACAATATCAAACGGTCTGCAAGAGGTTAAATAACGGGCACCTGCTTCAATCACTTCGGAGTGAACACCCGTCGGTCGAATCATCATCGTATAAGGATTAATTTCGTAATTCGATAACAACATATCCTTTTCCGCCATTTTTCTGCCCCTTTCTACAGTTTTCATCCAATATGCCTATAATAATAACATAGATTTCCATAATTGTCATCAAAATTCTAAAAAATCAAAACAATAACCAGGACTAAAGAATTATGCCTATTTCCACAATAAAAGACGTCAGAAAATTTAAATTCCTCTCTTGTGTTTTTGCCCAAATCTGTGTATAATTAAAAAAAGGTTCCGAGGTGATCATCGATGGAGAGGAAGAAATCTTATCAGGAACTGTTGAAAGAGTACACGATGACACAGAATCAAAAACAAGCTAAAGCGTTGGAATGGTACACAGAACTTTTCTTAAATGATCTTTTGCAAAAAAGAAGGGAAAAACAGCTGCGTGCGGAAATTGATCTTGCGCTGGATCAAAGAGACGAGAAAGCTTTCATGAAGCTTTCAAAAGAGCTCATAAGTCACATAGGATAATTAAAAGCCACATATTAAATCCCCCTTGATGAAGGGGGATTTTTTTGCGTACATCGCCAATTTTGTTAAATTCTAATCATCTTTTGCCTGTTTTTCAAATTCATCCGCCATCCTAATCCGTTCAAGCATCGTCGGATGGCCGTAACGGAATATTTTTACCAGATACGGCGGATTAACCTGGCTCAGCCCTGCTCTCGTCAAATCCTGAAAAGTCCGGACTGCCGCATCCGTATCTTCAGTCATTTCCAATGCATATCGGTCTGCGCGCATTTCCTGGTAACGAGATACCCAGTTTGTCAGAGGACTTGCAGCGAATAATAAAAACGATGTTATTAACAGGAAAGCCGGGAGTGAACTGATATTTGTCATCCCCTTCACTTTCCATGTTTCTCCCCTCTTCCTAATCCATAGCTCCATCAACTTTGCTGTCAGCCACAGACCCACAAAAGAAAGCAACACGTATCCCGCAATGCCTTTATAAATATGCTTCTCCACATAATGGCCCATTTCATGCGCCATGATGAACAGGACTTCTTCGTCATCCAGCCTCTCCAAAGTTGTATCCCAGAGGACAATCCTTGAATTGGAGCCGACCCCTGTCACATAGGCATTCAATGCGTTGGTCTTTTTGGACATATCCACTTCATATACGTGCTCAGACGGAATTTCCGCTTCATGTGCCAGCGTAAGAATCTTCGTTTCCAGTTGCTTATCTTTCAAAGGGTAAAAATCATTGTAAAGCGGGTCAATGATAACCGGTTGGATGAACATCATGAAAACCGAAAAAGGTATGGATAATACCCAGACGCCCAGCCACCATCTCTTTTTAAACTTTCTCATCATCAGGTAAATGACAAGAACTACAATACACATCGTGGCGTAATTCACCCAGAAATCCAGGAACTGATCCTTCATCCAGGAAGAGAAAAGCTGCGTGGATATATTGTATGTCCTAGAAAACAGATAAGATGTGTAGGCAAATGGAAAGGTGACAATGAATGTGGCAAGTGAAAGCCAAAACAAATAAATGATTGTTTGAAGCGGAAACCATTTCGCCGTATTTCCGGCCCACCGTTCAAACATTGCCGAAATCCCAAACAGGAGAATCAAGTAATAAAACAGCCATTGATATGGTTTGGACAGAAAAAACATCAGGTTCCGGATTTTTGAATATTCCTCACTAAGCATCAGTTCCCTGCTGTTTAAAAAAGTCGCAGGATCTATACTCGTCCCTTTATACATATGCGGAATGGCAGTGTCCGCCAGGAAAAATAGATACACATACATGACTGCACCAAACAAAAGATAAGCGATCACCGCCCGCAATGCCCATTTTCTAACCAATGCTCTCCCCTCCTTGTCCATTCATTATTATATGTAGAAAAGACACCCGGCAGAACAGAACCAATACGTCATATTGTCTCCCCAAAAGAAAAAAATAAGCGTAAAAAGATTCACACCTAAGTGCGTGGACCCTTTTACGCTGGTAAATTAATTCGGCCTTACACGATGGAATATCCTTCATCTTCCACGTCTGCCTGCCACCTTGTAAAAAAACTCTTTCTTTTTTGCATTTACTCTTCGATTTTCGCATTTACTCTCCAATTTTTACAGTACTCCTTTAGCGAAACTTTCAAAGTTAAATAAACATTGAATACATGCTTAAAGCCACAATTGATCCAATGACCACGATGATGACATTTGCACCGAGAAACGCAATGATAAAAGCTGCCGCAGCCCCTACAATCCCATAAATTAGATTACCTTCATTAATTAGTAACGCTGCAGGAAAAATCAATGCACCGAGCGTGGCAAAAGGGACATTTTGCAATACACCCTGGATAAAGGGCGGCAATTCCTTTCCTTTAAACATGACAAACGGCAGCATTCTTGGAATGTATGTAACAGCAGCCATGCCGATAATCGTCAAAATGATCAATGAGCTATTCATTGTCTGTCTCCCCCCTCTTTTTAACGGTTTCAACCGTTTCAATCAAAATTGAGGACAAGAGTGTAGCAGCAACAATGGCCCAGCCTTTTCCCATCACATTCCCAAATACGAAGACACTGTTAAAGACTGCGGCAAGAAGAGCAAGATAAATAACTTTTGTACTTTTTTTCATGGATGGAACAAGCAGACCGATAAACATGGCGTAAAGCGCAATGGCCATACTTTCCTGAAGCACCTGCGGCAGGCTGGCCCCGATACCGTACCCGATGCCGGAGAAAACAACCCAGCTGCCATATGCCAAAGAAATGATCCCAAATAAATATCCTGTTGAAACAGTCCCCGCTTTCGTTGCAGCAACGGAAAAAGTCTCATCTGTTATTCCGAAAGCATAGATGGCTTTTTTCCATGGAACTTCCTTTTCCACTTTTTCGTTCAAGGAAGCGGACATGAGAAAATGCCGGATGTTTACAATGAAAGTCGTCATAATGACTTCCATCGCTCCCGTTCCCAGTGCAAACATGGTGAGTGCCATATACTGTGAAGCCCCCGCAAACACGATGAGGCTCATCAAAACGGTTTCAAATAGCGAAAGACCCGCTGTTTTTGCCAAAAGTCCATAGGTAAGGGCGACCGGTGCATATCCAATGGCAATGCTCACACCGTCCTGGAGACCAAGGCGGAATTGTGAGGTCTTTATTTTCTGTACTGAAGCTTCCAATTCTCCTTCCCCCTAAATCAATCAACTAATCTAATAATTATAGACAGGAAATTTTTTTTCATCAAGAGGAGGAAGATTGTGAAAACAGGGTTATCTCAATAGTTCTGAAGCTTCTTTTACAATAGCCGTGACGATATCCGACGCTCGTTTTTCCACCCGCGCTTCGAACAGCCTCGTGCCCTGTCCTGCCCATAGAGACATATAATCCGGATTATTCAGTTTGGCTGCAGCTTTTCTAATATCTGACGTGAGGGAATTTTGAGATGGGAAAGCCACCGGCTTTGCCGATGATTCAAACTCACTGATGAATTTATTTTTGATGCCTCTTGCCGGCCTGCCCGAAAAGCTTTTTGTGATCACTGTGCTTTCTTCCGTGCTTTCCAGCAGTTGTTTCTTATATGCAGGATGGGCAACCGATTCTTCGGCAGGCAGAAAAGCAGTTCCAAGCTGAACTCCGGCAGCGCCTAGCGTAAGTGCGGCCACAAGACCCCTTCCATCCATGATGCCGCCGGCTGCAACAACAGGGATTCCAACATTATCAGCGACTTGAGGGACGAGTGAAAAGGTTCCTATATTTGCACCGTAAGGATGCTCACTTACATTGAATGTACCCCTGTGTCCCCCTGCATCACTTCCTTGGGCCACGATCAGGTCCGCACCTGCATTCTCGGACTCGATAGCTTCTTTGACCGCCGTTACCATCGCAATCACTTTTATACCTTTTTCCTTCGCCAAAGACATTTTATCCTTTGGTAAAACGCCGAAGGCGGTGCTGATGACAGGGACATTTTCATCCAGTAAAACCTGGAACTGGTCTTCAAACATATTGGGAGATGAATAGTTAGTCTTCTCTTGAATTCCAAGTTCTGCTCTAAAGCGGTTTAACACAAGCCGAGCTTGCTCGATGCCCTCCCAATTATCTTCCATATCGACACAAAATAAATTAGCCGCAAAAGGCTTATCTGTCTGGGCTTTAATGTCGCTAATGTTTTTTCTGATTTCATCAGGTGTCATATAGGCCGCACCAAGAGTTCCGAGAGCCCCTGCCATAGAAACAGCGGCTGCAAGTTCAGCCGTGGCAGCGCCGGCCATCCCTGCCTGCACTATCGGATACTCTATGTTTAAAAAATCACAAATGGAAGTTTTTAATTTAGTCATTTTTTCCTCCATCTTTTTCCATCAGCTTGCGGACATTTTCCTTCGGAGTCCAGCAATTGAATTGATAATGAGTCTTTGTTTCATACCCAAGTCTTTTACAATAATAGTTCATTTTTCCATTTTTTCTTTCAGCAACAAAATAGATGCATGTTGCACAACAGTGATATCTGCTCATAGCCCGCTCCTTGTAGGACTTGATTAAAATGGCAACTCTGGTGGCTTTACGTTTCTTTTATTGTCCAGCTGCGGGCTCAGCGACTAGCAGACTTCGCGGACTAATATGCTCCAAGGCATAGTTTATTCAGGAAGCTATGTTACCTTGTCGCAAAGCTGCATGAAGCTTACTCGCGAAGGATTCACATGATGTTATTGAAGTTAGCTGCTTTCCTACGATAAGTCAACATCGCTCCACTGCGTTCCGCGTGTTTCCTTTATTTCGTCGAAGCCACTCTGTCTGGCTACAACGCCTAGCCCCTCAAGGTCATAAGCCAATCGCTGCTGAAGACAAAGGACGCCTTCTTCAGCGCTCGTCTTATGCTTGTTGGGGCTGAGCAAGGCGTTTCCGCATTTCGGCTCAGTCTGTACGTCGCTAATCGTCGCCCTTCGCTTTTCTATATTATTTCCCCTGATAAACAGGCTTCCTCTTTTCGCTGAATGCCTGGAGTGCCTCGAGCCGGTCCTCGGTGGGGATTGTAAGCTCGTAGGCTTTTCTTTCAATCTCAAGCCCCGTTTGCAGGTCTGCGTTCATTCCGGTTTTGATAGCATACTTTGCCTGCTGGACGGCAATCGGACCGTTGGCAAGTATGGAAGCTGCAAGTTCCATCACTTTTGCCATCAATTCTTCCTGCTCCGCGATATTAGTAATAACTCCATATGTATGTGCCTCTTCAGCCGTCATTCTCTTGGCAGTCAAGATCAGCTCCATTGCTTTTGCTTTCCCGATCAGGCGCGGCAGTCTTTGCGTTCCTCCTGCCCCCGGGATAATCGCCAGACTTGTTTCCGTCAACCCCATCATCGCTTCTTTCACCGCAATCCTGAAATCGCATGCTAAGGCAAGCTCCATGCCTCCGCCAAAAGCGTGACCATTCATCGCAGCAACAGTCGGCTGCGGGAGCTTTTCAATTGCATGAAATACATCTCCGATCTTATGGACATTGCGGCGAACCTCCTGCTCAGATAACGTCTTCCTTTCTTTTAAATCCGCGCCGACACTGAACGCTTTTTTTCCGGCACCTTTAAAAATCACCAGTCGAACATTTCTATCCGTTTTTAACAGTTCAGCTGTTTCACCTAATTCACACAACGTTTCATAATTAAAGGCATTTAAAGAATCGGGACGATTAATTGTAACAGTCGCAATAAAATCCTGTACATCCAACCGAATATTTTTCATAGTTGATCCCCTTCCTTGTTTTTACTCACCTTAATATATTTCTTTATATCTTTTAAAAAACCTCTCTACTTAAAGGTAAAATCACGGAATAAGTCATCCGTGATCATTGAAGAACCCGTTTTTTCAACTCTCTTTTCATAATTTTTCCGGTTGAATTTTTCGGTAGCTCTTCAAGGATTTCAATTGATTTAGGCAGTTTATAAGGAGCCAGCCTTTCAGCAAGATATTGATGCGGTTCCAGCTTAGCTGCCTTTTCATCCCTGGGTACAATAAAAGCCTTCACCGCTTCCCCCTGTTCCGTGTCGGGCACCCCGATCACTGCCGCCTCCAGAACATCGGGATGTTCGTACAGAATCTCTTCCACCTCTCTCGGATATACATTATAGCCGCCGACAATGATTAGGTCTTTCTTGCGGTCGACGATATAAAAATATCCATCTTCATCCATTTTCGCCAAATCTCCCGTATACAGCCAACCATTACGGATAGCCGCGGCAGTTTCATCGGGCAGGTTATAGTACCCTTTCATCACATTAGGTCCCCGGACCGCAAGTTCCCCCACCTCTCCGGCTGGAAGTTCATTGCCAAATTCATCCACTACCTTATTTTCCACGTTGATAATGGAAGTGCCGATTGATCCGGGCTTTCGCGGTCTGTCGAGCGGGTTGAAACATGTGACAGGGGATGCTTCCGACAACCCGTACCCTTCGGATATGACAACATTGAATTTTTCTTCAAAGTTTTTCAGCAAAGCAACCGGCATGGAAGCTCCCCCTGAAATGCAAAGCCGCATGGAGGAAAAATCATCAGGATTGCTGTCCGGATATTGATACAGGAAATTATACATTGTCGGTACACCTGCAAAAATGGTCGCTTTATATTTTTTGGCCACGCGGAAGATTTCCTTCGGACTAAACTTCGGAACGATAATCATGGTAGAGCCGCTTATTAGCGGGGCATTCAAAGCGACGGTCAGGCTGAATACGTGAAACATGGGCAACGTTGTGATAACCGTATCTTCATTGTCCATTTTTAAATAGTCGCGGATATCACGCGCGTTCGAATATAAATTTTCATGTGTCAGCATTGCACCCTTTGGCTTTCCGGTCGTTCCGGATGTGTACAATACGACAGCTGTATCCTCCCTGCTGACAGGTACAGGCCTAAAATCAATATCTCCGGAATGTAGAATTTCCGAAAACGCTTCCAGTTCTATGTTTAATTGAGCGCCGGTTTCACAAATTATATAGTGTTCGATTTTGGGAACTGCCTCCCTCAATTTATCTATATAAGGAACCATCTGGTCCAATGCAATAACCGCTTTGACATCTCCGTCTTTTAATATGTAGGCAATCTCAGACGGGGTATAAGTCGGATTAATGGGGACTGCTATCGCTCCGATGCGCATAATTCCATATAGGCTAATAATGAAATGAGGAGAATTTCCAAGCAAAAGGGCAACATGATCTCCTTTTCTTATTCCTGTATCAGCCAGCCCACTTGCAAACTTGTTGACGGACACATTCAGCGCTTCAAATGTCGTCGCCTCATCCATGAAATAATAAGCAACCTTTTCACGGTGTTTAATTGCTGCCTCTTGTAAACTATCAACTAAATTCATAACGGTCCTCCTATTGAATGAATGATCATTCATTTTTTGGCGTTAAAAATTTCATGATGCGTTACTAATTTTAATTATAATTAAAGTTCAAAAAAGTCACAACCCTTATTTTTTAGGGGCTGTGACCCTTCTTTTAATATATCAGTTCTACGATTTCATCCTTCGTGACGTTTCCGAAGTAATGCGGGATATCTACATTTTCGAGCGCCTTTGCTATTTCCGCCCTTTCGTATTTTACTCCTGCAAGGCGATCTTCAATCTCGCTTACATCCCCAATTCCAAAAAAGTCACCGAAAATTTTACAATCGGTGATCTGGCCTTTATTCACATCCAGACGGAACTCGATCTGCCCTACAGGAAAACGATGGGAGTGCTGTATATTGAATTTCGGTGATCTTCCATAATTCCAGTCCCAGTTCCGATATCTTTGTTCAGAAATTTCATGGATCTTTTCCCAATCGGCTTCCGTCAATTTGTATTCCGGAATTGGATCCTGCCAGTCAAAAATATATCGCAGCAGCATATCCCTAAACTGTTCGGTAGTCATTTGTTCATCCAAAAACTCTGAAATGTTTGCTACACGGCTTCTTATCGACTTGATTCCTTTAGACTCAATTTTATCTTTACGCACCTTTAAAGCTGATACTACGTTTTCAATTTCGGAATCGAACAGTAATGTCCCATGAGTGAACATCCGTCCTCTAGTTGCAAACTGGGCATTGCCGGAAATTTTTCTGCCTTCTACAAGAATGTCATTTCTTCCTTGCAGTTCTGCCTTCACTCCGAGCTTCTCCAATGCTTCAATTACCGGCATCGTAAATTTCCTGAAGTTCATAAAACTTTCGCCTTCATCCTTAGTAATAAAACTGTAGTTCAGGTTCCCTAAATCATGATAGACGGCTCCTCCCCCTGACAGCCTCCTTACCACATGAATACCGTTGCTTTCGACATAGTCCGTATTAATTTCTTCTATTGTGTTTTGGTTCTTTCCAATGATGATCGACGGCTCATTAATATAAAACAGCAAGTACCCGTCATCGTTAATATCGAGGTTTTTTAGAGCAAACTCTTCGATAGCCAGATTGATCCTAGGATCCTTAATTCCCTGATTATCAATAAAAAGCATGATTTTTCCTCTCCTTTATAATGCGTGGTCAAAAAGTTATCGAATCAGAAGGTCGACTACAGGCGTCACGTCCTGCCCATCGAAACTGGACAAAGAAAAGCTTCTAACGATTGCCCATAACAAGTTATACTTTCGAGTAGTTTCGCCGCTTATCATTTGGCGACTTTTGAACATTCTCTTAAATTTTTATACGCATTCCTTCAGAAGCAATCATAACCTCGCCTGTGAATTGCTCTTCAGCTTCATCTTTAAGCTGGGAGAGTTTCCCGAAATGAGGAAGATGCGTCAGGATAAGCTTGTCCACACCTGCCCGGCGTGCAGTATTTCCTGCCTCCTCACTCGTCATATGTCCGGCAGCCCTGCCGTCCATCCCTTTATAAAAGTTCGATTCACAAAGCAGTACGTCAGCTTGTTTTGCAAAGCTTTCCAGTTCTTTAAAATATGAAGTATCTCCTGTATACACGAGCGACTTTCCATCTGCTTCAATTCTCATGGCAAAACAGGGGACTGAATGATGCGTTTGTACAAAAGAAATCTGGAATGGGCCAATATGTAATATTTCTTCAGGCTTATAGGTTATCCCTGAGGTTACATCTTTATAAGTGAGCTGATTGAACCCTTGTTTATCCAGCCCATGCCCATAGATGGGCAGGGTCCTGTCATATTGATTGGTGAACTTTCCAACATAGAGCGCATGCTGGACTACTCCGATATCAGCCGTATGGTCCGCATGATAATGTGAAAGGATGATTCCGTCCAGCTTTTCAGGATCAATGATGGTTTGAAGCTTCGATAAAACAGCACTTCCACAATCTATTAGCAAATGGAAATCATCATGGGTCAACAAATATCCGGAGCTTGCTTCTCCAGCTTTGGGAAATCCCCCCCAGCAGCCAATGATTGTCAATTCCACCTTGTTCACTCCCTTTCATCTCACCTTTAACTATAACTATACTAAAATTTATTTTTTTTGGCTTATATAAAGAAATGCGGAAGGCGCCTGGCCACCTCAGGACGCCACATCCTCGAAAAAGCTGACGCTTTTTCTTCGTGCGATGTAACGCTGTCGAAGCTTTCCTTGTCCTGCGCTTCGCTTGCACTAGCACTTCCTGTGCGTCGGTGGGCACTAGGTCCTCCTGTCCGTCGGAGCTAGACATAACGAATCGTCGTTCAAATAGAAATTCCTGTCTAATTTTATAGTTTCTTTAAAACTTATAAAATTTTCTATTGACACAAAATCAACTGTTATAATACAATATAAACAACGAAGCACCGTTGTATAACAAAATTAAGGGAGTGGAAAAGAAAATGATTGAAAACGTAGTAGAATTCTTTAAAAATTTACCTCCAAAGAAATGTACAGAATGCGGAGAAACCGTATCAGAACAACACGAGTGCTATGGTACGAAATGTGATAAGTGTTTAGATTTCAAATAAGTTGATATATCCTCCCCCGCCGTCGGGGGTTATTTTTTTATCTCATCTGTTATAATACAAAATCAAAACCGGGAGCGCCTGTCCGCCGATGCATTAATCGATGAACAGGCGCCATAGCTGGGCGTTGCTTTAATATGGTCTTACAATACATAATACAACAAAGAGGAGCTGTCATAATTGACGCCAGCTCCTCTCCTATTGAATTAACGCCCAGCCCCGACAGCCTCGCCAATATTTGAAAAACCATCTCTTTTCAGCAATTCAACCAGTCTTGTATTAATTGATTTTACAATCCCTGGCCCTTCATAGATCATGCCAGTATATACCTGGATCAGACTGGCGCCTGAAAGAATTTTTTCATAGGCATCGTCGCCAGTAAATATTCCGCCAACCCCTATGATAGGTAATTGATTACCGACTTCTTCATATATTTCTTTAATCCAGACTGTTGATCTGTCTTTTAGCGGAAGGCCGCTGAGACCCCCGGCTTCCTCGACATGAGACTTGGATGCCAGCCCTTCCCTGGATAAAGTCGTATTTGTAGCGATGATTCCGGATAGCCCTTCATCCAAAGCAGCACGCACAACATCATGCATATGTTCATCTGTCATATCGGGCGCCACCTTTAAGAAGATCGGCTTGTTCGCGGCACCTTTTGCCTCCAATTCAACCTTTTTCTTCTGAATGGAAGAAATTAATTGTTTCAGGCTTTCTATCTCCTGTAAGTCACGCAAATTAGGCGTATTGGGTGAACTCACATTGATGACAAAATAATGTCCGTACGGATAAAGTGCATCCAAACACTTTTCATAATCACTTGCCGCTTCTTCATTTGGAGTGACTTTATTTTTTCCGATGTTGACGCCGATCGGTACTCCTGCTGCTTCATAGTTATGTAAATTCTTTTTTACAGCCTCTGCCCCTTCATTATTGAAGCCCATGCGATTAATCACAGCACTGTCATCAACGAGGCGAAACAGTCGAGGCTTTTCATTTCCGGACTGCGCAAGCGGTGTGATTGTACCGACTTCAACAAATCCGAATCCCATGGCTGACAAGCCATGATAAACTTCAGCATTTTTATCGAAGCCTGCAGCCAGCCCGACTGTATTTGGAAACCGTATGCCGCAGACCTCTGTGGCCAAGCTTTCATCATTGACCTGATACATAGAACGCAGCAAGCCATTTCCTCCTGATTTTTCGGCAAGCTTCAACGCAGACACCGTACGATGATGCGCCTCCTCAGGGTCCAACTTAAATAAAAATTTCTTTATAAGAGGGTATATGACTCCTCACGCCTTTCTATCATTCCATATAGATTTCTTTCTCGATTGATATTACCACTATCGACCGCTACTCTCAATAAGGTGGTGCTTTCATTTTTGTCTGACTGGCAAAATTTCACAAGGTTTTATTTAAAATGAATTATTTCTGAACAATGGCCGTTTACTGCCAATGCAATGCATATATTGGTATAATAGAGGCAAATGCGCGATTTTTTGGAGGGTTTTATTTGAAAAAAATTTTTTCCGTTATTTTCATATCTTTTATACTCATATTAAGCGCTTGTTCGTCGCAAAAAAGCGGCACGCCCATTGAAGATTTTAACTTTACAGATCAGGACGGGAAGCCTTTTGGGCTTGAAGATTTAAAAGGTAAGGTCTGGGTCTCCGATTTTGTCTTTACGAACTGTACAACGGTATGCCCACCGATGACGATGAATATGGCCGAGCTACAAGAAAAAGTGAAGGAAATGGGCCTCGAAGATGTCCATTTTGTTTCGTTCACTGTTGACCCAGAAATTGATACACCTGAGGTTTTAAAGCAATATGGCCAATCCTTTGGCGCCGACTTCTCCACATGGCACTTTCTCACAGGATATTCACAGGAAGAAATCGAGGATTATGTACCAAAAAATTTCAAAACCATTGTAAAAAAACCGCGGGATGACGACCAAGTCATCCACGGAATCACCTTTTACCTGTTTAATAAAGATGGTGAAATCATCGGTGATTATCCCGGAGATAAAGAAGTTCCATTTAAGCAGATCATTAAGGATATAAAGGCAGCACTTTAATTAAAAATAACGGAAGAAAAAGTCCTGCTTTGACTTTTTCTTCCGTATTTTTTATGCCTCTTCAGCTGTGTGTCCAACTGCATACTGTCTCTTATGCTTGTAAATGAAAAACCCAAGCGTTAAGGCCATAAAACTGACCAGGAAGCCGAACAGAATGCCTAAGTTATGCCACATGAAACTGAAATCACCGCTTGATATGACCGCTTTATATGCTTGAACGGAATAAGTCATTGGCAAAAATGCATTGAACCATTGCAGCTCATGTGGAATCAATTCAAGTGGGAATGTACCTGCGCTCGTTGTCAATTGCAAAATCAATATGACAATGGCTATAAATCTTCCCGGATCGCCAAGCAGCGTGACAAGAAATTGGATTAATGCTACAAATGCCAAGCTTGTAATGATGGTTGTCAATATAAAAAGAAGGACACTTTTTACTTCAATTCCGAGTCCGAAGAGCATGACAACGACCGCCAACAACGATTGCAGAACACCCACAATCGCAATAACCCCGAATTTCCCCATAAACCAGGATACTCCGTTTTTCGGCCTTCCCGCAGGTTCTCTCAACGGAAAAACTATTGATAAAAGCAAGGCGCCTACAAATAAACCAAGTGACAAGAAGTAGGGCGCAAATCCGGTTCCATAATTCGGAACTTTATTCATGGGGTGGTTTTCCACTTCCACCGGCTCGCCCATCATGTCGTATGTCCGGTCATCGGCATGGACAGATCCCGCCTGCTTGGCCGCATCACCAAGTTTTTCTTTCATATCAGCGGCCCCGTCATCCAGTTTCTGTGTGCCATTCGCCAATTCGTTGGAGCCTTCAGCCAGCTGTCTGCTTCCTTCACCAAGCTGACTTGATCCTGCTGATAAGCTGTTCATGCCACCGTACACCTGCTTCGCTCCGCTGTTCAGTTCTGCAGCACCGGACTTGGCTTCATTCAGCTTTTCATCAAAAGTGGACATGCCTTTCAACAGCTCGCCTTGTCCGCCAGCTAGCTCATTTGCCCCTTTTAAAAGATCATCTGACCCGCTGGCAAGTTCCCCCAATCCTGATTTCAATTGCTTCTGTCCATCATTCAATTGACCGACCTTATCGCTTATGATGGCCGCGCCTTTTTGTAATTCACCGGCGGAAGTTTTTAATTGATCCGTTCCAGCCGCTAATTCAGCACTGCCGCTTTCCAGTTGTGAAATCCCTTCCTGCAGTTGACCTTTTATTTCCTTGCCCAACTGAGCTTTCAATTCATCGGGAATTGGAAGAGCTGCAAGTTTGGCATCTATTCCATTTAGTTGTTCCTTCATCTGGACAATGCCTGCATTCAATTGATTGGCTCCTTGTGATACAGAATCTGTACCAGCTTGGAATTGTTTCAGTTTTTCAGCCAATTGCCCTGTTCCGTCATGGATTTGGTCTGTACCCGAAATGATGGTGTCCATGGAGCTTTCCGCCTGTTGTAGCCCTTCTTTCATATTTTTGGAACCGGCTGCCAATTTTTCGGATCCATGGGTTGCCGCTTTTGCGCCATTCACAAGTTGCTTGTGCCCTTCAGCCAGTTGATCAAGTCCATTTGCCAATTTTTCAGTTCCTGATGCCAGCTCCCCTGTACCAGATTGGATTTGGGACACACCATCTTGGAACTCAATGGATTTTGATGCGAGCAGACCTAAGCTCTCCTTTAGCCGATGCGATCCTTCATTGATCTTTACTGTACCTTCGTGAAGCTCACTCGCCCCTTCACTGGCTTGCTCAAATCCATCCGCCATCTCTTTCACTTTATCAAACATTGTCTCCGCATACGTGGCAGTCACTTCCTTGGAGACTGCCGCTCTGATTTCCTTGGCTGCAGTTTCTCCTATTTGTGCGGACAAGAAGTTATATCCTTCATTAGGTACATAATTCAACTCAAGCTTCTTCGGGTTTTCATCCATCAAGGTTGTTGCATTTTCCGAAAAGTTTTCAGGAATTTCAATCAGCATGTAATACTTCTGCGCTTCCAGCCCCTGATATCCTTCCTTCTTTGTGACAACCTGGAAAGAGAACTGATCATTGTCCTTTAATTTATTTACAAGCTCATATCCCAAGCGCAATTCTTCCCCTTCAAAGTCGGATCCTTTGTCATTATTGACAACGGCGACCGGGAGGTCTTCCAATTTGTCGTACGGATCCCAAAATGCCCATAAAAACATGCCGCTGTATAAAATCGGGATCATCATCACAGCGATAATAGGTATTAACAATTTTTTATTCCGGAAAATCTCTTTCCACTCTGCAGTAAATAGTGTTTGTTTCACTTCATTTCTCCCCTTAAAACAATATGACTATTTTCCTCATGTGGTCACACGTTTGATAAAAACAAGGACTATCACATGGACAATCCTTTAAACAAATAAAATTCGAATAAAGAAGCAATCTTTTCTTCATCCAACGGTTGATGATATTTTTCCCAATCAAATATAAGAGAAACGTATAGCTTCAGCATGATGAATGCAGTAATTTCCGGATCACATTGCCTGATTTCCCCTTTTTGAATGGCTTCCTCCACTTTTTCCCTAATATAATTGATTATGGCACTTTCCACTCTTTGAATCACTTCCATAACCGCCGGTGTGCCAATTTCCTTCTCTTCCTGAAACAGCTTGATCGTCAGCTGATGTTGTTTGCGAAATTCCAACAGACGATAAAGTGCCCTGTTGGCATTTTCATGGAAAGAGAGGTCGTCCTGGATCGTTTCTTCTGCCTCAAACTTCATTTCTTTAATTAGAGCGGTCACAATTTCGGCAAGCAACTCCTCTTTATTTTCAAAAAAATTATAGATAGTTCCTTTGCCGACATTGGCAATTTTTGCAATTTGATCCATCGTTGTCGCTTTGTAGCCAAACAGAGAAAAAGATTTTGACGCCGCCTCTATAATAAGTTGCTTCCGGTCAACAGCCATCCTATTCACCTCGCCCTCATGACCAAAATACCAATTTAGTCAATTCGTTCAAAATAAAAGATACCATAGGTATCCTTAAAAGACAAGAATAATTGATAAGGAAAAGCCCCTTATCTAAAATCTTACCGGTAATATTCTATCAAAACAAAAGGAACGGCTCTGGACCGTTCCTGAAATTAACTAATATATTGTAAGACTTCTTCCACCGCAGCTTTCCCCTGATCGATGCAATCGGGAATTCCCAGACCTTCATAGGAACTGCCGGCAATGAATACACCAGGCATTATTTCCTTAAAATTGGATTTGATTTTATCAATCCGCTCTTTATGGCCAACGGTATATTGCGGCATTGACTGTTTCCAGCGCGAGACAATTGTAAAATTCGGCTTTGCCGTTAAATTCATTGTCCGCTTCAAATCTGCCAATACGATTTTCTCAATCTCTTCATCTGACAAATCTACGACAGTTTCCTCGCCAGCGCGACCAACATAACAGCGAAGCAGAACTTTCCCCTCTGGTGTCGTATGCGGCCATTTTTTATGAGTCCATGTACATGCCGTAATTGTATAGTCACTGTTTCTCGAAACTACAAACCCAGTTCCATCCAGATGATCATCGACATCTTCCGCATTAAATGCCATTGCTACAGTTGCTACCGATGTTGCAGGCATATCCTTTAATTCCTGAATAACAGAATCATCAGGGAACAAGTCCGCCAGCGCAAAATGAGGCAGGGCTATTACAACACTGTCTGCATCCAGCGAATCACCGTTATTCAGCATAAGCTTATACCCGTTACCATCATTTTCCGTAATCGACACAACGCGTGTCCCTTTAATAATAGAGTCAGTTTCAAGCTTCTCTTCAATTGCCTTGACAAGCGATTCCAAACCGCCTTTTAACGTTAGGAAAATCCCTTGATTTTTTGCACTCACTGTTTTTGGAGGTGCGGAGGGCGTAGTTTTTTTCATGCCCAAGATCAAACTGCGGTATTTTTGCTCCGCATGGTAAAATTGCGGAAATGTTGACATTAAGCTGAGTCGATCAATGTCCCCGGCATAAATACCTGACAGCAGCGGTTCGACCAAGTTCTCCACTACTTCGTCTCCCAGCCGTCTTCGGAAGAAACGTCCCAACGATTGATCGCCCGAAACATTCGACCGCGGCATGACTAAGTCTGCAGCCGCCCTCATTTTTCCTTGAATAGTAAATAAATCTGTCGTTATGAAGGGCCCAATCTTAGTTGGTATCCCCATAACCGCACCCTTAGGCATCGGATGGAGCTTCTCGTTTGCAAGCACAAAGGCGCGGCCCGCTGTATTGTTCACGAGCTCATCTTTTAAGCCCACTTCAATCGCTAGCTCCTGTGCACTCATTTTCCGTTCAAGAAATGAGTCGGGTCCGCGCTCGATAGTAAAGCCATCTTTATAAACGGTTTGAAACTTACCTCCCAGCTTGTGGCTTGCCTCAACAAGCGAAACGTCACAAGACATCTGCTCTTTTTGTATTGTTTTTTGCAAGTAGTATGCTGTTGTTAAACCGGTGATGCCACCACCGATCACAACAACCTTTTTCTTGTCTTCCAAACCGAAATCGCCTTCTTTTTATTAATGTTTTCCGAGTTGCTTTAATACCACTGAAGCAAGAGCATCTATAAACTCAGGCTGCGCGTCCGGCATGTCCGGCCGATAATACGCCGAGCCCACTTCATCAGTCACAACTTTACACTCGTGGTCGTTGTCATAGAGTACCTCGAGGTGGGTTGATACAAATCCCACTGGTATATACACAAAAGCTTTGTACTTTTTCTCCCTATATAAATCTCTGGTCAAATCCTGCACATCCGGTCCAAGCCACGGCTCAGGAGTATTTCCTTCACTTTGCCATCCGACTTCATACACTTCAATGCCTGCGCCTTCCGCAATTAAATCCGCAGTTTCCTGTAATTGCTGCGGGTACGGATCTCCGAATTGAAGGATTTTCTCAGGCAGGCTATGTGCAGAAACAATAAGGCAGGATGCTTCGCGCTCATCCGCCGGCATGTTATTGTAAACTTCTTTTACACGTTTGACCCAATAATCTATGAACTTAGGTTCCTTGTACCAGCTTTCAACAGATGTGATTTCAGGACCACCCAATTCAGCAGCCTTCTCTTGTGCCCGGCCATTATAGGACTTGACACTGAAAGTGGAGAAATGGGGCGCCAATACGATGGATACAGCCTCATGTATGCCATCATCGTGCATTTCCTGCACAGCATCTTCTATGAACGGCTCAATATGCTTTAATCCGATGTATGCTTTGAATTCCACTTCTTCCTGAATTTCATTCAACCGATCCGCAAGTCCGTACGCCTGATCTTTGGTAATTTTTGCAAGCGGTGAAATTCCTCCGATGGCTTCGTATCTGCTCCGCAAATCTTCCAATGCTTCTGGGGAAGGGCGCCTTCCTCTTCTTATATGAGTATAGTAGCGTTCAATATCATCTTCGTGATATGGAGTTCCGTATGCCATAACGAGCAATCCCATTTTCTTTTTCGGCATCATCTTGCGCTCCTTCTGGAAAAATTACTTTAATTTCTCTGCACTGTATTCATGAACAAATGCAGTCAGTTTTTTCAATGTTTCCGGCTTAACTTCAGGGAAAACACCGTGACCCAGATTAAAAATAAAGCCAGGTTTTTCAATACCTTGATCGATAATTTCTTTCGCACGCTCTTCAATGGCACTCCATGGAGAAATTAACAATGCAGGGTCCAAGTTTCCTTGTACTGCTTTTGTTATTCCGAGCTTACGGGCATCCGCAATCGGCAATCTCCAATCAAGTCCAACGACATCAAGCGGCAAATCATTCCATTCAAGCGTAAGGTGGCTGGCCCCTACCCCATGCATAATAAGCGGGACATTCTCATTTCTCATTTCAGTGAATATCTTCTCCATAACAGGCTTGATAAAGTTTCGATAATCTGCACGGCTTAGAGCACCCACCCAAGAATCAAACAATTGTACCGCACTGGCACCAGCTTTAATTTGAGCTTTTAAGTAAACAACCGTCATTTCAGCCAGCTTATCCATTAAAAGTGCCCAGGTTTCCGGTTCGGAATACATGAACGCCTTCGTTTTATGGTAATTCTTTGAAGGGCCTCCTTCAATCATATAAGATGCCAATGTAAACGGAGCTCCACCGAAGCCGATCAGTGGGACAGATAATTGCTCCTTTGTTAAAATCTTGATTGTTTCAAGCACATAATCAATGTCTTTTTCCGGATTCAATTCACCAAGCTTTTCCACATCACTTGCAGAGCGGATGGGATTATCAATGACAGGACCGATTCCGCTGACAATCTCTACATCTACCCCCAGTGCAGGAAGCGGAGTCATGATATCTTTGTATAAAATTGCTGCATCCACATTGTAATTTTCCACCGGGAGGCGTGTAACATATGCGCAAAGCTCAGGCTGGTGAGTAATCTCAAACAGAGAATATTTTTCTTTCAGTTCCCGGTATTCCGGCTGCGAGCGTCCGGCCTGGCGCATGTACCACACAGGTACATGTTCCGTCTTCTCTCCTCTTGCAGCCCTTAAAAAAGTATCATTTGTAATTTTACTCATGTAAATGGAAGCCACCTTTCGGTTTTTCTATATAAAACAAATTGTTATTCCACACTAATAATAGAACATGTGATTGACTCATGCTTACTATAGTACTTTTCTATCGTAAAGTATAGGCGGGGTGCGGGGTTGTCATAAATTTGTGCTTTTTACACACCCCTTTTGCACTTTGTTTTGTCTTACCCGGTTTAGGGTAAAATTAAATAACAAGCAATTCTGTACAGAAGGGGTGTCTTGGTTGTACACATACATTACTACAGGAACATATTTTTTCTTAAAAAAAATTGAAGAAAAGCATCCGGATGAGGATATGCTTTTAATGCAAAACGTTGAAACTGCACTAATTTGGCACGAAACAAATGGCCCAACGCTTTTTCAATCGCCCAGAAAATATGAAGTCATTCATTCTTCGGGGCAGCTTGAAAAGAATGGCTTCGTTGCCTGCAATCATATACCTGTACGCGAAGAAGGCAGGCCCGTATTCGAGTACCAGTTTGCTGAACGGATGAAAAAAGTCGAATCTTTTCCCGGTTTTATTGCTTTCAGGTTATTGCGGCCGCTTTCAAATGATACTTATGTTGTCATGACCATGTGGGAGGATGAGAAAGCATACAACGACTGGAAGCAATCACCTTCATTTGCCGAATCCTACTCGAAGGCAATCCATTCCGCTGAAAATAACAATGTTTTTTCCGGGCAATCGTATGTATCCGTCTTTGTACTGGACGACGAAAAAAGTGATGATAACGAGTAATTGACACACCCTCCCCGAGCTTTCATATGATGCTGTATGGGAAAATAGGCTTTTATCCCATTGACATATGAAGCTGCAGGGAGGAATAAGTGTGGGAATTGAGTTAACTGCCTTGCATTGGATCTATCTCTTATTCATCGGACTGACAATCTTATTGATGATCCTAAGACGTGATATCACAATCATTTGCATAACAGGTGTTCTTCTGCTTGCCTTTACGGCCACCGGATCTTTAGCCCCATCAATTAGCGCTATTTTTACAAGTTTTATATATGCAATCAGCGAATTGCTTTCAATTATCCTCGTCATATCAATCATTACATCGATGAGCAGGATATTAATGGCAACCGGAATCAATGATATGATGATTTCTCCTTTCGCCAAAATAATTAAGACCCCTGCACTTGCCTTTTGGACGATTGGTATCGTAATGATGGTCATTTCCTGGTTTTTTTGGCCTTCCCCTGCTGTTGCTTTAATGGGAGCGGTACTGCTGCCCGTTGCTCTTCGGGTCGGCCTTCCTGCTCTTGGTGCTGCAATCGCTATGAACCTTTTTGGCCATGGAATTGCCTTATCAGGCGACTTCATCATCCAGGCGGCCCCTAAACTTTCCGGTGATGCAGCAGGATTAGCGGCTTCGGAAGTTATTGCAGCAAGTATTCCCCTTATCATTATCATGGGTGTTGTCACAACAGTAACCGCGTTTATTTTTTTAAAGCGGGATATGAAGAAAGGAAAGCTCTATTCCACAAAAGAATTCGCCTCCGAGGGAGTCATGAAAGAAACCGAAAAAAGTGAACTCTCTCCTCCTGTCAAACGATTCTTCGCAGCAATCATTCCTATCCTATTTGCAGCCAATATTGGCATGATGTTTACGTTGAACCTCCAAGGAGGAGAAGCCACGGCGCTAATTGGTGGAACTTCAGTTTTAATATTAATATTCACATCTATTGCAGCACATAAACGGCAGGCTCTGGAAAAAACAACTAAACTTCTTATTGAAGGACTTCAGTTCGGTTTTCGTGTGTTCGGACCTGTCATTCCTATTGCCGCCTTCTTCTACCTTGGCGGAGGCGGATTTGAGCAGATGATTGGCAGCCCTTTGCCAGAAGGCTCCGAAGGAATCATCAATGATCTCGGAACAGCCCTTGCAGCTGTTGTCCCTGTCACCAAATCAGTCGGGGCCTTAACAATTACAGCTGTTGGCGTCATCACGGGTTTGGACGGATCAGGCTTTTCCGGACTCCCTTTGACAGGCTCCATTGCAGCACTATTCGGCAAAGCTATCGGCTCCGGTACAGCATCGTTAACCGCATTGGGACAGATTACTACCATCTGGGTAGGCGGAGGGACCATTGTTCCGTGGGCACTCATTCCTGCTGCTGCCATTTGCAATGTCGATCCATTTGAACTAGCCAGGCGTAACTTGGTTCCTGTCATCATCGGATTGGCAGTGACCACTATTGCCGCTTTGTTTTTCATCTAAAAGATTATTAGGGAAATGCGCTTTCTGACAGCATTTCCTTTTTTAGTAAGGTTGATCGCAAACTACCTGGAAATATGCGACAATTAACTTCCACCACACAGTAAAAAACGCTTTCAGCCACTCCTCTTATGCTATAATTATTTTCAGACAAATAATAAATAGGCGGTGGTACTCGATGAAGCAGGCTCTATTTGAAAAATTGGAAGAGCAATATGATGAAATGGTGCAAACCAGACGCTACTTGCATCAGCATCCCGAACTTTCATTCAAAGAGTTCAAGACAGCGGCATATATCGCAGATTTTTATAAAAAGCTTGGAATTGATGTAAAAACTGGAGTTGGCGGTAATGGAGTCGTGGCACGCATTAAAGGCGGAAAACCGGGTAAAACGGTCGCCCTGCGGGCTGATTTCGATGCACTTCCGATTCAGGAAGAAACAGGTCTTCCTTATAGTTCAAAAGCACCAGGCGTGATGCATGCATGCGGTCATGACGCTCATACGGCGGTATTATTGACAATCGGAAAGGTGCTCCATGATTTAAGGGAGGAGCTTCCCGGGGAATATGTTTTAATTCACCAACACGCCGAAGAGCTTGCTCCAGGCGGAGCCATCTCAATGATTAAAGATGGATGCTTAGATGGTGTAGATGTCATTTTCGGAACGCACCTGTGGGCAGAACTTCCTTATGGAACAATCAGTTACCGGACAGGCCCATTCATGGCAGCCGCAGATCGCTTTGAAATTGTCATTCAAGGCCGCGGCGGGCATGGTGCCATGCCGCATAAAACAAAAGACGCTGTGGCCATCGGTTCCCAGCTTGTCATGAATCTGCAGCAAATTGTAAGCCGCAGGGTCAACCCTGTAGAACCGGCAGTTGTTTCCGTCAGTTCTTTTATTGCAGAAAATGCCTTCAATGTTATAGCGGATACAGCTAAGCTGCAAGGCACAGTCAGGACATTCAGTGAAGATGTCCGTGATTTAATCGAGCAAGAAATTGAAACGGTCGTAAAAGGTACTTGCATAGCCAACGGCGGTTGCGGTTATGAGTTCGACTATCACCGCGGTTATCCAGCAGTCGTCAATCATAAAAATGAGACGGAATTCTTAGCAGGTCTAGCAGCCGACGTTCCAGGCGTTTTATCGGTGGAAGAGTCGGAGCAGCAAATGGGAGGAGAAGATTTCGCATACTATTTACAGAATGTGAAAGGCACATTCTTTTTCACAGGCGCCCTGCCCGATCATGAGGATGCAGGTTACCCTCATCACCATCCAAAGTTTGATATTAACGAAAAGGCAATGCTTCTTGCAGCCAAAACACTGGCATCGGCAGCTGTTAATTATCAAAAACATGAGTTGACGGAAAATAAAGCTGTAGGAATATCATAATAGCAAAAGGCACCCGTTTTTTTATGCGAGTGCCTTTTCTGATCGTCCATAGATGTGCAGGATATGGAAGTAAAGAGCTTCCCCCTAAATTGCCCTTTCCCTTTTAAAAGTACTGCTCCATTTTCTTAATTCTGCCGGGCGCGTATTGCTTACCGAAACCAAAAGCGAACATGATACTTAACAATAAAATGAGTCCGGAGTTTACAATATTCCCCCCTGCCAAGGTGAAAAGAGCGAATAGCAGTCCCTGCAACATCAAAACCTGGGTTAATAAAAGATAGAAATCCTGCTTTTTATATACTGGCGGTACGGGATACAAATGAACCCACACCTTCGTATCATGGAGCCGATAAATGGGGAGCAGCTGGAAGCCTGTCAAATATAAAAATAGAAATGCGACTCCGACAGCAACATATAAATTGTCGATAAAATACAAAATAATACAGGCAAGCAGTGTTAACCTGATAATTAATCCTGAATATTCACTTGTTCTCACAAGTGTTCTCGAATACAAGAATCGAAAAGTATTCCTGTCTCCAAACGAGATGAACTCGAAAAGAGGATCGAGCCATTTCCTTCTCCATACCTTGCTTTTCAAATGCGGTACATCAGTAAACATATTTGCCGTCCGATAAAACATTTGCATCCTGCCTTGCTCTTTTTCAATCAACAATTCCCATTTCAGGCTCTTATTTTTTACAATGCTCCTCATATAAAGAGTGTAAGCAGTTGCGATAAGAACAACGGCCAATATGTACCACCACGAAGCTTTTGCAATAATAAAATAAAGGATTACTGTATTCAAGGTAAACCGGATAATCTGATCAGCCGCAAGCGTTCCAGAATCATTAGTTTTCAATGTATCCCAACGCAATTTTAAATTCCAAAACTTTAATACAAGCAGCACAGTAAACAAATATATAAAAGCGGCCAACCCTGCACCTGTCGCTTTAAAATACAAGGGCATCAGCGCCGCAAGAGTGAGCAGGAGGATATATGCCTGGATGACAAAGCTTAGTTTCATCCCTTTTTTAAAATATCCCGTCAACTCATTTTCCAACGGCAGCAGAAAGACTATATCAGCTTCCTTGAGCAATGTAATGATGGGGCTGATCGTCAAACAAAAAGCTAAAACAATCGACATGACAAGGCTGACTGGGAAGTCTTCCGTGATACTCTTCACCCATTGAGAATAGTAATAAATGGCGGCACCACCGCCAAAAATCAGCACAAACTTCATGTGATCATTAAACATATATTTGAAATAGCGCTGCATCTCTTTTATAAATTCCTGAAACCTTTCAGGCCATAGTTCATTTATTTGTTTCATCCGGCTCTTCCTTTGTCAATTGAATATAAATGTCATTCAAAGTTGCGCCGCGCATGCCGAATTGCTCCTGAAGCTCTTCTAATGTTCCATTTGCGCGCACTTTGCCGTTATGTAAAATGACAAAACTGTCACAAAACTGCTCCGCTGTTGCAAGGATGTGAGTAGACATTAAGATGCCGGCCCCCTGCTCCTTCATTTTTTCCATTAGTTCAAGCAGTGATTGAATTCCAAGTGGATCAAGGCCTACAAAAGGCTCGTCAATGATATACAATGGCGGTTCGATTAGAAATGCACACATGATCATTACCTTTTGCTTCATCCCTTTTGAAAAGTGTGCGGGAAACCATTTCATTTTTTTATCCAGACGGAACTCCTTAAGCAATGGCTCAACTCTCGATTTATATGTATCCTCAGACAGGCCATAAGCCATTGCCGTTAGCTGCAAATGCTCCTCTAATGTCAATTCGTCATACAATACCGGCGTTTCGGGAACAAAGGAAAATTGCTTCCTATACGCGACATGGTCTTCTTTCAACTGCTTCCCATTAACGGAAATTGCTCCGGAACGAGGCTCCATCAAGCCAATAATATGTTTGATTGTCGTACTCTTGCCTGCTCCATTCAACCCGATCAATCCGACTAACTGACCTTTCTCCATGGAAAAAGATACATCTTTTAAAACAGGCTTTTTTGTATATCCGCCGGTCAGGTTTTTGATATCCAATAAAGACATAGTCATTCGTCCTCTCATTTAATGATTTCATTGTATCAAATAACAGGCATCCAAGCATTAAGCAGCTGGTGAATTTTTCCTCTAATAAACCATACTTAAATACACAATATATATTTTGAAGGGCGCGGGAAAAACAAAGCTGGGGTGGTTGTCGTAGACAATGATCTGCAGTAGACGCGGAAAGTCAAATCAATTGCATGAACTGTAATCTGTACCTTAATAAGGGGATGATTGCGTTGGGCATGATTATGATTGATCGAATGTTTCTTTAATCAAACCGATGGGCGAGATGAAGAACACTTTCCTAAATATCCGCTAATCCTTCAATGTGCAGAGCCTTGGTGCTCTGCACATTATTTATGTTTCGCTTTAACAGACAGGAAGTCCTATTAGACGATTGAGGCCAGTGCCTCTTGCAGACCACGTTTTTTTCGTTTGCTTTTTGTTGTTCCCCTCCCTCTATGATAAAATGGGCTATTATAATGTGCAAAGGTGGAATGGACATGAGCAACTGTATTTTTTGTAAAATTGTAAATGGCGAACTTCCGTCAGCAAAAGTATTTGAAAATGATGACATTCTGGCTTTTATGGACATAAGCCAAATCACAAAAGGTCATACGCTTGTTATCCCGAAAATACATAATGAGGATATTTTTGAAATGGATGAGGAGACAGCCGAAAAGCTTTTTTCCGTTGTTCCTAAAATTGCGCAAGCCATTAAAGAAGAATTCGGTGCCAAAGGCATGAATTTATTAAATAACAATGGTGCATTCGCGGGCCAGGAAGTTTTCCATTATCATATGCACTTGATTCCAAGATACGATGAAAATGACGGCTTTTCCAAGCGGTTTGTCAGCCATCAGGCAGACTACACACCTGAAGATTTACAGACGATGGCCGCGGCCATTTCAGGCAAATTAAAATAATCTCCATAACCCGGACCTTATACCTGGTTGAATTTAAAAAAGGCTTCATTTTCAGAAAATAGTATGCTACAATACTGTTAATCTTTCGCTGGCAGCAACAGAGCATGTCAGGATTGAGAGTATGAGTTTAGTTGAGAAGAGGAGAGTTATACAAATGAATACTAGAATACTTGTCATTTTATCTTTATTTGTGGCAATCGGCGCTGCGCTGCATTTTGTCATTCCTGGGATTTTCGGGGGTATGAAACCTGATATGATGCTGGCTATGATGTTTTTAGGAATCGCGCTTTTCCCTGATAAGAAAAATGTACTATTGATCGGCTTGGCAACTGGTTTGCTTGCGGGTCTTACATCCAGCTTTCCAGGAGGACTAATTCCGAACTTGATCGACAAGCCAGTAACTGCTTTTGTTTTCTTCGGACTGTACCTGCTTATTGCAAAGAACATGTCCAATTTGGTCGTTGTTGCGATCCTGACTGCCATCGGTACATTGGTTTCCGGAACAGTGTTTCTAGGGTCTGCTTTACTCATTGTCGGGTTACCACCAGGCACAGGCTTTTTAGCATTATTTGCAGCAGTCGTGATTCCTGCAACAATCTTGAACGCTATCGCCATGTTTGTTCTTTTCCCAATTGCTAAAACGATTTTGAAACGTACGAATCTGATGCAGCAAGCCTCATAGAATTAATAAGAACCCCGCCTATGGTGAGGGTTCTTATTTTACTTTGAAAGTATGGCCATTAAAATCCCGGCGACAAAAATCAGGCCGCCTATACATCCAAGGGAAGCAACCCGGGCCCTTAATATTTTTTTCGGCGGATAAATGCCTGGCCGTTGGTATAAAATGACATTATAGAACATGCCAATAAGTAACAGCGTCCCGAGGGTGATAAAAACGGTCATCATCACATTTATATCGTCCACCTCGATCCTTTTCGAGTTTACACATCACTAAATGATTACACTATTCTGATTGTCCGGTTGCAGACGGCGCCAAAAGACGTGGCAATTTAGGCAGCCAGCAGTTGTCGCCCCTAAGCAGCCGTCTTACGCTTTTCTGTTGTCTAGCTACAGCGCCTATCGACTAGCAGACTTCGCGTCTAATCTGCTCCTGCGGCGCAGCATATTCGAAGAAGCATAGGCGAACTTCATAGCAAAGCTGCACGACGTTTACTCAGGGAAGTATCACACGAAGTCATTCCAAGGAGCAGCTTTCCTACGATAAGTCAACATCGGCTCCGATGGACAGGACGTCCTAGTGCCACCGACGCACAGGAAGTGCTAGTGCAAGCGAAGCGACAGGATGTCGCTCCCTGAGCCTGCCAAAGCCACAGGACGTGGCAATCTGAGGCGGCCTTCGTCGCCGTGTTTCCTTTATCTCGTCGGGGTCACTCTGTCCAGCTGCAACGCCTAGCCCCTCGAGGTCATAAGCCAATTCCCTGTGGTGGCTGAAAAACTGCCTCCTCGGGAATCGTCTTATGCTTGTCGGGGCTGATCAAGGCGTTTCCGCATTTCGGCTCAGTCTGTACGTCGATGGGCAGGCGCTTTCGCTTTTCTATAATACTATGCAAAAAAAGTGTGCGCATGAAAAAGTTCGGGTAAAGTAAATAGCAGGAGTTTTAATTTTTTTCCAGAAATAATTATTAAAATAAGTAATTAAGACAGGGTGAGGAAAATGAACAAAAAAATGTTAACTTACGGTTTATTGGTGGGAGGAGCCGTCGGTGCGGCAACTGCCCTGCTATACGCTCCTCTTTCGGGAAGAGAATTGCGAAACCAAATGAAGGAATCAAAAGATGAATGGATTAAGATTGCCAACGAGTTTAAGGAAAATGCTTATGAGCTGAAAGATTCCGTATCAAAGCTCTCACAGGATGGAACAGAAATCATAAAAGAGCTTGCAACTGATGTAAAGACTGCCGTAGAGGAATGGCAGAATGAGATTGAACCTACAAAAACCGCTATGCAGAAAGAGATAAAAAATATACAATCAACAATCGCGGAACTGGAAAGCAAGCTTCAGGCGGGTAAAGAAACAATCCGCCCTTCTTAATGGCATTTTGGCAAGAGAATTAGTCGCTCTTACTCTTGCCTTTTCTTCAGTTCTAAATTTTTTTAATTTTTTTCAGATTGCATTTTTATTATTTTTTTTGCATAATAATAGAAACACCTTTAAAGCGGGGGAGTAAAATGGCAGATAAACACGTTTCCATCAAAGAAGCAATGATTTTCAGCCAACGGATGGCCCAATTAAGTAAAGCATTATGGAAAGCGATCGAAAAAGATTGGCAAAACTGGATTAAGCCCTATGACTTGAATATTAACGAGCACCATATTTTGTGGATTGCATATCACTTAAAAGGTGCCTCCATTTCAGACATAGCTAAATTCGGTGTCATGCACGTCTCCACAGCCTTCAATTTTTCAAAAAAACTTGCAGAGCGTGGATATCTTCAGTTTTCAAAAAAAGAGAGCGACAAACGAAACACATATGTGGAGCTGACTCCACGCGGAGAGGATTTACTGCTTGAACTGATCGAATGTTACGACCCAGACGAAGACTCTGTATTTACGGGTGCTGCACCTCTAAGAGATTTATATGGGAAGCTGCCTGAAGCAATGGAAATGATGGCGATTGTGCGAAAAATATACGGAGAAGACTTTATGGAGATTTTCGAAAAATCTTTCATCAACCTTGAGTCTGACTTTTTCGAAATCGAGGAAAGAAGAGATAAAGCTGAAATCACGAGTGCCGTTTAATTCGGCAATCACCTGATGTTCAGCCATAATACCTTCATAAGTTTCGGATGGATATTCTGTTTCAAACATGCTTGGATTGTTTCTCGTGGCTCCAGTTTCCTATTTAACATGGCCGTAAACTGTTTAAAAAGCGGAGAATGAAAAACAAAGTTTTCCGCTTTTTGCCTTTCCATTTCATCCAGCAGTTCTTCGCACAGCAAATGAAACTCCTTTACTTCCTTTTCCGCCAGCCCATTTTTAATGATCAACAGATCAAAATCCTTATTCACTGGCTGAATCATTTCCAATAAAAGCTTTTGATGATATTCAAGCTTCTTGATTCTCTCCATTAACTCATCCATTCATACATCTCCCTTTTAGGTAAATAAACCATCAATTTAGACTGAAATAAATTATTCAATCAAAGGATAGGTTATATCTAGCTTCGGCGGACAGGAAATACTAGTGCAAGCGAAGACACAGGACAAGGAAAGTTCGTCAGCGTTACATCGCACGAAGAAAAAGCTCAGCTTTTTCGAGGATGTTGCGGTCTGAAGCGGCGACGCGCAGGACGCGCTAGTGCCACCGAAGTTACAGGATGGCGCGATCTGAGCTGAGACTGCCAGGTCCCATCGGCTTGAGGTCACAAGCTGCAAGGAAGCAAACTTGGGAATGTTTCTCAAAATGCAAATGAAATCAGCTGCATTCCCGTAATGGTTAGGAACCCCCTCATCAATTTCGCCTTGCGCTTGTCGTCTAAAGTTGCGCCTTACGCTTTTCATATTACAGGAAAGGGGGCCGAACAAAAATCTTGTTGCTTTTCCCCCTCTTTCATCGTACATTATGAGTAATTCAATTTCACAAAGTAAGGGGGGATATAGCAATGCATTGTTGGAAAGCATACTACGTAGACCGCAAGCATCATTTTTTCCGGCGCTTTTTCATTTCTTCCCTTGTTTCTTTGTTTGTTTTCATATTTTCTTATGTAATAATGCAGACATTTGCAGCCCGGCAATTCAATGATGAATTTTTTATTGTGTTTTTATGCAGTTTCCTTCTACTGTATCCTGTTCATAAACTTTTTCATATTGTACCAATCATTTCCTATTATAAACATATGAAATGGGAAATCGAACGACATTTTCGCATTTTACCTGTCATAGATATTAAAGTAGAATGCCCGATTCCGAAAAAACGGTTCGGTATAGCGCTTATTTTACCTTTTTTCACACTTAATGTCCTGCTCATTTTTTGCATTTTTCTTCTGCCACAGTATGGGCATTATATTACTATTTTACTTGCTTATCATAACGGCTTATCGACATTTGATCTTTTATACTTTAAAACACTATTCCTTTCACCTAAAAACGCCCTTGTTGAAGAGAACGATGAAGGCTACGAAATATTGGTAGAAGACGATCCTTTATAATGATGCTTCCATACAGTTTTTGTTAAAAACTTTTGGAGCATCATTTTTTATGCTGTCTTTTTTTTGTAAAATTTGCTATCGTATGTTTATGGAGATAGTTGGGGGGAGGATTCGGATTGCCAGCTTTGTATATTATATTTGCTATTTTCATTTTATATATTTTTAATAACTTGACCTATTCCCTCTGTGTACAACGGGAGATACCTGAGGAGCGCCACCCAAAGATTTTTCGGACTATTAATATATTGATTACAATTTTACTATTCTCCTCATATATTGAAATACTTTATACTTAGTAATAATAGCGCAAGCACCTGTTAATCATGGAATAACTTGAGTAGGTCCCAACGAGATAAAATAAGGAAGTTCGAGAGTGCCTGCAGTTAACGTGAAGGAGAGTTTGCCTTCAGAAGCGATTGGCTTAACCCTAGCCCTAAGACACTTGGCAGGTCAGAAGCATCGTCCTGACGCTTCACCTGCACTAACATCTCTTGTGCATCGAAGCCAGACAACACGTTGACTTACCCGTTTTGCTGCCCGCAGTTTTTCTTCTCCTGTGGCTTCAGCAACCTCAAGGCACGACTTCCTGCCCTTTCGCTGTACCAGTACCTCCTGTCCGTTGGAGCGGGACGCAGCATAATTTTATAGATGAGTTATTCACAACTTAAGCTTTTAATAATTTCTTTAACAACAAGCAAGGACGGCATCCGCGTGGATACCGTCCTTTTTTTTGAATTCTAATTTATCCACTTGTTGAATCTTAGTAAAACCAAGAAGCTCCGACAATGATCAACAAGATGAACAATACTACGATTAAAGCAAATCCTCCTCCGTATCCACGGCCTCCGCTCACTTATATGCACCTCCTAACATACTTCACCATGTATCCTATTCATTCGATTTTATAATGCTCAAGATATTCGCCCAGTCATTTAAAGTTTTTTACCAGACAAAAGCTGCTCCAACGATAATCAACAAGATGAACAGTACTACTATGAGCGCAAAGCCTCCGCCGTAACCAAATCCTCCCATATTGATGACCTCCTTTGCTGTTTCGATATAGCATATGAAACGGGCGGGCATGTTGGCTGAATAAAACGCCCATTTTTTTAGATTTTCGAGAAATTGTTTTTTTCTGCAATCATCTGTGATATAGTATGATTTGTGGAAATTGAACACGCGATAGATATAAAATACAGGGAGTTGGCTTACATGAAAAAATGGGTATTATCCCTTTCTTTGGCAGCCGGGATTGTTGGACTTGCAGGCTGCGGGGGCCAGGGCGGCGATGCAGTTGCCAAAACCAAAGCTGGAGATGTTACAAAAGACGAATTATACGAAGCAATGAAAGATAAATTCGGCGAGCAGGCACTTCAACAGCTAGTTTTTGAAAAGGTTCTCTCTAAAGAATACAAAGTATCTGATAAAGAAGTTGACAAAAAACTGGACGAGCTTAAAGATCAGCTTGGGCCACAATTCCAAATGGCCCTTATGCAAAGCGGCTTCAAGGATGAAGATGACTTCCGCGAGTCCCTGAAAATCAACCTACTTCAAGAAAAAGCGGCAGTAAAGGACATCAAAGTGTCTGAAGAAGAAGTGAAAGAGTACTATGAGAACAAACAAAAGGATATCACTGTCCGTCACATTTTACTCGACGATGAAAAAACTGCAAAAGAAGTTAAGGCAAAGCTTGATAAAGGCGAAGATTTTGCAAAGCTTGCGAAAAAATACTCCGTCGATACAGCTGCAAATGAACAAGGCGGAGACCTTGGAACAATTTCCATTGACGATCCTCAGATGGATGAAACATTCAAAAAGGCTGCCTTTAAATTGAAGAAGGATGAAATCAGCGCTCCTGTTGAAACACAGTTTGGCTGGCACATCATCCAAGTAACGGATATTAAGGAAAAGAAAGATAAAAAGCCATTTGATAAAGTGAAAGACGAGTATGAGTATGAATTAAAAGTAGCCAAGCTTGATCCTGAAATGATGCAGGAAGCTCTTAAGAAAGAGCTTGAAAAAGCGGACATTAAAGTAGAAGATAAAGATCTAAAGGAAACTTTCGATCCGATTTTAAATGAACAGCAAGAAGGCGGAGACGTCCCTGCTGACGAAGAAAAAGAAGAGGAAAAATAATAAGAGCTGCCCCCTCGTTGGGCAGCTTTTATTTTTAAAGTTAAGTATAAAAACCTTACCAAATGTTCTAGGATACGTTGTCTAGCTTCAGACGCCATCAGCTCAAGGTCACAAGTTGCAACGAAGCTTAATCAGGGTGAACGTGCCCCTGCGGTACAGCCTATTCAGGGAAGCATATGTTTCCCCTCGTCGCAAAGCTGCATGAAGGCCAATTTAAAGAAGTTTCTCACGATGTAATTAATATTAGCAGCTTTACTGTGGCCGGTGAAGAGCTCCCTCATCAAAATTCGCCTTGTGCTTGTCGCCTAAGGCTGCGCGCCCTGCGCTATTCCTTATTATTCCAAACCTTCCGCTTCCCTTACCTGTTTCCTCCGTTCCTTCTCTTCCTCCATCCTCTCAATGTAGACTTCGCCTTCCTTCTCTATCCATTCCCTTTCGAATTCACGATCTTCACGGGCTGTTTTAATAGCCATGAAAGCACTGACGAATATTCCTGCAATAACGAAATACAACCAAATGGGCAAGGTCATTTTCTCCTTCTCCTTTCGTAGGCTAGTCCATACTATTGTAATAATATGTGAAAAAACAAAAAAAATGCCTCTAAGACAGAGGCATCACGAATGAAATGTCGGTTTATAAAAGGATCGGTTATCAAGCGGGAAAACTTTCTCTGAAAATTCTCCGGGCTTGACATGTTTTAAAGCACGGTCAAGCATATTCATTTTTGCGTCCATATTATCGATGAGAAAAAGGATTTCAGCCTCTTTGATCATCGGCTGTTTCGGGCTTCCCCATTCCAGCTTTCCATGATGGCTAAGTACGAGATGCTGAAGAATAACAACTTCTTCCCCCTGAATTCCAAGTTCTTCTGCAGCCTTTCCGATTTCATTGACAATAATGGTAATATGGCCAAGCAGGTTCCCTTCAATCGTGTAGGCCGCCGCTACAGGGCCGGACAACTCGATAACCTTTCCAAGGTCATGAAGAATGATGCCGGCAAACAGCAGATCACGGTCAAGAGACGGGTAAAGCTCAGCCACTGCCTTAGCCAAGTCCAACATGGAAACTACATGATAGCCGAGACCCGAAACAAACTCATGATGATTTTTCGTTGCTGCCGGATATTCAAGGAACTGCTCTTGGTACTTGCGAAGCAAATGCCTTGTAATCCGTTGAATATTTGGATTCTTCATTTCAAATATATATTGAGTAACCTTGCTTGAAATTTCGTCCTTTGATATCGGAGCTTTCTCCAGTAAATCGCCGACGCTAACATTATCCTGAGGGTTCGAGCGTCTGATTTTCTTTATTTTCAACTGCATCCTTCCCCGATAATTATGAACTTCCCCGGTGACCCTGACAATCGTTCCCTGCTGGTATGCAGTGACCTCACTGTCAGAAGCGTCCCAAAGCTTGGCTTCAATATCGCCTGAACGGTCTTGTAAAATGAGCGTTAGAAAAGGCTTGCCGTTGCTTGCAACTCCTCTGTACGCGCTCTTGATAAGAAGAAATAAGTCCACCTGTTCCCCGACTTCATGTTCCATCAATTCTTTTAACATCCAAACGCCTGCCTCCCTTTATTCTCACCAAATTATAACATAATCTCTTGCCACCATTCCTCATTATTCAGCCACATTCGGTTGTAGCAATCTTTGTTGAATATGGATGACCTGTTCATCGGAAAACTGATTAGCAATGTGCCCGTGGCAAGTAAACAACAAAACTTGTGCATCAGCACTAAAATTTTGGATCAGTTGGAGCATTCTCTTTGTTCTCTCTTGGTCAAAGTTTACGAATCCGTCATCGATGATTACAGGGAATGGGTATTCTTCCTTCAGAACATGCACTAGCGCCAGCCTGATGGCGATATAAAGTTGTTCACCGGTACCCCTGCTTAATTCCGCGGGTGAGAACAAGATCCGGTCCTTCCTTTCCACCGTCAGATTTCCATCCGGATGGACATGAAGCCGGATATACTCATCGTCAGTCAGAAAAGAAAAGTATTCCGTTGCTTTGCGAATTACCTTCGGAAAACGGCCTTCCTTGTATTTTCCCATCACTTTTTCAAGTAAACTCGCTGCAACAGCTAATTCAGCCCAACCATGGGCTTCTTCATTGAATGTAGAGCGCATTTGTCGAAAGTGATGCAGATTCTCCGTATATGTGCCGCCTTCTTCAAGGAATCGTACTTCCTGGTTTAAGATTGCCAGCCTGTTTCTGTCCTCTTCCAGATGGCGTGACAGTTCATTCATTTCTTCGCTTAAACGATTGATTTTACGTTGGAGCTCATCATGGTTTTGGACGATTTTATCATCTTCCTCTCCAAGCTGGTCTTCCAACAAAGCCAAGCGCTCTAAAAGGTGGTTTCTCTCTTCAAAAAGCCTGGATTTTTTGCGGAAATCTTCTTCACATGTAACATCAGCCGCTTCAAAAAGCTTGTTCAAACTGGACAGTAGAGCAGCTTTTTCATTCTGAATTTGAAGGATGTTTACATTTAGCTCGGACAATTTCTTTCCCAATTCTTTTAAGAGGATTTCCTTTTCCTGTTCTTTTTTCAATGTTTTTTGCAAAATGTATATCGCCTGGGCAGGTTCATGAAACTCGATGTCTCTCTCCATAAGGAATTGTAAGAGATTTTCATGCCATTTTTCTTGCCCATTCAGAATCTGTACCTTTTGAGCTTCGATTTCTCCAATTTGCTGATCAAGCTGCTGGAGTTCCTTTAACATGGAGAAGGCATCCTCGATCTTCCGGTGAGAAAAATTCTCACTCAATCCAAGCTTCACTTTAATGTCGTCTAATTTTTTTTCCTCGGCATCAACGCTGTCCCTTACCTTTTGTAACAGGGAACAGGATTCTTCAAACTTCTTTTTTTGTTCCTCAAGTCTTGAAAACTGATCCTTCCATTTCTCTCGTAGCACAAGCTGCTGCTTAAACTGGTGAACAACATGAATATCACCAATTGATGTTTCCAACAATTCTTCCGTTTTTTTCAGCTTTTCGCGCTTGGCGTTCAAGGTTTCTGTAATAAAATCGGGGCTGGTCCCTTCTCCTCTCCTTAGGAATGAAACGATCGTATATACGATGCCGGCAACAGCTACAATCGTCAGTGTCCATTGTTTGGACAGGAAACCCCAAATAAACATACTGAAAAAGATGAGAAGGAAAGCAGATGATAAAATGACGGTCTGGCTTTTCTTTTTTTGATAAATTTCATCTGCACGTTTCTTTCTATTCTTAAGACCTTCCACTTCCTCTTGAAGCTCTTTTCTTTGTTCTTCAAGATCAGCAGCTGATTCCCGCCTCTCATATAGCACTTTCCAATCTTTAAAAGTACTTTCGCTGACTAATTGCTTTTCTATTGCTTCACATGCATTTTCCAGAGCGATAATTTCTTTTCTATCAAGCTCCAAACGATCCTCCAGATCTTTCATCCGACCTTCATATCTCATATATTGTTGGAGCGTTTCTTTTATTCTGGCCTTCATATCGATTCCCAAATTCAAGCATTTTACGGATTGAGCTTTTTCAGATGAGTAATGTAATTCGGCAACAATAGACTCGTATTCTGTTCGGGCTCCGGCAATGACATGCTCCAGTTTGGCCAATTCTTCCATTTCTTGCTGCTGTTTTGGCCATTCGCGAATAAACGTTTCTGCTTTATTTTTGTTAAAGTCCACGAGAAAAGCATTTTCCTTCATTTCCCTTTTGGTATTCGCAATCCTTTGCTCCACAGTTTTTAATGTACTCGATATTTCCAATAAACGATCATTATATTTTTCTAACCTTTTCAACCCATCCATCGGAAATGCTACTCCATCCAGCTCTAATAAACGTTTCTTTATTTGATTTCTTTCCTTAATCAGCGGCCATTTCTTAAAAATGTCACTTAGCGAGCCGTGCTCTTCTTTCCGATTATCCAAAAGCTCTTTTGATGTTTTCACCCGGCTGTTGATTTCCTCAATTTCGGCCAAAAGTGACTCATATAAGGCATTTTGCTGTTTTGCATGTTTAAGCTGCTGCTCCTTGTGACGAAGGTTTTTCAGCTGTTCGTTGAGCATCGGCTTGCGTCCGCCGGGTTTAAATAGTTGATTTAATTCCCTTTGTATTTGCTTTTCAACCTGCAGAAGATCATCTGTACCCACTGTACCGGCAGCAATCAGATATTTTCCGATGTCGTCCTCTTTAAGGCGCTGGATTTCCTGAATCCCTTGAAGGTCAAAGGAAAAAATACTACGGTACATTGTTTTGTCCGTTCCATTTAAAAGAGTCGGAAGGAAGTCCGAAGCCTCTGTCGGCCCATTTTCAAGCAGCACATTAACATCCCCTGCCGCTTTGCCCTTTACCCGTTCAATAACTATCTCTCCGTATTTTTCCGAATCGAACACTAGCTTCCCGCCGTATGAAGTATGAGTTTTAGGTTCATATCTTAACTCTGACTGTTGGAGGGTAGGAAAACCAAAAAGGATACTATGGATAAATGACATGATCGTAGATTTTCCAGCTTCATTTTCTCCAAAAAACAATTGCATATCCTCAATATTATCCACTTTGAAGTCATTGAGTCTTCCAAACCCATAAATATGTATTTGCTTTAATTTCATGGACCTTCCCCCTTTCAGTCTATTTCAGACAGGCGTGATAAGACTAATTTTTTCGCTGAAAGCAGCAGCTGCTCTCTTTCCCTTTCATCTAGAGAATCGAGATACCTGCTTGCATAAGTATGTGTATACAGTCCGGATATGGCCTCATCGAATAAGCTTTTATCCTGCATATCCTGGACAGCCGAATCCAGCATGTTTAAAAAAGCACCATCCGATATTAGGCGATGCCCATCATTTGAAGCTTGGTCCAATTCTACGCGATAAGGCCAGACGAATTCGCCTTCAAGAAAAGCTTCATCTTGCAGCATCTCTATAAACTCGCCATTTTCAATTATTTTCAGCACCTTGGAGGACAATCTATGACTATTGGCTAATCGAATTCTGCAAAGGACACTTTGATTTTTGTTTCCTAGTGATTCCATTGCGGAAACGCATGATGTATATAGCTCTGTCAGTTCTATATCATCCTCCAGATGGATTTGTACTGACTCCCAACGTATATCTGCCGTTTCAATAAATTCAAGTTCGGCTCGGACTTCCTTGGTCATCGAGACGAAATAGCAGCCTTTTTCCCCTTCTTCTTTCCGGTGGCGGCCCTGCGTATTTCCTGGATAAATAATGTATGGGTCCGAATGCAGTATTCTTTTTTTATGTATATGGCCAAGCGCCCAATAATCCATTTCCTTTTGAAGCAGTTCATGAACCGTAAAGGGAGCATATGGCTGATGGGCTCCTGCTTGTCCTTCTTCGCTGCCGTGAAGCATCGCAATGTTCAGGTCTGCCCCGGGCTTTTTTTCGAACTCCTCTATTTTTCTTGCAAATACATGCCTTTCAGGATAGCTGAATCCATACACATGAACGGTTACTCCATTTTTAGCGGTAAAATGATAAGCATCAGGCTGTTCACCAAAAACATAAACATTCTCCGGCATATCCAGCTTAATCCAGTCACCGGCCATATGATCATGGTTTCCATGTGTAATAAAGGCGATAATATCTTTTTCCTTTAAACGCTGCAGCTGCCTTCTTAGGCGTGCCTGGGCTTTGATACTTCGGTCTTCTCCATCAAAAAGATCTCCGGCTACTAAAATAAAATCGACATTTTTTTCAATGGCCGCGTCAACCACCCGTTCAAATGCGGAAAATGTACTTTCCTGCAGACGTTTAAACAATTTTTCCGGCAGATGGCCCAAACCCAGAAAAGGGCTGTCCAAATGCAAATCTGCCGTGTGAATAAAGCGGATTCCCTCCAAAACAATCACTCCCCCAAGCGAATGTACGTTCTTATCATTATACATGAATATAGAAGCGACTGCCATACCTAGTCCCCATGCCGCTTTTCGTATAAGTAAAATTATGTAACAATGGATAAAAAGCCAGTTGGAGGTTGAAAAAATATGGGGATTTATCAATTATCCGCTTTTGAACCAACAGGAGAAAAGCTATTGGATGAAAGTTTTGAAGCAGCAAATGATGAGCAAGCCAAAGAAAAAGGGACAGCGATTTTGACCGAAAAAGAATTGCTTGATAAAACGCATCGCTGTGCATCGCCCTCAGGGAAACTAATACTGTTTCACCGGTAAGAACAAAAGCGCAAGTGCCTTGCTCAGCGCGGGCAAACAAGACGACTCCCGAGGAGGCAGTTCTTCAACCAAGCGGCTTACTTGAAAACATCTTGAGCAGCTACTTTGAAAATGCTCCATGCAGCTTTGCGACGAGCTGAACAAGACTCCTTCGAATAAGCTATGGCGCAGGAGCACTTTTGCTTCCTTGCATGCTTGTGACCTCGAGGGGATAGGCGCTGGAGCTAGACGTAGAGTAATCCGATTAACATTTTTCCACAAGCATGGAATTTTATAGTCCGCTCAACAAAACACAGGAAGACTGTCCCGTTTTATTATTAGGACAGTCTTCTTTCCTTTTATTTCAGTTCGTTCTCTTCCGCACTTATTAAATCAAATTCTTCTATGGGCTCCTCAGCGTTTTTCAATTTATTTAAGAAACCCAGCCGATACTGCTTTCTGAAATGTTCCTTGACCATATATGCAACACCATTATCGTTATTCGTCCTGGTAATCCAATCGGCCGCATCCTGCACTTCCTTGGGCGAATTTCCCATGGCTACTCCCATACCGGACCAGTTCATTAGCGGGATATCATCCATACCCGCTCCGATGGATACCACCTCATGCCTTTTTATTCCATATTGACTGCATACAAATTTTACACCAGTCAATTTGGAGACTCCCGCTGGAACTATCACCATTTTTAATGGTTCAATTGGAATACAGACGACTTCATCATACATTTCTTTAATTGCCCTTTTGGCATCGTCCATATCTTTTTCGTCGAAAAAGACAACTTCCATGTTAGGTGGAGAAACCGGCTGATCTAGTAGCTTTTCACTAATGGAATCAACATAGCGTTCCTGATACATGAAGCGGTTTGCCGACTGAAAAACAACTTTGGCCATCATATTATTTGGGACTTTTATTTTATTGCCAATTAAAAACTTTTCATTTACCAGACGAATTTGACACGAAAAAGATTCAAGAAGAGCTGTAATTTCACTTGTAATTTGTTCGTGGACCCTGTGTACATAAATGGGTTTACCAATATCTTTCGCGATAAAAGCCCCATGGTGGGCAATGATATAATCTTTTAGCTTTAATGACTTGGCTATCCTTTTTGCTGCTGGAAAGTTTCTTGTTGTTGCCAATATTATGTGAATCCCTTTTTGAAGGGCGAATTCAATCGCCTCACGGGTTTGCTTATGAATGCGGCCATTTTCTTGCAGCAATGTCCCATCAATATTTAATACAAGCATTTTATAGGTCATGATGTTCCCCCTTTAAGCAATCTCATCCTCTTCTTATGTATACGAGACACGCCTGCCGGGTAGACCTGAAAAAATGTAGTCGCTCTATTCCAAAAACGTTTTACGGTATTCCCTATTGCTCGGGAGGTAATCGTCATCCATTATCGTATGCTTGAAATGTTCCCCTTTTCTCCTGCCGAAATCTGGACCGAGCGCTCATCCGGGAGAAGTTCAACTATCTCATATATTTTTGGGTTTTTTTCAAAAAAAGCTCCTCAATGAGGAGCTTACTTAAGCCATTGAGCCGTACAAGTCATCGAGCGGCTTCATGATAATTTTATTCAATTCGGTGATTGTCATGCTCATTCGTTGTTCCGCTTCCATGAGCATGGTCACTTTCTCGTTTTCCTGCGCCCGGTTGGCAATCTCCTGTGCCCTCATAACCTCATCTTCAGTTATGTCATAGCCTTGCATTTGTTTTTGCTGGAGCTGCATCTGGACATTCCTAAACTCGTCAAACATCTGGCTTGCTTCACTGTCGTTAGTCACGGATTTATACATTTCTTGTAAATGCTTGAATTCGTCACTGCTTCGCATGGCTTTTTCAAGTTCATACGCATAATCATACAGGTTTGTGTTCATTTTCATCCCTCCTCACCCAAGTGTAACATACTATGAAGTGAGCATTACAATGATACCTTGGATCATTCCGATTAAGCCTCCGAGAAGCGCACCCAAGTAAGTAATCATCACCAGTTCCTTCTTGGCGACAGATATGACAAGCTCTTCCAAGCGTTCCAAAGAAAATGATTCTATTTCTTTTCGGACAATATCTTCCACTTGGAATCGCTCAAGTATTTCGCCTGATTGTTTTGTCAAATAGTCGCCGCCTGCGGCAAGCAAGCGGGGAACGGCTGTATCCAGCAATTTAATTCTATAAGGCTCAATGAGTTCTTTGACCGGCTTTCGCAAGTACCCCTCCAGCGGAAAAAGGTCAGCGGATCCCTCTTTTATAAATTGCAGGACTCTGTCTTCATTGATGCTGGAATAAAATTCACTAAGTTTTCTTTGCTCCAATTTTCTTCCTTCTTCTTCCAAAATAGATATCAGCAGGTCCCTTGTGCCTTTATTATAGAGGAATTTCATGATTTCCGGCTGCAATTTATCCGCCAGCTGATCTTCTCCAATAAACATTTGGACTAAGTTCCAGAGTTTCCCCCTATTTTTTAAAAAGTTCTCGATCATGACTCTGATTTTTTCTTTTCCTTCATCGCTTGAAAAGTAATCTGCACCTTTTTGAATCATATGGTCAGCCATCCCGGGAATTTTGCTGTAAATGGTGTCTGTCAGTTGGTCAGGAAGAATGTCACCGATTGACTTATCCAAATACCTCATTTTCAGCTCAGCATATTTTTTATCAATCGTCTTATGAATAGCAGCATTCATTCTTTCCGCTGGTTTATTTATCCCAAATCGTTCCAGTATTTCTTCAGACGTCATCCCTTTTTCCAGCCAGGTGTTCAATTTGGCATTGATCCACTCTTCTGTCTCCCGCTTGAACGTATCGTCAGTCAATTTTTTATAAATGCTCTCAGGGGTAACTAAATATCCAACAACAAGCTTTCCAATTTGCGCAGCCAATTCACCTTGTCGCTTTGGAATTAATCCGGGGGTGAATGGAACCTGCCATTTCCCTAAATAAAGCGTACGGTATGGCCGAAACAGCATGCGGATAGCTAAAAAGTTCGTAAATCCCCCTATTACTGCACCAATAATTACCATGAATGGTATGATTGTAAACCAGCTTGACATGGATTTCCTCTCCTTTTTTAGAAAAGCGCAGCGCCTTGCTCAGCCCCGAAAAGCACAAGACGATTCCTGAGGAAGCAGTTCTTCAGAAAGCAGCTTACTTGAAGGCGTCTTGAGTAGCTTCTTTGATGATGCTCCATGCAGCTTTGCGACGGGCTGAACAAGAACTCATCGAATAAGCTATGGCGCAGGAGCACCCTTGCTCCCTTACAGGTTTGTGATCTCGAGGGGCTAGGCGCTGGCCACCTCAGACTGCCCCATCCTGTGCTTCGGCAGGCTCAGGGTGCGATATCCTGTCGCTTGCACTTTCGGCGGTGGCACTAGTACTTCCTGTACGTCGGAGCTAGACAATATACATACTTTTTGAATAAAGAACTCGGAATAATTTCACACTGTCTTTACATTTTAGAGGCTAAAGGCAAAATTGCCTTATGCTTGTACACTTGAGCCGAATTTGCTCGGAAGCAAAATTCTTTTCTTCCCATATAAACCATTGTAAGAACGAGGACATATTTCTCGTCATACGATATGAGAAATGCGCCCAGTTCTATTTTGGACTTTTTTGCCAACTACCACAGTCTGAACTGATTATAAATAATATTGGTGCGTAAGGGCAAATATGGACACTTTTGAGGAGGACTTTGTATGAGGGTTCGATATAAATGTGAGTTTTTTGACAGTGAGGAATTAAAGTTGTATTTTCCAAGGGAACTTCACCCTAAAGGTGACCATCAATATGTTTCTTTCGGGTCCAGTGCCGCCGAAGCAGATTGCAGCAAGCATCCAAACGGAAGAAATGTCATCGCCATCAGTTCAAGTTTGGCTGTAATTTTGGGAATTCCTGAATTTGTTTCATCCCTTTGCCTTTTTGAAGATGAAGAAACGGTTTATCTAGGGCCGCTTGTCGGGATTTTCACCTCGGGGTTCACTCCTTTCCAACTTATGCCGGTTGGAGAACGGACAAATGGCTTTGCAAGGCAAATGTCGGTGCAGTCTTCCGTTGGAGCCGTCCCTTTTTTGTTTGGAGAAAAACATATTGACTGGGAAAAGGGAGTCATCCACGGATTTTTTTATCATGAACAAAGTTGGAAAAAAAGGACCGTTCCATTTCCCAATGTGGTTTATGACCGGCTGCCGAATCGGTTGAGCGAAAGCCAGCCCTCATTTAGAGAAGTCAAAGATAAGATGGAGAATGACTATTTGATCCCTTGGTACAATCCAGGTTTTTTCAACAAGCTGGAGCTGCATGAGCGATTATGCAATGATTCGCGTGCTGAGAACTATTTACCGGAAACTCACCGTTTTACATCTTTCTCGGAAATTGAACGAATGGTCGCCGCTTATGGGCATGTTTATTTAAAGCATGCGGACGGCAGCAATGGTGAAAAGATTCGGCAAGTCCTTTATGATCCTGAAAAAGAAGAATACTATTGCCGGTTTAACGATAACAAAAATCGGCTGTATAAATTTGATTCTATCGAAAGTCTGATCAACCATATGTATAAAGGAAAAGAATCGGAAAAGCTCATCGTTCAGCAAGGCATTCGCCTAATCCGAATCGAGAAAAAGCCTATGGACTTTCGTGTTCATGTCAATAAAGATGAAAGCGGCACTTGGAAGGTTAGTGCGGTTGCTGTAAAAATTGCCGGAGAAGGGAGTCCAACGACACATACCCGGTTTGGCGGTGTTGTCCGTTCACTTGATGAGGTTTTTCCTGAAGAAGAAGTATTTGAAGCTAACCGGAAGAAGCTCCATACTGCGGCGTTGGACCTGGCAGCTGCCATCGAAGACAACATAGGCGGAATTGTCGCTGAAATCGGTTTTGACCTTGGAATAGACCGCAATGGCAAGGTATGGATGTTCGAAGCCAACTCAAAGCCCGGCCGCCAAATTTTTTCCCACCCAGGCCTAAATGAGTCCGATACATTGACAAACAAACTGGCACTTGCCTTTGCCGTCCATTTAACTGAAAAGACAATCCATAGTCCACAGCTGCTTTGGGATAGATAATCTTGGATTGTAATATGACTGATTGGTAAGATAGTTCTCAGGAAGAAGCTGGCAAAATATCTTCTTTACCTATAACAATTCGGGGTGATCAAATGCTGCAACATTTCCAGTACCATCCATTATATAAAGATAAGCGAATTCCCGGCTGGACATTTTCTTTTTATTTTTCCGGTAAAAGATTGGAAGGTATTTATCATCAGGACGGGAAAATAGACTGGACGTCAGAAGCACCGGACACCAGCCATGAAAACAACTTAAAAAGACAATTGCACGATTTAATGCTGTACCATGTCTATGACCAAAGATAAATGCTTTTTCCAACTTTTTATATGCATGGTTCATCGTATCAGGGGTCCAAACTATCCTTAAGGAGGTTGATACGATGACTAAGAAAAAGTCACCTGATTTTTTACCTGATTCCAACAACGAGGGACGGGACCGATACTTTATGGATGTAGACAGAATGGAAAATGAAGGAATGTCCGGCGGATCAGTTTTTATGAGGGATGACTCCACAAACATTGAGCAATCCACTGATTTTTTTCCGGAAGACCCGCCACAAGGCACCAATTTGAAATAGCGTGGGGACTCGCGAAAGCAGGGTCCCCTTTTATTTTGTATAAACGACTTTCAATTCTTGCTGAGTTCCGCATACTTCGCAAACAAATAGATGCGTGCACTCAGGCTTATGGCTGCTTTGGGGATCCCCATCAGCAAGCTTATTCAAATCAATGTCCATATAAGGGGAATAGTCATCATAATAATCATAGATCTTCCCTTGATCAACCAAGACTCCCAGACATATGGGGCATGCCCGATTTTCGAAAGAAGTCCCATTGCATAATCCGCAGAAATCCATCCTTTTCTCCTCCTTCACACATATCTTTTGTGAAATTGGAGAATAGATGTATGCCCATCTATTGTTTAAGCAGGTAAAAACTCCCTCACCTAGGCCTGCATATTTTTATCCCAAAAAAACATAATAAAATTATATAAACGATGGGTTACACCCAAAAGAAGGTCACATGCATGTGTGTCGGTGCAACTCCGACTAACCCAGCCAATCTTAATATCACACACAACAAGGAGATGACAACATGGCTGACAATAACTCAAACCAAATTTTGGTTCCTGGTGCCGAACAGGCAATCGACCAAATGAAAGTTGAAATCGCACAGGAGTTTGGTGTGAATCTTGGTGCGGACACGACTTCCCGTGCAAACGGATCTGTTGGTGGAGAAATCACGAAGCGTTTAGTTGCAATGGCACAACAACAACTTGGTGGATATTCCCAACAATAAGTAAATAAATATATATCATGGCAAAAAGGCCCCCGAAACTTTCGGGGGCCTTTTGTATTGGGGTCTGACCCCTCCTGCCGCTTTTCTTTATTGTCGCCTATCGACTAGCAGACTTCGCACCTCTGGGTGCTCCAAGGTAAAGTTTTTTCATGAAGCTATGTTACCTTGTCGCAAAGCTGCTTGAAGCATACTCGAGTAAGATTCACACGATGTTATTGAAGTCAGCAGCTTTCCTACGATAAGTCAACATCGCTCCGCTTCGCTGCGCGTGTTTCCTTTATCTCGTCAGAGGCACTCCAGTCTGTACGTCGATGGGCAGGCGCCTCCACTTTTCTTTAAAGATGAACCATCTTTTTAGGATCAATCCATTCGTCGTATTGTTCTTCAGTCAAGTAGCCTGTTTTGATTGCCGCTTCTTTCAATGTCGTTCCTTCTTTAAATGCAAGTTTAGCAATTTCTGCCGCTTTTTCATATCCGATATAAGGATTCAAAGCAGTGACGAGCATGAGTGAGCGATTGACATTTTCCTCAATCACTTCAATATTCGGTTCAAGACCTTTCAGGCATTTCTCGTCAAATGAAATCATTGAATCTGCAAGAAGATGGACAGATTGAAGGAAGTTATAAATAATGACCGGCTTATAGACGTTCAATTCAAAGTTCCCCTGGCTGGCAGCAAATCCAATCGCTGCATCGTTTCCAAACACTTGGACACCAACCATGGTGAGCGCCTCACTCTGGGTCGGATTCACTTTCCCAGGCATAATGGAGCTGCCCGGTTCATTGGCTGGAATCGTAATTTCTCCGATGCCGCTTCTTGGACCACTCGCGAGCCAGCGGACATCATTTGCAATTTTCGTCAAATCAGCAGCTAGCCCCTTCAACGCTCCATGGACGAAAACCATTTCATCATGGCTTGTAAGAGCGTGGAATTTATTGTCTGATGATTTGAATTGATAACCGGTTTGTCTGCTTAATTGCTCCGCCACTCTATCTCCAAAATCAGGCTCCGCATTAATGCCAGTACCTACAGCTGTTCCGCCAATAGCCAGATTAAGGAGATGTTCCGCACTTTCCTTAATCATTTTCTCGCTTTTTTCGACCATGGCTCTCCAGCCGCTTATCTCTTGGCCGAGCGTTAGTGGAGTGGCATCCTGCAAATGTGTACGGCCAATTTTAATAATGTTCATATTCGCTTCTTCTTTTTCAAGAAGAGTTTGCTTTATTTGGCTCAATGCCGGGATTAAATCATGATAAATTGCGTGGTATGCAGCAACATGCATTGCTGTAGGGAATGTATCATTAGAGCTCTGAGACATATTGATGTCATCGTTCGGATGAACTTTCTCATCAGAACCCTCTTCTATTAATTCATTGGCTCTGCGCGCAAGCACTTCATTTACGTTCATATTTGACTGTGTTCCGCTTCCTGTTTGCCATACAACGAGAGGAAAGTGTTCGTCAAATTTTCCTTCAAGCACTTCATCGGATGCTTTGACGATCGCTTCCTTCTTGGCATCGGATAACTTGCCAAGCTCATTATTAGTAATTGCGGTCGCTTTCTTCAATTGAACAAAAGCCTTGATAAGCTCCAAAGGCATTTTTTCATCGCCAATTTTAAAGTTCTGCTTGCTTCGCTGAGTTTGTGCTCCCCAGTACTTATCTGCGGGCACCTTGATTTCGCCAATCGTATCCCGTTCAATCCGGAATTCCATTTCGTACATGCCTCCTCTATGTTTTAAACCATAAGTATTTTCTCACATATCGACAAAAATTTCATCTAACATGTCACACATCATACAAAACCGACAAAAATTACAAATTATTGTTATTGATTCTGATATTTTCGATACGTATCTTTCAATTTTTCTTCAAATTTTTTCAAGTTACCTTTTCCTTTATCCAACTTCTCTTTCCATTTTTTTGCTTCATCTGTCATCTTATCATCGAAGTTCCGCAGTTGGCCTTTAATGGTATTCTCTTCTTTTTTACGCTCTTCCTCCAGCCGCTTGTTGATAGATGGCGTTTCAAACTCATCTTTTTCAATATATGGAAGTGTGTTTTCCATCATTGATTTGAAAATGGGAACAACCGTGTCACTGCTTGAACCTCTTAAATAATGGTTTCTGTCAGTTAGATCATACCCAAGCCAGACAGCCCCCACAAGATTCGGCGTATACCCGACGAACCATTGATCTTTTGTTCCGTTTGGAATATCAGGGTAAGGCAGCTGGGTAGAACCCGTTTTACCAGCAATATTGTAGCCTGGGATGTGTGCGTTCCTGCCTGTCCCCGTCTCTACAACGTTCAGAAGGATCGCCGTCATTTTCTGAGCTGTTTTTCCGCTGATGACGCGAGTGGATTTCGGTTTATACTCCCCTTCCACATTACCTGTAGGACCGACGATTTTTGTGATAATATGGCTTTTTTCCCGCTTTCCTCCGTTTGCAAATACTGAATAAGCTTCGGCCATTTGCTGCGGTGAATACCCCGTGGTGGTCCCCCCTAATGCCAAGCTGAGATTTTCATCTTCCTTTTGAATCGGCAAACCAAATTCTTTGGCGGCCGCAACCCCTTTGTGCAGGCCGATTTCATTCAACAGCCAGACAGCCGGAACATTTAGCGATTTCTCAACAGCTGTATACAAAGGTACCTCTCCTGCATATTGTCCGTTATAATTTTTGGGTTTATAGTTTGCGAATGTCATACCCTCTTCATCTTTTAAGGTTGATTCTGCCGTATAGCCTTCCTCTAGTGCAGGCGTGTAAACGACAAGGGGTTTCATAATGGAACCCGGCTGCGCTTTAAGCTGTGTCGCCCTGTTATAAGCACGAAAAGAGTGTTCTCCTCTGCCGCCAACAAGTCCCCTGATTCCACCTGTTTTCGGATCAAGCATGATTGCACCGCTTTGAGCAAGCGTTCCATCAGGACTTACTGGAAAAAGATAATTGTTAGCATATACTTTCTCCAAACCTGCTTGAACGTTTTGATCCATCTCCGTATATATTTTGTAACCACGCGTCAATATTTCTTCCTGGGTCAATCCGTATTGGTTAATTGCCTCATTTAGAACGGCATCCACATAATAAGGGTACTTTCCTTTTAACGGATCTTCTCCTTTATCTTCAAGGACAATTTTTTCATTTACAGCTTCTTGGTATTCCGCGTCACTAATCATTTCATACTTCAGCATCTGTTTTAAAACAAGATTTCGGCGCTCGACCGATGCATCATAATTTTTATATGGATCAAGGGCCGATGGCCGATTTACGATCCCTGCAAGCATCGCTGATTCACTAAGAGTGACTTGACTTACATCCTTCCCGAAAAACTTTTTGGATGCGTTTTGAACTCCCCATCCGCCACTGCCGAAATAAACCTGGTTTAAATACATTTCCAATATCTCATCTTTTGTGAACTTCTTCTCAATTTCTATTGCAAGGAATACTTCTTCAAGCTTTCGCTTATACGTCCGTTCCGGAGAGAGAAGGGCATTTTTTGTCAGCTGCTGGGTCAGAGTGCTTCCTCCTGCTCTAATTCTTCCTGACATCAAGTTTTTAAAAAAAGCTCGTGATATACCGTAAACATCAAAACCTCTATGCTTATAAAAGCGGTGATCTTCTATAGCTACAATTGCGTTCTTCATATTCTCAGGAACTTCCGCGATTGGAACTCCTTCCATCCTGTTAGCGGAAATCTTACTGGCCTCGTCTCCGTCTTTATCATAAATAACAGTCGCCTGAGCCAATCCTTGCTTCAAGGATTCAACATTCGCAGTACTCGCCAAATAGGCAAAATACGACAGGCCAATCAAAATCACTAACGAAACAACCAACAATAATATTTGATTAAGATGGGCTTTTTTCCAAAAGCGCCAAATACTATCTTTTATTTTATGAAGTAGGTCCATACCTTTTCCTCACTTTCAATTGCGCTGCTTCCACTCATTCAAAACCAATTATAATATAATGTTTTTTGAGGATAAAAGCTATAGGAAAAGTGAGGGCGACGTTTAGCGACGTACAGACTGGACGACTCCTGACGAGATAAAGGATAAGGAAGTGCGAGAGTGCCTGCTTATCGGCGACAAGCATAAGACAAGCGCTGACGAAGGCGTCCTTTGCCTTCAGAAGCGATTGACTTATGACCTCGAGCCGATGGCACTCGCAGCCGGACAACACGGCGACGTAGGAGCCGATGTTGACTTATCGTAGGAAAGCTGCTGACTTCAATAACATCATGTGAATCTTCCTCGAATATGCTTCAAGCAGCTTTGCGACAAGGTAACATAGCTCCCTGGATAAACTATGCCTTGGAGCACCCAGAGGAGGAAGTCTGCTAGTCGCTGGAGTCCGCAACTGGACAATAAGAAAAGTGAAAGGCGGCTGATTAGGGGCGACAAGCGCTGGCCGCCTTAAGTCGCCACGTCCTGTGGCGCCGGCGGCACTAGGACCTCCTATCCGTCGGAGGGCAAACCAGTGAAGTCGTTCTTTGACTTCATTGGTTTGACCGAAGCGACCTCGAGCCCCTGCCGCCTGAAACTAGACAATAGGAAAAGTATAGGGCGGCTGATAGAGGCGAGAATTACCCAAAGCTTAAACCAACAATTCCAGTCTTTACCATATAGGTTGTAATAATTTTTTCGTGAAGTATAGGCTTGGTGCAATGGATAATGCACAACAACGGAAATCAGCGGTGGATTCTAAGTATGCACAACCTTTAGTTCAATTTATCTAAACACAAAAAAAAACAACCGGTCTCTACCGATTGTTTTTATCTATGATGATTGATGGTCTAGTTCTCTTACCTTCTCTTTCGTTAACTCATCTTCCATTCTTTTCATATACATATACACAATTTGTCTTGTTTTTTCATCCGCACCTATGATTTCCAAATGTTTCATGCATTTGCTGATCACGGGGTTCATCGATTTGCTTTTTTCTTCTTCATTTTTCATACTACCCACCCCAATCTGCAAGATTTGACTTGCATTTTAATTTAATGATGGAAATTCGCCATTTTACACCAAATAAAATGGGTAGATATTTGTTGCTTATATTTATTATATATAGGTCTTAAAAATAAGTATATAGGTCCATTTTATCAAATTTTCAGAAAAACCGCACAACAAACACTTTTATTGAAAAATGGATTATACTCAGCAAGGGTATCCCATATAAATTTTGTATGATAAAATGGTCTAAAAAAAATGAAGCAATTTGTTCCATATAGACATACACAACAAATTACGCCATATATATCTAGTAAACTCAATAATAATTTGCATAATTTTTTAAAAAAATAGAGGCTTTTTACTTTGCAGCTGATATAATGTAATGGAGGTGAGTGTTGGTATGGACCAGCTTACGGACGAGGTAATTTCTTATCTTCAACAAAAAAGATCAAATTTCCTCGAAAAATGGAAAGAAAAAGCGATGAATCCTCCTGTCCAATTACAGTCCCACCAAGAGAATATGGACAAGAAGGGGCAATTTATATATAAAATAGCAATGCATGCACTCTCACTGCCTAAAGTGGATCTGCAAAGCTATTTACAGACCAATGCTCAAGAAATGGCGAAAATAAAAATAAGAGAAAACTCGGGTATTGAGCTATTAGTCTATAACATTAACATGGCAAAAAATATCATTTGTGAGCAATTATACCAATTTCCTGCTGAACATGAGAAACTAAACAGCTTTTCCAAGCAGCTATCCTATATCTTTGATCACTTTTCCTATTATGCCGTTACGCATTTTAATGCACTGAAAGAACAGTTGATGGAAGAGGAAAACCGGCATATTCATTCAAGCCATGAAGATCGCCTGACTTTGCTCGGACAAATGACATCGAGCTTCGTCCATGAATTCAGAAACCCGTTGACAACCGTTCAAGGATTTGTTCAGCTACTGCGTGCTGAATATCCAGATCTTCCCTACATGGATATTATTTCATCGGAACTCGATCAATTGAAATTTAGAATCACTCAATTTTTAATGCTTTCCAAAAAGCAGGAAGTGAATCAGGAAGAAGTCATTTTTTCCTTGAATGAACTTGTTGAACAAGTGGCATCTTTCGTGTATCCGCGATTGCTGGAATTAAAAGTATCCCTTCAGCAAGAATTAGAAGACGACCTATATGTAAAAGGCATTCAAGAAGAAGTGCGCCAAGTCATTATTAATATCATTTTCAACGCAATTGAAGTCATGGTTGCCACTGATACAGAGTCAGTTATACATATTAAAGGTTACCGGAAAGGCGACTCCATTTATCTCGAAGCGTCAAATACCGGGCCGAAAATACCCGATTCCTTGATCAAAGACATTTTCGAACCATTTGTAACTACCAAAAAAACAGGTACAGGTCTTGGTCTTTATGTTTCCAGACAAATCATTGAAAAGCATCAGGGGCAATTATTATGCAGTTCCACTGAAGAATGGACAACATTTACAATCATACTCCCTGCACCGGAACTAAAAGAAGATGATAGTTAGCCCCAAGCCATCAAACGGAAAAAGAGCGGAGAAGTCCGCTCTTTTCTCGTTTGATTACAACCAGCATGCGCCCACAATGATTAATAAAATAAACAACACTACGATTAACGCGAAACCTCTCCCGTAGCCGTAACCTCCATAGCCATAGCCTCCGTAGCCGCCACAACCGAAGCCACATCCGCCAAAGAACATAAACCTTCACCTCCTGAAATTGGAAATAAGGAAAAATCCCTACACAATAAATTATTCAGGTTGTCAGATTATGTTTGGGCAAGCGCCATATGTTATCAATCATTTTTAGTTTTATACACATTCCGCTATGATATTATAGACAGAAGATGCAGCGCGAAGGGAGTTTAGTAATTGAAATCTTTAGTACTGGCTGAAAAGCCGAGTGTGGCCAGAGATCTTGCAAAAGTTCTCGGGTGCACATCAAAAAAGAAGCATTACATCGAGGGACCGCAATATATCATTACATGGGCTTTGGGACATTTGATTGAACTGAAAATGCCAGAAGACTATGATCATAAATATAAGACATGGAAAATGGAAGATTTGCCTATCATTCCTGAAAAAATGGAATTAAAAGTGATTAAGCAAACATTCCCACAATACAAAGGGATTGAACAGCTGGCAAAAAGAAACGATATTAAAGATTTGATCATTGCGACTGATGCCGGACGTGAAGGTGAACTGGTCGCCCGCTGGATCATTAAGAAAATTCGCTGGAAAAAGCCTGTAAAACGACTTTGGATTTCTTCTTATACTGACCGGGCAGTCAAAGAAGGATTCCGGCAGTTAAAGCCGGCCAAACAATATGATGCTTTATATCAATCTGCTGTTTGCAGAGCCGAAGCCGATTGGCTTATCGGTTTAAATGTGACAAGGGCCTTGACAACGAAGTTCGATGATCCCCTCTCGGCTGGGCGGGTTCAAACCCCAACGCTCGGAATGATCATCAAACAGGAAAAAGAGATTCAGTCCTTTGTACCGAAAGAATATTGGACAGTTCATATAAGAGCTGGCAGCCTTGAAGCCGAATGGGAGAATAGAGGAGAAAAAAGGATTTTTTCAAAGGAAAAAGCGCAAGGGATTGTCGATAAAGCCGCTAGTCAAGAAGCAGTGATTAAAGCAGTCGACCGAAAGGAAAAATCTGAACAGCAGCCTCTCCCTTATGATCTGACAGAACTTCAAAGGGATGCGAACCGACGATTTGGTTTTTCAGCCAAGAAAACATCAAATGTCCTCCAAGGTTTATACGAATATCATAAAGTTGTTACGTACCCCAGGACAGACTCAAGATATTTGACAACTGACCTGACAGCTACGATGGCAGACAGATTACAAGCGCTGCGTGCTGCATACAAAGATGAAGTGCAGCCTGTACTCAAACAGAAAGTGAAAGTGCTTGCGCCTCGTGTTTTCAACAACCAAAAAGTTACTGATCATCACGCTATCATTCCGACGGAACAACCTGTGAGACTGGGCGATCTTTCTCCGGATGAGATGAAGCTGTTTGATTTGATTGCAAAACGATTCCTTACGCTTTTTTATCCAGCATATAAATATGAAACACTTCGTGTTACAGTTGAAGCGTCTGGCGAAACATTCCTAGCAAAAGAAACAACTGTCATAGAGGAAGGTTTCAAAGTGTTAACCAAACAGCAGGATACAGAAAGAAACGTTAAATCACTTCAGCACTTAAAGCCTGGCCAAAAAATTAAGATTGAAGGCAGTCGATTACAGGATCATCTGACTGAGGCTCCTCCTAGATTCACTGAATCAGACCTCTTGGCCAGAATGGAAAAATATGGACTGGGTACACCTGCTACAAGAGCTGATATTATCGAGAAACTTCTCAGCTCCCAAGTGATAGACCGTGTGGATAACCGCCTTTTCCCTACCCCAAAAGGAAAGCAGCTGATCGATCTGGTAAATGATGAGCTGAAATCTCCGGAATTGACTGCCAAATGGGAAGCTGAACTCGAAGCAATTGCCCGTGAAAAAGGGAATCCAGATCAGTTTTTACAAAATATCCGGAAACAGACAAAGCGTCTTGTGAACGAAGTCAAGACGAGCGACAAGTCTTATAAAGCCCACAACATTACTGGCACCAAATGCCCGGAATGCAGTTCTCTTATGAAAGAAATCAAAGGCAGAGACGGACGGGTACTTGTTTGCTCAAACAGAGAGTGCAATTTCCGAAGAAGAAAAGATCCGAAACTCTCTAACCGCCGCTGTCCGCAATGCCATAAAAAAGTGGAAATCCATAAAGGAAAAGCAGGCATGTATTTCCAATGCCGCCCGTGCAACCTTGTGGAAAAAGCGGAAAACCGGAAAAAGGCTGTCAACAAAAGAGAAGAACGGCAGCTTCTAAAAAAATATTCCAATGATGAAAGCTTTGGAAACAGCTTGGCCGATGCATTGAAAGCAGCAATGAAAGATGATAAATAAGGTGAAAGCGGCTGTTCAAAATGCTCTGTTATTAAACTAGGGCGGATATTTTTCTAAGGGGCGGGTCGGTGAACGATGTTTGATGTATTCCGCAACAATGGACACCAACAGATCATTTGTGCTTTTTTAACAAAACCCTGAATGAATGCTCCCCCCTTTTAACACAAAAGCGTGAACGGCACGCTCCATCTTACAAATGAAAAACGTCCTGAAAATCATTTTTTGCTGATTTTCAGGACGTTTTTTATATATTACGCATTCATCGCCCGATATAAATTGGCCATCTCTATTGCTCCGACAGCTGATTCCCAGCCTTTGTTGCCAGCTTTTGTTCCAGCTCGTTCAATCGCTTGCTCAATTGTATCGGTCGTCAATACGCCGAAAATAACAGGAATTCCTGATTGTAGTGCAACATTTGCCGCTCCTTTTGCAGCTTCGTTGCAAACATAATCAAAATGCGGAGTCGCGCCGCGTATTACAGTTCCCAACGTAATAATTGCATCATACTCATTCGTTTCTGCCATTTTTTTGGCAGTTAGTGGAATTTCAAATGCACCCGGCACCCATGCAACTGTCACATCATCTTCCGAAACGCCATGGCGCTTCAAGGCGTCCATTGCGCCGGAAAGGAGCTTTCCAGTAATAAATTCGTTAAATCTGCCAACAACAATACCGATTTTTAGGCCTGTACCAACTAAATTCCCTTCAAAAACTCTACTCATATCTTATCTCTCCTCTATTTTTTAAAATTTCAGCATATGCCCCAGTTTTTCCGCTTTCGTTTTTAAATATCTTTCGTTCTCACTCTTAAACGGAAGCTGAATAGGAAGTCTCTCAGTCACTTCAAACCCGAAGTCCTCCAGGCTGGAAACCTTTCTTGGATTGTTTGTCAACAGTTTGACTTTATTGACTCCAAATTCTTTTAGAATCTGGGCCCCGATTTTAAAGTCGCGGAGATCAGCTGGAAATCCGAGTTTTTCATTAGCTTCCACCGTATCAAAACCTTCTTCCTGCAGCTTGTACGCTTTTAACTTATTGATAAGCCCTATACCTCTTCCCTCTTGACGCAAGTAGAGCAGGACACCCGTTCCCTCTTCGTCAATCCGCCTTAACGCAGATTGCAGCTGTGGACCGCAATCGCATCGGCACGAGCCGAATATGTCCCCTGTCAGGCACTCGGAATGCATCCGAACCATTACAGGCGTATCAGGTCCAACTTCGCCTTTTACAATGGCCAAATGTTCTTTATCATCAAGAACGTTTGAATAAGCAATAATTTTAAAATCACCGAATTCTGTCGGTAAAAAGGCTTCCGCTTCCCTTTTGACAAGCGTCTCCTTGGAGCTTCTATATAGAATCAGGTCTTTAATTGTAATCATCGAGAGACCGTATTTTTTTGCTATCTCCATTAAATCAGGAGTGCGTGCCATTGTACCGTCATCTTTCATAATTTCACAAATCACTCCCGCAGGCTTTGCACCGCAAAGGAGGGCTAGATCGACGGCAGCTTCGGTATGGCCTGGCCTTTTCAGAACTCCTCCCTCTTTCGCAATGAGGGGAAAGATATGTCCCGGTCGTTTAAAGTCTTCAGGCTTTGCTCCATCGCCCATCATCTCTAGGATTGTTTCTGAACGCTCATATGCGCTGATACCGGTATGTGAGTCTTTATAGTCGATGCTCACGGTGAATGCAGTCCCTAGAGGGTCGGTGTTTTTATCAGCCATCTTGGATAATTCCAATTCCCTGGCTTTCTTTTCTGTAATAGGAACGCATATTAATCCTCTGCCTTCTTTTGCCATGAAATTAATCACTTCAGGAGTTGCTTTCTCGGCAAGTGCAACAAAATCACCCTCATTTTCCCTGTCTTCATCATCCGTAACAATAATTACTTTTCCGTTCTTTAGATCCTCGAGCGCTTTTTCGATTGAATCAAACATGTTGTCACCCCTTACGTAATTTTATTCAATGAAGCCATTTTCCGTAAGCAGCCCCATTGTTATTTCTTTTTTTTCTCCTTCGCGGTTCCCCACCATGCGATGAATATATTTTGCGAGCATATCGAATTCGAGATTTACTGGATCACCGACATTTTTCCCGGCAAGTATTGTTTCATTTTGAGTGTGCGGGACGAGGGATATCGTTATTTTTTCACCTTCTGTTTCAAAAATGGTCAGTGAAGTGCCGTCGATTGCAATCGATCCTTTTTCCAGGACAAACACCTTGAATTGCTCGGGTATTTGGATTGTCATATAAAGAGCATTTTCCACTCTTTTTTTATCTAATAGCGTACCGGTACCATCTATATGGCCGCTGACAAAGTGGCCTCCGAACCTGCCATTCGCGGCCATCGCACGCTCCAAGTTCACCTTTGATCCAGAAGAAAGCATGCTGAGCGAGGTGGCCTTGAAGGTTTCCGGCATAACATCAGCCTGAAAGGATGAGCGGGTGAACTCCGTCACTGTCAAGCAAACACCGTTTACTGCAATGCTGTCACCCAAATTTACGTCTTCCAGAATTCTTTGTGCCTGAATATGAATGGTGAAGGATTTTGCTTTCCGGTCGATCCGTAAAACTGTACCAACTTCTTCTACGATGCCTGTAAACATTTATTCTCTCCTTTCCATCGGTTCGGCAACAATTTTTATGTCCGGACCGATTTGCTCGACTGATTTAAACGCCAAGGGAATACTGTCTTTCATCAACTGTTTGGGCATGCCTGAAAAAGCTTGCGTTCCTTCCCTGTCATTCAACAGCTTTGGTGCCATGTACATGACAATTTCCTGAAAACACCCAGCCTCTACGAAAGAGGAATGGACTGCGCCGCCACCTTCGACAAAGACCGAAAGGATCTGTTCCTCTCCAAGCCAGTTCAGGAGCGGTTCAATTTCAATTGTATCTCCAGTCATCATTTTCACTTGAACACCTTTTTGCTCAATTGCAGCACGTTTTTCTTTATCTGCCTGCCTTCCACACACAACGATTGTGGTTGCGGTCTTGTCATTTAATAAATTAGATCGTATTGGAATATTCAAATGAGTGTCTAAAACAATTCGAATGGGATTTTTTCCACCCTGGGGCAATCGGGTTGTAAGTTGGGGATTGTCATGAATCACTGTATTGACGCCGACCAATATCGCATCGTGGCGATTCCGATATCGATGGACATCCAATCTCGCATCTTCAGAAGTGATCCATTTGCTGTCTCCGCTTGAAGCCGCTGTCTTTCCGTCAAAAGTTGCAGCGGTTTTTAATGTAACGTATGGTTTCCTTGTCTTCATAAAATGAAAATAACATTTGTTCAGATCTCTGGCTTGTTGTTCGCAAATTCCAAAGTCCACTGATATTCCGGCATCCCGAAGCTTTGCCACTCCATTTCCGGCAACAATCGGATTGGGGTCAAGACTCGCAATATAAACGCGGCTGATTTTTTTTTCTATGACCAAATCAGCGCACGGCGGCGTCCTGCCCGTATGCGAACAGGGTTCAAGTGTGACATATAGGTCCGCACCCTCGGCTTCATCACCCGCCTGGATCAATGCATTGACTTCAGCATGCGGCTCACCTGCCTTCATATGAGCACCCATGCCGAGAATCCTCCCGTTTTTGACAACGACACAGCCAACTGTCGGATTAGGACTTGTTTGCCCGACAACAGAATTCGCCAGTTGTAAGGCCAAATTCATATAAAATTGTTTGTCTCCCATAGTGCCTCCTTTCAATTTCGACGGAAAAAAGCCCCGAAACAACGTTTCGGGGCGCAAAAACAGCAATGTTAAATAAGCGTCGTGAAATCCTGCGGCAATACAGAGAATTGCCGATCAGAAATAAGCATGCTTAAAATGCATGGTTCAAGCTGACGCCTTTTTCCTTCTCCCATCCAGACTTTCACTGTCGGCTTTGGAATTTCACCAAATCCACCGGCTCGTTTCCGAGCCGGGTCACGGACTAAGAGACATATGTCTCATCACCGCCGGTCGGGATTTCCACCCTGCCCCGAAGGAAAAACTATTCGAATGCTTGTATTATATCATAAATGAAGAAAATTCAAAGGTGACTTTTTACCTGACCTTGTGTGGATGGCGCTGAATTTGGTGTCGAGGTTTTCATTTGTCGTCCGAAAAGGAAAAATATTATCCAAAGGCATTTTTATCAAAACAAAAAGAAACAGGCCCACAATCCAAGATGCATCATATTCACAGTGGGGTTGAAGTTCACCGTAAATTGCTTTTGTTGCATAAATAGGCCAATTCACCAATTGAAGGAACTTTATATGTCAGAAGAGCTGTTATTAACTACCTTTTAAGGTTAATCTGTAAAATCAACAGCAGTATTTTTCAAGGTTTTCAATAAATTAGACAAAAATATTTTATCTCCACTCAAAAACCTCATTGAGGAGATCATTCTCCCAATGAGGTCCTTTTATTTTCATTTACTATTGCTGGAACTGCTCCTCCTCTGTAGATCCTGTCAATGCAGTGGTAGAAGATGTTCCTCCGGAAATGACCATTGATACTTCATCAAAGTAGCCGGTTCCAACTTCGCGCTGGTGACGTGTAGCTGTGTAACCGTCTCGCTCAGAATCAAATTCTGCCTGTTGAAGCTTAGAGTAGGCGGCCATTCCTGTTTCTTTATAACCGCGCGCCAATTCAAACATGCTGTGATTGAGGGCGTGGAAGCCAGCAAGTGTAACAAACTGGAATTTATAGCCCATTTCTCCCAATTCCTGTTGGAAGCTTGCAATTTCTTCATCACTCAACTTGCTTTTCCAGTTGAAGGATGGTGAACAGTTATATGCGAGCAGCTTTCCTGGGAATTTCTCATGGATCGCTTCTGCAAAACGGCGGGCCTCTTCGATATCCGGTTCAGCTGTCTCACACCAGATGAGATCCGCATACGGCGCATATGCAAGCCCTCTTGAAATCGCCTGATCCAGTCCGGGATTTGTGTAGTAAAATCCTTCCGGGCTTCTTTCTCCTGTCAAGAACTCACGATCGTATGGATCTACATCACTAGTGATCAAGTTGGCTGCATTTGCGTCCGTTCGCGCGATGATTACAGTCGGGACATCCATTACGTCAGCAGCAAGTCTGGCTGCAATTAAGTGGCGAACCGCTGTTTGCGTTGGCTGAAGAACTTTCCCGCCCAAGTGGCCGCATTTTTTCTCAGAAGCCAATTGGTCTTCCAAATGCACCCCGCCGGCACCTGCTTCAATCATGGCCTTAGTCAGTTCAAATACATTTAGAGGTCCACCAAACCCAGCTTCCATATCTGCGACAATCGGAGCAAACCAATACGTATCTCCACTTCCCTCCTGATGCTGGATCTGATCAGCTCGCTGCAATGTCTGATTAATCCGTTTAACAACTTGCGGTACACTATTGGCCGGGTATAAGCTCTGGTCCGGATACATTTGTCCTGCCAGGTTGGCGTCACCAGCAACTTGCCATCCACTTAAATAGATAGCCTTTAGGCCTGCTTTCACCTGCTGCATTGCCTGGTTTCCTGTCAAAGCTCCCAACGCGTTTATATAATCTTCCGTATTGATCAATTTCCAAAGTCTTTCAGCACCCATACGTGCCAACGTCTGTTCAATGACAACAGATCCCCGCAGCTTTTCTACCTCTTCCGCAGAATAAGATCTTTCAATCCCCTTCCATCGGTCTGCCTTCCAGCTTTCTTCGATTTGGCGGATTTTCTCTTCTCTTGTCATGTTAACCTCTCCCATTCTATGTTTTTATATTTTATTAGTAGATTGAAAATCAATCTAACACCCAACTGTAGTACATCTGATTCTTTTATTGATAAATGTTATATAACAGATAGACCAAAAAAATTATTCAATATCCTCACAGCATTGAATTACCTCTTTAAATGTTTGATGCTCCGTTCCACATTTGTCACACATGTTCTCAATCCTCATTTTTCCTTCCTCCTGTATAATAACAATGTCTTTCGTTTCCAGCGGCTCAACATCAAACGAACCCTCAGCATTTCTTTTTAAAGTAAGCAGCTCTTTTCCAAAGACAAAAGTGGTTCCATTCATTTCTTCAATTGTTTTGCCTTTGATCAACTCTTCTAAAATCCACCCATCAATAAAATCTCTTTCCGCTGTCTGTTTCGTTTGCATGTTTTCCACCCTCTTTAGCTTTTTTATTGGATTGATACTAATGTATAACAGGTAGAATATTTAGTCAACTGTTATAACACAAAATTTTTGAACTCCTTTCTCTAATCATTTTTGCGGGATTATTCAGGTAACCAAAAGTCCTCAGGACCGGAGTGTGCAGCCTTGAGGACTTGATCCTATGCTTGCTGCATTGTCATTTTTTGCTTGAATTCAAGACGGCGTTGGTGAAGAATCGGCTCTGTATATCCGTTTGGCTGTTCTTTCCCAAGCAACACAAGATCACACGCAGCCTGGAATGCAACTGATTCATCGAAATTATCCGACATCGGTTTGTATAGCGGATCTCCAGCGTTTTGTTCATCGACAACCACCGCCATCCGTTCCATAGTTTCAAGCACCTGTTCCTTTGTACAAATTCCATGATGAAGCCAATTGGCCATATGCTGGCTTGAAATCCTGAGGGTCGCCCGGTCTTCCATTAATCCGACATTATGAATATCGGGAACTTTGGAACAGCCAATGCCTTGTTCCACCCACCTGACAACATAGCCTAATATTCCTTGGGCATTATTATCGAGCTCTTCCTGGATTTCTTCCTTTGTAAAATTAGGGTTCGACGCGAGCGGAATATCTAATATTTCATCTTCTACATCACTGATTTTTTGGGAAAGCTTATGTTGGATCTCCCATACATTTTTTTGATGATAATGCAGAGCATGTAAAGTTGCTGCTGTTGGAGAAGGCACCCAAGCTGTGTTCGCACCAGCTTCCACATGACCAATTTTTTGTTCAAGCATGGCTTTCATCAGATCCGGCATGGCCCACATACCCTTCCCAATTTGAGCACGCCCAGGTAACCCGGTCTCAAGGCCAGAATATACATTCGACTGCTCGTATGCCTTGAGCCATTTGGATCCCTTCATATCATTTTTTCTAATCATGGGCCCTGCTTCCATCGACGTATGGATTTCATCTCCCGTGCGGTCAAGAAATCCTGTATTGATAAACACGATTCTCTCTTTTGCTTCTTTGATACAGGCTTTCAGATTTAATGATGTCCGGCGCTCTTCATCCATGACTCCCATTTTTAAAGTATTCCGTTCCATCCCGAGCAGGTCTTCCACCCTGTTGAACAATTCGTTGGCAAATGCGACTTCCTCAGAACCGTGCATTTTGGGTTTAACGATATATACAGATCCTTTTTCGGAGTTTTTCTTAGTTGTATTTCCAATAAGGTCATGTTTGGCTATTAAACTGGTAATGACAGCATCCATTATTCCTTCCGGAACTTCTTCTCCGTTTTTATCTAAAATGGCAGGGGTTGTCATCAGATGTCCTACATTACGGACAAGCAAAAGTGAACGCCCGCGAAGGTGAAGCTCATTTCCTTTCGATGACGTATATACCCGGTCTTCATTTAACACCCGATTGATAGCTTTACCGTTCTTTTCAAACTCAGATGTCAATGTACCTTTCATCAGACCCAGCCAATTCCTGTAAACAAGGACTTTGTCTTCCGCGTCAACCGCTGCGACCGAATCTTCGCAATCCACGATCGTTGATAATGCGGATTCTATCAATAAGTCTTTTATTCCTGCCGAATCTGTCCGGCCTATCGAATCATTTGGATCAATTTGAATTTCAACATGCAGACCGTTGTTTTTAAGCAATATTGCGCTTGGGTTCTCCGCTTCTCCTTGGTAACCGGCCAAATTTTCATTTGCTTCTAGCCTCACTTTTTTTCCATCACGCAACTCTACTTGAAGCTCCCATCCCGAGATGCTGTATTTAGTCGAATTGTGGTGAGACCCTTCTTGCAATGGTGCAATCCGGTCCAGAAAATCTCTCCCGTAATCGATCACTTTTTGACCGCGTTTCGGATTATATCCCCCAGCTCGTTCTGCTCCATCCGTCTCATCAATGACATCAGTCCCATAAAGGGCATCATACAGGCTACCCCATCTGGCATTAGCCGCATTAATGGCATATCTGGCATTATTTACTGGAACAACTAGCTGTGGACCTGCCTGCGCTGCGATTTCTTCGTCCACATTTTTGGTTGTGATTGTAAAATTATCAACAGGTTGTTCCAAGTAGTCGATTCCTTTAAGAAACTCTTTGTATCTTTCCAAATTAACAGGTCCCTCATTTTCCCGATGCCATTGATTTATTTTGTTCTGCATGTTTTGCCGAGTCTCTAACAGCTGTTTATTTTTAGGCACAAGATCTTCAACAATACTGCTGAAACCTTTCCAAAAGCTATCGCTTTCCAGACCAGTATCAGGCAGTGCTTCTTTCTCAATGAACTCATGTAAAACGGACGCAACCTGCAGTCCATTTACGTCCAAGTATTTCTCCATTCCCTCTTTCTCCTCCTCTGTACTAATCTAAAAGTGCACTTGTGTTATATATCAGTTTTTATTTGTTAGCTTTATTATATAACAACAAAAACAAAATTAAAAGCAATTTTTATATTAATCTTTTATTAATGAATTTTATGACACTTATTATTTATGAAATTATTCTCAAAAAGTGTTTGACTATTTTTACTGTTCTATGTAAGATTTCAATTAATAGGCGTCCATTATGCGACAACTAATTTTTCATACCAAAAGGAGGACAATTCATTGGAGAAGAACAAAGAAGAGCGTAAGAGAAAAATTCCTTTCTGGGCTGCCATTACCCCTTTATTGGTGATGATTGTTTCGATCGGCTATGCTGTCATTGTCTTTGGACAAGATCCGCACATCCCCATTTTAATTGCGGCAGTGGCAGCCGGGCTAGTTGCATATTTTTACGGATTTAAATGGAAAGAAATCGAAGAATCTGTCTATAACGGTATTCGCCTTGTTTTGCCAGGTGTTTCGATTATTATGCTTGTAGGTGTTGTCATTGGAGCATGGATCGGTGGCGGAGTAGTAGCTACAATGGTTTTTTACGGGCTTAAACTGATTTCTCCTTCCTGGTTTCTCGTTTCAATTACGTTGATTTGTGTCATAGTCTCACTATCTATCGGAAGTTCCTGGTCAACAATGGGGACGGTTGGAGTAGCCGGCATGGGCATCGGCATTAGTATGGGACTGCCTGCTCCGATGGTAGCCGGCGCAATCATTTCAGGCTCTTACTTTGGAGATAAAATGTCACCGCTTTCAGATACAACGATCATGGCTTCCGGTTTGACGAAAACGGATCTTGTCGATCATATCAAGCATATGTTTTACACAACGATTCCAGGACTGGCAATCGCCCTGATTGCTTACTTTTTTCTAGGCAGAAACGCTGCAAAATCAGGGCCGAATTCCAGCGATATTCAGGAAACTCTTACAGTTCTGCAGGATAGCTTTGTAATTTCTCCATTTTTACTTATCGTTCCATTAATCGTTATCATCATGGTCGCACGAAATGTTCCGGCTATTCCCGCAATTATTGTTGGTATTTTCCTAGGATTCCTGTCCCAGATTTTTATTCAGGGAGGAAACGCAGGCGACGCCTTTGCAGCACTGTATAGCGGATATGTGCTTGAATCAGGGAATGCGCTGGTGGATGATTTGTTTAACCGTGGTGGACTTGACTCCATGATGTTCACTGTTTCTCTTGTGCTGGTTGCAATGGCTTTTGGGGGAATTCTTGAAAACACAGGCATGCTGCAATCAATCCTGGATCAAATCCTAAAGATTGCCAAAACGGCAAAAAGCGTCATTACTGCAACGATTTTATCCAGCTTTACCATGAATGTGACCTGTGCCGATCAATATATTTCCATCGTCGTTCCCGCTCGCATGTATGCCAAGCTTTACAGGGATAAAAGGCTTCATTCCAAAAACCTCTCTCGTGCCCTGGAAGACGGCGGAACATTGACATCAGTATTCGTACCCTGGAACTCATGTGCGTTGTTTATTTTTGCCACGCTCGGTGTAAGCGCTTTCCAATATGCACCTTATGCTATTTTGAATTTCATTGTTCCTATCATTTCGATTATATATGCATTTACCGGATTTTCGATTGTTAAACTATCTGAAACAGAAGCAATTACTTTGGAGAAGGAAGAAAGAGCTTCTATGAATGCATAAGTCGATGCGGAATCCAAAAACAAAAGCACGAGCAAACAAGGAAATTATTGAGGAAGCCGTTCTTCAGCCATGCGCTGATTTCCATTCTCGAAAAAGCTGCCGCTTTTCCTTCGTGCGATGTAACGCTGCCGAAGCTATCCTTGTCCTGTCGCTTCGCCTGCACTAGCACTTCCTTTACGTCAGTGACACTGGGACCTCCTCCGTCGGAGCTAGACATAATATAATGTGATAGCTAAGTTGGTCACGGCTTAAATATTTCTTAAAAACAAGAAAAAGAAAGTCCATCAAGGGCTTTCTTTTCCAGAATTATAGATGGGGATATTCAGTTCATACAAAGCGCGCGGACGTCCCTGCATATAAGTCATTTCTTCGCCGACAATTTTTATTGATCCATGGTCAGCCAGTTTCTTTATCATTCGCTCCGCGGACCTTCGCGTCACCTGCAGGTATGCCGATAAATCAGCGGCCGTGAATTGAAGCGATTGCCGCGACTTGGCGAATTGGATAATTTTTGATAAGTTGGCAGGGCTAATTTTTATGGACTTAGCCAACTTCACATGTTCTGGGTGATTATTGATTAGCCGTTGAAACCTGATAGCATCCGGATAAGGGCCGTACAACTCTTTATTTTCCGTTAAAATATAGCCGCAGCTTGTTCTTTCATGATCTGCAAATCGTTGAGCTGCTATTGCATGCTCCTCGGCTTCAGAAGCTGTCTCGCCATAACCGAAACCGACAGCAACCGGCTCTTCCCAGCTTTGCAGGAATTTCTGGAAAACATCTGTGTTTATGATGCTTTCTATGTCTCCGCGTGTAGTGAAAAGTGAAGCTGCAAACTTTCCTCTTATTTGTACAGATGCTCTTATTGCATTGGCAAAGGTCGCCACTCTTTCATCAGGATATGTAAATGAAGAGGAAAAGATAATATGGCATACAGCAATCGTTGCCGCATGCTTTTTCACAAATTCAGCTTCAGCTTTTGCGTCAAGAAGGCCACGAATGAGCGCTTTAGAAGGATCTGTCATCCTTAGGGCCGGAACTCCCAGTTCGGTAAGCTGATTATAGACTGAATAAATGCTGGTCAAAGCCATTTTTGTTTGACCGGACTGATACAGGCTCTGATGAAATCGGACAATTTTCTGCAAGTCAAAGTTCGATTGCAGCATTCCTACAAAATCCATGACATGATACGGTGCCTGCGGTGCGGAAATATCTTCCAGGACAGCCCAAAAACTAGCAGAATTGAACACATCGATAGACAGCTGTTCAATTGATAATTCATTATTATGCACAATAGAAAGCAATGAGATGGCTATCGCCATTTCATCCTGTTCCATGTATGTAGCCGGAATCGTCAGCTGCTTCCTAGCCTCGGCAGAAAAATAATATGGAAGTCCGCCGGAATAAAATACAACGTCACACGGCTTTAATTCCCTTGTGATGGAATCAGATTCCTCCGGCTGTGAATATATGTATGGAACAACCTCTACATCCTTGATTTGTTCAGCCAAAAGAGTTATATTATGCATAAAATCAGTTGGGCCAATAACTGCTATTTTCGTAGTCATAGCATCTGCTCCTGTTTTTTATTAACGACTATTTAACGACCATTTTATTTTAAAAAAACATCTTTGTAAAGTGAAGGGATTGATTACTAGTGAAAATCAAAGCAATACATATTCATGCCATCCACCTGCCGCTCCATGCCCCTTTTATCGTAAGTTATGGAACATACCATAATATGCCCACGATCATCGTAAAAATAGAAACAGATGAAGGCATAACCGGATATGGGGAAGCTGTCCCGGATGAATTTGTAACCGGCGAATCGTTTGAAAGTACATACCACCTTTTAAAGCACACGATTGCTCCGCTCTTAATAGGTAAGAATCCGATGGAATTTGAAAAAATCCATGATCTGATGAATCAGGTTGTATATGGTGTCCCTGCTGCAAAAGCGGCGATTGACATCGCATTGTTCGACGCAGCCGGAAAAAAGCTTGGACAGCCAGTATATCAGCTGATCGGCGGGCGGTATCATGAAAAGTTCCCTGTCACCCACGTTCTCAGCATTGCGGAGCCGGATGCCATGGCCGACGAAGCAACTGCAATGATCAAAAAAGGGTATAGCTCTTTTAAAATGAAAGTCGGAACAGAAGTAATGAAAGATGTCGAAAGAATTCAAGCTGTAAGAAACAGGGTCGGGGAAAATATCGCCATCCGTGTTGACGTCAATCAAGGCTGGAAAAACAGCGCCAATACATTAGTCGCCATCCGTTCATTAAGGGAGTTGAATATCGACTGGCTTGAACAGCCTGTAATGGCCGATGATATCGATGGCATGGTTGAAATAAAATCAAAAGCGGATATTCCTCTCATGATTGATGAGGGTATGAAAGGTCCTCGTGAACTGCGGGAAATCATTCACAAACGGGCAGCAGATAAAGTAAATATTAAATTGATGAAATGCGGAGGGATCCTTCCTGCAGTGAAGCTTGCATATCAGGCAGAAATGGCCGGTATCGAATGCCAGGTAGGATCAATGGTTGAATCATCTGTCGGGTCAGCGGCTGGGTTCCACGTCGCATTCTCCAAAAAAATCATCACCAGCGTTGAACTGACAGGACCTCTGAAGTTTTCTCAGGATATTGGAAACCTCCATTATGACGTTCCGTTCATCAAGCTGAACGATCAGCCCGGGCTGGGTGTGGAAGTCGATGAGCAGATCTTGGAGGAATTGACGAAGTATAAGGATGTTGTCCTATAGGAGGCTGGTTTTATGACCTATTTTTACGATGGTGTTTTAAAAGATGGCAAACCGTTTAATGTACGCCGCCTTAATACTGTTGACATCAGTAACATTATGGCCCTCCAGGATATAATTATCCAGTCGCTTGAAAATAAAGACATTCTCCAGCCGCTTTCTTATAATGAGTTTCGATACATTACAGACGGCAACGGGATTCTAATTGGTGCCTTCGCTGATAATCAGTTGATTGCGTTCCGAGCCCTTTTGGTTCCCCCGGTAGATGAAGAAGGCCATTTAGGGCTTGATATCGGCCTGCAGGAAAATGAGCTTAGGGATGTCATTTATCAGGAAATTTCGAATGTCCATCCGGACTACCGAGGAAACAGGCTTCAGCAGCAGCTGGCACAATTGATTATGCAAGAGCTTAAGAAACAAGAGCAGACTTTTAAATACGCCTGTGCCACTGTCATGCCATACAACATACCAAGCCTGAAAGATAAATTTGGCCAAGGCATGCTGATTGCCGCACTGAAGGAAAAGTATGAAGGACGACTGCGATATATATTTTACAAAGAGCTCACTGAGGAAAAACCATTCGTGTGGAGCGAAACCAAAGAGCTCCCCATGAGTGACATTGAAGGCCAGCAGCAGCTTTTACAGCAAGGCTGGCTTGGGTTCAATATGGATAAGCAGAATGGTGAATATATCGTTCTATTTGGGAAATAAGAAAAGCTCCAGAAAGGAACATTCCTTTTTGGAGCTTTTTTCTTTTTTTTAGTTGCCTGCAGGGACGATTCCTGTATCGGTTTGGTAGCCCGCCAAAGGATAAGCAGGAATCTCCTCCCAGCGGTCTGGATCGACTTGCTTGACTTCATCTGTCGCAAGTCCGTAAAGGAGAGCTTTCAATCCAAGATAGTTTTGTTTCTCCAAATGTCCGTTTGATTTCTGGCCAAGGTTCCCGTCCCTTGTATTCCCTTTCGTTTCAAAGAAAATCGCCGGATTGCTGTGGCCTGTCGGATTAATATTATCGTAGTTTAGACCAATCATCATTGCAGAGACTACGCCGCCCTTGATGTCGATTTCGTATCTCTTTTCGCCGCTTCCCGTTTGATAACGGTCAATATGCATATGGCCATAGTCCTTCAATGCATCGTAGACATACACAGACATTTGGCGAGTGAGATCATTATAAAGACCACCTTTTATTCCCGGCAATGTCGGTCCGTTAGGTGCCAGCGAAACACCAAGTGACATGGACGTAGAGTAGTTCGTTCCGTACACTGTCTTTAATCCTTGGTGATGCAAGTCAACAGCATAATCCGGTTTTACATCAGCCCAATATTTATAGACTGCCAATGACTCTTTTGCTGCAAAACCATTTTCAGCCCAGTCACGATTCAAGTCGATTGTCATATTCCTGCCCCTATTATCTTTCCTGGGCTCACCAGATTCATCATATAATGTGGTTGTTCTAGTATTCATTAGGCTTCCATCCGGGTTATACATTGGAATGGCATAAATTGTTGCATTTTCCAGGATTGTCTTTACTTCTTTCGATCCGTTGCTTCCGAATGTTTTTAAAAGCTCCATGACGGCGCCAGTCGTTAATTTTTCATCTCCGTGGATTTGAGCCTGTACCCAGATTTTGACGGGTCCACTTCCGACCTTCGCTACATAAATGCTGCGGTCCTGTTCGGACTTTCCGTAATCATCCAAAGTGAAAACTTCCACTTTCCCCTTGCTCGTGTGCTCGATCTGCTTTAAACCTTTAATCATTTCATCATAGGAAATGACACTTTCATAGCTTGTATTCCCTTCCGTCGAAGGTCCTCCAGGTACCGTGTCGGCTGCTGAAACACTTGACGAAAAAGCAGAAGCAAAAATTAATCCAAACACAATAAAAAACAAAAATCTCTTTTTCACTTGGCCTTTCCTCCCCACTCACCATTTTTCTCTTCAAGTTTAATTATAATTATACAAAAATTCATAATAAATAGTCCTTTCGGCTGGTTTTGAGGGAAAACGCTACGGACTTTTGTCACTTTATTTAGAAGGACGAAAGATTTCTAGTCTCTTTATTTATATCCTGAAAATCAGAGCAAATTATTTTACTTGGCAGGCTTTCTCAATAAACTCGGCCACAGGCCGTGTTATTCTATTACAAAGAAATTGAATACACAATGAAATGGGCATTAGCAAATGCTTGCCAATGCCCAACATTATTTTCCACAATCTGTTTGTAATGTAAAAGGGCTCTCGATAGTCCCTTCATTCAGTGGAGACCATTTCAGCCTGTTGTGCCGCCACTTGTCTGGCTTCCATCCTTTTTACAATATAAATACTCACTTCATACAATATCGCCATGGGTATCAATACCATCAGCTGGCTGATAAAGTCCGGCGGGGTGATCAATGCTGATAGGACTGCTATGACTAAATACGACCACTTCCTCACCTTTTTCATCGTTTCAGAGGTCAATACACCGATGGACGTCAAAAACATGGCGACTACCGGCAGTTCAAATAAAAAACCAAGCGGAACTGTCGTCATGATCAAGAAATGGACATATTCCTGAGCGGAAACGATCACATCGAAATTAACCGCACCAAATTCCATTAGAAAGTGATAGCTTAAAGGATTGACAATAAAATAACCAAAAGCGACTCCCATGATAAACAACAAAAACATTGCTGGTGAATATAATCCCAGAAAACGAATCTCAGTGGACTTTAAACCAGGTTTGACGAATTGCCACATGAAGTGCACGAGAAATGGAAGTGACAGCCCCAACGCAAGAGTGACACAAATGGAAGTGTAAAATTTGACGATTTGAAATGGGCCAAAAACTACTAGTTCATTTCCTTTGGTTAAATAAGGGAACCATCGATTCATCGTTGTAAAAACAAGAATCAGAAATAAGACAAACACGATCAGACTTTTAATCAACTGCTTGCGCAGATCAGACAAATGTTCAACCAAGGCTTCCCCGTTCGATTCTTCCTCTTGTTTCTCTATCTCATAATATGGACGATCGAAATTACTGTCTTCCGGCTTTTTGTCCAAGGGACTGAGAATCTTTTTATTTTGTTGATTTACTGGTCCCATCAGCAACACCTTCTATATCAGATCTCTTTTTTATCCTCTTGCTTCACCGCGTCTCCGTCATCCATGATCTCTCTGGTGGATTTTTTAAATTCCGACAGTGTCTTGCCCATGGCTCCCCCGATTTCCGGCAATTTTTTTGGTCCAAAAATAATCAGGACAATGACTAGGATAATAATTAATCCGGGTACGCCGATCTGCGAGATACCCATCCTCACCAGCTCCTTTTCGATTAAACTAGACTTCCGCCACTCTTACTGTATTTAATGATCCCTTCCGAACATCTGTAGGCCAATGCACCAACGGTGCCGGTCGGGTTATAACCGCTGTTGTGAGCGAAATTTCCGGCTCCGACTACAAAAAGATTATCGGCATCCCAGTGCTGCAAATAGTTATTTACGACACTTGTTGCGGGATCCGCCCCCATTGTTGTGCCGCCCGTATTATGAGTAGTCTGATATGGGACGATGTCGTAATCAGTCAGTATGTTTTCAGGTAAGACTTCTTTGGCACCCATCTCTTTCATAATCTCGGCTGACCGCTCCGTTGCGAATTTATGAAGCGCCCGGTCCTGATCCGTAAAGTTATAAGTCATTTGTAGCAGCGGCAAGCCGTATGCGTCTGTATATGTCGGATCAAGTGCGAGATAATTTTCCTTATATGGCAGTGATGCCCCCTGTCCACCTACATATAATGACCGTGTGTAGTAATGGATAGAGGCCTTTTTGAATTCCTCGCCCCATAGGGGAACATCCGGTGGAACCGGGTTGCTTGCAATCGGCCTGGACCCTGACTGACAAATCCAGATTCCGGCACCGTGCAGGAAGTCTTCTTTGCTGTGGTCAAAATTATCACCATTGAAATCGTCCATATACATCCCGAGTGCACCTGCACCCATGAATGTATTCATCTGATCTTCAAAGAAACCAGTTGCTCCTGCGTTAATTTGGTAGCAATAATTTCTGCCAAGCGTCCCTCTTCCTGTGTCCGGATCGTATTGTTCACCGATGTCTGATACCATGAGCAGCTTGGCATTATTCAATATATAGCTCGTCAATACGACGATATCTGCAGGTTGTATATATTCCTCTCTTGTAAGTGTGTCTATGTATCTGACACCTGTAACCTTGTCGCCCTTTTTCAATATCTCGACTACATTTGAATTTGTACGCACTTCATAGTTGCCGGTCTTTTCCGCTGCCGGAATAACTGTTACTTCCGGTGATGATTTCGCCCCATACTCACAGCCGAACCTATCGCAAAACCCGCAATATTGGCAAGCATAGATTTTCTGGCCGTCCGGATTTTCATACGTTTCGGACAAATTCGCGGAAGGCATCATATATGGGTGATATCCTTTTTCTTTCGCCGCTTTTTCAAACATTTGAAGGATTGGCGTCTTTTTCATTGGTGGAGTCGGATAATCGTCTGACCTTTTTCCGCCAAGAGGATTTGATTCACCTGATATCCCAGCCGTTTTTTCAAATTTATCAAAATAAGGTTCCAATTCATCGTATGTAATACCCCAATCCTGCAGCAAAAAGCCGTCAGGAATCTTGTCCTTGCCATATTTTTTTTCAGTCATGGTCCTGATCTCGAAATCATAAGGCAAAAATCTAAAGTTCCATCCGTTCCAATGCGTTCCTGACCCTCCAAGGCCTTCGCCCAAAAGGAATGAACCCATCTGCCTCATAGGGAGCGCTTTCTCTTTACGGGTATTTCTGAAAGTGACGGTCTCTTTAGATAAATCCTGCATTAATTCATAACGCATCGCGTACCTGTATTCGTCGTGGATTCGCTGGTAGTCTTCAGTTCCTCTCCTTCCGCCGCGTTCCAAGCCAACGACTTTCAGCCCCTCCTTTGCACACTCAGCTGCGACGATGCCTCCAGTCCACCCGACTCCGACAGTTACTACATCCACTTTGTCCAAAGTTTTAGCCATGTCCTCAACTCCTTTAATGATCCATACTTGCCAGTGACTGTGGATTAATTTTCTGAAATTCCTTGCTGTCTACGACGTTTATATAGGCTGCCTGGTGTCCTGGGAAGTTTTTCATTTTCCAGCCATCCATATTGTTATTGCCGCCGTAGATTGGATCTGCGTATGCTCCCTCAAGTGTTGCAGATCTGAGCAATGTGAAAAAGAAGTCGGAAGTGATTCCGTCCATTTTCACTTTTCCTTTTTGAAAGTCCGTCAATATCTCGTCCATTTGATTGCCTTCCAGCTTGGCAAAGCCTGTCTTGAAGCGGCTTTGTGCTTCCTTTTCCAATGTTTTGAGTCCAAGTAAAAAGGCCTCCTGACGGTTCATCGGACTTTGGTAGCCCTGGGTGATTGCTCCAATATTAAACGGTCCCTGCATATATTCCCTTGAATTCAACCCGTAGCCTCCGGCAAGTTGATTGTCAATGAAATAAGGTACACCAAGACCGATGGCACCGGGACCCAAATCATCCTTTGGAAAAATCCGTTCGGCAGCCTGCGATAATATTTCAAAGTCATTATAGTTTTTGAAGAACTGTAACCCTTTTGGACTGGACCTGTCTTTACCTGTTCCTTGATCTTTTTTGGCCGTGTCAGACTGTTTGTTGGAGTTATAGCCGATCAATCCGCCCAGCAGTCCGCCTCCAATCAAGGTCCCTGTCGCAATTCCGGATGTTTTCAGGAAGTCGCGGCGCGTTAACCCTTTATCTTTTTCCGACATATGAACAGCCTCCTTATCATTCTTTTTATGTAGAAAGCAGCAAATAAAAAAACCGCTATATGACTTGTATTGCCTTTAGCGGTTTTTTTTAAAACTTTTTTCCATATCCTTTTTTACAGTTTTTTTCATTTAGCGATTTTCGAAATCAAACCTTCCAGCTTGTTACAGTTTTTAAGAAGTTTTTGCCGGCAAATCCCATTACCTGTTCCTCTGTGTAATAATTTAATAGCTCGTTTACCAAATTTTGATATTTTCCTGCGTTTTCCAGCTTCCTGATATGTTTATCGATTCCGTCAAAGTCCGAGCCGAAACCGATATGGTTAACGCCTCCAAGCGAACAGAAATGATCTATGTGGTTAATCAGATCCGAAATGGTCACGACTTCTTTATCAGCTGTAAACTCGGGATAAAAAACTACATGAACCATCGCATTTTTTGCAAAAAGAGCTTTTGCCTGTTGATCCGTCAGGTTTCTTGGATGATTGCATAATGCTTTCGCGTTAGAATGGCTGGCAATCGGATAATCCGCAAACTCGATGACATCCCAAAAAGCTCTTTCGCTTAAATGGGACACATCTGTGAGGAGGCCGCGCTCATTATTCAAGGAAACCACTGACCTGCCGAAGTCAGTAAGTCCAGCGCCTCGTTTCTCTCCTGCCCCATCTGCAGCCAGATTCGCATTGTTCCAGGTAAGTCCGATAGAACGAACGCCAAGGTGGTGCAGGATGCTCAACTTTTGAAGGTCATTTCCGATACAGTCGACGCCTTCCAATGTAAGCACGGCACCAATTTCTTCGGCTTTTAACTTTAAAATATCCGACCAGCGGGAAATTTGTTTCATCTCGGCGTTTTTACCAAGGATATCTGTATAAAAATAATCGATTTGTTCAAGTGCGGCTTGGAATTTCTCTTCAGTTTTAACTTCCGGAGAAATAAAGACGGCAAAACATTGGACTTTCACCTTGCCTTTTTTCAAACGCTCCAAACTTGCGTCAAGCTTCCGGGAGTCTTTGAAGCTCAGCTTCCCTTTGCTTTCCCACAGTTTCCATAAAACATCACAATGCAGATCAATTATATTCACACGCACCCCGCCATTTCCGATTAATTCTTTTAACAGCTTGATAAGTCGTTTTTTTATAAGTTTCTTTTTATAACCAAAATTGTTTCTGACATGAACCAAAATGTCCATGCAAAATTTCATTCTAATCTACTATACTCACAAGCCCTTGCAGATTCCTGATGTTATAATAAATTAATATCAATTTTTACGAAAGAGGGAATTTCCAGCTTATGTTAAAAGATGATTTATTAAAATTTATACCAGATCATTCGCGGGTTACAGAAAATGAAACAGTACGGTTAAACCACAGCAAGGGGATTACATATCACGCACCGGTTCTTCCGGATATTGTAGTGTTTCCAAAAACCGAAGAAGAAGTTCAAAAGGTTGTCCAGTATGCGATAGACAAACAAATCCCGATTGTCCCTTTCGGTGCAGGCAGCAGCCTGGAAGGCCATATCATTCCCCTAAAAGGCGGCATCACAATGGATTTTACCCTGATGAATAAAATTATAGAGGTCCGCCCAGAGGATTTTCTTGTAAAAGTACAGCCGGGAGTTACAAGAACACAATTGAACCTTGCATTGAAAAAACACGGCATGTTTTTTCCGATTGACCCGGGAGCGGACGCTACGATCGGCGGAATGGCTGCCACGAATGCAAGTGGCACAAACGCTGTTTATTATGGAACTATGAAGCATAATATTCTTGGTCTGCGTTCGGTAATGGCAAATGGAGCGGTCATCTCCACAGGAAGCGAAACTGTTAAGACGTCTACTGGCTACAATTTGACTGAATTGCTTGTAGGGTCTGAAGGCACACTGGGTGTTTTCACAGAAATCACTTTGAAAGTGTATGGGATACCAGAACATATCGTTGCTGCTAAGGCAGTTTTTGAAAATGTGGAGCAAGCAGGGGCCGCGGCTGCACTCGTGCTGCAAGCAGGAATAAATATCGGTAGGATCGAGCTGGTTGATGGGAAAACAATCGAAGCGGTAAACGACCATGTCGGCACTGATTTCAAAGTCAAACCTACCCTTTTCCTTGAGTTCCACGGCAGTCGTGCTGCTGCGGAGGATGATTACACTGTTACAAAAGAATTGATGGAAGACTCTGGTGCACTTTCCTTTAAAGCGGAAGCCGATTCTTTAAAACGTGCACAGCTATGGGATGCTCGACATCAAGCCGCGTCAGCCATCGTAAGCCGTGAGCCCGGCAAGTTGCTTGTTGTGACGGATGTTTGCGTTCCAATATCCAAGCTGGCGGAATGTATAGGGAAAACGAGGGAACTTGCAGAAGAGCACAATATTGATGCAGCCATCCTGGGGCACGTCGGGGACGGGAATTTCCACGCTGCATTCTGTGTAGATTCAAATGATGAAAGTGAGATGGCGAATTTCAAAGATTTGAACACAAAAATAGTGGACCTTGCCTTTAAATTTGGCGGCACATGCAGCGGCGAACACGGTATTGGAATGGGCAAAAAAGAATTCCTGAAAGAGCAATACAAAGAAGCACTTCCATTTATGAAGATAATCAAAGAAAGCTTCGATCCCAATAACTTATTCAATCCCGGAAAAATCTTTTAAAGTTGGGAAGCCTTCTCCCGGACTTTCGAACTATCGTCTGTAAGGGGGCTTATCGTATTATCAGCTGGCTGTTGGGTCGCCAGCGGCCTTTTTGGCGACCCAATTCCAGCTTACTCGGAAAGATCTCTTCTATTTCATTCAAACCCTTACAGTTTATTCTTGACTGAACTCGCCTCTGACTGAATGCCCTGTCATCATATAGGCTTATAATCTTAAAAATGCAAGGGGTTCTTCATCGCCTCTTCAAGTGTTGAGGCAACTGATACGCTGCTGAAATCAATTCCCAATTGAACAGCAGTCTGGGCAATTTCCGGCCTTATCCCCGAAAGGGTACTAGTTACTCCAATCAACCCCAAAGCTTCAATCAGTTGGAAAATTTGTTGAGCAACCATTGTATCCACAACCACAACACCAGAAAGATCGATCAGCAAGTGGCTGAATTGGCCTTCGGCACATTGGTTCAATGCGTTTTCAATAAGATTCTGCGCTCGTTCCGTATCAATATCACCGACTAGCGGTAAAAGGGCCAGATCTTTGTTCAAGCGGATGACCGGTGAACCGAGTTCGTCGATCAATTCTTGCTGGGCTCGCAGCTTTTGTTGTATATATGTATGCTGCTCTTTTCTAAACCACGTGATGATTTTTGCAAAAGTTTGTACAACAAGCCGGTTCAAGGAATTCATCTTTTCAAAAGAATAATTTTCTTTCTGCAAATCCGCAAACTCGCTTAACAAATCCAAATATTGTTCTTGTGTTCTGAAAAATTCCCTTAAAATTAAATGAGGCGGAGTTTTAATATGTTCTTCATCACGGGCGGTCTTTGTCACCCATTCTTCCAATTCATTAAAGAAATGCGGTCCAGATTCAACAAAAACTTGGCAAAATTGTTTATGAAATTCATAGTTTCGCTGTTTTAAGCTATTGATTACATCAGTATTGGTTGAACTATAAACACCAGTTGTATCGCTTCTATCTAAGCTTTCGTACCATTCTTCCGTCAATTCCCACGTACGTTCCAATAAAAATTCATATAATTCCTGGTTTTGATTCAACGCCTTTCCCCCTTTGCCGAAAGAATACAGTTCATCTATTACATACATTTTACTATATTTACACACTATCTTTAACCTCTATTGTACTTTCAAAAACATAGAGGGTACTTGAAAATGATTTGAAACAGGATCCGGAAATAATACTTCTAAGCATACTTCCTATAAAAATGCAGATAAAGGAAAGGTTCATAGCGCCGAAAGAACTCAAAACCGGAAACGTCGTTGTCCGGGGCACTATCGTGCGGCCATGGTTACCAAGTATGCGGAAAAATTATTGGTTCAGAAACTATAAGGAGCCTTTCCTAAATCAAAAAATCCGATGACTGCATAAAGTCACCCGTAAAAAAATAACCCCCTAAAAGGAGGTTATTTCCTGTAAACTATACCACTACATCGTATCCCTGATCTTCTACAGCTTCTTTCATTTTGGCAGTATCGGTTTTGGAAGGTTCAAAGGAAACCTTTACGGTTCCTGATGCAAGCTCGACCTCAGCCTTTTCAACACCTTCCACCCCTGTCAATGCTTTTTCAACAGATTGTTTACAATGTCCGCATGTCATGCCTGCAACTTTTAAAATTGTTTCTTCCATGTGAAATCTCCTCCTGATTTATTATAATTTCACTCTTTTTAATCGAAGTGAGTTTGACACAACAGATACAGAACTGAAAGCCATGGCGGCTCCGGCAACCCACGGTGCAAGCAATCCTGCTGCCGCAATGGGAATTCCTGCTGAATTATAAGCAAGTGCCCAGAAAAAGTTCTGATGGATGTTTCTCATTACAGCATGGCTTAAGCGAAATGCCTTGGGAATCAGCATCAAGTCTCCGCCAAGAATAGTCAAATCTGCTGCTTCAATTGCAACATCCGTTCCGGTTCCGATGGCAATACCCACATCGGCCAATGCCAGAGCCGGAGCATCATTGATTCCATCGCCCACCATTGCAACTACTTTACCCTGCGCTTTTAGTTCTTTCACCTTTTCTGCTTTATATTCCGGTAAAACTTCGGCATATACTTGATCAATCCCGACTTGATCAGCGATCGCCTTCGCAGTTCTCTCATTGTCTCCAGTCAGCATGAGCACTTCTATGCCTTCTTCTTTTAAGCTGGAGATTGCCTCTTTTGCATGATCTTTGACCGTATCTGCGACAGCGACTATTCCGGCTAATGTTCCATCCACCGCTATAAACATGACGGTCTTCCCATGACTCTCTAAGTCTTCAGCTTGTTTCGCTTTTTCGTGATATAAAACTAAGTTGTCAGTCATCAGTTTTCTCGTTCCCACCAACACTTGGCGTCCATCTATCACTGCCCTGAGCCCATGACCTGCTATTGCCTCAAACTCGGTTACATCTTTCATTTCAGTGCCTAACTCTTTTCCATACCGGACAATAGCATCTGCTAACGGATGTTCAGATGCATTTTCTGCTGAAACAAGATAGGAAAGCACCTCATCGCGATCAACTTCAATATCAGTAACGGACGGTTTTCCTACTGTTATCGTACCTGTCTTATCCAAAATGACGCTATTTACTTTATGAGCCGTTTCCAAGTGCTCTCCGCCTTTAAAAAGTATGCCTGTTTCAGCACCTTTACCGGAACCGACCATGATCGATGTGGGGGTGGCTAATCCCAGCGCACACGGACAGGCGATAACTAAAACAGTGATCGATGATTCAAGAGCCCTTTCAACATTTCCAGGATCAATAATAAAGAACCAGGCCAAAAAAGTTAGGACAGCAATACCTACAACGATGGGAACAAATACACCCGATATCTTATCCGCAATCCGCTGGATTGGAGCTTTGCTACCCTGAGCGGCCTCCACAATTTTAATAATCCCGGCAAGGGCAGTATCTTTTCCAACTTTGGTTGCCTTTATTCGAACCATTCCCTGTTTATTGATCGTTGCTCCAATAACTTCATCGCCAGGACGTTTTCCTACAGGGATAGATTCACCCGTAATCATCGATTCATCGATGGACGTTTCGCCAAAAATCAGCTCTCCGTCAACAGGGATCTTCTCACCTGGACGGACGACGATAATATCCCCTTTTTTTACATCTTCAATAGGGACTTGCAGTTCCTCTTCCCCTCTTATCACGCTCGCGTCTTTTGCCTGCAAGCTCAACAAGTGGGACAAGGCTTCAGTTGTCCTGCCTTTAGCCCTCGTTTCAAACAGTTTTCCGAGGAGAATCAACGTGATTAGAACAGCACTCGTTTCAAAGTAAAGATGCGGTTCATAGCCGGGGTGCATCAAGGAACGGATCCCTTCAAGGACGCTGTAAAAGAAAGCGGCAGACGTTCCAAGGGCAACGAGCACATCCATATTGGCGCTCTTATTTTTTAATGATTTGTAGGCACCTTTGTAAAATTGTCCACCTATATAAAATTGGACTGGGGCTGCCAATATAAATTGAAGCCAAGGATTCATTAACATCGTCGGAACCGGAAGGGCCAAATTGCCTGGCAAGTGACCCAGCATCGTATAAAGGAGCGGCAATGAAAAAACAGCGGATAGTATGAATTTACGTTTTTGCTTCTCATATTCTTTTGACTTGAAATCTTCTTTTTCCGAGGGGGTTGTCTTCACTTTGGCATCATAGCCGAGTTTCTGAATTCTTTCTATGACCTCTGAAGCAGAAACGACTCCCTGCTCCAATTCCAAAGCGGCTGTTTCAGCAGCAAGATTGACTGATGCTGATTCAATTCCATCCATTTTATTGAGGACTTTTTCAATCTTTGCCGAACAGGCTGAACACGTCATTCCAAAAATATCCAAGTCAAGCTTTTCCGTTTTGACTCGATAGCCAAGATCTTCAATTTTCTTTGCAATATCCTGGGCTGTTACCTGTTCATCGTCGATAGCGACCGACGCCCGTTCCAAAGCCAGATTGACATTCGCCTCAACCCCAGGCATTTTGTTCAGCATTTTTTCAATCCGGTTGGAACAGGCAGCGCAAGTCATACCATCTATAGGTATATCCAACTTTTCTTTTGGCATTTACTCCCCCTCCTTCCTCATGTTTTTACAAGTTGATTGACGATTTTCATCAACTCTTCAATGGCTTCATCACCGTCTCCCGATTTGATGGCATCGGCAACACAGTGATGCGTATGTTTTTCAAGGAGCGATAAACCAACCTGCTTTAACGCTGAACTAATGGCGGTCAATTGAATAAGTATATCAGCACAATAACGATCTTCATCCACCATTTTTTGAATTCCTCGGACCTGCCCTTCAATCCGTTTCAACCGATTTTGGAGCATTTTCTTTTCATCCGGGTTTCTATGAATTAACCGTTGATCATTCTCCATAAAAATACCTCCGTATAAGTTCTTACCAATACTATACCCCCGTACAGTATAAAAAAACAAGGTTTTAGCTCGGAAATTCCATTTTTAACGGAGGCTATTTGTCCAATCAATAAGCCCTGCTTGTTCATACAATAAACCAGGACCCCATAAGGAGGTGTTCAGTCATGAGCCGTGGAGGCGGATTTGGAATGGGATTTGCTTTGATTGTTGTCCTGTTCATTTTGTTAATCATTGTAGGAACTTCCTATGTATACTAGGATGGTTGGGAAGTGCCGCTAGGGCGCTTCCTGTTTTGGATACAAATTAATAACATTTTCTTTTTAGGAAATACTATCGCATATCATCATGATAAGGCGTGATTCAAATAGAACATTTTCCAATCATACATACAAACTTTTGGGATGCAATTATCGCTGTACCTGCTGTACTCATTGTCACCGAGATTATCAAGCTTCTGCTCCCAATCCCGCGGTTTCTAATTCCAACCGTTGCCACGATTTTTGGACTGGTATTCGCTTTGTTCATCGCACACAAATTCAATTTTTGGGGAGCCATATTTATGGGACTATTTTATGGAAATGCCGCCGTTGGTGTATATGCCTCGTTAAAAACCAGTTGGCAAACATATAGATCCTCCGGAAACAATCAAAAATGACTGAGCGCACCATTGAGTGCGCCCAGTCATTTTAAGAGTGGAAGCCGATCAACTTAGCTTCTTTTCCTACACCCGGCATGTCTTTCTCAGGAAAGACGATAACAGAATCAACATAATCCCATTTTATCAATAAGTGTGTGGGACATTTCTCGGCAACCTGATCTGAAACAGGGACATCAGTACCATCGTCTTCCTTCACTTTTGTCCGTTCATAACATGGGTTTTCAATCCACATACCCATTGATTCAGTGAAAATAAGCTTGGCAATACACCACTTGTCCGGATGATAAATCCCCGTCACTTGGCCGGAAAGGGATTCGGGTAAATTTCTGAATTTAATTTGAACCTTTTGATTTACATAACTGTCCAAAAAAATGACAATCGCCTCCTCAATAGTATTAGGCGGAGATTCCTCACTTTTCATTTTCCTCATTTAATTCCCTTCAAAACATAAAAAACACACCAAATTATGGTGCGCACTTTAGAATGGGTCAATATTTTTTTGCTCAATAACATTAGCGATTGCTACGAACTGACTGAGCTATTTCACCTAATATTTGATAGCGCTCGTTTAACACCACCACTTCTCTATTCCAGATTGCGATCAGTGACTGCGTTTTCCTAGTACTCCAAGGCATAGGTTATCGAAGAAGTCAAAGTTGCACGGAGTTTACACGAAGAAGACTCACAAGATGTGAAAGATATCAGCTGCTTTCCTACGATAAATCAACAAAATCTGCTTTTGCGCCATTACTTATTCGGAGTAGTCCTGTTCCGCTCGCCGCGAAGCCGTACGAAATTCACAATATACACAAAGGAGCAAACTCATGATGCTTAAAAACAAGCTGTTGGTTCCGACTGACAAGACCGAAGACCCAGAATGTGGTGATCTGAGGCGGACTTCGTCACCGTGTTGTCCGGCTGCGACGCACACGATGTGCTAGTGCAAGCGAAGCGACAGGATGTCGCGTACTGAGCCTGCCGAGTGCCATCGGCTCGAGGTCATAAGCCAAATGCTTCTGAAGGCAAAGGACGCCTTCACCAGCTCTTGTCTTATGTTTGTCGCCGATAATCAGGCACTCTCGCACTTCCTTATCCTTTATCTCGTCAGGAGTCGTCCAGTCCGTACGTCGCTAAACAATCGCCTCCGCTTTTCTCATAAAAATTTCCGCTGCACATTCCTGCCATCGTAGCTAAAGATCATAGGCCGGTTTTCCACAACACTTTCCATATGAATTGACCTGCCCCAGAGCTGATAAATGTAAGGCAATACTTTTTCTAAATATTTTAAATCAAGTTCAACCCCCTCGTAGGAATGCTCAATATAAAGTTCGCCATTTTTCATGTAATCTCCATCATTGACAGTCAAGTACGGAAAGCCGCCATTAACCCTCATGTTGACAAGCTGGTCCCGTACTTCCTTCCATTCTTTATCGACGACCTTATAATCACGTCCCTGTTTTTGAAACAAGTACATATCTTCGCGTGTGACAAGATCCTTAGTAAGATAATTACGGAGAAAAGAAATGTCCGAATCAAGCTCCCTTACCTCAAACATCTTTTCCCTGCCTGAGTCTGGCTCGACTCCTTGTCTCTTCAATTCCTCATCCGGATTGTCCCACCGCTCTTCAATATCTTCAAAAATCTTTAAACCCAGGTAATAAGGATTTATGCTTGTTTTAGATGGCTGAATGACCCCGGCATTTAACTTTGCAAATTCAATTGCCTCATCGCTTTTTAAATCTAATTCCCTAATGATTCTTTGATGCCAATAAGACGCCCATCCCTCGTTCATGATTTTCGTTTCAAGCTGCGGCCAGAAATACAGCATTTCTTCACGAACCATCGTCATAATATCCCGTTGCCAGTCGGAAAGCTCCCGGCTGTATTGCTCAATAAAAAGCAGAAGATCTTTTTCTGGCTGAGGTGGAAATTTTTTCTTTCGTTTTTTTCTTTCCTTTGTTTGCTTCTTTTCATCCAAATCCCACAAATCATCGAACTCTGTTACCGTCTTCTCCTCTTCCTCCTCCCATTCATCTTCTTCATTCAAAGTCCAATCCAATGTCGGTCGGACTAATGAAGGATCGATATGTTCTTCAATGGAAAGGACAGCATCCAAAAACTCCTCTACTTCCCGCCTCCCGTATTCGATTTCATACTGTCTGATTCTTTCGGCGGTAGCAGCCATGCTTTCAACCATGTCTCTTTTTGTGTTTCTAAATCGGACATTATTTTTAAAGAAATCACAGTGTGCAAGGACATGGGCAACAATTAGCTTATTTTGGATTAACGAATTCGAATCAAGCAGGAATGCGTAGCAAGGATCCGAATTGATAACAAGTTCATATATCTTGCTTAAGCCGAAATCATAATGCAGCTTCATTTTAAAAAATTGCTTTCCAAAGCTCCAGTGGGAAAAACGAGTCGGCATTCCGTAAGCTCCAAATGTATATATTATATCTGCGGGACAAATTTCATAGCGCATGGGGTAAAAATCAAGTCCAAATCCGCTGGCGATCTCTGTGATTTCACTAATGGCATATTCCAACGCTTTCGTATCCGCACTCATGGCAATTCCCCTCCCTTATCCACAATGTATGAAAGAAAGGGCGCAATCATGAAAATCCAAAGCAATTCATTTTATTTTTCCGCAACTGAATTACTATATACATCTCATGAATTGGCAAGCCTGTTATATGCCAATGTCAACATTTACACCAAAAGCATTAGCTCCAACCGTCAATACTAATGGCAACTCCTAAAAAGGAGGGAGTTAAATTGCTGGATTATGACAAAGCTCTTTATTATACCCATCGTTCCGAATGGGATAATTTAATCGTCCTGATGGTCAGGACGAAAGACGATATGCTTTCAAAGAGGATAGAACGCTTTTTGCACGCATATTATTTTTCCCGTGACTATTCACTGATTGAGCGCCAGTTATTTTCGCTGCTCCGATTTTTGGAGTATGCTGCAACTGCAACAGACAATACTGAGATTTTCGAGGACTTTCCGCTTATTCGAATGTAATAAATACGGGCCGCCTGAATAATAATGGCGGCCTTTTTAAAATTAACAATACTGTTACAGTGATGCCATATCTTTTACACACAAGAGATATTAATACTATAATCAAGGTAATTCTTTAGATAAAGGCAGTGAATGCATTTGGAATCGAAATCGGTGAACAATAAGGAGAATATGCTATTTTTTGCATGGGCAATCTCATTGATTGCAACGCTTGGCAGCTTATATTTTTCCGAAATAAAGCAATTTGAGCCTTGCGAGCTTTGCTGGTACCAAAGGATTTTAATGTACCCCCTTACGATACTTTTAGGGATTGCAGCGGTTAAAAAAAATTATGGAATTGCATTGTATTCAAGTGTTTTATCAGGAATTGGAATGTGTCTTTCCTTTTACCATTACTTAATACAGAAGGTTCCTTTTTTCACTTCCAGTGCACCTGCATGCGGCCGAGTACCATGCACAGGCCAGTACATTAACTGGCTGGGCTTTATCACAATACCATTTCTGGCTCTTATTGCTTTTATCTTAGTTTTTATTGTAAGTATGCTGTTATTAAAAACAGCCAAGGGAGAGGACCGTATATGAAGAAATTGATTATTTTTTTAGTTATCATCATTGCTTTATTTGCCGCAATTGCAGGCATCACAAAGTGGCAGCAGTTGAAAAAATCGGAAGGTAATATCTATAAAAAGGAAAATCTTCATTCTGCAACCATAGACTTGCTGGATGATCCTTTATATCAGAACATTATTTTGCCTGAAGAATTAGAGAAAAAGCTAAATAATAAAGAAAATGTGACTGTTTATTTCTTTAGCCCGACTTGTCCGCATTGCATGAAAACAACACCAGAATTGATTCCGGCTGCAGAAAAGATGGGTGTTGATGTATATCAATTCAATCTGCTTGAATTCGAAGATGGATGGAACCAATACAGGATTAAATACACTCCTACACTGATACATTTTAAAAACGGGGAAGAAGATGCCAGACTTGTCGGGGGCAATCCGCAAAACGAAATTGAAACTTGGTTTGAGGAGCATGTGAAATAAGAGTTCTCCTCCTCTGGACTTGTTCATGACATATTGGACTGAGCAAAAATACCGAACCACCAAAGGGGACTGTATAAACAGCCCCCTTTCTACTTAGATTGAGTTACAATTAGGGGCAAACGGGTGATCTTCATTAATAGCTACCAACTAAAATGACATCCTTTGCGCTCTTAGTGACCTAAAAAAGGCCGTTTAGCAAATTATACTGAACGGCCTTTTTTCAGATCAAATATTCATTAGCTGGGCTCGTAAACATGCTAAACGCCAAGCCAGTATTATGAAGCGAAGCAAATTGGTTGTATGTAAAAGGAAAAGATAACCCATATTTTTCCAATATGCATTTATTCCTAAAGAATATTTTTTTATAATCCTCATTATCAACAGGAAGGGATCTTAACTCCAGCAATGAAATAAGCACTTGGAGTGCGACGATGATACGATATGCGTCATTTGCAGTTTCCAGCCACTCCTCCTGTTCGCTGGGAGTATTTAACACTTCCCAACGAATCAATTCCTTTGTTTCCACTTCATCAAAATATAAAGGGAATACGGAATGATAAAGATGGTCAATAAGGTCTTTGATCATCTTCTTTTGTTCCAAACTTGCCGCAAACACCACTCTCATTGCCTGAACCTGCCTTTAAATGTAGTAATAGGTCTTCTTAGAATAACATAGGTTGTATACCCGATTTCATGGGAATGGCAGGAAATTAAATGGAATTTTTATTCAGATAGACAAAGGTGCAGTGCTAATTCGGAGACTACTTCGGGTTACATACAGGTAGACAGCCGCGTTAAATCCCCCAGCGGCTGAGTCAAGTATCAACATGCTGGCATATCTTTTACAGTGGCCAGCATGTCCTCTATTTTCTCATGACGAAAAATTGAAATTATCAGGATCCGGACCGATCCTTTCATTCATATTCAAGGCATTAATTTCATTCATCTCGTTCTTCGTTAATTCAAAATTGAATAAATCGGCGTTTTCACGGATTCTTTCTTCATGAACAGATTTTGGAATAACGACAACGTCATTTTGCAAATGCCAGCGCAAGATAATCTGTGCGGTGGTTTTTCCGTGCTTTTGAGCCAGATGCTGCAATGTCGGCTCTTCTAAGAGACGGCCTTGTGCTATTGGTGACCAAGCTTCAACAGCAATTTTATGTTGCTCACAATATTCCCTTAACGGCTCCTGGTTTAATCTAGGATGCAGTTCCACCTGATTGATTACCGGCTTTTCATTGCTGTTAGTTGCCAGATCTTCCAGATGATGGATCTGAAAATTGCAGACGCCTATGGCTTTTACAACTTTTTCATCATACAGCCTTTCCAAAGCACGCCATGTTTCCTTGTATTTATCCTTTACAGCCCAGTGGATCAAATAAAGGTCGAGATAGTCCATGTCCAGTTTTTTCAGGCTTTGTTCGAAGGCCCTTAATGTAGAATCATACCCCTGGTCCGTATTCCACACTTTTGTTGTGATAAACAGCTCTTCCCTGGGAATCTCGGTTTCCTTGATTGCCCTGCCGACAATGTGTTCATTCTCATAAATGTGAGCCGTATCAATTGATCTATAACCATGATTAATGGCATATTTAATGGCTGCAATCGCTTCTGTTTCCTTTTTCATCTTGTATACCCCAAGACCTATGTAAGGAATCTTAACCCCGTTATGCAGTGTTTTCACTTCTTTTAAACTGTTAATCATTTTCCATCCCTCCTCCATTTTCTTCATTGTATCCGTTACCGCGTTTGAAAACGAATAATTTGTTCACAATATTTATTCGACAGAAACTTTTATCTTTCTTGAATATGAGCTAAAATAAAAACGTTTGATACAATAACCTTGGAAAAGGGTGGGAATTAAAAATGGTCTTTAACAGGAAAAAAGATAAGTTTGCCACATTATTGGAGAAAATTGCGGCAAACTTAAAGGTGAGCGCTGATTATTTTGCAGACTATAAACTTGGCAATGCAGATGATACAAAAATTTTCGCCGAAAAAATGAAGGAATATGAAAACATCGGAGATTCGCTTGTACATGAAATGATCACAGAATTGAACAACTCCTTCATCACCCCGATAGAACGGGAAGATCTTTGGGACCTTTCCATGGCTATGGATGATGTACTTGATGGCATGGAACATACTGCCGGTCTTTTTGAAATGTACCAGATTGTAAAAGCGGACGAATATGTAGTCAAATTTGTAGAAACCATTCGCAAATGTTCGGTAGAAATTGAAACAGCCATCGGTTTGTTATTCAGTAAAAAGCTGCCGGATGTCCGTCCTCATGCTATCAAAATAAAAGAATACGAATCCGTATGCGATGATGTATTGCGTGAATCCATGACAAACCTTTTTGCAACCGAAAAAGACCCAATTCAATTGATTAAATATAAAGAAGTGTATGAGCATATGGAGCAGATCGCGGACGATTGCCAAGGCGTCGCCAATACACTTGAAAGCATTGTGATGAAAAACGCTTAAGGGAGTCTAAATATATGGATTCATTATTACTGATTACTATACTGATCGTTATTCTTGCTCTTTCTTTCGACTTTATTAACGGCTTTCACGATACAGCAAACGCCATTGCAACGGCTGTTTCAACGAAGGCATTGAGACCGCGTGTCGCAATCGCTCTTGCTGCCATAATGAACTTTTTAGGCGCGATGACTTTTACGGGTGTCGCTAAGACAATTACAAAAGATATCGTGGACCCATTCACATTGCAAAATGGGTCAATTGTCATCATGGCAGCCCTGATTGCAGCTATCGCATGGAACTTGATTACATGGTATTTTGGAATTCCTAGCAGTTCCTCACATGCCTTAATCGGATCAATCGCGGGAGCCGCGATTGCATCAGCAGGAATAGCATCAATTAACTTTAAAGGTTTTACTAAAATACTTGAAGCGCTGATTTTCTCGCCACTCATCGCATTTGTAGTAGGATTTATCATTTATTCAATTTTCAAGACCAGCTTCAAGAACTTCAATCTTGCTAAAACGAATAAACGATTTCGCTACTTCCAAATATTAACGGCATCCATGCAAGCATACACACACGGTATGAACGATGCTCAGAAAGCGATGGGGATTATCACAATGGCTCTCATTGCCAATAACCTTCATACAACGGATGACATCCCTTTTTGGGTTCAGCTGTCCTGTGCGACGGCAATGGGTCTAGGAACCTCAGTTGGCGGATGGAAGATCATCAAAACAGTTGGCGGAAAAATTATGAAAATTCGTCCGGTGAATGGCGTTGCTGCAGATTTAAGTTCGGCCTTGATTATATTTGGTGCAACATATATTCATTTACCTGTAAGTACCACTCATGTCATTTCGTCATCCATCCTAGGGGTTGGCACATCCCACCGTGTAAGGGGAGTCAAATGGGACACAGCCAAAACGATGCTACTCACATGGGTTATCACTTTGCCGATTACAAGTTTACTTGCGGCATTTACTTTCTACGTTTTAAATTTGTTTATGTAATTGGCGGCAATCCTGAGCCCAGGATTGCCTTTTAACAGTTCACTGGAGGTCCCTAAATGTTCAAGTTAAAAGAAAATCGTACAGACGTTAAAACTGAAGTTTTGGCAGGGGTCACTACCTTTCTTACGATGGTTTATATCGTGGTAGTCAATCCAATCATTTTAAAAGACGCTGGAGTTCCTTTCGAGCAGGTGTTTACGGCCACCATCATTGCCACTGTAATTGGTACACTTTGGATGGCACTTGCTGCCAATTATCCGATTGCCATAGCGCCTGGCATGGGATTGAATGCGTATTTTGCCTACTCAGTTGTAGGAGCGCACAACATATCCTATACAACTGCGTTCGCTGCTGTATTTGTCGCTGGGGTAATCTTTATCATTTTATCCCTGACCCCCTTTAGAAAAGTATTGATCGAAGCGATACCGGCCAATTTGAAACATGGAATTACAGCAGGCATCGGGTTATTCATCGCATTCATCGGCATGAGATTAACAGGTATCATCGTAGCACATCCATCAAACCTTGTTGCTCTGGGCGATCTTCACTCTCCCGGAGTATTACTGGCTTTGCTAGGTCTTGCGGTTACTCTTATTTTGATGGCACTTAACGTACATGGAGCATTGTTCATCGGTATGATTATTACGGCCACCGTTGCTTACTTCACTGGACACTTGTCATTTGAGCATGGTTTTATCGAAAAACCGTCCTTGCCGGAAGGGTTGCTCGTCACTAACCCTATTGCAGCATTCGGCGATGTATTCGAACATTTTCTTTTTGCCGTCGTTTTCTCGTTCTTGCTAGTCACCATTTTTGATACGACCGGAACGATGATTGGCGTTGCACAGCAGGCAGGACTAATGAAAGGAAACTCATTTCCGCGTGCACGTCAGGCTCTGCTTGCAGATTCAGTGGCTACAACGGTAGGAGCAATGTTCGGTACAAGCCCGACAAGCGCTTATATCGAATCTTCATCAGGAGTCGCTGCCGGAGGCCGGACAGGCTTGACAACTGTGACGGTTGCAGTCTTATTCATTATCGCAGCATTCTTTGGACCGCTTGTCAGCGCGGTTTCCGGGCTTTCCGCCATTACGGCGCCCGCTCTCATCATTGTCGGCAGCTTAATGATCGGAACTGTCTCGGAAATTAATTGGAAAGAGATGGACGAGGCATTTCCTGCCTTTCTAATCATTTTAAGCATGCCTCTTACATCAAGCATCGCTACAGGAATCGCCCTTGGATTCATTTCTTATCCGTTATTAAAAATTTTCAAAGGGAAATGGCGCGATGTCCATCCACTTGTATATATATTTGCAGTATTGTTCTTCTACCAACTGGCGTTCATACCTCATTAAAAAATGGGATGGGAGAGTTAACAACCAGGTTGGAAATACAACGGAACGGTCATCATTTGTTTGATGATCGTTTTTTTCGTCAGCGATAAAACAGGCATATGCTGACTATTTTTTTTGACGGGGACCATTGATTTATACTGTCTTTTTATACATTCGGCCCTTGTTCTTTAGAAAAAACTGAACACAAAAAGTCTAATCTGCAGTGATTAGACCTTTTTAATATCCCCGTTAAAAACTAACTGTTTTTTCAATTGCTCTGGCTACGCGGTCGGGCGTCGGTAAATAATGTTGCTCTAAAGAGTAAAATGGAACTGGGACATCGAAACCTGTGACCCTTTCAATTGGTGATTTTAAATAGAGAAAAGAAGTGTCATTGATCAAAGCAATGATTTCTGTTCCCAGCCCGCTCGTAGCATGGGCTTCATGAACGATAACCGCCCTGCCGGTTTTTTGCACCGACTCGGCAATTGCGTCACGATCAAGCGGATACAATGTCCGTAAATCCAGAACATCGCAGTGAATCCCTTTTTCCTTCATCTTTTCGGCAGCCTGGACTGCAACTGGCACCATCGCCCCCCAAGCAATCACTGTTGCATCATCACCAGTTGCCAGTTTCTTCGCCTTGCCGATCTCCACTATATATTTTTCTGCCGGTACATCTTCTCTAAATGTCCGGTACGATCGCATGGACTCCAGAAAAAGAACTGGGTCAGGATCCTCAATACTAGCAATGAGCAACCCTTTTGCATCATATGGATTCGCCGGACAGACAACTTTTATGCCCGGCATATGCGTAAAGAATGCCTCTACACTATCTGAATGGATTTCAGGAGCCCGAATTCCCGCACCATATGGAGCGCGAATGACGAGGGGAACATGGAAATGACCATTTGTTCTCATCCTGAGTCTCGTGGCCTGGGACATGATTTGTTCAAACGCGGGATAAATGAATCCAAGAAATTGCATCTCTATTACCGGGATCAAACCGTTGACTGCCATTCCAATAGCGGTACCTGCAATTCCGGATTCGCTGATCGGGGTATCAATGACACGGCGCTCCCCAAATTCCTCAATTAAACCATCTGTCGCTCGGAAAACACCGCCATTTATTCCGATGTCTTCCCCCATTAAAATGATTTCACTGCGTTCCTTCATCATTGTCCTTAAACCATCTGTAACCGCCTGTACTAACGTCAGTTTTTGAGAAGCAGGTGCTGAAATACTCATGATTGAACACCTCGCAAATAATCAAGATATTTGTCTTTTTGCTCCTGGATGGTCCACGTCTTCTCCTCAAACACATGATCAAATAAATCATTCACATCGGCTTCTGGATAAGCTTCCATTTTCCGTACGGCCTTTTCAATCGTTTCAGCTGCCTCTTCCTTAATCGCCTCATTCCATTCCTCATCCCAAATACCTTGATTTTTCATGTATCTCTCAAGCCGCAAAATAGGATCTCCAGCTTCGCGCTTTTGCTCACTCAATGACTGATCACGGTATTTGGTGGGATCATCCGCAGTAGTATGCGCACCATAACGCCATGTAACGGCTTCAATCAGTGTCGGACCTTCCCCCGTGCGTGCTCTTTCCAAAGCTTTTTTCGTTTCAAAATACGCAGCAAATACATCATTTCCGTCAATTCGCACCCCTGGGATTTCATAAGCAACTGCTTTTTGAGCAATTGTCTTTGAATTCATTTGCCGTTCAATCGGAACTGAAATGGCATATTTATTATTTTGGTTGAAAAAGATGACTGGTGCTTTAAAAATGCTGGCAAAGTTTACTCCTTCATGGAAATCCCCTTCTGAAGTCGAGCCGTCTCCGAAATAAACGATTGCCGCATGGTCAGTTCCTTTGTATTGTTCGGCCATGGCTGCTCCTGCCGCGTGGGGCAGCTGTGTTGCAAGAGGCACTGCCGGGGGAAAGATTCTTTTCCCTTCAGGAGGGATACAGCCTTCTGCTCTCCCATTCCAATAAAGCAGTACGGTTTCCATCGGCATACCGAACGTCATTGTAGCTGCATGGTCCCTATAGGTCGGAAATATCCAATCTGCCGGCCGCAAAGCATGAGCGCTGCCAACCTGTGCAGCTTCCTGCCCTTCAAACGGTGCATAGGTTCCAAGCCTTCCCTGTCGTTGCATATTAATCGCTTTCCGATCAAAAGTCCTCATCAAAACCATCTGACGGTAAAATTTCTGAACAAGTTCTTCTGATAACTCGTTCTCTATTTCTTCCCTTACAAGATCTCCATTTCCGTCCACATAAACAACCTTAGGAAATTTCTCCTCCATGCTACTCCTCCTTTTAGATGATCACACGGATTTAATGCCTGAACTTCCATTTCGGCCGGGTATACCTTGAGAAAAAACTGCTTCCGGCTTTTCTTGCTTCGATTTTCTTTTCACAGAAACGGTTGGATGCTTCCAATGTTGAAATACTTTCACTCTCTGATACTTCGAATATTTCTAAAAGAGAATCATAAATTGCTTTCGTTTTATTCATCACACGCTGTTTGTTCGCACCGTATAACTCGTCCGTCACCTGTATTAATCCTCCGGCATTTACAATATAATCCGGAGCATATAAAATGCCTTTTTCCTTCAACTTGATACAGTGGCGATCCTCTTTCAATTGGTTATTAGCCGAACCAACGACAGCTTTCACTTTCATATTGCCGATTGTTTCATCGTTCAACACACCGCCGATTGCACAAGGAATAAATACATCCGCTGCTACTCCATATATATCTTCGCCGGACACAACCTTAATGGAAGTATTCCCGATGACTTCCCCGCGCTGAAGCAAATCAGCGACAGCCTGATCACTAGGCTCCGTCACATATAGACTTGCACCTTCTTGCAAAAGTCGTTCCGCCACTTTGAAGCCGACTTTTCCTAGCCCTTGAACCGCATACGTTTTATCACTCAAACTAATGCAACCGCTTACAATTAGGTTGGTAGCCTGGATTCCGTAAATGACGCCCAGTGCAGTCGGGATGGATGAATCTCCTCCTCCGCCATATTCCTCGGGCAGCCCGATGACGCAGCTGGTCTCCTTCATTGCATGAACAAAGTCTTCCGCTATGGTCCCCATATCTGTTCCTGTATAAAACCGTCCATTCAATGATTCAACAAATCTTCCGAATGCCCGAAATAATTCCGGTGATTTATCTCTTTTCGGGTCTCCGATAATGACCGATTTTTCCCCACCAAAATCCACATCTGCCGCGGCACATTTATACGTCATGCCCCTCGACAGCCGAAGTACATCCTCTAGGGCATCCTCGACAGTTGCGTAAGGGTACATCCTGCAGCCCCCTGTCGCAGGTCCGAGTACTGTACTATGGATGGCAATGATCGCTTTCAATCCCGTATCCGGATCGTTGCAGAAAACTACCTGCTCATGTTCATGAATTTGATCAAATAAATCCACGGGCCTTCTCCCTTTCAGGCTATTTTTTTGAAAAAAAAAGGAGTTCAGTTGAACCAAAACTCCCGTGAGGCGCTTTCAGTTGTTGAATCCGGCATGTTTGGGGCAATATAATCCATTAGTATCACACAGCCCCGCCGGCGTTTTCGGTACAGCATTCAATTGAAGACCACGTAGTATAAGTGCCGTAAATTTGAATGATTTTAATTTAGCTGGTTAACAACGCTTTGTCACTTGCAAACTGCTCACCGCGGATTCGCTGGAACTCGGCTAAAAGCTTCTCAATGGTTAATTCCTTCTTCTTTTCTTCATCCACTTCAAGAATGATTTGGCCTTTGTCCATCATGATCAACCGGTTTCCAAGATCAAGCGCCTGCTGCATGTTATGCGTAACCATCAAAGTTGTCAGGTTATCTTTTTCCACCAGTTCCTTTGTCAAGTTCGTGATCAATTCGGCTCTTGCCGGATCAAGTGCTGCCGTATGTTCATCGAGTAGTAGGATCGATGGTTGGGTAAAGGTAGCCATCAGCAAAGACAATGCCTGCCTTTCCCCTCCGGATAGCAGTCCAACTTTGGCGTTTAAGCGATTTTCCAAATTAAGATGAAGAGTCTCCAACGAAGTTCGGAAAAAATCTTTTCTCTTCCGGTCAACACCTTTTTTCAACCCGCGCTTCTTATCTCGGGAATAAGCCATCGCTAGATTTTCTTCAATTGTCATCGTTGGCGCGGTGCCCGCCATTGGATCCTGGAACACTCTCCCGATAAAGCGGGAGCGTTTATATTCCGGTAGCCTAGTCACATTTTTTGAGTCTATTTCCACTGTACCGACATCCGGGGTCAGAACGCCTGAAATCATGTTCATCAAAGTAGATTTGCCAGCACCGTTACTGCCGATCACTGTGACGAAATCGCCTTTTTTTAATGAATGATTCACTCGATCCAGGGCTACTTTTTCATCCGGTGTGCCTTCATTGAAGATTTTGCTAATCTGTTCGAGCTTCAGCAACGGTTTCTACCTCCTTGTTTTTGGCTGCTTCCAAAGCCGCCATTCGTTCGGCATGCCGCTTCACTTTTCTTCTGCCTTCTCTTCTTTTCTCAATAAATTGAGGCATGACAAGAGCTGCTATTACAATCACAGCAGTAATAAGCTTCATATCGCCTGTATCCAACAATTTAATTCTTAAAGCCAACCCTAGGACAATTCGGTAAATGATGGCACCGGCCACCACAGCAAGTGTTGTCCTTACAATCGTCTTCGTGCCGAAGATAGCTTCCCCGATAATGACAGATGCAAGTCCGATGATAATCATCCCGATTCCCATACCGATATCAGAGAATTTGGCATATTGAGCGATCAACGCACCTGATAAAGCTACCATTGCGTTGGAAATTCCAAGTCCTATAATTACTAAATTATCCGTATTAGCTGAAAAACTTCTGATCATCCGCTTATTATCCCCAGTTGCTCTGATGGCCAGCCCCACTTCAGTTTGCAAGAACCAATCAGCAGCAAACTTAATGATCAATGTGAGAATTGCCATGAGGATGAGCGTACCCCAAGTGGACGGAAGGTGCTGGATGCCGATAGCTCCCAACATATTGTTCAATGCCGCGTCAATGCCTAGGTTTCCCCAGAATGCCTGGAATTTTGAAAAAATGGTTTCCGCATTCAATAGTGGAATATTCGGTCTGCCAACAGAATTATCGGAAGTTACTCCCATAATCCGTAAATTTATGGAATATAAGGCAATCATCATTAATATCCCTGACAGTAGGGGGTTGATCTTTCCTTTTGTATGCAATAATCCAGTAATACAGCCGGCAAGGAACCCGACAACGAGTGCAACAGCCGTGGCTGCTGCTGGATGATATCCGAAGAATATCATCGTAGCAGCAACCGCAGCACCTGTTACAAAACTTCCATCGACGGTAAGATCCGGAAAATCAAGAACTCGGAAAGAAAGGTACACCCCAAGGGCCATAATCGCATAGATGATTCCTTGCTCAACGGAGCCAAACAAAGCTGCAAACATGAAGAATCATCTCCTTATTTTTCTAGATCTTTAACGTCTTCTGCGTTCCAATCATCTTTAATTTCCAATCCAATGGCTTCAGCAGTATCCTTATTAATTACAAATTTCAGATTTTGAGGATATTGGACCGGCATTTCTGCAGGTTCGCCTTCACCTTTTAAGATTTTTACAGCCATTTCCCCAGCCTCATAACCAATGTCATAGTACTCAAAACCGTATGCTCCAAGTCCGCCTCTATCAACTGAGTCGAATTCTCCGACCATCATCGGCAGTTTATTGTCATTTGCTACAGATACAACAGACTCAAGTGCGGATACTACTGTGTTATCTGTGATTGTATACATGGAATCGACTTTACCGACAAGTGATTCTGCTGCCTGTTTTACATCAGCAGATGTTGCAACAGAAGCCTCAACGATTTCAAGGCCTAGCCCTTCATCTTTAATAAGTTTTTTAATAGAGTCCACTTGCGCACGTGAGTTTTGCTCACCAGAGTTGAATACCATTCCAACTTTCTTGGCACCAAGGTCGTCTTTCAAAAACTTCAATGTGCTTGGAATCGCATCTGGATGAGTATCAACTGTACCAGTTACGTTACCGCCCGGCTTTTCATTTGAATCTACCAATTCCGCTCCTTCCGCATCAGTTACAGATGTAAAAATAATCGGAATATCGCTTGTAGCGCTTGCCGCTGCCTGTGCACTTGGTGTAGAGTTGGCGAAAATCAGATCTACTCCGCCGCTGACAAGGTTATTTGCGATTGATGTGTTTGCACTGTTGTCACCCTGTGCAATCTGTACATCATATTCAGCCTTGATGCCTGCATCCTCAAGTGCTGCTTTGAACCCGTCAAATGCTGCATTCAACGATGGATGCTCAACAATTTGGGTAACCCCGATGTTGTAAGTCTTTGCTTCTTCCTGCTGGGCCGGCTCATCTTTTTTCTCCTCTTTTTCCGGTGCTGCAGAATTGCTGCCGCATGCAGCAAGCATTAATACTGCACCGCTGAATAAAGCCAATGCACTTTTCTTCCACTTACTTCTCATTTATTTTCCCCCTCTTTACTATTTTACCGCTTTTTTAAAAAGAGCGATAATTATCGTAATGGTACAATGGTTGGGCTTGTTAGTCAATAAGTTTCAAAGGTTAGTGGTCTGATAGGTCTATTAAACTCCTTTGAATTCTGGTTTTCTTTTTTCGAGAAACGCTGTTACGCCTTCCTGATGGTCACTGGAGTGTCCTGCTAGATTCTGTGCATGAGCTTCTCCTTCCAAAACCTCCGCCAGGGAAGCCCCCCATGACTGTACCAGGCCTTCTTTGATTAAGGCAATAGCTTTTGTCGGCATGGATGCAAGCCTTCCTACAAAAGAAGAAATCTGCTTATTCCAATCTTCCTCAGCTATTACTTTTGTAGCAAGTCCAAGCCTGCCGGCTTCCTCAGCTCCAAGCTTTTCCCCAAGTACCATTAATTCAAGTGCTTTGGCATGGCCGACCATTCGCGGCAAATAATATGTATTGCCTGAATCAGGTACAAGGCCAATATGAATAAATGCATTTAAAAAATTGGCTTTTTCAGATACTAACCTAAAGTCCGCAGCCAATGCCAGGCTGAACCCGGCTCCGGCAGCTGTCCCGTTTACAGCAGCTATAATCGGCTTTCCAATTCCAGACATTTTTTGAATGATCGGATTATAGCGTGATCTTAGCAATTCCCCATAATCTGTAGATTGATCGACTTCAGCCAAATCCTGGCCCGCAGAAAAGGCTCTTCCTGCTCCTGTAATGACGATAGCCCTTGCCCCATCATCATTTTCCGCATCTTCAAGTGCCTTCAGCAATTCTGAATGCATCGCTTCATTAAATGAGTTCAATTTTTCTGGTCGGTTTAACGTTATCCACGCTGCCGAGTCTTTTACTTCATATAGAATTGTATCAAACATATTATCCCCCCTTTTAACGACCTTTGAAATCCGGTTTTCTCTTTTCAATAAATGCTTTCATACCCTCTTTTTGATCATCAGAAGAAAATAGAAGATAAAAGTTCTTTCTTTCAAAGAACATTCCCTCCTGAAGTGGATAATCAACGGCTTTATTGACAGCTTCCTTGATCAGGCGAACGGCAAGCGGTGGCTTTTCCGCAAGCTCCTTTGCATATTTGGCCACTTCTTCTATCAGTACATCTTTAGGGTACAGCTTGTTAACAATTCCTAATTCTCTGGCTTCTTCGGCAGGTCTCATTTCACCGCTCCAAATCCATTCGAGCGCTTTAGTCTTTCCGATCAGTTTGGTCAGCCTTTGTGTGCCTCCAGCGCCGGGCATGACCGCAAGATTAATTTCAGGAAAGGCGAATTTTGTATCATCTGCCGCAAATAGCAGGTCACATACCAAAGCAAGTTCAAAGCCGCCGCCGAGACAAAAACCATGGACTGCTCCAATTATCGGCTTTTTGACAAGACTTAACCGATCCCAATCGGCAAACTGGTTCAAAAGTTCCATTGAAACCGAATCATCTTCTGCCATTTCATCGATATCGGCACCCGCTGCAAAAGCCCTACCCTTTCCGGCAAGGAAGATTACCCGTATATCATCATTTCGGTCATATTCTTCAAAGGCAGCGAGAATTTCATTGATCATTGGCCTGTTCAATGCATTTAAGACATCTGGCCTGTTCAGCCAGACCTTTCCTACCCGGCCAACAACCTCTGTTTGAATGAACCTGTAATCACTCATTTACTTCTTCACCGAACATGAATGTAACAATATCTCCGGCAAATTTCATGACATCTTTTCCTGACGCCTTCGATTCCTCTGTTTTGGATGAATCCTTAAAGGCCTCAAAGCTGTCATAGTACATTTCACACATCAGATAATATGGACTTTCCCCCATGGGAGAACCTGTGAACTTTGTAATCTCCACTTTGCGAAGACCTGGAATTTTTTCCGTCAGTGGAATATGAGTTTCAAAATAGTACTTATCAAACTCCTCAGTGTTTTCCGGTTTCTTGAATAACGCGATCATTTTAAACATTTGTCATTTCCCCTTTTTAGATGTGATAAAGAAAAGCGCAAGGCGTGTAGCCTTAGGCGACAAGCACAAGACGAATTTTGATGAGGGAGCTTTTTTAACCGCCACAGCAAAGCTGCCTACTTATTACATCGTGAGTCAGCATCTTTGAGGCAGCCTCTTGCAGCTTTGCGACAAGGCGAGTTTTTACACTTACTTATTCTACAAAGTTAGACACGTCCCGCAAGAATTTTTATTGAGTTTTTTTTCCTTGTGCTTTGCCGTCTTCTCCCCAGGACATGATTTCCTTTTCATCCAGCATATTCTGCTCGTATTGGCGCCATTTCTTCCGCAGGTAGCCGTAACCTTTCGTCAAACGGTAATCTTTATTATCCAAACGATTGACAATTTGCCGCTCTTCCGGCTGCATCATGCGGATATCGTCACGCTTGACTACCCAAATATCAACAACTGGCTCCCTGCGCATGAAATTTTCCTGGGCCATGATAAATGCCATTTCCTTATTCGGAGCGAGCAAACTGAATTGATGTTGAAAGTCCCCTTTGTGATTCCGCTTGCTGAACACTTCATATATTTCATAAAATCCGTCTGTGTTTGCTTTGCTCATCGCAGTCCTCCTCCTCTCGCTTACACTTCTTCAGCTCAGGGCCCTCCTTACCCATTCATGTTCTTTATAAGCTGTTCTCCTTAATTGCAGTCTGCTTTGAGATTTAGGCCCCCGATTGGAAATGATTTTTTTGAATTCCTTCCAGTCAGGCTGTTTGTATATCCATTCCTTCTTTTCTTCGTCGAACTTGAACGTCTCATCGGGTATTGTCAATCCCAACGATAAAACCCTCGGTATATATTTCGAGAGGAAGTCCTGTCGAAGCTGCTCATTCGTTTTTGTCCTGATTTTATATTTAATCGTTATATCCTGCTTCGACGACCCTGTGGTTGCAGCCGTAGCTGGACCAAAAAACATAAGCAGGGAAGGCCACCATCTGTTAATTGCATCCTGGATCATATTTTTTTGTTCTTGTGTCCCCTCCGCAAGTGCCAATATGATTGACTCTCCATGCTGCGCATGGAACACTTCCTCGGCGCAAATCCTTTGAAGAGCCCGGGCATATGGACCATAAGAGGCACCAAGCATGTTTGTCTGTGTAATAATAGCCGCTCCGTCGACAAGCCATCCGATCAATCCAGCATCTGCCCACGTCGGAGCTTCCATGTGGAAAACATTATGAAACTTCAAATCTCCATTTAAGAGATCATTCATAATATCATCCCGGCCTTTTCCCAGAGGAGCCAATAAATCTTCTACTACACGCAAAAGAAGTTGGCCGTGCCCCATTTCATCCTGGACTTTCGCCATGATACCAAGCTTTCTGCGAAGAGAAGGTGCTTTGGGAACCCATTCCTTTTCCGGCAGCGCCCCCATGATCTCACTTATTCCATGCATGGAAATCAATTTGATCAAGGCCGTCCGGTAATCATCAGGCATCCAGTCATTCGCCTCTATTTTTTCCCCGGCTTCTATTCTTTCCATGAAACGCTCCAATTTTCCCTCATAAGAGAGCTCTGCAGCCACATCCATCAAACGCACTCCTTTCAAAAGCAACGTTTACTTTGTAGGCGCTTTCATTGTAATGTTAATTTTTATATAACAGAAAAACAACTAAATGGATGAATTCCGTTATATTTACCTAAAGGATACTTTTATTTCTTCATGCTGTCAACTATAAAATCAGAAAATTATTTGTTGACTGAACAAAAGCAGAAGCGCCTTGATAAGCGCGGGCAATCAAGGGAATCTCCCGAGCAGTCCCCAGCCACCATGCTCACCATATTCGTGTATTGCGGCGGTTGGCCAATTACCAGTTTCTGCGGACTCCCCTTTTATGGGCAGCAAGACCAACCGCTTACACTGTGATATTCTTCGTTTCGTAAGCATCAGCATCTTCAATCCGTGTAGCTGAATGTAGTACAAAATCTTTTCCTAACCACGACTTTTATTTATGCTCAAAAGTAATAGGGAGGATTCACTCTATAACTGAGCTATCCTCCCGTCTTTTCACCTATTCATACTGTCGTTGCCTCAGCTTCTTTTTTGAAGAAGCTTTTCATGGCATGGTACACATCGGCTTTCTGTTTTAATATATAATATTGGAATTTCTCATCTTTAATATTTTTATAGGCTGACATCAATGTAGAGTTCCTTTGGTATTGATTGACCTCTCCGTACCCGAACATATTCGATTTCTCCATCAGCTCGCCGACAAGTTTGATGCATCTTGCGTTATCTGAGGTGAGATTATCGCCATCGGAAAAGTGAAATGGATAAATATTGAAGCGTGCAGGATCATATTTATCTCCGATGATCTCCAGTGCTTTTCTGTATACGGATGAGCAGATTGTTCCCCCGCTCTCCCCTTTGGAGAAAAAGTCCTCTTCCGATACCACTCTCGCCTCTGTATGGTGGGCAATGAATTCAATGGTAACTTTTTCATATTTTGTTCTTAAAAATCTGGTCATCCAGAAGAAAAAGCTGCGGGCCATATATTTTTCCCAAACGCCCATCGAACCACTGGTATCCATCATCGCTATCACAACTGCATTTGATTCGGGCTTCTGTACTTCATTCCATGTCCTGAACTTCAAATCTTCCGGAAAAATCGGATAAAAATTCGGGTCACCTTTCATTGCATTTCGTTTAAATGCGCTCATCATTGTCCTTTTCTTATCAATATTGCCCATCAGACCGGTTTTTCTGACATCATTGTACTCAATATGCGTCACCTGATTGGCATCCTGCTCTTTTCTCTTCAAATTCGGCAGTTCAAGCTCCTTGAACAATGCTTCTTCCAAGTCCAACATTGAAACTTCCGCCTCGTAAAAATCTTCGCCCGGCTGATCGCCTGCTCCCTGACCTTTTCCAGGTCCAGGTTTCTGGGATCCGTCCCTGGCAACAACATCTCCCACCTGACTGTCTCCGTCACCTTGGCCGACATGTTTATTTTTATCATAATTATATCTGATTTTATATTCATCTAAAGATCGGATCGGTATCTTAACAACATCACGGCCATCGGACATTATGATACTCTCTTCGGTAATCAAGTCTGGCAAATTATTTCGAATGGCCTCCTGAACCTTTTCCTGATGCCGCTGTTGATCATCATAACCTTTTCGATGGAGGGACCAATCTTCTTGAGAGACAGCAAACTGTTGATATTGTGAGTTTGACATGTTAACGACGCCCCCCTTACATTTTATATAGCTGGTCGGGTACAAAATGAATTTGTACACTTACCATTTATTACTCTATCTTATGCAGAATAACAGATTTATTTACAGAAGTTTGCGAGAATGGGACAAATTCAAAAGTGGAAGCGCCTGGTCATCGACGTACAGACTGGATAGAAAAGCGGAAGCCGGCAGCTTAGGGGCGACAAGCGCTGGCAGGCTCAGAACGCGACATCCTGTCGCTTCGCTTGCACTAGCACATCCTGTGCGTCGGAGGGGAAGCCAGTGAAGTCGTTCTTTGACATCATTGGCTTGACCGAGGCGACTTCGAGCCCCTGCTGGCTGCAGCTAGACAGCCGAAATGCGAAAACGCCTTGGTCAGCCCCGACAAGCACAAGACGATTCCCGAGGAGGCAGAACCTCAGCCACCACAGGGAAGCTACTGATTTCAATCACATCGTGTAGAGCTTCCCTGAATCTGCTTCATGTAGCTTTGCGACGAGCTGAACAGTTACCTCCTCGAATAGTCTATGGCGCAGGAGCACAATCTTCCTGAATTCGCTTCTTTGCAGGCTTGTGACCTCGAGGGGCTAGGCGTTGCAGCTAGACAAGAGTGACTCCAACGAGATAAAGGATAAGGAAGTGCGAGAGTGCCTGCTTATCGGCGACAAGCATAAGTCAAGCGCTGGCGAAGGCGACCTTTGCCTTCAGAAGCGATTGACTTATGACCTCGAGCTGATGGCACTCGGCTGGCTCAGGGCAGCGACATCCTGTCGCTTCGCCTGCACTAGCACATCCTCTGCGTCGCAGCCGGACACCCCGGAGACGTAGGCAGCCTCAGACCGCCACATCCTCGAAAAAGCTGACGCTTTTTCTTCGTGCGATGTAACGCTGCCGAAGCTTTCCTTGTCCTGTGGCTTCGGGCACTAGTACTTCCTGTACGTCGGTGGCACTAGGACGTCCTGTACGTCGGAGCCAAGCGGCTTACTTCCAAGCGTCGTGATTTGCTTCTTGAATACGCTTCGTGCGCTATGCGACAAGCTGAACAAGGCTTCTTCGAATTAACTATGGCGCAGGAGCACCAGAGGCGCAAAGTCTGCTAGTCGATAGGCGCTGGAACTGGACGGAGTTAAACCTTTAAATTAAAGTTAATCCTCACTATTGATTTTAAAAACAGAAAAAGCCCCCTTCGCCATTGGGAACATTGATGTTCTCTCTTTCGGAAGGGGTCCCGCATGTTATCTGTTCAGTAGGCTGCCGACGTAGCGGAGCAATTCGTTCGCTGATGTTGAGTTATAACCATGTTCATCAATCAAACGGGCGACAACTTCATTTATCTTTTTCAACTGCTGCTCATCTGGCGTTTTTGCAGATGTAGTGATTTTGACTACGTCCTTCAGATCAGCAAATAGCTTTTTCTGGATGGCTTCCCGCAAGCGTGCATGGGATCTGTAGTCAAAACGTTTCCCCTTGCGTGCAAGTGCCGAAATCCGTATTAAAATTTCTTCACGGAAAGCTTTTTTTGCATTTTCAGAAATACCGATCTGTTCCTCGATAGAGCGCATCAGTTTTTCATCAGGATTGATTTCCTCACCTGTCAGAGGATCGCGCAGCTTAGATTTGTTGCAAAATGCCTCAACATTATCCAGGTAATTGTCCATCAAAGTCTTGGCGGACTCTTCATAAGAGTAGACAAATGCTTTCTGTACTTCCTTTTTCGCCATTTCGTCATATTCTTTCCGTGCAACGGAAATGAAATTCAAGTATTTCTCACGCAGCTCCTGCGTAATGGATGGATGCTGATCAAGGCCTTCCTTCAGGGAGCGCAGCACGTCCAGTGCATTAATGGACGGTATTTTTTTTCGGATGATGGTAGAGGAGATCCTGTTGATTACATACCTCGGATCGATGCCGCTCATTCCTTCATCCTGATATTCTTTTTTCAGCTCATTCAAATCTGATGAATTATAGCCCTCTACATTCTCGCCGTCATACAGCCGCATTTTTTTCAAAAGATCGATATCTCCGCGTTTCGGTTCTTTCAATCTCGTCAGCACCGTAAACATGGCTGCAACCCTTAATGTATGTGGGGCAATATGGACATCTGCCACATCGCTGTCACGGATCATCTTTTCATAGATCCGCTCTTCCTGAGACACTTTCAGATTGTATGGAACAGGCATCACAATGATTCTGGAGTGTAATGCTTCATTCTTTTTATTTGAGATGAAAGAACGATATTCCGTTTCGTTCGTATGTGCAACTATCAATTCATCCGCTGAGATAAGAGCAAATCTTCCAGCTTTAAAATTTCCTTCCTGAGTCAAAGAAAGCAAATGCCAAAGGAATTTTTCATCACACTTTAACATTTCCTGGAACTCCATCAGTCCGCGATTCGCCTTGTTCAATTCGCCGTCAAACCGGTACGCCCTAGGATCCGATTCTGATCCATATTCAGCAATGGTGGAAAAATCTATGCTGCCGGTCAAATCGGCAATGTCCTGGGATTTCGGATCGGACGGACTGAACGTGCCGATACCTACCCTCTTATCCTCAGAAAGGAAAATGCGTTCCACAAGCACATCTTCAATCCTGCCTCCATAATCTTCTTCCACCCTCATCGTGTTCAATGGAGACAGATTACCTTCCACTTTGATCCCATATTCCTTATGGAAGTCATCGCGTAAATGCTGCGGTATCAAATGAAGCGGATCTTCATGCATCGGACAGCCCTTGATGGCATACACCGCTCCCCCATCTGTTCTGGAATATGCTTCAAGACCTCTTTTTAACATTGTAACAAGCGTTGATTTCCCGCCGCTAACAGGCCCCATCAGCAACAGGATTCTCTTTCTTACATCAAGGCGTTTAGCCGCCGGATGGAAATATTCTTCAACCAGCTTTTCCAGGGCTTCCTCCAACCCAAACATCTCATGACTGAAAAAGCGATATGTTTTATGTCCATTTTCTTCAACACCCGCATCCCTGATCATATTATATATACGGGAGTGTGCTGACTGCGCTACCCAAGGCTTTTCTTTGACTAGTTTCAAATAATCGGCGAAGGTGCCTTCCCACCTTAACTTCTCCTCTTGAGACCTGTATTGTTCAATCTTTTTTAGAATATCCATATGGACCTCCCTGTTTGCTTGATGAGGAATGTTTAATAAACCATATGCAGGCAGTTGGTCGAACATGTCTTTAATAAGACAACACCGCCTCTAGCCGACAATTATTTTTTTCAACGTACCGTCATATTTCCAATACAGGTGTTCCATTCACATTTTAGGGAATTTCGGATATAATAAACTTCGGGACAACTATGATATTAAAGGAGGCTTACATAAAATGAGAACAATTTTGATGTTAGGCGTTGCCATTGCATTCTTGTCTGCAATTTTCGCATCAGGCCGTGAGGATAAGCCTGGAGTATTTAAAAAGTAAAACCAAAAGCGCAAGTGCCTTGATCAGCCCCGACAAGCACAAGAAGATTCCCGAGGAAGCAGCTCTTCAACCACCACGTGAAAGCGGCTTGTGACCTCGAGGGGCTAGGCGCTGGCCGCCTCCGATCGCCACCTCCTGTGGCGCCGGTGGCACTAGGACATCCTGTCCGTCGGAGCTGGACGTAACACAATAAGATGATAAGTTTTAGCACTTATGTGTTTACTTATTTCAGCAAAAAAGGAAGCTGCATGACAGCTTCCTTTTTTATATCAATTAAATTAATCAAGAGTTGGATAGTCCTGTTGGCGCAGTGCCTCGTAAACCAGAATGGCTGCGGCATTGGATAAATTGAGCGATCTCACATTGTCATTCATCGGGATCCTTAAGCATTTCTCTTTATTTTTTTCCAATAGTTCCTTCGGAAGGCCGGTCGTTTCCCGCCCGAAGATAAAATAATAATCTTTTTCCGGGTTATCATATGCAAAAGATGTGTGCGGTTTATCCCCGTACTTGGTCAAAAAGAAATATTGCCCTCCTTGGCTTGAGGAAAAAAAGTCATCCAAGGAATCATGATAAACAATTTTTACAAATTCCCAATAATCGAGTCCTGCCCGTTTTAACATTTTGTCATCTGTTGAAAAGCCGAGAGGCCGGATGAGGTGCAGGCATGTATCAGTTGCTGCACAGGTCCTGGCAATATTCCCTGTATTGGCAGGAATTTCGGGCTGGTATAGTACCACATGTATGGCCAAAGATGTCACCTCATTCATCAAAATACCGTGTCATTATAACACCTTGAAGAGTGAAATGCCATAAGGATAGAAAGAATAGGAATGTTAAGAACTGTCATCAATAATATGGAACATTTTATACTTTATGTTTGGAGTGTAGGCCGAGGAATCTTCATATGCCCAATACCTCATACGACTGTTATACGTATGTGCGTTTACAAGCGGCATGCCATTCGCGTCTTTTCCAGTCACCACTGTATTATGATCAAACCGCCCGTCGCCTTGGAAGTCATAGCAAATGACATCTCCATGCTGAAGTTCAAGTGGATCATGCACTTCTTTCGCCCTCAGTCCGGCGGTTGAATTTTGCAGGTAGTTTTTCAGTGAATGCGCAACCGCCCAGCTAAAGCTCCAATTTTTACCCGTGTACCACCAGCCCCTGTTTCGATTAGGATGTCCTCTCATGGGTGCCCCGCCTGCACGGATACACTGTGAAACAAAATTTGTGCAGTCCACTTCAAATTTCTTATATGCTGGATTATAGTCATTCCACCATCTTTCCGCATACTGGACAACCTGAAGCCGATCATATGTGTACCTCTCCATTCCAGGTTCCCGATCTTCATCGTAAAATGAAATCTCCGGGGCATCTAAAGGGAACTCAACAGTAAGTTCTTCATCATCATATAATAGTTCCTTTTGTGTAAAAGAAGCTCTCCGCCTTTCCACCTCCTCCTCCACATAGAAAAAGTCCCCCTGCCTTATTAAATATTTCAAATGTACGATATAATAAAGATGATTCATTCCATCTCTTTTTTCAACCTTCAAAATTTTCCCGGTCCCATTTGCCTTAACGATATCCGCTTCTCTTACGGACATTAACTCCCTTTTTCTTATAACCTTTTCATCTTTTGTTTTCTTTTCTCCTACAAACTCCCTTACTCTGTTTTCAAGCGATTTTTGCAGCCGCTCTTTCACTTCATCCCTCCTCGCCGATATATATGCATAGAAGTGGGCATTTATCTTTTTTAAATGCAAAAAGAGGGAGACGCATCACTTACGTCTCCCTCTTTGTAAAGTTATATGTCTAGCTCCGACGGATAGGATGTCCTAGTGCCGCCGGCGCCATAGAACGTGGCGATTTAAGCGTGCGCCTTGCGCCTATCTTATTTATCATCACGTTGTCTGGCACGAGCGTTTCCGCCTTTTTCCCCGATTTCTTCATAGAAGTCGCGGTCATGATTTTTAGACGTAGCCTCTCCGCCTTTTCGGCCAATTTCCTCGTAAAAGTCCCTGTCATGATTTTCGGCTGTGGCTTCTCCGCCCTTACGGCCGATTTCCTCATAGAAGTCCCTATCATGGTTTTTCGCAGTGGCTTCCCCGCCTTTGCGTCCAATCTCTTCGTAGAATTCTCTGTCATGGCTTTCTGCTGTCGCTTCTCCGCCCTTACGGCCAATTTCTTCATAGAAGTCTCGATCATGATTTTTTGAAGTCGCTTCTCCGCCTTTACGGCCTGCTTCCTCTAGTGTCATTTTACGATCATTGTCTTTGTTAGCCATTATTAAAATCCTCCTTCAAAGATTATTTCCTCTTACACTACTACTTCGTTCCCGCTTTAAATTTTTTAAAACATAACTAGACAAAAAATGCGAAACTCCATTTATTTTTTTATACAAAAAAAACGGACAAACACTTTGTCCGCTTGATTACTTTATGTTTTCATGGGATTCAAAAAACCGAAGCCCCTTATTAATCTCTTCTAATACTTCCGGATGCTCTTCCTTGGACTTTGCATGAATCAGTGCTTTTTCAGCCTGATTGCCTCCGATTTTCCCGAGTGACCAAGCAGCTGTTCCCCTGATCTCTGGTCTCACATCTTCATTTAATACTTTGATCAAATCCTCGACAGCCGGTTGTTCTTTAAAATGCGCCAAAGCTAAAATTGCATTACGTTGAATAGGCTTCTTGCCACGCCATGAAGCTGAAACCTCTCCAAATTTTCCTTTGAATTCCCGGTTCGAGATTTCTAGCAATGGCTGAAGCAAAGGCTTCGCAATTTCAGGATCCGGCTTCATTTGCTCATGCCAATCTGAATCAATCCCTTTATTCTTGGGACAGACAACCTGACATGTGTCACATCCATATAGACGGTTTCCAATTTTATCCCGAAATTCATCAGGCAGAAGGCCTTTCGTCTGTGTCAAAAATGCAATGCAACTTTGTGCATCAAGCTGTCCCGGCTGAATAAGTGCGCCCGTCGGACATGCATCTAGACACTTTGTGCATTCACCGCATTGATCCTCCATCGGCTCGTCTGGTGCCAAAGGGAGGTTTGTGATCATCTCGCCAAGATAAACATACGAGCCGAATTCAGGGGTGATGATCGAACAGTTTTTTCCGCTCCAGCCAATCCCTGCCCGTTCCGCCACGGCTCTGTCGACCAGTTCTCCTGTATCTACCATAAGCTTAAACCTGGCATCCTGAACTTTATTGTCAATAAAGGAAGCCAGCTGCTCCAGTTTTTCACGAACGAGTACGTGATAATCCACACCCCAGGACGCCTTGCAGAAAATGCCTCTTCTTGCACCGCGTTCACCGCGTGGCGCATCTTTCATTTTTGAAGGGTAGGCAAGTGCAATGGCGATAATGGATCGTGGTTCATCAAAAATAAGTTCCGGATGTGTACGTTCTTCAATATTTTTATGTTCAAAACCTGATTGATAGCCCAGCTCTTCCTGCCTGATCAACAGGTTCTTCATTTCAACAAATGGATCCGCACTCGTAAATCCGATTTTATCAATACCGATCTTTTTGCTGTATTCAATAATCTCATTCTTTAATTTTCCATAATCCACAGTTCGATCCTCCTTTCAATTAAACTTTATATTTAAATGCCGGTTTGGCTTAACTGTACTAACCGCAACTATATGATAAACTATTTGAAAAGAAAATTGGAGGTGAAAACGTTGGAAGTATTCATAGACTCATCACTCCATGAAGTGATTCCCGATTTGAAAATCGGAGTCATCCAATATGACAATATAACAGTTGGGGACTCTCCGCAAATGTTAAAAGGCAGGCTGCAGCTGTTTCAAGAATCCGCGTATTTTGAGCTAGAAAATAAAAATGTGACTGATTATGAAGAAATCAGGGAATGGAGATCCATCTTCAAGAAGCTCGGCAAGGACCCAAACCGCTATAGACATTCTGCGGAGGCACTTTATAGAAGGGTAAAAAAACAAAACTACCTTTCATCGATGAATTCAGCGACTGATTTGAATAATTTCTTTTCGATGGAATATAGAATTCCCCTCGGAATTTATGACAGTGAACATATTAAAGGCAATGTCATGCTTCGAACCGGGGAACCGGAAGAGTTTTATGAAGGTTTGAATGGCCGAAAAAACAATGCGGAAAACCTGCTTGTCACTGCTGACAATGATGGTCCGTTTGGCAGCCCGTTCGTGGATTCAACAAGAACAGCTGTCACATCAAAGACAACAAGCGCGCTTCAAATAGTTTATCTTTCACCGAAGATAGAATTACATAATGCGGAGAAATTGGTTGAATCATTAGCCTCTATGTTCACTCATGTAAACGGAGGGAATGCGCAGACATCCATCCTGTCAAGAGCCATGATATAAAATGGAAAAACGCAGTGCTTCGTCCTTCATTGGAACGAAACACTGCGTTAGTAAATGGTTGTGTATGGAGCAGTTTATGGGGTTGCCCCCACGCAGATAGTAAACTACTCTACATACATTTCGTTGCATGCAAAAATTATTATACAAAACTCGACATGAATCGGCAATGGTTGTCACCGAATGTTCACATTTATCAGGTTTAGAAATGAGTATTATTTTATCAACATTTGGTATGGACTCTCCAGCAGCCCTTTGATTGTTGTCAGAAATTCACTAGCGGGTACTCCGTCAATTGCCCGGTGATCGAATGTCAAACTCAAAGGAAGCAGTGACTGTCTTTGTAGCTCGTCTCCTACATACACTGGTGTATCCGTTATTAATCCAACACCTAGAATACCCACTTCAGGCGGATTTAAAATTGGGGTGAAAAACTCGACTCCAGATGCACCCAGGCTCGTAATTGTAAAAGTGGAACCTTTCAGTTCAATACTATCAAGCGATCCTTCTCTAGCCTTTTTGCTAAACTGCTTTATTCGATTGGAAAGCCCCTCCATTGTATGCTGCTCTGCCTGACGGATGACAGGGACAACCAATCCATTTACCAATGCTACGGCAATACCGAGATGAACTGAATCATAGGATTTAATCTGATTGTCCACATATGTGCTGTTCATATTTTTATGTTTTTGCAATGCCTGGATGACTGCTTTAGCAATAAAGTCTGTCACAGTTAGATTAGTGTGTTCGTGACCGGAATTGATCCTCTTGCGTAGTGCGAGCATTTCCGTCACATTCGCACGCATATGGATTGTCAGCTGCGCACTCTGTTGAATGCTGGTAAACATCCTTTCCGCAATGACCTTCCTCATCCCTGTAATTTGTTTTACAGATGCAGGTTCAAACTTCTCCAGTTCTGCGGGCGGTGAAACAGCTGTCTCCTTCTCTCTCTTGTTTTTAATCGCTTTTTCTATATCCTCTCTCGTCACTCTCCCCTGCGGGCCTGTGCCCTGTACTGAATTCACATCGATTCCTTCCGCCTTCGCCAGCTTTCTGGCAGCTGGAGATATCCTCACTTTTATCTGCATGTTTAATGGCGGACGTTCGATGACTTTTTCAGCTGCGGCAGCCGTTTCTTTAGCTGCAGCAACAGGCTTGAAATCACTTTTTGAAGCACTCTCCACTTTTTCTCCGGACTCGCCGATGAATCCGATGGCTTCTCCCACAGCCACCGTCTCATCTTCTGTTGCGGCAACTTCCAGCAGTACCCCGCTGTCAGGTGCCTCAATATCTTTTTCAATTTTATCGGAACTGATAACTGCTATTGATTCTCCTTTTTCAACCTTGTCACCTATCTTCTTAAGCCACTCAACAACCGTTCCTTCTTCCATTCCCATTCCAAGCTTAGGCATAATAATTTGTACAGCCATATTCCAACCTCCCTGTATTTATATGGAAAGGAGCGTGCCGGCATTAAATGCACAACACGCATCCAGTATTAATTATTTGATTGCCATTGTTTCGTCACCGATCATTTCCGCCACTACCTGTAGGACTTTTTCCGCCGATGGCAAGTACAGGTCTTCCAGTATCGGTGAAAATGGTACCGGGCTATGAGGTGCTGTGATCATTTTGATTGGAGCATCCAAATAATCGAATCCCTTATCTGCCACTAGCGCCGAAATGTCAGTAGCCGCGTTACACCTTGGGTTGGCTTCATCGATGATGATTAAGCGGCTTGTTTTGGCAACAGAGTTTAATATTGTCTCTTCATCTAATGGGGACAGGCTTCGTGGATCAACCACCTCAGCTTCTATTCCTCTTTCAGCAAGCTTTTGCGCTGCTTCCAATGCGGTGTGAACCTGTTTTCCGATGGCAACGATTGTAAGATCACTGCCTTCACGCTTAATATCCGCCTTCCCGAGCGGAATGGTGAAGAATCCTTCCTCCACTTCTCCCTTCATATTGTAGAGCGTCTTATCTTCAAAAAAGATTACGGGATCATCATCGAATATGGAGGCCAATAGAAGTCCCTTAGCATCCCGCGGTGTGGAAGGCACAACCACTTTTAACCCGGGTATATGGGTGAAGAGAGCATAAAGGCTTTGTGAATGCTGCGCCGCCGCTCGAAAACCCGCGCCATGCATCGTGCGGATTGTCAGTGGAACCTTTGCTTTTCCTCCAAACATATAACGCAGTTTGGCCCCTTGATTCATAACTTCATCCAGACAGCTGCCAATAAAATCATTAAACATAAGCTCAGCAATAGGACGCAGTCCTGTTGCTGCTGCAGTGACAGATGCACCGATAAACCCTGCTTCTGCAATAGGGGTGTCCAACACCCTGTTTCTTCCGAACTCCGTCACAAGCCCCTTCGTTACACCCATGACTCCGCCCCAAGCGTCTTCATCCTGCAAATGATCGACCTCAGCCCCTCCGGCTACGTCCTCCCCCATCAAAATAACCGTTTCATCCTGTCTCATCGCAAGTTTCATGGCTTCATTTATTGCGTTTGAATATGATATTTTTCTTGTCATCTTCTATTCCACCTCCATCATTTTAATAAGAAACATAGACATCTCTTAACAAGTCTTCTTCATTCGGAAAAGGACTTTCCTCAGAAAACTTAACGGCCTTTTCAACTGCTTCTTTTACCTGGTTATCAATTTGATTCAGCTCTTTTTCACTTATTAGATCATTTGATAGGGCGTATTCACGGAACATCACAATGGCATCCAATTCATTCAAATGCTTTTCTTTATCTTCGGAAGTTTTATATGTTTGGGCATCTCCCTCAAAGTGTCCGTAATTACGGTAAGTAACACATTCTATTAATGTAGGGCCTTCTCCATTTCTGGCACGTTTGACCGCACGCTCTGCTGCAGCGTAAACAGCCATGATATCCTTGCCGTCCACCTTTTCCCCAGGTATGTTATAGGCAGCTGCCCTATCCGCAATGTTGGAACAACTTGAGGCATAATGGAAAGGTGTCGCCTCGGCATAGCCATTATTTTCTGCAACAAACACAACAGGAAGATTCCAAATTGCCGCCATATTGATCCCTTCATGGAAAGTCCCATGGTTATTGGCACCATCGCCGAAAAAACAGACGGCTACTGCATCCGTGTTCAATGTCTTTGCCGTCAAAGCAGCCCCGACCGCCAATGGAAAACCACCGCCGACGATTCCGTTCGCACCGAGCATCCCTTTTTCTACATCGGCGATATGCATGGAACCTCCCTTGCCTTTACACAAGCCTGTCACTTTCCCATAAATCTCAGCCATCATCCCATCCAGATCACAGCCCTTGGCAATGCAGTGCCCATGGCCTCTATGCGTGCTAGTGATACTGTCCTTATCATCCAGGTGGGCACAAACTCCGACAGCTACAGCTTCCTGGCCTGCATACAGATGCACAAATCCCGGCAAGACTCCCGTTTGAAAAACTTCATGGACCTTGTCTTCGAACTGGCGGATTTCACACATTTTCTCATACATCCACTTGGCTTTTTGCTTCGTTAAATTGGCTACTGCTGAAAGCGTCATTCCCTCTCCTCCTATCAAATTATAAAATATTGGTAGATTCACATTTAAATAGTGCAAATTATATGCCAATTCGTAAACCTCTTTTAAAAAGCTGATGATACGGCCGCTCAACAAAAAACAATCAGATAGCTATCAAGCATCTGATTGTTTTGAAATTGGGACTCTTTCATACACCGTCTCAATTTGTCTCATTTTTTCTCATGATTATAAATTGAATTTCTTTAACTTCCTATAAAATGTGCTCCTTGATATATTAAGTTTTGCAGCAGCTTTCGTTACATTTCCTTCTGAGGTAAGCAGGGCATCCATCATCTTTGCCTTTTCAATCTGCTCCCTGTATGTCATGGCTTCCTGCTGTTTTGATTTGTTCAGGCCATTGGGATTCGTTATCGGATTTATGAGCGATTTCATTTCTTCCAATATAGGAGACCTGTTTTCAAACTCAATTCGAAGACGGTCAAGAACGTTTTGAAGCTCCCTTATGTTTCCCGGCCATTGGTAAGCCTGTAAAAATTCCACCACTTCCGGAAGCAAGGTCACATTCCACTGATACTTTCTGCGATAATGATAGATAAAAGTTGGTATGTCTTCTGGACGGTCTCTTAAAGGAGGCAATTGGATCGGATAGACATATATCCTATAAAAGAAATCCTCCCTCATGTCTCCATTTCTCACTAATTCGGTTAAGTCATTATGAGTAGCAGTAATGATTCTTACATCCACTGGGAAAGGTTTAGTCCCCCCGATAGGCACGACCTGTTTTTCTTCTAGGACTCTGAGCAGTGCCACTTGCATTTCCTGTGATATTTCAGCAATTTCATCCAAAAATAGCGTTCCGCTATTTGCCTGCTGGAATTTTCCTTGATGCCCTTTACGTTTAGCTCCGGTAAAAGCTCCGCTGACATAGCCAAACAATTCACTGGAAATCAAATCCTTGGGAATAGTACCACAATTCACTGCCACAAACGGTCCGTCTTTCCTCGCGCTGTTCAAATGAATGGAACGGGCCATTACTTCCTTTCCTGTTCCCGTTTCTCCATTGATATGAACAGTGATATTTGTTCTGGATGCCCTTTCGGCCTGAAGCAGTACCATTTGGAAGCTTTCACTATTTCCATATACGCCATCAAATTGAAAATCCGGGTTCCGAGAAACCATTTTTGCTCTATCTGTCAGCTCCACCTTTTTCAATGAGATTTTATACCCTAGCAAATCGGATGATGTTGGAGAGTATATTGGCTGCTTTTCAACCACAGTGTAATTTTCATTCAAGAAGGCCTTTAAGTCCATTGAATGCCAGCTTTTAATTTCCTTTTGCAAATGGACGCTTGACCAAATGATCTCCTCTTTAATATTGCAAACGAGTGTAAGTGCATCTTGGGGGTTAGTAAGGGAGGCACATTGCATCAATTCAAGTTCTTTGTCTTTTGCTATATTGACCAGCTTCTGTTCGATTGCGTAAGCTGCGGATGCAACAGCCGGGAGCATGTGTTCATGGATGCCATGTTCCAATGGATAAGAGATGTTCAACACACCTGCAATCTGTCCATCTTCGTTGAGGATTGGTGAAGAAGCGCACCCCCATGACTGGGAAGCGACTGCATAATGTTCGGCTCCTATGACAGTAATCGGCTCCTTTGTCCGAAGCGCTGTTCCAACAGCATTTGTCCCTACCTCTTTCTCGGTCCACTTCACGCCTTCAATAAAGTTAATCGCACCTGCTCTTTCCAATGCCGTTGGATCGCCATTCATATAAAGCACATAACCATCTGAATCCACGAGTAAAAATAGTGATTTTGTATGAGCGAAAAATTTCTGGAGCTTTTTCATCAAAGGGAGAGCAGCACGCAACAATTGGCCATTGGCATTTTTTCGTTGAAGAAACTGGTTTTGCTGCAGAACCTCTACACCTTTTCCATTGTAAGGATTAACTCCATCCCGACGACAAATATACCAAGACTCCGAAATTCTTTTATTCATCCTGCTTTCATCAAGAACACCTTCCTGAACAAACCGGCTCCATACAGAGTTTTTTAGAGAGTCTTGCACCTCCAGCACCCGTTAGCTCCCGCCTTTCTTCATAATTTTTAATGGATATAAAAATGATTTCGCTATAAACGATAAAATTCCTGTCACTTATTTAATAATGGATGAAAAGTAGGGTCCTAACTTTTTACCGGTTTAAGGAAGAAATAACTTCTATAATTTAACGTTGACATTTTTCCATCTCATATGGATGATAGAGTATGGTAGAAATTTATAGAAATGAGGTAAAGTCATGTTGACGAATGCTGTCATAATTAGTGTCATCGTGATGGTTGCGTTAAGTCTCCTTCGAGTGAACGTCTTGTTCGCAATCATTATTGCCGCCCTGACTGCAGGCCTCGTATCAGGGATGAATTTCTCTGATTCTGTGAGTCTGATGATTTCAGGAATGGGCGGACAAGCCAATACAGCCCTCAGTTATATCTTGCTGGGAATATTTGCTGTAATGATTGGTTTATCTGGGATTACTCAGCTTCTTGTTAATAAGATGCTGAAGGTATTTAGTGGAAAGAAAACAGCGCTCGCCTTATCAATAGCAGGAATCGCTTGTTTGTCCCAAAATGTCATACCTGTCCACATTGCATTCATCCCTATTTTAATTCCCCCGCTTCTAGGGCTGTTTGACCGTCTCAAATTGGATAGAAGAGCCGTTGCAACTGCTTTGACATTTGGACTGAAAGCCCCTTATATCTTGATTCCCGCGGGATTCGGATTAATTTTTAAAGGGATCATCCAAGACGAAATGGTTTCCAATAATATGAGCATCACACTGAACGAAGTGAATCTGGCCATGTTGATCCCTGGAGCAGGTATGATTGTTGGTTTATTTATTGCTATTTTCATCTCTTACAGAAAAGAACGGGTCTCCAAGCCTGCAGGACAACAAGAATTCGCAGAATTGGATATGGCTGAAGGCATAACAGATGAGCCAAGCCCTGCAGCATGGAAAACTGGCCATACATTTACCGTCATTGCCATTGTTGCGGCATTAGTTGTTCAGCTTACTTCTGAGTCTCTTGTATTAGGTGCATTGACAGGTATCATTATTCTATTCATCACTAAAGTTGTTAAATTTCACGATGGAGATAAGGTTGTCCAAGAAGGTATCGGCATGATGGGCATGATTGCATTTGTTATGCTTGTTGCATCAGGCTATGCGACCGTATTGAAAGAAACAGGATCAGTCACTGAACTGGTGGAGAAAACGACAGGAGTTGTAGGCAACTCTCCAATGCTGCTTGCATTCTTTATGCTGCTTCTCGGATTGATCATTACGATGGGAATCGGTTCATCTTTCGGCACGATTCCGATTTTGGCTGCACTTTATGTTCCTCTTTGCGCGGCAGCTGGATTGTCCCCGCTTGCAACGGCTGCACTGATTGGAACTGCCGGAGCACTCGGTGATGCAGGATCCCCGGCATCCGACAGCACACTTGGACCTACTTCCGGTCTGAATGCAGACGGACGCCACCACCATATTTGGGATACTTGTGTACCAACATTCCTTCACTATAATATTCCACTGTTCATTTTTGGATTGATTGCTGCGTTCGTGCTTTAATTAGCTAATGTGCTAAACGATCATTTTAAGACGGATTTGAATATTATATGGTAGCAACTTAGGAATTTTTTCATTTCCCAACCACGAAAAAGCGGCTGCATCATTTTATGCGGCCGCTTTTTTCTTTAAGGTTAATCTTACACCCAATCTCTTCAACCTGATGTAACCGTTTTGGATGAAGACTACAAATGACGAGCATCTCTCCACTCACCTTTGTCGTTTAGAGCCACAGATCCCGGTTATCAATCATACCTAAGAAAACATCTCGTTCCCCCTCAAACTGATTGATAAAACAAGCCCCATTGCTTTTAATATTTTAGGTAATTCCCACAAGCAAATTGTTGTTGACATTCACTTGAAAATATTGTTATATTGAATAGTTACTGTTTTAATGAATAGTTATAGAAAGTGGGGATTGTTGTGCAGCCTGATCAGAAAAGAAAAATGTTTATTTTAATGATCAATATGTTTATTGCCATTGGAAGCTTCGGGATTATCATTCCAATTCTACCTGCCTATTTGATGTCCATAGGCCAGGGCGGTACAGCCGCCGGATTAATGATCGCCATTTTTGCAGGTGCGCAGTTTATCATGTCCCCTATTGCAGGCAAATGGACGGACCAATATGGCAGAAGAAAAATGATTATCTATGGATTGAGTGGATTAGCACTTTCCATGTTCATCTTCTACTTTTCTCATTCAATTGGTGTTTTATATTTTTCCCGTGTAATCGGAGGTATTGGAGCCGCATTGTTGATACCTGCCATTTTCGCCTATGTGGCTGACATCACAACGATAGAACAGCGTGCCAAGGGGAACAGCTACATCTCCGCTGCCATGTCTCTCGGCATTGTAGTCGGTCCCGGCGTTGGAGGATTTCTGGCAGATTTTGGACTAAAGATGCCATTGCTTGTTTCTGCCATCGTAGGTGTCGCTGCCGTAGTATTCTCGGTCATTGTTTTAAAAGAAAGCAAAGAGGGGGGGTTTCAGCCTGCTGAAGCTACATCCGACCCCATGGTAAAAAAATTGGCCCAGTCCGTGTATAAGCCTTATTTTATTCCATTAATCATCGTCCTTGTCATGAGCTTCGGATTGATGGCATACGAATCGATTATCGGGCTTTATCTCGACAACGCTTTTGGTGCGACGCCTCAGGAAATTGCGGTCATGGTAACTGTGTCGGGGGTAATCAGTGTCATCGTTCAGCTGTTTGTCGTCGATCGCCTTGTTTCTTTTTTAGGTGAAGGCAAAGTGATGAATATCTTTTTAGCTATTACAGCTGCCGGATTTTTATTCTCAACCTTCGCTTCAAGCTATGTTCTTTTTTTCATCGTCACACTGATCATTTTCATGGCAACTTCCATTTTAAGACCTGTTCTGAACACGCTCATCTCCAAGTTAGCCGGAAATGAACAGGGGTTTGCTATGGGAATGAACAATGCCTATATGAGTATTGGCAACGTCCTTGGACCGCTCACCGCGGGTCTGATTTATGATATTCACATGATTTATCCTTTCTTGCTTGGTTTAATTGTTCTTGTATTAACGATGATTGTTTCAATTTCCTGGCAAAAAAGACAACGACTGACAAAAAAGGCAACAATCATATAAAAAGCATTATTAGCTGAAATAACTCGATTGATCTAGTTATTTCAGCTTATTTTTTTGGACCCCCCCTGCCATTCTACCTATTTTCCGAATATTTTAAATCATGTCTTTGTTCTCTACTTAAAACTTTTATCCTGTGATATTTTATATATACCTAAGTTAATAGGTAAAAATCCATACCAGAAAATGGAGGGTAAAAATGAGAAAAAACTCTAAAATTGTTTTGAGTTGTATGATGGCCACGGGCTTGATCTTCGCTCCTGCAGCTGCTGCACAGGAAGGACCGCCAAATCAACAGGCTGCACAGGCTTTTGACAACAAAGTTGTTAAAAAGATCGACAAAGAGAGAATTTATCAGCACGTATACGATTTATCGGTGGATATTGGGATTCGTGTAGCCGGTACAGAAGGAGAAATGGCTGCAGTTAAATACATAGCTGATCAATACCGTTCACTGGGCTTGGAAGTTGAAATTCAGCCGTTTGAATTGCAGACATATCAAAACCCAACATCAGTATCAGTAAGCATTCAGGGTTCTAACCTTGCACTTTCACCACGGGTTTTCTCATATTCCCCTTCTACAGCTGCTGAAGGAATTACAGGGGAAGTAGTATACGCCGGTTTAGGCGGTGTTGAAGACTTCGAGAAGGTTGATGTAAATGGAAAAATTGCCCTAATCGAACGCGGTACCCATACCTTTGTTCAAAAAGTGGAAAATGCAGCTGCTGCAGGAGCAATAGCAGTTGTTATGTATAACAATACATCCGGAATATTAAGCTCCAGCCTATCAGGTGCCGGAAAGGTTGTCCCAACTGTCGGACTGACTAGGGATGAAGGGCTATCCATAAAGAGCCTTCTTGATGATGGTCAATCCGTCGAAGCAACTGTAAAAGTAATTGGAGGCGGATTAAGTACAAGGACTTCACACAACGTTATTGCAACGAAGAAAGCCCATAAAAATCATGACACTGGACAAATCATTTATGTCGGCTCGCACCATGATTCCGTTCCAGGAGCGCCTGGTGCAAGTGACAATGCTTCAGGTGTCAGCGTAAACCTTGAAATTGCTCGTGTAATCAGCGACATGCCCACAGATACTGAAATCCGCTTCTTGACTTTCGGTGCTGAAGAATTGGGATTGTTGGGGTCCCGCCATTATGTTTCTACGTTAACGGAAGACGAAAAGGACCGCTCTGTCGGGATGTTCAACTTTGATATGGTGGGTAGCAAAAACGCTGGAGATATGATCATGTTCACTGTGGACGGCAAGCGTAATGTCATCACTGACACTGCAGCCTCTGCAAGTGTCAGGGTGTCCAAGCCGCTTACTTACGGACAAGTTGGCCGAAGTGACCATCAGTCATTCCATGATGCTGGAATCCCAGCTGCAGTATACAGCTATGCACCCCTTGAGCCGCAATACCACCAGCCAACAGATACTATTGAGCACATCAGTAAAGAAAAAATGGAAAACATGGCTCGAATAGTCACAGCCGCTGTCTATCAAATCGCACGCAAGGATACACCGGCACTTGAAAAATCGAGAGTGGCTCCGCAACCTGTAGAACCTGAGTTTGAAAACAGGCCTTTGTAATAGGAGATTGAAAAACCCACGAAATTGCTTTTCGTGGGTTTTTCGGGGTACTCTTTGAATCGCGGAGATACTCTTGGAGGGTCAGGAAATACTCTGCAGTTTCCGCAAATACTCGCCAAAAAAGAAATTACTCTTCAATTTTCAGTAGTACTGCCCGAAAACATAACAGAATCTCCGGCTTTCCAAAACACCATCCTAATTCGGATTCTATTCTCCATTTAGTAATACAGTACATTCACTTTGCTGCACTTCGTACAGGTTTCAAAATATTCATTTCCGCTGAATTGATGATCGCATGCCTGCTGAATTTTCCCTGCCTGTATTTTTAACACTTTGATGCGAAGTTCCAGCTGCTTAATTTCCTCTTTTATTTTTTCTACACTCATTTAATAACCTCCAGAGAAAATCATTGATAGATTTTGCTTCCGGCTTGCTTGAATTCAGCCGCTTTTTCCTTCATTCCTTTTTCAATGGCCTCATCCGTTTCGAGATCATTCTCTTCGGCATATCTTCGGATATCATGCGAAATTCTCATGCTGCAAAATTTTGGTCCGCACATGGAACAGAAATGAGCAGTCTTTGCCGCATCAGCCGGCAAGGTTTCGTCATGATATTCCATAGCACGTTCCGGGTCCAATGATAAATTGAACTGGTCTTCCCAACGAAATTCAAAACGGGCTTTTGATAGTGCATCATCTCTCACTTGAGCGCCTGGATGGCCTTTTGCCAAGTCAGCGGCATGTGCGGCAATTTTATAAGTAATGACTCCCTCACGTACGTCGTCTTTATTAGGCAGCCCTAAATGTTCTTTCGGTGTAACATAGCAGAGCATGGCCGTTCCAAACCAGCCGATCATCGCTGCACCGATTGCAGAAGTGATATGATCATAGCCTGGAGCAATATCTGTCGTCAGGGGGCCTAGAGTATAAAATGGCGCCTCATGACATGCCTTCAACTGCCTGTCCATATTTTCCTTGATCAAATGCATCGGCACATGCCCAGGTCCCTCAATCATCACCTGAACATCGTGCTTCCATGCAATCTTTGTGAGCTCTCCCAGCGTTTCCAGTTCAGCAAATTGGGCCTCATCATTGGCATCTGCAATCGACCCGGGACGCAAACCATCTCCTAAAGAAAAAGCGATATCATATGCCTTCATTATTTCACAGATTTCTTCAAAGTGCGTATACAGGAAGCTTTCTTTATGATGATACAAGCACCATTGCGCCATGATTGAGCCGCCCCGTGAAACTATACCTGTTACACGTTTAGCCGTCAATGGAACATACCTCAATAGTACACCCGCATGGATGGTAAAATAATCGACACCCTGCTCCGCCTGCTCAATCAACGTATCGCGGTAAACCTCCCACGTGAGGGCCTCAGCAACCCCATTCACCTTTTCCAGCGCCTGATATATAGGAACAGTACCTATCGGTACCGGGGAGTTCCTGATGATCCATTCCCGGGTAGTATGTATGTTTTTACCTGTAGACAAATCCATGATCGTGTCTGCACCCCACCGGGTGGCCCAAGTCATTTTTTCCACCTCTTCGTCAATGGAGGAAGTGACAGCGGAGTTCCCAATATTCGCATTTATCTTAACGTGGAAATTTCGTCCGATGATCATAGGCTCCGCTTCGGGATGGTTAATGTTTGAAGGTATGATCGCACGTCCGCTGGCAACTTCATCGCGCACAAACTCCGGCTTTAAATTTTCCCTTATGGCGATAAATTCCATTTCGGGTGTGATTAACCCCTTTCTGGCATAATGCAGCTGTGTGACATTCCTGCCTTTTTTTGCTCGAAGCGGTTTCCGCTTTAGCCTGGGAAAAACATTTTTGTCTGCACGTGGATCAGTGCTCATTTTAAAACCATTGTCCTCAGGCTTTAACTCACGTCCAGCATATTCTTCCACGTCCCCGCGTTCTTGGATCCACCCGCTTCGAAGTGCAGGAAGCCCCTTTGTTATGTCTACAAAATAGTCTGAGTCCGTGTACGGGCCGCTAGTATCATATACACGAACCGGCGCGTTGGCCTCCGCTCTAACTTCCATCTTTGTTGGATGTAATTCGATTTCCCGCATAGGAACTTTGATGTCGTACCTGGAACCTTCCACATATACTTTTTTGCTTCCCGGAAAATTGGACATGATAGCAATACTCTTCTGATCTTTCATTGACATAGACATAAAAAAACCTCTCCTTCACTTTTTGATGGAAGGACGAGACCTGATTTTTTGGCAGCATTTTTGGGTCGTATTAAACATTAAAAGCCGGGTCCAAAAAATGCATGGATGGACCCGGCTTAAGTGTCATGTTAATAAGTACACTGCTAACTTCCCTACGCTGGCATTAACCAGATCAGGTCCAAAGGGTCAAGAAACTTCATCGTGCTTCCTCTCTCAGCCCAACTCATTGGGCTCCCCTAGTTATCGCTATTCGATTTGAAGTGAGTATACAAGACATGTTATAAAAACACAAGTAGTATTTTTAAAAATGAATCTTTTAGCCTAAAAAACCCGATTACAATATATCTGCCCATATTTTAAGAGCTGTAGCAAATATCAATATAGCTAGAATGACTTGCAATATTTTTGTATTCACTTTTTTACCTGCCATCGCGCCGAGCGGTGAGGCAATCAGACTGGCAATGATCATAATGAATGCCGGAAAATAATCCACTTGACCTGTGGTAACTTTGCCTACAGTCGCTCCGATTGAGGAAATGAAAGTAATGGCCAAAGAGGAGGCAATCGTCATGCGTGTTGGTATTTTCAATACGACAAGCATGATGGGTACAAGCAAAAACGCTCCTGCTGCTCCAACGATGCCGGCTCCCAAACCAACAATCAATGCCAGCAAAGCTGCCAGCCATTTATTAAATTTCACTTGGTCAAATGGTATATCATCAATCCCTTTTTTGGGAACAAACATCATAACCGCAGCTATCAAGGCCAAAATCCCATAAATTAAGTTAATTCCACCCTCAGACATCATTTTGGATCCGTATCCTCCGATAAAGCTCCCAATCAAAATGCTGACTCCCATATATCCAATCAATGTTTTATTTAAATAGCCGCCCTTCCGGTATGCCCAAACACCACCAATTGTTGCAAAGAACACTTGCACGGCACTGATACCGGAAACCTCGTGAGCACTGAAGGCCGCCAGGCCGAATAATGGAGGGATATATAAAAGCATTGGATATTTGATGATGGAACCGCCAATTCCAAGCATTCCGGAAATATAGGAGCCGATAAAGCCTATAAAAAAAATGACAATTATAAATGTAATGTCCATCGCTCAACCTCCCTTTAAAAATACACTGGCAGCATCAGGGCCTCCGTCAAAGGGACCTTGAGTCTCTGCCGCCTAAACAGAAAAAATCAGTTCATGCGCATTCTTTTGGAAAAAGGGAACCTTTCCGGTTCCCTTTTTTATCACGCTTTTTGAATCCAAAATTTAAATACGCCATTTTCTTCTTCATCTTTCAACAATGCATGACCCCCGGATTTGGCCCATGCTGTCAAGTCACTCTTCGAGCCTTTATCAGTCGCATGAACTTCCAGCACTTGACCGGATTCCATATCATTCATCGCCTTTTTCACTCTTACAATCGGCATTGGACATGCCAGCCCTTTTGCATCTAAAAATTTTGTTGCTTCCATTTTCAGTTCCTCCTAATATTTTATTATCTTACCGCACAGCGGTTTGGTCCTATTTCCATTTCACGCTGTTTGTCAAGATCAGGATTGATTATTCCCATGTTCGTTTCACGGATCTCCTGATACGCATTTGGCTGTGGCGGCAGATTTTCAGTTACAAGCTTTCTGAACTCTTCTTCACTTTCAATGTTCAATCCATGGTTTTCGGCAAACAGGGTTCCTAATTTTTCAGAAACACTGCCGTCCTCATTCAATTCATCCATAATCATGAAATGAGCCGGTAAAACAATTAATTCATCTGAGAGCTTTTTATAACGGGAATACAATGTTTCCCGCAAATCTCCTACCCAGTCTTCTGCCAAACCGGCTAGGTCAGGCCTTCCAATCGAATCAACAAATAGAATATCGCCTGAAAGCAAGTATTTCTCGTCTACAATGAACGATGTTGATCCAATCGTATGCCCAGGTGAATAAAGTGCATGAATATCAATTGCAGTATCACCGATAGTAATCACATTTCCATCTTCCAGTGGTTCAAATGCAAAGGTAACTTCTCCTGCATCTTTCGGAGGTAGCCAATATGAGGCGTGTGTCTGCTCTGCGATTTTTCTGCCTCCTGAAATATGATCCGCGTGAAGGTGAGTGTCAAGAACGTGGGTAATCTTCGCATTTTTGCTTTGTGCAAATTCAGTAAACACATCTGTCATACGTGTCGCATCGATCACTGCCGCTTCCCCATTGGAAATGACCATGTATGACAGGCAGCCTTTCCCGATCCGGACAAACTGATAGATTTCACCGCCATCATCGAGATCTCCTATTTTTACAGGCTCCAAATGTTCGCTCCAAGCCTTCATTCCACCTTGAAGATATGAAACATCCAAACCTTCTTCAGCCAGCATTTCAGCCACCATCACAGATGAGCCTTCTTTTGCACAGACCACCAGCACTTCTTTATCATTCGGAAGTTTATCTAAAATCCCCTCCACACCGTCAAGCAGTTCAAAGTATGGGATGTTCAGGTATTCCAAATTCTTTCCTTCAATTTTCCAATCTTGGAAGTCAGTTTCATTCCGGACATCTAAGATGAACATTTTTTCATTATTGAAGATTTTTTTTGTTACTTCTTTTGAGGAAATAGCTTTAACCATTCAACTTACCCCCCTAGGTATAATCTTATTTAAAAAAATATTATTGTTTCAAGGCCATCATAATGCTGTTTGGATCGAACCCAATTACCCATTGTCCATTGATTTCGGTCTGTGGAACACCCATTTGTCCTGTTTTATTGATTAACTCTTGCATTTTTTCTGGATCACTTTCAACATTTACTTCATTAAAAGGAATTTCTCTTTCCATTAGAAAGTTTTTCAGCATGACGCAGTATGGACATCTAGTTGTAGTATAGACAGTTACTGACATTACCTTTTACCTCCTTAATTTATTCCTTCAGTTTTACCCGACCATTCACTCATACCTGGAATAACATTGAACACTTTTTCAAAGCCTTTTTCAGTAAGTTTTTGAGCGGCCAGGTCGCTTCTGTTGCCAGTACGGCATACGACGAAGATTTCCTGCTCTTTTCCTAATTCATTCGATCTTTCATCCAATTCTCCCATTGGGATGGAGACAGCACCTGAAATATGATTAAACGTATATTCTGCCGCTTCTCTGACATCCAACACAACAATGCTGTCATCAGACTCTATTTTATCCATCAGTTCATTATTTGAGATGACGTGGGGATAATTTTTCTCCGTTGTTTCATCATCGGAAGACTTTCTTAGAAAATGTTTTAATATGTCGGCTTCTTCCAAAGTCCCCAAGTATTGATGGCCTGTGCTCTCAGCCCATGCTTTAAGATCGGCTTTAGACCCTTTATCAGTTGCCTGAACCTCAAGGACCTTCCCGGGCTCCAATTCATTCATCGCTTTTTTTGTTTTAACAATCGGCATCGGACAGGCTAAACCTTTTGCATCCAAAATGACATCTGCTTTCAAATTCATGCTTTTGCCTCCATTCGTTATTCTATATTTCCTTCCCAATCAAGCATACCGCCTGCCATATTAACAGCTTTGTATCCTTGGTTCTCCAGAAATTGTGTTGCTCGGCCGCTTCTTCCGCCTGAACGGCAAACCATGATATACTCCTTGGATTTATCAAGCTCATTCATTTTAAATTCAATCAATCCCAATGGTATATGGATAGCTTCAGGGATTTTCCCTGCTGCCACTTCATCCGCTTCGCGTACATCAATAATATTTAACTTTTCACCTTGTTCAAGTCTTTGCTCCACTTCTTTTGCAGTGATTTCTTTCATTAATTTTTCCCCCTTATGAAAAGTAGTTTCTATGACCAAGCACTTATGCCGCCTCGTACATTTAGGACATTCGTAAATCCCTTCTTCTTTAAAATCCTGCAGGCCTTTTGGCTTCTCATGCCGCTTTGGCAAATCACAATGATCTCTTTATCTTTTGAGAGCTTGGTGTCAGCAAACTGCGCCAAAGTATGAAGAGGGATATTTTGAAATCCTTTTATATGGTTCGCTTTATATTCCGCCGGCGTTCGTACATCAACAAACTGTTTGCTGCTGTCCTTCAATATTGCTTTCATTTCACTTGCTGAAAGCTGACGAACTCCTCTAGCCGGAAGGGTTCGTTGGACAATAAATACAATCAAGAGCGCGAAGACAATAAGTTTCATATATTCCATTTTTCTTCATATCCTTCAGTTAAATAAACAGATTGACATGGCCAATTTCCGCATCAGCAAGGTATGCGGCCACACCAGCATACTCGATTCCATCCAAGAGCTCCTCTTGATGCAGGCCTAGCAAATCCATTGTCATTGTGCAGGCCACAAGCTTAATGTCCTGCTCCTGTGCCATTTCAATCAACTGAGGGAGTGGGATGGCATTATGCTTTTTCATGATATCTTTGATCATCTTGGGGCCCATACCGGCGAAGTTCATTTTCGATAGTCCCATCCGATCTGCTCCTCTCGGCATCATTTTGCCGAACATTTTTTCCATGAAGCCTTTCTTCACTTGAATGTCTTCATCTTTCCTTAGAGCATTTAGTCCCCAAAATGTGTGGAAAATTGTTACCTCGTGGTCATATGCTGCTGCACCGTTGGCGATAATATACGCAGCCATCGCTTTATCGTAATCACCGCTGAACAAAACAATCGTTGTTTTTTTCTTTTCACTCATTGTTTTTCCTCCAACCCTCCATACCCATTAGGGTATTATTTTAGTCATAAAAAAATTACCTCTACCCCTACGGGTATTATATTATTAAATAAAAGAGTATGTCAACTCTTTTTTATTAACGACTTTTCACCAGTAAATTTACTGCTTCTTTCACCAATTCTTCTGTATTTCCACTTCCGGACTCATTTGCTTTTTGCACGCACTCGACTAGGTTAGAACTTACTACCACTCCAATTGTGCGGTCGATCGCTGTTCTGGCTGCCGACAATTGAGTAATTACATCTTTACAGTCTTTTCCTTCTTCCATCATTCTTAATATTCCTCTAAGCTGCCCTTCGATCCGCTTTACTCTGTTTTTCATTTGATCATCGTAATTCATTTGGTTTACCTCCTTTATTATTTTCCATGCTTATCGTACTTTTCTTTCTCAAACAAAGCTCTTTTTCTCAGGTATTGAATAACTGCATACATGGAAACCTTTTTCACGCAAGACCCTAGCTCCCATATTTTTCTCCACTTTATTTGACGCGATAATATGAAGGTTATCACGTGGAATCTCTTGATGATACCTTTTTAAATAGGCTACTGGAATATTCAACGCACCAGTAATTGGAGTTTTATATGATTCATTGAAGTCCCTTAAATCAATAACCGTCTTATTCTCCGGTTTCTCGCCAACAGGCTCAATCCCCGCTACTGGAATATATCTTCTATAAATAAAGACAGCCGCCGCTGCCGCGATTAATGTCATTAAGATCATATAAACTATCTTCCCCCTTACCAGTTATCATTATATACCCCGAAGGGTATGTTGTCAACTAAAAAATGTTAAAGCCTGCTTATATTAAAGCAGGCTCATCTTTATACTTTAAGATGCAACATTTTCCTGACCAACCGTTGACGGCTTGCTGGTAAAATAACCTGCAATAAAGTAAAGCGCTGCCAGGCCGGCAACGATTACAGCAATTGTGTTACTTACATCATTCCATACATTCGCCAACCCCAAAAAAGCCGGTATTGTACAAGTAATCCATGCCATTACAAAGGTTACTTTACCGACGTATCGTGCTATATCCATATTTTTTGCCAAAACTAAATAGAACAAAAACCATAAATATGACCAAAAAAGCCAGATGATGCCGAACTTAATATCTGATGAATGAAAGAAACTGACATAAGAAAATCCAAGCGCCAGTACTGCTACCCAAAGACAATACCATCCCAATCCGCTTGTTTCAAGACCAAACCAGTTTGTCAGCCCTACATACAAATATGTGAATCCAAAGAGAAAAATGCCGGCTGCTCCGAATATTTCCTGTTGATTGCCATCTGCTTTAATTATTAAATATATAGGTGTAATTACCTGGAGCAGACCAACAAATACGTTAAATACCGATGCACTTTTTCCATCAATCCTTCCTAACAGCATTAATGAATTGATAAATAAAACCCCGCCCACATAAAGAAGCCCGACATTAGACAATTGATGCCCCTCCTTTTTCAAAGTGTTTTTCTCTCCATTGGCTCCGGAAACGGGATTAATAATAATCTTTTTAGAAAAAGGAAAGTCATGGAACACCTCCTGTCCAACTATTTTGAATATTATATTAAATGAAAAATATTGTCAATCATATTTGCTTGAAAAACAAATACCCTTTACAATTAAATAGTATGAAACCCTTGCGGGGAAAACGCTCTTTATGAGGAGGGACCTATATGAAGAATGAATTGCAATATTTGGGGGAGACCATATTAAAAAACAAAGGTTTCATCGCTCAAGAAATTCATGAAAAAAGATTTGCCGAGGTCTCAATGACATCATCAGAACAAAAGGCATTCCAACAAATAGAACAGCAGATCATCAAAATTCGCGCAGATTTTGTTGCACTTTTCGGAGAAGCCCTAGTTGATTCATCAGACATTCATAAGGCTAATGATAAGGTGCGTATATGGGGAGAAAAAACCGGCCAATACATATTCGGTCTTGGTGTTCCTTTGGATGAAGCCCTTAAAGATACAAGCTATTACAGAAGTGGTATCTGGCAACACCTTAAAGAAGAAGTAATGAAGAACAATTTGTCTGCCAGAATAGTTTTCGAACTTATATCAATCATTGATCCGCTTATGGATAAGGCTGTACATGATTTCAGCCTTACGTATGTTAAAGAGTTTCAAAGATCGCTCGAGAGTGCCAAAACATCTTTTCTAGAATTATCAGTGCCTGTTGTTCCCCTCGTTCCAGGCGTAGGTGTCCTGCCACTGATTGGGAATATGGATACAGAAAGGGCACACCTTCTAATGGAAGAAACTTTAAAGCAGGCTGGAAAGCTGGAATTAACCCATCTTGTCCTAGACATATCTGGAGTGCTTATCGTCGATACGATGGTTGCAGATCAACTTTTCAAGGTGATTGGTGCCTTGTCCCTGATTGGTGTCAAAACCATCATTACTGGAATACGTCCGGAAGTCGCGCAAACTATTGTAACTCTGGGGCTTGACTTAAATCATATAACAGTAAAAGCAAACCTGCATCAGGCGTTCAAGGAAATTCAATTAATAAAAAATTTATAGACCTAAATCAAAGACATAAAAAAAGTACCAAAAGGCAATCATTGCTTTTGGTACTGCATTATTTCTGTTTATCGTTGAAATAATTCTGAATGTAGTATTGCTCCTCTACCCTGCTTTTCACGGTAACTTCTTCGCCATCATACTGACCATAAGGCTTTGAGATAAGGCTTATCAGGAATTTTGCTTCATCACCGATATGCTCAAAGTTCCCTTCCAACCACCTGTTTAAAATGCTTTCGTATGAATAGCCTTTTCCATTTTTGTTTCTTGAAATATCAATCGATTCAAGCTTGTATATTAAAAAATATATATTGCCTTTTGTCATTTGAATCCGATGTAGGGATCCAGAGGCTACTCCAGCCGGTAGGTTCTCCCCGGGTATATTCACCTTTTGCATGGACATCTCTATCATTCTAGTGATTAAGGTCAGTTCATCAGCTACTTCACCAACTTCATTTTCTGCTGCTGCTTTTTCGTCCTTAGTCGCTATATACTCAATCGGTTTCGCAATTTCCAGACTCAATTCCTTTTCTTTACTTGTAATTGCACCTATTTGATTATCGCTTGATGCAAAGACAAAATACAGGCCTAAAGGAATCGTAACCAGTCCGGCTATACTGAACGCGAAATTCTTTCTCATTAAGTTTTCCTCCAGTTGCAATCTTCATCATTGAGGCCTCCAGAAACTCTGGACGGTCCTTATTGAAAGTAATTCTGAATAAGGGCTCATGAAGTTAAGGTCACGGTTGTTAACCGCTTTTTAGAACCGTATATCGTTAATACGGAAGGGCTAACTTCTTATGTGACTACTACGGTAAAAAACAATTACCAGGAATTGCCTAAAGATACCCTGTTTTTTTGCTGGTAAGGTCATGGTGATCTATCTAGGCTAGCGATATTCGTTTAGCATTTGATAAATAGAGACTTATTAGTCAGCCTCATCTTCCTTATTTGATAATCCGAGGCAAAAAGAAAAGCGCAGGCACAGAATCTCTCCTTGCACAGAATAAAAGTAATTTGCGCTTTTCCATAAAAAAGATAAAGGACTTTCAACCAGTCGTTGAAAGTCCTTTTTGATACCTGAGGTGGGATTCGAACCCACAAGCCCGTGAAGGCATTGGATTTTGAGTCCAACGTGTATGCCAGTTCCACCACTCAGGCATGGAATAAAGATGGAGGCGGCAACCGGATTCGAACCGGTGGTAAGGGTGTTGCAGACCCGTGCCTTACCACTTGGCTATGCCGCCAAATTTGGAGCGGAAGACGGGGTTCGAACCCGCGACCCCCACCTTGGCAAGGTGGTGTTCTACCACTGAACTACTTCCGCATACTGGGCTAGCTGGATTCGAACCAACGAATGACGGAGTCAAAGTCCGTTGCCTTACCGCTTGGCTATAGCCCATTGAAATATAATTAAATTATACTACATTTACAATGGGGCGACTAGTGGGAATCGAACCCACGATGTCGGAGCCACAATCCGATGCGTTAACCACTTCGCCATAGCCGCCACGATTGGCAGGGGCAGTAGGAATCGAACCCACACTAGAGGTTTTGGAGACCTCTGTTCTACCGTTAAACTATGCCCCTATAAATGGTGGTGGGGGACGGATTCGAACCGCCGAACCCTGAGGGAGCGGATTTACAGTCCGCCGCGTTTAGCCACTTCGCTACCCCACCACAGCTAATATTTCAAATGGTGGCTCAGGACGGAATCGAACCGCCGACACAAGGATTTTCAGTCCTTTGCTCTACCGACTGAGCTACTGAGCCGTTTAACTAAATAAAATGGCGGTCCCGACGGGAATCGAACCCGCGATCTCCTGCGTGACAGGCAGGCATGTTAACCGCTACACCACGGGACCTTATGAATATTACATCCTAAGATGTTATGTAGAAAAATTGCGGGGGCAGGATTTGAACCTGCGACCTTCGGGTTATGAGCCCGACGAGCTGCCGAACTGCTCCACCCCGCGATAATAAAAGTTGGTGACCCCTACGGGATTCGAACCCGTGTTACCGCCGTGAAAGGGCGGTGTCTTAACCGCTTGACCAAGGGGCCATTATGATATGGCGGAGAGCAAGGGATTTGAACCCTTGAGACGGCGGTAGCCGCCTACACGATTTCCAATCGTGCTCCTTCGGCCAGCTCGGACAGCTCTCCAATGGCTCCGCAGGTAGGATTCGAACCTACGACCGATCGGTTAACAGCCGATAGCTCTACCACTGAGCTACTGCGGAAAAATTAAAACCTTTCGCCTGGCGACGTCCTGCTCTCACAAGGGGAAGCCCCTCACTACCATCGGCGCTGAAGAGCTTAACTTCCGTGTTCGGGATGGGAACGGGTGTGACCTCTTCGCTATCGCCACCAGACATTTTTCAACAACATCTTTTATTATACTTACTTTTATGTAATTTTCAAGAGAAATTTTTCATTCCCTCAAAACCAGATAAGAGAAGATACCGAAAATCATTGTTCATATTAAGATTAAGTCCTCGATCGATTAGTATCCGTCAGCTCCATGTGTCGCCACACTTCCACACCGGACCTATCTACCTGATCGTCTTTCAGGGATCTTACCTGCCTGGCAAGCCAGGCAATGGGAAATCTCATCTTGA
>NZ_QYTV02000029.1 GCF_003605385.1 Siminovitchia acidinfaciens | reverse complement strand
GCATCCTTGGTACTACATGCTTAGTCGATCTTTAAATTCACCAGTAACCTGCGAACCGACACGCTAGTTAAAGGCTAACCTGAATTATAATTCGCCGTTCATCTCTCAGGTGGGAAAATCCGGGCTAGCGCGTTTGGGTTTGATCTCTCGTTATTCCCCGTCTTACGTGCGGAAGCTAGGGCGAGAGAGCTCTGAGCAGGTTATTAAGCTGCTAGTGCGTAGTTTTCGTCGTTTGCGACTATTTTTTTGCGGCTTTTTACGTGGCCAACCGCCCCACGGCATGCACCTCAGACTGCAAAATTCCTGTCGAATCC
>NZ_QYTV02000028.1 GCF_003605385.1 Siminovitchia acidinfaciens | reverse complement strand
GCTCGATATTGTATGGAGGGTAACCGCCAGAAGAGTTCTTCGATGTGTTCGCTTCCATCATGTTAAATAGACGATCGAAGCCAATTGCATTGCGGTATAGTGGAGTGAAATCTACAGTTCTCATAATGCTATCCTTTTAGTAAGCAATAGTCTTAGTCGTGAGTTTGCACGGATCGAGTGTGTGTTCGATCGCTGCCGACTAAGGGATTTATCCTCTACTCCTCGGGTTCTCATAACGCTGGGACGTAGTAATAAATCAGTTCAATTGTGTGCCTTCAAGGTTATCCTCTCCTGAGCGATACCTATTCAGCGTTCCAGAAGATCTGTTTCTTCT
>NZ_QYTV02000027.1 GCF_003605385.1 Siminovitchia acidinfaciens | reverse complement strand
CTGACACGGAACAGGAAAACACCAAGGACTTGGTTATCTTCAGGATGAAGATTCGATTACTCAGGATGAATAATCGGCACGGATAGCGAAATTGGACATTGAATGGACGCAATAGTAACTAGGAAGGTTGCTACTAAGGAAAGACAATGGACACCTCTGGACGAGGAAAGGACTGAACATCAGGATGATGTAAGGGACACCGCTCAAGGAACAAGTGACGCGCGCTAACGAGGATTGTTGGCAGATCAGGATAAGATCAAGGACACCGCTAGGAAGGCGACGAAAGGAATACGCTGAAGGATAACAGCACACTATCATGGATTAGATGCATGGAGCAC
>NZ_QYTV02000026.1 GCF_003605385.1 Siminovitchia acidinfaciens | reverse complement strand
GGGTGGAGCTGGCGGGAGTTGAACCCGCGTCCGAAATTCCTACATCCTCGGTACTACATGCTTAGTCAGTCTTTACATTCGCTTGCCAGCTGCGGACGGACACGCCACTAACAAACTAGCCTGATTAAGTTTTAACGCTTCAACCCCAGGCAGGGCTTCCACGCGATCTCTTTTGGGTTTGACCTCTCTTGATCCCCGTCCTAAGAGCGGAGGCTAGGGAGAGAGGGCTCTAAGCAGGTTATTAAGCTGCTAAAGCGTAGTTTTCGTCGTTTGCGACTATTTTTTGCGGCTTTTTACGAGGCCAACCGCCCCTCGGCATGCACCTTGGGTTTCGCAAATCCCGTCGAATCCAG
>NZ_QYTV02000025.1 GCF_003605385.1 Siminovitchia acidinfaciens | reverse complement strand
GGGTCTTACTCGCAGCAGTCCGGCTACTAATTAATGCTCCATGCATCGTCCATAATAGTGGCTGTAATCCTTCAGCTCTTTCCTTTACTTCGCCGTCCTAGCGGTGTCCTATCGTCCTGAAAGCTAACAATCCTCGTTAGCGCACATCACTTGTTCCGTGAGCGGTGTCCTTTACATCATCCTGATGTTGTTCCTAACCTTTATCCTAAAGGTGTCCATTGCCAATCCGTTGCAGTTAATGTCCTATCAACTGTCGTATCCCTACAATGTCCTTACGCTCCATGCTTGATCACTCATCCTAAGTAACCAAATCTTCATCCTGAAGATAACCAAATCCTTGGTGCTTTCCTGTTCCGTGTCAGACTC
>NZ_QYTV02000024.1 GCF_003605385.1 Siminovitchia acidinfaciens | reverse complement strand
GAGTTTACTGTGATATCAGAGATACTACAATAGGTTAACAGCCTATTTTTACTTAATTAAAATCCTCGTTTCTACCAGACATTCTGTCCAATCGAATTCGACATGCTCCAATATATTATTAAAGAGTCGGCCGGCTTAATACGGATGTTCAGGAGGTGCGAAGTATGGGCTTTGAATTTGAAGATGATTTTGTAGGTGGAGAAAGAGAAAGACGGAGAAGGCGGTTGATTTGTGAATGCCGCGAAGTGCGTGAAGAGCGCGAAAGAGAGCGCAGGCGTGAATTTGAGTGCAGATGTAGAGAACGCCGACGCAGACATGAGCATGAAGATTGTGATTGGTAGGTAGCTAATTTGTACAAGGAGAAATCCCTGCAGGTGATA
>NZ_QYTV02000023.1 GCF_003605385.1 Siminovitchia acidinfaciens | reverse complement strand
TTAAAATGTACCCTATAGAGTAGACACTTAAAAAAGGTCTGCTCTATAGGGTACTTTTATGTATAATGAAAAAAATGGGGAATCGGAGAACATTTAAATGTCAAAAAAACACTTTACTGAGACAGAAATAGAAATACTATCTAATAATCGATATGTTAAATCCGTAAGTTCAAAGGCTGTTACATATACAGACGAATTTAAGAGGATTTTTATAGCGGAAAATGAAAATGGAAAATTGCCAAGACAGATATTCGAGGAGAATGGTTTTAATATTGAAGTTATTGGTATTGTAAGAGTACAAAGGGCTGCCTCTAGATGGCGTACTGCTTATAATAAATCAGGTGTATTGGGACTTAGAGATACGCGTAGAGAAAATTCGGGGAGACCCACTAAGAAAGAGCTTTCTCTAGAAGAAAAGAATGCTAGATTAGAAGCTCAAATTCAATTGTTGAGAGCTGAGAATGAGTTACTAAAAAAGTTAGAGATGATGGAAAGGGGGCTGGAGAGGAACGAGTAAGAGTTTCTGCTGAGCAGAGGTTTCTTTTAATATGTTCAGTAATCGAAAAGTACGAACTCAAAAAGATGGTAAGTTTCTTATGCGAAATTTCGGGGATCTCGCGCTCAGGTTATTATAACTATTTTTCTTCAGAGTCTCAGGAAAGAAGAGAGAAACGAGAAAAAGAAGACTTGATCATTAAAGAAAATATTTTAAAGGCTTTTAATTTTAAACGCCGTAAAAAGGGTGCGCGCCAGATAAAGATGACATTAGAAGGACAATTTCAAATTACTTACAATTTGAAACGAATTCGAAGAGTGATGAAGAAATACAAAATTGTATGTCCTATTAGAAGAGCCAATCCTTACAAGAAAATGTTAAAAGCAACTCAAGAACACACTGTGTTGCCCAATTTATTAAACCGAGAGTTTAAACAAGGAATTCCAGGAAAAGTACTACTCACTGATATTACATATTTATATTACGGTAATGGACAGAAGGCTTATTTGTCCACCATTAAAGACAGTTCAACGAATGAAATACTCGCCTATAATGTGTCCAGTAGAATGACGTTAGATTTGGCTACAGATACATTAGTAAAGTTAATGAAGAATAAACAAGTAATGTTTACAGAAGGAGCTTTTATTCACTCTGATCAAGGAGTGCATTATACAAGTCCAACCTTTCAGAAACACGTAAGAAAACTGGGACTTGGACAATCAATGTCAAGAAGAGGAAACTGTTGGGATAACGCTCCCCAAGAGTCTTTCTTTGGTCACTTTAAAGATGAAGCCTATATAAAGACGTGTAATACGCTGGACGAACTTAAAAGAGAAATCAAAAAATATATGACGTACTATAACAATTTTAGGTACCAATGGAACTTAAAGAAGATGACTCCTGTACAATACAGAAATCATCTTCTCCATGCGGCATGACCTTTTTCAAAAATGTCCTTTACAAAGGGTACATTTTA
>NZ_QYTV02000022.1 GCF_003605385.1 Siminovitchia acidinfaciens | reverse complement strand
CTTTAGACAATGGTAGGAGAGCGTTCCAAGGGCTGTGAAGTCATTCCGTAAGGAATGGTGGAGCGCTTGGAAGTGAGAATGCCGGTATGAGTAGCGAAAGAAGGGTGAGAATCCCTTCCACCGAATGCCTAAGGTTTCCTGAGGAAGGCTCGTCCGCTCAGGGTTAGTCGGGACCTAAGCCGAGGCCGAAAGGCGTAGGCGATGGACAACAGGTTGATATTCCTGTACCGCCTCGTTTCCATTTGAGTGAAGGGGGGACGCAGTAGGATAGGGTAAGCGCGCTGTTGGATTAGCGCGTCCAAGCAGTTAGGCTGGCAAGTAGGCAAATCCGCTTGCCATAAGGCTGAGCTGTGATGGCGAGGGAAATTTAGTACCGAAGTTCCTGATTCCACACTGCCAAGAAAAGCCTCTAGCGAGGAAACAGGCGCCCGTACCGCAAACCGACACAGGTAGGCGAGGAGAGAATCCTAAGGTGATCGAGAGAACTCTCGTTAAGGAACTCGGCAAAATGACCCCGTAACTTCGGGAGAAGGGGTGCTCTTTGGGGTGCAAGCCCTGAGGAGCCGCAGTGAATAGGCCCAGGCGACTGTTTAGCAAAAACACAGGTCTCTGCGAAGCCGCAAGGCGAAGTATAGGGGCTGACGCCTGCCCGGTGCTGGAAGGTTAAGAGGAGGGCTTAGCGCAAGCGAAGGTCCGAATTGAAGCCCCAGTAAACGGCGGCCGTAACTATAACGGTCCTAAGGTAGCGAAATTCCTTGTCGGGTAAGTTCCGACCCGCACGAAAGGCGCAACGATCTGGGCACTGTCTCAACGAGAGACTCGGTGAAATTATACTATGCGTGAAGATGCGCATTACCCGCGACAGGACGGAAAGACCCCGTGGAGCTTTACTGCACCCTGATATTGACTGTCTGTGCAGCTTGTACAGGATAGGTAGGAGCCTTGGAAACCGGAGCGCCAGCTTCGGTGGAGGCAACGGTGGGATACTACCCTGGCTGTATGGACCGTCTAACCCGCACCCGTGATCCGGGTGGGAGACAGTGTCAGGCAGGCAGTTTGACTGGGGCGGTCGCCTCCTAAAGAGTAACGGAGGCGCCCAAAGGTTCCCTCAGAATGGTTGGAAATCATTCGCAGAGTGCAAAGGCATAAGGGAGCTTGACTGCGAGACCTACAAGTCGAGCAGGGACGAAAGTCGGGCTTAGTGATCCGGTGGTTCCGCATGGAAGGGCCATCGCTCAACGGATAAAAGCTACCCCGGGGATAACAGGCTTATCTCCCCCAAGAGTTCACATCGACGGGGAGGTTTGGCACCTCGATGTCGGCTCATCGCATCCTGGGGCTGTAGTCGGTCCCAAGGGTTGGGCTGTTCGCCCATTAAAGCGGTACGCGAGCTGGGTTCAGAACGTCGTGAGACAGTTCGGTCCCTATCCGTCGCGGGCGCAGGAAATTTGAGAGGAGCTGTCCTTAGTACGAGAGGACCGGGATGGACGCACCGCTGGTGTACCAGTTGTCTTGCCAAAGGCATCGCTGGGTAGCTATGTGCGGCAGGGATAAGTGCTGAAAGCATCTAAGCATGAAGCCCCCCTCAAGATGAGATTTCCCATTGCCTGGCTTGCCAGGCAGGTAAGATCCCTGAAAGACGATCAGGTAGATAGGTCCGGTGTGGAAGTGTGGCGACACATGGAGCTGACGGATACTAATCGATCGAGGACTTAATCTTAATATGAACAATG
>NZ_QYTV02000021.1 GCF_003605385.1 Siminovitchia acidinfaciens | reverse complement strand
AAACTGAACGAAACGAAACGTCAATAATTTGATGTAACAATGGTTTTGAACCATTGCCAGCTTTATGAGCTAAACAAACTTTTATGAGAGTTTGATCCTGGCTCAGGACGAACGCTGGCGGCGTGCCTAATACATGCAAGTCGAGCGGATGAAGAGGAGCTTGCTCCTTGGATTCAGCGGCGGACGGGTGAGTAACACGTGGGCAACCTGCCTGTAAGACTGGGATAACTCCGGGAAACCGGGGCTAATACCGGATAACTTCTTTTCTCGCATGGGAAGAGGTTGAAAGACGGTTTTGCTGTCACTTACAGATGGGCCCGCGGCGCATTAGCTAGTTGGTGGGGTAACGGCCTACCAAGGCGACGATGCGTAGCCGACCTGAGAGGGTGATCGGCCACACTGGGACTGAGACACGGCCCAGACTCCTACGGGAGGCAGCAGTAGGGAATCTTCCGCAATGGACGAAAGTCTGACGGAGCAACGCCGCGTGAGTGACGAAGGCCTTCGGGTCGTAAAACTCTGTTATCAGGGAAGAACAAGCATCATTTAACTGATGGTGCCTTGACGGTACCTGACCAGAAAGCCACGGCTAACTACGTGCCAGCAGCCGCGGTAATACGTAGGTGGCAAGCGTTGTCCGGAATTATTGGGCGTAAAGCGCGCGCAGGCGGCTTCTTAAGTCTGATGTGAAAGCCCACGGCTCAACCGTGGAGGGTCATTGGAAACTGGGAGGCTTGAGTGCAGAAGAGAAGAGCGGAATTCCACGTGTAGCGGTGAAATGCGTAGAGATGTGGAGGAACACCAGTGGCGAAGGCGGCTCTTTGGTCTGTAACTGACGCTGAGGCGCGAAAGCGTGGGGAGAGAACAGGATTAGATACCCTGGTATTCCACGCCGTAAACGATGAGTGCTAAGTGTTAGGGGGTTTCCGCCCCTTAGTGCTGCAGCAAACGCATTAAGCACTCCGCCTGGGGAGTACGGCCGCAAGGCTGAAACTCAAAGGAATTGACGGGGGCCCGCACAAGCGGTGGAGCATGTGGTTTAATTCGAAGCAACGCGAAGAACCTTACCAGGTCTTGACATCCCGCTGACCGGTGCAGAGATGTGCCTTTCCCTTCGGGGACAGCGGTGACAGGTGGTGCATGGTTGTCGTCAGCTCGTGTCGTGAGATGTTGGGTTAAGTCCCGCAACGAGCGCAACCCTTGATCTTAGTTGCCAGCATTTAGTTGGGCACTCTAAGGTGACTGCCGGTGACAAACCGGAGGAAGGTGGGGATGACGTCAAATCATCATGCCCCTTATGACCTGGGCTACACACGTGCTACAATGGATGGTACAGAGGGCAGCGAGACCGCGAGGTTCAGCGAATCCCTTAAAACCATTCTCAGTTCGGATTGCAGGCTGCAACTCGCCTGCATGAAGCCGGAATCGCTAGTAATCGCGGATCAGCATGCCGCGGTGAATACGTTCCCGGGCCTTGTACACACCGCCCGTCACACCACGAGAGTTTGTAACACCCGAAGTCGGTGGGGTAACCCTTCTGGGAGCCAGCCGCCGAAGGTGGGACAGATGATTGGGGTGAAGTCGTAACAAGGTAGCCGTATCGGAAGGTGCGGCTGGATCACCTCCTTTCTAAGGAATCTACATTGACTGCGAGTCAATGAGAAATGACGTTTTCGTTTCGTTCAGTTTTGAGAGGTCAAACTCTTTTATATAAATCCAAGTGGGCCTGTAGCTCAGCTGGTTAGAGCGCACGCCTGATAAGCGTGAGGTCGGTGGTTCGAGTCCACTCAGGCCCACCATCCCACATTTGGTTTATTAAATATGTGGTTTTTCTATTTTTANTTCGAGTCCACTCAGGCCCACCATCCCACATTTGGTTTATTAAATATGTGGTTTTTCTATTTTTAGGGGCCTTAGCTCAGCTGGGAGAGCGCCTGCTTTGCACGCAGGAGGTCAGCGGTTCGATCCCGCTAGGCTCCACCATGTGTACTTTCGCGGCCAATGCCGCATAGAGCATATTCGTTCTTTGAAAACCAGATAAGTAAGAGAAGAAACAAACCGAGAATCGTTCACCTTATGGATGATCCAATTACGGAGCACCATAAGAAATGTGTAAAACCTTTAGGTTGATCTTTT
>NZ_QYTV02000020.1 GCF_003605385.1 Siminovitchia acidinfaciens | reverse complement strand
GTTTTGAGAGGTCAAACTCTCTGTAATATTCGTTCTTTGAAAACCAGATAAGTAAGAGAAGAAACAAACCGAGAATCGTTCACCTTATGGAACTTTCCATAAGATGTGCAATAAAACCTTTGGTGGTTTTGAGTGTAGCACTCAACCCAAGGTTGGCGAGAAGCGAGCAGTTCGAGGAGGCAACCGAACGAACACCGGAGCGCACTGAAGTGCGTGAGGATGTGAGAGAGGGCAGCCGACAAAGAAATGCGAAGCTTATCGACGACCGTAAAGATTAAGTTACAAAGGGCGCACGGTGGATGCCTTGGCACTAGGAGCCGATGAAGGACGGAACGAACACCGATATGCTCCGGGGAGCTGTAAGCAAGCTTGGATCCGGAGATTTCCGAATGGGGAAACCCACTGCCAGTAATGGGGCAGTATCCTGTACTGAATACATAGGTGCAGGAAGGCAGACCCGGGGAACTGAAACATCTTAGTACCCGGAGGAAGAGAAAGAAAATTCGATTCCCCAAGTAGCGGCGAGCGAAACGGGAAGAGCCCAAACCAGAAGGCTTGCCTTCTGGGGTTGTAGGACACTCTATACGGAGTTACAAAGGAATGTGGTAGGCGAAGCGGCCTGGAAAGGCCCGCCAGAGAAGGTAACAGCCCTGTAATCGGCACTTCATTCCCTCCAGAGTGGATCCTGAGTACGGCGGGACACGAGGAATCCCGTCGGAATCCGGGAGGACCATCTCCCAAGGCTAAATACTCCCTAGTGACCGATAGTGAACCAGTACCGTGAGGGAAAGGTGAAAAGCACCCCGGAAGGGGAGTGAAATAGATCCTGAAACCGTGTGCCTACAAGTAGTCAGAGCACTATAAGTGTGATGGCGTGCCTTTTGTAGAATGAACCGGCGAGTTGCGATTTCATGCAAGGTTAAGCTGAAGAGGCGGAGCCGCAGCGAAAGCGAGTCTGAATAGGGCGTATGAGTATGAGGTCGCAGACCCGAAACCAGGTGATCTACCCATGTCCAGGGTGAAGGTCAGGTAACACTGACTGGAGGCCCGAACCCACGTATGTTGAAAAATGCGGGGATGAGGTGTGGGTAGGGGTGAAATTCCAATCGAACCTGGAGATAGCTGGTTCTCTCCGAAATAGCTTTAGGGCTAGCCTCAAGGTAAGAGTATTGGAGGTAGAGCACTGTTTGGACTAGGGGCCCTCATCGGGTTACCGAATTCAGACAAACTCCGAATGCCAGATACTCATCCTTGGGAGTCAGACTGCGAGTGATAAGATCCGTAGTCGAGAGGGAAACAACCCAGACCGCCAGCTAAGGTCCCCAAGTATACGTTAAGTGGAAAAGGATGTGGAGTTGCTTAGACAACCAGGATGTTGGCTTAGAAGCAGCCACCATTCAAAGAGTGCGNAACCAGGATGTTGGCTTAGAAGCAGCCACCATTCAAAGAGTGCGTAATAGCTCACTGGTCGAGTGACTCTGCGCCGAAAATGTACCGGGGCTAAACGTATCACCGAAGCTGTGGATTGTCTTTAGACAATGGTAGGAGAGCGTTCCAAGGGCTGTGAAGTCATTCCGTAAGGAATGGTGGAGCGCTTGGAAGTGAGAATGCCGGTATGAGTAGCGAAAGAAGGGTGAGAATCCCTTCCACCGAATGCCTAAGGTTTCCTGAGGAAGGCTCGTCCGCTCAGGGTTAGTCGGGACCTAAGCCGAGGCCGAAAGGCGTAGGCGATGGACAACAGGTTGATATTCCTGTACCGCCTCGTTTCCATTTGAGTGAAGGGGGGACGCAGTAGGATAGGGTAAGCGCGCTGTTGGATTAGCGCGTCCAAGCAGTTAGGCTGGCAAGTAGGCAAATCCGCTTGCCATAAGGCTGAGCTGTGATGGCGAGGGAAATTTAGTACCGAAGTTCCTGATTCCACACTGCCAAGAAAAGCCTCTAGCGAGGAAACAGGCGCCCGTACCGCAAACCGACACAGGTAGGCGAGGAGAGAATCCTAAGGTGATCGAGAGAACTCTCGTTAAGGAACTCGGCAAAATGACCCCGTAACTTCGGGAGAAGGGGTGCTCTTTGGGGTGCAAGCCCTGAGGAGCCGCAGTGAATAGGCCCAGGCGACTGTTTAGCAAAAACACAGGTCTCTGCGAAGCCGCAAGGCGAAGTATAGGGGCTGACGCCTGCCCGGTGCTGGAAGGTTAAGAGGAGGGCTTAGCGCAAGCGAAGGTCCGAATTGAAGCCCCAGTAAACGGCGGCCGTAACTATAACGGTCCTAAGGTAGCGAAATTCCTTGTCGGGTAAGTTCCGACCCGCACGAAAGGCGCAACGATCTGGGCACTGTCTCAACGAGAGACTCGGTGAAATTATACTATGCGTGAAGATGCGCATTACCCGCGACAGGACGGAAAGACCCCGTGGAGCTTTACTGCACCCTGATATTGACTGTCTGTGCAGCTTGTACAGGATAGGTAGGAGCCTTGGAAACCGGAGCGCCAGCTTCGGTGGAGGCAACGGTGGGATACTACCCTGGCTGTATGGACCGTCTAACCCGCACCCGTGATCCGGGTGGGAGACAGTGTCAGGCAGGCAGTTTGACTGGGGCGGTCGCCTCCTAAAGAGTAACGGAGGCGCCCAAAGGTTCCCTCAGAATGGTTGGAAATCATTCGCAGAGTGCAAAGGCATAAGGGAGCTTGACTGCGAGACCTACAAGTCGAGCAGGGACGAAAGTCGGGCTTAGTGATCCGGTGGTTCCGCATGGAAGGGCCATCGCTCAACGGATAAAAGCTACCCCGGGGATAACAGGCTTATCTCCCCCAAGAGTTCACATCGACGGGGAGGTTTGGCACCTCGATGTCGGCTCATCGCATCCTGGGGCTGTAGTCGGTCCCAAGGGTTGGGCTGTTCGCCCATTAAAGCGGTACGCGAGCTGGGTTCAGAACGTCGTGAGACAGTTCGGTCCCTATCCGTCGCGGGCGCAGGAAATTTGAGAGGAGCTGTCCTTAGTACGAGAGGACCGGGATGGACGCACCGCTGGTGTACCAGTTGTCTTGCCAAAGGCATCGCTGGGTAGCTATGTGCGGCAGGGATAAGTGCTGAAAGCATCTAAGCATGAAGCCCCCCTCAAGATGAGATTTCCCATTGCCTGGCTTGCCAGGCAGGTAAGATCCCTGAAAGACGATCAGGTAGATAGGTCCGGTGTGGAAGTGTGGCGACACATGGAGCTGACGGATACTAATCGATCGAGGACTTAATCTTAATATGAACAATG